>NZ_BSBI01000001.1:0-1064443 GCF_034961445.1 Streptomyces yaizuensis
CGTTACGGGCGGCCAGGAGCAGGCGCAGGAACCCCTCGCGCTGGTCGGGGTCGCGGCAGAGGGTGAACACCTCCTCGAACTGGTCCACCACCACCAGCACCTCCCCGCTCTCTGCGGTGGGGGTGAGGAGGTGGGTGTGGGTGCGGGCGGGGTGGCTGCCGGGGGTGAGGATTCGGATCGCCCCCAGCCCCAGCCCCGGGCCGCCCGGGCCGTCCGGTGTGCCGGGCCGGCGCAGGGCGGGGATCACGGCCGCCCGCAGCAGCGAGGACTTCCCGCTCCCCGACGGCCCGAACACCGCCGCGAACCTGCGCCGCCCCACCAGGGCCAGCACATCCGCCGTCACCCGCTCCCGCCCGAAGAACAGAGCACTGTCCCCGCTCTCGTACCGGGCCAGACCCCGGTACGGCACCACCTCCACACCAGCGCCAGCGGTGGTGGTGTCCCGGACGGCCGCCGCGGCCCGACGCCACCGGGCCTCCCACTCACCCACCTCACCCCCACACGCCCGCACATACGCCAGCGCCACCCGCAGACTCGGCAGCTCCCGCCCCCCGGCCGCCTGCGACAGCGCACTCACCGAGAAACCCGCCCGGGAAGCGAGCACCCGGTACGTCGGCTGCCCGGCCTCCACCCGCAGCTTCCGCAACCCGAACGCGAACTCCTCCACCGGACCCGCCTGCGGATCCACCGGCACCTCATGACGCCCCGCCACCACCAACACCCCCGCGGTGAACCACCCTTGATCGACCAGTGAACACAGTACGTCGGGTGCGTCGCAGGTCAGAAGGGTTGCCTGAGCTATTGATCACCGGGCGGAAGCAGATTCCGGCAGGAGGGTCACCCGCCCTGGAAGGGTTCCCAGGCGTCGGCCCCCAGAGGGAACTGGTAGGCAGGCAGCCCTGTGGTGCCACTGGTGGTGAAGGGCTGTCCCTTGTTGTCCAGGCGGAGGGTGCCGCTGTGTCCGCCGCTGGTCCAGTCGAGTTCCAGGTACCAACGGACGCCGCGGGCACGGGTATGTGCGGTGATCCTCAGGGTCTGCGGGTCGCGGGCGGACACCTGGTAGGGGAAGTCGGTCGCGGGCAGTGTCCGGTCGCCCCGGTGTCCGGCGACGGGGACGGGGCGGGGGCGTGCGGTGTCCAGGTTGATGTCCAGGCTGCGAAGGCGTGCCTCGCCGCCGCAGCCGACGCCCATCACATAGGCGTTGCCGGGCAGCGGCTCGCCGGTGGCGACCACACGGACATGCAGGGCCTTGAGGACGACGACCTCGTCACCGAGCCCCTGGAGCGTCACGTCGATCACCATCGCCCCTCCCGGAACCCCGGACAGGGCGGTCACCCAGCCCCGTGCGTCCTGTCCGGAAGGCGGCGGAGGCACCTGCTCCGGGGGCTGGTCCACCACGTAGACCTGGCTGCACGGGTCCTTCCAGACATACGGGTCGACATCCGCCGTCAGCGGCACCCGGGGCGACTGCCCACGCCCGGCGGGTTCGACGGCCGGCCGGGCGCCGACGGGCGAGGGGCTGCTTCCGCCCGTGCCGACCGGGCTGTCGGGGCGGGAAGCCTTCGATGTCAGGGGCCAGACCAGGGCGGCACCCAACGCGGCGAGGACCACCACTACAGTCGTGGTGGCCAGGGCCCAGACCCGTCGCCGCCGACGGCGCGTGACCGGAGGGCCGGGCTCCCTGAGGGTGGCCTCCGGCTGCCGTGGCTCCTCGGTGTCCGTGCGCACCGGTGGCCGTTCGGGACCCGGTCCGGGCGGCGGTACGGCGGGTTCCGCCGCTTCGGGTCCGTCCGTCCCGGTGCCCGTGGCGTCCTCCGGGCGGGCGCCCTTGGCGCGGCGGCGGGTCTCGTCCGCCACGATCCAGCTCCGGTGCAGCCGCGACAGTTCCTCGCGGTCCGCCCCGCACAGCCGCGCGATCCTCTCCACGGGGGCGAAGTCCGCCGGCACGGCGTCGCTGTTGCAGTAGCGGTGCACGGTCGACGGGCTCATGTGCAGCCGCCGGGCGAGCCTCCCGTAGCTCAGGCCGGAACGTTCCTTCAACTCCCGCAGAAGAACCGCGACGCCGTCACTGTCCATCCCCACCCCGGGTGCCCCCATTTTCCGTCGCCCTGCCGTTCGTCCTGCCGTTCGCCGTTCCGGTCGCGCGTTCGGGGAGGGGCGTATTCCCCCAGGTCGGCCCCGTTCCGAACGTTCCGGCGTTCGACATTCTCCCCATCAGCTGGGGCGAAGGCGAAGACGGCACGCAGAGTGGGACCCGTTCCGGGAGGGCCGTCCGCCGCTGAGCCGCGGCCGTCCCGGAGCCACGACGAGATCCACGGTTTCCGACCCGGAAAGTTCTGCTGACACCATGAATCACCGCATCCATACCGCTCTGCTGACCGCCGCCGCCTGCCTGGGGGTCGGCCTCGTGCCCCAGCCGGCCCATGCCACCGGACCCGGTGCCTGGGTCGTCCTGCAGAACGCGTACACCCGGGCCTGTCTCGGCATCAACACCGCGATCGCCGGGCCCAAGCCCGTCTCCCAGGTGGCCTGCCGGCCCACGAACGACAACTCGTGGCATCTGAGCAAGGACGGCTGGCTGCGCAACGGCTACCAGAGCGACTCCTGCCTCGACACCAACGGCACCCGGCTCTACCTCTCGGTGTGCAACACCACCGACCCGGGCCAGCTGTGGGAACGCATCCCGGGCACCACGGTCGGTGTCGTCTCCCGGGGCTTCCCCGGCAGGGCACTCGTGGGCTGGGCCACCGGCACGGTCGGCCTGGCCGCCCCCGGCACCGTCGACGACCCCGCCAAGTACCAGTGGAAGTGGAACTGGCAGTAGGCACGTCCCCTGCCTCCGCGACCGTTCCACGGGGGTGGCCGGAGCGCATCGGTCACTCCCAGCGGTGCGCCCCGCCCTCAGCGGTGCGGCGCAGCCAGGGTCCGGCGTCGGCCAGTGCGGTGGGGTCGCCGCGCCGGACGCCGTCGAAGGCCCTGCGGTGCACGGCCAGGGCCGTGCCCGCCGTACCCGGAGCGGACAGGGGGCACAGGCCCCAGCGGCGGGTCCTCAGGGAGTCGACGGCTCCGGCGAGCCACCGCGCGTCGCCGGGGGCGAAGACCGTGTCGGCGTCGATGACGAGGACCCGGTCGAGCCCCCGGGTGGCGGCGTCCCCGGCGATCTGCCGGAGCACTGCCGTACGGTCCCCGGTGGTGAGGGGAGCGTCGCCGGCCGGGGGTGTCAGCCATTCGGCCAGCCAGCCGATGTCCAGTGCGTCGAGTGCGCGCAGCGCCTGTCCGGCGGTCGCCTCCGAGCCGTCGTCCACCAGGCAGAGGACGGCGTCGAAGTAGGCCAGCGGGCTGTCCAGCTGCCGCTGGGCGCGGGCGAGCACGTCCCGGCCCCGCGCCTCGCCGACGAGGCCGAGCAGATGATGCTCAAGACCGTCCGTGGGGAGGCCGAGTTCCCGGTGGCCGATGGCGTAGTTGCGGACCCGTTCCAGCATCCCGATCGGGAAGGACGGTCCCTGCGGCCGGGTGAAACGGTGCAGCCAGCGGACGCCCGGGTGGCACAGCACCCGGCCGCCGGCGCGGCGGAACTTCTCGTGCAGATAGCCCTCCTCCCCGCCGTGGGCGCGCAGGCGCGGATTCAGCCCGGGCCAGGCGTCGGTACGGCAGGCGAACAGCCCCAGGCCCTGAAGGCCCACCTCGAAGGGTGCGCCCCCGGGGTCCGCGCCCCGGGGGTCGGCACGCCAGGCGCCCAGCATGCCGTCGTTCCACTCCGGAGCCATATGGGTCGACGGAGGCTGCCGCTCGTCGGCGAGGGCGTCCCCGAGCATGGGGCCCTGGAGCAGATCGGGGGAGCCCGGCCGGGTCTCGAAGAACTCCAGCACGGCACGGACCGCGCCCGGGGCGAGGAGTACGTGGGAATCCAGGCACAGGGTGACGGGCGACCGGGCCACCCGGAAGACGAGGTCCCGGACGGCGGTGCTCGCGTACTGCCCGAAGGGCACGTACCGGTATCCCGGTACGAGGTCGCCGAGGGCACGGAGCGACGGCGCGGCCGGTCCCCAGGGGTGGTTGTCCACCACGACGAACTCGGCGTCGGCCAGCTCGGGGCCGTGGAAGAGCCGCAGCGCCTGGAGGGTGAAGTACACGCCGTCGTAGTCGTCGTACGTCGCCATGCCGACGGTGATCCGGCTCACCGGGCGGCCCCTTCCTCCGCGCTCGGGACAGCCGAGGGGGAGTCCGCGGGGGAATGCGTGGGGGAATCCGCGGGGCGGTCCGTGGGAGAGTCCGTGGGCGCGGGCGAGAAATCGCGCAGCCGCAGCCGCCGCTGATGGCCGGGGAAGGGCTGGTCGGCGGCCGGGTGGGTGCCGCGCATGTAGTGCCGTTGCCACATGTCCGCCGCCACGGCCGCATCGGCGGCCAGGATCTCGTGCGCGAACCCCATCCGGCTGTCGTGCCAGGCGCGGTGGTCGTCGGCGTCCGGCATCCGGGAGATCGGGACCTCGGCGGCGCGGAACCGTTCCAGCTCCCCGCGCCGCTGGGGGAGCAGCATCAGGAAGGGCTCCCCCGCCTCGAAGCCGATCTCCGCACCGGGTCTGGTGATCTTCCAGTTCATGGTGAAGGTGGCCACCGCCCAGTCGGTCTCCACGAGCCCTTCCAGCGGGTGCGCCCCGTCCTTGGGGAGATTGGCAGGGCCACGGACGACGAGGTTCCAGCCCGGTGGCGTCCGGAAGAGGTAGGGGACCTGGAAGGTGAGGATGCCGTGGCCGAAGTGGCTCATGGCCGGGCGGGCGCCGGTGCCCCCGTCCGCGTACCGGACACACAGGTCGGAGGTCGCCGTGCCGCCGTTCCAGCGCACGGTGAACGCCCGGTCGTTGAGGACCCACCAGCCGTTCTGGTTGGCCATGAGCAGCGGCAGGCACCGATAGGCGTAGTGCAGGGTCGTGCCGTCCCACCAGTCCCGCCGGGCGGGCGCGGGAACGATGGGCAGGTCGGGGGTGTCGGGCAACCGGTAGGCCAGCAGGACGGGTTCCGGCTCGGTCTCGTCTTCGGGGGGCAACGGGTGGTCTCCAGGCAGGGAGGTCGACCGGTGTGCCGACGGCGGGAGCACATCGGCACACCGGCCGGTCGGGGTCTCAGGGACTCGGGAGGACCCTGATGCGCGTGGCTCCGGTGGCGAAGGCGTGCGTGCCGAGGACGAAGGCGACGGGGGCCTCCCCGGGGGCGGTGCCCGCGTCGATCTGGAGTTCGGCGACGAGGACGATCCACTGCGCCGGGTCGGGCGGGAGGTCGACGGGGACGGCGGGCAGCAGGAGCTGGAGGCGGTCGGGGGAGAGGGTGCCGGTGTGCCGGGTCTCCCCGGCGCTGTCGGAGCGGTACATCGTGAGGGTGGGGCTCGCGAACCGGGTGCCCGCCGGAGCCGTCACCGTCACCGGCTCGGAGCCGATCCGGTGCGTACCGGCGTTCCGGATCAGCACCGACGGGTACAGCGCCCAGGGAGCGCCCGCGGGAGCCTCGTGGAAGGGAGTGCGTTCCTGCACCGAGGCACGCAGCCCGAGGACGGTGATCCGCGTGGGGCCGGTGGCGAAGGCGGGTGAACCGAGGGAGAACGTGACGGACACATCGCCGGGGGCGGCGCCGGGGTCGACCTTCAGTTCGGCCACGAGGACGATCCACTGGGCCGGGTCGGGTGCGAGAACGACCGGGACGGCGGGCAGGGTGAGCTGCCGACCGTCCGGGGAGAGCGTGCCCGTGTGCTGGGTCTCCGCCCCGCTGTCGAACCGGTACATGGCGAGGGTGGCGCTGGAGAACCGGGTGCCCGCCGGGGCCGTCACCGTCACCGGCACCGAGCCGATCGGGTGCGCACCGGTGTTCCGGATCAGCACCGACGCGTACACCCACGCGTCGCCCGGGTTCTTCGCCGGGGTGGGGGGCCGCTCCGCGACGGACGCCGTCAGCGGCGGTGGCGGCGGAGGGGTCGGAGCCGGCGTCGGAGCGGGGGTGGGGGCCGGTGTGGGAGCCGGGGTCGGCCGAGGCGTCGGCGGCGGGGTCGGAGCGGGCGTCGGGGCCGGCGTCGGCGGCGGCGGGGCGGGCGTGGGAACCGGAATCCACGGAAGCGGAATCCATATCCCCCGGGTCTGGATCACCCCTTCCTCGCCCCCGGCGCCTTCCTCGGCCCCTGGCACGTCGGTGGGTTGCTCCGCCCCGGCCTCGATGATCTCCAGCGGCTGCTCCGCACCGGCCCCGGGCTCTTCGCCCGGCTGCTCCGGCGTGCTCACATCATCGGTCATGACACCTTCCGTTTCGTGAGGTTGAAGAGGATGCGCACGGGTGCGGGGCCATGGGCGGGCGCCGCCCCCGACCCGTGTCACGGCACCGCCACCCACCGCCGCTCCGGGTGGGGCGCGGGGTGGTCCCGGCGGCCGGCGTGGTTCCGGCGGGCCGGTACGGGGACTCCGCTCGGCACGTAGCCGGCGCGCCGCCGGGGCAGGAGCTTGTACACGGACGCCCCTGCCATGATCAGAGTGGTCGCCGCGACCACCGTGGCCAGTGTCTGGAAGCCCGACCGCGCCCCCGGCCCCGACGACCTGACCGACAGTGCGGACGCCCCGCCCGCGCCCAGCGCGCCGAGCGGCGGTACTCCTGCGTACACGTTCCCCCTTTGTTCACCGGGTTCCGGTTGCTGACCGGGTGCCGGCAGGCGGTGGGGCCGACAGGGACGGCGGCGGCTCAGGTGGCCCGCCACTGCTCCTCCCGGCGCCCGAGCATGTCCCAGAGGGACCGGAGGTAGACGGCGTGCTGGAACATGTCGTAGGCGAGTTCGACGCCGAGGGTCCCCGCCAGGAGCTGGGACCTCCAGCCCGCGCCGCGCGCGGTGACCACCTTCTCCACGACGAACACGAGGCCGACCGCGAGCCAGAACGGGGTGAACTCGGGGCGGCCCCGGCTGAACATCCACACCGTGAACACCAGATACAGGGCGAGGCAGAGCACGGAGAGCCCCATCAGGCCCTGACGGACGATGTAGGGCGCCGTCACCCTGGTCCAGCCGTAGTCGCGCAGGTTCTCCAGCGCGCCGCGCTGCCAGCGCAGCCGCTGGTGCCAGAGTTTGGGCAGGCTCGTCATGACCTCGGTGACGACCGCGCAGCCGGGCGGTGAGACGGTGCGGTAGCCGAGGGTCCGCACCGCCTTGGTGATCTCGTCGTCCTCGGTGAGGGAGGCCAGCGAGTAGTAGGAGGACCCGCCGCCGATCCGGCCGCTCCCGCGGGCCTCCTTGACCTCGCGCAGGGTCGAGACCCGGAACAGGGTGGCGGTGCCGGTGAGGACGTCGGCGCGGTAGCCGCGCCGGGCGATCTCCCGTGCGTAGCGGTGGAACTCGATGCGCTGGAGGGCACCGAGCAGACCGCCGCCGCGCTCTCCGTAGAAGATGCCGCCGACGGCGCCCACGGTGCGGTCCATGGCCTCGATGGCGCTGGCCAGGAAGGAGGGGGACAGCACGGTGTCGGCGTCCTGGACGAGGACCAGGTCCGTGCCGTCGAGCCCGGGGAGCAGCCGGTCCAGGGCCTGGTTGAGGGCTCCGGCCTTCTTGTGCGGGTTGTCGCGGGACGCGAGGACGGTCGCGCCGTTGGCCTCGGCGACCGCCCCGGTGTCGTCGGAGCAGTTGTCGGCCACGACGACGATCCGGTGCGGCGGCCGCTCCTGGCGGTGCAGCGCCGCGACGGCCGCGGCGATGCGCTCCGCCTCGTTGTGGGCGGGTATCAGCGCCACGATGTGCGCCGCCGGGCCGGCCGCACGGGACCGCGCGCGCCGCACCCTGGCCTGGAAGGCCGGCATGTCCATACAAGGGCTCCTGGGCTGTTCGCTGTTGGCGCTTCGTCCCGTACGCATCGGCTGTACCCGTCGGCTGTACGCGTCGTGGTCGTACGTGTCGGTCGTACGCGTCGGCTGTACGCGTCGTGGTCGTACGTGTCGCGGTCGTACGTGTCGGGCGTACGGGGGTGCCACGGCCGTACGCGCGGCACCCCCACCCCTCGCCGTGCCGGAGGTCAGGCCCTCGGCTCGACGGCGATGGTGTCCTCGCCGGTGGCGAAGACCGGATCGCCCAGCTGGATGCCCACCTGGAGCCGGCCCGTGGCCGTGCCCTCGACGGCCACCGCCGGGTACAGCGAGACCCAGGCGTCCCTGCCGGGCCCGCTGGGTTCGAGGTTGAGGGGCACGGCGGGGCAGGTCAGGGTGCGGCGGTCCGCCGACAGCACACCCAGGGCGACGATCTCCTGGGTCTCGTCGCCCCACCGGGTGAACGCCACGCGGTCCTCCAGGAAGCGCAGCCCTTCCGGGGCCGTGAAGACGGCCTTGACGCTGCCGATGGTCTGCTGACCGGTGTTGCGGACGACGAACGGCGGGTACAGCCAGCGCTCCTGACCCGCGGTGGCGGTGAGCGTCGTCGTCTTCACGGTGGCCCGCAGCCCGGGGTCGGCGCTCCGGGGCGCCGTGTAGCGGTAGTAGACGCTGCCGATCTGGAAGGCGTCCTCCGGCTTGTCCTGGTCCCAGCGCAGCTTGCTGGGGGAGCCGTCCGGGTCGGTGGACTGCGGCCAGACGAGGAGACGGTAGTAGCCCGGCTTGTCGCCGAGCTGCCGCAGATCGATGGCGGGCAGCAGCGTCTTGTTCTCGATGCCGGCACCGCTGTGCCCCGTCGCCTTGTGCAGCTGCGGCGTCGGGGTGTAGCGGGACGGAGTGCCGTCCTCGTGCACCAGCTGGAAGAAGACGTGGTCGCTGTTGTTGCTGGGGACGCCCGCCGTGCCCTGGCGCAGATTGACCAGGTCGATGATGAACTTGTCACCGGGAATGCGGCCGTTGTCGGCCACGTACCCGAAGCCGGCCTGGCTGTTGCCGCCGGCCACGGCCCAGGCGTTGTCCCAGGGGAGCCGGACGAAGGGCCGCCCGGTGACCTCGGGGTCGCTCTTCTGCCAGGCCCCGTCGAGCACCTCGATCTCGGCGTTCGCGGTGCGGACCTCCCCGTTGTCCAGGATGGCCTCGACCTTGATCCAGTACTTGCGGCCGTAGGCGGGCCGGGGGTCGGCGTCGACGTTCAGGTCGCCGCGCAGGGTGAAGGTGATCAGATCCGCGTCGTCGAGGAAGGTCAGATCGATGACCTCGTACTCCTGGTTCATCCCGCCCTGCCCGCGCTTGAGCTCGATGGCGGACACATCCGTGATCCCGTTGCCGGTGTAGGAGTACCTGACTTCCTTGATCTTCACACCCATGGGGACCCTGATCCGCCCGTCGTAGCGGAACTCACTGTCCCAGGTGGCGAATCGGTTGGCGTGCCCCAGGGTCCGGATGACGAGGAGGGGCGTTCCCTGGCCTGCGCCGGGAGGTGTCATGTGTGATGTCTCCGCTTCTCGCTGATTCCGTGGACGCTGTGCTGACGTGCGGAAATCCTGCTCCGGCCGGGCCCCCGTGGGTGGTGGGGGCAGGGCCGGTCCCAACAGATCGAGCGACGTGGGGGGCGCGGCTGGTGGGCAAGTCAAACCGGCGCATGATCACGGGTCAATCGGGCGCCGTGCGAGCGGGCGCGATTCCGGCCAGTGACAGCGCACGTGCGCTGAGGTACGGCGCGCCCCGAATCCGGTGCTGGCGCCATATGGACAAACCGACTTCGGCCAACGTCCCGATCCGGAAGGTTCGTGAGTGCAGGGAGTGCTGCCCCCATCCGTCCGGTTCGAGCCGGGGCGGGCACGTGCCACTGGTATGGTTTTCGGCTTGTCGCTCCCCCTCTTCCAAGATCGCTCCCAGCGGGGCGGCGCGCCCCCGAACGGCAGCCGCCCCGCCCCCATGACGTGGGGGCGGGGCGGGGCGGGACAGGCGGGGCCAGGGGGAACTATCGAGTCACGGGCGGGCCGAGGTGTAGTGCCACACGCGCGAGCGGGCGTCCTCCCGGGTGAGCCCGAGAGCCGTCCCGATCGACTCCCACGAGACCTCGCCGCTGTTCGCGTCGGCCTCCACGAGGAGCGCGGCGGTGCGACCGGTCTCCCGGAGCGTGCGCTCCAGTGTCGCCGCCGCCCGCAGCGCGGCCAGCGGCGCGTCACCCGCCAGGGTGTGCAACTGCTCGCCCAGCTGCTCCAGCAGATCCGCCAGCCCGGTCGGCAGCGGCACCGAACGGGCCTCGACCTCGTCGATGTGCAGCCACCAGTCGTCCTGCGGACCCGAGGTGTCGAACCCGTACGGGCCGTCCTCCTCCACCTCGGCCCAGTTGACCGGATGGCGCGGCACACCACGCCAGCCGCACGAGCACGCGCCCCTGACGAACGGCGCCAACGGCGCTCCCAGCGTGCCGTCGTACACCCACCAGTCGCTGCTCGTATGGCCGGAGCCGCCGCTCACCGAGTCGAAGTACACCGGCTTCGGCTCGCTGCCGTCGGCCAGGACCGCTCCCGCCCTGCCTTCGTGGGACGAACCGAACGCATCGGACTTCCAGCCCATTGTTCCACCGTATCGTTGGTCGGTCTCGGGCGGGCCCGGCGGCGCCCGTCTCCATCGCGGACGCTTCAGGGCCGCGCGTCAACGGCCCCAGAATGCCCGATCCCGGGGGCCCGGTGGCCCGGAAACGGCAACTCCGCCCACCGCGGGGGCAGCGAACCGGGTGCGGCGAACCCACCGGACCGGCCTCAGCTCCCGGTGCTCTGGTAGTGGCGCATCTGCCGGCCCCAGATCCGGTACGCCGCGTACAGCCAGAGGAAGCCGATCGCCGGCGCCGCCCACGCCAGGACGGCGGGCACGGGCAGATCGCCGGTCCGGTCCAGGAGCACGCTCGCGGGCACGTACGCCACGAACGCCACCGGCACTGTCCAGGTGAGCAGCCACGCCGTCGCCGTACCGAAGATGTGCAGCGGATAGGAGCCGAAGAGGAGGAACACATTGTCCGTCAGCATGTGCGCCGACCAGGTCTGGAGGAAACGGAACGAGAGCGCCGACACCAGCAGGACCACCGCGCCCTCCGCCGCCGCTCCGCCGAGCACCGCGAGGACGAGATAGAGCGCCTTCGTCACGGTCCAGTCGACGTCCGCCGCCGACAGCGCGAAACAGAACAGGGTGACGCCGGTGATGACGTCGCCGAGGATGTTCATCCGCACCCGCCCGGTGATGACCTGGATCAGCGGGTTCAGCGGCCGCAGCAGATAGATGTCGAAGCGCCCCTCGCGGACCGTCGTGTCCAGGGACGTCAGCTGGTTGAACGGGACGATCCACACGGCGTGCGCCAGCAGCCGCAGCGCGTAGAGGAACGCCACGTCCGAGAAGGTCCAGGAGCCGATCGAGTCGAACCGGCTCAGGACCACCCAGATGAAGGCGATTCCGCTGCCCTGGTAGACGATGCCCATGCAGACCAGCAGCACGAAGTTGAACCGGTAGCCGGTCTCCGCGCGGAACGCCGCCTTCTGGAGCGTCCAGTAGAGCGACAGCGTCTCCTTGAACGATCGGTTCATCTCACCCTCCCTGGACGGCGATCCGCCGCCGGCCGCGGTGCCAGACCGCCGCGGCGGCCAGCGTGAGTACGAGGATCCAGACGCCCTGGAACGCCAGCGCCCGCAGCGCCTCACCGCCCTCGATCCGCCCCACGTAGATGGCGGCGGGAACGTATCCCGTGCTCTGGAAGGGCAGCAGCGCGGCGAGGATCCGCAGCGGCTCGGGGAAGAGGGAGACGGGGAGCATCGTGCCCGCGAAGAACTGGTTGATCAGCCGGTAGAGCACGGTGAATCCGCTGGTCTCCACCGTCCAGAAGGCCACCATCGACAGCAGGACGGCCATCAGCACCGAGATGACGTATCCGCACAGGAGCGCCGGCAGATACAGGGCGAGCGCGGCCGTCGACGCGGGGGCGGCCAGCGTGCCCACCACCATGACGACCGGCAGCGCGACCACGACCGACAGGGCCATGAACAGATGCGATCCGGCCATGTGCGCCAGCAGCTGGGGGATGAATCCGATCGGCCGCATCAGGTCGAAGACGACCTCGCCGGTGCGGACCCGCTCGTAGACGTACTGGCTGACCGTGAAGTCGGTGAAGATCCAGCTCTGGAGATTGACGACGGTGAGGTAGAGGAGGAAGGCGTGCAGCGTCATCCCGTCGACCGTCTGCCGGCCCTCGAAGAGGGTCGTCCACAGGCGGGAGAGGATGAAGATGTTCAGGATGACGATCACCTGGAGCAGCAGCACGTTCTGGCGGTACGTCAGTGCCGTCCTCATCCGGGCGGCGGCGATCCGCCGCAGGCCGGGGGCGGTCGCGGTCACGGGGTGAGCCCCTCGCTGTAGATCCGGCGCACCACGCCCTCCAGATCGGGTTCCACGATGGACAGGTCGCGCACCGGGTAGTTCCGGTTGACCGAGTCGATGAGGTGCTGGACGGCGATCCGGGACGCCTCGAACCGGATCCGGACCAGCCCCTGTTCCTGGGAGACGATCTCCGCCCCGAGGACGTCCCCGGGGCTGATTGCGGGCGCCCGGCCGGTTCTCTCGTCGGGGGCGAGGTGGACGACGAGTTCCCGGTGGGTGGCGTAGGCCGCCTTGAGGCCCCGGACATCCCCGTCGTACAGGACCCGGCCGTGGTCGATCAGGATGACCCGGGGGCAGAGCCGTTCCACGTCGGCGAGATCGTGCGTGGTCAGGACGATCGTCGTGGCACCGGCCCGCGCCGTCTCCTCGACGAAGGCCCGCATCCGGTCCTTCGCCACCACGTCCAGGCCGATCGTCGGCTCGTCCAGATAGACCACCCGGGGCCGGTGCAGCATGGCGGCGGCGAGATCGCCGCGCATCCGCTGCCCCAGGCTGAGCTGGCGCACCGGACGGTCGAGGAACTCCCCCAGGTCCAGCAGGTCGACAAAGCGCGCCAGGCTCTCGCGGTAGTCCGCGGGCGACACCCCGTAGATGGCCCCGACCAGCCGGAACGACTCCCGCAGCGGCAGGTCCCACCACAGCTGGGTGCGCTGGCCGAAGACGACACCCATTCGGGCGGCGTTGCGTGAACGGTCCCGCCAGGGGTCGAGGCCGGATATCCGGACACTGCCCCGCGTCGGCATCACGATCCCGGTCATCATCTTGATGGTCGTGCTCTTGCCGGCGCCGTTCGGCCCCAGATAGCCGACGAGTTCGCCCTCGCCGACGGAGAAGGAGACACCGTCGACCGCCCGGGTCACGTCGTGGTGGCGGGTGAAGAGCGTACGGACCGCGCCCAGCCGTCCTTCGTGCGGCCTCACCTTCCTGAACTCCTTCACCAGGCCGTCGACGCTGATCATCGCGGACACGTATCCTCCCCGGATTCGTGGTGTGCGTACGGGTGTCGGCCGTACGGGTATGTGTTGGTACAGGTGTGTCGGCACGGGTTTGTTGGAACGGGTGTGTGGGGGTACGGCGGAATCGGCCCGGCCCGGCGCGACGGTGCGGCTCGGGCGCAGGGGCGGGGCGCGCGGGGGATTCCCGGGGCGGCATCGGCCCGAGCGGTCGCCTCACGCACCCTGACGGCGTGGGCGGCCCCGCTTCAGCGGGACGGATTCATGGTGGTGTGCCGGCCGGACGGGGACATCGCCCTCGGGCCGCGGTGACCGCCGGTGCGGCTCTCCGGCAGCTCGGACCCTACCCGCGCCGTCGGCCCCGCTGCCATCGAATTCCTGGGTATCACCGCAGCTCCGGACGGCAATGGGGCGGGCAGGCCGCGGGCGGCGGCCACGGGGAGGGCGCCATCGGCGCGGGCCGCCGCCCGGGGATCACGGTGTGGTTGGGGGCCGGGGGCGCGCGAGGCCGCCCGTACGGGAACGTGGGGCGGGCCGGCGCTCGACGGGCCGGGGCCACCGGTCGATACGGAACCGGCCTGCGCGGGGCGCCGCTGCGGTGGGCGGCCGCCCGGAGCCCGGGCGCGGGGTCCCGCTCCCGCTGTTCGCCCGGTCCCGCCCGCCCTGCGGCGCGGGCGCACCCGGCGACGGGACACGCCGTGACCGGCGCGGTCGGCCCCGCGCCGGTCACCGCGTACACCTCTACCGCGAGCGTCCCAGCAGGGTCCGGGTCCGCGTGTACTTCTCGGTGAGGCGGTCCCGGGTCGGCGCGTCCAGCGCGGCCAGCCGCTCCGGGTCGGTGTTGCTCGCGAGATCGGCTTCCTTGACGAGCCGCGCGCCCGGGGTCTCGTGGATCCGCCCCACGTAGGACTCCAGGTCCTCGTCCTCGCCCCGGGTGAGGGCGGTCACCATGTCCTTCACCGACTGCGGCAGCGGGGCCGAGCGCAGCCACTCCGGCGGGCGCCGGTGGTGCTCCACGGTGTCGTGCAGCCAGCCGGCGGCGATCTGTTCGGCGGTGCCACCCCGGGCCCGCACTCCTTCGGCCACGGCGGCGATGTGCTCCGCGTAGGGCTGTCCGGTCCGGTCGGTGTGGCCGGCGTGCGCCCGCCGGGCGACGGTCTCGATCTCCGCGAGAGTCCACAGCCGGGACGCCGATCGGTCGCCGCAGCCGTGGCGGGCGGGGGAGGGAGCGGTGGTGGTGGCCGGGTTCGGTGCCGCGGCCAGCCGGGCGGTACGGCGCACGGGTACCTCCAGAGGAGAGGAACGGGTGGACGTCCGGGGGGCGCCGCCCGTCGGCCGCCGGACCGGTGCCCGCCCCACACCCGTCCGCACGGACCGCTTCGGGCACCGGTCGCGTGAGGATCCCCACAGCGACCGGGTGAACCGGCGCGACGGAGGTGTCGTGCGCGCCGGTCGCGCGGGTGAACAGTCCGCGCGACCGGCGCTCGGCGGACAGGACCGGTCACCGCACCAGCAAGTTCCGGACCTGGCCCGATCTCGCCCTTTGGTGGGGTCAGTCGCTCTGGTCACCGAAGTCCGGCCGGATCCCGCGCGCGAACTGGATCTCGTCGTTGCTGGTCCCGGCGGCGACCATCGGCCAGACCATGGCGTCCTGGTGCACGATGAAGTCGACGACGACGGGCCGGTCGTCGATCGCGTTGGCCTCGGCGATGACCTCGTCCAGGTCATCGGGCGACTCGCAGCGCAGCGCGGCGCAGCCCATCGCCTCCGCGAGGAGCACGAAGTCGGGGACCCGGGTGCCGTGCGGGCCGGTGGACCCGCCGTGCAGCGTGGTGTGGGAGTAGCGCTGGTCGTAGAAGAGGGTCTGCCACTGGCGGACCATCCCGAGGGCGCCGTTGTTGATGATGGCGACCTTGATCGGGATGTTGTTCAGGGCGCAGGTGGCCAGTTCCTGATTGGTCATCTGGAAGCAGCCGTCGCCGTCGATGGCCCACACCGTACGGTCCGGCCGGCCGGCCCTGGCGCCCATCGCGGCGGGGACGGCGTACCCCATCGTCCCGGCGCCGCCGGAGTTCAGCCAGTGACCGGGGCGCTCGAAGCGGATGAACTGACTGGCCCACATCTGGTGCTGGCCCACACCCGCGGTGAAGATCGTGTCCGCCGGGGCGAGTTGTCCGATCCGCTCGATGACCTGCTGCGGCGAGAGCCTGCCCGCCGGGGCCGGGTCGTAGCCGAGCGGATAACGCTCCCGCCAGCTCTCCAGCCGCTCCCGCCAGGGCCCGAAGTCGGCCCGGTTGCCCTCCTCGTACTCGGCCCGGACCGCCTGGACGAGACCGTCGATGACTTCGCGGGCGTCGCCGACGATGGGGACGTCGGCGGCGCGGTTCTTGCCGATCTCGGCGGGGTCGATGTCCGCGTGGACGATCTTGGCGTGCGGGGCGAAGCTGTCCAGCTTGCCGGTGACGCGGTCGTCGAAGCGGGCGCCGAGGGCGACGATCAGGTCGGCCTTCTGGAGCGCGGTGACGGCGGTGACCGAGCCGTGCATGCCGGGCATGCCGACATGCAGCGGGTGGCTGTCGGGGAAGGCACCCAGCGCCATCAGGGTGGTGGTGACCGGCACCCCGGTCAGCTCCGCCAGGGCCCGCAACTCCTCCGTGGCACCGGCCTTGACGACGCCGCCGCCGACGTACAGCACCGGGCGTTCCGCCTGGAGGATCAGCCTGGCGGCCTGCCGGATCTGCTTGCCGTGGGGTTTGACGATCGGGTGGTAGCCGGGCAGCTCCGGCCGGCGCGGCGGGCGGTACTCCGTCCGGGCCTGGAGGGCGTCCTTGGTGATGTCGACCAGGACCGGTCCTGGGCGGCCGGTGGAGGCGATGCGGAATGCCTCGGCGATCACCCGGGGGATCTCGTCCGGGTCGGTGACGAGGTAGTTGTGCTTGGTGATCGGCAGGGTGATGCCGCAGATGTCGGCCTCCTGGAAGGCGTCCGTACCGATCATCGCGGACGGCACCTGGCCGGTGATCGCGACGATCGGGACCGAGTCCATGTACGCGTCGGCGATGGGGGTGACCAGGTTGGTGGCGCCCGGCCCCGAGGTCGCCATGCAGACGCCGACCCTGCCGGTGGCCTGCGCGTAACCGGTGGCCGCGTGGCCGGCGCCCTGCTCGTGCCGGACCAGGACGTGCCGCACCCGGGTGGAGTCCATCAACGGGTCGTACGCGGGGAGGACCGCGCCGCCGGGGATGCCGAAGACGGTGTCCACGCCCATCTCTTCGAGGGCCCGGATCAGTGCCTGGGCGCCCGTCATACGGGGCGCCACGAGCCCGGCGGCGGCGTCGGCCCCCCGGTCCGTACCGGAACCCGGGTCGTCCGGACCGGAAGCGGACCCGGAAGCGGACCCGGAAGCGGACCCGGTGTCGGTGTCGGAACAGGGGTCGGGGGCATCCGGGCCGGGGGAAGGGGAGGGGAGCGCCGGGAGGACGGTGGTGGCGTCCGCCCGTCCGGTGAGGTCCGCGGTGCGGTCGGTCATGTGACAACCTCTCGGTTTCGTCGACGTGGTGGTCCCGCCGGGGCGGGGTGGCCTCCAGGCCCGCGGGTCCGCTCCGGTGCGCGGCGCCGCGGGCGGCCTGGGTGTTGCGTCGGGAAAACCGGGGCAGCAGGGTCTCTCTCCGCGCCGGTCGTCGGTCGTCGCGTGCTGAGGGGTGGTTCAGCGGTGGTGCGACGCCGCCGTCCAGAAGGCGGCGGCCGGACGGAGTCGTCGTCCGGGCCGCGGAAAGGGTCGTGGAAGGGTCGTGGAAGGGTCGTGGGTACGGGACGGATACGGAAAGGGGGTACGGGCGGCCGGGCCGTGCGTGTCAGCCGTCGTCCGCCGGGGAACGCGAGGTGGCCAGCAGGAAGACCAGCGCCACGGCGGCGATGACCGCGCCCAGCCCGTACACGGTGGCCGCCCCCGCACCGAGGGCGGCGCCGCCGAGCGCGGTGCCGAGACCGATGCCCAGATAGATCGAGGAGGAGTTGAGCGACACCACGAGCGGGGCCTCCTGCGGCGCCACTCCGATCAGACGGTGCTGCTGCGGCGGGGTCTGGCACCAGCTGGAGGCACCCCACAGCAGGGCGAGGAGACCGACCAGCGGCTCGATGTCCGCGTCGGCGGCGGCGAGCCACGCCAGGACCCCGAGGGTGGCAGCCATGGTGACGTACCCGGTGGTCAGCACCCGGGTGGAGCCCCAGCGGTCCGTCGCGTAACCGGCGGCCAGATTGCCGATGACGGCACCCAGCCCGTACAGGAAGAGCATCCACACGACGCCGCTCCCGGGGACCCCGACCGCCTCCAGCACGGGCACGGTGTAGGCGTACGCGGTGTAGCAGGCGCCCATCCCGAGCACGCTGAGCGGCAGGACGGCCAGGACGGCCGGCCGGCGCAGGACGGACAGGCGGGTCCGCAGCGGTACGCGGACACCGCCCGGCAGCCACGGCATGGTCAGCCGCAGCACCACTGCGGTGAGCAGGCAGACCGCCGCGACCAGGGCGAGCGCGGTGCGCCAGCCGAGCCGGTCGCTGGCCGCGTTGCCCAGCGGCACGCCGAGCGCGGTGGCGACGGTGAGGCCGCCGATCACCACCGCCAGGGCACGGGCCCGCAGTTCGGGGCGGACGAGGGCCGCGCTCACCGCTCCGGCGTTGGGCGTGTAGGCCGCGGCGCCGGCGGCCGCGAGGACCCGGCTGACGATCATCACGGTCATGTCCGGTGCCAGTGCCGAGCCGAGGTTGGCGACCGCGAGGACGAGCAGCGCGACGATCAGCACGGTGCGGCGCGGCACCCGGGCGAGGGCGGTGGCCAGGACGGGGGAGAGGATCGCGTAGGCGGCCGCGAAGACGGTGATCGACTGGCCGGCCGTCGCCTCGGACACCCGCAGATCGTCGGCCATGGACGGCAGGAACCCGGCCAGGACGAAGGCGTCCGTCCCGACGGCGAAGGTCCCTAAGGCGAGGACGAGGGTGGACGAGAGACCACCCCGGGGCGGCGCGTCCGGTCCGGGGGCGGTCGACCGCCCCGCCGGAATCGAGACATTGGACATCCGGATTCTCCTTGTGGGTCCGCGCGTGCTCCGGAAGGGCCGCGTGATCAGCCGGTCATACGGGCGTAGGTGCGCCGGGTGCGGTCGGCGGCGCCGGGGGGCGCGGCGGCCATGAGATCGGCCACCGTCTGCCCGGCCAGCTCCCGGCGCCAGGCCAGCTCGGCCCGGCGCATCGCCGTGGCGACCCCGCAGGGCCGCTGGAACTCCCGCGCGAGCGCCCCGCCGCCGCCCTCGCCCCGCTGCCGGATCTCCGTGCAGCGGAACGCGTCGTCGGTGCCCTCGATGGCGGTGACCACATCCATCAGGGTGATCCGCTCCGGCGGCCGGCCCAGGCTGAAGCCGCCCCGGGCGCCGGGGGTGGACGCGAGGACGCCGGCCCGGACCAGCGCCTGGAGGCGCTTGGCCAGATAGGCGGGCGGCAGATCGAACCAGGTGGCCAGCCGGGCGGTCGGCACCGGCCGGTCGTCTCCGAGCCATGCCAGCGTGAGGCAGCAGTGCAGGCCCCACTCGACTCCCTCGCCCATACGCATAACCAGGACCATACACGTCCAGGTTCCGTGCGGCGGGCCCGCGCGCGCGATCCGTGGTGGCGCGCGGCGGGCGCGGGGCTCGCGCGTACGCCGTATCGCGTACGCCGGATCGCGGTGCGGCCCGGCGTACGCGCCCCGGTCATGGCGGCCCTGACAGCGCGTCGGTCAGGTGCCGGGCGGGTCGAGGGCGGGACACAGGACCATCCGTCTGCCGTGCAGTTCGCCGCGCTCCATCCGGCCGTGGACCTCGGCGGCGGCGCTCAGCGGGAGGGTCTCGACGGAGCGGGGGCGCAGCCGCCCGTCCGCGAGCAGCCGGTTCACCGTGGTCGCCGCCCCGGCCAGTTCGGTGCTGGTCGCATGGGAGATCACGAAGCCGGCGATCGAGCAGTCCTTCATGTAGAGCGGCCCGACGGGGAGCACGGGCCGGGAGCGGGCGCCGGCCAGCAGGACGATCCGGCCGCGCGGGGCCAGCAGTTCCACGGCGGCTTCCAGGTCGTTCGCCCCGGAGGTGTCGAGATGGAGGTCGACGCCCGCGGGGCAGGCCGCCGCGAGCCGCCCGGCGAGGTCCGGGTCCCGGTAGTCCAGCGCCACGGCCGCCCCCAGGGAGCGGCAGTGATCGAGGTCGCGGGCGGCGGCGGTGGCGACGACCCGGGCCCCGGCGTCCACGGCCAGGGTCACCAGCGCCGCTCCGACGTTCCCCGCGGCCCCGGCCACCAGCACGGTCTCGCCGGCCCGCAGCCGGCCGTGTGCGAACAGCCCGAGGTGGGCGGTCGCCGCCGGGTGGACGACGGCGACGGCGTCCTCGGCGCGGACCCCGGCCGGGAGGTGGTAGAGCCGGTCGGCGGGGACGACCGCCCGCCCGGCGGCTGCGCCCTGGCGCCCGCCGTGCCCCAGGCTGTTGGTCCACACCCGGTCGCCGGCGGCGAAGCCGGGGGCTCCGGGCCCGGCGGCGGCGACCGTGCCGACCAGGTCGCGGCCGATCACGAAGGGGAACGGGACCGGCGTGGGGAACAGCCCGGAGCGGACGAAGGTGTCCACCGGGTTGACCGTGGTGGCGAGGGTGTCGACGAGGACGTCCGTCGGCCCCGGCACCGGGGAGGGCAGTTCGCCGTAGCGAATGTTCTCGGGCGGGCCCAGGGCCTCGATGAAGGCTGCTCGCATGGTGGTGGAGTCTCGCACCCGGCCGGTGGCGGGCGCAGCCGGGAAGTGCCTTGTCCGTCAACTCGGGCCCGCGACACCCCTCCGATGGCCCCTCCGGTGACCTCTTCGACGGTCGCGCCTGCGGTCTCTTCGGCGGCCTTTTCGGCGGTCTCTTCGATGGGCGCGACCCCTCCGTACGGTCTCCGCGCCGGCCCTCGGGCGTCCTCGGGCGGCCCTCGTACCGGCATTCGGCGAGTCACCCGTGCCCCTCGCGCCCCTCCGATGGTCCCGGCACACCCCTTTCCGTAGGCCACGGGGGTCGTTCCGGCCGCTCGCGCGGCCCGTTCGGTGGCCCTGCCATCGGTCTCCGTGGCAGGCGTGTGTTCTGTACACCTGGGCCGGGCCGGGGCCGGCTGCCTACCGTCGACTCGACCGAACTGGCCTATACCAATTCCAGGGTAGGGATCCCGATGAGCGACGTGGTTCTGAGGATGAGGAACGCGGAGAGGGAAGCAGGGGACGGGAGGAGGGAAGCGGGGGACCCGGCGGCGGACGCGGACGGGCCCGGTCGCGCGCCGGCGCGTTCCGATGCCCACGACGTCCTCCTCACCGAGCTGTGCTCCGTGCTCTTCGCCTCGCTGCCCAGGGCGGACCAGCGGCGCAAGGGGGTGGAGTATCTGCGCGGGCTGCTCGGCGCCGAGGGCCGCAAATCGATACGGAACATCGCCCGGTTGATCGGCGGACAGGCCACGGAGCAGAATCTGCACCACTTCATCAGCAGCTCCACCTGGGACTGGGACCCGGTGCGCGCCGCCCTGGCCCAGTATGTCACCGCGGTGGCGCCCCCGCGGGCGTGGGTGGTGCGGCAGACCGTCATCCCGAAGGCGGGCGAGCATTCGGTCGGTGTGGACCGCCGATTCATCTCCTCCCTCGGCCAGGTGCTCAACGCGCAGCAGGCGATCGGGGTCTGGTCCGCGTCCGACGAGGTCAGCATGCCGGTGAACTGGCGGCTGCATCTGTCCCAGGCCTGGCTGGACGACGTGCCGCGGCGCAGCCAGGCGTCCATTCCGGCGAGCGTGAACACCCGCTCCCTGGGCGACTGCGCGGTCGCGGCCGTACTGGAGCTGACCTCGGCCTGGGGGCTGCCCGCCCGGCCGGTGGTGGCGGACGTGCGGGAGACCGACGGGATGAAGGTGGTGCGGCGGCTGCGCACCGGCGGGGTGCCGTTCATGGTCCGGGTCAACAGCACCCTGCCGCTGGTGCCCGTCGACGGCGGTCCGGCCGGGCCCGGCGCCGAGGCGGTCCCCGCGCACCGGATCATCGGCGCGCACCAGGGCCGCTGCCGTCCGGTGGCCTGGACGGACCATGGCACGGGCGGCGGGCGGCGCACGGACCTGGTCGCCGCCGTACGGGTCGCCGACCCGGCGGGGTCGGCCCGGCTGCCGGGCGCGGGCGGTCGGCCACGGGGTGCCGGCGGGGAACTGCTGCTGCTCGGGGCGGGTGCGCCCGGCCGGCGCTGGCCGCAGGAACTCTGGCTGGCGACCGCGCCGGACCTGCCCCCGGCGACCCTGTTCCGGCTGAGCCGGCTCACCGGCCGGGTCGAGCGCGACTTCGAGGGGATCGCGGACCGTACCGGCATCCGCGACTACACCGGCCGTTCGTTCAACGGCTGGCACCGCCATGTCACGCTCGCGTCGGCCGCGCACGCGGTGGCCGCGCTGGCGAACACGGGCGACCGCCCGCTGCGCCGGGCCTGCTGAGCGCGGCCCACCGCCGCACGGGTCAGCCGGGTGGCGGGGGCCCGTCGTCCAGCAGGACGTCGCGGATGCGCGAGAGCCGCAGCGCGAGCTGTACTTCGAGGGCCTGCCCCGGGTCCTGCCAGCCGGCGCCGATCAGTTCGCCGACCCGCTCCAGGCGGCGGGCCACGGTGTTCGGATGGACGTGCAGCCTCTGCGCCGCGCGGGTCGGGCTGCCGCCCGTCTCGAAGTACACGTCCAGGGTGCGGCCCAGCTCGGTGCCGCGCTGCCGGTCGTAGTCGAGCACCGGGCCGATGACCGAGTCCACGAACGCGCGGACGTCCCGGTTGTCGGCGAGCAGGACGCCGAGGAAGCCCAGCTCACGGGTGGAGGCCGAGCGGCCTGCCGTGCCGAGGACGGTCATCGCGTCGAGGCAGCGCAGCGCCTCCTGGTGGGAGTGGTAGACGGAGGCGACATCGGTGACGGGCCCGGCACCGGCCACGGTGACGGGTTCGCCGAGCAGCGGGGTCAGCTCGTCGAGGACGGCGCGGGCCGCGGCCCCGGGGTCGCCACCGGGTAACAGCAGCACGACGTTGCCGCCGTGGCCCGCCCGCAGCCCGTTCGACCGCTGGGCCATGCCCGACACCAGGGCGACGGCGCGGCCGTGGCCGCGGGCCTCGGGGCGGGCGACCACCACCACATGCGGCGTGGTCAGATCGACGCCGAGCCGGCGGGCCCGCTCCACGAGCTGCTGCGGTGGCCGCTGGGGGCCGGCGAGCAGGTCCTCCAGGAGTTCGTCGTGGGCGCGGCCCTGCGCGGCGCTCGGGTTGCCCGCCCCCAGCAGCTGCACGGCCACCGCCTGGGCGACCAGCCGCAGCAGCTCCTCCGTCCCCTCGTCCGACGGCTGTTCGGGCCACAGGACCAGGGTCCCGAGGACTTCCCGTCCCGCGGTGACCGGCGCCGCCCACAGGCCGTCGGGCGTCCGGACCGGGCGCCGGGCGGAGTGCGCCTCCATGACGGCCGGGCCGGTCTCCGCGGGCTCGTCCCCGGGGATCCGCCCGGCGGCGGCGAGGACGGTGCCGTCGGCGGCGTGGATCCGCAGCGCGCCGCGCAGAAACCGGCCGGCGGCGGTGACCAGGCCGCTCAGCCCGGTGTCCGACAGCGCCTGTTCGACCAGCTCGCCATGGGCCCGCCGGTGTTCGCGCAGGACGCCCAGGGCCTCCGCGACGCGGCTCTTCTCCTCGTACAGCGACTCCATGGCGGACCGGGCCTCGTCCAGCAGCCGGGCGCGCTCGATCGCCAGACCGGCCAGCTCGCCGAGGGAGCTGGCCGTCGAGATCTCCTCGCGGGTGTAGTGCCGGACATTGCGGTCGGCGATGTAGAGCGCGCCGAACGGGCGCGGGCCGTGGCTCAGCGGCACCGCCATGATCGCGCGCAGGCCCTCGACCCGGACCACCGTGTCGATGGCGGCGCTGTGGTTGAACCTGCTGTCGCCGAGGTAGTCCGGCGTCCAGGCGGGTGCGTGACTGGCCAGCGCTGCGTGGCCGAGTCCGGCGTCACCGGCCAGCCGCAGGCCGACGTTGAGCGCGGAGGTGTGACCGTCCGACGCGCGGATGTGGAAGACGCCGTCCTCCGGTCCGGGGAAGCTGACGTACGCCATGTCCGCGCCGAGGAGCAGGCGCGAACGGCGGGTGATGACCTTGAGGATGCCGTTGAGGTCGTGCGGGACGACGAGATCGCGGGCGGTGTCGAGGAGCGCGGACAGCCCCGCCTCGCGCTGCTGGCGCTCGCGGCGCTGGGCGTGGACGTCGAGTCCGAGCCGGGTGGCCTGTTCCAGTACGGTCAGCTCCGCCTCGCCCGCGCCGCCGCGGCGTGCCTCGGCCGGCAGCGCGGTGATCCGTGCCGGTGGTGCCTCCTCCGCCAGGAGTGTCAGTACGGTGAGTGCGTCCGGCCAGTCCCCGGACCCCTGCTGCGCCATGTCCTCACCCGCCCCAACCTGTAGCAGTCGCTCCACGCTGTGCATATGCCATGTCGTGTCCCGTGTGTATCACGTGACCCTGAGTCAACGGCAGGGTGATCCATACTCTGGACGGTGGCCGGGACACCGCCGACCGGTGATCGATGTGGTGCCTGCTCACCTTCCCGCAGGCCGGGGCCGCTCAGGAGGATGGAGCCGAAGACGGCAGAGTGGTGGCCCGAGCGGCGGTGACCGCTCGGCGGACGAGGGCCGAGGACGGGCGACATGCTGGGCATACGGGACTATCGGCGCTCCCTGGAACGCAGCAGACAGGCCCTGGAGCACCGGAACCGGCCGGACACCTTCGACCTCTGCGGCCGCACCTGGGACCTGCTGCCCGGGGTCTTCGCCCCCGTCTACTCGCCCACCACCGAGTTCTCCCTGCGACTGCTCGGCCTGGACGACCCGGCGGCCGGCGGCCGCACCGGCTCCCTGCTGGAGATCGGCTGCGGCACCGGAGTCATCGCGGTGGCCGGAGCACTGGCCGGCCACGACCGGGTGGTGGCCGCCGACATCAACGAGGCCGCCGTCCGCAACGCCGTGCTGAACGCCCGCAGACACGGCGTCGCCGACCGGGTCCGCGGCGCCCACGGCGACCTCTTCGACGCGATCCCTCCCGGGGAACGCTTCGACACCGTCTTCTGGCACTCCAACTACGTGCTCGCACCGGCGGAATACCGCTACCGGACGATGCACGAACGCGGATACGTCGACCCGGGCTACGCCACCCACCGCCGCTTCCTCACGGACGCGTTCGGCGTGCTCGCCCCGGGCGGCACGGTCCTGCTGCACTTCAGCGCGCGGGGCGACCTGGACACCCTGTCCCGGGTCGCCGGCGAGTGCGGCCGGGGCCTGCGGGTGGTGCGCGGCGCCGTCTTCCGGGAGGGCGAGTACGACGTCGAGCACCTGCTGATCGAGGTGACCGGGACACCCCGGGCTTCCGGTGGCTGCGGTGGCGCGGAGCCGCCGTCCGGCACCGGCGTCTGACGGGGGACCGGCGTGCGCACCCTGCTCATCGACAACCACGACTCGTTCACCTACAACCTCTTCCACTACCTGGCCGAGGTCAACGGCCGGGAGCCCGAGGTCGTCGTCAACAACGACCCGCGCTGGCACCCCGGCCACCTCGCCGCCTTCGACAACGTCGTCCTCTCGCCCGGCCCCGGCCACCCCGGGCGCCCCGCCGACTTCGGCATCTGTCGCGACGTCCTGGACCACGGTGGCCTGCCCACCCTCGGGGTGTGCCTCGGCCACCAGGGCCTCGCGGCCCTCCACGGAGCCCGCGTGGGCCGCGCGCCCGAGCCGTACCACGGGCGGACCTCGCCGGTCCTGCACACCGGAACGGACCTCTTCGACGGGCTGCCGTCCCCCTTCGCGGCGGTCCGCTACCACTCCCTGGCCGTCGACCGGCTGCCCGCCGCGCTCCAGGCCACCGCCTGGACCCCGGACGGCGTCCTCATGGCCCTGCGGCACCGCCTGCGCCCGCTCTGGGGCGTGCAGTTCCACCCCGAGTCGATCGGCGGCGAACACGGCCACCGGCTCCTCGACAACTTCCGCACCCTGACGCTCCGGCACGGCGGACGACACCGGCCCGCGCCACGGGCCACGGCCCCCGCCCCGGCCGTCGAGATCCCTCGTACGCCCGCCACGCCCGCTCCCCGGCGGCGGCTGCGCGTCCTGACCCGTACGCTCCCCTTCCACGGGGACGGCGAGACCGCCTTCGACCGGCTCTTCCGCCGGGGCGACCACCCCTACTGGCTGGACGCCGCCCGGCCCGACTCCGGCACCGGCCGGCGCTCCGTCATGGGCGACGCCTCGGGACCGCTCGGCCGGGTCGTCCGCGCCGACGCGTGGGACCAGACCGTGACCGTCCGCTCGGCGGCCGGCACCGTCACCACCCACGGCCCCTTCCTGGACTGGCTGGACCGGGACCTCGCCGCACTCGACACCCGCGTCCCCGAGCTGCCCTTCGACTTCGCCCTCGGCTGGGTCGGCTACCTGGGGTACGGGCTGAAGGCCGAGTGCGGCGGCCGGCCGGCGCACCGCTCCACCGAACCGGACGCCGTCCTCGTCTTCGGCGACCGCGCGCTCGTCCTCGACCACACCACCGGAACCGGCCATCTGCTCACGCTCGTCGAAGACGACGCCGCTGACGGTGCCGGCGGCCGGGGTGCCTGCGGCGGCGCGGCCGAACGGGCCGCCCGCCAATGGCTCGACGAAGCCGCCCGCACCCTCGCCGCCCTGCCCCGGCGGGCCGCCCCCGCCGCCGCCCGGCCCGCACCACCCCGCGCACTGCGGCTGCGCCACGACCGCACCGCGTACCTGGGCCTGATCGACAGCTGCCAGGAGGAGATCGCCGCGGGCGAGACCTACGAGGTCTGCCTCACCAACATGGCCGAGGCCGACGGCGACCGGGACCCCTGGCAGGACTACCGCTATCTGCGCCGCACCAGCCCCAGCCCCCTCGGCGCCTTCCTCCCCTTCGACGGGATCGCCGTCCTCAGCACCTCACCGGAACGCTTCCTCAGGGTCGACCGCCACGGCCACGCCGAATCCCGCCCCATCAAGGGCACCCGGCCACGCGGCACGACACCGGCCGAGGACCGCGCCCTCGCCGCCGACCTGAGGACCAGCCCCAAGGACCGCGCCGAGAACCTGATGATCGTCGACCTGGTCCGCAACGACCTCGGAAAGTGCGCCAGGACCGGATCGGTGACGGCCGACGACATCTTCCGCGTCGAGACCCACGCCCGCGCCCACCAGCTCGTCAGCACCGTACGGGCCCGGCTGCGGGCCGACAGCACCACCGTGCGGTGCGTCCGCGCGGCCTTCCCGCCCGGCTCCATGACCGGCGCCCCCAAACTGCGCACGATGGAGATCATCGACCGGCTCGAAAACGGCCCGCGCGGGGCCTACTCCGGCGCCATCGGCTACTTCTCGCTCACCGGCGCCGCCGACCTCAGCGTCGCGATCCGTACCGCCGTGATCACCCCCGGCCGGATCCGGTACGGCGTGGGCGGCGCCGTCATCGCCCTCTCCGACCCGGCGGAGGAGTTCGAGGAGACCATGGTCAAAGCCGCCCCGTTCCTCGCCCTGACCGGCGATGACGGACCCGCGACCGGCCCCCGCGCCCCCTTCGCCCTGGGAACCCGCGGCTGACGCCACCCCCTCGGGGGCCGGGCGCCGCACGCCCCGCCCGGGCCCCCGCGCGACCTGATGGAGTATCGGCCACCTGACGGAGTGAGCCCGGCGGCGTTGGCGGCACCCGGTGCCGCGCCACAAGATCTGAAAGAGCCTCAGCCGTCCGGCGGCCCGCGGACCGCCGCCGGACCGGGAACGGCCGCACGGGCCCCGCCGCGCCCGCCGGCCGTCCACCACCCCTGCCCCCGCAGCCCCGCGGCACATCCCACGACGTTCGCCCGCCGTGCGCCGACGCGCCCGCGCACCTTTGCCCCGGGAGACACCCATGGTCACCGCCCTGTCCGCCCTCCGCACCCGGCCCGCCCGCCACCAGCCCGACTGGGCCGGCCACGAGCAGCTGCGCGACATCACGGACCGGCTGGCCGAACTGCCACCCCTGGTCGAAGCGGCCGACGTCCGGCGGCTGCGCGCCCAGCTCGCCGCCGTCGCCGCCGGACAGGCCCACGTGGTCCAGATCGGCGACTGCGCCGAGGACCCCGAGGAGTGCTCGGCGGGATACATCGCCCGCAAGGCCGGCCTGCTCGACGTCCTGGCCGGCATCGTCGGAATGGCCACCCGGCGGCCCGTGGTCCGGGTCGGCCGGATGGCGGGCCAGTTCGCCAAGCCCCGCTCCCGCCCCACCGAACACATCGGCGGCCTCGAACTCCCCGTCTACCGCGGCCACCTGGTCAACAGCCCGGAACCCGACCCCGAGCTGCGCCGCCCCGACCCCCGGCGCCTGCTCACCTGCTACCGGGCCGCCGCCGAGGCCATGACCCACCTCGGCCGGCCCGACCCGGCCCGCCGGTCCCCGCTCAGCCCACCGGTCTGGACCAGCCACGAAGCACTGCTCCTCGACTACGAACTCCCCCTGGTCCGCCCCACCGGCGACGACACCGACCCCCTGCTGACCTCCACCCACTGGCCCTGGATCGGCGAGCGCACCCGCCAGCCCGACGGCGCCCACGTCGCCCTGCTCGCCTCCGTGGCCAACCCGGTCGCCTGCAAGATCGGCCCCGGCACCACCCCGGACGAGGCACTGGAGCTGTGCGCCCGGCTCGACCCGCGCCGCGAGCCCGGCCGGCTGACCCTGATCGCCCGGATGGGCGCCGACCTCGTCGCCGCCCGGCTGCCCCCGCTGGTCCGGGCCGTACGGGCGGCCGGACACCCCGTCGTCTGGCTCACCGACCCCATGCACGGGAACACCGTCACCGCGCCCGGCGGACTGAAGACCCGCTTCGTGGAGCACGTCGTACGAGAAGTCCAGCGCTTCCAGCACGCCGTCCGCACCGAGGGAGGCGTCGCCGGCGGACTGCACCTGGAGACCACACCCGACGACGTCACCGAATGCGTCCACGACGCCTCCGGCACCGACCGCGTCGGCGACACGTACACCAGCTTCTGCGATCCGCGCCTCAACCCCGGCCAGGCCATCGCCGTGGCCTTCGCCTGGCGGGGCTGACGCGGCCCGCCTTCGCCCATCCACCCAGAGGGAGGTTCGGACAGTGACGAACACGATCGCGCTGGTCACCGGAGCAGCAGGCGGCATCGGCACGGCCGTGGTCCAGGCCCTCGCCGCCCACGGCACCACCGTGGCCGCCGTCGACCGCGACGAGGAGGGCCTGCGCGCCACCGTGGCCCGCCTGACCGCCGACGGCCTGCGCGCCCACGCCTACCCGGCGGACGTCAGCGACCCGGCCGCGGTCAACAGCCTCGTCGACACCGTGGAACGGACACTCGGACCGGTGGACCGGCTCGTCAACGCCGCCGGAGTACTCCGGCTCGGCGAGGTCCGCGACTGCACCGACGACGACTGGACCACCACCTTCGCCGTCAACGTCAACGGCGTCTTCCACGTCTCCCGCGCCGTGGTCGACCGGATGATCCCGCGCGGGCGCGGCGCCATCGTCACCATCGCGTCCAACGCCGCCCGCACCCCCCGGACCGAGATGGCCGCCTACGCCGCCTCCAAGGCCGCCGCGACCATGTTCACCAAGAGCCTCGGCCTGGAGGTCGCCCGGTACGGCATCCGCTGCAACGTGGTCGCCCCCGGCTCCACCGACACCCCGATGCTCAGCTCGATGTGGCACGACGCATCAGGCCCCCGCGGCACCGTCCAGGGCCGGCCCGAGGCCTACCGCGTCGGCATCCCGCTGCGGAAGCTGGCCCTGCCCGCCGACGTCGCCGACGCCGTCCTCTTCCTCCTCTCGGACCGCGCCGGCCACATCACCCTCCACGACCTCACCGTCGACGGCGGCGCCGGCCTCGGCGCCTGACCCGCCACCCCCTCACCGAACCCCGCCCCAGGAGACCCCATCCCATGGCAGGCATTCCCACCATCGCGCCCTACCCGATGCCGACCGCGGGCGACCTGCCCCGCAACACCGCGTCGTGGACCGTCGACCCGGACCGCGCGGTGCTGCTCGTCCACGACATGCAGCGCTACTTCCTCAAGCCCTTCCCACCCGGCGGGGAACCCGGCTCCGACCTGCTCCGCAACACCGCACTGCTGCGCCGGCGGGCCGCCGCCCTCGGCGTACCCGTCGCCTACACCGCCCAGCCCGGCGGCATGACCCCCGAACAGCGCGGACTCCTCGCGGACTTCTGGGGGCCCGGCATGCGCGTCGACCCCGCCGACCGCGAGATCGTCGACCCCCTGGCGCCCGCCCCCGGCGACTGGCTCCTGAGCAAATGGCGCTACAGCGCCTTCTTCCGCTCCGACCTGCTGGACCGGATGCGCTTCCAGGGCCGGGACCAGATCGTCCTCTGCGGTGTGTACGCCCATGTGGGCGTCCTCATGACCGCCGTCGACGCGTTCACCCACGACATCCGGCCGTTCCTGGTCGCCGACGCCGTCGCCGACTTCTCCGCCACCCACCACCGGCTCGCCCTGGAGTACGCCGCCTCGCGCTGCGCGATGCTGCTCACCGCCCAGGAGGTGTTCGCATGACCGGCGGGACCACCGCGCACCTCCTGCGGCGGATCCTCGCGGACCGGCCCCCCGCCTTCGCCCTGCTGCACCGCCCTGAGACAGCCGGACCCGGCACCCTGGACATCCTGCTCGGCGACATCACCACCCCCGCGACCCTCGACCGCGTCCCCCTCGGCCCGCCGCCCGGTCGCCCGGGGCCCGAGGTGCTCGTCCTCGTCCCGTACCGGCAGATCGCCGAACGCGGCTTCGACGTCCCCGACGACGGCGCCCCCCTGCTCGCCCTGACCGTGACCGAACGGGCCACCGCCGCCCTCGACGAGGCACTGGCCCTCCTGCCCGACCGGCCCACCGAACTCGCCGGCGCCCGCTTCGAGCCCGGTGACGACGCGTACGCCGACATCGTCCGCCGCGTGATCGCCGACGAGATCGGCCAGGGCCAGGGCGCCAACTTCGTCATCCGGCGCACCTTCCTCGCCGACATCACCGACTACACCCCCCGCGCCGCGCTCGCCTTCTTCCGCCGCCTCGTCCACCACGAGTCCGGCGCCTACTGGACGTTCATCGTCCACACCGGCGACAGGACCCTCGTCGGCGCCAGCCCCGAACGGCACATCAGCCTCACCGGCGGCACCGCCGTCATGAACCCCATCAGCGGCACCTACCGCTACCCGCCCACCGGCCCCACCCTGCCCGGCGTCATGGACTTCCTCGCCGACCGCAAGGAAGCCGACGAGCTGTACATGGTCGTCGACGAGGAACTGAAGATGATGGCCCGGATCTGCGACACCGGCGGCCGGATCACCGGCCCCTACCTCAAGGAGATGACCCGGCTCGCCCACACCGAATACCTCATCGAGGGCCGCACCGCACGCGACCCCCGCGACATCCTGCGCGAAACCCTGTTCGCCCCCACCGTCACCGGCAGCCCCCTGGAGAGCGCCGCGCGCGTCATCCGCCGCTACGAGCCCGCCGGACGCGGCTACTACAGCGGCGTCGCCGCCCTCATCGGCCGCGACGCCGCCGGAGAACGGGTCATGGACTCGGCCATCCTGATCCGCACCGCCGACATCGACACCACCGGACGGCTCGCCATCGGCGTCGGCGCCACCCTCGTCCGCCACTCCGACCCCGCGTCCGAAGTCGCCGAAACCCGCGCCAAGGCCGCCGGACTGCTCGCCGCCCTGGAACCCCACGGACCCCGCACCTTCGCCGGCCACCCGAGCGTGCGGGCCGCCCTCGCCCGGCGCAACACCGTCATCTCCGACTTCTGGCTCGCCGACGGCACCGACCGGGAACCACGACCGGTGGACCTGGCCGGGCGCCGGGTCCTCGTCATCGACGCCGAGGACACCTTCACCGCCATGATCGAGCACCAGCTGCGCGCCCTCGGCCTCCACGTGACCAACCGCCGCTTCGACGAGCCCTACACCCTCGACGGCCACGACCTGATCGTCATGGGCCCCGGCCCCGGCGACCCCCGGCGGACCACCCACCCCAAAATCGCCCACCTGCGCTCGACCATCACCCAACTCCTCACCCGGCGACTCCCGTTCATCGCGGTCTGCCTCAGCCACCAGGTCCTCGCCACCCTCCTCGGCCTGCCACTGCGCCGCCGGGACCACCCCAACCAAGGGGTCCAGCGCGAGATCGACCTCTTCGGCACGCGCGAACGCGTCGGGTTCTACAACACCTTCGCGGCGGTCAGCGCGGAGGCGAGGGTGGAGGTGGCGGGGGTCGGCGCGGTCGAGATCAGCCGGGATCCGGGGACGGGGGAGGTGCATGCGATGCGGGGGCGGGGGTTTGCGTCGACGCAGTTCCACGCGGAGTCGGTCCTGACGCGCGAAGGCCCGAGGATCACGGGTGAATTGATCGGGACCGCCCTCCGCGCCACCCCGGTCCCGACCGGCTAGCCTCGCGCTGTCCGCCCGTGTCGGTACGGGGTCGCGGCGCTCGTCCGGGGTTCCGGCTGCCCAACCCGTGTCGGTACGGGGTCCCGCACCCTTCTTCTCCCCGCCGGGGGTACGGTCCGGCTTCGCTTGCTGTGTGGGTGGGGGTGCAGGGTCGCCCCCGCAGGGGATCGGCGGAGGCCGACCCGCACTCAACCTGGTGAGTACGCTCGCCGACCCCGAGGAGGTGAGCCCGGAGGCCCCGCCAACCCGCACCACTTGCCCGGGCCAGGGACCACCCGCACAGACCCGCCCCGTCAACGTTGACCCGCGCAAACCCGCTTCGCCGACGATCACCCGGCAAAATCCAGCCTCTTGGGGGTCCCCCCGGACGAAGTCTGGGGGAGATTGAGGCGCGGGGCCTCGGGGGCTGGCCCCCGACGAGGGGCCGCACATGCCATGTGCCCGGGAACCTGTCCGCCCCTGCGGCAACCCGGAAAACTCAGCCTCGCCGACGACGACCCGAGCACATCCAGCCGGTCCGGCGATTGAGGACGGACCAGCACCTTGCCCCGCCGCACAGGCGAACGTCCCGCAGTGTGCGGGCCCGTGTCGGGGACCAGTCCCCGAACCCCTGCGCCTCAATCGCCGGCGGGGCTGGATTTTGCCCAGGTCGACGGCGAGGCTGGATTTGCTCGGGTGATCGTTGGCGAGGCGGGTTTGTGCGGGTCGACCCGGGTCCGGGTGGTGGTGCGGGTTGGCGGGGCCTCCGGGCTCACCTCCTCGGGGTCGGCGAGCGCGAAGCGGCTGTCCCACTGGGCCGGTAGGTCCGCCGATCCCCTGCGGGGGCGACCCTGCACCCCCGCCCACGGGCAAGAACGGGGCGGCCGGTACCCCCGGCGGGGGAAAGAAGGGTGCGGGACCCCGTACCGACACGGGCAAGGCAGCCGGGACCCCGGACGGGAGGCCGAGGCACCCGTACCGACACGGGCAGGCAGGGCGCGGCCCCGGGCGAGCGCACCCCGCCCGCATCGACCCGGGTCGGCCAGCGCAAGGTCAGGGCTGGGACAGTTCGCGGGCCAGTTCCAGCCGCTTCACCTTCGTCGTCGCCGTGTGCGGCAACTCGTCCAACCGCCTCTGCACCGGCGCCGCCAGCCCCGGCAGCCCCTCCACCGCGCTCTCCCAGCGTCCGCGGTCCAGCGGCCGGTCGTCGCGGGTGCACACCACGGGTACCGGGGCGCCGTCCCCGCCGGGCACGATGATGACTTCGAGGAGTTCGGGCAGCCGGGTGAAGAGCTTGTCCTCCAGCTCCAGGGTGCTGCTGATGCCCGGGATCTCGTCGACCTCGCGGTCCAGCAGATGCAGGCACCCCCACCGGGTGCGGTACCCGAGGTCGCCCATCCGCCACCAGCCGTCCCGCGAGAACTGCCGGTCGTAGCGCTCGTGTTCGCCGAAGTAGTCGACGATCCGCCCGCCGCTGCGCACTTCGATGTGTCCGGGTGAGTCCTTGGTGGGTGTGCGGCCGTCGCGGCTCACGATCCGTACTTCGGTCATGCCGGGGAAGGTCCGTCCGACGCAGCGCCCGTCGGCGCCGGCCCGGCGGTGCCGGGTGTAGGTCCGTGCGGCGATGGCGCCGGTCTCGCTCTGTCCGTAGGTCTGGGCGAAGAAGGGCAGTCGGCGTTCGGAGGCGCCGAGGAGTGTGCCGACGGTACGGGGGTGGATGGCGTCGAAGGTGTTGCTGAAGCAGCGGACGTTGGCCAGCGGCTTCGCCGGGTGGTCCGCGAGGACCTCCCAGTGCAGGAGGGTGTTGGGGTGGGACTCGATCACTCCGGGCGGGACGCGGGCGAACAGCTCGGCGACCTGTTCGGGGTCGTCGTCGCGCAGGATGATCAGGGGGTGGCCGCGCAGGGCGAACAGCGCGGCTCCGCTGATCATCCGGGAGTGGGCGAAGGAGACGTGCACGGCGATCGGTTCGTGCCGGCCGACGGGGGCGAGCAGCACCGACTGAGGGCGGCAGCGGGCCTGGATGGTGATCCCGGTCTGGACGGCGAGTTTGGGCAGGCCGGTGGTGCCGGAGGTGTGGGTGATCAGGGCCGGCTGGTCCTGTGGCCGGGGCACCGGTGCGATGCGTTCGATCCCGGAGAGGCCGGTGAGCGGGGTCGCGCCGGGGAAGTCGCCGGTGGCCGTCAGGACCCGTTCCGTCAGGTCGAAGACCTCGGGCGGGAGTTCCTTCTCCAGTTTGGCCGCGTCGGTGAGGAGGGTCGGCCGGCGCAGGCGTTCCAGCAGCCGGGCGACGGTGACCCCGTCCAGCTGGGGCGAGAGCAGGACGGGGATGGCACCGGCGCGGGCGACGCTGTAGGCGAGGAGGGAGATGTCGAAGTTGTCGGACTTGTGGATCACGACGCGTTCGCCCGGCCGGACCCGGGCGGCCCACAGCCGGGTGGCGTGGTCGTCGATCAGGTCGGCGATCTCGGTCAGGGTCAGCCGGCGGCCGAGGCCGGGGGCGATGTCGAGGTGGTGGTCGAGGTAGACGGGGCTCGCCGGGTGCCGGGCGGCGGCCCGGTCGAAGACCGTGCCCAGCCGGATGCCCTTGTTGCCCACGCGTTGCAAGAACATGCGTCTCTTCCTGTTCGGTCGGTGGCGGATCGGACGGGCGCGGGCCGGGCTCAGGGTTGGCTGAGGGCCCGGTCGACGAGGGGGCCGGCCGCCCCGGTGTAGCCGGCGGGGTCGCAGAGCCGGGCCAGTTCGCCCGTACCGAGGAGCGCGGCCGCTTCGGGGAGGCCGGCGAGGATGTCGCCGAGGGGCCGCCCGGTGCGGTCGGCCTCGGTGGACGCGTCGGTGAGCAGCCGCCGGGCGGCGGCCCTGCCGATGCGGGGGGCGAGGACCGCCGCGATCCGTTCCGAGACGACCTGGCTGCCGGTGAGCGCCAGGTTGGTCCGCATCCGCTCCGGCCGCACCTCCAGGCCTTCGGCGAGTTCGACGGCGGTGTGCGCGGCACCCCCGGTGAGCCGCAGGGCTTCGCGCAGCAGCTGCCATTCGGCGTGCCAGGCGCCCGCCGAGCGTTCGTCCTCGGACAGCAGGCACTGGGTGAGGCCGGTGGCGAGGACCGGCACCTGGAGGGCGGCGCTGCGGATCAGGGTGGCGAGGACCGGGTTGCGTTTGTGGGGCATCGCGGAGGAGCCGCCGCGCCCGGCGGCGGCCGGTTCGGCGACCTCGCCGACCTCGGTCCGCGTCAGCGACTGCACGTCGATCGCGAACTTGCCGAGGGCGCCGGCGGTGAACGCCAGGGCGGCGGCGAGGTCGGCGACGGGGGTGCGCAGGGCGTGCCAGGGCAGCGTCGGGCGGGCGAGCCCGGTCTCGGCGGCGAACGCGGAGACCAGCCGGTCGGCGTAGGAGCCGGGGCCGGTGTCGCCGTCGACGCGGGCGTACTCCAGATATCCGGCGAGGGTGCCGGCGGCCCCGCCGAGGGAGACCGGAAGCCCTCCTTCGGCGATCCGTCCGAGCCGCTGTTCGGCGTCCAGGACGAGCCGGCGCCAGCCCGCCGCCTTGAGGCCGAAGGTCGTCGGCACGGCGTGGAGGGCGAGCGTCCGCCCGGCGATGACGGTGTCCCGGTGCCGTTCGGCGAGGACGGCCAGCGCCCGTGCGGTCCGGGCCAGATCGGCCCGGACGATTCCCAGGGTGCGCGCCGCGACCAGCATCGTCCCGGTGTCGAGGATGTCCTGGCTGGTCGAGCCCCGGTGCACGTACTCGGCCGCCGCCGGGTCCTCCTCGGCCACCAGCCGGGTGACCGCCCCGACCAGGGCGACCACCGGGTTCGCGGTCTCCCGGGAGGCGAGGGCCAGGGCCCGCGCGTCCAGCCGTCCGGCCCGTGCCGCGCGGCCGATGGCGTCGGCTGCGGCCTGCGGCAGGGTGCCCAGCCCGGCCTGGGCCCGGGCGAGGGCCGCCTCCGCGTCCAGCATGGCCTGGAGCCAGGCCCGGTCGCAGACGGCGGCCTCGGCCGGTGTCCCGGCCCGTACCGGCGACAGCAGCCCGGTGTCGGCCAGGATGCCGCGTTCGTCGTCCGGCCGGCCGGCGCGGCTCATACGAGGACCCCGGTCAGGTCGGTCTCGGCCGCGCCCGGACGGACCCCGGACGGCACCTGGGTGGCGGGCGGCAGGGCCAGCACCGACCGGGCGATGGCGTCGGAGTCCCCGAGGGTCACCGAGTCCACCCCGGGCCGGATCCCGGCCGCCGTGACCCAGTGCACGGACTCCGTGGGGACGCCGTACGCGTACCGCCTCGGATGCGCCCGGCCCCGGGTGTCCAGCAGCCGGTACGGACGCTCGGTGACGGCCAGGCCGCCGGTCTCGTACCCGCCGCCGGCTCCGGGGATCCGGTACACCGCCGCCTGCTCGGTGCTCAGCAGGTGCAGCAGCAGCGGATCGGTGGTCCGGCGCAGGTCCGGCTCCGGCAGCCGGGCCTCGATCAGGACGGTGGCCCGGATGGGCGGCCCCGGCACCGACCGGGAGGTGAGGACGTACGCGGGCGCGTCGGTGTCGATCCGGATCTCGGTACCCGGGCCGGTCAGCTCCACCGTGCCGGCCTCGATCAGGGCGATCAGCTCCTCGATCCGGGAGACCGGCGGGCCGATCGACAGGAAGGCGTTGAGCGGGGTGTACCAGCCCTCCAGGTCGTCCCGGTGCGAATCGCCCGCCAGGCCGCCGTGGTCGACGGCGAGACGGATCTCGTTGCGCAGGTCGCGCAGGACGTCCAGCGCCGCCTTGAGCGGTCCGCTGAGATTGCCCGCACGGGCCGCCTCGACATCCCGGGCGAGATAGCCGAGGAGCCAGGCGCGGAAGTCGTCCCGGCCGGTGAACGTCCGCTCCCCGTAGGGGCGGACGAGCCGGTCCCAGTCCCAGCGGTCCTCCGCGGGGATCCGGTACGCGTCGAGGAGTTCCCCCGTGCCCGCGCCGTCGCCGGCCGCCAGATACCGCTGGGTGAAGTCCTCCCGCTCGGCGCCGCGCCCCCGCGCGTCGAGGAGCGTCCCGTAGTAGACGCTCTCCACCTCGCGCGCGATCAGCGGCCACAGGCAGGTGCCGAAGCGCACCGGCTCGCCCCCGGCGGACCGCCCGCGCAGCCCGGCGATGTACTCGGCGGTCAGCAGCCTGGGGAAGTAACGCCCGTACGCGCCCTTCTCGTTCTCGCCGCGCGCGTGGTACGGGATGCCGCGCCGCGAGCTGGCGAACAGCCTCGGCTCCCGGCCCGAGGGGCGGTACACCAGCCGTCCGTCGCCGTCCCGGCCGAAGGAGCCGCCGCGACCGATCGTGAACAGGGCCATGTGGTCGAAGAAGTTGAGCCCCAGGCCGCGCAGGAACACGTGGTGCCCCGCCGGGATGCCGTCCAGGTTCAGGTCGGCCGGGTTGGCCGGGGTGATGTAGGTGAGGTGGTGGATCCGGGCGAGGCTCGCCGTCCGCTCCTCGTGCGGGGTCAGCCGGGCGGAGACATGGCCCTGGGCGAGGACGATGGCGTCCAGGGCGTCGAGCCGGGTGCCGTTCTCCAGCCGGACGCCCTGCGGGCCGCCCGGGACGCCGTGGGTGTCCGCCATGGCGACCGCCCGCGAGCGGTGCACCCGCACGGTGAGGTGCGCGGGCGCGGCATCCACCACCCGGCGGAAGCTCGCGTGCAGATAGCGGCCGTAGAACGCGCGGGTGGGGTAGGTGTCGGGACCCAGGGCGCGGGCCTCCGCGACGGTCGCCGGGTCCGGTCCGGGCGCGGCGCCGGGCCCGGCGATCTCCCGGGCCCACTCGTACAGGCTCGGCCCCGGCTCGATCGGCCCGTCGATCGTCGAGCTATCGTCGGTGTACACCGTGATCTGCGAGGCCACCGTGTTCATCAGGAGATGGCGCGACTGGTCGGAGCGCCACACCGCGCCGGCGCCGGGCGCGGCCGGATCGACCACGTGCACGGTGACGGAGGTACGGGAGGGCTCCGCGCGCTCGTTGGCGCACAGCCGCTCCAGCACCGACAGGCCGCGCGGCCCCGCGCCCACCACGCAGACTTCGAGGTCGGCCTTCCCCTTCGGCCCGGTCACGGGGTCACCTCCGGCACGCCAGAACCCTGCCGCCCGTCGACGGCGCCGGGGCGTTCCCCGGCGAGGAGCAACCGGGCGAGTTCCAGGCGTTTGATCTTGGTGGTGGCGGTCTGCGGCAGCTCGCCCAGCCGCCACTGCACCGGCTCGGCCATCGGCGGCAGCGACGCGGCGGCCCGCCGCCAGGCCGCCGGGTCGAGCGGCAGATCGTCCTTGGTGCACACCACCGGCACGGCCGCGCCGTCCGGACCGGGGACGATGATGACCTCGGCGAGCCCCGGCAACTTCCCGAACAGGGTGTCCTCGGCGGCGAGCGTGCTGCCGAAGCCCTCGATCACATCGACCTCCCGGTCCAGCAGATGGACACAGCCCCACCGGGTGCGATAGCCGACGTCCCCCATGCGCCACCAGCCGTCCGGGGACACCTGGGCGTCGTAACGATCCTGCTCACCGAGGTAGGTGACGATCCGTCCGTCGCTGCGCACCTCGATATGGCCCGGGTTCAGCGCGGACGGCGGACGGCCGTCCCTGCTGACCACGCGGACGTCGGTCATCCCCGGGAACGGCATCCCGACGCAGCGGCCGTCGTCGTCGGGCGTCCGGCGCCGGGTGAAGCCGCGCACCACGGCGGGGCCGACCTCGCTCTGCCCGTACAACTGCCCGAACACCGGTGAGCGGCGCCGGGTGGCCCGCAGCAGCCGGTGCACGGTACGCGGATGGATCGCGTCGAAGGTGCTGCTGAACAGCTTGACGTTGGACAGCGGGCCGCGCGGGTCGTCCGCCAGCTCCTCCCACTCCAGGAAGGAGTTGGGGTGGGCCTCCAGGATGCCCGGCTTCAGCCGCGCGAACAGGTCCCCCGCCTTCTTGGGGTCCGCGTCGCGCAGCACCACCAGCGGGAAGCCCCGGTACAGCGCGATCGCGAGCGCGGTGATCAGCCGGGAGTGGACGAAGGAGACATGGATCGCGACGGTCTCCCGGCCCCGGATCAGCGGGCCGACGACGGACGCCTGCGGGCGGTAGCGGGACTGGAGGCTGAAGCCGGTGTGCACGGCGAGCTTGGGCGTTCCGGTGGTGCCCGAGGTGTGGGTGACCAGGGTCGGACGGTCGGGCGGCAGCACGACCGCCGGGACGCGCTCCACCCCGGCGAGCGCGCGCAGTTCGACGGCGTCCGGGTAGGACCCCGAGGCGAGCACCACCCGCTCGGCGAGGCCGGGGACCGTCGCGGGCAGCTCGTTCGCCAGCTTCTCCTGGTCGGTGACGAGGAACGGCCGGTCGGTACGGCGCACCAGTTCCGCGACGGTGGCGCCGTCCAGCTTCGGCGAGAGCAGTACCGGGACGGCCCCGGCCCGTGCCGCGGCACAGGCGAGCAGGGTGATGTCGAAGCCGTCGGACTTGTACACGACGACCCGCCGGCCCGGCCGTACGCCCGCCGCCCACAGCCGGGAGGCGAGGTCGTCCACCAGATCGGCCACCTCGGCGACGGTCGCCCGGCGGCCCAGTTCCGGGGCGACATCGAGGTCGTGGTCGAGAACGAGGACGTTCGCGCCGTGTCGGGCCGCCGCGCGTTCGAACATGTTCCCGAGCCGGATTCCCCGGTTTCGGATACGTTGAAGAAGCACCTGTCCGCCTCCCGGACCCGGCTGCGCGCCGTCGGTCCATGACGTGAATGGGGAAATTCCGGGGTCCCGGACGCGGACGCACGGGCCCGTACCGGGAATTCCCGCAGAGAGTGAAGGGAACGAAGAGCGCGAAGGGAAAGCAGAGCGTGAAGAGGGGGAGGGCATTTTTCAGGCAGAGGTGTCCGTGCCGTCGTCGGGCACAGGCCTGTGCCGGCCCGGTGTCATGCGCTCTCGATGACGTCCTTGACGCGGCGCAGGGTCGCGGACAGATCGTCGGCGATCTTGTCGCCCCACTCGGCGAAGAATCGTTCCTTCTCGGCGGGGCCCATCTCCGAGACGATGACCCGGATCCCCTCGGTGGGCGAGTCCATCCGGAAGTGATGGATCAGCAGACTGCCCCCGCCGCTGCTCGCGGGCGCGATGTCGAATCCCCAGACGCTCTGCTGCCGGCGGCCCGCCGAGTCGCACATGGCCCACCGGAAGGTCCGCCCCGGCTCCGCGGCGACCACCTCCGCATGGGTCGTCCACTCCCCGCGGACGACCGGCGCCCAGCCGACGACATCCGTCGCGCGCACATTGTCCCCCCGGAACACGGACCCCACGGCGGCCGGTTCACCGGTGATCCATGCGCCGCCCCGGCATTCCCGGCTCCATTCGCCGCTGCGCGGCAGATCGCTGATCACCGCATAGACGTCGAACGGTGCGGCGGAAATGTGAATACCGGCGTCGGCGGAGAATATCGGCTGCTTCTCAGTGCTGGCTTCGCCCATAAGGGAATCGTCGCAGCCGGGCCCCGGCGGGGGTCAAGACGGGGCCCGCTCTTCCGTCAACTCGACGTTTTCGTGTCAACTCCACCGGGCCGTGCGGCCCGTCCGGCGCTCCGGCTGCCGCCGCACCCCCGGGGCCGGGCCGGGTCAGGAGCCCGCCGACTTCCACGCCTTGCGGACCCGGGCGGTGAAGGAGGCCGCCTGCTCCCGGTGCGCGGTGGTGCCATGACGGGCGGCCAGCTCGTCGACCGGCCCGTCGGAGTCCTCGGTGATGTCGAGGACGAGGAGGGCGCCGCCGTCGGCGACATCGGCGCTCAGGACGATGAGGGCTGCCGTGCTCTCCTGGTCGCGCCGGGCCGCCAGGGCGTCGCCCAGCAGGGCCCCGGCGGTGGTTCCCGTCAGGGTGCCGAGCGGTCCGGCGAGCAGGCCGATCAGACCGCCGGTGGCGGCCGCGCCCACGGTCGCCGCACCGACGCCGACGGCCTGGTTCTCGGGTACGTCGACCGTGCCGTCGGCCGCGCGTTCGATGACGGCGGCCTGGCGCAGCCCGGGAAGGCCGACGGCCTCGGTGAAGGCGGCCCGGCTCGGGCCGTGGTCGCTGAAGGGCAGGGTGACCACCCGGTGGACGGACACGTTCCGTGAACCTCCTTCGTACGCCCCGGCACGCGAGCCCGGCAAGATCCGCCGGACAGACCGTAGACCGGTACGGGCGGTGGCGGCGGTATTGCCGGACCCGTCGGCGCGGCGGGCGGCCCCGCCCGCCCGGTGGCCGCCCGCCGCAGCCCCTGATCACGTGATCAGGAACCGTCGTCCGGTCATGAACGCTCCTTGGGGCAACGGGCAGCGCGGACCCCGTGCGCGCACCGGACGCCCCCGTCCGGGCCCGGACCGCCTCGTCCAGGAACCGACCGACCCGGAAGGCCGACCATGAGGAACACCAGCGCCACCCGCCGCACCCCCCGTGCCGTGCTCGTCGCCTGCGCCGCCATGGCGGTGGCGGCGACCACCACCCCGGCGTTCGCCGCCCCCGGCTCCGCGTCCCCGCCCCCGGGCGCCCGCGGCCCGGTCTGGACCGCCTCGCAGGTGGCCGCGGACGACGCGACGGCCATCACCACCACCCGCGTCGACGCCCACACCACCTGGGTGGCGGGCATGCGCTTCCTCCACCAGAGCGGCGGTCTCCGCTTCCAGCCGGTGATCTGGGAGCGGGACGACCGCACAGGACCCGGCTGGAAGGAGCTGGCGACCGCGCCCGTACCCGAGTACGACACCCGCTTCAACGACGTCGACGCCTCGTCCCGGAGAAACGCGCTGGCCGTCGGCGACCACTCCGAGGCCGCCCAAGGCATCGTCACCCAGCGCTGGGACGGCACGAAGTGGCGGACCGCCATCGCCCCCGTCTCCCCGGGCTCGTGGGGCGCCGGGTTCCTGTCCGTGGAGTCCCTGTCCCCGCGCGACGGCTGGGCGGTGGGCTGGGACCAGGTGCCGTCGCCGGACGGCTCCCGCAGCGTGGGGCAGATCCAGCACTGGGACGGCCAGCAGTGGACCCGGTCCGACCTCCCCGACGTGGACGAGGGACCGGGCGGCGGCTGGACACTGGCGGAGGTCTCCGCGCGGAACAGCCGGGATGTCTGGGCCGTCGGCGGTACGTTCAGCCGCGAGAAGGCGGTGCCCGTGGCGCTGCACTATGACGGCTCCGCCTGGAAGAGGACCGACCTTCCCGCCATCGGCGAGCGGGCCCGGCTGAACGGGGTGGCCGCCGCGCCCGACGGCACGGTGTGGGCGGTCGGGGAGATCGCCGCCCGCGGCGGCCCGTCGACCGGCCTCGCCCTGCGGTACGACGGGACGCAGTGGACGCGGACGGCCCTGCCGGAGGGCACCGGCGCCCTGACGTCGGTGACCCTCAGCGAGGGCGCCCCCGTGGTCCTCGTCAAATCGAATGAACGCGTTCCGTCGGTACTCCGGCTGGCCGGGAACACCTGGAAGTCCATGGACCTGCCCACCGCCGTCGGAGGCGCGCGGCTGACCGCGCTCAGCCTCTCCGCGTACGACGACACCCTCGATGTCTCCGGCGTGCTCGACGCCGGCGCGGCGAGGCCCGCGGTGGTCCTGACCGCTCGCCGCTGAGCGGCTGAGCGGGGGGCGCGGTCCCGGACCGCGCCCGGTGAGCGCTGTCAGTGGCCCGTGATGGAATCATAGGATTCCACCCCCTTTCTCCAGGAGTTCCGCCGTGCCGCAGCCAACCACCCCCACCCTGTCGCCGGACCCTGCCCGGGAACCTGCGGCGTACTCCTCGCTGACCCACGCCCTGGCCGACGCGCTGATCGACATCCTGCGGTACGTCGACGCCTGCGACGACGGGCAAGTGGCCCTGGACGACGCCGTCCGCATCCTGGAGGGCATGGCCCACGTCGTGGACCTGCTCTCCGAGGAGCAGCGGCAGGAGCTGCGGGAACTGCTGCGCGCGATGGCGGAGGGCGAGAGCGATCCCGGGCGGCGGGACTTCCTGGCGGGATTCCCCGAGGGCTTCGGCCTCGACGAGGACGGGACCGACCCTTTGGGGACCGATCCCTTTGGGCCCGGCGACTGACCGGGCCGCCGCCCGGGTCCGCGCGGCCCGCTCAGGTGCCCGCGCCCTCCGCGTAGGACGCCGTGATCGACTGGACGCGCAGGAAATCCAGCCAGCGCGCGACCGTCCGGGGGTCATCGGTGGCCCGGTGCGGGCCCGGTGGCGTCCGCCCGGTGGCGATGTCGAGGACACCGCAGGCCAGCGGGGTGGAGACCAGCCGGGCAGTGGCGCTCTCCCGCGCGTCGCCCGTCATGTCGAGCACATACTCGCCCCACCAGGATTCCCCCGCCCCGGTGTGCACCCGCAGCTTGACCGACATCACCACGCGGTCGTGGTCGGCGGCCGTGGTGGGGTACCGGGCGGCCAGTTCGTCCGCGAGTTCCGTCAGACGCGCGTCCGTGGCGCCCGGGAGTTCGTCCAGGACCGGCCGCCATGCCTCGCTCCAGCCGGCCAGGCGCAGGGTGCCCCGGACGAAGGTCCCGAGGTGCCAGGTCGCGGGAAAGCCGTAGGCCAGGACGAAGGGCACGCTGTCCCGGTTGGGGTAGACCTCGACGGTCTCACCGCCGACGACCTGCGTGGTGACGGCCTCCCACGGGCGGGCGACCGCCCGCTCCGCGCCGTCCTCGATCAGCCGGGCGGGTGTCAGCAGCGCGGTGAGCACCCCGCGCGGCGCCCAGCTGAACCGGTACCGGAAGGCGTTCGGTACCGCCGGGTTGCTGCCGCAGTACGAGGTGAAGTGCGCCGTCGCCGGCCGCTCACCGGTCACCTGCCGGGCCTTGCGGACCAGTTCGTGGGCGAGCAGGTGGTCGATGCCCGGGTCGAGACCCAGCTCGGTGAGGAGGACCGAGCCCCGGCGCCGTGCGGCGCCGGCCCGTGCCTCGATCGCCGGGCCGGCATAGCTGGAACACGCGAAGTGCGCCCGGTGCGCCAGGGCCAGGTCGATCAGGGGCGGGTGCTCGGTCGCCGGGAGCATCGACACCACGATGTCACCGGGGGCGAGTTCGGCGGCGAGCGCCCCGGGGGTGTACGCCCCGGCCGCGGCCCGGCCCGTGAGCCCGAGCCGCGCCAGACAGGCTTCGGCCTTCGCGACGGTGCGGCCCCACAGGACCACGGACGTGCCCTCGCAGAGGAGGGCCAGGCCGCTCCCGGTGGACATGCCGGTGCCTATCCAGTGCACCCGCCCGCTCGGAGCCGTCGGTTCCCGCCGCTCTCCCCGCTCTCCCCGGTCCTGCTGCTCTTGTTGCTCTTTCTGCTCTTTCTGTTCTTTCACGGGTTCTTCCTCATCTCTCGCTCGCCGGCCCTCGCCGGGCGTTGTGGAAGTGCTCCTCGCAGCGGCTCCAGACGCCGCCCCCGCGCGGCAGGACCGCCAGATGCGGCAGCAGGCCCCGGGAGAACGCCGTACTCGACTCCCGGGGCAGCAGCGAGGGCAGGTTGTCGATGGCGATCACGTCCAGCGGGGGAGCGGACCACAGCCGCCGCACCGGCGCCGCCCAGTCGGTGACCCGGTCGTACACGGGCAGCCGGTGGCAGGCCGACGTCACATCGCAGGTGACGTCGGAGACCACCGCCAGCCGGCGGTCCGCGCGCGCCACATCGTCCGGGCCGAGGAACGCCGGGCCCGGTTCGGTGGTGAAGACCGTGTTGACGAGGAGGTCGTGGCCGAGCAGCGCGGCCCGGTCCAGGTCCCGGGTCTCGGCCACGTCCCACGCGGTGGTGCGCACCCCGGCCACGGCCAGCGCCTCGCACGCCCCCCGGCCCGACCTGCCGAGCGCGCCGACGACCAGCGCCCTGGCGTCGTCCCGCGCCCCGCGCAGCCGCTCGTCCAGCTCCTCGCGGGTGCCCGGGCGGAGCGGGGCGGCGAGCAGGCCGCGCCGGTGCAGTACGGCGAGCGCGGCACCCACGTACCCCGCCCAGTGCCCGAAGGCCACCACCCGCCGGCCGTGCTCGTCGGTCAGATACTCCAGGTCGAGCAGGACGCCGCCGCCCTCGGCGAAACGGCGCAGCAGCGCGGGACCGCCGCCCTGCCCCTTGTAGGCGTGGCCGAAGAAGACATGACGGTGGCTCAGCGGCACCGAAGCGGAGGACGGTTCCTTCAGCCCGAGGACCACGGCGGCGGGCGGCGCGTCCGGCCAGGTGCCGCCGGGGACCACCCGGGCGCCCGCCGCCGCGTACGCGGCGGCGGGGAAGGCGCGGTGCGCGGACTCCTCGACGGTGACCGGGACGCCCCCGGCGATCAGGCGGGCCGCGTCGGCGGGTACGAGAGGGGTGCGCCGTTCGTTCTCCGATGCCTCGCCGCGCAGCCAGAACCCCGTGCTGTTCCGCATGTTCGCCAACCTCTCCCTGCGGATGCGGTGTGCAGGCGGGGCCGTGCCGGGCCGACGCCGCGAACGCGTCCAGCGTAGGGGCGCAGGCCCCGCCGGACCCGGTGCCGCGCCCGAGCGGATCGGGACCCGCCGCCGGGCCACCGGGCCGAACGAGCGGTTCCGCACCGCCCCTTCCGCCGCTGTCCGTGCCCGGCGCCGCGCCGCCCCCGGCCGCGTTCCCTGCCGTCCGTTCCCTCCCGTTCCCTTACGCGCCGGGCTCCGGGCCCGCACGTTTCGTGATCACCGGAGAGGCAACCTCCGGGGTCCCGCCGCCGTCCTGGAGGACTGGGGATCGGCATCCCACCCCCAACGGGGTGCCGACCGAACGACAGGAGAACCACGTGACCCGTGTCCCGCGCATGGTGACCGCCACGCTGGCGGCACTCGCGCTGACGGCGGTGGCGCCGGGATGGGCGCAGGCCGCGCCCGGAGCCCCGCCCTCGGCTGCGGACCGTATGTCCGGCACACTGCCCGGCGGGATAGCCGACGCGCCGCCGGTGGATCCCGGCGGCGCGCTGCCCCAGGGCTGGCGGACCGCCGGCAGCGGCACGGACCGCGAACTGGTCTGGGTCGCCCCCCGGCCCGTCCCGGTCGGCGGCGCCCGGGTGGAGTTCCACTCCGGGGACCGGCTCATCGGCCGCCCCCTCGCCGACGACGACCAGCGCACCTTCCGGCTCCGGCTGGACGGCGCCCGGATCGGGGACGGCAGCGACCTGCGGGCCGTGGCCGCCGGCCGGCGCCTGGACGCGGCAGGGGAGCGGGGCCCCGCCGGCCGGCGGTCACCGGCTCCGCTCCCGCCCGCCGCGTCCCTGGCCGCCGCCGACCCCGTCAACGGGGTCGACCCCGGGAAGCCGGGCCCCTACCGCACCGTCACCGGCGAGTACCGGCTGCCGCCGGTGAAGCTGCCCGGCTTCCCCGAGCCGGTCGAGATGCTCGGCACCGTCGTGGGACCGAGGAACGCCACCGGCACCCGGCCCCTCGTGCTCTTCCTGCACGGCCGCCACTACACCTGCTACAGCGACCAGGGCGGCGAGGACCTGGCCTGGCCCTGCCCGGCCGGCACCAAGCCCGTGCCCAGCCACCAGGGCTACCGGCACGACCAGCGACTCCTCGCCTCCCAGGGGTATGTGACGGTCTCCGTCGCCGCCAACGGCATCAACGCCCAGGACGACGCGGCCGAGGACGGCGGCGCCCAGGCCCGCTCCTCCCTCGTACGGCAGCATCTCGCCCGCTGGGCCGCGTGGGCCGCCGACCGCAAGAAGGCACCCCCGGCGGTACGTGCCGTCTCCCCGGCCGATCCGGGCCGGACGCTGCTCGTGGGCCACTCCCGGGGCGGCGAGGGCGTCAACCGCGCCGCACTCGACAGCCTCACGCGGCCCCCGGCCGACCAGGACGGCCATCGGGGCCCGGTGCGCTGGAACATCCGGGGCACCGTGCTGATCGGCCCCACCCTCTTCGGCCGCAACCCGGTCCCCGACGTGCCCTCGATGACCGTCCTGCCGGGCTGCGACGGCGATGTCCAGGACCTCCAGGGCCAGTTCTTCGCCGACGACACCCGGGGCGTGGGCCGGGGCGCTGCCCTGCACAGCACGGTCTACATGGTCGGCGCCAACCACAACTTCTTCAACACCGAGTGGACGCCGGGCCAGGCCCAGGCGCCGGCCCAGGACGACTTCTACGCGGGCGACCCCCGGGACCGGGTGTGCGCGCCCGGCACCCGGACCCGGCTCACCGCGAAGCAGCAGCAGACCGCAGGCTCCACCTACATCGCCGCCGCGACCCGGCTCTTCGTCGCCGGTGACGACCGGGTGCGGCCGCTGCTCGACGGCACCGGACGGCGTGCCCCGTCGGCAGGCCCCGCGCGGGTGCTCAGCCACGCCGTCGGCGGCCACCGCACCCCCTTCGTCCTCCCCGACGCCGCCCCGAAGGTGACCGGCGGCAGGCTCTGCGCCCAGGTCTCGGCCGACCGGGCCGCCGCCTGTCTGCCCCAGGGCACCGTCGGCGCGTCCCCGCACTTCACCCCCTGGGTCGGCCCGAACGAACCGGGCCGCCACGCGGTGGCGCTGCGCTGGAGGAAGCCGGGCGCCGCGACCCGGATGACGCCCGCCCGCCCGGTCTCCGTGGCGGGCGCCAAGGCCCTGGCGCTGCGGGTGATCGTGCCGCCCAACACCACCGGCACCCTTCTCGACGTGGCCGTCGCCGACAGCTCGGGCCGCCGGGCCGTCCTCGGCCGGGTCCGCGTCGACGGACTGCCCGGGACCGACCGGACCACCGCCCACTGGGCGCGGGAGGTCCGGGTGCCGCTCTCGGCCGCCGTCCGCGCCGGAGTGGACCCGAAGAAGCTCACGTCCCTGGAGCTGGTCCCCCGGACGGCCTCCGGCAGCGCCTGGCTGATGGACGCCTGGGGCTGGCGCCCCGGCACCCCCGCCGCCCGGCCCGCCGCCCTGCCCCGCGTCGACCTGGGCCGGATCACGGTCAAGGAAGGCGACTTCGGCAGCCGCACCTACCGCCTCCCCGCCCGGGTCCTGGGCCAGGGCAGCGGCCAGGTCCGGGTCTTCGTCACCGACCCCGTGACCGAACGCGTCACCTCCAAGGTGGTGACGGTCCGCGCGGGCCGTGCCCCCGAGGTGAGCATCACGGTGAAGGGCGACACCCGCTACGGGTACGACCAGGGCCACCACGTGTTCGTCAAGGGCGTGCGCGGCGCGGTGACCGGCGCGTACAGCGGCGGGGTGACCGTCGAGAACGACGACCCCCTGCCCACCTTCACGGTGACGCCCGTCGCCGACCGGGTCACCGAGGGCGGGGAACTGGTGTGGAAGGTGTCGATGTCCGCCCCGGCGGACGCGCACCTCTCGGCCGACCTGGCCGTCGAACCGCCGGGCGGGGCGCCCGAGCTGTCCACGCTCGATGTCTCCCCGGGCTGGCTGGACCTGTACTTCGGGGTGTCACCGGCCCCCGAGCGCCCGTTCTCCTCGGTGCACGACGGCCCCCGGCTGTGGGCCGACTTCCCGGTGGGAGCGCGCGAGGCCCTGGTCTCCGTGCCCACCGTGACCGACGCGGTCGCCGAGCCGGAGGAGTCGCTGCGGCTGCGCCTGCTGACGTACGACGAGAACGGCGAGCCCGTCGGCGGGCCCGAGTTCACCGGCACCGTGCGGGACGGCTCCTGACACCCGTACCGGCCGATCCCGCGCCGTAGCACGCGAGGAAGGGGGTGCCACCGGTCCACAGCGGACCGGTGGCACCCCCTTTCGTGAGCGGTGTCCCGCAGCGGGCGGCTCGGCAGGGCGCGGATGCGCCGGGGGAGTCGGCGAGAGGACCGAGAGTGCCGCCACCGGCGTCGAGAGGCCGTCGAGAGGCCGGCGAGAGAGGAACAGGACCGCCACCGGGCATGGTGAGGAGTGTCGAAACGGTCCGAGGGCGAAAGGGGGCAGGGATGTCCGGGCGTCAGCTGCGGGTGGCCACCGCCACCGTCCGTCACTCCGTCCGTCACTCCGTCCACCACTCCGTCCGCCTTCCGCACCGCCGGGAACGGTTCGACGCGGACGGCCGGCTCAGGGAGCCCGGGCCCATCCTCGCCGCGGCCACCTCGACGCCCGACCAGCTCGCCTGGTGGGCCGGGGTCCTGCGGGCCGCACGGACGGCGAGGCCCTAGACCGGGTGAGGGGCTTGTCGAACATCCCCCGTGGACGAGCCCCTCACCCTTTCACCGCCCCTGAGCCCTTCCGCACCCCTCCGCACCCGTTCCGGCCACCGTCCGGGCCTGCGGCAACCTCGTCGCTCCCCGTCAGGAGGCGTGGAACGACGAGGCAGAAGGGCGGGAAATGATCTGCGGGGCCCCGGCCTCCCGCAGGAAGGGGTAGTCTCCGGCTGCCTTCTGATCGATCATCAGTGCGAGGAATCCCCCCTTGAATCGAATACGTACCGCGCTCGCCGCCCTCGGAGTCACCGCCGGCCTGCTCACGGCACCCGCCGCGCACGCCGCCCCGGCGTCCGTGGAGAAGCCGTCGGCCGCCGCTCCCCAGAGCAAGCAGTGCACCGGGAAGTTCCGGAACGACGCCCGGCTCGGCCCCCAGTGGCTGCCGAACAAGAGGCTCGCCCCGGTGGGCCCCCTGCTGAAGGGCTACCAGCGCACCGGCGCGCTGTCCCCGTCCGCGTTCCTGAAGAAGTACTGGGAGGGCCCCGCCGACACCGGCAGCTGGAAGTACCCGCCGAACGACGGCTTCGCCGAGGTGAACGGGCAGCTGGACAAGGAGCCCGGCAAGCTGCGGACCGGGCAGCGGCTGGACCGCTTCGGCTCGGAGTTCGGCAGCTACCTGGCGCCCGCCGGTGACGCGTACGCCGAGCGCGCGCTGCCGCCGCAGAACCTCAACACCCGGGAGGCGGCCGTCCCCTGCGACTACCGCGTCTACCGGGTGAAGAAGCCGTTCTGGGTCTGGCAGGGCAGCATCGCCCCCTGGTTCGAGCAGCCCGGCGGCGGGCAGCAGATCAAGCTGGACCCGGTCTTCCTCGACCCGGGCCAGGGCCAGCGGCTCAACGTCAAGTGGCTCATCGACAACGGCTATCTGACCCGGGTGGCGCTCTGACGCCCGCGGTGCCCGGCCCGCACGCCGCCCCCGGCCCGGACGCCGTGTCCGACCGGTACGCGCTGAGGGCGGCGCTGCGTACGGCGGGAGTCCCCGACGGGTACTACCGGGTCGAAGGGGTCCACGAGCCCGCCCCCACCCCTCCCGACTTCCTCTTCCTGCGGACGAACCCGGAGGGGGAGTGGGAGACCGGGGCATACGAGCGGGGCACCCATCAGGTCATTGCCCGGCATGCGCGCGAGGCGGATGCCTGCGCCCATCTGCTGCGGCTCCTGCTGCCGTCGCCGTGAAACCGCTGGCCGAAGCCGTCCGCCGACGCGAGCGGCCCGCCGGGCACCAGCACAACGGCGGGCCGTGACCGTCCGGATCCGGCCACTTGCCGGGTGGGCCGGGGGACGGCGCCGAACCATTCCCGGCCCGCTGTGAACAATGCCGGGGGAGGAGACGTGCTCACTGTGGGACGGGATTTCCGGATCCTCGTGACCGGGCGTTCCCGGCCCGCCGGCGCGGACCGCGGCATCCGCGCCGGTCTCTGTCCGACGAGGTCTGCGGAGGCAGCCGGATGTCCGGGGACGCGAACGGGCACGGCAACGCGAACGCGTACCGGAACGGGAACGGAGACGGGCACGGCAGCGGGACCGACGGCCCGGACCGGGACGACGGCGGCAGCGGACACCGGAACGGCAGCGGAATCGACAGCGGGAGCGGCCACCGGACCACCTCCGGTATCCGCGCCACGGGCCCTCGCCCGGACGCGGGCCCCGGTCCCCCCGGCCGTGGCGCACCAGCCCCGGGCCCCGGCGGCGCGGCACGGTTCTCCCCCGCCGGCGCGGGTGCGGCGCGGCCCCCTGTCCCCGTTCCCCACCGATCTTCAGGAGACCACCATGGCCAGCGCCCAGCCCGACCCCCTCTTACCCCCGGGGGGCGGAGCGCCGGCGGCGCCGGACGCCCGGCTCGCCGACCTGATCATCCGTGAGCTGGACCGGCGGCTGCCCGCGGGCGCCGGGCGCACGCTCGCCGGCGGGGCCCCTGCCGCCCCCGCCGGCCCGGACGGACTCCTGCGCCCGCTGCTCCTCGTCCGCAGCGCCCTCGCGACCGGTGGCTCGCTCGCCCGGGTGCTGCCCGCCGCCGTGGGACTGGAGTACGTCCACTCCGGCGGCGCCCGGCACCCCTCGGCCGACGGCGACCGGGCGGACCGGGCCGTCCCCGGGGCCCCCGGCCCCCGGACCGCCATCCACGACCGGCTGGGTTCCGCCACCGCGGTCGTCCTGGCCACCACCCCCTTCCACACCTGGTTCGAGGCGCTGTCCGAGTGCGCCGCGCGCGGAGTGCCGGAGGACCGGATCATCCTCGCCTGCCGGATCCACGCCGCCGCCGCGCGCGCGGTCCGGGCGGGAACGGCCGGCGAACGGGGCCGCACCGGACCACCGGACGCCGCGGGCTGGCTGGACGCGGCACGGCTGATCACGGCGGCCCCGTTCGCCGCCGCGTGCCGTATCGGCGCGACCCTCGCCGGAGCACCGGCCGAAGGGGCCGCCGCGCTCGCCGTCTACGGCGAACACCTCGGGATGGCGCTGCGGATCCAGTACGTGCTCAGGCCCTTCACCCTCTCCCCGCACGGGGACGGGAACGGGCACAGGGCGCAGGACCCCGGCGACCACCGGATCGCGCGCACCCTGCCGGTGCTGCTCGCGCACGATCTCGCCGACCCCGCCCAGCGGCTCGCCCTGGACGGGGCGCTCGCCGCCGCCCCCGGCCCCGGCCCGGCCCGCGCGATCCACGCCCTGGTCGTCGAGACCGGCGGCCATCTCGCGGCGGCCGGTCTCGGCCGGCGGCACGCCATCCGCGCGGCGGGCGCGCTGACCGCGCTGCCCGACAACGCCCACCGGCGGCGCCTGCTGGCACTGGTCCCGGCACCCGCCGGACCCGGCCCGTTCCAGTGACCCGCCCGCGCCCGCGCCCGCGCCTGCGCCCTCGGGTCGCAGCGCCGAAACCCCGTACCCGGACCGGCAGGCACCGCGCCCGCCGGATCCGTGCCGATCTCGGCGCGATCGCGCCCCCCGCCCCGGCGGGCCGGGCGACTATCCTCCGACCATGCGCGTGGCCCTCTTCGTCACCTGCGTCAACGACGCGCTCCACCCGTCCACCGGCGTCGCCACCGTACGGCTCCTGGAACGCCTCGGGGTCGCGGTCGACTTCCCGGCCGCCCAGACCTGCTGCGGCCAGCCCCAGTTCAACACCGGCTACCGGCGGGAAGCCGCCCCCCTGGTCCGGCGCACCGCGCGGGCCTTCGCCGGATACGAGTACGTCGTCACCCCCTCCGGCTCCTGCGCGGCGATGGTGCGCGAGCACTACCCCCGGTTCGGCGAAAGCTCCCTGGGACCCCGGACGTACGAGCTGACCGAATTCCTGGTCGACGTCCTCGGCACCACCGACGTCGGCGCGTACTTCCCGCGCACCGTCACCTACCACCCCTCCTGCCACGGAGTACGCGCCCTGCGCCTCGGCGACCGCCCGCTGCGGCTGCTGCGGGCCGTCCGCGGACTGCGGCTGCGGGAACTGGACGGCGCCGACGAGTGCTGCGGCTTCGGCGGCACCTTCGCGGTCAAGAACCCCGCCGTCTCCACCGCGATGGGCCGGGACAAGACCCGGGCCGCCGAAGCCACCGGCGCCGGCGTGCTCTGCGGCGCGGACAACTCCTGCCTGATGCACCTCGGCGGCCTGCTGCGCCGCGCCGACTCCCCGCTCGTCCCCCTGCACCTCGCGGAGATCCTGGCCGCCACCGAGGAGCATCCCCATCCGCTCGCCCCCGCCCCCGGGACGGCGCCCCACCCGAAGGAGGCACGGCCATGACCCGGACCGACCTCGGCATGCCGGCCTTCCCCCCGTTCCCCGAGGCGGCGGCCGAGGCCGTACGCGACCCGGTGCTCCGCGCCAACCTGCGCCACGCCACCCACACCATCCGCGACAAGCGCGCCCGCGCCGTCGCCGAACTGGACGACTGGGCACAGCTCCGCGAGGCCGGCCGCCGGATCAAGGACCACACCCTGCGCCATCTCGACCGCTACCTGGAACAGCTGGAGAGCGCCGTCACCGCCGCCGGCGGCACCGTGCACTGGGCCGAGGACGCCGACGAGGCCAACCGGATCGTCGCCGGCCTGGTCCGCGCCACCGGCGAGGACGAGGTCGTCAAGGTCAAGTCGATGGCCACACAGGAGATCGGACTGAACGAGGCGCTGGCCGCCGAGGGCATCCGGGTGTACGAGACGGACCTCGCCGAACTCATCGTGCAGCTCGGCGACGACCGGCCCTCGCACATCCTGGTCCCCGCCATCCACCGCAACCGGGCCGAGATCCGCGACATCTTCCGCACCACCATGGGCGCCTGGGGCCGCCCGGCCCCCGACGGCCTCGGCGACACCCCCGCCGAACTCGCCGAGGCCGCCCGCCGCCATCTGCGGGAGAAGTTCCTCCGGGCGAAGGTCGCCGTCTCCGGCGCCAACTTCATGGTCGCCGAGACCGGCACCCTCGTCGTCCTCGAATCCGAGGGCAACGGCCGGATGTGCCTGACCCTGCCCGACACCCTGATCTCCGTCGTCGGCGTCGAGAAGACCGTGCCGACCTGGCGCGACCTGGAAGTCTTCCTCCAGACCCTGCCCCGCTCCTCGACCGCCGAGCGGATGAACCCGTACACCTCGATGTGGACAGGCACCACCGGCGGCGACGGGCCCCGCGCCTTCCACCTCGTCCTCCTCGACAACGGGCGCACCACCGTCCTCGCCGACGACATCGGCCGGCAGGCCCTGCGCTGCATCCGCTGCTCCGCCTGCCTCAACGTCTGCCCGGTGTACGAACGGGCCGGGGGCCACGCGTACGGAACGGTCTACCCGGGGCCGATCGGGGCCGTCCTCAGCCCCCAACTGCGGGGCGTCGACAACCCCGTCGACGCCTCGCTCCCGTACGCCTCCTCCCTCTGCGGCGCCTGCTACGACGTCTGCCCGGTCGCCATCGACATCCCCGGGATCCTGGTCCATCTGCGGGAACGGGTCGCCACGCGCGGCGGGCCCGGCCACCGCCTGGAGAAGGCCGCGATCCGCGCCGCCGGCTGGCTCCTGGACCACCCCGGGGCGCTCGCGGCGGGGGAGCGGCTGGCCAACGCGACCCGCCGCGTCCAGCCCCGGCGGCTGCCGGGCACCGGCGCCTGGACCGACAGCCGGGACCTGCCCGAGCTGCCCGAACAGTCCTTCCGCGACTGGTGGCGGAAGAACCGCACGGAGACGGGGAGCGACACATGACCGGGGACGCGCACCACGGGGCCGGCGCGCCCGGGACGAGCGGCGGCTGCGCGCGGACGCGGATCCTCGCCCGGATCCGCTCCGCCGTCGCCGGCGCCCCGGAACCACCGCCCGTCCTCCGCGACTACCTCCCCGGCCACTCCGGCGACGACCCGGCGGCCCTCGCCGACCTCCTCCGGCGGAACCTCACCGACTACCGGGCCACCGTGCACCGCGCCACCCCCCAGGAGCTGCCCGCGCTGATCGCCCGGGTACTGGCCGGGCACGGCGCCCGCTCCCTGGTCGTCCCCGACGGGGTGCCCCCCTGGTGGACGGCCGCCACCGACGCCGGGCAGCGCCGCGACGACGGAACGCTCACCGCCGCCGCGCTCGACGGCTGCGACGCCGTCCTCACCGGCTGCGCGCTCGCCATCGCCGAGACCGGAACGCTGGTCCTGAACGGGGGCCCGGGGCAGGGCCGCCGGGCCCTCACCCTCGTACCCGATCTGCATCTGTGCGTGGTGCCGGTGCCCGGCCGGCTGGTGGCGTCCGTGCCCGCGGCCCTGCCGCTGCTCGACCCCCTCCGTCCGCTCACCTGGATCTCCGGCCCCTCCGCCACCAGCGACATCGAACTCGACCGGGTCGAGGGCGTGCACGGGCCCCGGCGGCTGGAGGTGATCCTGCTGTCCGAAGGGAACCCGTGACCCCGCCACGGGTTCCCACGCCCGTCACCCGGCCGACGGTGCTCAGGGCCCGGGCGCGCGCGGCGGCCGGGTCAGCCGCGGTGCCTCGGCCGCCGCGTCCACGGCGGCCACCGCACCCGCGCCCGGAGCGGACGGGCCGGGGCCGGCGCCGATCCGCGCGGCCAGCGCCCGCGCCCACGCCGTCAGCCCGGACACGTCCAGACCGTACGGATCGTCGTACCCGGCGATCCTGGCGGCCCCCCGCAGCAGCAGCCGCTCCCCGCCCCGGACGTTCCCCCGGGCCGCGTGCGTCAGCCCCACCGCCAGCTGCGCGAGCCCCTGCCACAGCTCGCGCTCCCCGGCCGGACCCGTCTTCCACGCGTCCTCGAAGACCTCGTGCGCGTGGAACGGCATCCCCGCGTCCAGCAGTCGCTGCGCCTCGGCCACCGTCTCGTGCGGCGGCCGCGCGACCCCTTCGGGCTGCCTCGGCACCCCCTCGGACCCGTACGGCAGCGGCCGCCCGAGCCCGTCCCGGGGCCGCGCGCTGCGCGCCCGCCCCTCGTCGTCCCGGTCCCTCGCTTCTCGGCTCACCCCCCGATTCTCCCGCGCCCCGGCCCTCGCCCCGCACCGCCCGCCACCCCGCGCGGCGGGCGTCCCGAACCATCCCGGAAGTGCGGTAATGTTGCTTCTGCGCGCCGGGCCGCAAGGCCGGGGGACGCGAACGGGACGTGGCGCAGCTTGGTAGCGCACTTGACTGGGGGTCAAGGGGTCGCAGGTTCAAATCCTGTCGTCCCGACCAGCGTTTTCGCAGGTCGTAGGCGGTATCGGAGAAATCCGGTGCCGCCTTTCGGTTTTCTTGGGGACCAGTTGGCGACCAGCGGGTCTCAAGGGTGTTGCAGAGTAGGGTCGCGTGCTCCCAGCACACCCTCTGGTGCGCCAGGGCCGGGCCTTCGGGGCGTTCAGCGCGGGCGGCTGACTCCGGCGATGTACGCCTGGATGCCCCGGTGCTGCACCCTTCACCCGGGATGATCCGTACACCTTTCGGCAGCGGAGGGTCCGGTATCGGCCGTGACAGGAACAGGGGTTCCTGCCAGTAGCGTCCGGCGGTGTTCCAGCCGGTGATCCAGTCCCGGACCACGGTCAGGGAAGGAGAGTCGGGGGCGTCGGCGATGAGCTGCCCGTCCTGGGTGAGGACGGCGGCCGATGTGGGTGTGAGGTGGCCGACGGTCATCCCGTCGGAGAGGCGGGCGATGGTCAGACCGGGGCCGGGTCAGATGGACAACGCTCAGCCGGGCGGGTCGAGGCGCAGCCCGCTCTGGATCTCCCGGGCCCGGTCGAGGACGAGGCGGGCGCCGGTATTGTTCCGGTGGGGACGGAGGGCCGAAACCATGGCGGTGAATCGGTCGTCGCAGCGTCCGGACTGGACGTAGGGGTACTCGTCGAGGACGGCATGCCAGGAGTGGCACGCTTCCTCCAACCGTCCGGCGTGAAGTTTGCGTTCGGCGAGGAGCGCGTTGTAGCGGATCCGGGTGCGCCGCAGCCCGGTCGCCCGCATCCGGTGTGCCTGTTCCATTTCGCGGATGGACCCGGAGAGGTCGCCGAGGTGGGCCCGTACCTCGCTGATGTGGTAGCGCAGAGCGGAGGGCGTGTAGGACCCGAAGGTGTTGTCTCCTTCTTGCTCGGCTCGCTCCACCGCAGCCTCGGCGCGACTCATGCTGGCCAGCGCTCCCGCTTTGTCGCCGCTGGCAGCCGCTACGTGGGCTTGCTGTCCTGAGAGGAAGGCAGCGAAGCGGGGGTCGGCTTTGGGCAGGATCTGGGCGGCGGCGTTGGCCGTGCGGACGGCGAGAGCGATGTGGCCCTGGTCGATGGAGTGGACACTCATGCCCCGCAGGACCCTGCGGTACCGGGGCTGGTCCTGAGCGCCGGCGGCCAGTTCGAGGGCTTTCACGAAGTAGCGCTGGGCGAGACCGTCCTCACGTTCGTCCATGGCCATCCAACCGGTCAGATAGACGTGATCGGCCGCGGCGGACAGCATGGCCCGGGTGACATCGGGTGGAGCGGCTGCATTGAGATAGGGCGCCACAGTGTTCACCAGGAACGCGGCGGCCATGGGCCGGGCGTGCCGGCCGCCGAACTGATCGTCCATGCCGATCAGACGGGTGGTCATCGTCGTCACCGCGGTCACTTCCGCGTGACCGATCCGTGCGCGCGGGTTGCGGGTGAAGGAATCGAAGCGATCGGCGGCTTCGGCATATCCAGGAATGGTCAGGGCGGTCGGGAACAGTCCGGCGGCGCCGCCGAGTACCGCTCGCCGTGAAGGGTCCATGTCGGCGCTCCCCAGCTCGATCAGTTCAGCAACGGTATCCCCGGATGCGGTGGCCGTGGCGGGAACTGCGCCGATTCCGGCCTGGGCGACGGTGATCGGACGACCGAGCCGGCGGGCCAGCGCTTCGCAGACTACCGGCGGCCTTCCCGCAGCCGGCTGAATCCGGGCCTGTCCACCGACGACGCCGCCTGGGCCCAGGCCGAGGCCCGTGCCGGTCTCGGCGGCGTGCTGACCTCCCTGACCTGCACGTGGATCAATCACCCCCACCACAACGCGGTCGCCGACTGCCAGCCGGTGGCACTCGCCACGGCCGCCCGCAGCGGACTCCGGGTCCCCCCGACCCTGATCACCAACGACCCTGCCGAGGCCCGCTCGTTCATCACATCGCTCCCCGACGGCCGGGCCGCCTACAAACCACTGGGGAACACCGCCCCCGGCGGACAGCGAGCCCTGTGGACAACACCGGTCACCGCCGACCAGCTCACCCCGGCCGTCCAGCTCACCGCCCACCTCTTCCAGGCATGGGTGGACAAAGCCTACGAGGTACGGCTCACCGCCGTGGACGACCATCTCTTTGCGGCGGAGATCCACGCCGGATCGGAAGCGTCCCGGGTGGACTTCCGCCGCGACTACGACGCACTCACCTACGCCACCTGCGACGACATCCCCCACACCGTACGCACCGGCGTCCGTCAGCTCATGTCCGCCTTCCGCCTGCGCTACGTCGCCATGGACTTTCTCGTTACCTCCAAGGGGGTGGTACGCGGTCGACGTCAACCCCAATGGCCAGTTTGCTTTTGTTGACCACTTGCGTGACCCCATCACCAGCGCCATCGCCGACGTTCTGCAAGAAGGAGAAACCGCGTGACCACGAGCATCGTCCCCGCCGACTCGGCCGAGGCCCGCCGACGCCTGGCCGACACCCTCACTGCCCAGGGCGCGCTGGCCCCGGGCTCCCCGTGGCACGCGGCCTTCGCCGAAACTCCCCGGGAGGTCTTCGTCCCCCGGTTCACCATCGCCGGACCGGACGGCCGGCGCGACATCGAACCCGGCGACCCTGGGTATCTCGGCGCCGTCTACGCCGACACCACCCTGACCATCCGCAGGGACAGCGCCGGAACCCCCGTCAGCTCCTCCAGCCAGCCCTCGCTCATGGCCCGCATGCTGGAGACGTTCACCGTCCCTGACGGCGCGCGGGTCCTGGAGATCGGCACCGGGACCGGCTACAACACGGCCCTGCTCTGCCACCGGTTCGGCGCGGGCCAGGTCACCAGCATCGATGTCGACCCCGACCTCACCGCCGCCGCCCGCGAGCGCCTGGCCGCAAGCGGCCACACTCCCCTCGTCCTGGCCGGCGACGGCATCGAAGGCCACGCCGGAGGAGCGCCGTACGAGGGGATCCTCGCCACCTGCGGCGTCGACCGGCTCCCGACCGCATGGCCCCAGCAGGTCCGCTCCGGCGGGCTCATCGTGACGAACATCGGCAACGGAGTAGCCACTCTCACCGTGGACGAGGACGGGAGCGCATCGGGCTCCTTCCTTCTGGACGACGCCATGTTCATGCGTGCCCGCCCCCACCCCGGCCACACGGCACCTGCCGCGAACCAGTTCACCGGCCTGATCATGAACAGCGCTGGCAACAGCAGGACCGAAGCCGCCCGGGTACCCATCGAAGAGGTGGTCCACGCCACCGCCCACGAGATCTGGATGCTGCACCACGACGTGCTCGCCATGACCTTCGACCCCGGCGGCCACACCGTGTTCGGCCTGGTCCACCCGCCAAGCGGGTCATGGGCCCGGATCACCCCTGACGGCGGCCAGGTCACGATCACCCACGCTGGGCCCCGGGACCTTTGGGCCGAACGCCTGGACCTCACCGCATCATGGATCACCGCCGACCGACCTGGTCCCAGTGCTTACACCCTCACCGTCAGCTCCTGCGGTGCACACACGATCAGGCGAACGGGGTCGTCCCCTGCGGTGTGGACGCTCTGACATCCACAGCAGTGCCCCGGTGCCCAGACACCGGGGCACTGCGGACTGACCACCGTGCCGCGTCTGCCCAGGCACCTGTGCCGCATCCCCCTTCGGACCGTGAGCAGATCGTAGAACCCGAGAGACTGGGGCTTCGGCTTCCGGTCGGCGGATGCCCGCCGGGGGCCGGTATCCCTCCTGCCGGCGACTGCTTGTCACCGTATCTGCGTCCGGGTCTTGAGTGCCCGGAACGAATACGACGGGTGAAAGAAGCACGAGCGATGGGACGGACCAGGTTCGACAGGGAGCTGGAGTATGCAGAGGAGTCTGTGACGGCGGGGATCGGCCGCCTCCGGCCTTGTCCACGTGCACGCTCTACACCCTGACTAAAGCCCGCTTTATCCTGAGAATGTCCTTCACTCTCACTTCTGGGGGTCAAGGGGTCGCAGGTTCACATCCTGTCGTCCCGACCAGCGTTCTCGCAGGTCGTAGGCGGTATCGGAGAAATCCGCTGCCGCCTTTCCGCCATTCTCGGGGACCAGGGACCAGGGACCAGGGACCGAGGACCGGGGACCACGGGGTCAGCCCTGGAGTTTCCTGTCCAGGAACCGGGTGATCGTGCCCATCACCTTCTGGGTGCTCCACATCCTGGCGGCCTCCGGATCGTTGAGGATGGGCAGATCCCCGTGGTCGGCGCCCTTGACGAGGTACCGGGCGCTCTCCACGTGCTTTCCTCTGAGGGCGTCGAGCTTGATCAGTGACTGACTGGACGAAATGATGCGGTCGCTGTCGCCGTGGAACAGGACGGTGGGCGCCGATGACCGGCTGAGGTACGTGGCGGGGTCCGCCGCGGCGTTCGCGGCGGGGTCCGTCACGACGGTTCCGCTGGAGTCAGGGCCGAAGACATAGGCGTTGACGGAGGTGCCGGGCGCCAGAATCGCGGCCCTGGTCTCCGCGTCGAAGTCGTCGGCGATCCTGGCGAGGTCGCCCGCGCCGAACTGGTCGACGACGGCCTGGACGGCGCTGCTCCGGTCGAGGTTGTCGCCCTGCTCGAACTCGGCCCTGCCGTTGGTCGCGCCCGTCATCGACGCCAGGTAGCCGCCCGCCGATTGGCCCCAGACCGCGACCTTGTCCGCGTCGATGCCCAGCTCACCGGCGTGGGCGCGCAGATAGCGGATCGCCGACTTCACATCCGCGACGCCGTCCCTGTAGGTGGAGCCGGTCCGCGTGGTCCGGTACTCGATGCTCGCCACGGCATAGCCCTGCTCGGCGATATAGGTGCGCTGGGCGAGGTTGCCCCTCTTGTCCGCCATGACGAACCCGCCGCCCGTGATGTAGACCACCAGCGGCTTCGGACCCCTCGTCTGCGGTATCTGAAGATCCAGCTTCAGGTCGACCTGCCGGCCCCCGGCGGTGGGCGACGCGTACACGATGTCCTGACGCGTGATCACCTGTGTGCTGCCGCACTGGATCTGCGGGCCGTTCGGCACGATGACCGTGCTGGACCTCGTACTGGCCGGCAGGACCGTCTTCGCGATCGGAATGGAGGTGCCGGGCGGCGGGCCGGGGGTGACGGGAGACGCCGGGCAGTCGGCCGCCGCCGTCGCGGCCACGAGTCCCAGCGCTCCGGTGGATGCCACGGGCCCCGCGGACGAGCATGCCGTCGCGCCCAGACCGAGCACCACGACCCCTGCGATCGCACCTAACCTGCCACGCACAGCCATAGTGACCTCCCAGTAAGTGGAGAAGGTATCTCCAGTTCGGGAACCGTAGCACCGTCGCGGTCGGAGTGCCAGGCCTCGACTCCCCCTGGGGGAAGGCCCGGAGACGGCGGAGGCGGGGCCGGGTCGCGGCCGCCCGGCCCCGGCCGGGTACGCGCGGCAGGTCACGCGCGAGCGGGGGCACCGGGGGCGGGTCCGGGCGGCAGGGCTACCCTGTGCTGCATGACGGAGAGGTCCCGGCAGAGCGATCCGGTCGAGGGCGGGCGCCCGCTGCGGCGGGATGCCGCCCGTAACCGCGAACGCATTCTCCACGCGGCACGTGAGGTCTTCTGCCAACAGGGGCTCGGGGTCACGCTCGACCACGTGGCCCGGCATGCGAAGGTCGGCGTCGGGACCGTCTACCGTCGCTTCCCCACCAAGGAGGCGCTCATCCGGGCCCTGTTCGAGCAGGATCTCCGGATGCGTCAGAAGGCCGCCGAGAGCGCGCTCGCCCACCCCGACCCCTGGCAGGGCCTGGTCGACTTCCTCGCCGGGACGACGGCCGACATCGCCGAGAACCGCGGTCTGTACGAGGTGCTCCTGCTGGGCGCGCACACATCCGGGCCCATCGACGCGGCACGCGGCGACATGCTGCCCTTCCTCGAAGCGCTGATCCTCCGGGCCCAGGCGAGCGGGGACCTCCGTCCGGAGGTGACTCCCTCCGACATTCCCGTCATTCAACACATGCTGCACGCCGCTGCCCAGTTCTCCCAGGGGCAGCAGCCGGATGTCTGGCGCCGTTACCTCGAAGTCCTCCTCAACGGGCTTCGCCGCCGCCCCGACGACCCCTCCCTGGCGACACCGAGCCTGAGCAACGAGGTGGTGGAGCGGGCGATGGGCATCGTCAGGCCCGAGTAGGCGCCGCCGGACCCCCCGCGCCCCGGTGACGGTCCGGGGCACGGACACGGCCGGTTCCCGGACCCCTCGGCGGACCGGCCGCAGGGGCGCGACCTCAGATGCCGCCCGGCGGGCCGGTCGTGCGGAAGCGGGTGCGGTACTCGGACGGCGTGGTGCCCAGATGGCGGGCGAAGGCCCGGCGCAGGGTCTCGTCGCTGCCCAGACCGCTGATGCGGGCGGCCGAAGTGACGCTGTGTCCGTCGAGGAGGAGCTGCTGCGCCCGGTCGAGGCGGACCCGTTCGAGCCAGCGGGCGGGCGTGGTGCCGAGTCCGTCGCGGAAGAGCCGGTTCAGGTGGCGGGGGCTGACGGCGGCGCGCGCGGCCAGAGCGGACAGGCTGTGGTCGGCCCCGGGGTCGGCGAGCACGCCGGCGATCAGTGAGCGCAGCGGGTCGCCGTGGGGCGGCGGGGTGGCGAGGGCGGTGGAGAACTGCGACTGTCCGCCGGGACGTTGCATGAAGACCACCAGTTCCCGGGCGACGGCCCGGGCCACGTCCGGGCCGTGGTCCTCCTCCACCAGCGCGAGGGCGAGATCGATGCCGGCGCTGACGCCCGCCGAGGTGAGATAGCGCCCGTCGCGGACATGGATGGCGTCGGGCTCGACCAGCGCCCGGGGGTAGCGGCGGGCGAGCGCTTCGGCGTGGCGCCAGTGGGTCGTCGCACGGTGTCCGTCGAGCAGACCCAGCTCGGCGAGGACGAACGCGCCGGTGCAGACGGACGCGACCCGCTCCGCGCGCTCGGCGAGGGCACGGGCGGTGTCGAGCAGCTCACGCTCGATGGGCCGCCGGGTGAGCCGGTCGCCCCCGGCGACCACCAGGGTGTGCGGCACCCCGGCCTCGGCCGCCGTCACCGTGCCGGTCAGCGCCAGTCCGGCGGAGCCGGCCACGGGGCCGCCGTCCGGCGAGACGAGGACGAGGTCGTAGGGCCGGGCGAGGCGGCCCGCCTGGTCCAGCACCTCGCAGGGGCCGGTGACGTCGAGCATGGTCACACCGTCGAAGACCACGAAGACGACCCGCCGCGGTCCCGGCCTCATGTCCGGATCCGGGGGTTCTCTGGCTGTGAGGACATGGCCCCAGCGTAGGCCGCCGGGGGACGGTGGTGGCACACCACCGATCCGGCGAACAGACAGGGACAGCCATGAGCGAGAAGATCGCGGGGGTACGGATCCCGGACAGCGCGCTGGTGCGCGAAGCGACCGAGCTGGTGCGGGAGACGGCCGGGCCGTTGCTGTTCCACCACTCCCGGAGGGTGTTCCTCTGGGGTGCGCTGCGCGGGCGTGAGCAGGGACTCGCCTTCGACGCGGAACTGCTCTACGTGGGCGCGATGTTCCACGACCTCGGTCTCACCGCGCGGCACCGTCGCACCGATCAGCGCTTCGAGATCGACGGCGCCGACGAGGCCCGCCGGTTCCTGCACGCCCACGGCATCACCGGCGAACCGGCCGACCGGGTCTGGACCGCCGTGGCCCTGCACACCACCCCCGAGGTCCCGCTGCGTATGGCACCGGAGATCGCCCTGGTCACGAGGGGCGTGGAGCTGGACGTCCTCGGCATCGGGTACGCGGCGGTGCCGGAGGCGCAGCGGGCCGCCGTCGTCGCGGCCCATCCGCGCCCGGACTTCAAGAACCGGATCCTCGCGGCCTTCGCCGAGGGCGTCCAGGATCGCCCGGACACCACCTTCGGCAACGTCAAGGCGGATGTGCTGGCGCACTGCGTACCCGGTTTCGTGCGCCGTGACTTCGTCGAGGTCATCAAGGAATCCGCCTGGCCGGAGTGAGGCGTGGACCCCGCATTCCAGCGGCACCGGGGAGGGGCGACCCGTCCCCGGCAGGGCCGTGCCACCACTGACCACGGAGCGCCCGCATGACATCAGCGAGGACAACGGCGTTACGGATTCCCGCGCTGTACTGCCCCTTCCCCGACCATGTCCATCCCGACGCCGCCGAGATCGACCGTGCGTCCCTGCACTGGCTCGACACCCACGGACTCCTGGCCGACCCCGCCGTACGGGCCCGCTTCGGCCGGTCGGGGATCGGCTGGCAGGCATCCCGTACGACACCGCATGCCGACACGGCGCTGGTGCAGCTGCACGCCGACTGGCAGATGTGGCTGTTCGCCTTCGACGACGTCCGCTCGGAGGAGGGCGGGGAGGAGGCCCGACCCGGTCCGATGGCACGGAGTCTGGCGACCTTCCTGCGGGTCCTCCAGGACCCGGGCACACCGGTGGGCGAGGAGGATCCCTTCACCGCGGCCCTGCGGGATCTGCGGTGGCGGCTGACGGCGGTGGCCGGCCGGGTGCAGGTGGACCGGTTCGTCACCTCGGTACTGGGTTACTGGTTCGCCCAGGTCTGGGAGGCCGTCAACCGGGCGGACGAGGTGTGGCCCACCGTCGAGGAGTACACGGCCATGCGCGTGCACACCGGCGCGGTGCCGACCTGTCTGGCACTGATCGACGTCATCGGCCGATTCGAGCTGCCGGCGACCGAGCTGGCGCGCCCCGATGTCCGGGAGCTGACCGCCAGGGCCGTCAACGTGGTCTGCTGGGCCAACGACATCCACTCCTACGAGAAGGAGGCCGCCCGCAGCAGGCACCCGGTCAACCTGCCCACGCTGCTGCACCGCCGTGACCGGGGCACGGTCCAGGAGGCGATCGACCTCGCCGCCGGGATGCACGACGCCGAGGTGGTGGCCTATCGCGACCTCCGCCCCCGGGTCCCGGCCGGCCCCGAGCTGGAGCGCTACCTCGCCGGCCTGGAGTCATGGATGCGCGGCAACCTGACCTGGTCGCTGTCGACCGGCCGGTACCACGGGACCTGACAGGGCCACCGGCTGCGGGCGTGCCCCGGTGTACATCCGTGCGTTCTGCCGGCACCGGGTTCCCGGGAAAAATGCGCGAGGCGATGGTGCGCGCGAATGACACGACTCATACCCGCGGGCGCTTTCGGCTCGTTCGGTGAATATCACGTACCGGTGGCCCGATCGGATTTCCCGGGGGAATTTCCGGTCCGGTCACCGGCCGTTGCTGCGGCGCTCTTACGGAAAACGTCGGCTTGTCGAGTCGTACAGCGGAAACCGGCCCGGCCGCCCTGTGCCTCCCTCTCCTCACCTCCCTGTCCCGGGGCGGGACGCGTGCCACAAAGAGAGAGGGAGTGCGGGCCCCGGAGGTTGTCTTGTCCGGCCGGTCATTTTCGAGGGCACCGAAGTCTGGCCGAAGGTCGCCGATGGTCGAGGTGCGGGTTTCCCTGGCGGGGCAACCCCGGCACGGCCCATCGGCGTCGGTGGGGGTGGCGGGGCGCCGCCTCCGGGCCCGTTCCCGCAGGTCCGCCTGCGACGTGTCCCGATGGACGGGCCGGGCTCCCGGCATGCGGAGCCGCTCGGCCGGGCCGAGGCGAATGCCCGATTCCGCACCTCATGTCAACCCTGTCGCCAGCACGGCGTTTTCAGCCATTCCCTTGGTTCCGCCGCCGGGAGGGGATTCTCTCCGTTCATGCAGGAAGGGCGAGTCCTGATCGTCTCCGGGCCGGCCGGACGGGATCGTGGAGACGGTGGAATCGGCCAGGGATTCCTCGCTTTTTCCAGGGGATTACCACTCGGAATTGAATTGTGATTCACGTCACACTTGCCGATTGCGAAAGGGCAGGAGACAGTTGTTTCGAGGAGTTCGGTGTGGAGGTCAACTGCTTCGGTTTCGGGCTCCTTTGTTTTCAACCCGGTGTCCTTGGGGATCCTCACAAGGGATTCGAGGGCGTCCACCCTCGTTGTGATGTGCGTGTCAGTAGAACCATTTTTTCGAGAGTTCGGCGGTAAACGTTCTTTGCGAGAAGGGAAGTTCCAGGTGGCTGATGCGGCCGTCGAGCAGCCGGCGGTTCCTGCGCGTGACCGATGTGCGGTGCGACGCCTCGGCATGTGAACCGACGCGGTCGCCCCGGATGCCAGGTGCTCGGTGTGGAGTGCCCTCTTCCCGGGAGCGGTGGCCCCGTGCCCACCCCGCCCCTGTGCGGGAGCCGGATGCCTCCGACAGGCGCCCTGTGTGTCCGAACCCGTAGGTCAATGACGACAGTCGGGTCACACGCCGTCCGTCGGACCGACCGCCCTCTCCCTTCCCCGGCCCCCGCCGGCCCCGCTGCCCATGGGCGCGGGACACCCTTGAGGCCGTGCCTGCCGCTTCCGCCGGAAGCGGCCCGGGGCCACTGTCGCGACTGCCGGCCCGGCCGGCCACGCGTGACATCAGACCCGGCGCCGGTGTGCGGCCGTCGCCGTTGGACGAGTACCCCGTGGACGACGACGTCCTCGGGCCGGAGCAGGACACCGTCCGTACCCGCTATCCACCGGCCTCCCCCGGACGCCTTCCGAGGTGGCCCGCCGATGACCGCACCCGTATTCCCGCTCGCGCGGCTTCCCCGCTCGCGCCGCCCCTTCCGCCGTTCGCGGCGCCGCTGATCCGCGTCGCGCGACGGGCTGCCCCGCGAGCCGTTCCCCGGATCCCCGCGACTGCCCGCCGGGTCCGTGCCCTCACCCCTCACCGCCCTTCACCACGACCAGAAGAACGGATGCACCGTGCCGGACCTCCCCACCGGACCCCCATGGCCGTCATGCGGCCTGTACGAACTGATCGCCCGACAGGCGGACCGCACCCCCGCCCGGGAAGCCGTGCGCTGCGGCCCGCACTCCCTGAACTACCGGGAACTCATCGGCGCCGCACAGACGGCCGCGGACCGCCTGGTCCGGCGCGGCGCCGGCCCGGGTGACCGGATCGCCGTGACCGTGGACCGCTCGGCCGACCTCCCCGTGGCCCTGCTGGCGGTGCTCCGCTCGGGAGCCGCCTTCGTCCCCGTCGACCCGGCCTACCCCCCGGAGCGGCAGGAGCACATGCTGCGGGACGCGGGCGCCCTGCTCACCGTCACGAACCGCCGGTGCGCCGACCGGGTCCGTACCCCCGGGGTCCTCGTCCTGGACGAGGAGGAGCCGGGCGCCCCGGCCGGCGGCACACCCGAAGCGCTCCGCCGCTCCGCCGGCCCCGAAGACCTCGCCTATCTGATGTACACCTCCGGCTCCACCGGCCGGCCCAAGGGCGTCGCCGTGGACCACCGCTGCCTCGTCAAGGGCGTGCTCGCCATGGCGTCCGTGGTCCGCCCCGGCCCCGACGACGTCTGGCTCGCGCTGACGTCGGCGTCCTTCGACCCCGTCCTGGTCGAACTGTTCCTCCCGTTGATGACCGGCGGGTCCGTGGTCATGGCCGAGGAACAGCAGATCCTCGACGGCCACGCGCTGGGCGAACTGCTGGACGGCAGCGGGGCGGACGTCCTCCAGGCCACACCGCTCATCTGGAGCATGCTCCTCGACGGCGGGTGGCGCGGCGGCCTGCGCGTCGCCCTGTGCGGCGGGGAGCCGCTCACGCCCTCCCTGGCGGCCGCACTGTCCCAAAGGTCCCGCGAGGTGTGGAACATCTACGGGCCGACCGAGACCACCATCTGGTCGACGGCCCATCGCGTCACCCCCGCCGACCAGGGCGTCGTCCCGGTCGGGCGGCCGCTCCCCGACACAGAGGTCCATCTCCTCGACGGGGACCGCCGGCCGGTCGTCCGCGGGGAGCGCGGAGAGGTCTGGATCGGCGGCGGCGGGGTCGCCCGGGGCTATGCCGGACAGCCCGCCCTCACCGCCGAGCGCTTTGTGCCCGACCCCTTCGGCCCGCCGGGAGGCAGGCTCTACCGCACCGGCGACCTGGGGCGGCAGCGCCCCGACGGGACCCTGGAACTCCTCGGCCGCGCGGACCACCAGGTCAAGATCCGTGGACACCGGGTGGAACCCGGGGAGATCGAGAGCTGGCTGGCGGAGGAGCCGTCCGTGGCGGAGGCGGTGGTCCTGCCCCGGCAGGACGGCGACCAGCTCCGGCTGGTGGCCTATGTGCGGCCGCAGCGGGGCGCCGTCTGCACGGAGGCCCGGCTCCGGGAGCACGCGGAGATCCGGCTGCCCCGCCCCATGCTGCCCGCCGCGTACCTCATGGTCGACACCTGGCCGCGCACCCCCAACGGCAAGATCGACCGGCGGGCGCTGCCGGAGCCGCCGGCCCGGGCGACGGGCCCGGCCACCGGACCGGGGGACGGCGGCGACGCGGCCCCGGACAGGAGCACGGACGGGAGCACGGACGGGACCGTTCGCACGCTCGCGGGCATCTGGCAGGAAGTCCTGAGCATCGGGACACCCCCCGCCCCCGGGGCCGACTTCTTCGCCCTGGGCGGCACATCGCTGGACATCATGCGCATGGTCACGAGCGTGCGCGCCCGCTTCGGAGTCCGGCTGAACGCGGCGCGGATGATGCGGGCGACGACCCTGGCCGACCAGGCGGCGCTGGTGGGAGCCGCCGTCACGGCCGCCGCCCCGGCCCCGGAACCCGCCCCGGAACCCGCCCCGGACACTGCCCCCGGCTCGCAGCCGTAACGCCCTTGTCTTCCCGCGGAGGCGGTCAAGCATGTCGAGAACCAGCACAACCAGAGCAACCCGAACAATCGAAGAGGCCACAGGGGTCGGAGAGATCCGTGCACTGCCCCCCATCCAGCGTCCGCTGTGGACCGCGAGCCGCATCACCCAGGATCTGCCGGTCTACACCGAGGCCGAGGGCTTCCGGCTGACCGGCCCCGTCGACCGGCCCGCCCTGATCCGCGCCCTGGACGCGCTGTACGCCCGGCACCCCGCCCTGCGTACCGTGGTCACGGAGGACGCCGACGGCCGGCCCCGGGTCCGCGTCCTGCCCGGCGACCCCTTCCCCCTGACCGAACTCGATCTGCGCGGACACGGCGCCGAGCGGGCCGCGGCGCTGGCGGAGCAGGCGGCCACCGAGGCGGCCCGTACCGTCTTCGACCTCGAAACCGGCCCGTTGGCCCGGGCCCGTCTGATCCGCTGCGACGAGGAGGAGTGGCTGCTCGTCCTCGTCCTGCACCATCTCGTCTGCGACGGCGACAGCTTCCGGACGCTCTTCGCCGAACTGGGCGCGCTCTACGCCGGGGACGCCCTTCCCGCACCCCACCCGGATCCCATCGGGGCCCAGGCGCGGCTGCGGGAAGAGGCCGGGGAGGAGCAGATCCGGGCCGACCTCGACCACTGGCACGGCCGGCTGACGGGCCTCCCGACGCACTCGGCCGGTCACGCCCCGGGCGAGGACCCCGGCCACGTCGGCCACCGCGGCGGCAGATGCCCGGTGCCGCTGGACGAGGACTGGTTCGACCGGGTGCGGGCCACCGCGGCGGCGGCGCGGGTCTCGCCGTTCGCCGTCGTCGCCTCCGCGCTGTCCGTCGTCCTGTCCCGGTTCACCCGCGGCGACGACGTCCTCCTCGGCACCACCGTGAACATGCGCGCCGACGCCGACGCGGAGGACGCGGTCGGCTACTTCATGAAGACCGTGCCGCTGCGGCTGCGGATCGACGAGTCCGCCCCCGCGGCCGATCTGCTGCGACAGACCCAGGAGGCGGTGCTCGACGCGATGGAGCACACGGCCGTCGAGTTCGACGAGATCCTGGCCGGGCTCGACCGCGTCGGCGACGCGCACACGCCGGTCTTCCGCAGCGCACTGGAACTGCACTACGCCCCCAGCGTCCTGCGGCTGCCGGGAGTGTCGGCGCGCCCGCTGCCGCTCGACCCCGGGACGGCGAAGTTCGACGTCAGCTTCCACCTCGCCGCCGCACCGGGGGCCCTGAGCTTCGTCGAGTACCGGACCGGGGTTTATGACGCGGCGACCGCCGAAGCCCTCGCCGGAGCGTTCCGCACCCTGCTGGACGGAGTGTGCGCGGCCGAGGACCCGACGCTGGAACAGCTGCCGCTCGTGGACCCGGAGGAGAGCGCCCCGGGCGCCGCCACGGCCGGGGACGGACCGGCCGGCCCGGCCCCCGGACGGTGCCTCGTCCCGCTGCCCGACGCCGTACGCGAGCGGGCCGCGCTCCACCCCGACCGGCCCGCCCTCGTCCTCGGCGCGGACGTCATCGGCTACGAGGAGTTCGTCCGGCGGGCGGACCGCGTCGGAGCCGCCGTCGCAGCGGCCGGAGCCGGACCCGGCGACGTCGTGGGCGTGGCGGTGCGCCGCTCGCCCGACCAGACCTGCGCCCTGTTCGGTGTCTGGTCGGCGGGGGCCGCCTGCGCGCCCCTCGACCCCGCTCTCCCGGCCGAGCGGCTCGGCACGATGATGCGGGCGGCGGGCATCCGCGTCGTCGTGACGGACGAAGGGGCCGAGGGGTCCCCGGCCTTCAGCGGCGTACGGACGGTCTCCCTGCGGGACCACGGCTCCCCGGGGCACGAGACGGCCCCCGGGGGACCCCCGGCGGCGAAGGTCACCCCCGAGGACGTGGCCTATGTGATCTTCACTTCCGGGACCACCGGCGTGCCGAAGCCCGTCGCGGTACGGCATCTCAGCCTCGCGGCGTTCGGACCGGCCATGGACCGGCTGGCCTTCGGGGAGCTGCCCGAGCCCTCCCGGGTCGCCGTCAACGCGCCGTTCTCCTTCGACGCCTTCTGGCAGAACACCCAGCTGCTGCGCTCGGGCCACACCCTCCACCCGGTGCCCGACGAGGTCCGGGCGGACCCCGAGGCCATGGTGGGCTTCCTCCGCGACCACGCCATCGACGTCCTGGACGGCACCCCCACCCATATCGTCTCCCTCGTCGACGCGGGTCTGCTCGACGGGGCCGCCCATGTCCCGTCCTGCCTGCTCCTCGGCGGCGAGGCGGTACCGCCCGCGCTGTGGCGGCGGCTCGCGGCGGCCCGTACCCGGGCGTTCAACGTCTACGGCCCGACCGAGTTCACCGTGAACGCCACCGGCGGCCGGATCGAGGACACCGGGGCCCGGCCCACCATCGGCCGCCCGCTCGCCGGGGTGACCGCACGGGTCCTGGACGCCCGGCGGCGCCCCGTACCGGTCGGCTTCCCCGGCGAACTGCACCTGTCCGGGCCGCAGCTGGCCGTCGGCTACCTCGGCCGGCCCGACCTCACCGCCGAGCGCTTCCACCGGGCGCCGGACGGGACGCGCGGCTATGCGACCGGTGACGTGGTCCGCGTGCTGGACGGGGGGAACCTCGAATTCCTGGGCCGGGCCGACGACCAGGTCAAACTGCGGGGCCACCGGATCGAACCGGGGGAGATCACGACCGTGCTGCGGTCCGTACCAGGGGTCGCGGACGCCGCCGTCGTCCTGGTCCGCCCCGGCACCCCCACGGCCGCCCTGCACGCGGCCCTCGTCCTGACGGACCCGGCGGCCGGACCGGACCCGGTCCGCGCCGTCGCCGTCGCCCGGCTCCCGGCGTACATGATGCCCTCGTCCTTCGCCGTCCTGCCGCGCCTCCCGCGGACCACCGCGGGAAAACTCGACCGGGCCGCCCTCGTCGCCGGTGCGGAGACCGACGGCCTGCGGACGGACACCCCGTCCCGTGAAGCCGGGGGAGCCGGGGAGGGCCATGAAGTCCCGGAGGTCCGGGGGATTCAGGGAACCCCCGGGGTGCAGGGGCGGCTGGCGTCCCTCTGGGCCCGGCTGCTGTGCCGCGAGACCGTCACCGCCGGGGACGACTTCTTCGCACTCGGCGGGAACTCGCTGCTCGCCTCCCGGCTCGTCCGCGAGGTCAGGGCGGAGTTCGGCATCCGTCTGCCGCTGGGCGCGGTCTTCGGCCGCCGCACCCTGGCGGCCATGGCCGAGGCGCTGGAGGCCGGGCCCGCCCAGGAGGGCCGGGACGGCGCCCCCGCCGCGGCCGACGGCCTGGTGGTCCCCCTCACCGGGGGCGCCGCGGCGGGCGGCGACCCCGCCCCGCTGGTGATGTTCCACCCGCTCGGCGGAACCCTCTACTCCTACCAGCCACTGCTCGGCCTGCTGCCGGACACCACGGCGGTATGGGGTGTGCGCTCGCCCACCGCCGCCGAGGCCGGACCCGAGGCCCCGGACGTCGCGAGCCTGGCGGCGCGGTACGCCGACGAGGTCGTCCGGCGGGTCCCCGCCCCGCGCCTGACGCTGTTCGGCTGGTCGCTCGGCGGCCTGATCGCCCTCGCGGTCGCCGCCGAACTGGAGGCGCGCGGCGTCCGGATCGACTTCGCCGAGATCTGGGACTGCGGCGTCGGCACCGAGGAACCCCCCGGCGACCGGGAGCCCCTGCGCCTGGCGCTGCGGGCGGCCTACGGCCCCGAGGCCCTGCTGCGGCACGCCCCGCTCGTCGGCCGGATCCTCGCCGGGGTCGCGGAGGGCGAACGGATCGACGCGGCATCCGTGCGCTCCGTCCAGGAGCGGACCCGGGCGCTCGGCACCGCGGCCGACAACGACGCGCTGCCCCGGCACCTCCGGGTGATCCGGCACCAGACGGAGCTGTTCCGGGAGTGGGAACCCCTGCCGCTGCACCTCCCGCTGCACGCCGTGTACGCCGGGCCCAGCCTGCGCGACGGCAGTGTCCCGCGTACCGACTGGGGGCGCTTCACCTCGGGCCCGTGGACCGAGGCCACGGTGGACGCCGACCACTACGCCATGATGCGGCCGCCCGGCCTCGGCGACACGGCGCGCGGACTGCTCGCCCGGCTGGCCGCCCGTGCCCCGCGGAAGGGGTGACGACGCCCCCACCGCAGGCGCACCGCAGGCCCCGGCGGCCCCGGCGGCCCCGTGAAGCCGCCGTACCCGACCACACCCCCAAGACCGCAGTACCCGACCGCACCGTGAACCAGGAGAACGAGAACGCCATGTATCTGACCATGCTCAAGTCCAAGATCCACCGAGCCACCGTGACCCAGGCCGATCTGCACTACGTCGGATCGCTGACCCTGGACGAGGACCTGATGACCGAGGCCGGTCTGCTGCCGGGCGAGAAAGTCGACATCGTCGACATCAACAACGGCAACCGGCTGTCGACCTATGTGATCAAGGGGCCGAAGGGGTCCGGGGTGGTCGGCATCAACGGCGCCGCCGCCCGGCTGATCGGCGTCGGTGACCTGGTGATCATCATCGCCTACCGGATGTGCCCGGAGGCCACGGCGGGGGAGACGGAACCACTCGTCGTCTTCGTGGACGAGCGCAACCGGGTCACCACGCTCGGCCAGGACCCGGCGGACCCCGGCGCCCTGCCCGGGGCGCGGCGCGGCGACGTCGTCCACACCACCGGCTGAGCCCACGCCCGAAGGGGGGGACGGACGGATGCCGCACCGTGCGGCGGGCACTGCCCGCCGCACGGTGCGGCTGTCCGGCGTGGTGGGGGCGGGAGCCGGGGGCGCCCCGGACCGAGGCGGGCACCAGGACCGGACGGGTGACGTCCGCTCCCGCGGAGTGAGTACACGGCCCAGGGCGGTGTGGCAGAGTCTGGCGCGGGCCATCGGTCCCGGCGGCACGAGGACGCGTGGCGCCATGTCCGGCCATCGGCCGGGGTGTTGAGGGGGACTGTGTGGCGCAAGTGATCGACGGCCGGTTCGAGTTGCTGGCCCGGCTCGGCGGCGGGGGCATGGGCCTCGTGTGGCGGGCGCGCGATCTGGCGCTCCACCGGGAGGTGGCCCTCAAGGAAGTGCGTCCACCGGATCCGGCACTGACCGAGTACGACCCCGACGGCGCCCGGGAGCTGCGCGCCCGCGTCCTGCGGGAGGCCAGGGCACTCGCCCGGGTCGACCACCCCCATGTCGTGACCATCCATCACATCGTGGACGGCGGCGAGGGCACATACCCGTGGCTGGTCATGGAACTGGTCACCGGAGGCTCGCTCCAGGACCGGCTCGGCCGGGGCGTCCTCACCCCGGGGGAGGCCGCCCGGCTGGGGCGCGGCGTACTGGCCGGGCTGCGCGCCGCGCACGACGCCGGCATCCAGCACCGGGACATCAAGCCCGCGAACGTCCTGCTGCGCCCGGACGGCCGCCCGGTCCTCACCGACTTCGGGATCGCGGCGATCCGCGACTCCACGGCCCTCACCGCCACCGGGTCCCTCATCGGCACACCCGACTACATGGCCCCCGAACGTGTCGCCGGCGAGGACGCCGGACCGGCGGCCGACCTCTGGTCGCTCGCCCTGATGCTGTACGCCGCCGTCGAAGGACGCAATCCGCTGCGCCGGGCGAACACCCTGGCCACCCTCGCGGCGGTGCTCAGCGAGGACGTACCGCCGCCGACCTCGGCGGGCCCGCTGACCGGTGCGCTGACGGCCGTACTCGTACGGGACCCGGGAGCACGGCCCACCGCCGGGGAACTGGACGGCCTGCTGGCGCGGGCCGAGTCCGACGCAGAGGCGGGGGCCGGGGCGGAGCCGGTGGCCGGCGGGCGCGACACGCCGACCTCGTACCCCCTCGCGCCCCCGGACCGGACTCCCTCCGCCGACGTCCCCCCGGCCCCGGCCCCGGCGCAGTCCACGCCGGTGGCGCAGGCGCCACAGCCGCCACGGCCGTCCGTCCCTGTCCCGGCCTTCTGGCGGCGGCGCCGCTGGGCGGTGGCCCTCACCGCCGTACCGCTCGCGGGCGTCCTCCTGTGGACCCTGCTCCCGGAGGGCGACAACGGCGACGACAAGCCGGCCGGTGGCGAGCCGGCCGGTGGCGAGTCGGCCGACAGCCAGAAGATCACCATCGGGATCAAGTTCGACCAGCCCGGCCTGGGGCTCAAGACGTCCGACACGTACACGGGCTTCGACGTGGACGTGGCGACCTACATCGCCCGTGAACTCGGCCACGACCCCGAGGACATCGTCTGGAAGGAGGCCATGAGCGCCGAGCGGGAGCGGATGCTGACGAGCGGGGAGGTCGACTACGTGGTGGCCACCTACACCATCAACGAGAAGCGGAAGCAGGAAGTCGACTTCGTCGGCCCCTACCTCGTGGCCGGACAGGACGTCCTGATGAGCGTGACCCAGACGGCCATCGTCCGGCCCGCCGACCTGAACGGCAAGAAGGTCTGCGGGCCCACGGGTTCCAGCACCCTGCTGAACATCCGGACGAGGGTCGCCCCGGAGGCCGTGATCGAGGAGCGCCCCAGCTACACCCGGTGCCTGACCGATCTGTCGCGGGGTGCCGTGGACGCCGTCACGGCCGACGACGCCATCCTCGCCGGGTACGCCGCCCAGAACCCCGACAAGTACCGGCTCGGGGGCTTCCGGCTCACCGAGGAGCGCTACGGGATCGGGGTGCCGAAGGGCAGCCATCTCAAGGCGGGGATCGAGGCCGCGCTGAAGAAGATGGAGACCAGTAAGGAGTGGATCAAGTCGCTGGAGAAGAACCTTCCGCAGCTCCAGCGGGGCAGACCGCTCTCGTGACCGCCGGCGGGGCCCCACCCGCCCCGCCGGCGATCAGCTGTCGAAGTCGACGGTCAGGCTGTCCGACGCCGGATACGACTGGCAGGTGAGGACATAGCCGGCGTCGACCTCCGAGGGCTCCAGCGCGAAGTTCCGCCGCATGTCGGCCCTGCCGTCGGTGACCAGCGCACGGCAGGTCCCGCAGACGCCGCCCTTGCAGGCGAAGGGCAGGTCGGGGCGGACCTGCTGGGCCCCGTCCAGCACCGACCGCCCCCGGGGCAGGGCCGACGTGGTGGAGCGGCCGTCGAGCGTGATCGTGACCTGGCTGACGGGCCCCTCGGCGGTGGGCTCCTCGTGCCGCGCCTCCCGCACCGGCTCGTCGTCGGCGTAGAAGAGTTCCTGGTGGACGCGGTCGCCCGGCACCCCCAGGCCCTTGAGGACCCGCTGCGCGTCCCGGACCATCCCGTGCGGGCCGCAGAGCCACCAGTGGTCGGCGCTCCCCACGTCGACCAGGGAGCCGACGAGCGCGGCGAGCCGGTCGCCGTCGAGGCGGCCCGACAGGACCTCGGCCTCGCGGGGCTCGCGGGACAGGATGTGCGCCAGCTCGAACCGGCTCGGGTACAGATCCTTCAGATCCGCCAGCTCGTCGGTGAACATCACCGTCCCCGTGCGCCGGTTCCCGTAGAAGAGCGTGACGGACGAGCGGGAGTCGGCGGCCAGGACGGATTCGGCGATGGAGAGCATCGGCGTGATCCCGGAGCCGGCCGCGATCAGCACATGGTGGCCCGGGACGGTCAGGTCGGGTGTGAAGGCGCCGGTCGGTGCCATCACCTCGACCGTGTCGCCGGGGCGCACCTCGCGCACCAGCCAGGAGGAGAACAGCCCGCCCGGCACCATCCGCACCCCGATCCGGGGCTCCGCGCCGACGGGGGAGCAGATGGAGTACGAACGGCGCTCGTCCCGGCCGTCGATCTCGCGCCGCAGGGTCAGGGACTGGCCGGCGGCGAACGCGAACTCCTCCGCCAGAGCGGGCGGTATCACGAAGCCCACCGCCGCCGCGTCCGCGCAGAGCGGCTGGACGGAGGCGACCCGCAGGGCGTGGAAGACCGGACGGCGGCGCACCCGCGGGCGCGGTGCCTGGGCGGGGGCGGCGGGGGCCGCCGCGCCCATCGGGCCTGTCATCAGATCTCCTTGAGGTACTCGAACGGCTCGCGGCAGGTACGGCAGCGCCACAGCGCCTTGCAGGCGGTGGCGGCGAAGCGGGAGGTCTCCTCGGTCTCCGCCGAGCCGCAGCGGGGACACGGGACCGTGCGGCGGGTGGGCGTGAGGACCAGCGGCACCGGGCCCCGGACCGCAGGGGGGGCCGCCCCCGGCGGGGCGATGCCGTGGTCGGCGAGGGTGCGGCGGCCCGCCGGGGTGATCCAGTCGCTGGTCCACGGCGGGGAGAGGCAGGTCCGGATCTCCACCCGCTCGAAACCGGCGTCCCGCAGCCGCGCGGCCACGTCCGCCCGCATCTCCGCCATGGCCGGGCAGCCCGAGTAGGTCGGCGTCAGGCTCGCGACCACCGTCCCGTCCGGCAGCACCTCGACGTCCCGCAGGACACCGAGGTCGGCCAGGGTCAGCATGGGCAGCTCGGGGTCGGGCACCTGCCCGGCGATCCGCCGGGCCCGCCGCGTGGTGAGATCGGTGGTGGTCACCATGTCGCCTCCGGGTGGGCGCGGGCCACGCTCTGCAACTCGGCGAGCAGCGGCGCGAGGTGCTCGGTGTGGTCGCCGTCGCGGCCCGACCCCGGCCGGGGCGACCAGTCGGGCAGGGGCACCCGGGCCGCCTCCGTGACCTGCCGCAGTACGGCGACGACCTCGTCCCGCGCGTCGTACGCGGCGAACAGCTCCTCCACCCAGGGGCCGGTGTCCGCCAGGGCGGCGCGGGTGCGGCGGTGCGACTCCTCGGTCCCGTCACCGAGCCGCACCAGCCACTCGGCCGCGTACTGCCGGTGGTAGGCCAGCTCCTTGACGCCCTTCGCGGCGATCGCCGCCAGGACGGGATCGGGGTGCGCGGACAGCTCCGTCAGGTGGGCGAGCCGCCAGCTCGACAGCACCAGCAGCCGTACGATCGTGAACGCGAAGTCCCCGCGGGGAAGTTCGGTCAGCCGCACGCACCGGAACTCCGGGGCGTCCCGGAAGTAGGCGTACGCGTCCTCCCCGCGCCCGCTGCCGTCGACCTGGCCGGTCCGCGCGTACAGCAGCCGGGCCTGGCCGAGGAGGTCGAGCCCGATGTTCGCGAGCGCCACCTCCTCCTCCAGCTCCGGCGCGCGGGTGGTCCACTCGGCCAGCCGCTGCGCCGAGACCAGGGCATCGTCGGCGAGGGCCGTGCACAGCGCGGCCAGCGGGCCGGCGTCGACGCCCTCGGGCACGGTGGTGTCCACCCCGTGCAGGGGGTCCTCGAACCCGGTGCCGTACGCCCAGCGGCTGTCGTCCTCGTGCCCCTCGACGAGGGTGAGGTAGACGTGGTCGTCGCTCATGCCCTGCTCCTCAGATGTGCGGGACGTCGTCGGGGATGTCGTAGAAGGTGGGGTGGCGGTAGACCTTGTCCGCGCTCGGGGAGAAGAAGGGGTCCTTCTCGTCGCGGGTGGAGGCGGCGATGTGCTCGGAGCGCACCACCCACAGGGACACGCCCTCGTTCCGCCGGGTGTACAGGTCGCGCGCGTGGGTGAGAGCCATGGCGTCGTCCGCCGCGTGCAGCGAGCCCACGTGGACGTGGTTCAGTCCCCGCTTGCCGCGGACGAACACCTCGTACAGTGGCCAGTCGCCCCGGACGGTGTCGCTCATGCCGCCGCTCCCTTCCGTGCGCGGGCCGCCTGCTTGGCGGCGTGGGCGGTGGCCGCCTCCCGGACCCAGGCGCCGTCCTCATGGGCGGACCTGCGGCGCTCCACCCGCTCGGTGTTGCAGGGGCCGTCGCCGTGGATGACGCGCTGGAGTTCGGACCAGTCGGGGGTGCCGAAGTCGTGGTGGCCGCGCTCCTCGTTCCAGCGCAGCTCGGGGTCGGGCAGGGTCACGCCCAGCTTCTCGGCCTGGGGGACGGTCATGTCGACGAACCGCCGGCGCAGTTCGTCGTTGCTGTGGCGCTTGATCTTCCACGCCATCGAGGCGGCCGAGTTGGGCGAGTCCCCGTCGGGCGGGCCGAACATCATCAGCGACGGCCACCACCAGCGGTCCACCGCGTCCTGCACCATCTCCCGCTGGGCGGCGGTGCCGCGCATCATCGTCATCAGCAGCTCGTAGCCCTGCCGCTGGTGGAAGGACTCCTCCTTGCAGATCCGTACCATCGCGCGGGCGTAGGGCCCGTACGAGCTGCGGCACAGCGGCACCTGGTTGCAGATCGCCGCGCCGTCCACGAACCAGCCGATCACTCCGATGTCCGCGAAGGACCCGGTCGGGTAGTTGAAGATCGACGAGTACTTCTGGCGGCCTTCGATCAGCCGCCGGGTGAGGTCCGCGCGGTCGGCGCCGAGGGTCTCGGCCGCCGAGTAGAGGTAGAGGCCGTGCCCGGCCTCGTCCTGGACCTTCGCGAACAGGATGGCCTTGCGGCGCAGCGACGGCGCCCGGCTGATCCACTCGCCCTCGGGCTGCATGCCGATGATCTCGGAGTGCGCGTGCTGCGCGATCTGGCGGACGAGCGTCCCGCGGTAGCCGTCGGGCATCCAGTCGCGCGGCTCGATCCGCTGGTCCCGCGCGATCGTCGCGTCGAAATGCTCCTGGAGCGGCGCTTCGGCGGAGTGTGCGGCGTGTGTCGTGGTCATCGATACCAGCTTCCCTACCGACCATTCGTTCGGTACTAGTGTGACGTGTTCGACCCGGCCGGGCAAGACCCGGGAGCGTGCGAGACCCGGGAGCGGCGAGACCTTCAGGGTCGCGCGCTCAGAGCCATGCGCTCAAGGGCATGCGCTCAGGGGTGCGTCCTCAGGGCCACGCGTAGAACCCCTGCCCGCTCTTGCGGCCCAGCTCGCCCCGGGCGACCTTCTCGCGGAGCAGCTCCGGCGGCGCGAAGCGGTCACCGAGCGTGGCGTGCAGATGCTCCGCGATGGCCAGGCGTACGTCCAGGCCGACCAGGTCGGTCAGGCGCAGCGGGCCCATCGGGTGCCGGTAGCCGAGGCGCATCGCGTCGTCGATGGCCTCCGGTTCGGCGACCCCCTCCGCCACCATGCGGATGGCCTCCAGGCCCAGCGCCACCCCGAGGCGGCTGCTGGCGAACCCGGGGGAGTCCCGGACCACCACGTCCTTCTTGCCGAGTGCGTGCGTCCAGGCCAGCGCCGCCCGTACCGTTTCGTCGCCGGTCCCCGGCGCGCGCACGATCTCGATCAGCTCGGAGGCCGGGACCGGGTTGAAGAAGTGCATCCCGACGAAGCGGGCGGGGCGGGAGAGGGCCGAGGCCAGCTCGGTGACCGACAGTGAGCTGGTGTTCGTGGCCAGGACCGCCCCGGGGCCCACGGCCCGCTCGGCGGCCGCCAGCAGCCGCGCCTTCAGCGCGGCGTCCTCGGGCACGGCCTCGACCACCAGGTCCGCCGTCGCGGGCAGCGCCGCCACCGACTCCACCACGGTGACCCGGGCGAGCACCCGCTCGACGGGCTCCGTGAGCGCGCCCCGCTCCGCCGCCCGCCGCAGCCCGCCGGCGACCCGCTCCAGGGCCGCCGCCGCTGCCCCGGCACCGCCCTCGACCACGGTCACGTGTGAACCCGCCGCAGCGAACGACTGGGCGATGCCGGCGCCCATCCGGCCCCCGCCGATCACACCGACCACCGCCGGAGCGGCCTCCCGGTCCACGCGCGTTCCCCTGTCCCCGCCGTCGGTGCCGTCTGCCGTGCTCATGCCCTGCTCCCTTCCCGGTGCCGTTCCCGCTCTCCGTGGCCGCGTTCCCGCGAGCCCGTCCCACGCGTCACACCCGCTCCACCAGCATCGCCACGCCCTGTCCGACGCCCACACAGAGCGTGGCCAGCCCCCGGCGCGCGTCCTCGCGCTCCAGCCGCCCCAGCAGGGTGAGCAGGATCCGTGCCCCCGAGCAGCCCAACGGGTGCCCCAGGGCGATGGCCCCGCCGTCGGCGTTGACCCGCTCCTCGTCCAGCTTCAGCCGCCGCACCACCGCGAGCGCCTGGGCGGCGAACGCCTCGTTCAGCTCGACCGCGTCGAGATCCTCCGTCCGCCAGCCCGCGCGGGCGAGCGCCTTCTCGGTGGCGGGGACCGGGCCGAGACCCATCAGATGGGGCTGGACCCCGGCCGAGGCGGAGGTGACGATCCGGGCCCGGGGAGTGAGCCCGTACCGCCGTACCGCCTCGGCGCCCGCCACCACCAGCGCGGTGGCGCCGTCGGAGAGCGGCGACGCCGAGCCCGCGGTGACGATGCCGTCGGCGCGGAAGAGGGGCCGCAGGCCCGCCAGCTTCTCCGGTGTGGTGGTGGGGCGCGGACCCTCGTCGCGGGTCACCTCGCCGTCCCGTACGGGAACGGGCACGATCTCGCGGTCGAAGCGGCCGGCCCCCTGCGCGGCGACGGCCCGCCGGTGGCTGCGGAGCGCGAACGCGTCGGAGTCGGCGCGCGTGATGCCGTCGAGCGCGGCCACCTCCTCCGCCGTCTCCCCCATGGACAGGGTGATCCGCCCCGTCCCCGCACCGGCGGCCCGGTCGGCGTCCCGGAAGCTCGGGTTGGTGAACCGCCAGCCCAGCGAGGTGTCGTGGACCTCTCCCGGCTTGGCCCACGGGGTGCCGGGCTTCTCCATCACCCACGGCGCCCGGGTCATCGACTCCACGCCGCCCGCGACGACCACCTCGGCCTCGCCGGAGCGGATCGCCTGCGCCGCCGACGCCACCGCCGTCAGGCCGGAGGCGCAGAGCCGGTTGACGGTGTATCCGGGCACGGTGTCCGGGAGCCCGGCGAGCAGCACCGCCATGCGGGCCACGTCGCGGTTGTCCTCGCCCGCCTGGTTCGCGGCCCCGAGGATCACCTCGTCCACGGCCGCGCCGGGGACGCCGGCCCGGCGGACGGCCTCGCCGACGACCAGGGCCGCCAGGTCGTCGGGGCGTACGGAGGCCAGTGCGCCGCCGTAACGGCCCTGGGGGGTACGGGCTCCGTCGATCAGGTAGACCTCATCGGGCATGGCTGGACTCCTCCACGGGAACGGGCCGAGCGGTGGGCAGGGGGTGGGCGGGGGATTCCCCGGCCGGTCCGGTCGGCAGGTCACTCGGCATGGATCACACCTCTTGACAGGCAAACGGTAGGGCTGGATTACTGGGCGTGCCGCACGCTAACCGAATGTTCGGTCGGGAGGCAAGGCCGCGGACCCGGCGAGGCGGGCCACCGCCGGGGCGCCCGTGGGGCCGAGTCCCGTGACGTGGCCGGGCGGCGGGGCCCGCGACCGCAGGGGCGGGCGCGGGCGGGCATGGGCAGGGACGATCCGGAGGGCCCGTGCGGTACGGGCGGCGACCGGACGGCGGCCCCGCGCCCCCCGGGTGGACGATGGCCCCACGGCGGCGCGGCCAGGACACGGGAGACAACGGTGCACAGGGTGCCGAGCACGGAGAACGAAGGAGTCGCGATGAGCAGCGAACCGACGGCCACGGCGGGCCCGGACCCGGTCCCGGACCGGACGGCGAACGGTCGGACGGCGACGGACCGAGCGGTGGCGAGCCCGACTGCGGCGGACCGGACGGCGGCGGGCCGAGCGGCGGACCGAGCGGCGCCGGACCGGAAGGCGGCGGACCCCCGTCCCGCCCGGCTGGGCGAACCCCTCCCGCCCGAGCTGCTGGACGACAGTGAGCGGCTGACCCGCGACCAGCTCCGGGAACTCCAGCTCGACCGGCTCCGGGCCACCCTGCGGCACGCCTACGACCATGTGGAGACGTACCGGGACAAATTCGACGCCGCCGGGGTCCGGCCCGACGACTGCCGTTCCCTCGGGGACCTGGCCCGCTTCCCCTTCACCACCAAGGCCGATCTGCGGGACACCTACCCGTTCGGGATGTTCGCCGTCCCGATGGCCGACGTCCGGCGCGTGCACGCCTCCAGCGGCACCACCGGCCGCCCCACGGTCGTCGGCTACACCGAGAAGGACATCTCCCTGTGGGCGGACGTCGTCGCCCGCTCGATCCGGGCCGCCGGGGGCCGCCCCGGGCACAAGGTCCACATCTCCTACGGCTACGGCCTGTTCACGGGTGGCCTCGGCGCCCACTACGGCGCCGAACGGGCCGGCTGCACCGTGATCCCGGCGTCCGGCGGCATGACCGCCCGCCAGGTGCGGATCATCCAGGACTTCCGGCCCGAGATCATCATGATCACCCCGTCGTACATGCTCACCCTCCTCGACGAGTTCGAGAAGCAGGGCATCGACCCCCGGACCACCTCCCTGCGGGTGGGCATCTTCGGCGCCGAGCCGTGGACCGAGGAGATGCGCCGCGAGATCGAGGAACGCGCCGGTATCCACGCCGTCGACATCTACGGTCTGTCCGAGGTGATCGGCCCCGGCGTCGCCCAGGAGTGCGTGGAGACCAAGGACGGCCTGCACGTCTGGGAGGACCACTTCTTTCCGGAGATAGTCGACCCCTTCACCGGCGAGGTCCTGCCCGAGGGCGAGGAGGGCGAACTCGTCCTCACCTCCCTCACCAAGGAGGCGCTGCCGGTCATCCGCTACCGGACGCGCGACCTGACCCGGCTGCTGCCCGGCACCGCCCGGCCCGCCTTCCGCCGGATCCAGAAGGTCACCGGCCGCAGCGACGACATGATCATCCTGCGGGGGGTGAACGTCTTCCCCAGCCAGATCGAGGAGATCGTCCTGCGCACCCCCGCCGTCGCCCCCCACTTCCAGATCCGGCTGACCCGGCGCGGCCGCATGGACCACATGACCGTACGTGTGGAGGCACAGCCGCAGGCCGCCCCCGGGCAGCGGGAGGAAGCGGCGCGGTCGATCGCCCAGGGCGTCAAGGACGGGGTGGGGGTCACGGTCGAGGTGGCGATCGTGGAGCCCGGGACCCTGGAGCGCTCGCAGGGGAAGCTGCGCCGGGTGAAGGACCTCCGTGCGGAGTGACCGCGCGGCGCGATGACGCGTTCCGTGCCGTATCCCGATCCCGATCCCGATCCCGATCCCGATCCCGTGCCCTGTGCCCTGTGCCCCGGGGTACGGCACGGGCGGTGGGGGACACCCCTTCCCCCACCGCTGCGACCGGGCACCATGACGTGATCGCGAAGGAGGCGGCCCATGGCGGACGTCGGGGACCCCGATGAGCAGACCGAGCAGTTCCAGCGGCTGGTGTCCGACGCCTTCGCGCCGTTGCGGGTGAGCCCCGACCGCACCGCCCCCGCCGCCGGGCCGGCCGCCACACTGAGCTGCGCCCGGCCGGGCGAGGTCCTGGTCACCAGGATCAGCGGCGGCCCCTGCACGGTGGCGCGCACGCCCTCCCTCATCGGCTCCGGCGACCGGGAGCTGGTCAAGGTCGCCCTGTACGGCCACGGCCGCGCGGGCGTCGCCCAGGACGGCCGCCAGGTTCTGACCGCCCCCGGCGACCTCGTCGTCTACGAGACCGTACGCCCCTACGAACTGCGCTTCTGGGAGCCGTTCGACCTGGTGGTCCTCGGCATCCCCCGGGCCCTGCTCGGCCCCCGCGCCGAACCGCTCGCCGCCCGTACCGCGTCGGCGGTGCCGACCGACGGCGGCGGCCGGCGGCTGGCCGCGGCCCTCCTGCGGGACACGGCGGGCGACCTCGCCGCCTGTACCGGCGGCGGGGCCCCGCACCTCGCCGACGCACTGGTCTCCATGGTCCTGTCGGCCCTGGCCGAACAACCGGTCCCGGACCGGCCCGGCAGCGACGACCTCGCCGAGCGCATCCTCGCGCACTGCCTCGGCCGCCTCTCCGACCCCCGCCTGTCACCGGAGTCGGTCGCCCGCGCCCACCATGTCTCCGTGCGCTATCTGCACAAGATCCTCCAGCGGCGCGGGGTGAGCCTCGCGTCCTGGATCCGCCTCCGCCGCCTGGAACGCATCCGCCGCGACCTGACCGACCCGGCCCTGGCGGACCGCAGCGTGTCGGTGATCGCGGCGGGGTGGGGCGTTCTCGACGCCAAGCACCTCAGCCGCGCCCTGCGCGCGGAGTACGGGCAGAGCGCGGCCGAGATCCGCCGGGCGGCGGCGGTGGCGGGCGGGCGCGGCGACGGGGCCGGCACCGCGCCCGGGGAATCGGCCTGACCGGCGGTCAGGAGCGTTGCGGGGCGGAGCCGAGGAAGGTCGCGGACGGGTCGTACGCCGGATCGGCGAGCATCCCGTGCAACTGGCGGCGGCGGACCCCCATGTTGCCGCCGTCGAACAGCGGATAGACCAGCGCGTCCTGAAGGATCCCCGCGAGCGGGTTCTCATGGCTGTAGCTCTCCATGCCGACCACCCGCATCAGGTCGGTGATCACCCGTACCGCCGTCTCCGAACCGAAGATCTTCGCGTGCAGGGCGAGTTCGGCGGCGGCCGGGCTCCCCGTGTCCAGCGCGTGGCATGCCTTCCAGGACAGATAGCGCACCGCCTCCATGGCCGACTTGGCGTCCGCGAGCGCGTAGCCGACGGCCTGGTGGTCGATGATCGGCACCGCCCCGGCGCGGTGTTCCCGCCGGGCGAAGGCGAGCGCGAACTCGAACGCCGCGCGCATCCTGGCCAGGGCGAGGACACCGACGAGCGCGGCGGTCGGGATGAAGCTGCCCGCCACGACCGCGCCTCCGGAGCCGGGTGCGCCCAGGACGTTGCCCCGGGGCACCCGCACATCCCGCAGGGTGATCAGCGGGGTCTGGTGGGCGCGGTGCCCGAGCAGGTCCAGGCCGGCGGCGACGGTGAGACCGGCGACCGGGCCGGGCACGAGGAGCACCGACAGGGCCCGGTCGGGCGGTGCGTCCCGGTCCGTACGGCAGACGACGGCCAGCAGATCGGGGCCGGTGCCGTCCCAGCCGCCCGCGCTCGACACCCACTTCTTCGCGCCGTTGACGACCCACTCGTCGCGGTCCTCGTCGAGTACGGCGGTGGTGCGGATGCCCTCGGCCGGCGCGGGGGCGTCGTAGTTGGCGCTGCCGCCCGGCTCGCTGAACGCGAAGGCGGCGAGCGGGGCGCCCGAGGGCTCCAGGAACCGGCCGAAGTGCTCGCGTATCTGCTCGGGACTCCCGGCGGCCATGAGCGGGGTGAGGCCGAGCGTCACCGCGAACAGCGTCAGGGACACATCCGCGTCGACGGCGGTGAACTCCTCCGCGATCAGCGCGAAGTCGACCATCCCCTGTCCTTCGCCGCCCACCGGCGCGGGGAGGATCCGGCGCAGCCAGCCCTCGGCGATCATCCGCTCGTAGGCGGGACGGGTCGCCCGCCAGCGCTCCTCGGGGGTGGTCAGGTGCCGGGTCGCGGGGCCGACCCCGGTCAGGACCCGCCGGGCGAATTCCCGCGCGGACTGCCGCAGCCGCAGCTGCTCGGGGGTCAGGGTGAAATCGATGGCCATGCGGGGTCCTCCTCGTACTCGTTCTCTCCGCGCCGCCGCCCGGTCGGGGCTCGCGGCGTTCGCGCCGGGGCCGTGCCGGCCGTGCAGGGCTCAGGCGAGGCTGGTCCAGACGCTCTTGACCTCGGTGTACGCCTCGATGGCCGACCAGCCCATCTCGCGGCCGATTCCGGAGGACTTGGTGCCGCCCCAGGCGGCCGCCGCGTCCAGGCCCTGCATCATGTTGATCCACACCGTGCCCGCCTTGATCTGCCGGGCGAGCCGGCCCGCCGTGCCGATGTCCCGGGACCAGATCGCGGCGGCGAGCCCGTACTCGGAGTCGTTGGCGAGGGCGGCCAGCTCCTCGGGGTCGTCGTACGGCAGCACGGCGAGCACGGGACCGAAGATCTCCTCGCGGGCGATCCGCATGTCCTGCCGGACCCCGGCGAAGACCGTCGGCTCGAAGAAGAACCCGTGCGCCAGGTCACCGCCGGGGCGGCCGCCGCCGGTGAGGAGTTCGGCGCCCTCCTCGCGGCCGATGCCGACATAGCGGGCGGTCAGCTCGACCTGCTCGGCCGAGACCAGGGGGCCGAGGTGGGTCCCGGGGTCGAGACCGTCGCCGAGCCGGAGCGAGCCCGCCGCCGCTGCCAGCTTCTCCGCGAACTCGTCGTGGCGCTTCCGGTCGACGTAGAAGCGGGTGTACGCGGCGCACACCTGGCCGGTGTTCAGCAGCCCTCCCAGCAGATTGCCGCTCACGGCCGCGTCGATGTCGGCGTCGGCGGTGATCACGCTCGGTGCCTTGCCGCCCAGCTCCAGGGAGACCTTCTTCAGGCTCCGGCCGCACTCGGCGCCTATCTCCCGCCCGACGGCGGTGGACCCGGTGAAGGAGATCTTCTTCACCAGGGGGTGGCGCACCAGCGCCCGGCCCGTGCCGGGGCCGCCGGTGACGACGTTGACCACCCCGGCCGGCACCCCGGCCCGCTCGATCAGCTCCGCCAGCAGCAGGGTGGACAGCGGGGTCTGCTCGGCGGGCTTGACGACCACGGTGTTCCCGGTGGCGAGCGCGGGCGCCAGCTTCCACACCAGGATCATCAGCGGGAAGTTCCACGGCGTGATCAGCCCGCAGACCCCCAGCGGCTCACGGACCGTCCGGTAGTCGACGTCCGGCACGGACAGCGGCGCCGTCACTCCGGTGATCTTGGTGACCCAGCCGGCGTAGTAGCGGAAGTGCTCGATCGCGTTGGGTACGGAGAAACCGGCGCTGACGCCGAGGGGCTGCCCCTGGTCCCGCGTCTCCAGCCGGGCCAGCTCCTCCGCGTGCTCCTCCATCAGATCCGCGACCCGCAGCAGCAGCTTCGCGCGGGCGGCGGGCAGCAGCCCGCCCCACTCGGGCGACACGAACGCGGCGGCGGCCGCCCGTACGGCCGCGTCCACGTCCGCCCCGGTGGCGTCGGGCACCTCGGCGATGACCTCTCCGGTCGCGGGGTTGAGGGTGGGGAAGGTGGTACCGCTCCCCGCGGTCCACTCGCCGCCGATGAGCATGTCGGTGCGCATTGCTGTACTCCCTGGAGGGTCGAGCCGGTGAGGAAGCGGGGCGGCCACCTGCCCGCCCGCGGTGGACACGGCACCGTGCCGCCGCGCCGTCGCCGGCGCTCCCGCGACCTCGTCGTCGCTGTGACGGAAAACTAGGCCCGGCGCCCCGGACCCGGCTCTCCACCGGGCGCACGGGCAGTCGCCAGCGGGCGCACACCACCGTGCCGGGTCTCACCGGCGCGCGCGGCGGTGACGGGGGACGCGGCCGTGGAGCTGGTGGAAGAGGAGGGACACCGACTTCGGCGGCCCGTGCTCGAAACGTTTCTCCACCTTGCCGAGCGGGTTCCACAGCCGCTTGTCGGGCATCCGTACTCCGAGGGACCGGCCGAACAACTGCCGGTAGGCGGGGTCCAGGTCCACCCAGACGGCACCGGCCTGAGCGGGGGAGGGGCGGAGGGAGCGGACGGCGGCGGGTGGGACCCGTGCCCCGCACCCCGTGCCCCGCACGCTCCGTAGGATGGCGGTCGCAGGTATCACTTCACCCGTTCCGTAGGAGAATTCTCATGGCCAAGGTCACATTGAAGGGCAACCCGGTCGAGGTCGGCGGCGCGCTGCCGGCGACCGGCAGCACCGCTCCGGAGTTCACCCTGGTGGGTGCGGGCCTGGCCGAGCGCTCGCTCGCCGACTTCGCCGAGCAGCGCAAGGTCCTGAGCATCTTCCCCAGCGTCGACACCCCCACCTGCGCGAACTCCGTGCGCCAGTTCAACGAGCGCGCCGCCAAGCTGGAGAACACGGTCGTTCTGTGCATCTCCGCCGACCTGCCCTTCGCGCAGGCGCGCTTCTGCGGCAGTGAGGGCCTGGAGAGCGTGCACAATCTCTCCACCTTCCGGAACCAGGACTTCCTGACCGCGTACGGCGTGGCCATCCAGGACGGGCCGCTGGCCGGTCTGGCCGCCCGCGCCGTGGTCGTGCTGGACACCGACAACACGGTTCTGCACGTGGAGCTGGTCCCGGAGATCGCCGACGAGCCGGACTACGACGCCGCTCTCGCCCCCCTGGCGTAAGGACGGCAAGGTCGACACGGTCGACAAGGACGGCAAGGAAGACGCACGGCGGGTGCCCTGTCACGACGGGGCACCCGCCGTCCGCGCTTCGGCGTCAACCGCCGCAGCGCGCCGGGGTGTTCCGGTACCGGATCGCGTGCCACCATGCGTGGTCCCCGTGCACCAGTGGGGTGCACGGGCCGGAAAGGAGCCCCAGTGACAGGGGAGAAGCCCGCAGGGGCGGGGACGACCGGGGGCACCGGCCGGTGGGACCGGGTGCTCGCGCTCGGCACCCTGCCGGTCGCGGCCACCGCGCTCACGGCCACGATCGCCGCCTACATGACGTTGGTCGCGTTCGGAAATCTCACCGACTTCGACACCAACCGGGAATTCGTCCGCCATGTTCTGGCCATGGACACCACGTTCAAGGACGAGGACGTCATGTGGCGGGCGATCGAGTCCCGCGCGGTCGCCGACGCGGCCTACATCGCCGTGATCGCCTGGGAGACGGCCGCCGCCGCCGTCCTGCTCATCGCGGTCCGGCTGTGGGCGGGCGGGCTGCGGCGCGGCGATCTGCGCCGGGCGCGGCGCACGACCACACTCGGGCTGACCATGGTGCTGCTGCTCTTCGGGTTCGGCTTCGTCGTCATCGGCGGCGAATGGTTCCAGATGTGGCAGTCGTCCGACTGGAACGGGCTGGAGCCGGCGGGCCGCAATGTGATGATGGCGGCCTTCGTGCTGGTGGTGATCCATCTGCCCGCCGCACGCGGATCCCGGGAGGAAACCCGGTAGGCGGCACGCGGCCCAGGCCCGCCGCCCCGGAGGCCGGGTGACCGGATTGCTCCCCCCGCCCCAGGCCCCGGAGCCGCCCGGTCCGGCCCCGTGCCCGGCGGCTCCGGGCGGTTCCGCTCCGGGCCGCCCGGTACCCTCCGCGCGGCCCGCAGGACTGGCCGATTCCGGGATCCTCGGGGATCCCGCCCCTGGACATACTCGTACCCCGCACCGTCGGCGCGCGCCGTCTCCTCGTGTCACCTCGTGTCACCTCGATGTCAGTGATGACCACCAGCAGGAGGTACGTTGAACAGCATCCGCACGCTCGGCGGCAGATTCCTCACAGCCGCCGCCGCACTGTTCGCCGCCGCCGCGCTCACCCTGGTGCCGGCGGGCACCGCGACCGCCGCCGCCCCGCCCGCCCCGGCGCAGCCGCCCGTGATCACGGCGGACGGTACCGCTTCCGACCGGGCCGCCGACGCCGGGCCCGTACCGCAGGCCGTCTACACACGCCAGTTGCGCAACTGGTCGACCTGGAAGTGCGTCGACGACAGTGTCATCGGCCTGCGGCACTTCGACTGCCAGGACAAGTACGGCCGGTACGCCAATTACCAGAAGTTCGACCTCATCACGACCAACGTGGTCGGCATCTACGTCCTGCGGAACCACGCCACCGGGCTGTGCGTCGACGACAGCGAGTTCGGTCTGCGGCACTTCGGCTGCAACGACCAGAACGGCCCGTACGCCACGTTCCAGCGGTTCGAGCTGCACGCGGCCCCAGGCGGCAGCAATGTGCTCAAGAGCGTGGCGACCGGGCTGTGCATGGATGACAGCGAGTTCGGTCTGCGGCACTTCGGCTGTCAGGACCAGTACGGCCCGTACGCCAACTACCAGCGGTTCTGGCTCAGCGCGTACTGATCGCGGCCGCCGGTCCCAGGGTGCCCGGCCCCGGTGGGCCGGGCACCACCGGCACCCGTGATAAGCCCTCGTCAGCCGCTCAGGGCGGGCCGTGCCCGGTCCCCGGGGCCCAGGGACTCGCGGCACAGCGGACAGCAGTCCGAGCCGTCCCGGGCGCCGTGGGCACAGTCCTGTCACGGGGACGAGGACGGGGTACGGGTACGGGGCCGCCCCGGCCGTGCGGCGCGGCCCCGAGCGGCGCGGCCCCGTGCGGCGCGGCCCCGTGCGGTCAGTCGGCGGCGTGGCCGAGCCCTTCGTACGCCAGCCACTGCATGAAGGTGTGCAGTCCGTGGTGGAGGTCCATGGCCGGTTCCCAGCCCCGGGGCCCCGGCACCTCCGGTTCCGGGTCCCGCTCCGGCCGGAGGGCCGCGGGCGGCCCCGGGACCGTCTCGGTCGGCACCGGACGGACCGCCGCCAGGACCGCTTCGGCCAGGGCCGCCTCCGGGACGGCCGGCCCGCCCGCGAGGTCGAGGACCGATTCCGCCGGGGGCTCCTCCAGGACCCGGTCCACCGCGCCGATCAGGTCGTACACATGCAGCGGCCGCAGCTCCCGCCCCGGTGGGTCGGTGAGGACGACGGGATGGCTGCGCAGCGCGCTCCACACCATCCGGCCGATGGGCGAGTGCCGGGAGCAGCCAGGGCCGTACAGATCGCCGGTGCGCAGGGTCACCGGCGGCCGTGCGGTGCCGGTGGCGCGGTCGAAGGCGCGTACGACGATCCCGGTCCGCGCGGGGTCGGTCCCGTCCCGCAGCGGGCGCAGGTCGATCAGCGCGTCCCGGGTGCCCGGTGCCCCGCCGACCGGGACACCGGACAGCGGTGTCACCCGGTGGCCCCGGTCGGTGAGGCCGCGGACGACGTGTTCGCCGAGCGGGCTCGCCGCGCCGACGACGGCGACCGAGCGGCCGGTGCGGGCCGGTGGGCCGCCGGTCGCCCGGCCCGCCTCGCGTCCGGCTTCGAGGCCCGCCTCCACCCCGGCGCGGGCGATCCGCGCGAGTCCCTCGCGGAGTTCGGCGATCCGCTCCTCGCCCTGGTCGTGGCTCACACCGCCCGGCCCGATGGTGGCCAGGGACTCCGCGCAGGCCGCTGTCCGGGAAAGGTCGTCGCTCCCGAGGGTCGTCCGATGGACGAAACCCATGGTGAAGGCGGTCAACCAGGTGCCTCGGGCAGCCTTTTCATCGGGCACTTCGGTCAACACGGAATTGGCTGATTTATATCTGTCGGCCTGGATGCCCAGGCCTGCGAGATATTCCTCGCTCTCCAGGTGGAGCCAGCGCTCGGGGCCGGGCCCCTGCACCCGGACCGCGCACTGGGCGACCCCGTGCTTGAAGAACGGGACGACCCGGATGTCCTCCAGGGACTTTCTCTCGTCGGTGCCGGGATCGTCGGGAAGAAAACAGACCGAACGCCGCGGCCCCCGGAAAGCGTTGCCGGAAATGCTGCCCCGGTCGTCGTGTTCCGTCAGGCTCGGAACCGACACATAGGACGGTATCCCCCGGGTCAGCAGATACTGGCGCATCAGGATGTCGTCGGCCCAGGCGTCCAGCCGCTTGCGGCCGTACTCCACGAACCCGGCGGCGACCTCGCGCGGCAGCACGATGGCCACACAGGGGAAGTACTCGCCGACGGCCCGCACCCAGCGCGCCCCGGCCATCGCGCCCAGCCGGACGGCGGCGCCGTTGCGGGAGTCCCAGAGCGCGAAGAGGGCCAGCGCCGCGTCCGGCCGCGCCGCCACGGCGGCCCCCACCCGTTCGAAGAAGGAATCCGAGAGGATCATGTCGTCCTGGACGACGAGCTGGTGGGTGGCGCCCTCCTCGATGGACGACCACGCCGCCAGCGCCGTCCGCAGCACCGACGGCTTCCCGCCGGGGTCGGGGTCCATGACCACCCGCAGCGCTCCGGGCGGGCCCGACCGGGCCAGTGCCTCGGCGGCGGGCAGCCGTCGGGGATGGGTCATCACCGCGCCGCTGATGCGATAACGCGTCACAGGTCCTCCGTACTCGATCCGGTTTCGGACGGGCGAATCCCGGCGGGGCGACCGGCGGTGCCGACCGCCCGGAGCATCCCGTTCGAACTCACCCGTTTGTCCTTTCGTACTAATCAGTTTCAGACAGCACGGGGGTGCTTTCGAGGGCTGTGGGAGCGCCGAAAAGGCACCCTGGTTACGGCCACTGATGATCGTTCATGCTGTCTGCGCAAGAACATCATGCGTATCATTTCCTGGAGGAGTCCTGATGACCGTGAAACCGGATGACAAGGTCATTGACGCAGGTGAGTCCGGGGTCTCCCGGCTGGAAAAGCTGCGCGGCTCCCGGATCGTGGTGACCGGTGGTGCGGGCCTGGTGGGCAGCAGGCTCACCGCCCTTTTGCGTGGTGTGGACGCCGAGGTGACCGTCCTCGACCGGATGGACGCCTATCCGGATTCCATCCATGAACTCTTCGGCGCCCCGCGCCGGGCGTCCCGTCTGGTGGTGGGCGACATCCGCGACCGCACACTGGTCAGGAGCGTGCTCGAAGGCGCCGACCACGTGGTCCACGCCGCCGCCTTCGCCGATGTCGCCGCCTGCACCCGCCGGCCCGACATCGCCTTCAAGGCCAATGTCGAGGGCACCGAGGTGATCTTGGAGGAGGCCGTCCGGGCCGAGGTGCGCCGCCTGGTGCTCGTCTCGTCGGCCGCCGTCTACGGCAACGGGGCCGATCCGGCCGCCGGCCCGCAGCGCTTCCACGAGGACCAGACCCCCTACCCCCTGTCCGTCTACGCCAACTCCAAGCTCTGGGCCGAGCACCAGACCCGGCTGCTGCTCGGCGGCACGGGCACCGAGTACGCGATCCTGCGGTACTTCTCCGTCTACGGGGACCCGCAGATACCCAAGCCGGGCAGCCACTCCTGGATGGTGGCGTGGCTGGCGATGCACGCCCGCGTGGGGCTCCCCATGCGGCTCAACGGCGGCGGCGTCCAGGTGCGCGACCTGGTCCACGTGGACGACATCGCCATGGCCACCGCCCTCGCCCTGGTGGAGGAGGGCGTCGTCGGCGAGACCGTCAACGTGGGCTCCGGGGTGCCGACCTCGGTGCGCGACGTGGGCGAGCTGATCGCCCCGCACTACCCCGGCTCCGAGTTCATCATCACCCCCCGCCCGGCGGACGACCCCCTGGGCGGCTTCGCGGAGACCGCGCGCCTGGCGGAACTCATGCGCTGGCGGCCCGGGATCACCGTCGCGGAGGGCGTGGAGCGGTACGTCCGGTGGCTGAACGCCACGCCCGAGGCCGTGCCGTCCTGGCTCACCGAGCAGGTCGCGTGACACTGTCCCACCGGACGGCCACAGCACGGCCGCACGAGGCGGAGGGCACGGTGCCGATGGGGTACACCGGTTCGTACATCTGGTCACTGCGGCAGCGGGTGGGCAGCCGGCCGCTGCTCGTCCCCGGGGCGCAGGTCCTGCTGATCGACCCCGCCGGGCGGGTGCTCTTCCAGCAGCGCGCCGACACCGGGGTGTGGGAGCTGCCCGCCGGGGCCTGCGAGGAGGGCAGCGACTTCGCCGGGACCGCCGTCAGGGAACTGGCGGAGGAGACCGGGCTGCTGGTCGACCGGGACGACCTGGTCCCCTTCGGCTCGCTCTCCGATCCCGGGGTGCACACCCTCACCTACCCCAACGGGGATGTCACCCACTGCTTTGCCCTCTGTTTCCTGGCCCGCCGCTGGTCCGGCGAGCCACGGCCGGACCCGGCGGAGGTGGTCCGGATCCGGTTCGCCGACCCGGACCACCCGCCACGCCCGCTCCACCCGCCCACCGGGGTGGTCCTCGCGATGTTCCGGGAATTCGACACGACAGGAAGGTTCCAGGCCCGGTGAGCACGGATATCCACCAGGGCCCGGAGGGCACCCCGCGCGCGATACGCGCCGGGGTGCCCTGCCGGGCGTGTCTGTCCGGCGAGGACCTGGACTGGCTCGGCGGCCGGTCCGTCAGCCTCGCCCTCGACCTCGTCACCACCGTGGAGACGGTCCCCGGCCCGCCCCCCGCGCGGGACGGCGGCTGGTCCGGCGAGGTGTGGGAGTTCCTGCGCGGACGGCTCGCGGGCCTTCCCGCCGACCCGCCCGCCGTACGGGTGCGCAGCGACGCGCCCGGCGCGAGCGGGCTCTCGTCGTCCACGGCGCTGATCGTGGCGCTGTTCCGCGCGTACACCGAGGCGTGCGCCCCGGATCCCGGCATCCCCGCCCCGATCCTCGCCGAGTGGGCGTACGCCTTCGAGTTCGCCCGCTTCAACGGCGGCGGCATGGACCATCTCGCCGTCATCGAGGGGGGAGCGCTGCTGCTGGACGGGAGGACGGAGGGGCTGCCCGCGATCCGCGAGCGGGCCGCCTTCCCCGGGGAGTGGAGCGTCCTCGTCGTGGACTCCGCCACCCGCAAGGACACCAGCGACCACATCAAGGTGGTACGGGCCCAGCTCGCGGCGGGCGACCCCGATCTGGCCGCCTACCGCAAGGAGGCCGACGCCGCGTCCGGCGAGGTCTGGGCGGCGATCGGCGCCCGCGACCTGGACGCCCTCGCCGCCGCCATGGACCGCGCCCATGTCACCATGCGCGACCACCAGCGGATGTCCACCCCCGTCCTGGAGGAGCTGAGGGAACTGGCCCTGCGCTCCGCGGGACTGCGGCTGAAGCTCAGCGGCGCCGGCGGCGGCGGGGCGCTGGTGGGGGTCTGCCGCACGGACGACCGCGACGACGTCGTCGCGGCCGTCCGGCGGGCGCTCGCGGATCCGTACCCCGCGGCCCGGGTGATTCCCACCCGGGCCGCGCCGGACCCCGCCTTCTGATCGCTAGATGAACGGGTCGTAGTCGGACCCGGGTTCGGGCGTCACCGCTTCAGTCGCGATCTTGTCGAGTTCGAGGTTGGAGCGGTGCCGCGCGCAGTGGAAACGGCAGTCCCGCGTCGGGTCGATGATCCCCCGGTCGGACTTCTCCCAGATGTCGGGAAGCCGCTCGGTGACCGCGTCCCCGATCTTCGCCTGGGAGTTGCCCCGGTGATAGGAGCAGACATACACCCCCGACGGGGTGATCAGGGTCCGCAGCTCCGCCACCTTGCACCGGTGGTAGTCCTTGGGCTGCACGGCCCCCACCCGGTTCCGCAGTGAGGTCAGGGTGGAGGAGTTGATGATCTCGAAGGAGTCGTCGGCCCACAATCGTTCGGCCTCGGCGAGCTGGTCGTCGACGGAGCCCAGGATCTCGTCGGCCACCTGGATCACATGGTGGCCGTCGTCGAACATCGCCTTCGTCTCGAAGTAGTCGCAGCCGATGTCCTTGGCGAGCCGGGCCGCCTCGAAGACCTCGTGGTGGTTGCTGACCATCGTGCCGTCCGGCTCACGGCGGGTCATCACCAGGAAGGAGTAGCCGAGGGCGCCCTTCTTGACGCCGGCCAGGAGCCGCATGTTCCCGACGACCTTGTCGAAGACGCTGCGGCCCTTGCGGTCGGGACGGAACACGCCGTAGGTCTCCCGGGTCCCCGCGTCCATCGAGACCCGGACCCAGGAGGCGTACTGGGACAGTTCGTCCAGATTCTGTTGGATCATGGTGCCGTTGGTGACCACGCCGATGGCCACCCCTGCCTCGCCCAGGGTGCGCAGCACCTGACGGGTGCCCCGGTGCGCCAGCGGCTCGCCGCCGCCGATGAGGACCACGCCCCGGACGGACATCTCTATCAGCTCCCCGGCCAGCTCGGCGAGGCGCTCGGGGGTGAACCGCCCCTGGTTGAGCAGCTTGCCGCTGATGCACTCGGGGCAGGCGAGGTCGCAGAAGGTCGTCGGATCCAGGTCCACCACCAGAGGGCCGGTGGACGGGGCGCCCGCGGCCGCTTCCAGCACCCGCGGCCAGCCGGACGGCTGGTAGAGCTTGGACACCAGGTCAAGACGGTCGAACGTCACAAAGAACTCCTGCTGGTCAAGAGGGACGGCGCCGCCCGGCTCCGTACCCTCGGTCTTTCGGCGGGGCGCTGCGAGACGCCCCCGACGCCCAGTGGTCCGGGCGTCCTTACCGGTGCCACGCCCGGTCGGGCGGGCCGCACGCGGTCACCCTTTGACGGCTCCCGCGGCCAGGCCCGCCGCCACCCGGCGTTGCACGATCATGAAAAAGACCACGACGGGAAGGGCGGTGAGCGTGGCTCCCGCCATCAGCGCGCCGTAGTCGGTGCCGAAGCTGGTCTGGAAGGAGACCAGCCAGATCGACACGGTCTGTTTGTCGTTGCTGGACAGCAGCACATAGGCCAGGACGTATTCGTTCCACGCCTGGACCAGGGAGTAGATGGAGGTGGCCACCAGGCCCGGTGCGAGCAGGGGCAGGGTCACCCGGCGGAAGGCCCCGGCCCGGGTGCAGCCGTCGACCATCGCCGCCTCCTCCAGCTCGATCGGGATCCCGGCGACGAAGCCGCGCAGCAGCCACACCGTGAACGGCAGCATGAAGACGAGATAGGTCAGGATGACCCCGGTGAGGCTGTCGGTCAGTCCGGCGTCGCTGAGCAGCAGATAGAGCGGGATGATCAGCCCGGCCAGCGGGATCATCTGGACGGAGAGGATCACCAGGACGAAGGCCCGGCGGCCGGCGAAGGAGAACCGGGCCACGGCATAGGCCGCGAGCACCCCGATCAGCAGCGAGACCACCACGGTCCCCGTGCCGACGAGCACGCTCGCCCGCACGCTCGACCAGAAGGTCTCGGACGCCATCGCGCGGCGGACGTGTTCGAGTGTGGGCTCGGAGGTCCAGAAGCGGGGTGGGTTGCTCCGGATCTCGGCGGCGGGCCGGATCGCGGTGAGGACCATCCAGTAGACGGGGAAGGCCATCACCGCGCAGAACAGCAGCCCCAGCCCGTCGGCCCGCAGGGAGCGCCGGCCCTCCGCGCGGCGCGGGGCCTTCGATACGCCGGTCATCGGGTCTCTCCCATCCTGACGAGCTGACGGACGTAGAAGACGGCCCCGGCGAGCAGCAGGACCACGGTGACGACCGCGATGGCCGCACCGGCGCTGTAGCGGTTGACGGCGAACGACTCGATGAAGGAGTAGACGCCGAGCAGGTAGTACTCCTTCTCCGGCTGGCCCGAGCGCATCAGCCAGATCTGGTTGAACACGCCGAAGTTCCAGATGGCGTTGAGCGTGGTCACCATCACGAAGGCGGGTTTGACGACGGGGAAGGTGATGTGCCGGAAGACCTGGCCGCGGCCGGCGCCGTCCACGCGGGCCGCCTCCGCCAGCTCGGGCGGGACCTGGGTCAGCGCCGCCTGGAGGGTGATGGCGGCGAAGGGCAGGGAACCCCAGAACACCACGGCGACGATGACCGCGAAACCCTGCCAGGGGTCCTCGAACCAGTTGTGCTTGGTGAAGTCCAGCCCGGGCAGCAGCCCGAGCAGCCAGTTGGCCACACCGTAGTCGGCGTCCGCCAGCCAGCGGAAGACGGAGGCCGCCACCATGACGGGCATGGCCCACACGGCGACCAGCACCGCCGCCATCGTCGCCCGTACCCAGGGGGAGACCCGGCGCATCAGCAGCGCGACCGCCAGGGCCGCCGCCATGGTCAGGGCCGTGCAGACCGTGGCGAAGAGCGCGGTGCGCCCCACCACCTGCCAGAAGAACCGGTCCTGGGCGATGGCGCGGTACTGCTTCAGCCCCGTCCAGGGCGGCTCCGTACCGGCGAACAGCTCCCGGCGGCTCATGTCCTGGAACGACAGCAGCACCAGCTCGACCAGCGGATAGCCGAGGACGGCGGTCAGGGCCAGCACCGTCGGGGCGATCAGGAGGTACGGGGCGGCGCGGCGCAGCAGCGGGCGGCCCCCGGTCCCCGCCCGCCGCGTGGACACGGCGGGGGAAGGGCCCGGGGACACGGCTCTGCGCCCCGGTGGGTCTGCGGTCACCATGTACGGGCAGCTCCTCGAAGCATCGTTCCCGGCGTGCGCGGCGGCCCTGCGTGCCCGCGGGCCGGCCGGCGCGGTGGGATGGCGCGGCAGGGTCGGGGGAGTGGTCGGTGTGGTGCGGCACAGGGGTGGGGGGACGAGGGTTGAGGGACGGGGTGGTCGGGGACGGGGCGGGGGGCGTCAGTTGTCGTTGATCAGGGCGTCGATCTCCCGGTCGGCGTCCCGCGTGGCGTCGCGCACGGACTTCTTCCCGGTGGCGATGGTCTGGAGCATCGCGGGCAGGATGTTGGACTTCTCCACGGCGGCCCAGCCCGGGGCGAGCGGGGTCACCCAGCCGCGTTCGGCGGCGCGCGCGGCGGCGGCGTTGATGCCGTCGGTGGGCACGTCGCGCAGCTGGACCGTGTTGTTGGGCAGGGTCTCGGCCTCGATCAGCCGCTGCTGGGAGGTCCGGTCGGTGAAGATCTTGATCCATTCCCGGGCGAGTTCTTGCTTGCGGGACTTGGCCGGGACGGCCAGCAGGGACCCGCCGAGGAAGGGCGGCATCAGCTCGCCGGACGGGCCGGGGAAGGCGAAGGTGGCGAATCGGCCGCGCAGCTTGGCGTTGCCGCCGGCGCGCGGGTCGGCCGCGGCGTTCGCCTCCCAGGTGTTGCCGTAGAACATGGCGACCTTGCCCTGGCCGACCACGCCCGGTTCGTCGCTGTTGTCCTTGGAGCGGTCGCCGACGTAGTAGTCGTCGATCAGCTTCTTCCAGCTGGTCAGGCCCTGGACGGAGGCGGGGGAGGAGAGCGCGCCGTGCCAGCGGCCGTCGCGCTCGACGGCCATCTCGCCGCCGGCGTCCTTGACCCAGGCCATGGCGGCGTACCAGTACCGTCCCGGCATGTAGAAGGAGGAGAAGTTCCTGTCCTTGGTGCCGAACTCGGCCTTCACCTTGTCCAGGACCGACAGCATCTCCTGGTAGCTGCGCGGTGCCTCGACGACGCCGACCTGCTTCAGGAGGTCGGTGCGGTAGATGCCGACGCGGGCCCCGGCGTAGTAGGGCACACAGTAGGTCTTCCCCTGGTACTGACAGGCGTCGGCCAGTGCGGGAAGCCAGTCGCGGGAATGGTCGAAGTCGCTCTTTTCCAGCTCGGTGAAGGCCCCATTGACGATGTAGTTGGTGGTTTCACTATTGCCCATCTCCACCACGTCTGGTACATCGCGTCCCGCGAAGGCGGCGTCAATCTTCTGGTTCTTGCTGGTCCACTGCTGGTACTGCACCTTGATCTCGGTCCCTGGATAGCGCTTCGCGAATCGTTTGTTCGTGGAGGCAACCAGATCGGGCCAGCTCTCACGGGCGTCGACGGTCAGCCAGACCGTCAGGGAACCCGGGTCATTGCCCCCGCCGGCGGATCCGTCCGTACCGCCCGAGTCGCACGAGGCGAGGGCAGCGACCACTGCGACGGCCCCGAGAGCCGAGGTGAAGCGGGGTAAGCGCCAGGACATGAGTCTCCGCCTTTCGAGGACTGGCTGAACCGGGCTGCTATCTACCCAGCGAAGACCGGCAAACTACCGATGGGGCATTTTTTGGCCAGGATGTGACAGCGATTTATGGAACGTTCCTGTCGCGGATCGGCCCCCGCGGACAGGGGCGGGCAGCGGTGATAACCCGCCTTGACGGCCGATCGGCCGATATTAATTGACGCAAAATACTAGGATGCACCCCTTGGGCACCCTTGACGATGACGCACCTCCTGACTCATTTTTCTCCTGGTGTCTCCCGCGTCCCTATCGAAGGGTGTTGCACGTGATTAACCACGACACGACCATCGGCGATTCGGCCACCGAACGACCCGTGCGGGTCAACTCCTGGAACGGCTGGGATCCGTTGCGTCATGTCATCGTCGGAAGGGCCGACGCGGCGGTGGTGCAGGCGCCCGAACCCGCGGTCCGCCGCGATTTCCCGGAGGACGGCTTCCCGCTCGGCACCTACGGCACGATGCCGGCCGACATGATGGCCGAGGCCAATGAACAGCTCGACAACTTTGCCGCGATGCTGACCGAGCGGGGCATCCGGGTGGACCGCCCGACCCCCCTGGACTTCAACCAGAAGGTCTCCACGCCCGACTGGGAGCAGGAGACCATGTCCGGGTGCATGCCGCCCCGGGACATCCTGCTGACCGTGGGCAGCGAGGTCCTGGAAGCCACGATGTCCTACCGCAGCCGCTGGTACGAATACCTCTGTTACCGCCCGATCCTCCAGGACCTCTTCCGGTCCGACGACCGGATGCGCTGGGAGGCCGCGCCCAAGCCGCGCCTGACCGACGCCAGTTACCACACCGAGTTCTGGGACACCTACAACGATCTGCCCACCGATGTGCAGCTGGCCAAGGTGCGCGACTACGACCTGGTGCTGACCGAGGAGGAGCCCCTGTTCGACGCGGCCGACGTGGCCCGCTTCGGCAAGGACCTCTTCGTCCAGCTCTCCTTCGTCACCAACCGCAGCGGCTACCAGTGGCTCAAGCGCCACTTCCCCGACCACCGCGTGCACGCCGTGACCTCGACCAACACCCACCCGCTGCACATCGACGCCACCTGGGTGCCGCTGCGGCCCGGACTGGTGCTGCACTGCGGCGAGCGCCTCGCCGACCCCGAGCTGATGGACTTCTTCAAGCTCAACGACTGGGAGATCGTCGAGGCGGTGCAGCCCGCGAGCTGGGACCACCCGCCGAAGCTCTCCTTCTGCAGCCCCTGGCTCGCCGGCAACATGCTCAACCTCGACCAGAACACCCTCTGCATCGAGGAGAAGGAAGTCGCCCTCTCCGAGCAGCTCGCCGGATACGGCTTCGACATCGTCCCGGTGCCGTTCCGCGCGGTCGGCCCCTTCGGCGGCGGACTGCACTGCGCCACCGTCGACATCGAGCGGGACGGCGACTGCCAGGACTACTTCCCCCGCCGGCACGGACGGTACTGATCCATGACCGCCGCAGCCGCACGCCCCGGTGTGCCGTCCGACGTCAAAGCCGTGATCTTTGACTTCTACGGCACGCTGGTCCGGATGGTGCCGCCCCTGCCGCCCAGCCACGCGTCCGTCTTCCGGCGCCTGGGTCTCGCGGAGTACGCCGAAGCCTGGGGCGACCAGTGGGCCACCGGCCCCCGCGACGGCGAGGACCATCTCGCCGCCTCGGCGGACGAGGACACCTACCGGGCCTGGGAAGTGGGGCGGCTGCGGCGGCTGGCCGTGGAGCGCGGGATCCCCGGGCCGGCGGCCGGCCCGCTCGCCACCGAGCTGGACCGGGCCAACAAGAGGCTGCGGATCGCGCTCTTCGACGATGTGACGGCCGCGCTCACCCGGCTGCGCGGACACGGTCTGCGGGTCGCCCTCTGCTCCAACTGGTTCTGGGACCTGGACCGGGCGGTGGCGGACGTCGGACTCACCGGTCTGATCGACGCCACCGTCACCTCCGCCAGGGTCGGGGCGCGCAAGCCCCACCCCCGGATCTACCGGGCCGCCCTCGACGCCGTGGGCACCGCCCCCGGCGAGACCCTGTTCGTGGGCGACATGTGGGAGGCCGACGTGGTCGGCCCCCTGGCGCAGGGGATGCGCGCGGTCCATCTGTGGCGGCCCGACCGGGCGGTGGAGGGACAGGCCCCGCCGCTGCCCGGCCGGGCCCACCGGATCACCTCCCTGCACTCCCTCCCGGCTCTTCTGTGACCCGGTGCGAGAGCCGGTCCAGCACATTGCGGGTCACCCGCACCACGCCCGCGTCCAGCTCCCGGCCGCAGACCACCGGCCAGTCGACGGTGCCCGCGGTGAAGACCGTGCCGCCCGCCGTGTGGATCCCCATGGTCGCCGCCCGGGGGCTGGTGATGGCCGGCTCCCGCTCCGGGCAGTTCCAGTGCCCCCACTTCAGATGGTGGAAGTTCTCGTGCACCGGATCCAGCAGATAGATACCGAGGATGAGGAAGGACTCCGGGGTGCCGTCCACACCGCTCGCCCGCGCCACCCCGTGCTCGTCGTACGCGAAGGCCGCGCCGTCGCACTCGTACCCGATCAGCGCCGTGCCCGCGCCCAGCCGGTCCGGCGGGCCGCCGTCGCCGCCGTCGCGCAGGCCCGTGCCCTCGAAGACCCAGTGGTCCGCGTGCTGCACGGTGTACCCCTCGCGCGGCCGGTCGCCCGGCCACTCGCCCGGCCACATGCCCCCGTTGCGGAAGGTCACCCCGGTCAGGGTGTTCTCCGGCCGGCCCACCCCCTCCGGCGGGGGCGGCCACCACAGGTCCGTCGCGGGCAGATGCGGATAGTCCTCCCCGACCCGGTGGTCGGTGTCCGAGACGAAGGCCGTGTTCCCGTCCGTCAGATGCACCCGCCACCAGCAGGTGTTGGCGCTCAGGAAGGCCACGTTCCCGCCCCCGGACACATACGCGGCGACCTGGTCGCGCATCGCGTCGCTCCAGTACTCGTCGTGCCCGACGCTCAGCAGCAGGTCGTACGGGGCGAGCAGGTGGGGATCCTCGTGGAGATCCAGGTCGGTGCAGTACTCCACCGCGTACCCGGACCGCTCCAGCCAGGCGATGAAGGGGGCGTCCCACCACGCCAGGTCGATCACCCCGCCGGGCCGGCGCATGCTGAGCTTGTGCCCGCGCGGTTCGCCGTCGCCGCCCTCCTGGTAGACGGGGTTCTCGTAGAGGTTGGAGTCCCGTACGGCCCCCTCGTTGTCGGAGCGGTTGTACGCGTGCCGGGTGAAGGTGGACTTCTTGTAGAGGATGCGGCCGTGGCTGCCGGGGTGCCGGGGCCGGACGACGAAGAACTCGCGGGCGAAACCCTCGATGTCGTCGTCGCCGAGGACCGGAACGGACCGGGCCGCCCGCTCGTCCCCCGGGACCAGGTGCGCCAGGTAGATCCCCGGCGGCCACTCCTCGGGCACGGCGAACTCGTAGGCCGGGAACTCCCAGTCGGCGGCGGGCGAGGCGTGCTCCGGCACCCCGTCGGGGTGCGGCGGCGGCGCCGTGAGGACCCCCGGGTACGGCCCGGACTCGCCCATCGGCGCCAGCTCCCGGCCCAGCCGGTGGAAGCGGACGCGGAACTCCTCGGCGTCGGTGGAGACATGAAGGCGCAGCACCTCCCCCGCCGTCACACTCTCCCGGCCGACATATCCCTCGATCATCTTTCCCCTCCCAGTGACCGGAAAGCCGTTTCTCGGCGGTTCCGGCGCGCTCGATGGTAAAAGATGTTTCGCCATACACCAACCAATCGAGGGGGATCGGACTTTCTCGGGTCGAATTTCAGCCAAACGATCTTGCTGGCGAATGCCCGAACCGCTGTACGGGTAGCGCGCCCCCATGCACGGACGGCGCGGCACACCGTAGGGCGAACGAAAAACGGAACAGCACGGACACCGCACGAAGAACGAAGCCGAAGGGAATGCCATGGCAGGAGAATTTCGCGTCCGGGAACTGGTCCTGGGTATCGAGGGGCTGGCTCTGCTGCGCTCCGCCAACGACGCCGACGAAGCGTTCCTCGAAGCACGCGTGGCCGAGATCCGGAAATTCGCGGAGGGCGCGGGCGACGGCCTGCCCGGCGCCGGCACCGCCGTGAGCGAGCTGGACGCGGCGGACGGCTACGCCTCCTGGTCGACGGTGTACGACTCGCTCCCCAGCTCCTTCATCGAGGTGGAGGAGCCGATCACCCACCGCCTGTTCGACCAGGGGCCCACCGGCACCGCCCTGGACGCGGCCTGCGGCACCGGCCGCACCTCCGCCGCCCTGGCCGCCCGCGGCTACCGCGTGATCGGCGTGGACCAGTCGCCCGAGATGCTGGAACACGCCCGCCGGAAGGTCCCCGGCGCCGAGTTCCACCGGGGCCGCCTCGAACAGCTGCCCCTCGACGACGCCAGTGTGGACCTCGCCGTCTCCACGCTCGCCATGACCCATCTGCCCGACCTGCGCCCCGGGGTCGCCGAACTCGCCCGCGTGGTCCGGCCCGGCGGCCGGGTGGTCATCACCGACCTCCACCCCTTTGTCGTCACCCTCCAGGGACAGTGCCACTTCGTCCACGGCGACGACACACTCGCCTTTGTCCGCAACCATGTCCATCTGGCCGGGGACTATATCTCCGCCTTTACCGAAGCGGGACTTTCGGTACGCGCCTGCTACGAACCAGTCTTCAACGGCCGGCTCGCCCCCGGCGGTTATGAGGAGTTCATCGCGGACGCCGCACGAGCGGCCTGGGACGGAATTCCCATCGTGATCGTCTGGGAAGCCGTCAAGGCCTGAAGCGCAAGAAAGGGAAATCTGTGAGAGTCGTCCTGCACACCGAACGCCCGGAACTCTGGGACCGAATCCCCGAGGTCTTCGCCGGAGTCATCCCCGAATACAATCTGCACGGGGACATCAGCGACGGCTACTGGAACCGTCTCTTCGACGACTTCGGCGACCACCAGTTCCTGCTGTACGACGAGGAGAGTGACGACATCCTCGGCGCGGGCCGCTCGCTGCCCCGGGTCTGGGACGGCACCCCCGGGGACCTGGGCACCGGCCTCGACGCGTCGATCAGGGACGCCTTCGCCGCCCACGACGCCGGGGTCGAACCCACCGCCCTGTGCGCGCTCGGGGTCGAGGTGGCCCCCCGCCATCAGGGCAGGAGCCTCTCCAAGGCGCTCCTCGGCCAGATGATCGACATGGCCCGCCGCGACGGCCTGCCCCATCTGATCGTCCCCGTCCGGCCGATCTGGAAGCACCGCTACCCGCTCGTCCCCGTGGCCCGCTACGCCTCCTGGACCCGGGACGACGGCGAGCCCTTCGACCCCTGGATCCGTACCCAGGTACGGCTCGGGGGCACGGTCACCGCCTCGATGGAGGAGTCCTCCCTCATCAGCGGCACCGTCGCCGAGTGGGAGTCCTGGACCGGCATGGCCTTCCCGGAGAGCGGCGATTACGTCTTCCCGGAGGGACTCACCACCCTCCGGGTCGACCGCGAGGAGGACCGGGCCGTCTACTGGGAGCCGGCCGTGTGGATCACCTACGATCTGCGCGCGTCCGCTCCAGCAGGACCTTCCCGGACCTGACGGCACTCCAGGCGTACGCGGTGAGCAGCTTCGCGGACGCCGGGTCCACCTCCGGACGGCGCTCGGGCGGGAGCCCGGCGGGACCGACGGTCGACACCGCCGCCTCCCGCAGCCGCTCGGCCGCCGGGGACCCGCCCCGCACCGCGCCCCCGGGGGCGTGGCGCCGGGCGGCGTCCCCGGCCTGCCGGCCGAGCAGCAGGCAGTGGATCCACAGCTCGTCCGCGAAGGACGCCCCGAAGAGGTCCCCCACCCGCGCCGCCAGATCGTCGGGCCGCAGCTCCCGCACCACGTCCTGGACCGAACCCTCCGTCACCAGCCCCGCCCCGGGCAGCGCCTCGCGCCACGTGTAGTGGGACCGGGCGGCCGGAGTGGCGTCCTGGCCGGGCAGCCGGATGAACCCCTCCCCGTACCGCATGTACGGCAGCCACTCCAACTCCTCCAGCACCCACCCGTCGTACAGCAGCGGACGGGCGTCGTCCACGCCGACGGGGCAGACCGCGAGGCGCACCCCCTGGGCCGCATGGCCGTTGATGCTGCTGGTGCCGGTGTGCTCGGTGACGGTGGGCACGGCCAGCAGCGCGCTGCGCCGGCCGCCCTGCCGGAGGAAGGTCGCCAGCACCTCGTCGTCGTGGCGCTCGCCGCTGCGCTCCGCGTACCGCCGGAACGCCCCGGCCAGGGCGACCGGCATCGAGATGGCCAGCGTCGGCGTGAACTCCTCGGGGACGGACCGCACCCAGCCGGCGCCCGCGAGCGCGGCGAGCCGGGCCGCCGCGCCGTTGCGGGCGTGCCAGTTGGTGTAGAAGGCGAGGGCGTCGTCGGGGAAGCGGTCGGCGCAGTGGGCGACCAGGTCGAGCATGTCGTCGGGCGCGGCCACATCGTCCTGGATCATGAATTGGTGGGTGGCGCCGTCGGCCACCCGGCCCCAGGCGACCAGCGCGGTGCGCAGGGCCGAGGGGTCCGCGTCCGGCGCGGGGTCCAGGGCGAGACCGCCCAGCCCCAGGCGTGCGACCAGCTCCTCCGCCTGGGCCCGGCGGACCGGGTGGGTCATGACGGCCGAACTGACGCGTGCTGTGGGCATCGAGGGGCACTCCTTCAGCCAATGACCGGGAAAGATACCCTGCCGATCATGGCGGCTGTCCGGGCGGGTGCCAGGGGGAGCGGCAGGACGACGACCGGAAACGGATGCTCACTGACTCGATTCAGCTGTCCTGGGTCGTCCTCGTATCCGGCCGGCGGGTGCCGCGGCGTCCCGGGGCCCGGTGGGTGGGCGATCGCGGGGGCCGGTGCCGTCCGGAATACGGGAACGGGCGGGTCGGCCGGGTCCGGTGAACCGGGCCGGCCGGGACGGGGCCGGGCGGTCAGAGTCCGCCGGGCCGGCCGAACTCCCGGGCGCGCCGCTCGTGGTCGGTGCCGTGGCGCAGGGCCCGGCCCTGACATCGGTGCTCGCTGAAGCGGGGGTCCTCGGCCGGTAACCGGCGGACCGCGAGGAGCGCGCGCAGAGCGGCGGCGGCGGTCAGGATCACGGCGGCGTCGGCCGCCAGCGCGGCGGCCAGGGGCGGGGCGAGCAGCAGATGCACGGCGGCCACCTCCACGCAGAGGAAGAGCAGGACCGCGGTCATGGCCGCGTTGCGTGTGTGCTGTCTCATCGGGGCATCGGCCTCCCGGTTGGGCGGGCCGTGGCTGGAACGCGCCCGCGCGTGCTACGAGCTATACCCCGCCGGGGTGGGCCCCCTCAGCCCTTTACGCAAATGGCATATTCCTTGACCGTGAGTGGGCAAGATCACGGAACCCTTATGCCGTGCTCATGTCCCTCTTGAGTGCTCTGATGACCGAGGTGACCGGTGACCGCGCCCGGGTCCAGGAGGCGAGGGAACGGGCCGTGCTCGCGGCCGTGCCCGAGGGGAGAACCCGTGGCCGGTCGTCGCGCTCAGGCGCGGCGGCCGGCCACGGCCCGTTCGACAGGTCCGAGACGCCTCCCGGACGCCTGTCAGATGCCTGTCCCGGATGCCTTCCGGACGCCCCCGACGCCCCCGCGGACGCTCCCTAGCGGAGGATCTTCTCCTTGGCCTGCTGGAACTCGGCCTCCGTGATGTCGCCCTTGGCCTTCAGCTCGGACAGTTTGGCCAGTTCGTCGGCGCTGCCGCCGGTGCGGGCCGTCTGACGGATGTAGTCGTCCATCGCGGCCTGCCGCTCCTGCGCATGGCGGATCTCGCGCGTGCCCATCCGCTTGCCGCGGGCGATGACGTACACCAGGACGCCGAGGAAGGGGACGATCAGCACGAAGATCAGCCACGCCGCCTTCACCCATCCGCCCAGGCTGTCGTCGCGGAAGATGTCGGTGATGACCCGGAACAGCAGCAGGAACCACATCACCCACAGGAAGATCCACATCACGGTCCAGAAGGCACCGAGCAGCGGATAGTCGTAGGCGAGGATCAGCTGGTCCTCCATCGCACTCCTCCTGCTCCACAACTGCGGGCCGCGGATGCGGCCGCGTCATCTCCCAGCATGGCCCGGGTCCGGGCGCCGCGCTCATCGCGGGCGTCCGCCGAGGCGGTCCGGCCCGGTCCCTCAGTGCCCCAGGGAGACCTTGAGCAGCACGATGACCAGGCCGAGCAGCAGATTGGCCGCCCCCGCGACCAGCACCAGCCGCCCGGTGGCGCCCGCCCGGAGCGCGGCGAGCGTCGCCCAGCCGACCTGACCGGCGATCGCGACACCCAGGGCCAGCCACAACGTCCCTTCCGGGCCGAGCCCGAGCAGCGGGCTGAGGGCCACGGCGAGGGCCGGCGGGACCGCCGCCTTGACGATCGGCCACTCCGCGACGCAGTCCTGGCGGACCTTCCGGCCGCTCAGCGTCCCCTCCGCGATCCGCTCGCCGAACAGGCGGGCGAAGACATGCGCGGCCCAGAACACCACGCCGGTGCCGAGCAACAGCAGGACGAGCCCCAGCCGCGAGAACGACGCCAGCGACTCGGTGCCGACGACCACCGACGCGGCGAGCAGTGAGCCGTACACGGCCCCCGTGTAGTCGGCCCGCGCCACCACGGCCGGCCGCGGACCCGATGGCTCCGGTGCGTCGGCGCTGTCCCTCATGCCCTCAGTGTCACCACGCACCCGCCGCCACGCACCCGCCGCCACGCACCCGCCGCCCCGCGCGCGGCCGCGATCCGCCCCGGCCCCGATCAGCCCCGGTCGGACCTCGTGCGACGGGCGCCGTCCACCGGCCACCAGGGCGCCCGGGGTACGCCCCGGAGCGGTGGGGGAGCCCGGTCACGACCCGGTGACGGACCGGCCGCCGCACGCATGCTCCCGGCCCCAGCGGGTACGCGCCCCCAATGCGGATGGCTGTTCTGGACGTGGGCTCCAACACCGTACGGCTGATGATCGCCGACATGGGCGGCGCGCTGCCCCTGCCCCTCCACACCGCGAAACACCGGCTCAGGCTCGCCGACGGCCTCGGCCCCGGCGGCGAACTCCCCCCGGGGCATGTGGACCGGCTCGCCGACGCGGTCACCGACGCCCGGACGCAGGCCGAGTTCCAGGGCGCCGACACCCTGCTCGCCTTCGCCACCGCGATCGTCCGCGACGCCCCCAACCGCCGGCAGGTGGTGCGGGAGGTGGCCCGCCGCACCGGCGTCCTCCTCCATACGCTGGACGGGGAGACCGAGGCCGAGCTGACTTTCCTCGCCGCGCGCCGGTGGATGGGCTGGCGGGCCGGGCCGCTCGCCATGCTCGACATCGGCGGCGGCTCCCTCGACGTGGCCTTCGGCCGCACCCGGCTGCCCGACTTCGCCGCCTCCCTCCCCCTGGGCGCGCACGTGCTGACCAGGGAGTTCTTCGGCGAGTCCGATCCACCGCCGCGGGCCGCCCGCAAGGCGCTGCGCCGGTACGTACGGCATCGGCTGCGGGACGTGGCCGCCCGGATCCGCTGGGAGGGCCCGGCGACGACGGTGGCCACCTCCCGTACGTTCCAGCAACTGGGACGGTTGTGCGGGGCGCCGGCCGGGCGGCACGGGCCGTTCGTGCCCCGGGTGCTGGACCTGGCCGATCTGCGTCCCGCGGTGCGACGGCTGCGCGGGCTGACCGCCGCCGAACGCGCGGGCCTGCCCGGCATCTCCCCGGCGCGGGCCGGACAGAGCCTCGCGGGAGCCCTGGTGGCCCACACGGCGATGGGGCTGATGGGCATCGAGCGGCTGACGATCTGCCCCTGGGGGCTGCGCGAGGGCATGCTGCTGCGGTGCATCGAGGAGGGCGGCGCTGTGTGGTGGCCCCCGGCGGCCCGGCACGGGGAGACGACGGACGGGCACGAGGGCCCGGGGGACGCCGACGAGCCCCGGATACGCCCGGTACCCGTGCTCGCGGCGGTCGACGCCGTCGGCTGAGCCCGCTCCTCGCCGCGGACCGGCCGGCCGTTCACGTACCGTAACCGCCCTGCCCCTCAGCGCCGGGGGAGCGGCCGGCCGGGTCGCCGGGCGGCCCCCGGTGATCGGCGTTAATCTGGACCGGGGATCGTCTGCGGTTCAACTGCCCTCCCCCGGAGGCACTCATGGACGTGCTGGTACTCATCGGGCGCATTCTCTTCGTGCTGCTCTTCCTCAACTCCGCCGTCGGCCATCTCACCAAGGCCCGGGCGATGAGCGGGTACGCCGCGTCCAAGGGCGTCCCCGCCCCCGCCGCGGCCGTGGTGCTCAGCGGACTGCTCCTGCTCGCGGGCTCCGTGAGCGTGCTGCTCGGCATCTGGGCCGACCTCGGGGCGCTGCTCCTCGCGCTCTTCCTCTTCCCCACCGCCCTGCTGATGCACCGGTTCTGGCAGGAGGAGGACCCCATGGCGAAGCAGGGCGACATGATCCACTTCTTCAAGGACGTGTCGCTCGGCGGTGCCGCCCTGATGCTCATCGCCTTCTTCTCGTACGCCGGGCACGACCTCGGGCTGACGCTCACCGGGCCGCTGTTCCGGATCGGCTGAGCGACGCCCTGACCGGCTGAGCGACCCGGACTGGCTGGGTGACCGGGGCATGCGACCGGGGCATGCGGCAGGGGCCCGGCCCGGCTCCCGAAGGAGCGTGGACCGGGCCCCTGGGGCATCCGGTGGAGCGGTACGGACCGTCCGTCAGACGATGTGGTCCGCCAGCTCCGCCTGTTCCCGGGCCGAGCCGTAGGACTGCGGCTGGGGCACCCCGTACGAACGACGTGCCACGAACCACCAGACGGTGGCCAGCGTCAACACCACGACCAGCGCGATCGAGGCGTAGTTCATGGTGTCCACGTTGACCGGGTTGGTCTGCGGCAGCAGGAAGAGCACGGTCACGAACGCGACCCAGACCACCGCGATCCAGCCGATCGGCTTGCTCCACTTGCCCAGGCTCCACGGGCCCGGCTGGAACTTGTCGCCGGCGCGCAGCTTGAGGTAGACCGGGATCACGTACGCCGGGGTGATGCCGATGACGTTGATCGCCGTCACCGCGCCGTACGCGGTCGGGGAGTAGAGCGACGGCAGCGCCAGCAGGCAGGCCACGATGACCGACAGCCACACCGCGTTCACCGGGGTCTGGGTGCGGGCGCTGACCTTGCGCCACAGCGAGGAGCCCGGCAGGGCGTTGTCCCGGCTGAAGGCGAAGACCATCCGGCTGGCCGCCGCGACCTCGGCGTTGCCGCAGAAGAGCTGGGCCACGATCACGATCAGCAGCAGCGCCGAAGCGCCGCCCGTGCCCAGCGCGTCGATCATGATCTGGGCCGGCGGCACACCGGTCTCGGAGTCCAGTGCTCCGGCGTAGTCCTGGATGGCGAAGGTGAGACCCGCCAGCAGGGCGAAACCGGCGATCCAGGAGGCCCAGATGGCCCGGACGATGCCACGCGCGGCGGTGACGGAGGCGTTGGACGTCTCCTCCGACAGATGGGCCGACGCGTCGTAGCCGGAGAAGGTGTACTGCGCGAGCAGCAGACCGATCGCCGCCACGTACAGCGGGTTCTCCCAGCCGGTGTTGTTGACGAACTCGGTGAAGACGTACTCCGGCGACTGGTGGTTCTTCGGCACGATGGCCAGCACGCCGACGATGATCGACACACCGCCGATGTGCCACCACACGCTGATGGAGTTGAGCACGCTGACGAGCTTCACGCCGAAGAGGTTCAGGGTGGCGTGGAGCAGCAGAATGATCATGAAGATGACCATGGTGGAGCCCGCGGACGGCTCGAAGCCGAACTGGAGATGGAGGAAGGCACCGGTGAACAGGGCCGCGCCGTAGTCGATACCGGCGATGGCGCCGAGCAGGCCCAGCAGGTTCAGCCAGCCGGTGTACCAGCCCCACTTGCGGCCGCCGAGCCGGTCGGCCATGTAGTAGAGGGCGCCGGACGTCGGATAGGCGCTGGTCACCTCGGCCAGCGCCATGCCGACGCAGAGGACGAACAGCCCGACGCCCAGCCAGCCCCACAGCATCACGGCCGGGCCGCCGGTGTTCATGCCGAACCCGTACAGCGTCATGCAGCCGGACAGGACGGAGATCACGGAGAAGCTGATGGCGAAATTGCCGAAGCCTCCCATACGGCGGGCGAGAACCGGCTGATAGCCGAGTTCCCTCAGCCGTTCCTCCTCGTCGACGGGGGACTTCGGGTCCGAACCCGACCATCTGGGTGATGAGGGCATGGACATGTTTGATCAACCTCCGGGGGAAAGGTGTGGCACTGAACTGTCGTGGGGGGATGGGGGGTACTGATGCGCCGCCCTGGGTGGGGGTGGGCGCACCGGCCGCCGGACCCGGCGACCGGTCGGCGACCGCCGCGGGGTCCCGCGGAGATCACTGACCGGCGCCGCGCGCGGCGGAGAGACAGCGGGTACGGGCGCGGAGGAAGACCTCTTCCGCCAGCGCCGGGTCGCCGGGGTTCTGCGACCGGTAGAGCCAGGGTGGTGCGGTGAAGTACGGGCCCAGCGCCTCGAAGACCCGGGCGGCCTCCGCGAACCGGCCCGCGCCCCAGAGCGCGTGGGCGAGATGGTTCAGATCGAGCAGGGACGCCTCGCGCGGATCGCTGCGGTCGAACCAGCCCTCCAGCGCGATCACGGCCTCCCGGATGGCGTCCTCCGTCACCCAGTGCAGGTCGAGGGCGCGCTCATGGCCGCGGTCACGGCGGTAGCGCTCGACCCGGACATGGAGCGGAAGCGCCAGCAGCGCCGAACCCGCCGGAGCCGCCGACGCCGCCCACTGGACGAAGTTGACCGCGTCCGAGACATGCGAGCCGGAGGTGCGCGCGTACGCGAACTGGAGCATCCGGTGGTACGCCTCGCGGTTGTACGGATCGCGCTTGTGGGCCTCCGCGAGGAGCCCCCAGGGGCCGGGGAAGAGCATCGGACCCGGGGGGATCTGCCGGTGCTCCTCCAGCCGCTGCCGCTCGTCGAGCTGCGCCAGCGCCAGCAGGCACACCCAGGGCACCGGGTCGTCCGGCCCCTGGTGGGCCGCGATCCGGCAGGCGTCCCAGGCCTCGTGCCACAGCTCCTGCGTCCGGGGGTGGTTCTCCCGGTGCGCCCGCAGCGCCCGCTCGACCCCGATCCGGCAGTGCATGACGGCCGCGGCGACCGAACCGGGCTCCTCGGCCCGCCACGCCTGCACCGCGTCCGATCCCGCGGCGACGGCCGCGAGCACCTGGGTCCGCTGGGTCCACTGGGCCCAACTGGAGGTGTGATGCAGCAGATTGCGCATCGACAGCCAGCGTCCCGTTCGTAAATCCTGCAGAGCGCTGCGGAGTTCGTTGTCGTGGCCGGCCGGGTGGTAGACGGGACGGAACTGGTCCTGGGACATCAGTCCGCCGCCGCCTCCGTCGTTCTCGGCCGGCCCTGCCGGTGCGGATGTCGCGAAATGGTCGTCATGGGTCCTCATCGGGACAGTGGGGGGTGGTCTCCGGGGGCAGTGTTCACAATCTGCCCTCCGTTTGCGCGCCGATCTTACTCAACCAGACGAAGACGACAAGAAGTTGGCCACAATCGGTCGCATGATGGGGCAGAAGCTGGGAAGACAGGGACATTTGACCCGCGCTTGACGGGGCCTTCCGCCTGCTCCACCCTGTCTTCTCGTCCCTTCTGGTCAATGATCCGTCGCTGTGGGCCACTTGCCCGACGCCGCGACGCACCCCTCCGGAAAAGAAGCGTGGTGGCCCATGTCAAGAGCGGTACTGGCCGTAGACCAGGGAACCTCGGGCACCAAAGCCCTGGTGATCTGTCCCGAAAGGGGCGTCATCGGCACCGGAACCGCTCCCGTCACCCCCCGGTACGGCCCCGGCGACAGCGTCGAGGTCGACCCGGCGCACCTGCTCTCCTCCGTCCTGGACGCCGGCCGGCAGGCGCTCGCCGAGGCCGGTGAACCCGTCGCCGCCGTCGGCCTCGCCAACCAGGGCGAGACCGTACTGGCCTGGGACCCCGACACCGGGACACCCCTCACCGACGCCGTCGTCTGGCAGGACCGCCGCTCCGCGGACCTCTGCGCCGGACTCGACGACCGCGCGGCCGAACTCACCCGGATCACCGGCCTCCCCCTCGACCCCTACTTCGCCGCGCCCAAGATGGCCTGGATCAGGCGGGAACGCACCTCCGAGGGCGTCGTCACCACCAGCGACTCCTGGCTCGTCCACCGGCTCACCGGGGCCTTCGTCACCGACGCCGCCACCGCCGGCCGCACCCAGCTCCTCGACCTGGACGACGTCGACTGGTCCCCCCGCGCCCTGGAGATCTTCGGACTCGGGGACGAACGCCTCCCCGCGATCGTCGACGCCGCCGGACCCGTGGGCACCACCACCGCCTTCGGCGCCCCCGTCCCGCTCACCGGCCTCCTGGTCGACCAGCAGGCCGCCCTCCTCGCCCAGAACGTCACCGAGGCCGGCGGCGCCAAGTGCACCTACGGCACCGGCGCCTTCCTCCTCGCCCAGACCGGCACCAGCCCCCGCCGCACCACCAGCGGCCTCGTCAGCTGCGTCGCCTGGCGGCTCGGCGGCCGCACCAGCTACTGCCTCGACGGCCAGGTCTACACCGTCGCCTCCGCCGTCCGCTGGCTCACCGACCTCGGAGTGATCTCCGGCGCCGCCGACCTCGACCGCGTCGGCGGATCCGTGCCCGACAGCGGCGGCGTCTGCTTCGTCCCCGCACTCGCCGGGCTCGCCGCCCCCTGGTGGCGCGGCGACGTCCGGGGCTCGCTGACCGGCCTCGGCCTCGGCAGCGGCCCCGGCCACCTCGTCCGCGCCCTCTGCGAGGGAATCGCCGCCCAGGTGGTCGAGTTGGCCTCGGCCGCCTCCGCCGACCTCGGCGCCCCGCTCACCGGGCTGCGCGCCGACGGCGGACTCACCCGTTCCGCACTGCTGATGCAGACCCAGGCCGACCTGCTCCAGATCCCCGTCGAGGTCTCCGCCCTCCCCGACGTCACCGCCCTCGGCGCGGGCGCCCTCGCCCGGCTCGGCCTGGACCCCACCCTCCCCGTCGCCGAAGCGCTCCCCGACGCCAAACCCTCCGCCGTCTACGAACCCCGCATCGGCCCCGACGAGGCCGCCGAACGGATGGCCCGCTTCCGGGGCGGGGTGACCGCCCTCCTCGAACGGAGCCCCGCCACCACCCGGGTACCTTGATCGTTGTGAGAACCACCCATCACGCCCCGCTCCCCGGCGAACTCCACGACGTCGTCGTCATCGGCGCCGGGGTCGTCGGCTCGGCCATCGCCCGCGAACTCGCCCGCCACCCCCGGCTGCGCACCGCGCTCGTGGACGCCGCCGACGACGTGGGCAACGGCACCTCCAAGGCCAACACCGCGATCCTGCACACCGGTTTCGACGCGGTCCCCGGCTCACTGGAATCCCGGCTCGTACGCGACGGGGCCCGCCGCCTCACCGCGTACGCGGCCGGGACCGGCATCCCCGTCGAACGGCTCGGGGCGCTCCTCGTCGCCTGGGACCGCGACCAGCTCGACGCCCTGCCCGGCCTCGCCGCCAAGGCCGCGCGCAACGGCTGCGACGACGTCCGGATCATCGACGCCGACGAGGTCCACCGGCGCGAACCCCGCCTCGGCCCCGGCGCCCTCGGCGCGCTCCACGTCCCCGGCGAGAGCATCATCTGCCCCTGGACCACCACCCTCGCCTACGCCACCGAGGCCGTGCGCGCGGGCACCGGACTCCACCTCGGCTGCCGCGTCGAGACCGTCACCGACCACGGCGACCACCACGAACTCACCACCGGACGCGGCACCCTGCGCACCCGGTACCTCGTCAACGCCGCCGGCCTGCACGCCGACACCGTCGACCGGCTCCTCGGCCACCACGACTTCACCGTCACCCCGCGCCGGGGCCAGCTCATCGTCTACGACAAGCTCGCCCGCGACCTCGTGAACCACATCCTGCTGCCGGTGCCGACCGCGCTCGGCAAGGGCGTCCTCGTCTCCCCGACCGTGTACGGGAACGTCCTGCTCGGCCCCACCGCCGAGGACCTGGACGACAAACGCGACACCGGCTCCACCGCCGACGGGCTCGCGGCACTGCGCGAGAAGGGCCGGCGCATCCTGCCGGAGCTGGTCGACGAGGAGGTCACCACCGTCTACGCCGGGCTGCGCGCCGCCACCGAACACGACGACTACCGCATCCGCGCCCACCCCGGGCAGCGGTACATTACCGTCGGCGGCATCCGCTCCACCGGCCTCACCGCGAGCATGGCCATCGCCGCGTACGTGAAGGACCTGCTCACCGACGCCGGACTCGCCCCGGGGCCCGCCCGCGAGAACGAGCCTCCCCGCATGCCCAACCTCGGCGAGGCGTTCCCCCGCCCCTACCAGCGCGCCGACCTCATCGCCGCCGACCCCGCGTACGGAACGGTCGTCTGCCACTGCGAACGCGTCACCCTCGGGGAGATCCGCGACGCCCTCGGCTCCACCGTCCCGCCGCGCACCCTCGACGGGCTGCGCCGCCGCACGCGCGCCCGCGCGGGGCGCTGCCAGGGCTTCTACTGCGGCCCTGCGGTCGCGGAACTGCTCGACGGGCCCACCACGCCGGGGGAGACCACTGCGGGGGAGCCGACGCCATGACCGGATCCACCACGGACACACCGCCGGACCGGCCGGAAAACCCCCGGGAAGGGACGACCATGCACCAGCGGACCGACCGGCCCGCCGTACCCGCCGTACCTGCCCATATCGAACGGCACGTCGACGTGCTGGTCGTCGGCGGCGGCCCCGCCGGACTGGCGGCCGGGGCCCGGCTCGCGGCCGGCGGCGCCGGGAAGGTCGAGATCGTCGAACGGGAACAGCAGGCGGGCGGCATCCCCCGGCACTGCTTCCACGGCGGCTTCGGCGAACTGCGGGCCGGCGCCTTCCGTACGACGACCGGCCCCGCGTACGCCCGCCGCCTCATCGACGCCGCCGAGGCCGCCGGGGCACCGCCCCGCACCGGAATCACCGTCACCGGCTGGGACGGCCCCCGCACCCTCCTCCTCACCGGCCCCGGCGGGCTCGAACGCGTCACCGCACGGGCCGTGGTGCTCGCCACCGGCGCCCGGGAACGCCCCCGCGCCGCCCGCCTGATCCCCGGCACCCGCCCCGCCGGCGTCCTCACCACCGGAGAACTCCAGCAGGCCGTCAACCTGTACCACCGGCCCGTCGGCACCGTCGCCCTGGTGGTCGGCACCGACCCCGTCGCCGACCACGCCGTCCTCGCCCTGCGCACCCAGGGCGTACGGACCGTCGCCCTCGTCACCGAACGCGCGCCGCTTCCCGTACGAGGGGCGCGCCGCTCCGTACCGGTCCTGCACCGGACCACCGTCACCGAACTCCTCGGCCACGGCAGACTCACCGGCGTCCGCGTACGCCACGACGACGGCCGCACCGGTGTCGTCGCCTGCGACACGGTCGTCTTCACCGGCGACTGGATCCCCGACCACGAACTGGCCCGCCGGGGCGGCGTCCCGCTCGATGCGGGCACCCGGGGACCCGCCGTGGACACCGCGTACCGGACCGCCCGTCCCGCCGTCTTCGCGGCGGGCAATCTGCTGCACGGCGTCGAACGGGCCGCCTTCGCCGCCGAGGAGGGCCGGGCCGCCGCCGAACAGGTACTCGCCCACCTCGCGGGGGAGCCCTGGCCGGACCCGGGACTGCCGGTCCGCGTCGGACCACCCCTGCTGTGGGCGGCCCCCAACCGCGTCCACCCGACGGGCCCCGCCCCCCTCCTCGACCACTTCGTCCTGCGCACCGCAGAACCCCGCCCCCTGGCCCGCCTCAGGGTCACCCAGGACGACCACACCCTCCACCGCGACCGCTTCCCCCGCCCCGCCCTCCCGGGCCGCTCCCTCCGCCTGACCGCCGCCTGGCTCCCCCGCGCGAACCCGTCGGGAGGCCCGGTCACGATCACCCTGACGTGAGCCTGACGGCCCGTGGGCGCCCGGGGGCCGCCGTCCTCGCCCGTACGACCCGGTGCGGACGGGGAGCGGGCACGACGCAGCCCCGGGGCCCGGGTCGGCACCTGTGCGGCCCGGCGTCGTTGCTCACGGCGGAACCACCCCGCTCGAAGGGAACACCATGCGGTACACCAGCTGTGTCGACCTCCACATCGTCCTGCGCGACCCGGACGGACGGATCGCCCTCGGACGGAGGCGGAACACCGGCTGGATGGACGGCCACCACCACCTCCCCTCCGGCCATCTGGAGGACGGCGAGTCCGCTCGCGAAGGCGCGGCCCGCGAACTGGAGGAGGAGACCGGCGTCCTCGTCCCCCCGGACGGTCTCACCCTGGTCCACACCATGCACCACCGGACCGACGCCGGCCGCGTCGCGCTGTTCTTCACCGTCCCCCGCGCACCGTGGACGCTCGGCAACCCCGAGCCCGACAAGTGCGACGGCTGGGCCTGGTACCCACCCACCGCCCTGCCCGGCCCGATCGTCCCGTACACCGCCGGCGCACTCGTCCACATCGCCGCCCGCCGCCCGTACTCCGAGCAGGGCTGGCAGTGACCGCTTCACCGCCGTGGGACCTGGCGTGCTTCAGCTGTCCGGCGCCCGCCCGGATCCTCCGCACCAACCAGTGACGCCGGGCGAACAGCAGACGCCGACCTCACGGCCGCGCGCCGTACGCTACGGCGTGACGGGCGATACCCGGGATCCGGACGAGGGGCGGTCGAGAGCGAAGTGGCACGTGTCGCGGTCTACGGTGCGGGGTCCTGGGGGACGGCGACGGCGGTGGTCCTCGCCGACGCCGGCTGCCGGGTGGCCCTGTGGGGGCGGCGGCCCGAGCTGGTCCGGGCGATCAACACGACTCGGACCAACCCCGACTACCTTCCGGGCAGTGTCCTGCCCCACGCGGTAACGGCGACAGCGGATCCGGCCGAAGCCGCCGACGGCGCGGAGGTCGCGTTCCTCTGCGTCTCGGCCCAGCAGCTCCGGGGCGCCCTCGGCACCTGGGCACCGGCCATCCGGGACGACACCGTCCTGGTGTCCCTGATGAAAGGTGTCGAGCTGGGCACCGGCCTGCTGATGAGCCAGGTGATCGCCGAGGTGACCGGGGCAGGGCCGGAGCGGATCGGGGTCGTCTCGGGGCCGAACCTCGCCCGGGAGATCGCCGCGCGGCAGCCCGCCGCGAGCGTGGTCGCCTGCCGGGACCTCACGGTCGCCGCGCGGCTTCAAGAGATCCTCCGCACCCCCTGCTTCCGCCCCTACACGAACGCCGACGTCATCGGCTGCGAACTCGGCGGAGCGGTGAAGAACGTCATCGCCCTGGCCGTGGGCATGGCGGACGGCATGGGCCTCGGCGACAACACCAAGGCCACGCTGATGACCCGGGGACTGGCCGAGACCAGCCGCCTCGGCGCTGCCATGGGAGCGGACCCGCGGACCTTCGCCGGGCTCGCCGGCATGGGCGACCTGATCGCCACCTGCGCCTCGCCGCTGTCCCGCAACCACACCTTCGGGGCGAACCTGGGCCGCGGAATGTCCGTCGCCGAGGCGGCTGCCGCCATGACGCAGACGGCGGAGGGTGTCACCTCCTGCGCATCCGTCCTCGACCTCGCCAAACGCCATGGTGTGGAGATGCCCATCGCCGAAGCGGTCGTCGGCGTCATCAGGGCAGGGGTGCGGCCCCGGACCGCGGTCAAGGAGCTGATGGGGCGGGCCGCGGGATCCGAGTGAGCCCGTACCGCCGACGTCCGGGGTTCCCCGTGGAGCCCGGACCCCGCCGGAGCGGTGTACGGCATCGCCGCCGTGGGAGAAGCCGTGTCCGAAAGCCGCCAGCCCCCTGCGCGGAACCCGCCCATACTGGACCTATGACGATGGTCGAGGACAGCAGGTACGAGGCGGTGCGCAGCCGGGACGCCCGGTTCGACGGGGTGTTCTTCTTCGCCGTCGCCACGACCGGCATCTACTGCCGGCCCAGCTGCCCCGCGATCACCCCCAAGCGCCGGAACGTGTCCTTCTACCGCACGGCCGCCGCCGCCCAGGGCGCCGGATACCGGGCCTGCCGGCGGTGCCGGCCCGACGCCGTGCCCGGGTCCGCCGAGTGGAACGTACGTGCCGATGTCGTGGGCCGGGCCATGCGGCTGATCGGCGACGGCGTCGTGGACCGGGAGGGAGTCGCCGGGCTCGCCGGACGGCTCGGCTACAGCGCCCGCCAGGTGCAGCGGCAGCTCACCGCCGAGGTCGGCGCGGGGCCCATCGCGCTCGCCCGGGCCCAGCGCGGCCACACCGCCCGGGTACTGCTCCAGACGACCGACCTCCAGGCCGCCGAGATCGCCTTCGCGGCGGGCTTCGCGAGCGTACGGCAGTTCAACGACACCATCCGCGCCATCTACGCGGCGACCCCCACCGAACTGCGCGAGGCCCGCCGCGCCCCGTCCGGCGTGCCCACCCGCTTCGGGCCCGTCACCACCGAGCACGGCACCGCCGGTGTGCCGCTGCGCCTCGCCCACCGGCTGCCCTGCGCGACCGGCGCCCTCTTCGACGGGCTCGCCGCGCACGCCCTGCCCGGTATCGAGGAGCTGACCGGCGCACCCGGCGCCCGGATCTACCGCCGCACCCTGCGGCTGCCCGGCGGGCCCGGCATCGCCGAGGTCGGGGAGAGGTCCGGCGCGGCGGGATGGCTGGAGTGCCGGCTGCACCTGACGGACCTGCGGGACCTGACCACCGCGACCCAGCGGCTTCGCCGCCTCTTCGACCTGGACGCCGACCCCGGCGCCGTCGCCGAGCGGCTCGGCGCCGACCCGGCCCTCGCCCCGCTGGTCACCGCCCGCCCCGGGCTGCGCGTCCCCGGCTCGGCGGACCCCGACGAGACGGCGCTGCGGATCCTGCTCGGCCGCGGGCTCACACCCGCCGGAGCCCGGCGGCGGGGCACCGCCCTCGTGGCGGCCCTGGGACAGCCCCTGGGCCGGCCCAGCGGCGGCCTGACCCATCTCTTCCCCACGGCCGCGACCCTCGCCGGCGCCCCGCTGGCCGGGCTCGGCCTGACCGGGGAGCGCCGCGCCGGCCTGCGGACCCTGGCCACCGCGCTCGCGGACGGCACCGTCGCCCTCGACCCCGGCGCCGACCGGGCCGCGACGACCCGGCTGCTGCTCGCCCTGCCCGGCGTCGGCGCCTGGACGGCCGGCCACATCCGTACCCGCGCCCTCGGCGACCCCGACGTCCCGCTCACCGACGACCGGGAGGTACGGGCCGGCATGCGCCGTGCCGGAGCGCACCCCGGCGGCACCGAACGCTGGCGGCCGTGGAGCAGCTACGCGGCGTACTACCTCCGCACCGCGCCCTGACCCGTACGACGGTAGGGACGGTACGGGCCGCGCCCGCGCCGGTGTCAGGCGATCGCGGCCGAGACGACCGCGGAGACGGCGATGTTGCACGACGCCGTCACCCACACCGCCGGATGCGGCTCCGGGTCCACCAGCGTCGCGCCCAGCTTCCCGGGGGTGAGCACGTCCACCACCAGGAACGCGAGCGCCATCATCACCAGGCCGAGGACACCGAACGCGGCCGTGGACGCGAGGCCCTTGCCGAAGTCGTCGTAGGTGGTCCAGATCGAGGTGAACACGATCCCGCCGATGCCCAGCAGCGCGGAGCTGAGCAGCAGTGCGGCGTTGCGATTGCGGTCCTCCCATATCTGCCGGCCCAGCTTGCCGGGGGTGAGCACGTCGATGAGGAGCATGCCGAGGATCAGCAGGACCAGACCGAGGGCGCCGTAGGCGCTCGCGCGGCCAAGTCCGTTGACGATGTCTTCCATTGAGGAGCCAGTCTCCGTGTACGAGAGGTGATACCGGTCAAGGGCGCGCAATCTACCGCATGCCCCTGGCCGACGATCACCGGCCCCGCCCGGTCCCCCCGGCACTCCTCGCAGGTCGCACGGGTGGGCTCAGGCGATCCTGACCGGTTCGAGGTCGAAGTCGATGTCGTTGGGCGGGGCGACGAGCAGCGGCAGCAGCTCCTCGCGGGTGCGCGCCGCCCGGCGCCGCCGCTCCTGCTCGGTCATCGCCGCCGTGTACGCCCGGCGCCGCTCCGACCCGAAACCGGTCTCGGGGGACTGCGTCAGCGACTGCGGCCAGATCCGGTAGCGGTAGAGCACCCGGCGCACACTGCGCAGCCGGTAGAGCCGGGCCAGCCGCAGATGGAAGTCGGTGTCCGCGCCGAACCGCACCGTACCGTCGAAGCCGCCGATCCGGGCCAGGGCCTCCCGGCGGACCACCGTCGACGGGTGCAGCACCACCGTCGTCCGGCCCATCCGCAGCCACAGATTGCCGTGCCGGGGCATCCGGCGGCGCCCGGTGGCCCGGCCCTGCGCGTCCATGTACTCGTACGCGCAGCCCACCAGGTCGGCCCGGTCCCGCTCCAGCCGGTCCAGCTGGTGGCGGAGCCGGTCGGGCAGGCTGATGTCGTCGGCGTCCTGGAAGGCGACGAAGGGCGTGTCGATCCGTTCCAGCACCCGGTTCTTGATCCGCAGATGTCCCACGTTCCGCGTGGTCCGCAGCACCGTCAGCCGGGGGTCGGCGGTGTACGGGCGGAGCGCGCCCGTCCAGCTTTCGTCCGGGGAGCAGTCGTCCACGACGTACAGCCGCAGATCCCGGCGGTCCTGCGCGAGTACGGACGCGACCGCGTCCCCGACGTACCGGGCGCAGTCGTAGTGGGGGAGGACGACGCTGACCGCCGTCGTGCCCGGTGTCGCCGATGCCCGCACCCTGGTCTCCTCTCACCCTGCTGCCGTGCGGCGCGCCGCCGCGCCGCCGTCGCCGCCGTCGCTGTCTTCGTGCGGGTGCGGCCCGCCCGCGACCGGGCTGCGGAAGTCCCCCTCGTCGCCCCAGGCCACCGAACGCAGCGGCCGCCCCGCCGCCCCGCGTACCGCCAGCCCCGCCGCGACCGCGCAGAGCCAGCCCAAATGCACCGCCTTCACCGCCCAGCGCACCAGACCCCGGCGCGTACCCCGGCTGCCGTCCCACCGGGCCAGCGGCCACAGACCGTGGAAGAGGATCGCCGAGAAGTAGTGGGCCGCCACCGGCCGTGGATAGTCCGCCATGCAGGTCGTGTGGGAGTACAGCGAACGCCGCAGCCGGCGGACGGTGTCCCGGGCGCGGGCCGGCCGGTGGACCAGGCTCACGGCGTCCGGGAGGACTTCGAGATCGTGCAGCGGGTCGGCGGCGGCCACATCGAGCAGCTCGAAGAGCACATGCCCGTCGTCGGCGAGCCGCCGCGCCGGGATACCGGCCGCGATCACACCCGTCGCGACGACCATGCAGGCGGCCACGGGGTACGCGTCCGGGGGCACCGTCGTCCCGGAGACCCGGTGCATGGTGCGCGCGGCGGGGGTGGCCCGGGACAGGGTGGTGACCCGCGAGCCGACCGCGCCGCTCCAGCCGCGCTCCCGGAAACGGGTGACCAGGCGCTCCAGACAGTCCCCGGCGAACCGGACATCGTCGTCGGTCCACAGCCAGCCCCGGTAGCCCAGGGAACGCGACAGCCGCACCGCCGCGTTGATGGTCCGGGGCTTGCCGGGGCCGGGCAGCGCGATCCCCACGACCGTCGCTCCCGCCGGCGGGGCCAGCACGGTCAGCGCGCGCAGCCGCCGCACCGCCTCCGCGCGCTCCCCGCTCCCGTACTGCATACCGACCCACACCGTCAGCGGCAGATCCGGATGCGCCCGCCGGACCGGGACGAGCGCATCCAGCAGATGACGGAGCGCGGTCGACTGCGCCTGCGGCCCGCACCGGGCCACATACGTCGGCAACAGCACCCCCAGGCCCCCGGCAGGCAACGCGAAGCCACCGGGCAGCCCCTGCTCCGGCAGCCGGACCGTGGCCTCGTGACCGGGCCCCACCAGCGTGACCGACAGCGCCGGCTCCGGCAAAGGCGCGTAACCCCGGGCCACGGCCCGCTGCCACCAGGTCCGTCCGTTCACGACAGCTCCCCTCTTTGCAGGCTCGGTTCCCCTCCGGGGCGCTCCAGCGAGTGCCGACGGTCGATCGTGCTCTGGGCGTCGTTGCCGGCGTACCGGTGGACCTTCCGCGCGTTCTCCCTTCCGACACCCGCGCGCCCCTTCGGCACCTCTTCCTTTGGTTCGCCTCCGGGGCGCTCCAGCGTGTGTCGACGGTCGATCGTGCTCGGCCGCTCGTTCCTCACGGCCTCCGCGCGTTCTCCCTTTCGACCCCCGCGCGCCCCTTCGGCTCACTCGCACGGGGCCCAAGGTCATGGGCCGGAGGCGGTCGGACGGTGCGGGTGTCGCGACGGCTTTGGGCATTCCCGGCGGGCCCGCCGCATCGCGAGGGAATTGCGGCGACACGCTAACCAGCCGCGTTACGTGATCACAAGAGCGCCCCGGGGAGGGGGAATTGCCCCGGGCGTGCCCCGTGCGCCGACGGCTGCCCGGAGCGCCCCGGGGGCGCACGGACGCGAGGACGCCCCAACCGCCCGGATTTCTACCGGAAGAGCGCCTGTCCGGGACGCGCCGATTTCCGGCGGGGCGCGCCCGGCGAACCCTAAACTCCCGGGGAAGCGGGGTCCGAGCCGGACACCGGACACCAGCAGGAGGTTTGTGCACATGGTGTATTCCGCTAGTGCGGAAGAGCGGCTGGGTGGGGGCGTACCCGGGGATTCCGGTGGCGTTCTGCTGCATGCGCAGGGCATCGGGAAACGCTACGGCCGCCGAAGGATCCTCGACGGGGTGGATCTCGTCGTACGCGCCGGGGAGGTCGCCGCCATTGTGGGCGGCAACGGCGCCGGGAAATCCACCTTCCTCAAGATATGCGCCGGGCTCGTCTCCCCGGACCGGGGCCGGGTCACCGTCGCCGGGCGGCTCGGCTACTGCCCGCAGACCGGCGGGACCCTCGGCCATCTGCGGCCCCGTGAGCACTTCACCCTCTTCGGGGTCGGCCGGGGCATGCGCGGCCCGGCCGCCGACCGCAGAGGCCGGGAACTCGCCGCCCGGCTCGACTGGTCCGTCGACCGGGACACCCTCACCAAGGACCTGTCGGGCGGCACCCGGCAGAAGCTCAACCTGGTGCTCTCCGCCCTCGGCGAGCCCGAGGTGCTGCTGCTCGACGAGCCCTACCAGGGCTTCGACCGGGGCTCCTACCTCGACTTCTGGGACAACGTCTGGAACTGGCGGGAGGAGGGCCGGGCCGTCGTCGTGGTCACGCACATGCTCCACCAGCTCGACCGCGCCGACCAGGTGCTCGACCTCGGCCCCCGGGGCGCCCGGCGGGCCCCTGCGGGACACCCGGCCCACGCCCCGGAGGCCGGCCGGTGAACCGGACACTCCGCATGGCCGAGATGACCCTGCGCGAACTCACGCGCCGCCGGAGCGTGCTGGGGCTGCTGCTCCTGGTGCCGCTGGTGTTCTATCTGGGGCGGTACGACCAGACCGGCCAGGCCGTCCGCTTCGCCGCCCTCGGGGTCGGCTTCGCGGTCTCCACCGCCGCCCTCTTCTCCGCCGTGGGCGCCCGTGACGTCGACCCCCGGCTCACCCTCTCCGGGTTCCGCCCGCATCACCTCCTGATCGGCCGCTTCCTCGCCCTGCTCACCGCCGGACTGGTGATCGCCGGCGCGTACGCGGTGCTCGTCGCCGTCGGCCAGGACGTCCGCAGCGTGCCCGCCGTGGTGGCCCAGTTCGCACTGACCACCCTGGTCGCGGTCCCGCTCGGGTTGCTGCTCGGCCTCGCCGTGCCGCGCGATCTGGAGGGCAGTCTGCTGCTGATCTCCGTGATCGGCGCGCAGATGGTGATGGACCCGGACGACGGCGCGGCCAGGGTGCTCCCGTTCTGGTCCACCCGCGAGATCGTCACGTACGCCGTCGACGGGCCGGACGCGGCCTCGTTCACCGCCGGTGCCGCGCACGCCCTCGTGGTGGCCGCGGTGCTCGCCGCCGTCGCTGCCGCGGTGCTGTCGGTCCGGCTGCGCCGGCGTGCCCACATGCAATTCGTGTGAATTCCTGGGGCGGATGTGCCGGCAGGGCTGGGAGGATTGCCGAGTGGTCCCGTCGATTCTCCCCCGTGTCTCTGCCGGATTCCCCGGTTCTTCCCCAAACCTCCCGGAAATAGCCGGAAATCACCGGGACTCCGGGGAACTCCCGGGCCGGCACACCCGCCGTGGATGACCTCTACCTCGCGGAAACGAACGCGTGTAGGGTGTGGTTTTCGTGAACCGGGGCACCTGGTGTGCCCCGGAAAGACATCCCGCTCTGTCGCCCTCCTCTCCCGGTGAAGGAGAGTGCGTGAACGATGCACGGTGATGATCCACCGGCGGCGGGGCCGGATAAATCCCCGGCCCGGTGCCATGGAATTCGCTTTCCCTGAGTCCTTGCCCGAATTCTCACCGGAGTTCCCGTGACCGGCATGGCGCGGTGGAAATACGGGCCCGTTCCCGCTCTTTCCCCGCGTACCCGTGCGACGCCCCGGCGCCGCGCCGCAGAGGTGTGACAGCGACACGTCGGACCACCGATCCCAGGGGGGAGCACGCTGGTGAACGCCCTACCCGAACTGACCCAGCAGACACCGGGGCGATCCGCCCGGCCACCGGTGTTCGAGGCGGGCGAGACCCTGGCCCGGCTGCGCGCCGGCCGGGGCGGCCCGGTCCACATCATCGACCCCTTCAAGATCCCGCAGCGCGAGGCGCAGGAGAAGGCGGCGGCGCTGGACGCCCTCGGCTTCCCCGCGATCCTCCTCGCCAGCACGGACTACGCGTCCTTCGAGGACCGCATGGAGCCGTACATCGCGGCCCTCAGGGAAGTGACCTCGCTGCCGCTGCTGCTCCACTTCCCGCCCCGCAAGGGCATCGGCTTCCCGCTGGCGGCGGGCGCGGACGCCGTCCTCCTGCCCGCCCTGCTGGGGTCGACGGACGACTACTACGTCTGGAAGAGCTATCTGGAGACCCTCCTGACCATGCCCGGCCGGCTGGACCGCGCCGACTGGCCCGAACTGCTGCTGACCGCCGCGCTCACCTTCGGCGAGGACCGCAGGACCGGTGCCCTCCTCGGCACCGTGCCCGTCGGCACGAAGGACACCGCCCAGCTCGACGGGCATCTCGCCGTCATCCGCAGCTTCGGCTTCCAGATGGTCTACCTCTACTCCCGCTGCTCCAGCGTGCCGACCCCTGTCGTCCGGCGCTTCCGGGACCTGCTCGCCCCGGACCAGCTCCTCTTCGTCAGCGGCAATGTCCGCGCCCGCCACCAGGTCAGCGCCTATCTGGCGGCCGGGGCCGACTTCGTGTGCTTCGCCGGGGCCCTGGAACACCCCGACTGGCGTACGACACTCCAGGAGCTGACGGGCGCCGACCACGGGCCGGCGGGCGCCGACCGGCTGCCGGGAGGGCCCCGGTGAAGCCCGCGCTGTCCGCCGACTACAGCGCGGCGATGCTCGTGACCGAGTCCGCCAACCGCGACCGGGTGACCGCCTTCGTCGCCGCGAACGGCGGCTCCCCCGACCTGGTCGCCCATGTCGCGGCGATCCGGCTCTACTTACGGGTGCCGCACTTCCTCACCGAGTGGATAGAGGATCCCGCCCTCCGCGCCGACGTCGCCTCCGCCCTGGTCCTGGACATCGTGGCGATGAAGCTCCTGGACGACCTGATGGACGACGACACCGGGCTCGACCGCATCGAACTGGCCTGCCTCTGCCTCCATCTGCACCTCACCGCCCTGCGGGAGATGTGCGCCCTCTCCGGCGACGCCCAGGCCGTGGTGGACCTGCTGGAGCACGACTTCACCACCGTCTGCACCGGCCAGATCCGCACCAAACGCGAACGCGCCCGGGACCTGGACGAGTGGTGCGTCAACGCCAGCACCTACGGCGCGGCCTTCCTCGGCTGCTACGGCGCGCTCGCCGCCCTCTGCGGCAGGAGACCCGGATCCATCGGCCCGGCCCGGGAGTTCGCCGAGGCGTACGGCACCCTCATCACCATCGCCGACGACCTCACCGACTACCACCGCGACGGCGAACGGGCCGGGAACCTCGGCCACCTGCTGACCAGCGGCGCGGTGACCGTCGCGGAGCTGAGGGGGCTGGTGGACCGGCTGGTCGCCCGCGCGCTGGCGGCGGCAGGGGAGCAGCCGGCCGCCCGGGGTCTCGCCCCCGTCGTCGCCCTCTACCAGGACGACGTGCTCAACCGGCTGCTGCCCCGCTACCTGGCGGCGGGAGTGGCCTGACCCGCTGCTGCCCCGGGGCCTACCGGGCGCCGCCCGCCCGGTAGGCCATCACATCGTCGAAGACATAGAGATCGACCCCGGTACGGGCGAAGTCGTCCAGGACGTCCCGCGCGGTGTGCGCGATCGCCCGGCCCGGCCCGTTGAGCGAGGTGTTGATGAGGGCGGGCACCCCGCTCGCCGCCTCGAAGGCCTCCAGGAGTGCCGACAGCCGGCGCTGGTCCGGCTCCAGGGTCTGGATCCGGCAGGTCCCATTCACATGCCGGGCCTCGGGCGCGGTGCCCTCCGGAAGCGTGTACTCGAAGAGCATGTACGGGGAGGGGTGCTCGCCCGGGTACAGCTCCGCGAAGCGCTCCGGCCGCATGACCGCGCCCAGCGGGCGGTACCACTCGCGCTGCTTCAGCTCCTCGCTCATCCGCTTGCGCATCCCGGGCACGGCGGGGCTGCCCAGCAGGGAACGGTGGCCCAGTGCCCGGGGCCCCAGCTCCGCCGCCCCCTCCTGGAGGGCCACGACCCCGCCGTCGGCCAGCAGCCGGGCCACCGCGTCCGGGTCGTACGGCACGGGGGTCAGCCCCGCGTCCGCCACCGCTTCGAGGACGGCGTCCGCCGGCTCGCCCGCGCCGTTGGCGTACACGCTCAGCGGCGCCACCTCCTGCCCGAGGACGTACTTCAGCGCGTAGATGCCGGCGCCCACCAGATGGCCCGCGTCGCCGCAGGCCGGCGGGATGGCGAGGTCCCGTCCGAAGCGGCGCCGCAGCTCCGAGTTGGCGACGATGTTCAGCGCGCAGCCGCCGCCGAGCGCGATGGGCCCGACGCCGGAGCCGATCCGTACGGCGTGGCGTTCCAGGGTCGCGTACACCGTCTCCGTGAACAGCTCCTGGAGGGTGGCCACCACATGGGCCATCCGCTCGAAGTCGCGGGCGAACTCGGGCCGGGCCGACAGCTCGGTGTGGACCCGCCCGGCCAGCTCCAGGTCGTGCATGACGCGGGGGTCGACGGCGAGCAGGGTGTCGCGGATCGCCGGGTCGGGGCTGCCGTAGCCGCCCAGGGCCATCACCTTGCCGGCGACGGAGGGCCCGAGCCCGTAGCCGAGGAGGTGTCCGATCGCGGTCCAGCCGAAGCCGTTGCCGTACCAGGGCAGCGGGTCCTTCGCCGTCCACTCCAGCCGGCCGTCCCTGACCTGGAAGAGGGAGCTGCGGGTGATCTGCCCCCGGCCCTCGTTGACCAGGACGGTGGTGCCCTCCGCGTGGCCCGCGTAGTGCGCGGCGAGCGCCCCGTGCGACACCTCGTGGGTGACGACGACGCACGGGAGGCGCCGGCCCAGCAGCTCGCAGACGGTCTCGTGGTGCGGGGCGCCCGCCGTGATCCGTTCCATGGCCCGGTCCAGGTCCGGGATCCGCAGCAGCGAGCCGCGCACCGGGGTGCTCACGGCCACCAGGTCGATGCCCGCCGTGTCGACCTCCGGGCGGGCCAGCACATGGTGCAGGGCCAGGTCCGAGCGGTGGTCGTGCTTGACGCGGGTGAGCCGTTCGGTCTCCACGGCGTACACCAGCCGGCCGTCCTCGAAGTACCCGACGCCGGTGTCGTGCCCGGCGGAGTGGAGTGACAGGACCTTCATGGGGCTCCTCACGCGGTCGGTGCGGTACCGGCGGACAGCGGGCCGGTGGCGGGGGCGGGGACCGAGGAGTACGGGGCCCACTCGATCCGGCGCAGCGGCCGTCCCGTCACCCCCCTGACGTACAACTCGGCGGCGACGCCCGCGAACCAGCCGAAGTAGATCCAGGCGATCGCCGCCTTCTGGACGCCGATGCGGCGTCCCCGGGAGCCGTCCCAGCCGGTCAGCGGCCACATCCCGGCGAACAGGACCCGGCGGAAGTAGTGGCGGGCGGCGGGCAGCGGCCAGTCCGCGAGGTCGACGAGGTGGTTGAGGAGCAGCCGGCGCACCCGGCGCCGGGTCTCCCCGGCGGGTCCGGCGACGTAGTAGTGGCAGATCGCGTCGGGGACCAGCCGCAGCCGGACCAGCGGGTCGCTCTCGCCGGGGGCGAGGAGCCGGAAGCAGACATAGCCGTCGTCGGAGATGTAGCGGCCGGGCAGGCCGCCCGCGACCACGTCGGTGGCGACGAGGATGCAGCAGCCGTGCGGATAGCTGGTCGCGGGGGTGGCGATCTCCTTGGCGCGGGCCAGGAGCCGGGAGGTGGCGTACGCCTTGGTGTGCGGGATCTTGGTGGCGCCCACCGCGCCCCGGCAGCCGGCGGCGCGGAAGGCGTCGGTGAGCCGGGCCAGGGCGCCGGGGTCCAGGGTCACGTCGTCGTCGACCCAGCCGACGCCGGCGCAGCCCAGCTCCTCGGCGATGGCGATCCCGGCGTTGAGGGTGCGCGGCTTGCCGGGGCCCGGCAGGGACAGTCCCAGGCAGCGCACCCCGGGCAGCCGGGCGGCGGCCCGCCGCAGCAACACCTCAAGGCGGTGCGCGGACTCGTCCCGCTCCGCGCCGGAGGTCCACTGCATGCCCAGCAGCAGCACCACCGGCACCCCGGGGTGGGCCGCCGTCAGCTCGGCGACCCGCTCCAGCACTCCGTCCAGGCGGCGTTGCTGCCCGGCGAGCGAGTCCCGGCCGACGCAGGTCGGCGCGATCAGCGCGAGCGCGGGGCCGCCGCCGTTCCCGCCGGCCGCCCGCAGCACCCGCGCGGCCTCCCGGGCGCTGCCGGTGACCGTGCCGTCGGGGAACACCTGCCGGACCGGCACCGACCACGACGGCGCCGGGCTGAACCCGCGCGCGATCATGGACCGGAGGTGGCGCAGCACCAGCGGCTCCCCCTGCCTCCGGCGCTCCGGCCCGCGCGGGGGCAGCGGCTCGTTCAGCGGTACGGCGGGGCCCGGCCGCAGCGGTGCGCGCGGCGGCGGCGCGGCCCCCGGGGCGGCGCCGGTGACGCCGGGCTCAGAAGTCACGGTCGGTGTTGGAGGTCGAGCGGGCGAGGCTGCGCAGGCCGTCCAGGGTGTTCCGCCACTGCCCGGTCGTCGCCATATGGCTGACCAGCGGTTTGACCATTTCCCTGCGGAGGAAGAAGCGCCGGTAGGCGATCTGGGCGCGGCGCTGCGCGTCGGGGACGAGATAGCCGATCCGGGCGTCGAACTCGCCCCGGACGAACCGGTCCCAGTAGTCGGCGGGGATCCGTCCCGCGGCCACCGACTCGGTGTGCAGCGGGGTGCCGGGGAGCGGGGTCGCGGTGTAGAAGCTGGCGTAGTCCAGGGGGATCCGGCAGGCGAGGTCGAGGGTCCGGCGGAACTGTTCGGGGCTCTCGTCGAGCCAGCCGACGATGAAGTAGCCGAAGCCCTTGATCCCGGCCTCGTGCGCGGAGGTGACGGCCCGTTCGATCTTCGCGACGTCGCTCTCCTTGCGCATCCGGGCCAGGATGTCGGGGTCGCCGTGCTCGATCCCGAAGCGCAGCCGGACGCAGCCCGCCCCCGCCATCGCCGTGAGCAGCGGTTCGGGGACCAGGTCGACCCGGGTGGGGGCCTCCCAGCGGACCTTGAGGCCACTCTCGCCGATGAGGGCGCAGATCTCCCGTACCCGGCCCCGGTGCAGGGTGAAGACATCGTCGTAGAACATGATCTCCTTCACCCCGTGGCGCCGCTTCAGCTCCGCCATCTCGCCGACGACGTCCTCGGGGGTGCGGTACATCGACTTCTTGTCGACGGCCTGCTTGAAGCAGAAGCTGCACTTGAAGGGGCAGCCCCGGCTGGAGATCATCGTGGCGAAGGGGCGCGGCGCCATGATCGAGTAGTAGCTGTCCATGGGCAGGCCCTCGCGCTCGGGCCAGCCGACGTCCTCCAGATTGACCATCGGGGCGGCCCCGCCGTCGTGGTCGCGGGTGACCAGGCCCCGGATGCCGTCCGGCTTCTCGCCCTGCTCCAGGGCCTCCGCCAGCTCCGGCATGATGGTGATGCCCTCGCCCACGCCCACGTAGTCGATGGACTCGTGGAACAGGTTCTCCCGGGCGTAGACCTCGGTGTGCGGGCCGCCCAGGATGACCTTGGCGCCGGTGCTCTTCGCCGCCTGGCACGCCTCCACCGCGCCGGGCAGCCCGGGGGTGGTGGTACTCACCCCCACCAGGTCGGGCCCGAAGTCGGCGAGGAGCCTGCGCAGTCCCTCGCTGTCCAGGCCCATCGCGGGGGTGTCGACCTGGATGACGTTGTGGAAGCCGGCCGTCTTGAGCGCGGTGTGGATATAGCCCAGGCCCAGGTGGGGCAGGACGCCCGCACGCTTTTGGATCTGGGTGATCTGCCGGGTGTTGAGGCACAGGTCGTGGTGGCGCACCAGCGCGATCCGCAGCTTGCGCTGCTTCCAGCGGGGCAGGGTGGTCTTCGCCGGGGCGACGGCGACGGCGGTTCCGCACCCGCCGCCGCCCCCCGACGGCGTGCCGGTGCTGATGACGGGCAGTGACTTCCGCATGGTTTCCCTCCTTCAGGGGTGGTGCGGGTGGTGGCCTGAGGGCCTCACGTGGTGCGGCCCGTGGCCAGGGACTCCAGCTGGAGCAGATAGAGGGTCAGCGGCAGCAGCCGGCTCACCCGCACGGGCCCGCCGGGACCGCGCCCGGCGGCCAGCAGCCGGCCCAGCATCCCCTCACCGGCCCGCAGCCACCGGGGCTCGGCGGCCAGCGCATGGCCGTACAGCCGGCCCAGGTACGCCAGCCGGTGCCGGGCCAGCGCGGCGCCGTGGCGGCCGGGGACGGCCGCGGCGAACGGGAAGCCGTCGTGCTCGGGGTAGGCGCGGGCGAGCGCGCGGTCGTGGAAGTCGCCGTCGATGAGATGCCGGTGGGGCACGGTCGACAGATGGTCGAAGAGGGCGTGGTCCAGATAGGGGGCGTGCACCACCGTCGACGCGGGGGCCAGCGCGTACGGGGCCATCGCGATGGAGCGGCGGGTGCGGTTCCAGAAGAAGAAGGACCCCAGCGGGAACGCGGCGTCCCGGTGCCGGGCGAGTTCGGCGACCAGCCGGGCGCGGGCCCGCTCCTGGCTCCACAGCGCGGCGTGGCGGGGACCGAGCAGCCAGTCGATGTGGGGCCCGGTGCGCCCGGCGGCCCGCAGCAGGGTGTCCGCCAGCTCCGGCAGGGCCGCCGGCGCGGACAGTTCGCGGGGCAGGTCGCGGATCAGTCCGATGCTGGGGTTCTGGGCCAGTTCGCCGCCGCCGATGCCGTCGTAGGTGACGGGGGAGTGGCGCCCCAGATACGCCAGCAGCGGCAGGGTCCACGCCCCGTCGAGGGTGGTCATGCTCTGGGCGGTGTTCGCGGTCAGCTCCGCCCGGAACTGGGAGCGGCGGGGTGTCAGCGTCCGGTGCGCGAGCCCCAGCCGCCGGGCGAGCGCGGCCGCCACCTCGGCGTCGGCGCCCGGGTCCGGCGGGAACTTCGCCCCGCTGACGCACAGCTTCGGGGGTACGCCCTGCCGGCACAGCTCCAGCAGGATGTGCCGGGAGTCGCGTCCGCCGCTCAGCGGCAGCAGATACGGGGCCGGGGGCAGCCGCCGCGCCACCGCCGCCCGGAACAGCTCGACGAAGCCGTCCACGGCCCGCTCCCGGTCGGTGTCGACCGTGCCCCTCGGGCCCCGCTCCCCGGCGTCGATCCGTACCCCGGCGGCGGGCGTCCAGGTCAGGGTGGCCGCCGGGGGCAGTGCGCGGATCCCCGTGAAGCAGGTGTCCTCCGCGAGGAAGAAGCCCAGCCGGACGAAGACGGCGAGCGCGTCGTGGTCGGGCTCCGCGTCCTCGCCCGGGGTCAGCAGCTCCTCCACGCGGGTGGAGAGCGCGATCGAGCCGGCGCCCGCCCGGTAGAACAGCGGGAACATGCCGTACCGGTCGGTGCGGACCAGCAGCCGTCCGCCGTCCCAGCGCCAGGACGCGAACACGCCCTCGGGGACGGCCGGGTCGTCCAGGTCGTGGCCGCCGACGGCGTGGCCGAGGCGGGCCTCGTGCGCGCCCGCCGCGCGCACCCCGTCCGGGGTCCGCACCAGCCGCAGCGACGGCGCCGCCGACCGGGCCGCCGGTGGGCGGGTGTCCCGCCGCGGCCGGGCCGTCCCGGCGGCCGGCGCGCTCACCGCCCGTCCAGGAGCGAGGTCACGGCGGTCCCGATACGGGCGGCCACCGCCTCCTGGTCGAGGGTGTTCCCGGCGAAGGCGATGGCGGACTTCTTCCGCAGGGCGATCGCCTCGGGCCGGGTGAGCCATTCGTCCACGGTGCGCAGCAGCTCCCCGGGGTCGGCGCAGGCCCGGCCGAGACCGTGCTCGTGGATCAGTCCGGGCACCCACTCCTCCATCGGCAGCCCCGACTCCAGCATCAGCACGGGGATCCCGAAGTAGGCCGCCTCCAGGGTGGTGTTCGGGCCCGCCTTGGAGATGAGCAGGCCGTGCGGGGAGCGGGCGGCCCGGTCGATGTAGTCGAAGTACTCGGACTGGGTCAGCCGGCTGTGGAAGCGCCAGTGCCGCAGCCCGGCGGCGGCGTCGGCGGCCCGCCGGGCGAACGCCGGGTCGTCGTAGCCGACGAAGACCAGGTCCACGGAGGGATGGCGGGCGGCGATGTGCTCCAGGAGCCGCAGATAGACCTCGCCGCCCCGGTTGCAGAAGACGATCAGCCGGGGCCGGGAGCCGTCCCCGTCGTCGCCGCCCCACGGCCCGGTCTCCCGCGACGCCGTCCCGCCGGTCATGAACTCCCGCAGGTCGTGCTGGGCGACGAGCGGCCCGACCACCCGGACCCGCGCCGGGTCGACGCCCTCGTCGGCGATCAGCCGCTCCCGGGCCCAGTCGAAGCCCACCAGGGTCAGGTCGGGGAAGCGGCTGCGGTGCAGCGGCAGCTGGAGCAGCCCCGGGTTGGTGACCTGGCTGACGACCCGGGTGGGGACCTCGGCCAGGCGGACCGCCGCCACGCAGAGCCGGGCCACGAAGCCCTTGGTGCCGACGACGACATCGGGCGCCGACGCGCGCAGATGGGCGGTGAGTCCCGCCAGGGCGGCGATCTGCTCCGGGCCCGGGTCCGCCTCGAAACCCTGGGGGAACCGCTCCTGGAGCCGCTGCATCAGCGCCCGGTAGCGGACGGTACGGGTGGCCAGGTCCGGGCTCTGTTCGGAGATCGTCCGGATCTCCGCCCCGGCCTCCCCGAGCAGCGGCACCAGCGGCTCCGCCTCCCGCAGCTCCACCTCGGCCCCGACGCGTTCCCGGACCACCCGGGAGAAGCTGGTGGCGGCGAGGTAGTTGCCGAACTTGCCCCAGGTGCGGGGGGAGAGCACCTGGACGGTACGGGGGTCACGGGGCACGGTGGATCTCCTCCGGGAGGGCCAGGGGGTGGGGCCGGGCCGGACGGGCGGCGCGGCCCGGCCCCTCGTACCAGAGCTGGTAGGTCAGCAGCGCCCAGAGCCCGCGGGAGGTGTCCCGGCGGCCCGAGAGGTGGTCGTCGGTGAGGGCGCGGACGGCGACGGGGTCGAAGAGGCCGCCGCGTTCCAGCGCCGGGGCGGCCAGGGTGTCCAGCAGCAGCGGGCGCAGCTCCTGCCGGAGCAGCCGGGCCAGCGGGGCGCGGAAGCCCTGCTTGGTCCGGCGTACGGTCGCGCGGGGCAGCCAGGGCCTCGCGACCCTGCGCAGCAGGTACTTGCCGGTGAGTCCGCGCAGCTTCAGCGCGTCGGGGAGGCTGTTGCCGTACTCCACCAGGTCCAGGTCGAGGAAGGGGGAGCGCAGCTCCAGGGCGCTGCGCATGCCGCCCCGGTCGGCCTTGGTGAGGATCACGTCCCGCAGGAAGTGGGCGACGACGGCGAGCTGGGCCCGCTGGAGGGAGCCGAGCCGGTCCGGCTGGCCGTCGAGGAGCCGGGCGACTTCGGCGAAGGGCCGGTGGTCGGCGAGTGCGGCCAGTGCCCGGCCGGTGAGGACCCCGGCGAGCGCGCCCGGCGGGAAGGGCGCGCTCGCCAGGTAGAAGCGGTGCTCGGGCGCGGCCCCGAGACCGCGGGCGAGCCGGCGCAGCGCCAGCGAGGCGGGCAGATTGCCACTGCGGGAGGGCAGGGCGCCGGCGGCGATCCGGGCGGCGGCCGCCAGCCGGGGCGCGGGGACGACGCGCAGCAGCGCGGCGATGGTCCGCTCGGCCTGGAAGTAGCGGTAGCCGAGGAGGAGTTCGTCCGCGCCGTCGCCGGTCAGGACCCCGCGCACGTGTTCCCGGGCGGCCCGGCACACCAGCCGGGTCGGCAGCAGCGAGGGATCGGCCAGCGGTTCGTCGGCGCAGGCGTACTCCGACTCCACCACCTCCGCCAGTTCGGCGCCGCCGACCCGGACCACCCGGTGGTCGGTGCCCAGATGGCGGGCGACCGCGCGGGCGTGGTCCGACTCGTCGAAGTCGGGGTCGTCGAAACCGGCGCTGAACGTCGGCACCGGCGCGCCGGGCGAGAGCCGCTGGGCGAGCGCCGCGACCACGCTGGAGTCGAGGCCGCCGCTGAGCAGCACCCCGAGCGGCCGGTCGGTGCTGGTGACCCGGCGGGCGACGGCCGTCCGCAGCAGCTCCTCGAACCGGGCGGCCGCCTCCCGTGCCCGGGGCGGCCCGCTCCCCGGGGGCGGCCCGATGCGGGGCCGCCAGTGCTCCTCCTCGGTCAGGACGCCGTTCCCGTACCGCACCAGGCCGCCGGGGCGCACCTTGTGGACCCCCGCGACCGCCGAGCCCGGCGCGGGGAACGCCTGGAGCACCAGATAGTCGGCGAGCGCGCGGACATCGGGGGCGCGGGGCGCGTCCGGGTGGCGCAGCAGGGCCGTCAGCTCCGACGCGAACGCGATCCCGCCGGGGATCCGCGTGTAGTAGAGCGGCTTCTTGCCCAGCGGGTCCCGGGCGAGCACCGTGGCACCGGTCCTGGCGTCGTGCGCGGCGAACGCGTACATGCCGCGCAGCCGGGACAGGACGGCGGTGCCGTGCCGCTCGTACAGCTCCGTCAGCACCTCGGTGTCGCCGCCGGTGCGGGGGGTGATGCCCAGGGACCGCAGCTCGCGGCGGAGTTCGGGGTGGTTGTACAGCTCGCCGTTGAACACGAGCGCGACCGCGCCGCTGGCCGACACGAACGGCTGCCGCGACCGGGGCGGGTCCACGAACGTCAGCGCGCAGTGCGCGAGGGTGACACCGGCGTGACGGCACCAGCCGGTGCCGTCGGGGCCGCGATGGGCGAGGGCGGCGAGCATCCGCCCGGCGACGGCCCGCGCCGCCTCCGGCCCGCCGGCCCGGTCATGGAATCCCACGAAACCGCACATCGACGGTCAGGAACCCGAGGCGGAGGCGGTGTCGAGAGCGGCCTGCGCCCCCGCCGGGGCGAGGGCGCCACGGGTCCACTCGATCTGCGCGGTCAGGCCCGTGCGCAGATCCACGGCGCTGCTGAAGCCGAGCCGGTCGCGGGCCCGGGTGGTGTCGGCGGCGGTCACACCCACGTCGCCGATGCGCGCCGGACCGTACCGGGCGTCGGGGGCGAGACCGGTCAGCTCCCCGGTGAGGGCCAGGACCTCGTTGACCGTGACGGGCGAGCCGGTGCCGATGTTCAGCACATCGCTGCCGCCGCCGGCGCGGCCCGCGAGGCACAGCGCCCGCACCACGTCGGAGACATGGACGAAGTCCCGCAGCTGGGTGCCGTCGCCGTAGATCTGGATCGGCGCTCCCGTCAGCGTGGCCCGGATCAGCCGCGAGATGAACATGTCCGGGCGCTGGCCCGGTCCGTAGACGGTGAAGAACCGCAGGGCCCGCACGGCCAGGGCGGCGTCGTCGCGGGCGGCGAAGGCCAGCGCGAGCCGCTCCGCCGCCAGCTTGGTCACCCCGTACGGGGACAGGGGGCAGGGCACCTGCTCCTCGCCCATGGCCCCCACACCCGACTCCCCGACGCCGGTGGTGCCGCCGTAGACGCTGGACGACGACGCGAGGACCACCCGGCCCACCCCGGCGCGGACGCACGCCTCCAGCAGCCGCTGGGTGGCGAGCACATTGCAGTGCAGATACTCGGGGAAACGGGTCCACGACGGGCGCACCCCCGGCAGCGCCGCCAGATGGAAGACCGCCCCGGCGCCCCGGAGAAGGGCCGCGAGATCCATGTGGACCAGATCCCCGTGCACCGCGCGTAAATATCCCCGGTCCTCGGTCCGTTCGATTTCCCGGTCGTTCCAGTTGTCCCTGCGGTCGATCCCCACGACATCGACGCCATCGCCGCGCAATGCCTCGACCAGATGCCGCCCGATGAATCCGGCGGCACCCGTGACCACGACATTCCTGCTTCTTCCCAGGACCTCGACATCGCCCGACATGACAATCCCCCCTGCTCGTTTCCGGTGAGTCCGTTCACGGCGGTGCATGCGCTGTGCGGATATCTGTGCCGGGGCACGCCGGGCATCACGGCCGAACGCCGTGCTCCCCTCGCGGAAAGTGCCGCGACTTTCGGGGAGTGCCGGGATGCGGAGTGGCCGAGCTGCGGTGCGAGTACTGGAGAGAAGTGACCCCACCCTGTGCAATTCTCCGCACGGCACAGGAATGTGGCACAGGAATAGAGCCCTGAGACGCGGGGAGTCTAACAGCGCTCCGAATCGGCAGCAATGGCGCCTCTGGTGGATCTCCGCCGGGCTTCTTGATCTTCTTCTTGATCTTCTTCCGTGCGGGTGACCGCCCCATTCCCAATCCGCCGTGCCCTCCCTATGCTGACCACTTCCGTCGCTGATCACGAGCGGGGAGGGCCATTGGCCTTCAGTCCCTTATGGCAACTGACCGTGCTCACCCGTTATCTCCGTGGCGAGCGCCGCCCGCTGACCCTGCTCGCCCTGCTCGTGCCCACCGGCGTCGGACTCCAGATCGCCGCCCCCGAAATGCTCCGCCGCTTCGTCGACTCCGCGCTTACCGGCCACGGCGCCGTCCTGACCGGGGTCGCCCTCTGGTACCTCGCCCTGGCCGGCGGACAGCTGCTCGCCGTCCTCGCGGGCGACGCCCTGGCCGTACGGCTCGCCTGGCGCACCACCAACCGGCTGCGCACCGAACTCGTCGGCCACTGCCTGCGCCGCCCGGCCCGCTTCTACCAGGACCATCCCCCCGGCGAACTCGTCGAACGCGTCGACGGCGACGTGACCCGGCTCGCCGGGGTGATGTCCACCCTCGTCCTGGAGGTCCTGGCCCAGGCCCTGCTGGTCGTCGGGGTGCTCGCCGCCCTCTTCCGGCTCGACTGGCGCATCGGCCTCGTCTTCGCCCCCTTCGTCGCGGGCACCCTGCTGGTGCTGCGACGCCTCGTCGGCCGGGCCCTGCCCCTGGTCACCGCACGCCAGCGCAGCTCCGCCGACCTCCTCGGCTTCCTGGAGGAACGGCTCGCCGGCGCCGAGGACCTGCGGACCAACGGCGCCACCGCCCACACGCTGGGCGCCCTGGACACCCGGCTCGCCGCCCTCTCCCGGCGGGCCCGCGAAGCCGCCCGCGCCTCCGTCCAGTGGCCCGCCACCGTCCAGGCGCTCTCCGCCCTCAGCGTCGTCCTCGCCCTCGCCGTCAGCGTCTGGCTGCACTCCCTGGGCCGGCTCTCCACCGGAACCGCCTTCGCGACCCTCTCGTACGCGCTGCTGCTGCGCCGTCCGCTGCTCACCATCTCCACCCGCTTCCACGACGTGGAGCAGGCGGTGGTGAGCGCCCGGCGCATCGCCGAACTCACCGGCGCCCGCGACAGCGTGCGCGCCGGGACCGGGCGGCTGCCCGCCGGGCCGCTCGGCCTGCGCTTCGACGCCGTCTCCTTCCACTACGACCCCGCCGAACCCGTGCTGCGCGAGGTCACGTTCGACCTGGGCGCGGGCGAACGGCTCGGTGTCGTCGGCCGTACCGGAAGCGGCAAGTCCACCCTGGTGCGGCTGGTGTTCGGACTCCACCACCCCGAGGGCGGCTCCGTCGCCGTCGGCGGCCGCGCGGTACGGGACCTCGACCCCACGGCCCTGCGCGCCCGGGTCGCCCTCGTCACCCAGGAGGTCCAGGTCTTCCACGCCAGCCTCCGCGACAACCTCTCCTTCTTCGACCGCTCCGTGACGGACCGGCGGCTCGTCGCCGCCCTCGCCGAGGCCGGGCTCGAACCCTGGCTGCACACCCTCCCCGACGGCCTCGACACCGTCCTGGGCCCCGCCGACGGCGCCCACGGCATGTCCGCCGGACAGGAACAGCTCCTCACCCTCGCCCGGGTCTTCCTGCGGGACCCCGCCGTCGTCCTCCTCGACGAACCCACCGCCCGGCTCGACCCGCACACCGAGGCCCTCCTCGACCCCGCCATCGAACGCCTCCTGCACGGCCGCACCGCCGTCGTCGTCCAGCACCGCCCGCACACCCTCCGCCACGTCGACCGCGTCCTGGTGCTGGAGGCCGGCGCGGTGGTCGAACACGGACCCCGGGCCGCCCTCGCCGCCGACCCCGGCTCCCGCGTCCACGCCCTCCTCGCCGGCGGCGGGGGCGGGGGCACCCGGTGAGCCGCGCCGCCGACGGCGCCGGCCTGCGCGCCACCGCCGGCCGGCTCGCCGCCGTCCTGAAGGGCCACCGCGCCGCCTACTGGGGGCTCACCGGCCTGTGGGTCCTCGTCCGCTCCGGCACCCTGCTCCTCGGCCTCCTCTTCCAGCGGATCTTCGACGCCCTCGGCGCCGGCGGCGACCCCCTGTGGCTGCTGATCGCCTGCGTCGCCGCCCTCGAAGCCGGGCGGCTCTGCCTCCAGTTCGGGGTGATGGCCGGCCGCCTGGAACCCGCGCTCCAGTACGGCACCACCGCCGGGGTGCGCCGCGCACTGCTCGGCACCGCCCTGCGGCGGCCCGGCGACACCGCGCGGACCGCGCCCGGCGAGGCCCTGCGCACGGTCGGCGAGGACGTGGACGAGACCGGCTTCTTCGTCGCCTGGTCCCCGACCAACGTCGCCCACTGGCTGTTCGTCGCCGCCGCCGTGACCATCATGGCCAGGATCGACGCGCTGGTCACCGCCGCCCTGCTCGCGCTGCTGATCACCGTCACCGCCGCGACCGGCGCCCTGCACGGCCGCTTCCTGCGACACCGGCGGGCGACCCGCGCCGAGTCCGCGCGGGTCGCCGGGGCCCTGCGGGAGGCCGTCGGCTCCGTCCGCGCCGTCCAGGCCGCCGCCGCCGAGGAGCACGTCACCGCGCACATCGCCCGGCTCAACGACTCCCGGGCGCGCGCCGCCGTCCGCGAGGAGCTGTACGCGAGCCTCCAGCGCTCGGTCCTCGGCAACGCGGCCCCCGTCGGCGTCGGCCTGGTGCTGCTGCTGACCGCGACCCGGTCGGGGGAGGGCTCCTTCACCGTCGGCGACCTGGCCCTCTTCACCCTCTACCTCCAGCTGCTGACGGAGGCCCTGGCCTCCATCGGCATCCTCTCCGTCCGGCTCCAGCGGGTCTCCGTCGCCCTGGAGCGGATCAGCCGCTTCTCCGGCCGCGACGGGGCCCGGCACGGGCCCGCCGACGTCGCCGCCGCCGAGGCCCCCGTGGCCGCCCCACCCCTGCGGGAGCTGCGGGTACGGGGCCTCACCGCCCGCCATCCGGGCGGCGCCGCCGGGATCGAGGACATCGACCTGACCGTCGTCCACAGCACCGTCACGGTGATCACCGGCGGGGTCGGCGCCGGCAAGACCACCCTGCTGCGGGCGGTCCTCGGCCTGCTGCCGCACCAGCGCGGCCAGGTGCTGTGGAACGGGGAACCCATCCGCGACCCGGCGGCCTTCCTCATCGCGCCCCGGTGCGGCACGACACCGCAGGCACCCCGGCTCTTCAGCGGCACCCTCCGGGAGAACGTCCTACTCGGCACCGACGAGGCCGCCTTCGGCCTGGCCGCCCACACCGCCGTCCTCGGCCCTGACCTGGCCGCGCTCGCGGACGGCGCCGACACCGTCGTCGGCCCCCGAGGGCTGCGGCTCTCCGGCGGCCAGCTCCAGCGCACCGCCCTCGCCCGGATGCTGGCACGCCACCCCGAACTGCTCGTCCTCGACGACGTCTCCAGCGCGCTGGACCCCGAGACCGAACGCCTCCTGTGGGAACGGCTGCTCGCCGACCGCCCCACCGTCCTCGCCGTCTCCCACCGGCCCGCGCTGCTGCGGGCGGCCGCCCGGGTGGTGGTCCTCAAGGACGGCCGGGTGGAGGCCGCCGGCACCCTGGCACAGGTGCTCGCGGCCTCGCCCGAGATGCGCCGCCTGTGGGCGGCGCACTCCTGAGCGCGGACGGGCCCCCGCGGGTACTCCCGCACCGGGGACGGGCGCCGGTGCACCCGAATGCGGACGGGCCCGGTGCCCGCGAACCCGGACGGCTCCGGTGCCCGCGAAACCGGACCGGCGCCTCCGGGTCAGCCGGAGACCCGCGCCCTCGCGGGCCGGGGGCCGTCCAGCTCGGTCCAGATCGTGCCCAGGGCCGCCGCGAACTTCCGTATCTCCTCCGGGAGGTGCACCGCCGACGGCGCCACCCGCAGGATCTCCTCCCCGACCCGCACGCTCGGCGCGTTCACCGCCTGCACGTAGATGCCGTGCCGCTGGAGCAGCAGCCGCGACATCGCCCGGCACCTCTCGTCGTCGCCGACCAGGACGGAGACGATGTGCGAGTGGTCGGAGAGATACGGGATCGACCGCTCGTCCAGCAGGGTGTGGAGCAGCCGCGCGTTCTCGGCCAGCCGGCGGCGCTCGTCGTCGGAGTCGCGCAGATGCCGGACCGCCGCCAGCGCCCCCGCCGCGACGGAGGGCGGCAGCGCCGTGGTGAAGACAAAGGACCGCGCGTGCGCCCGGACCGCGTCGATCAGCTCCGCCGGGCCGGCCACATAACCGCCGGTCATCCCGTACCCCTTGGCGAGAGTGCCCATGATCACGGTGAACGAGGAGGCCAGGCCCTCCTGCGCGGCGATGCCCGCGCCCCCGGGTCCGTACATCCCCACCGCGTGCACCTCGTCCAGGAAGGTGGCCGCCCCGTACCGCTTGGCGAGGTCGGCGATCTCGGCGAGTGGCGCGATATCGCCCACCATCGAGTGCACGGACTCGGTGACGATCAGCTTGGGCTGCCCGGGGTCGGCCGCCGCCAGCAACTCCTCCAGATGGGCGCAGTCATTGTGCCGGAAGATGTGTTTCTTCGCGCCGCTGTGCCGGAGCCCGTCGATGATGGACGCGTGGTTCTCCTGGTCGGAGAAGACGGCGCAGTTCCCGCTGAGGCCCGCGAGCACGGAAAGGGAACCCTCATTGGCGGAGTATCCGGAGGTGAAGAGCAGCGCGTCGGATTTTCCGTGGAGCCGCGCCAGTTCCCGTTCCAGGAGGACGTGATAGTGATGGGTGCCGCCGATGTTCCGGGAGCCGCCCGAGCCGCCGCCGTATTCGTCGATCGCGCGGTGCATCGCTTCCAGTACCCGTGGATGCTGACCCATACCGAGATAGTCGTTGCTGCACCAGACGGATATCTCGCCATTCTCCACGGTGCTTGCCGCGGGGAAGCGTCCCGCGATACGGCCGAGTTCCAGGAACTCCCTTTTCCGGTCCGTGGATTCCCGTGCCAGCCGTGCGAAGAAGTTCATGTACTCGGACATGATTCAGGCTCGCTCTCTGTCGCTTCCCGATCGGCCGCGGCTCATCGTAGAATGCCCGGCGGATTCTGCACAGTACGGCTCTCCTGTTCTCTTCGGGCCCGTGAACCTCGCCGATCCGGCCGACCTCGCCGGGATCACCACCCCTTCCTGAACTCACCGGACCCGTCCGGCTCATCAATCTCACCGCAATCACCGAACTCACCGAAATCACCGCGACCACCGAACGCGTTGAACTCGTCGATCCCACCGGTATCCATGGTCATGGGCCGCCACCGCCGGCCGTGGGCCCCGAATTCCCCGGAGTGTGCGTATGCATGACGACCACCTGCCTCAGGACCCCCCGGACGGGACGGGCCCACGGGCCGGTCGTCGCCGTGGACAGGGGCCACGCCGGTGAACGCCGTCCTGTCCGCCGCCACGGTCCTCGCGGACAGCGCCGCCCGCCGCCCCGACCACCCCGCACTCGTCGCGGGACCGGACCGGATCACCTACCGCGAGCTGTGGGACTCCGCCCGGCGGTACGCGGCCGTCCTGCGCGAGGAGGGCGTCGGCCCCGGCGACCGGGTCGCGCTGCTGCTCCCCAACACCCCCCACTTCCCCCGGGCCTACTACGGCGCCCTCGCCCTCGGCGCGACCGTCGTCCCGGTCAACGCCCTGCTCAAGGCCGAGGAGATCGCCTATGTGCTGCGGGACTCCGCCGCCCGGGTGCTGATCTGCTCCGACGCCCTGACCGGCGAGGGCGCACGGGCCGCCGAGGCGGCCGCGACCCCGCTGCTCACCGTACGCACCGGGGGATCCGGGGGATCCGGGGGATCCGGCGGCGAGGGCTGCGTCCTCCCCCTCGACATCCGGGCGGCGGCCGCAACCCCCCTGCCGGACCCGGTGCCCCGCGCCCCCGACGACATCGCCCTCGTCCTCTACACCTCGGGCACCACGGGCCACCCCAAGGGCGCCATGATCACCCAGCTCAATCTGGTGATGAACATCGCCACCACGGTCGTCACCCCCTTCGCCCTGCGCCCCGACGACGTCCTCCTCGGCTGCCTGCCCCTGTTCCACACCTTCGGCCAGGTCTGCGGCATGGGCACCTGCTTCAGTGCCGGGGCCACCCTGGTGCTGATGGAGCGCTTCGACGCCGACGCCGCGCTCGCCCTGATGGCCGCCGAGGGGTGCACCGTCGCCATGGGCGTCCCCACCATGTTCATCGGTCTCCTGGAGGCCGCCGCGCGCAGCCCGCTGCGCCCGCCGCTCGACCGCGCCTACTCCGGCGGCGCGGCCCTGCCCGTCCGGGTGCTGGAGGACGTCACCCGCGTCTTCGGCTGCCCGGTGTACGAGGGGTACGGGCTCACCGAGACCTCCCCGGTCGTCACCTTCAACCAGCGGCCCTGGCCCTGCCGTCCCGGCACCGTCGGACGGCCCATCCCGGGGGTCACGGCGGAGATCGCCGACGCCGCCGTCGCGGGCCGCATTGAGCTGCTGCCCCCGGGCGAGGTCGGGGAGGTCGTCGTCCGCGGCCACAATGTGATGGCGGGCTATCTGAACCGGCCCGAGGCCACCGCCGAGGTCGTCACCGACGGCTGGTTCCGCACCGGCGACCTGGGCACCAAGGACGCCGACGGGGTCCTCACCATCGTCGACCGCACCAAGGACATGCTGATCAGGGGCGGTTACAACGTCTACCCGCGCGAGGTGGAGGAGGTCCTGAACCGGCATCCCGCCGTCGCCCAGGTCGCGGTCGTCGGCGTCCCGCACGAGCGCCACGGGCAGGAGGTGTGCGCGGTGGTCGTGCCCCGCCCCGGGGCCGTGGCGGACGCGGACCTCGCCGCCGGCATCATCGCCTGGGCCCGGGAGCGGGTCGCCGCCTACAAGTACCCGCGCCGGGTCGAGTTCGTCGCGTCCTTCCCGCTCGGACCCAGCGGCAAGGTGCTCAAGCGGGAGCTGGCCGCCCGGTACTCGGCCTGAGCCCGCGCCACGGGGGCACCGGGCTCAGGGCTCCCGTGGCCCGTCGATGAAGCGGCCCTCCGCGTCGTACACCCACGGATTGGCCCGACAGCCCTTCAGCCCCTTGATCTGCTGCATCATCGCCGGCGCGGGCTCTCCCGCGCCGGGGCAGCCCCGGTGGCCGTAGCCCAGGACGTGCCCGACCTCATGGTTGATGATCAGCGCGTGGTAGTCGTGCGGGCGGTCCGGGTACTGCGGGCTCAGCTCCGTCCAGCGCCGCACGTTGACCACGAGGTCGGGCGCGTTGGCGCAGTTGACCCGCCCGCCGGTGTCCAGTCCCCACCGCCCGCACAGCTTGTCGGTGGTCCCCGGCGACACCACGTGCACGACCATGTCGTACGGGGGTGAGGAGACCCGCTGGAACGAGGCCGCGCCCTGCCGGGTCCAGCCGCGCGGATCGCGCAGGATGCCGTCGATCTCGGTGGCGACCGCGTCGGCGGTCAGCCCCGTGCCGTCCTCCAGCTTCACGCCGTACCGGATCAGCCGCCCCCGGTCACCGGCGCGGCGGCCCGTGCCCTGCGCCCAGGTGTAGGTCTGCGGGCCGTCGACCACGTACGACACCTGGCGCCGCGACGGCTTCCGGTCGGAGCGCGGCCGGGCGGGGCGGGCCGGCGCGGACGACGGCGGGCCGGTCCGGGGCGTGGCCGCCGGGTCCCTCCCGGGTTCCCGCTCCGCCGGGCCGTCGTCGGCCCCGGGCAGCGGAGCGGCGGACGGCCCTGCCCCTTCCTGCGGCCACGCCGTCCAGGCGGCCCCCGCCAGGGTGCCCGCCCCGACCAGGACGGCCAGCGCCCGTACCAGCCTGCTGCGGGCGGAGCGCCGTTTGCGCCGGTCCACCCGGCGGCGGCGGGACGGCGGTGCCGCCGGGGCGCCACGGCCCTGCCGGCGGGACGGCGGCGCCGGGGTGCCGGCGGTGGGACGGCGGTAGGGGACGGCGCCGTTCCGGTCCGGTGTCTCGGTGGGCCGGGTGTGGGACATGGGGAGTTCAGCCTTCGCGCGGGGTCCTGGCGGGCGGGCCCCGGCCGGCGGGGGGTGCCGGCCGGGGCGGGCCCCAGTTCACGCCATCGCCTGTGGGACCACGGTGAGCGAAGCCGCTCACACGGTGCTCACATCGGACAGGGATACTGGTCCCAGAGCTGGGGACATCGCAGGTCGTTGCGGGTTGTCGCAGGTCATCGCGGGTTATCGCGGGTCATCACGGGTGAGGTAGCGGGGGTACGGATGCGGGTGCTGATAGTCGAGGACGAGGAAATGCTGGCCGGCGCCATGGCGGAGGGCCTGCGTCTGGAAGGGCTCGCGGTGGACGTCGTCCACGACGGGGCGGCCGCCCTGGAACACCTCGACCTCCACACGTACGACGTGATGGTCCTCGACCGCGACCTGCCGCTGGTCCACGGGGACGACGTCTGCCGGAGTACGGTCGCCACCGGCGCCGAGGTGCGGATCCTGATGCTCACCGTCTCCACCACCGTGGCACAGCGGGTGGCCGGTCTCGGCCTGGGCGCCGACGACTACCTTTCAAAGCCCTTCGCCTTCGCCGAGCTGGTCGCCCGGATCCGGGCGCTGGGCCGGCGCTCCCGGCCCGCCGTCCCGCCCGTCCTGGAGCGGGCCGGCATCCGTCTCGATCCCCATCTGCGGCAGACCACCCGGGACGGGCGCTTCGTCCAGCTGTCCCGCAAGGAGTTCGCGGTCCTGGAGGAGCTGCTGCGCGCCGAGGGCGCCCCGGTGTCCGCCGAGGACCTGCTCGAACGCGCCTGGGACGAGAACGTCGACCCCTTCACCACCGTCGTCCGGGTCACCATGCGCTCGCTGCGGCGCAAACTCGGGGACGGCCCCGTCATCGAGACCCTGACCGGCGTCGGCTACCGGATCCGGTGAAGCCGCGCCTGCCCGCCGGGAGCCTCAGTCTCAGGCTCCGGCTCACCGCTGTCTTCGGAGTGCTGTTCTTCGTCGCGGGCGCGGCCGTCTTCGGCGGTGCCGTGATCCTGGTCGGCAACAGCATGGAGTACACGCTGAAGCTGCCCTTCCCCATGGAGGCCACCTCCCCGACCGCCGAACCCGTCTTCCCGGACGGGCCGTACACCGCGTACCCGACGCCGGAACCGACGCTGTCGTCCGCCGACGGGGACACGACCGGGGGAATGACGGATTCCACCGCCACCCCGCAGCCGTCGGAGGAGCCCGCGCGCTCCCCGTCCGACCCGCCGTCGTGGCCCGCCGACGACCGCTTCTCCGGCCGCGACCCCGAGCAGTGGCGGGAGCTGCCCGGCGAGAGGCGCGTCATCGACGAGCCCACCCGCGACGTCGTCCTGGAATCGATGCGGGAGAACCTGATCACCAAGGGCGGGCTCACCGTCGTCGGGGTCGGTGTCGTCGCCACCACCATGGGCTGGCTGGTCGCCGGGCGGCTGCTGCGGCCGCTCAACCGGATCACGTCGACGGCCGAGCGCATCGCCGGCCGCACCCTGCACCGGCGGATCGACCTCGACGGGCCGCCCGGCGAGGTCAAACGCCTCGCCGACTCCTTCGACAGCATGCTGGACCGGCTCGACCAGGCGTTCGCGGGTCAGGACCGCTTCATCGCCAACGCCGCGCACGAGCTGAAGACCCCCCTCGCGGTGGGCCGGACCCTCGTGGAAGTGGCCGTCGCCCGGCCCGCCGCACCCCCCGAGGTGCTGCGGCTCGGCGAGAACCTGCTCGCCGTCAACGAGCGCCACGAGCGGCTGATCGACTCCCTGCTGACGCTGGCCCGCGCGGAGAGTTCGGTCACCGAACTGCTCCCGGTCGACCTCGCGGGGATCGCCGGGGCCGTGCTGGAGCAGACCGGCGCGGCCGCCCGGGACAAGGGCCTCACCGTGGAGACCGAGCTGCGGACCGCCCCGGCGCTGGGCGATCCCGTCCTGCTGGAACAGCTCGTACGCAACCTCGTCGACAACGCGGTCAAGTACAACCTGCCCGGCGGGCTGCTCCGGGTGGAGACCGCAGCGGGGCGCTCCGGCGCGCGGATCACCGTCGCCAACACCGGCGCGGAGATCGCGGCCCATGAGATCCCGGTGCTCTTCGAACCGTTCCGGCGGCTCACCGACCGGGTGGGCTCGGCCCGGGGCAGCGGGCTCGGCCTGTCGATCGTGCGCGCGGTGGCCCGTACGCACAAGGGGGACGCCACGGCCGTGCCACGGGCCGGGGGCGGTCTGGAGGTGACGGCGACGCTGCCACCGGGGCAGGGGTGACGACGGCCGCCCCGGCAGGCGGGACCCCGGCGCGCGCCCTGGCGGCGGGACCCCGGCGGAAGGCCCGGCCTGTGCCCCTCCCCGGCCCTCAGGGAGCCGGTGGCAGGGTCCGCTCGAAGCAGTGCGAGTCCTCCGCCCCCACGTAGGGCCCGTAGGCGGGTATGGGGGCGTAACCGGCGCGGGTGTAGCAGCGGATGGCGGCGGTGAGCCGGCTGCCGGTCTCCACTCGCAGCCGACTCCAGCCCAGCTCGCGCGCCCGCTCCTCCAGGGTGCGCAGGATCAGCCCGGCGACGCCCGTGCCCCGCTGGTCCGGGGCCACGTACATCCGCTTGATCTCGCCCGTGCCGCCGCCGAGGTCCCGCAGCCCGCCGCAGCCCACGGCCGTGCCCCGGGCGTCGTACGTCACGAAGAAGGCGGCCGTGTCCGCCGCCGACGGGGCCGGTCCCGGCTCGCTCTCCGGCGAGCCGTAGACGGCGGCGATCTCCACGCGCTGGCGGGCGCGCAGCGCGGTCGCGTCGGGGTCGGTCCAGGGAACTTCCTTGATCTCCACCATCTTCGCGGTCTCCATGATCTTCATACCGGGATTCTGCCGAGAAGTTGTTTCCTACACGTAACACGGCGCGGCCCGTGGCGGGCCGCGCCCGGGGGTGGTACGCCGCCGGCCCGCCGCCGCGCTTTATGGAAGGTCTCCAAAAACCGTGCCCTGTGCACCGGTTACTGGTGGAGACCCCGGCCGGTCCGGTCCGGGCCCCCGGCACGGGCCATGAGGGCCGCCCTCCCGGGTGTCAGGGCCATTTCCGGCCGCCGTGCCGGGGCCGCCGGGACCTATGGGATCTCTCCAACCCGGCGCGGGACCGTCCCCGGCGGTGGTTCCGCCGCCCGCCGTCCTCGCTGGTCACCCCGGTCTCCGTCCGGTTTCCCGGCGGGAACCGCAGGTGAGGAGAGGGGGGGATTGTGTGACGGTCGTGTGTTCATTAGCCTGACGCGAACTCAACTCGTGTGGGGCATAACGGATTTGGGGCACGTCTGTGGGGGAACGGAACATCGCGCGCGACCAGGACGGAGACTGTCCGCCCAAGGGGTCCGCGATGACGCTGGTGGTCGCCCAGGCCACCACCGCTCTGGGCTCGGCGGTGACGGGCTTCGGCATGAACGTGTGGGTCTTCCGGGAGACGGGTTCGTTCGCGTTGTTCGCGACGCTCGCCGTCGTCGCGGCCCTCCCCGGCCTGTTACTGGCCCCGGTGGCGGGAGTGGTCGTGGACCGCTTCGACCGCCGGGCCGTCCTGCTGATGTGCCAGGGCGCGGGCGCCGTCACCCTCGCCCTCACCCTGTCCGTCGCGCTCACCGACAACCTGACACCGCTCCTGGTCGGCGTGGTCTGGTGCGTGATGAGTTCGATCACCGCCTTCTCCTGGCCCGCCGTGGGCGCGAGCATCACCGTCCTCGCCGCCCCGGAGCGGCGGGCCCGCGTCAACGGCGTCGCGGAGAGCCTGATGGGCGTGGTCACCATCGGCTCCCCGGTCCTCGGGGCCTTCCTCTACCAGCTGGTCGGCGTGGCCGGCATCGCCGCCTTCGACCTGGTGTCCTTCCTCGCCTGCGGGGCCCTGCTGCTGCGGCTCCGCTTCCCCGCCCCCCGGCACCGTCCCACCGGCTCCTTCCGCGCCGGGTTCCGCGACGACCTGACCGTCGCCTGGCACTTCCTCAGGGACCGCCGGGACCTGCTGCGGCTGCTGGCCTTCTTCGTCTGCGTCAACGTCGGCCTGTCGATCTTCACCGTCCTCTACGCGCCCTACGTCCTGTCGTTCACCACCTCCGGGACGCTCGGCGTGCTGCTCTCCCTCGTCGGCGCGGGCACCGTGGCCGGCGGCGCCGTCTACTCCGCCACCGGCGGCCCGGCCGCCAAGCACCACGGCGTCCTGGCCGGGGCGCTGCTCGCCGGGGCCTGCATGGCGGCGATGGGACTGCTGCGGCACGAGTACGCGCTCTACGCCGCCTCCTTCCTCTACGGGGCCTCGGTCCCGCTGCTCAACGCGTCCAGCCAGACGATCTGGCAGGCACAGGTGCCCGTGGAACTCCAGGGCCGGGTCTTCAGCCTCCGGCGCATGATCGCCTGGGGGCTCACCCCGTTCTCGATCGTCCTGTCGGTCCCGCTGGCCGAGGCGCTCGCCGCGCCCGTCGTGGACCGGGTGGGGGCCGTCGCCGGGGTGTGGGGGGCGGGGCTCACCGGGGCACTGGGGCTGACCGGCACCTTCTGCGGGGTGCTGTGCCTGCTCGTCGCCGCCCTCACGCAGGTCACCGGCGGACTGCGGCCCACCGGCCCGCTGCCGGAAACCGGGCGGGAAACCGGGCCGGAAACCGGGCCGGGCAGTGGTCCGGACAGTGGTCCGGGTGCCGGCCCGGCTGCCGGTCCGGGCGCCGGGCCCGGGGCGAGTACCGCCGGCCCACGGCCCGCCGTCTGAGCCTGCGGCCCGCCGGCCTCCGCACCGCCCCTCCCCGCCGCCTCCGCCGTCCGTACCCCTCCCGACCCCTGCCCCCTCCTGCCCCTGACACCTCCTCGTCACCGTGGCACGCGGCTCCCGTCTGCCCGGTCGCGCCTTCCTCCGACGGACGCTCTTCCACTCGCCGAACCGCCACGACACGTCTCGACCCGACCCGACGAATTCTGAGGCCCTTCGCCATGGACACACCCCACCTCGCCGACCTCGGCCCGGAAGAGCGGGCACGTCTCCTCGAACGCGCGCGTGCGGCCGGGATCAGAAGGACCCGGCCCGCCCCGGCGATCACCCCGCGCACGGACACCGGCCCGGTGCCGCTGTCGGCGGCGCAGGAGCGCATGTGGTTCCTGTCCCGGCTGGACGGGGGCGGCGCCGCCTACCACGTCACCACCCGGCTGCGGCTGCCGGCGCCGGTCGACACCGGCGCCCTGCGCCGGGCCCTGGACCGGCTGGTGGCCCGGCACGAGTCGCTGCGCACCACCTTCCACGAGGCCGACGGCGAGATCGTCCAGGTCGTCGCGGCCGAGGGCCGCTTCCCGCTGGAGACCACCGACGGGCCGGACCCGGGAGCCCCCGCCCCCCAGGAGCCGTTCGACCTGACGACGGGACCCCTGATCCGGGGCGTCCTCACCCGGCGGTCCGACGGCAGTGCGCTGCTCGCCCTGACCACCCACCACATCGTGGTCGACGGCTGGTCGATGACGCTCCTCGTCCGCGAACTCGGGGCACTCCACGACGCCTTCCGCGCGGGCCGCCCCGACCCCCTGCCCCCGGTGCCGCTCCAGTACGCCGACTACGCGGTGTGGCAGCGGCAGTGGCTGACCGCCGAACGCCTGCGGGCCCAGGCCGACCACTGGCGCGACCACCTCGCCGGCGCCCCCGCCCTCTGCGAGGTCCCCACCGACCGGCCCCGCCCGGACCGCCAGGACCACACCGGCGGACTCGTCCGCTGCGCACTCGACCCCGACCTCACCGAACGGCTGCGCGCCCTGGCGAAGCGGCACGACACCACCCTCTTCGTCACCCTGCTGGCCGCCTGGGGAGCCGTCCTGGCCCGGCTCTCGGGACAGGACGAGGTGGTGGTGGGGACCCCGACCGCCAACCGGGGCCACGCGGGCACCGAAGGCGTCGTCGGTCTCTTCGTCAACACCCTCGCCCTGCGTCTCGACACCTCCGGCGACCCGTCCGTGGGGGAGTGGCTGCGCCGGGTCAAGGAGGCCACCCTCACCGCGCTCGCCCACCAGGATCTGCCGTTCGAGCAGGTGGTGGACGTCGTACGGCCCACGCGCAGCCTCGCCCACAGCCCCCTGTTCCAGATGTTCTTCGCCTGGCAGGACGCGGAGGAACGGCTGCTCCAGAGCCCGCAGGACCTTCAGGACGCGCAGGACCCCCACGGCACCGAGGCCGGCACCGTCGCCAAGTTCGACCTCATGCTGAAGCTGTCCGACGCGGGCACCACCGTCGAGGGCGGCGTCGAGTACGCCCGCGCGCTCTACGACCCGGCCACCGTCGAACGCCACATCGGGCACTGGCGCACCCTGCTCGCGGGCATGGCCGACGACGACACCCGCCCCCTCGCCGCCCTGCCCCTGCTCCCGCCGGACGAACGCGCCCTGGTCCTCGACCGGTGGAACGCCACCGACTCCCCCTTCCCCGACGACCGCTGCGTCCACGAGGTCTTCGAGGAGCACGCCGCCCGCACCCCCGGGGCGACCGCCCTGGTCCGGGGAGAGGAGCGGATCACCTACGCCGAACTCAACACCCGGGCCAACCGGCTGGCCCACCGGCTGCGCGCCCTCGGGGTCCGCCCCGACGACCGGGTCGCCGTCCTCCTCGACCGGGGCGCCGACATGACCGCCGCCGTCCTCGCCGTCCTCAAGGCCGGGGGCGCCTATGTGCCGCTGGACCCCGGCTACCCCGCCGGACGGCTCGCCGCGATGGTCGCCGACAGCAGGCCCGTCGCCGCGCTCACCGGCCCCACCCCGCCCGCCGGACTCCTCGACGGCGTATCGACCGTGGACGTCACTGCCGTCACCGCCGTCACCGCCGAAGCCCCCGGCACCGCCGCGACCGCCGGGGACGAGGCGAACCCGCCCCGCGCCGGACTCCGCCCCGACCACCTCGCCTACGTCATCTACACCTCGGGCTCCACTGGCACGCCCAAGGGCGTCATGGTCCCCCACCGGGGCGTCGTCAACCTGGCCGCCTGGCAGCGGGACGCCTTCGGCCTCACCGGGCCCCGCCGCATCGCCCAGCTCTTCTCGTACAGCTTCGACGGCGCCGTCGGCGAGACCGTGATGGCCCTGCTCAACGGCGGCACCCTGGTCGTCCTCGAACAGAGTGACATCGAACCCGCCCGGCTGACCGCGGCCCTCGACCGGCACCGCGTCGACGTCCTCGTCTCCGTGCCCTCCCTGCTGCGGCAGATCGACCCCACCGGACTCGCCCACGGCGACGCCCTGACCGTGGTCTCCGTCGGCGAGGAGTGCACCCCGGACCTCGCCCGGCGCTGGGCCGGCTCCGTACGCTTCATGAACGGCTACGGACCCACCGAGTACACCGTCTACTCCCACCTCTGGCACGCGAGCCCCGGGGCCGTCGCCGGCCGCGACCGCATACCCGTCGGCACCGCCGTCCACAACACCCGCACCTATGTCCTCGACCCCGCCGGACACCCGCAGCCCGTCGGCGTCGCCGGCGAGATCCACCTCAGCGGCTCCGGCCTCGCGCGCGGCTACCTGGGCCGCCCCGACGCCACCGCCGACCGCTTCGTCCCCAACCCGTTCACCCTGGCCGGGGCCGTACACGAGCACGGCCCGCTGCACCGCGCCTCCGCCGCCGACGCCATCGACCGCTTCCTCGCCCGGCACACCCCCACGGCCGCCCCCGCCCCCGCCGAACGCGTCCTGCGCCCCGACGAGATCATCGCCCGTACGGACGGACTCGACGCCGACCTCGTCGCCGCCGTCCGCCGGTTCCTGGACCGGTACGGGTCCGACAGCGCCGCGTACGGCGGCTTCAGCCGGTACTTCCTCGAAGGCGCGAACGCCCGCTACGCCGCCGCCGGACTCGACGCCGACGTCCTGCGCACCCTGCTCGACGCCGGGCCCGACGGCCTCACCGGGCTGCGCGGGGCCGAACTCGGCTGCGGCAGCGGCGAGGTGCTGCGCACCCTGACCGCCCTGGGCGCCCACGTCACCGGCCTCGACCTCAGCCCCTTCTTCGTCCAGCGGCTGCGCCGCGAGGGGTACGACGTACGGCCCGCGAAGGTGGACGTACCCCCCGGGGAGAGCGCCGCCGAGTTCGGCATCCCCGAGGGCAGCCTCGACTTCGCCGTCAGCACCATGGTGCTCGACCGCGCCCACCGCCCCCGCGACCTCGTCGCCAACCTGCTCCGACTGCTCCGCCCCGGCGGCCGGTTCGCCCTCCAGACCACCCTGCCCGTGGTCCCCGTGGACGACGGAGACGTCACCGAACCCCTCGTCTACACCCCCGAGGACCACCGGATCACCCCCGGGCGGACCGCCGGCGAGGACCGGCTCGCCCTCGTCGCGCTGCTGCGCTCCCTGGGCGCCACCGGTATCGGGATCCGTACCCTGCCGTACGCCATCACCAGCAGCGACGGTGTCCAGCGGTACACCCTGTACAGCTTCACCGGCGCCCGGGGCGAGGTCACCCCCGCCGAGCGCGCCTACGACCTCATGTACCGCACCGGCGACCAGGGCCGGTGGCTGCCCGACGGCACCCTGGACTTCCTCGGCCGCCGCGACCACCAGGCCAAGGTGCGCGGCTTCCGGGTCGAGCCCGGCGAGATCGAGCACCGGCTCGCCTGCCACCCGGATGTGCGCGAGGCCGCCGTCGTGGCCCGGGGCGAACGGCTCGTCGCCTACGTCGTCACCGGTCGGAACCCGGCCGGCCCCGAGAGCGCCGGCGGCGCTGAGACCACCCCTGCCGGCCCCGAGACCACCCCTGCCGGTCCTGCCGGTCCCGAGGCCTTGCGGGCCCATGTCGCGGCCGCCCTCCCCGACCACATGGTCCCCGCCGCCTACGTCCGCCTCGACGCCCTGCCCCTGACCCCCAACGGCAAACTGGACCGGGCCGCGCTGCCCGAGCCCGGCGCCACCGCCTACGCCCGCCGCGCCTACCGGGCCCCCGAGGGGCAGACGGAGACCACCGTCGCCGCCCTCTGGGCCGACCTGCTCGGCGCCGGCCGCGTCGGCCGCGACGACGACTTCTTCGACCTCGGCGGACACTCCCTCGTCGCGGTCCGCGTCGTCGCCCGGCTGCGCTCCGCACTCGGCACCGAGGTCCCGCTGAGCGCCGTCTTCGCCGCGACCACCCTGGCCGCCTTCGCCGCCGCCGTCGACTCCGCCCGCCCCCGCGCCCTGCCGCCGATCACCCCCGCCGACCGCACCGGACCGGTGCCCGCGTCGGCGGAACAGCGCCGGCTCTGGCTGCTCTCCCACTGGGCGGGCGCGGGCGGCGCCTACCACATCCGGCACGCCCTGCGGCTCACCGGCGACCTCGACCGGAACGCGCTGCGCCGCGCGCTGGACCGGATCGTCGAACGCCACGACGTCCTGCGCACCACCTTCCACGACACCCCGGACGGGCCCGTGCAGCGGACCGGCGCCCCCACCGGCTTCGCCTGGGTGCCCGAAGAAGCCCTCGACGCCCCCTTCGACCTCGCCCGGGGCCCTCTGCTCCGGGGCAGCCTCACGCCGGACTCATCGGACTCATCGGACGCACCGGACGCACCGGACGGACCTGATACGGCGGGCGGGTGGACCCTCATCCTCGTCCTCCACCACATCGTCGCGGACGGCTGGTCCCTGCGGATCATCGGCCGCGAACTCACCGCCCTCTACACGGCCTTCTCCCGGGGCGAGCCCGACCCGCTGCCGCCGCTGCCCGTCCAGTACGCCGACTACGCCCGCTGGCAGCACGCCCGCCCCGACGCGGATCTCGCCCGGCAGGCCGAGTACTGGCGCACGGCGCTCGCCGGCGCGCCCGAGGTCTGGGCCCTGCCCACCGACCGGCCACGGCCCGCCCGGCAGGACTACGCCGGCGCCACCGTCACCTGCGACATCGACGCGGCGCTCACCGCCCGGCTCCAGGAGTTCAGCGCCCGCCACGGCGTCACCCTCTTCATGACCCTGCTGGCCGGCTGGGCCGCCACCCTGTGCCGGCTCTCCGGACAGCCCGAGGTGGTGATCGGCACCCCGGCGGCGACCCGGGGCCAGGCCGAGACCGAGGACCTGATCGGCTTCTTCGTCAACATGCTGCCGCTGCGCCTGGAGCCCGGGGCCGCGCCCACCGTACGGCACTGGCTGGCCCGGGTCCGGGACCGCGTGGTGTCCGCGCAGGCCCACCAGGACCTGCCCTTCGACCGGATCGTGGACCTCGTCGGGCCCACCCGCGACCCGGCCCACCACCCCCTCTTCCAGACCGGTTTCACCTGGCAGCCCGATGCGGACGAGCCCCCCGCGCTCCCCGGCCTCGCCGTCGCCGCCGTGCCAGGACCCGGCCACGGCACCTCGCGCTTCGACCTCACCCTCGCCCTGACCGGCACCGGCACCGGCACCGGCACCGGCACCGGCGACGGGCTGCGCGGTGCCGTCGAGTACGCCACCGCGCTCTTCGACGCCGACACCGTACGGCGCCTCACCGGACACTGGATCACCCTGCTGCGGGCGATGACCACCGAGGACACCGCCGACCCCACGACCCTGCCCCTCCTCACCCCGCCGGAGCGCGCCCGGCTGCTCGCCGGGGCCCACTCCCCGCACGGCCTGCCGCCCCGGTCCCGGATCGAGGAACTGGTCGCCGACCGGATCGCCCGCACCCCGCACGCCGTCGCCCTCGTCCACGGCGACCGCGAGGTGGACTACGCCGCGCTCGACGCCCTCGCCGACGGGCACGTCCGCGCCCTCGCCGCACACGGCGTGACGGCCGGCGACCGGGTCGCCCTCGTCCTGCCCCGCTCCGTGGAACTGGTCGCGCTCCAGCTCGCCGTCCTGCGCGCGGGCGCGGTCTACGTACCGATCGACCCCGCGCACCCGCTGCCGCGCCGCGAACTCATGGTCTCCGACAGCGGCGCCAGGGTGGTCGTCACCGAGGAGGGCTGGACCCGGACCGGCACGGACGCGGCCCCCCTGCCGCCCGGAGCCGCGTACATCATGTACACCTCCGGCTCCACCGGCACCCCCAAGGGCGTCATCGCCCCGCACGCGGGCGTCGGCCGCCTCGCCCTGGACAGCGGCTATCTCGACCTCACCGGGGACGACCGGGTCGCCTTCGCCGCGAACCCGGCCTTCGACGCCGCCACGATGGAGGTATGGGCGCCGCTCGTCACCGGCGGCCGGGCCGTCGTCGTCGACCAGGACGACCTGCTCGACCCCGACCGCTTCGCCCGCTGTCTCGACCGGCACGGCGTCACGGTCCTCTTCCTGACCACCAGCCTCTTCCACCGCTACGCCGAGGAGGCGGGCCCGGCCCTGGCCCGCCTGCGCCGGCTCCTCGTCGGCGGCGACATCCTCGATCCGGGCCTGCTCGCCCGCTTCCTGGACCGGCACCCGCCGGGCGGGTTCATCCATGTCTACGGACCCACGGAGACCACGACGTACGCCCTGGCCCACCGGGTCACGGGCACGTACCCGGCCACCGGCACGGGCGGGGGAGCCCGTCGCCTCCCGGGTGCGGACCCGGATCCCCGTACGGGAACGGGCACGGGCCCGGGTCCGGGTCCGGATGACCGCGTGGACACCGGAACGGCCCGGACCTCTGACGTCCGCCGAAGCGCGGTCGTGGCCCCGGAACCCCCTCATGTGCCGGACGCGGACCCGGGTTCCGGCGCGGCCACGGGCACGGCCTCGGGTACCGGGCAGGGTGCGGGTGGTCCCGGCGCCCACCGGGTCCCGGACGCGGACAGGGATCCCGGCGCGGCCATGGGCACGATGCCTGGTTCCCGTGGGGAGTCGGGTGCGGCTGCGCCATCCCACCGTGGCGCAGGCGATCCCGTCGCGCAGGCAGCGCCGGGCACGGGCAGGGACCCCGGTGCGGCCATGGGCACGACCCCGGAGTCCCACCACGGCGCGGGCGTTCCCGGCCCCCACGCGGTGCCGGACGCGGACCAGGACGCCCGCGTCGATACGGGCGCCGACGGGGATGCCCACCGGATCACCGGCCCGACGACCGGCGCCGGTGCGGCCACCGGCGCGGACCCGCACATCCGCCAGGCCGCCGGCCATGTCCACCGCGCGAACCCCGGCGCGGACCCCACCCGCAGGGTCCCCCTCGGGCGCCCCATCGCCCGTACCTCCGTCCATGTCCTCGACGACCGGCTCGAACCCGTCCCCACCGGCGTCACCGGCGAACTCGTCATCGGCGGCGACGGCGTCGCCCTCGGCTACCTCGGCCGGCCCGACGAGACGGCCGAACGGTTCGTCACCCTCTTCGGCGGGCCCCACTACCGCACCGGTGACCTCGGCCGGCGGCTGCCCGACGGCACCATCGAATTCCTCGGCCGACGCGACCAGCAGCTGAAGATCCGGGGCTTTCGGGTGGAGCCCGGTGAGATCGAGGCCCGGCTGACCGGGTGCCCCGGGGTGCGGGCCGCCGTCGTGGTCGCCCGGACCGACCAACACGGTGAGAAGCGGCTCGTCGCGTACTGCGCGGCCGACGCCCCGCTCGACCCCGCCGGCCTGCGCGCCCGGCTGGCGGCCGTCCTCCCCGACCACCAGGTGCCCGCCGCCTACGTCCGGCTCGACGCCCTGCCCCTGACCGCCCACGGCAAGCTCGACCGGGCCGCCCTCCCCGACCCGGGTGCCGCCTCGTTCGGCCGCCCCGATCACGAGCCCCCGGCGGGACCCGTCGAGGAACGGACCGCCGCCATCTGGGCGGACGTCCTCGGACAGGAACGGGTCGGCCGCCACGACGACTTCTTCGACCTCGGCGGCCACTCCCTGCTCGCCGTGCGGGTCCTGACCCGGCTGCGGGCCGCCCTCGGGGTCGACGTCGCCCTCGCGGAGCTGTTCGAGCGGCCCCGGCTCGCCGGATTCGCCGCCGCTGTCGCCGCCGCCCTGCCCGGCGCGAGCCCCGCCGTCACCTCCGCGCCCCGCCGGGACGGCGCCCCGCTCTCGTACGCCCAGCGCCGCATGTGGTTCCTCTCCCGGATCGACGACATGAGCCGGGCCTACCACATCCCCTTCGGCCTGCGGCTGACCGGCGCGCTCGACACCGGTGCGCTGCGCCGGGCGCTCGATGCGATCGTCGCCCGCCACGAGGTGCTGCGGACCACCGTCGCCCAGCGGGACGGCGAGCCCGTGCAGCGGATCGCGGAGCGGGCGGCGTTCGCCCTGGCCGAGCAGGTGCTGCCCACCGGCGGTGACCCCGCCGCCTCCGCCGCAGCCGTTGCCGCTGTCGCCGCCGAGGAGGCCGCCCGCCCCTTCGACCTGGCCACCGGGCCGCTGATCCGGGGCCGGCTGGTCCGTGTCGCCGACGAGGAGCACGCGCTGCTCGTCACCCTGCACCACATCGTCGGCGACGGCTGGTCGCTGCGGCTGTTCACCCGCGAACTCGCCGCGCTCTACGGGGCCTTCGCCGCCGGCCGCCCCGATCCGCTGCCGCCGCTCGCCGTGCAGTACGGCGACTACGCGGCCTGGCAGCGGGACCTGGCCGGCGCCCCGGCGGCCGCCGAGCGGGCCGCGTACTGGAGCGAGGCGCTGGCCGGCGCCCCCGAGCTGTGCGAACTCCCCACCGACCGGCCCCGGCCGGCCCGCCAGGACATCGCCGGCGGCGTTGTCGACTGCACCCTGGACGCGGCGCTCACCGCCCGGCTCAAGGAGTTCGGCGCCCGCCACGGCACCACCCTCTACATGACCCTCCTCGCGGGCTGGGCCGCCGTCGTGGCCCGGCTCTCCGGCCGGAGCGACGTCGTCATCGGCTCGCCCAGCGCCCACCGGGACCGGCGCGAGATCGAGGACCTGATCGGCTTCTTCGTCAACACCCTGCCGATCCGGCTGGACGCGTCCGGCGGCCGGTCCGTGGCCGACTGGCTGGCCCACGTCAAGGAACGGGTCCTCGCCGCCCAGGCCCACCAGGACGTCCCCTTCGAACGGGTGGTGGAGCTGGTGCGCCCGGAGCGGAGCCTCGCGTACACCCCCGTCGTCCAGGTCGTGTTCGTGTGGCAGGCGGCCACCGCCGACGGCTCCGCGCCGCCCGCCCTGCCCGGCCTCGGCACCTCGCTGCTGCCCGCCGCGCCCCACACCACCGCCCAGTTCGACCTGTCGCTGAAGCTCGCCGAGACCGTCACCGGGTCCGGGGCCGACTCCGTCACGGAGATCACCGGCGGCGCCGAGTACGCGTCCGCGCTCTTCGACGCGGCGACCGTCCGCCGCTACCTCGACCACTGGCGCACCCTGCTGGAGGCGATGACCGGCGGCGACGACACCACCGAAATCGGCGCGCTGCCCCTGCTCACCCCCGCCGGGCGGGAGCTGGCCACGGCCGCCGCCCGGGGCCCCGCCCCGGACCCGGCGGACGGCCCCCTCGCCCATGAACTCTTCACCGCGCAGGCCCGCCGCACCCCCGACGCGCCCGCCACCGACGGCCTGACCTATGCCGGACTCGACGCCTGGGCCAACCGGATCGCCCACCGGCTGCGGGCCCTCGGCACCGGCCCCGGCGACCTCGTCGCCCTCCACGCCCGCCGGGGCCCCGCCGTCCTCGCCGGCCTCCTGGGCGTCCTCAAGGCGGGTGCCGCGTACGTACCCCTCGATCCTTCCTACCCCCCGGCCCGGCTGGCGTTCCTCCTGCGCGACACCGCCCCCAGGGCCGTACTCCACGACGGGACCCCGCCCGGCGAACTGCCCGACGGCACCGTCCCGCTCGACCTGGCCGCCCAGGACGGACCCGACACCGAACCGCCCGCCACCGCCGGACCCGGCGACCTCGCCTACGTCCTGCACACCTCCGGCTCCACCGGCACCCCCAAGGGCGTCCTGGTCGAGCACCGGGGACTCGCCAACTATCTGCGCTGGGCGGCCCGCGCCTACCAGCCCGACGACGGCGCGATCGTCTCCTCGTCGCTGTCCTTCGACGCCACCGTCACCAGTCTGCTCGTCCCCCTGCTCCGGGGCGGCCGGATCCGCTTCGTCCCCGAGGGCGCCGAGGTCGACGGCCTGCGCGCGCTGCTCGCCGAGCCCGGCACCCGCAGCCTGCTGAAGATCACGCCCGCCCATCTGGACGCGCTCGGCCGGCTGGTCATCGCCGACGGCGGACCCGTCCACACCGGGACCGTCGTCGTCGGCGGGGAGGCCCTGCCGCCCGCCACCGTCGCCCTGTGGCACCGGATCGACCCGGCCGTACGGATCGTCAACGAGTACGGGCCCACCGAGACCGTCGTCGGCTGCGTGGCGCACGAGGTCACCGCCGCCGACACCGACCCCGACCGTCCCGTCCCCGTCGGCCAGCCCATCGACGGCACCGCCCTGTACGTCCTGGACGAGCGCGGCGAGCCCGTGCCCCCGGGGGTGACGGGCGAGTTCCACATCGGCGGCGCCGGGGTCGCGCGCGGCTATCTGGGCCGTCCCGACCTCACCGCCGAACGGTTCGTGACGACGCCCTGGGGCCGGCTCTACCGCACCGGTGACCTCGGCCGGCTCCGGCCCGACGGGACGCTGGAGTACCTGGGCCGCGCCGACGACCAGATCAAGCTGCGCGGCCACCGGATCGAGCCGGGCGAGGTGGAGGCGCACCTGCTCGACCTCCCCGGGGTGCGGACCGCGTGCGTCGCCGTCCGCGCCGACGCGGCGGGGGAGCGGCACCTCACCGCGTACTACACCACCGACACCACCGAAACGGATGTACGGGGGCAACTCGCCGCCCGGCTGCCGGAGCACCTGGTGCCGACGGCCTTCGTCCGGCTCGACGTGCTGCCGCTGACCGCGCATGGCAAGACCGACCGGGCCGCGCTGCCCGCGCTGGCCCCGGACGCCTTCGCCACCGGCCGGTACACCGCGCCCGAAGGACCGGTGGAGAGCGCGCTCGCGGAGATCTGGGCCGGGCTCCTCGGCCGCGACCGGGTGGGCCGGCACGACAACTTCTTCACGCTGGGCGGGCACTCGCTGCTCGCGGTCGCCCTGCTGGAGCGGATGCGGATACGGGGGCTCCTTGTGGACGTCGGCGCGGTGTTCACCGCCCCCGACCTCGCCGCCCTGGCCGCGCACACCACCCTGGAAGCACCCGAACCCGAACCCGTACCTGCCCCTGCCCCCGAACCCGTACCTGCCGTACCCGATCCTCTGGCGGCACTGCCCCCCGACCAGCGCGCCGCCGTCGAGGCAGCCGTCCCGGGCGGAGCGGCGAACGTCCAGGACGTGTATCCGCTGACCCCGCTCCAGGAAGGCGTCCTCTTCCACCACCTCCTCACCGGCGAGGACGAGGGCGACCCCTATCTCCTCACCGTCGGCATCGGCTTCGACAGCCGCGACCTCCTCGACCGCTGGCTCGCCGCCTTCCAAGCCGTGGCCGACCGCCACGACATCCTGCGCACCGCCGTCCTGTGGGAAGGACTCCCGGCACCCGTGCAGGTGGTCTGGCGCAGCGCCCCGCTGCCCGTCACCGAGGTCGATGATCTCGACCCGGCCGGCGGGCCCGCCCTGGAGCAGCTGCGCCGGCGGTACGACCCCCGCCGCCACCGGCTCGACGTCCGGCGCGCGCCCCTGCTGCGCTTCTATACCGCCGCCGACGGGGACCGCTGGTCGCTGCTGATGGTCAGCCACCACCTGATGGACGACAACACCACCTTCAAGGCCGTCTTCGCGGAGATCCAGGCGTATCTGCACGGCCGCGAGGACACCCTGCCCGCCCCCGTCCCGTTCCGTGATTTCGTGGAGCAGGCGCGTGGCAGCGCCGACACCGACGCGGCCACCCGCTTCTTCACCGGCATGCTCGCCGATGTCACCGAGGCCACCACCCCGTACGGTCTCACCGGCGCCGACGGCGACGGCCGGGCGGTGACCGAGCACACCGTGCACCTCGACGCGCCGCTCGCCGCCCGGGTCCGGGAGACCGCGCGCACCTGCGGCGTCAGCGCCGCCGCCGTCTTCCATCTGGCGTGGGCGCAGGTGCTGGCCCGGGTCACCGGCCGCGACGACGTCGTCTTCGGCACCGTGCTCTTCGGCCGGATGAGCGGCGCCGAGCGGGCCGTCGGCCCCACCATCAACACCCTCCCGCTCCGGGTCCGCGTCGACGGCACGGACGTACGGTCCGCGCTGCGCTCCTGCCACAGGCTCCTCGCCGAACTCATCGGCCACGAGCACGTTCCCCTCGCCCTCGCCCAGCGGTGCAGCGGGGTGCCCGCCCCGGCTCCGCTCTTCACCGCCCTGCTCAACTACCGCCACTCCGGTGCCCCCGCGCCCCGCGCGGCCTGGCCCGGCATCCACTGGGAGCACGCCGAGGAACGCACCAACTATCCGCTGATGCTCGCCGTGGACGACCTCGGTACGGGTTTCGACCTCACCGTCCAGGCCGCCGCACCCGTCGGCCCGGCGGACGTGGCCGCCCTCGCGGCACACGCCGTCACCGTCCTGACCGACGCCCTCGAAGGCGCCCCCGGCCGCGCCGTGGACGAGCTGGACGTCCTGCCGCCGGCCGCCCGCGCCGCCGTGTTCGACGCCGGCCGGGGCGCCGAGGCCGGCTACCCCGAGGTCTGTCTGCACGAACTGGTCGAGGCGCAGGTGCGGCGGACCCCCGGCGCGGTCGCCGTCGTCGGCGAGGAGACCCTGACCTACGCGGAACTCGACGCGCGCGCCGGATACGTCGCCGCCCGTCTCGCCGCCGCAGGGGTCCGGCCCGACGACCGGGTCGGCGTGCACGCCGAGCGGGCAACCGCCCTGGTCACCGCCCTGCTCGGGGTCCTCAAGGCGGGCGCCGCCTATGTGCCGCTCGACCCCGAAGACCCGGCGGATCGGCTGGCGTTCCTCGTCCGCGACAGCGCCCCCGCCGCCGTCCTCACCGACCGGGACGCCCCCGCCGGCTGCTCCGGGATCCCGGTGCTCGACCTGCGGGAGACGGGCACGGCGTCCCACACCCCGACCCCGGTCCGGCCCGACCACCTCGCCTATGTGATCCACACCTCCGGCTCCACCGGGCGGCCCAAGGGCGTCATGGTCGAGCACCGCTCCATCGTCAACCGGCTGCTGTGGATGCAGGACACCTACGGTCTCCGCGCCGACGACGCCGTGCTCCAGAAGACCCCGTACGGGTTCGACGTCTCCGTCTGGGAATTCTTCTGGCCGCTCATCACCGGGGCCCGGCTGGTACTGGCCAGGCCCGGCGGCCACCGGGACCCCGAGTACCTGGCCGACCTCGTACGCAGCGAACGGATCACCACGATCCACTTCGTTCCGTCGATGCTGGGCGCCTTCCTCGGCCACCCGGCGGCCGCGCGGTGCACCGGGCTGCGGCTGCTGCTGTGCAGCGGCGAAGTCCTCACCGACGCGCTCGCCGAACGGACCCACCGGACCCTGCCCGGGGCGGCCCTGCACAACCTGTACGGCCCCACCGAGGCCGCCGTCGACGTCAGCGCCACGCCCTGCCCGCCCGGCCGGCCGGTCACCATCGGCCGCCCGGTCGCCAACACCCGGCTGTACGTGGTGGACCGGCGCGGCCGGCCCGCCCCCGCCGGCGCCCCCGGCGAGCTGTGGATCGCGGGCGTCCAGGTCGCCCGGGGGTATCTGGGCCGCCCGGAGCTGACCGCCGAACGGTTCACCGACGACCCCTTCCGGCCCGGCCGCGTCTACCGCACCGGCGACCTGGCCCGCTGGCGGCCCGACGGCACCCTGGAGTACCTGGGCCGCGACGACCACCAGGTCAAGGTGCGCGGCTTCCGGGTGGAGCCCGGCGAGGTCGAGGCCGCGCTGACCGCGCTCCCCGACGTGGGGGAGGCCGTGGTCACCGCCGTCGACGGGGCGCTCGTCGCCTACGTCACCGGCACCGCCGAACCCGCCGCGCTGCGGGCCGCGCTGGCCGGGCACCTCCCCGAGCACCTGGTGCCCGCCGCCTACGTCCGCCTCGACGCGCTGCCGCTCACCCCGAGCGGCAAGACGGACCGCGCGGCGCTCCCCGCCCCCGGCGGCGAAGCCCTGGTACGCGGCGCCTACGCACCGCCCAGCGGCACGGTCGAGACGACGGTCGCCGCGATCTGGGCCGAGCTGCTGGGAGCCGAACGGGTCGGCCGCCACGACAACTTCTTCGACCTGGGCGGCCACTCCCTGCTCGCGGTCACCCTGATGGAGCGGCTGCGCCGGGCGGGTCTGCCCACCGACGTCCGCACCCTCTACCGGGCCCCCACCCTCGCCGCGCTGGCCCTCGCGCTCGGCACCCCCGCCGACGCGCCGGTGATCCCGCCCAACCTCATCCCGGACCCGAACCACACCGATCCAGGCACCGATTCCGGTACCGCTTCCGGCACTGTGGAGCTGACGCTGTGACCGCTGTGACCCTCGACGACCTGCTGACCGAACTCGGCGCGCTCGGCGTCGAACTGCGCCGCGAGGGCGACGCGCTCAAGGTCCGCGGCCCCGCACCCGGCCCCGCACTCGTCGCCGCCCTGCGGGAGCACAAGACCGCGCTCCTCGGCCGGCTGGACGACCAGTGGTGGGCGCCGCCCCGGCGGATCACCCCCGCGATGCTGCCCCTCGTCGCCCTGGAACAGCGGCACATCGACGCCGTCGTCGCCACCGTCGACGGCGGGGCGGCCCAGGTGCAGGACATCTATCCGCTGGCACCGCTCCAGGAAGGGGTCCTGTTCCACCATCTGACGTCCGGCGCCGCCGACCCCTATCTGATGAGCCTCGCCTACGCCTGCGACACCCGCGAACGGCTCGACGCCTTCCTCGCCGCCCTCCAGGCCGTCGTGGACCGCCACGACATCCTGCGGACCGCCGTGGTGTGGGAGGGACTGCCGGAGCCGGTGCAGGTGGTGTGGCGGAGCGTCACCCTGCCCGTCACCGAGATCACCGCCGGCCCCCGGGCGGCGGCCGGCGAAGACCGGGCGGCCCGGGTGCGTGCCCTGGCCGACCCCCGCCGGCTGCGGCTCGACCCGCGCCGCGCCCCCCTCGCCCAGGTCGTCGTCGCCCCCGACGGCGATCCCGGCAGAGAAGACGGCTGGCTCGCCGTGCTGCTGCTGCACCACCTCGTCGCCGACCATGTGACCCTGGAGGTCGTCCACCAGGAGATCGGCGCCCACCTCGCCGGGACCGCCGACCGGCTCCCCGTCCCCGTACCGTTCCGCACGTTCGTCGCCCGGGTCAGGCTCACCGCCGACACCGCCGCCCACGAGGCGTTCTTCACCACCATGCTGGGCGGCACCGACGAGCCCACCGCGCCTTACGGCCTGCTCCGGGCCGGCGGCGACGGCACCCGGGTCACCGAGGCCCGCCGCCGCGTGGACCCCGATGTCGCGGCGAGGCTGCGGGAACGGGCCCGTACCCTCGGCGTCAGCACCGCCGCCCTCGCCCACCTGGCCTGGGCCCAGGTCCTCGCCCGCCTCACCGGACGCGACGACGTCGTCTTCGGCACCGTCCTCTCCGGCCGTCTCGCCGCCTCCGGCGACGGCGCCGACCGCGCCGTCGGACCGTTCATCAACACCCTGCCCCTGCGGGTGGACACCGCGCCGGACCCCTCCACCGCCGCCCGCGCCACCCACCGGCTCCTCACCGGACTCCTCGCCCACGAACACGCCTCGCTCGCCCTCGCCCAGCGGTGCGGCGCCGTCCCCGCGCCCGCCCCCCTCTTCACCACCCTGCTCAACTACCGCTACTCCGCCCCCGCCCAGGACCACCCCTGGCCCGGAATCCGCCCCGTCCACGGCGAGGAACGCACCAACTACCCGCTGACCCTGTCCGTGGACGACCTCGGCACCGGCTTCGGCCTCACCGTGCAGGCCACCGCGCCCCTCGACCCCGAACGGATCCGCGACTACGCCCACGCGGCGCTCGCCGCCGTCGCCGACCCCGCCGCGTACCCCGCCGACATCCTCCCGCCGGACGAACTCCACACCCTCGTCCACGGGTTCAACCCGGCCCCCGTGCCCGTGCCCGAACCCCTGGTGCACGAACGGATCGCGGCCCACGCCGCCGACACCCCCGACGCGCCCGCCGTGGTACACGGCGACACCCGCCTCACCTACGGCGAACTCGACCGGCGCGCCAACCGCCTCGCCCACTACCTCCGAGCGCTCGGCGTCCGCCCCGACGACCGCGTCGGCGTCCGCCTCGACCGGGGCACCGACATGATCGTCGCGCTGCTCGCCGTCCTCAAGGCCGGCGGCGGCTACGTCCCCCTGGACCCCGCGTACCCGCCCGCCCGGCTCGCCTGGATCACCGCCGACACCGCGCCCGTCGCCGTCGTGGACGACGCCCTGCTCGCCGACGCCGACCTCGCACGCCGGCCGGACCACGCGCCCGCCCGCGACGGGCTGCTCCCCGGCCACCTCGCCTACGTCATCCACACCTCCGGCTCCACCGGCCGGCCCAAGGGCGTCATGGTCGAGCACGCCCAGCTCCGACACTCCACCCACGCCCGGAACCTGGCCTACCCGCACGTCCGCCGCTTCCTGCTGCTGTCCTCCCTGTCCTTCGACAGCTCCGTCGCCGGCGTCTTCGGCACTCTCACCCAGGGCGCGACCCTGGTCATCGCCACCGACCCCCGCGACCCCCGGGCCGTCGCCGCCGACATCGCCCGCCACGACATCGACACCCTGCTCTGCGTCCCCTCCCTGCACCGCGCCCTCCTGGACGAACCCGACCTGGCGACCCGGGGCCGATGTCTGCGCACCGTCGTCGTCGCCGGCGAGGTCTGCCCGCCGGACCTCGTCACCGACTCGGCCGCGCTCCTGCCCGATGTCGCCGTCGTCAACGAGTACGGGCCCACCGAGGCCACCGTCTGGGCCACCGCCCACCTCTGCGTCCCCGACGGCGCCCCCGTTCCGATCGGCACGCCCGTCGCCAACACCCGGGTGTACGTGCTCGACCAGCGGGGCCGCCCCGCGCCCACCGGCGTCGCGGGCGAACTCGTCATCGGCGGCCCCGGAGTCGCCCGCGGCTATCTCGGCGGGCCCGCCCTCACCGCCGAACGGTTCGCCCCCGACCCCTTCGTCCCCGGCGCACGCGTGTACCGCACCGGCGACCGGGCCCGCCACCGCGCCGACGGCACCCTGGAATTCCTCGGCCGCCTCGACCACCAGGTCAAGATCCGCGGCCACCGCGTCGAACCCGGGGAGATCGAAGCGGTGCTCGCCCCCGCCGCGGGAGCAGGCGCCGTCGCCGTCGCCGTCCACGACGGGGCCCTCGTCGCCTACGTCACCGGCGACATCCCCACCGACCGCATCCGGGCCGAGGCCGCCGCCCACCTGCCCGCGCCCCTCGTGCCCACCCGCTGGGTACGGCTCGACGCGCTGCCCCTGGGCCCCGGCGGCAAACTGGACCGCGCCGCCCTGCCCGCCCCCTCCGCCGCCGGGCCGCAGCGCGGGCCCGCACCCGTGGGCGAGCTGGAGCACGCCGTCGCCGCCCTGTGGGCCGACGTCCTCGGCGTCGACCGCGTCGGCCGCCACGACGACTTCTTCCACCTCGGCGGGCACTCGCTCACCGCCATGCGCGCCACCGCGCTGCTCCGCTCCGAACTCGGCCTCGACACCGCCGTCAGCGCCGTCTTCGACACCCCCGTCCTCGCCGACTACGCCCGCGCCGTGGCCGCCACCGGCACCCCCGCCCCGCCGCCGATCACCCCCGTACCACGCGGGCGGACCCTCGAACCCGCGCCGGGACAGCGCAGGCTCTGGCTCCTGTCCCGGCTCGACGGCGCCGACCGCGCCCACCGCGTACGCATGGGACTGAGGCTCACCGGCGACCTCGACGAGAGCGCGCTGCGACGGGCCCTGGACGCCGTCGTCGCCCGCCACGAGATCCTGCGCACCACCTTCACCGACGACGGCGCCCTGCGCATCGCACCCCCCACCGGCTTCCCCTGGACCGACGACCTCGAAGCCCCCTTCGACCTGAACCGCGGCCCCCTGCTGCGCGGCCGGCTCACCCGCGGTGGCGAGAAGGAGTGGGAACTGCGCCTGGCCGCCCACCACATCGTCTTCGACGGCTGGTCCGCCGGTGTCCTCGTCCGCGAACTCGACGCCCTCTACAACGCCTTCGCCGCCGGGCGCCCCGACCCGCTGCCGCCGCTCCCGGTGCAGTACGCCGACCACGCCGCCTGGCAGCGGTCCCTGCCCCTCGACACCCAGGCCGACCACTGGCGTGCCGCCCTCACCGGCGCCCCCGCGATCTGCGAACTCCCCACCGACCGGCCCCGCCCCGCACAGCGGGACTTCGCCGGGGCCTTCGTGGAACTCGCCGTCGAACCCGCCCTGGCGGACCGCGTCGAAGCCCTGAGCCGCCGCCACGGCTGCACCCTCTTCGTCACCCTGCTCGCCGGCTGGGCCACCGTCCTCACCCGCCTCTCCGGCCAGAGCGAGGTCGTCGTCGGCACCCCCACCGCGGGCCGCACCCGCACCGAGACCGACGACCTGATCGGCTTCTTCGTCAACATGCTCGCCCTGCGGCTCGACACCACCGGCGACCCCACCACCGGACAGTGGCTGCGCCGGGTCCGCGAACGGGTCGTCGCCGCCCAGACCCACCAGGACCTGCCCTTCGAACAGGTGGTGGAGCTGGTCGCCCCGGCCCGCTCCGCCGCGTACGCGCCACTCTTCCAGCACGCCGTCACCTGGCAGACCGGCACCGGCGCGGCCCGCCCCGACCTGGCCGGCGTCACCGCCGAACCCCTGCCGCCGGACCGCCACGACGGAGCCGCCCACGACCTCACCCTCGCCCTCGCCCGCACCGAGGACGGCGCGATCCACGGCGGCGTCGAGTACGCCACGGCCCTCTTCGACCGGGCCACCGTGGAACGCCTCCTCGGGCACTGGCGGACCGTCCTCACCGCCATGGCCGACGACGACACCACCCCCCTGTCCCGGCTGCCGCTCCTGACAGCGGCGGAACGCGACCGGCTCATCGCCCTCGGCACCGGCCCCCGCGCCGTGCACCCACCGGCCTGCCTGCCCGACCTCTTCGAGGCACAGGCCGCCCGCACCCCCGACGCCGTCGCCGTCGAGGACGCGGGCCACCACCTCACCTACGCCGAACTCGACGCCCGCGCCAACCGGGTCGCCCACCACCTGCGCGGCCTCGGCACCGGCCCCGACGACCGGGTCGGGATCAGCGTCCCGCCCGGCACCGACATGGTCGTCGCCGTCCTCGGCGTCCTCAAGGCCGGCGGCGCCTACGTGCCCCTCGACCCGGCCGCGCCCGCCGCCCGGAACCACGCCGTCGCGGCGGAAGCCACCCCCGTCACCGTCCTCGACACCACCGCCGTCCGCCGAGCGCTCGACGGGCAGGGGCCGGACACCGCGCCCGACCGCACCGCCCTCCGACCCGACCACCTCGCCTACACCCTCTTCACCTCCGGCACCACCGGCACCCCCAAGGGCGTGCTGGTCGAACACGCCGCCATCGTGGCCGCCACCCGCGCCCGCGCCCGCGTCCACGGCTCACCCGGACGCTGCGTCCTCGCCGTCCCCCTCGCCTTCGACGCGTCCGCCGCCGCCCTCTTCGGCACTCTCACCACCGGCGGCACCCTCGTCGTCGCCCCGCCCGACCCCGCCGCCCTCCCCGGCCTCCTGCGCGAGCGGCGCGTCGAGACCCTGATCTGCGCCACCTCCGCGCTCCTCGCCGTCCTGCCCGTCCTGGACGCACCCGCCCTGCGCCGCGTCGTCGTCGGCGGCGACACCTGCCCGCCCGGCCTCGCCGCCGACCTCGCCCGCTCCCACCCCCGCGCCGAACTGGTCAACGAGTACGGGCCCACCGAGGCCACCATCTGGGCCACCTACCACCGCTGTGCCCCCGGGGAGACCGACGTCCCCATCGGCCGTCCCATCGAGAACGTCCGGGTGTACGTCCTGGACCCGCACGGCGAACCGGTGCCAGAGGGCACGGCGGGCGAGCTGTGCGTCGCGGGCGCCGGCCTCGCCCGCGGCTACCTCGGCAGCACCGGCCCCACGGCGGAACGATTCCCCGGTCCTTTCGTCTCCGACCCCTTCGTCCCCGGCGCACGCATGTACCGCACCGGCGACCGGGCCCGCTGGCGCTCCGACGGCACCCTCGCCCACCTCGGCCGCCTCGACGACCAGCTGAAGATCCGCGGCATCCGCGTCGAACCCGGCGAGATCGAGACCCGGCTGCGGGAACACCCCGCCGTCCGCCAGGCCGTCGTCACCGGCCGCGACGGCGCCCTCGTCGCCTACCACACCGGCACGGCCGCCCCCGAGGAACTCCGCGCCCACCTGGCCCGCTCGCTCCCCGACCATCTCCTCCCCGGTGCCTACGTCCGGCTCGACACCGTGCCCCTCACCCCCCACGGCAAGGCCGACCGCGCGGCCCTCCCCGAGCCCGGGCCCGACGCCTACCTCCGGCAGGCGTGGGAAGCCCCCGACGGCCCCGTCGAGACCGCCCTCGCCGCCGTCTGGGCCGATGTCCTCGGCCAGGAACGGATCGGCCGCAACGACAACTTCTTCGACCTCGGCGGCCACTCCCTGATCGCCGTCACCGTCCTGGAACGACTCCGCGAACGGGGCCTCGCGACCACCCTCACCTCGGTTTTCACCGCGCCCACCCTGCGCGACCTCGCCGAGACCGTCCTCGCCGCACCCGGCGAGCGGCCCACGCTCCCCGCGCCGGGACCGGACGAGATCGCCGCCGTCGCGCCCGCCGTCGACGGGGGCGCCGACAACGTCCAGGACGTCTACCCCCTCGCCCCGCTCCAGCAGGGCGTGCTCTTCCACCATCTGATGCCGGATCAAGCGCTGCCGGACGAGACCGATCCGTATCTGACGACGCTCGCGTTCCCCTACGACAGCCGGGAACGCGTCGACGCGACCCTCGCCGCACTCCAGCGGGTGATCGACCGCCACGACATCCTGCGCACCGCCGTGGTGTGGGAGAACCTGCCCGAGCCCCGGCAGGTCGTCTGGCGCCGGGCGGCCCTGCCGGTGACCGAGGCGGCCGGCCCCGGGGACATCACCGCCGTCCGCCGGATCGACATCCGCCGCGCCCCGCTGCTGCGCGTGAGCGTCGCCCCCGACGGCGACCGCTGGCTCCTCGGCCTGCATCTGCATCACCTCGTCGGCGACCACGGCACCCTCGACGCCATAGGCCGCGAAGTCGCCGCGCTCGTGAGCGGCGAGGGGAACACCCTGCCCCCGCCCGTCCCCTTCCGCGACTTCGTGGCCCACGTCCTGACCACCGCCGACCCGGCGGGCGACCGGGCCTTCTTCACCGACCTGCTCGGCGACGTCGACGCACCCACCGACCCCTACGGGCTCCGGGCCACCGCGGCGCCCGCCGAACACCGCGCCGTCCTGCCGCCCGCGCTCACCGGACGGCTGCGGGCCGCCGCCCGGCGGCTCTCCGTCAGCCCCGCCGCCCTCTGGCACCTGGCCTGGGGCCTCGTCCTGGCCCGGCTCACCGGCCGGCGGGACGTCGTCTTCGGAACGGTCCTGCTGGGGCGCTCCGCGGCGACGGCGGGCGCGCTCGGCCCGTTCATCAACACCCTGCCGGTCCGCCTGACCGTGGACGGCACCCCGGCGGCCACCGCCGTCCGGAACACGCAGGCCCTCCTGGCGGAACTGCTCCGCCGCGAACACGCCTCCCTCGCTGACGCCCAGCGGTGCAGCGGCGTGCCCGCGCCCGCGCCGCTGTTCACCTCCCTCCTCAACTACCGCCACGACGACTCCGCCGGGCAGGAGACCCCGCAGGGGACCACCGGCCCGGCCACCGCCGCACCCGTCGCGGCCCTGGACCGTACGAACTATCCGCTCACCGTCTCCGTGGACGAGTCCCCGGCCGCCTTCGCCCTGACCGTCCAGGCCCCCCGGCAGGCCGATCCCGCGCGGATCGCCGGCTATCTGCACACCGCCGCCACGGCCCTCACCGACGCGCTCGCAGGTGATGGGTCGGTGGCAGTGGTCGCACTGGACGCGGTTCCGGTGCCGGTCGAGACCGGTGTGGTCTCGTCGCGGGTGGAGTCGTGTGTGCATGAGGTGTTCGAGGCCCGGGTGGCTTCGGTTCCGGGTGCGGTGGCTGTGGTCGATGGTGGTGTGCGGGTCTCCTATGGGGAGTTGAACGCGCGGGCGAATCGGGTGGCGCACGACCTGCTGGCGCGGGGTGTGGTTCCGGATGATCTGGTGGCGGTGCGGATGGAGCGCGGCGCCGATCTGATCGCGGCCCTCCTGGGCGTGCTGAAAGCGGGTGCCGCGTATGTGCCGGTGGATCCTTCGTATCCGGTGGAACGGCAGGAACTCCTGCTCGCAGACTGCCGCCCCGTCGCCGTCGTCGACACGATCCCCGAGGACGGCCCGGCCCACGACCCGGTCGGCGTGCCGGTCCGTCCGGACCACCTCGCCTCTGTGATCCATACGTCGGGTTCGTCGGGGCGGCCGAAGGGGGTGCTGGTCGAGCACCGTCAGGTGGTGCGGCTGTTCACGGCTGCTGCCGGCTGGTTCGACGTCGGTCCGGATGACGTGTGGTCGTTCTTCCATTCGTTCGCGTTCGACTTCTCGGTGTGGGAGGTGTTCGGGGCGCTGCTGTCGGGTGGTTCGGTGGTCGTGGTCCCGGGTGACACCGCTCGCTCACCGGAGGAGTTCCATGAGCTGGTGTGCGCGGCGGGGGTGACGGTGCTGTCGCAGACCCCGGGGGCGTTCGGCCGTTTCCTGGCGGCGCGGGAGTCGGATCCGCGTGAACACCGCCTGCGGTATGTGGTCTTCGGTGGTGAGGCCCTGGATGTGGGGGTGTTGCGGCCGTGGTTCGCGCGGGAGGCGGACCGGGATGTGGTCCTGGTGAACATGTACGGGATCACGGAGACCACCGTGCATGTCACCGCGCGGGAGATCACCCCTGCCGATCTGGAGCGTTCATCGAGCCCCATCGGGGTGAGGCTGCCCGACCTGCGGACCTATGTCCTGGACCATGAGGGCCGTCCCTCTCCCGTCGGTGTGGCGGGGGAGTTGTATGTCGGTGGTGCCGGTGTGGCCCGGGGCTACCTCAACCGCCCCGACCTCACCGGGGAACGCTTCCTGGACGACCCCTTCGTCCCCGGTGAGCGGGTGTACCGGACGGGTGATGTGGTGCGGTGGTCCGAGGACGGTGAGCTGGAGTACGTCGGCCGTAACGACTCGCAGGTCAAGGTCAGGGGCTACCGGGTCGAGCCCGGTGAGATCGAGAGCGTCCTGCTGCGTCAGGACGGCGTACGGGAGGCGGTCGTGGTCGCGCGTGACGACACCCTCGTCGCCTACGTCACCGGCGACGCGTCCACGGAGGATCTGCGTCCCCATCTCGTGTCCTGCCTGCCGTCCCACATGGTCCCGTCGGCGTATGTCCTCCTCGAATCGCTGCCGTTGACGTCGAACGGGAAACTGGACCGGGCCGCGCTGCCCGCGCCCGATGGTGACGCCTACGTACGCGGGGTGTATGAGGAGCCGCGCGGCCCGGTCGAGAGGGCGCTCGCGGAGATCTGGTCCGACCTCCTCGGTGTCGACCGCGTCGGCCGCCACGACGACTTCTTCGCCCTCGGCGGCCACTCCCTCCTCGCCGTACGGGCGCTCTCCCGGCTGCGGACCCGCTGGGACGTCGACATCTCCCTGGGTACGCTGTTCACCGCGCCCGCCCTCACCGACTGGGCCCGGACCGTGGCCGAGGCGACCGCGAGCACCCACCCCCCGATCGTGCCCGTCCCCCGCACCGGCCCGCTCCCCATGTCGTTCGCGCAGCGCCGCCTCTGGTTCCTGTCCCAGCTGGACGGTGTGAGCGAGGCGTACCACATCCCGCTGCGCCTGCGGCTCACCGGAGACCTGGACGAGGAGGCCCTGCGGCGGGCCCTGGACACCGTCGTCTCCCGCCACGAGGCCCTGCGGACGACGTTCGCGCAGGAGGGCGAGCCGGTGCAGCGGATCGCCCCCCGCGCCGCCTTCGCCTGGGGCGCGGACGAAGGCCCCTTCGACCTCGTCAACGGCCCCCTGATCAGGGGCGGTCTCACCCGCACCGGCGAGCGCGAGTGGGCGCTCACCATCACCATGCACCACATCGTCTCGGACGGCTGGTCGCTCGGGATCCTCGCGGGTGAGATCCGCGCCCTCTACACCGCCTACCGCGCGGGCCGCCCCGATCCGCTGCCGCCGCTGACCGTCCAGTACGCCGACTACGCGCTCTGGCAACGGGACTGGGTGTCGGGGGAGGAGCTGAAGCGGCAGGCCGACTTCTGGCAGCGGACGCTCGCGGGCGCGCCCGAGCGGTGCGAGCTGCCCACCGACCGCCCCCGTCCGGCCCACCAGGACATCGCGGGCGGGGCCGTCGCCTGCGCCGTCGGACCGGAGCTGACGGAACGGCTCCGCGCGCTCGCCGCCCGGCACGGCCTGACGCTCTACATGACCGTCCTGGCGGCCTGGGCCGCGCTGATCACCCGGGTCAGCGGGCAGGACGAGGTGGTGATCGGCACCCCGAGCGCCAACCGGGGCCGGCCCGAGACCGAGGGCCTGATCGGCTTCTTCGTCAATATGCTGCCCCTGCGGCTCGATCTGTCGGACAGCCCGTCCGTCGCCGCCTGGCTGGCCCGGGTGAAGGCGGTGACCCTCGCCGCCCAGGACCATCAGGACCTGCCGTTCGAGCAGGTGGTGGACCTGGTCCGGCCCACCAGGTCACTCGCCCACAACGCGGTCTTCCAGGTGGCCCTCGCCTGGCAGACCGGCACCGGCACCGGCACAGGCTTCGGATCCGGGAGCGGCGACGGCATCGGGGACCGGCTCGACCTGCCCGGCATCACCGCCGAACCCCTCGGCGGCCCCGCCCACACCACCTCCCGCTTCGATCTGACGCTCTCCCTCGCGGAGACCGACGACGGGATCCGGGGCGGCGCCGAGTACGCGACATCCCTCTTCGACCGGACGACCGTCGAACGCCTCCTCGGCCACTGGCGGACCCTGCTGACCGCCCTCGCCGACGCCGACGACACCACCCCCGTCGACCGGCTGCCCCTGCTGACCGGCGCCGAGCGGGACCGGATCGTACGGGAGTGGAACGACACCGCCGCCGACCTGCCCCCCGACTGCCTGCACCGGCTCGTCGAGGCACAGGTGGCCCGTACCCCCGACGCGGTGGCCGTCATCGGCACCGACCGGGACCGGCCCGGCGAACAGCTCACCTACGCCGGGCTCGACGCCCGCGCCAACGGCCTCGCCCACCGGCTCGCCGCCCTCGGGGTCCGCCCCGGCGACCGGGTCGCGGTCGCGCTGGAACGCGGGACCGACCAGGTCGCCGCCGTCCTCGGCGTGCTCAAATCGGGTGCCGCGTACGTCCCGCTCGACCCCGCCCACCCGGCGGACCGGCTGCGTACGGTCGTCACCGCCTGCGAAGCCGTCGCCGTGGTCACCGCACCGGACGGCGGCCCCGACCCATCCGCCTGGGCGGGCCGGCCGGTCCTGCACCCCGCCATGGACGGCCCGGCCACCGCGCCGCCGACCCCCGGACTCACCCCCGACTCCCTCGCCTACGTCATCTACACCTCCGGCTCCACCGGCACCCCCAAGGGCGTGATGATCAGCCACGCCGCCGCCTGCAACACCCTGCTCGACATCAACACCCGCCACCAGGTCGGCCCCGACGACGCCGTCCTCGCGGTCTCGTCGCTCACCTTCGACCTCTCCGTCTACGACCTCTTCGGCGTCCTCGCGGCCGGCGGCCGGGTCGTGCTCCTCCCGCCCGGCCGGGGCACCGACCCGGCCCGCTGGCACGAACTCGTCACCGAACACCGGATCACGCTGTGGGACTCGGTCCCCGCCCTCGCACAGCTCTTCGTGGACTCGGCCCCCGACCCGGCCCGCTTCCCGTCGGTGCGCCTGGTCATGATGAGCGGCGACTGGATCCCCGTCGACCTGCCCGGACGGATCCGCGCCCGCTGCCCCCGCGCCGGGATCCACAGCTACGGCGGCGCCACCGAGGCGGCGATCTGGTCGGTCAGCCACCCCGTAGGCGACACCGGCCCGGCCGACCGCGACCGGGGCAGCGTCCCCTACGGCGGCCCCCTCGCCAACCAGACCGTCTACGTCCTCGACCCGCACGGCGAACCCTGCCCGGTGGGCGTCGCCGGAGACCTCTTCATCGGCGGCGCCGGAGTCGCCCTGGGCTATCTCGGCCGCCCCGACCTGACGGCGGAACGCTTCCTGGACGACCCCTTCGCCCCCGGCGGCCGGATGTACCTGACCGGGGACCGGGTCCGCTGGCTGACCGACGGCGTACTGGAATTCCTCGGCCGCAGCGACTTCCAGGTCAAGATACGCGGCTTCCGGATCGAACTCGGCGAGATCGAGAGCCTGCTGCTGCGCCACCCCGGGGTCCGGGAGGCCGTCGCCCTGGCCCGCGAGGACACCCCCGGGGACCGCAGACTGGTCGCGTACACGGTCGGCCCCGCCGGGCCGGAGGAACTGCGCGCCCATCTCGCCGCCGGACTGCCCGACTACATGCGGCCCGCCGCCCATGTCGTGCTCGACGCCCTGCCCCTGACCGCCAACGGCAAGCTGGACCGGCGGGCCCTGCCCGCCCCCGAGGGCGGTGGCGACGACGGCGACCGCCCCTACGACCCGCCGCGCGGCGCGACCGAGACCGCGATCGCCGGGATCTGGTCCGACCTCCTCGGAGTGGAACGTCCCGGCCGCCACGACAACTTCTTCCAGCTCGGCGGCCATTCCCTCCTCGCCGTCACCCTGCTCGACCGTATGCGCGCACAGGGCCTCGAAACCGACGTACGCGCCCTCTTCACCGCGTCCACGCTCGCCGCGCTGGCCGAGGTCACCCACGACATCCAGGAGATTCGGCTGTGACGATCCACGACATCCTGCGCCTGTGCGGCGAACGCGGAGTAGAGATCGGTGCCGACGGCGGCGAGCTGGTGGTACGCGGCAGCAGAGAGGCGCTGGACGCCGAACTCGTGGCCCTGCTCCGCAGCAACAAGCCGGCCCTGCTCGACCATCTGACCGGCGGCCCGGAGGAGACCCCGGCCGCGCACGAGGCACCCCTGATCGAGCTGACCGACGACGAGAGGGCCGCCGTGGCCGCCACCGTCACCGGCGGCTCGGCCAACCTGGAGGACGTCTACCCGCTCGCCCCCCTCCAGGAAGGAGTCCTCTTCCACCACCTCGTTGCCGAGCACGGCGACCCGTACGTCATCTCCCTCGGGTACACCTTCGACAGCAGGGAGCGGCTCGACTCCTATCTCCACGCCTACCAGCGGGTCGTCGACCGGCACACCATCCTGCGCACGGCCGTGGTGTGGGAAGGGGTGCCGGAGCCGGTGCAGGTCGTATGGCGGCAGGCCACCCTGCCGGTCACCGAGGTCGCCCTCGAACCGGGGGACGACGCCCTGACCCGGCTGCGCGAGCACTTCGACCCCCGCCGGCACCGGATCGACGTCCGCAGGGCGCCCCTGTTGCAGGTCCTCACCGCCCACGACCGGGCGGCCGGCCGCTGGGTGATGCTCATCTTCCTCCACCACCTCCTCGGCGACCACACCACCTTCGACGTGATCAACCGGGAGATCGCCGCCCATCTGCGGGGCGAACAGGACACCCTGCCGGCGCCCCGCCCGTTCCGCTCCTTCGTGGCGGAGGTGCGGCAGGGGCTGACCCGCGAGCAGCACGAGGCGTTCTTCACCGCGATGCTCAAGGACATCGACGAGCCGACCGCGCCCCTGGGCCTGCTCGACGCCCAGGGCGACGGCACCGGCGTCGGCGAGCACCGGACCCGTCTCGACCCGGAGGCCTCCGCCTCGCTGCGCGCGTCCGCGCGGCGGCTGGGCGTGGGTCTCGGCGCCGTCGCCCATCTGGCGTGGGCGCAGGTCCTGGCCCGGCTCACCGGCCGGGACGACGTGGTGTTCGGCACGGTGCTCTTCGGCCGGATGGCGGGCGGCACCGGAACGGACCTCGCGGTCGGCCCGTTCATCAACACCCTGCCGGTCCGCCTGACCGTGGACGGCACCCCGGCGGCCACCGCCGTCCGGAACACCCAGGCCACCCTGGCGGAACTGCTGCGGCACGAACACGCCTCGCTGGTCCTCGCCCAGCGGTGCAGCTCCGTCCCGGCGCCCGCGCCGCTGTTCACCTCCCTCCTCAACTTCCGCCACAGCGGCGACACCACGGGCCCGGCCGCCCAGCCGGTCTGGCAGGGCATCGAGCCGCTGCGCGGCGAGGAACGCACCAGCTATCCGCTCACCGTCTCCGTGGACGACCTCGGCACCGATCTCTATCTCACCGTGCAGGCCGTCGCCCCCGTCGCCCCGGAACGGATCTGCGGCTACCTCTCCACCGCCCTGACCGGCCTCGCCCAGGCCCTGTCGGGGGCCGGGCCGGCGGGGATGGCCGATGTCGAGGTGGTGCCGACGGAGGAGACACGGGCCCTGGTGGCGACCGATGTGGTCTCGTCGCGGGTGGAGTCGTGTGTGCATGAGGTGTTCGAGGCCCGGGTGGCTTCGGTTCCGGGTGCGGTGGCTGTGGTCGATGGTGGTGTGCGGGTCTCTTATGGGGAGTTGAACGCGCGGGCGAACCGGGTGGCGCATGGGCTGTTGGCGCGGGGGGTGGTTCCGGATGATCTGGTGGCGGTGCGGATGGAGCGTGGCGCCGATCTGATCGCGGCGCTGCTGGGTGTGCTGAAGGCGGGTGCGGCGTATGTGCCGGTGGATCCGGCGTATCCGGTGGAACGGCAGGAACTCCTGCTCGCGGACTGCCGCCCCGTCGCCGTCATTGAATCCGTACCGGACGAGGGTCCTGAGCACGATCCGACCGGGACCGGTGTGGAGCCCGGTCATCTGGCGTACGTGATTTATACGTCGGGTTCGTCGGGGCGGCCGAAGGGGGTGCTGGTCGAGCACCGTCAGGTGGTGCGGTTGTTCTCGGCGGCTGCCGGCTGGTTCGAGGTGGGTCCTGATGACGTGTGGTCGTTCTTCCATTCGTTCGCGTTCGACTTCTCGGTGTGGGAGGTGTTCGGGGCGCTGCTGTCGGGTGGTTCGGTGGTCGTGGTCCCGGGTGACACCGCGCGTTCGCCGGGGGAGTTCCATGAGCTGGTGTGTGATGCCGGAGTGACGGTGTTGTCGCAGACCCCGGGCGCTTTCGGTCGTTTCCTGGCGGCGCGGGAGTCGGATCCGCGTGAGCACCGCCTGCGGTACGTCGTCTTCGGTGGTGAGGCCCTGGATGTGGGGGTGTTGCGGCCGTGGTTCGCGCGGGAGGCGGACCGGGATGTGGTCCTGGTGAACATGTACGGGATCACGGAGACCACCGTGCATGTCACCGCGCGGGAGATCACCGCTGCCGATCTGGAGCATTCCTCCAGCCCGATCGGGGTGAGGCTGTCCGACCTGCGGACGTACGTTCTCGACGGTCATGGCCGTCCCACGCCGGTGGGTGTGGCGGGGGAGTTGTATGTCGGTGGTGCCGGTGTGGCCCGGGGCTACCTCAACCGTCCCGACCTCACCGGGGAACGCTTCCTGGACGATCCGTTCGTCCCGGGTGAGCGGGTGTACCGGACGGGTGATGTGGTGCGGTGGGCCGAGGACGGTGAGCTGGAGTACGTCGGCCGCAACGACGCGCAGATCAAGGTCAGGGGCTACCGGGTCGAGCCCGGTGAGGTCGAGAGCGTCCTGTTGCGTCAGGAAGGTGTGCGGGAGGCGGTCGTGGTCGCGCGTGACGACACCCTCGTCGCCTACGTCACCGGCGATGCCTCCGCCGACGCCCTGCGGACGTCCCTGGCCGGACGGCTCCCCGCCCATATGGTCCCGTCGGCGTATGTCCGTCTTGACGCCCTGCCGTTGACGTCGAACGGGAAACTGGACCGGGCCGCGCTGCCCGCGCCCGATGGCGACGCCTACGTACGCGGGGTGTACGAGGAGCCGCGCGGCCCGGTCGAGAGGGCCCTCGCGGAGATCTGGTCCGACCTTCTCGGCGTCGACCGCGTCGGCCGCCACGACGACTTCTTCGCCCTCGGCGGCCACTCCCTCCTCGCCGTCTCCCTGCTGGAACGCCTCCGCCGCCGCGATCTGCGCACCGACGTACGGGCCGTCTTCACCACCCCCGTCCTGAGCGAACTCGCCGCCCAGGTCCACCGGGGCACCGGACTCGCGACCGTACCGCCCCCGGCGATCCCGCCGGACTGCGCCCGGATCACCCCCGACATGCTGCCCCTGGTCGAACTCACCCAGGACGAGATCGACGGCATCGTCGCCACCGTCGCCGGCGGCGCCCCCAACATCCAGGACATCTACCCCCTGGCGCCGCTCCAGGAAGGCATCCTCTTCCACCACATGGTCAACACCGACCAGGATCCGTTCCTGCTCTTCGGCGTGGTGGCGATGGAGAGCAGGGAACATGTCGACCGCTATGTCGACGCGGTACGGGCCGTGACCGCCCGGCACGACCTGCTGCGGACCGCGTTCGTCTGGGAGGGCTTGTCCACGCCCGTGCAGGTGGTGTGGCGGCAGGCCCCGCCGCTGGTGGAGGAGGTCACCGTCGACCCCGCCGACGGCGATGTGGCCGAGGCGCTGCGGGCCCGCCACCGGCCCGACAACACCCGGCTGGATGTGACCCGCGCGCCCCTGATGCGGATCGTGGTCGCCCCCGACCCGGCGAACGGCCGCTGGGTCATGCTCACCATCGCCCACCACATCACCGACGACTACACCTCCTACCGCCTGATGCTCAGCGAGATCGCCGCCCACCTGATGGGTCGTCAGGACGAACTCCCCGACCCGCTGCCGTTCCGCACCTTCATCGCCCAGTCCCGGGACGCGGTGAGCACCGAGGAGCACGAGGCGTTCTTCCGCCGGATGCTCGGCGACGTCACCGAGCCGACCACACCGTTCGGGCTGCGCGAGGTACGCGGCCACGGCGGTGACACCGAGGTGGCCCACCGGCCCGTCGACGCGGACCTCGCCCGGCGGCTGCGGGCCCAGGCGCGCCGACTGAAGGTGAACCCCGCCTCCCTCTTCCACCTGGCCTGGGCGCAGGTCCTGGCCCGGTTCGCGGGCCGGGACGACGTCGTGTTCTGCACCGTACTCATCGGGCGCATGGCGGGAGGCGACGGCGCCGACCGCACCATGGGCGTCTTCATCAACACCCTCCCCGTGCGCATCGGCGTCGACGGCCGGGGCGCGGCCGACGGGGCCCGCGACACCTACGCCCTCCTGACGGAACTCCTCCGGCACGAGCACGCGCCCCTCGCCCTCGCCCAGCGGTGCAGCGCGCTGCCGCCGGACGAGACCCTGTTCTCCGCGCTCCTCAACTACCGCTACAGCGTCAGCCTGCCCGGCACCCGGCCCCCGGAGTACGTCGGCGCCGACGACGGCATCGAGATGATCCACGCGCGGGAACGCAGCAACTACCCGCTGATGCTGGCCGTGGACGACCTCGGCGACGGCTTCGACCTGACCGGGCACGCGCAGCGTCCCGTGGACCCCGGCCGGGTCGTGGACTACGTCCACCGGGCGCTGGAGACCCTGATCGACGCGCTGGAGCGGGAGCCCGACCGCCCGGTGCGGGAACTCGACGTGATGCCCGCCGGCGAGCGGGGGACGCTGCTGGGCGAATGGGCTGGGCCGGTACGGCCGTTCCCGGCGGACCGCCGCGCCCATGAGCTGTTCGAGGAGCAGGCGCGGCGCACCCCCGGCGCCCCGGCGCTCCGCCATCTCGACCGGACCTGGACGTACGCCGAGGTCGACGCCCTCGCGGACCGGCTGGCCGGCCGACTGGCGCGGCGGCTTCCGCACGGGCCCGGCGACCGGGTCGGCCTCTGCGCCGAACGCGGCCCCGACCAGGTGATCGGCCTGCTCGCGGTCCTCAAGGCGGGCTGCGCGTACGTACCGCTGGACCCGGCGCACCCCCGGGAGCGGCTCGCGCTGCTCATCGACGGCAGCACCCCCGCGCTGGTCCTCGCCGACGAGCGGGGTCGGGCCGCCCTCGGGACCGTCGCCGTCCCCGTGCTGGAGCTGGCCACCGACGGCGACGAGGACCCCGGGCCGGTCGTGGACCCCGGGACGGTCGTGGACTCCGGGCCCAGGACCGATCCGGCCGATCCGGACCGGCTCGCCTACATCGTCCACACCTCGGGCTCCACGGGCGTGTCCAAGGGCGTCGCGGGCGGCCACCGGGCCCTCGTCAACCGGCTGCACTGGGCCCGTACCGCCCTCCCCGCGTCGGCGGTCCATGCGCAGAAGACGTCGATCGGGTTCATCGACGCGATCACCGAGACGCTGACGCCGCTGGTGTCGGGCGCGGTGCTCGACATCGTGCCGCCGGACGTCGCGGCCGACCCGGTACGGCTCGCGGCCCATCTCCGGGACCGCGCGGTCGACCGGATCACCCTGGTGCCGTCGCTGCTCGCCGCGCTGCTCGACGCTTCCCCCGACCCCCTCGGCGCCGGCCTGGTGGTGTGCTCGGGGGAGACCCTGCCGCCCGGTCTCGCCGCGCGGCTGCGGGCCCACAGCCCCGATACCGAACTGCTCAATCTCTACGGTTCGTCCGAGGTCGCGGGCGATGTGACCGTCCAGTCGGGGACCGACGGGGCCGGGACCGTCGGCCGGCCGGTCGACAACGCGCGGGTGTACGTCCTCGACGCGCACGGCCGGCCCGCGCCCATCGGGGTCACCGGAGAGATCCACGTCGGCGGCGCCCCGGTGGCCGAGGGCTATCTCGGCCGCCCGGAGCTGACGGCCGAACGATTCTCCGACGACCCGTTCGCCCCCGCCCCCGCCCCCGCCCCCGCCTCCGACGCCTTCGGCGGGCGGCTCTACCGGACCGGCGACCTGGCGCACTGGCGTGCCGACGGCACCCTCGCCCTCCAGGGCCGCGCCGACCGCCAGTTCAAGCTGCGGGGCTTTCGGATCGAGCCGGGCGAGATCGAGGCCAGGCTCCGCGAGACGGTCCGTGACGCCGTGGTCCGGCCCGACGGCGACCGGCTGGTCGCCCACTACGCCGCCGACGAGCCCGTACCCGCCAGGGAACTGCGCGCGCGGCTGCGGGCCGTCCTGCCCGAGCACATGGTCCCCGCCGCCTTCGTCCACCTGCCGGAGCTGCCCAGGACACCCAGCGGCAAGCTGGACCCGGGCGCGCTGCGGGCGCCGGACCCCGCCGCCGTGGCCGCCGAGGAGTACACGGAGCCCGCCGGCGCCGTGGAACGGGCCATCGCCGACGTCTGGGCCGGGCTCCTCGGCCTGGAACGCGTCGGGCGCCACGACCGGTTCCTCGCCCTGGGCGGGCACTCCCTGATGGCCGCGCGGGCCGTGGTCGCCCTGCGTGCCGCCGGGATCGAGGTCACGGCGGCCGAACTCTTCGCCGACCACAGCGTCGCCGGACTGGCCGGCCGGCTGGTCGACCGCATCCCCCGGCTCGCCGGGCGGGACGCGCTGCCGCTGCGGACGACGGGGACGGCGCCGCCGCTGTTCCTGGTGCACGACGGCGCGGCGAGCCTGCTGTACGCGGCGCCCCTCGCCGAAGCCCTCGACCCGGACATCCCGGTGTACGGCCTGCCGCCGGTGCCCCTGGGCGATCCGCAGCTCACCACCGTCGAGGGCATGGCGACCCGGATGGTACGGATGATCAGGGCGGTGCGGCCGCACGGCCCGTACCGGATCGCGGGCTGGTGCACCGGCGGCGCCCTCGCCTATGAGATCGCCGCCCAGCTGACCGGCGCGGACGAGGAGGTCTCCTTCGTCGGCCTGCTGAACACGACCTACTGGCCGCCGGAGCGGGCCCCGCGGATACCCGACGCCGACCCCCGGGCCGAGGTCCTGAGCTGGCTCGACGCCCCCGACCTGGGGGAGCCGCTGACGGAGCTGGTCGCCCGGGCGGCCGCCGCCGGCGCGCTGCCCACCGCCGTCGCCGACATCGGCCCGGACGCGGACGCGATCGCGTCCGCCGTCCGGCGCAAGCACCTCGTGGAGGTCGCGGGCACCGGCTACCTCCCCGTGCCGGTCCCCGTGCCCGTGCACTACTTCAGCGCCGTGGAACACGACCCCTCCGAGCCGCTGGGCGGCTGGGACCGGGCCCTGCCCGAGGTGGAGTGGCGGCGGGTGCCGGTGCCGGGGACGCACCAGTCGATGATGCGCGGCCCCGGGCTGCGGCAGCTCGCCGCCGGTCTTGACACCGCCCTCACCGCTCCCCGTCCGGCGCCCGCCCCCCGGCCGGCCGGGGCCCTGACCGTCCTGCGCACCGGCGCCCGGGGCGCGGCGCCGCTGGTGTGCGTGCCGGGGGCGGGCGCCTCCGTCGTCGCGTTCCAGCATCTGACGGGCGTGCTGCCCCCGGCCGTACCCGTGTACGGACTCCAGCCGCGCGGCCTCGACGGCGACGAGCAGGCCGCGACGAGCGTGGAGTCCGCCGTCGCCGCCCATCTGACGGAACTGGAACCGCTGACCCGCACCGGCCGCCCGGTCCATCTGCTCGGCCACTCCTTCGGCGGCTGGCTCGCGTTCGAGACCGCGTGCGCGCTGACCGCGCGCGGCGGCACCGTCGCGTCGCTGACCCTGCTGGACAGCGAACCGCCACTGCCGGCGGGCACCATCCCCGAGCGCGGCGACACCGACGCGCTGATGGAACTGACCGAGATGTACGAGGACCTGGCGGGCCGGCCCCTGGGCCTGACCGCCGACCGCTTCGCCGCCGCCGGCGAGCGCGAACGGTGGGCGCTGCTCCACACCCGCCTCGCCGAAGCCGGCCTCGTCCCCCGGGCGTCGACACCGCAGGTGCTCGCCGGGACCGTCCGCACCTTCACCCGCTGCGTCCGTACGCCGTACACGCCCCGGCGCACCTACGCCGGGCCGGTGACGCTCGTCCTCGTCGACGACCAGCACCGGGACGCGGCGGCCAACCGGGCCCAGCAGGCGGACGTACTGCACGCGTGGCGGCGGCACGCGCCGGGGACCGTGGCGCGGCGCGGCCCGGGAACGCACATGACGATGCTCGGCGAAGCCCACGCGGGCGCGCTGGCGGCGCTCCTCGCCCCGGCCCTCGCGCCGGCCCTCGCGCCTGCGGCCCCGGGCCAGGCACCGGTGGCCGGTGCCCCGGCGGGCGTCCCGGCGGGCGTCCCGGCGGGAGGGAGCCCCCGATGACCACGCCTCCGGACCAGCGGTCCTGGGTCGCCCCGTCGATGCCTGGCGCGTCGGCACCGGCGCCCACGCAGTCCGCGCCCGCGACGCCCGCGATGCCCGCGACGGTGCTCGGCGCAGGCCGCGAGGGCGCGTCGGCCGCGCTGTTCGTCCTGGCTCCGGTCCCGAGTCGCGCGTCGGCAGGTGTCCTGGCGGGGACGGTGCCCGGCCACCTGGCCGTCCCCGTTCGCCCCGGTGTTCCGGCTGCTCCGGCGGTCACCGGCGGGGCGCATGCCGTCATCCGGCGCCTGGCGCGCAGCGGTTCTGCCCGCCCCGGTGGGCGCTCCCGGGCGACGGTACGGACACCGCCGCCGTTCTTCGCCCCGCGCCCCGCCGGGCCGTCGTACCGAGACGTGTTCGGCGCAGGCCGCGAGGGCGGGCCGGCCGGTATTCCGGTCGCTGTCCTGTCAGGAGGGAGCCCCCGATGACCACGAACCCGACCCCACCCCGGACGCCCCCGATGTCCGCTTCGCCGTCCGTGCTGCCCTCCGTTCCGGCCTCCGTTCCGGCGTCCGCTTCGATCCCGGCACCGCCCGCCGCACACCCCGCCGGGCCGCCGCCGCACCAGCCGAAGGCACCGATGACCCCGATGAACTCGATGACCGCGATGACCCTGCATCAGACCGTCGCCCGGACCGCCGCCCTGGACCCCGGCCGCCCCGCCGTGGAACACGGGGGCCGCGTCACCACGTACGGCGAACTCGACGCCCTCGCCAACGGTTACGCCCACGCGCTGGACTGCCCGCCCGGCTCGATCGTCGCCGTCGCCCTGGACCGGTCGGCCGCGTACGTCGCCGCCGTGCTCGGAGTCCTCAAGGCGGGCTGCGTCTTCCTGCCGATGGACCTCACGGTCCCGCGCGCCCGGCAGGACACCATCCTCGCCGACGCCGCGCCCGCCGCCGTCCTGACCGGGGCCACCGCCCCCGCCGCCACGCCCGCCGCCCCCGAAGGCGTCCCCGACGAAGCCCTCGCGTACTGCGTCTACACCTCCGGATCCACCGGAACCCCCAAGGGCACCCTGCTCACCCACGAGGGGCTGGGCGTCGTCGCCGCAGCGCAGCGCACCGTCCTCGGTGCCCGGCCCGGGGACCGGGTGGCCCAGTTCGCCTCGCCCGGCTTCGACGCCTTCGTCTTCGAGCTGAGCATGGCCCTCTCCCACGGCGGCACCCTGGTCCTCGTCCCCGGGCCGGTCCGTGCCGACCCGGCCGCCCTGCGGGACTTCCTCGACCGGGAGCGGATCACCTTCGCCGTGCTGCCCCCGGCCGTCGTCACCGGACTGAGCCGCACCGCCCCCGTCCCCGGTCTGCGCGCGGTCGCCGCCGCCGGGGACGTGCTCCCGGCCGCCGCCGTACGGGCCTGGCCGCACCCGGGCCGGCTCTTCAACCTCTACGGGCCCACCGAGGCCACCATCTGGTCCACCGTCCACGTCTGCGACCCGGCGGACCCGGGGGAGAGTGTGCCGATCGGCCACCCCGTACCCGGGGTCGGCGTCCATCTGGTGGACGGTGAGATCCTGCTCAGCGGACCCGTCCTCGCCCGGGGCTATCTGGGCCGCCCGGAGCTGACCGCCGAACGGTTCACCGCGACGGCCGGGGTACGCGCGTACCGCACCGGCGATCTGGGCCGGCGGCGGGCGGACGGGGCGATCGAGTTCCTCGGCCGCCGTGACCACCAGGTCAAGGTGCGCGGCTTCCGGGTGGAGCTGGGCGAGATCGAGGCCGCCCTGCGCGCCCAGCCCGGTGTGACCGACGCCGTCGCCCTGCCGGCGGGGGACGCCGGGGACCATCTGCTGGCGTTCGTGGTCCCCGAGGCCGTCGGCGACCTGCGGGCCCGGATCGCCGGCGTCCTGCCCGACTTCATGGTCCCGGCGCGGGTACGGGCCCTGCCCGCCTTCCCGCTGACGCCCAGCGGCAAGCCCGACCGGGCGGCGCTCGCCGCCCTCGCCGCGACCACCGCCCGCGCGCCTGGGTCGCAGCCGCCGCGCACCCCGCACGAACACGCCGTCGCCCGCCTCTGGTGCGACGTCCTGTCGCTGCCCGACTGCGGGGTCCACGACCCGTTCCACGCCTGCGGCGGACACTCGCTGGCCGCCGTGCGGCTCGCCGACCGCATCACCCGGGAACTGAACGCGCCCGTCACCGTGATCGACGTCCTGGAGCGGGGGACGGTCGCCGAACTCGCCCGGCTGGTCGCCGCCTCCGCTTCCGCCTCCGCCCCCGCTTCCGCCTCCACTTCCGCTTTCCCTTCCGTCCCCGTCGACCCCGTCCGGCCCTCGCGCACCCCCGGCGGGCCCGTCCCCGCCTCCGCCGCGCAACAGCAGGTCGCCTACGCCATCGAGGCCGACGGCAGCGCCCGCGCCTACGTGGCCCGCGCCCGGCTGACCCTGCGCGGCCCCCTCGACGTCCCCGCGCTCGTCGCCGCCCTGCGGGAGACCACCCGGCGGCACGAGATCTTCCGTACCCGGTTCGTACCGGTCGACGGCGTCCTCACCCAGCGGATCGAGGAGACCGCCGACGTCCGCGTGGAGATCCACGACGCCCACGACGGGAGCGTCGACGAGGACGCCGTGTGGGAGTCGCTCGTGGCCGACGTGGTCGACCCCACCACCCTGCCCCTGGTCCGCTGGGCCCTGATCCGCCGCGCCCCCGGCGAACACGCCCTCCTCCACGCCGAACACCACTACGTCCACGACGGCTGGTCCTACCGGGTGTTCCTGGACGAACTGGCCACCCTGTACGCGGGCGGCCGGCCGCCGCAGCCCACGCAGTTCGCCGAGTTCGCCCGCCGCCAGCACGCCTGGCTGGAATCCCCCGCGGCGGCGGAGCTGGACGAACGCTGGCGTACCGTCCTGCGCGACGCACCACCCCCGCCCGCGCTCGCCGCGCTGGGCCCCGGCAGCGGGGAGAGCCGGGGCCGCGTGCTGCGCCGCACCCTGCCCGCCGCGACCACCGCCCGGGTCGCCGAGGTCGCCGCCCGCCTGGGCGCCACCCCCTTCCAGGTGATGTTCGGCGCGTTCGCGCTGCTGCTCTCCCGCTACACCCGCGCCGACGACCTGCTGCTCGGCACCACGGTCGCCAACCGCACCACGGCCGAGTGGGAACGCGTCATCGGCATGATCGTCAACGCGGTCCCGGTCCGGGTCCGCGCCGAGGGCGCCCGCACCGCCGGGGACGTGCTGCGCGCGGCCCGCGCCGGGCTCCTCGACACCCTGCGCGGCGCCGAACTCCCGCTCTCCAGGATCGTCGCGGTCACCGGCACGTCCGCGCCCCGCGTCCTCTTCAGCGAGCACTCCGCGCTCACCGGCGAGGTCCCGTTCGCCGGGCTCGCCGCCGAGGTGGACGAAGCCCTCGCCAACGACACCGCCAAGTTCCCGCTCAACGTGACGGTGATCCCGCGCGCGCGGGGCACCGAACTCCTGGTCGAGTACGCGCCCGCACGGTTCGACGACACCCGCGTGGACCGGCTCACCACCGCCTACCTGGACCTGCTCGGCGCGCTCCACGACGGGACGGCCCTCGCCGAGGTCGACGCCTTGGTGCCCGCCCCCGGCCCCGGCGCCGCCGGCAACACCTACGGACGGCCCTGGCACGGCGGGGCCGCCGCCCGCTTCGCTGCCCGTGCCGCCCGCCACCCCGACCGCACCGCCGTCGTCGCCGGAGCGGCCCGGTGGACCTACGCCGAACTCCTGCGCCGCGGCGACGCGTACGCCGGCCGGCTGACGGCGGCCGGGGTGGGGCCCGGGGACCGCGTCGGGATCCGGCTGCCGCGCGGCCCCGAGGTACTGGCCGCCACGCTCGGCGTGCTGCGCACCGGCGCCGCCTATGTGCCGCTCGACCCGGACCAGCCCGCCGCCCGGACGGCCGACCTGGTGGCGCGGGCCTGCCTGGCCGCGCTGGTGGACACCCCCGCGCCGGCCGACCCTTCCGTCCCGGCCGACAGCCCCGCTCACGCCGGTACCCCCGTCGGCCCGGACACCCCCGCCTACGTGAGCTTCACCTCGGGCTCGACCGGCGCCCCCAAGGGCGTGGTCGTCCCGCACGCCGCCCTGGAGAACGTCCTCGACTTCTTCCACGGCCTGGCCCCGGACCGCTTCGCCCGGACGCTCGCCCTCACCCCCACCACCTTCGACATCGCCAACCTGGAACTCCTTCTCCCGGTCTGCCACGGCGGCACCGTCGTCATCGCCGACCGCGACCAGGCCCGCGACGGCGACGCGCTCCTCGGCCTCGTCGCCGACGAGCGGGTGACCGCCGTCCAGGCCACCCCCGCCACCTGGCGGCTCATCACCGCCGCCGACCGCTGGACCCGGTGGAACGACCCCGGCCTCCTCGCCCTCTGCGGCGGCGAGGCCCTGCCCGTCGGACTCTCCCGCGCCGTCCGCGCCCGCGTCCGCGAACTCTGGAACGTCTACGGGCCCACCGAGACCACCATCTGGTCCACCTGGCACCGCTGCGACGGGAGCGCCCCGGGCCCGTACGAACCCATCGGCGCCCCCATCGCCCACACCGCCGTCCACCTCCTCGACCCGGAGGGGCTGCCCGTCCCCGACGGCGCCACCGGCGAGATCCACATCGGCGGTGCCGGTGTCGCCCTCGGCTATCTCCACCAGGAAGGACTGACGGCAGAGCGGTTCGTGCCCGACCCGTACGCCCCGCAGCCGGCACCCATGTACCGCACCGGCGACCTGGCCCGGCGCGGCCCGTACGGACTGGAGTTCACCGGGCGCGCCGACGACCAGGTGAAGATCGGCGGGCACCGGGTGGAACCGGGCGAGGTCGAGGCCGCGCTGCGGGCCGTGCCCGGTGTGACCGACGCCGTGGTCCTGGCCCGGACCACCCCGCTGGGCGAGGCCGAACTCGTCGCGTTCGTCACCGGCCGGGCCGAGGCCGTACGCGAGCGGCTGGCCGAACGGCTCCCCGCCCACCTCCTGCCCGCGTCGGTCCACCCGGTCGCGGCCCTCCCGCTGACACCCAACGGCAAGGTGGACCGCAACGCCCTGCTGACGGGCGCCCGGGACACCGCACCCGATGCCGCACCCGATGCCGGGTCCGACGCGGGGTCCGACACGGGGACCCCATGGTCCCGGCTGGCCGGGCTGATCGGGGAACTCCTCCCCGACCGGACCCCGCGCCCCGGGGCCCCCTTCACCGCCCAGGGACTCCACTCCCTCGCCCTGATGCGGCTCGCCGCCCGCTGCCGCCGGGAGTACGGGGTCGCGCTGACCGTGGCCGAGGTGCGCGCCTGCGGCGCCCCCGCCGCCCTCGCCGCCCTGCTGGCCACCCGGACCGCCGCCGCACCCGACCCCTACTCCGCCCCCGAGCCCGTCGCGGTGGCCGAACCTCCGTCGCGGGGCGGTGACCTGACACCGTCGTCCGCCCAGCAACGGCTCTGGGCGATGTGCCAGGCGCCCGGCGTGAGCGCCGCGTACCACATCCCGGTACGGCTGCGGCTCACCGGCCCGCTCGACACCACCGCCCTGTGGGCGGCCCTGGAACGGCTCGTCGAACGGCACGAGGCCCTGCGCACCACCTTCCCCGAACGCGACGGCGCCCCCGTCGCCCGGATCGGCCCCGCCCGGATCGGCGCCGACGACGGCACCCCCTTCGACCTCGCCGCCGGACCGCTGATCCGGGCCGGGATCACCCGCGAGTCACCCCGCTCCCACCGGCTGACGATCACCCTGCACCATCTGGTCGCCGACGGCTGGTCCGTCGACCTCCTGCTGGGCGAACTCGGCCCGCTCTACCGCGCGTACCGGGACGGCACCCCCGACCCGCTGCCCCCGCCGGCCAGGCCCGCCGCCCGCTCCGGGAAGGGGGAGTACTCGGGGGAGTACCCGGGGGAGCGGTACTGGCGGGAGACGCTGGCGGACGCGCCCACCGTCCTGGAACTCCCCGCCGACCGGCCCCGGCCCCCGCGCCAGGACCACCGGGGCGGGCTCACCGCCCGCACCCTCGGCCCCGACCTCACCCGGCGGATCGCCGCGTTCGGCGCCCGCCACGGCACCACCGCGTTCGAGACGCTGACGGCGGCCTGGGCGGCCCTCCTCTCCCGGCTCTCCGGCCAGGACGACATCGTCATCGGCACGCCCGTCGCCGACCGCGACCACCCGGGTCTCCACGACACCGTGGGCTTCCTCGTCAACACGCTCGCCCTGCGGTACGACACCTCCGGCGACCCGACGGTGGGGGAGTGGGCCGCGCACGTCCGCGACCGCACCCGCGCCGCGCTCGCCCACGCCGACGTGCCCTTCGACCGCGTGGTGGAGCTGGCCGCCCCCGTCCGCAGCCCGGCGCACGGCCCCCTCTTCCAGGCGTTCGTCGCCTGGCAGGACCGGCCCGCCGGACCCGACCTGCCCGGCGTCACCGCCGAACCGCTGCCCCGGGAGACCCACACCACCGCCAAGTTCGACCTGTCCCTGCACCTGACCGACCTCGGCGACCGGATCGACGCCGAACTCGAATACGCGACGGCCCTGTTCGACGCCGAGACCGCCGAACGCTGGCTCGGCCACTGGCACGTCCTGCTCGACGCCCTCCTCGCCGCCGGCAATGAAGGTGCCGGTGGCGAACGGCGGATCGGCGAACTGCCGTTGCTGACCCCGCAGGAGTACGAGCAGCAGATCAACGGCTGGAACGCCACCGAGGCCCCCTTCCCCGACCGCTGCGTCCACACCTGGTTCGAGGAGCAGGCCGCCCGCGTCCCGGACCGGACCGCGCTCCGCCACGGCGACGTCTCCCTCGGCTACGCGGCGCTCGACCGCCGCGCCGACCGGCTCGCCCGCCGGCTGCGCGCCCACGGCGCCGGCCCCGGCGACCTGGTCGCGATCTGCGCCGAACGCGGAATCGACCTGGTCGTCGCCGTGCTCGCGGTCCTCAAGTCGGGTGCCGCGTACGTACCCCTGGACCCCGCGCACCCGCCGGCCCGGCTGCGGCTGCTCCTCGACGGCAGCGCCCCCGTCGCCCTCGTCGGCACCCCGGCCGCCACCGGCGCCCTCGACTGGCCGGGACCGGTGCTCGACCCCGGCGACACCGGTACGGACCCGGACCCCGGCCCGGACCCCGGTCCGCTGCCCGCCGCCCGCCCAGACGACCTCGCCTACGTCATCCACACCTCCGGCTCGACCGGCGTCCCCAAGGGCGTCCTGGTCGAACACCGCTCCGTCAGCAATCTCCTCGCGGACTGGTTCAGCCGGTACGCCCCGCCCCCGGAGGGCTTCACCACATCGCTGTGGACCAGCCCCGGCTTCGACGTCTCGGTCCTGGAGATGTTCACGGCCCTCGCGGGCGGCGGCACCCTGCACATCGTCCCCGACGAGGTCCGCACCGACGCCGGGGCCATGGTCGACTGGCTCCGCACCCACCGGATCGACCGCGCCTACCTGCCACCGTTCCTGGTCCGCGCCCTCCCGGACGCCGAACCGCTCCCCCTGCGGCTGCTCCTCGTCGGCGTCGAACCGCTCCACGAGGCGTCCCTGCACCGGATCCTCGCCGCCACCCCCGGGCTGCGGATCGTCAACGGCTACGGGCCCACCGAGGCCACCGTCCTGTGCACCCTCCACGACACCCCCGGCGACCACGACCGGCCCGCCCCCATCGGCCGGCCCATCGCCAACACCCGCGGCTATGTCCTCGACACCCGGCTCCGCCCGGTGCCCGTCGGGGTCCCCGGCGAGCTGTGCCTCGCGGGCGCCGGGCTCGCCCGCGGCTACCTCGGCCGCGACGACGACGCCTTCACCACCGACCCGTACACCGGCGGACGCCTGTACCGCACCGGCGACCTGGTGCGCCGGAACGCCGACGGCACCCTGGAGTTCCTGGGCCGCCGCGACGAACAGATCAAGATACGCGGCCACCGGGTCGAACCGGGCGAGATCGCGGCGGCGGTCCGCGCCTGCCCCGGCGTGGTGGACGCGCAGGTCGTACCCCGCGACGGGACGCTCATCGCCTACTGCGTCGGCGACGTCGAACCGGCGCTCCTGCGGACCCGGCTGGCAGCCCGGCTGCCCGCCGCCCTGGTACCCGCCGCCTATGTCCGGCTGCCCGCGCTGCCCCTGCTGCCCAGCGGCAAACCGGACCGCGCGGCACTGCCCGAGCCCGCCGAAGGGGACTACGCCCAGGCCGCGTTCGCCCCGCCCGAGGGGGAGACCGAACAGGAACTCGCCCGGCTCTGGGCCGGGCTGCTCCCCACCTCCCGGATCGGCCGCGACGACGACTTCTTCGCCCTCGGCGGCCACTCCCTGACCGCCGTACGGCTCACCGCCGCGATCCGGCGGCACTTCGACGCCGACCTCACCCTCGCCGACGTCTTCGCCCACCCCACTCTGCGCGCCCTGGCGCTCAGGGTCGTCGACCTGGAACTGGCCTCGTTCGACCCCGGCGAACTGGCCGCCCTCCTCGCCGAGGCCGGGCGCGAGCCGTGAGTGGCCCCCGGCGGTGCTCCGGGCGGCCGGAGACCCACGCACCCCTCAGGACACCCAGCACTCCCAGCACTCCCAGGACAGCACGGACAGCACGGAAGGACGCACGATGAAGGACACGCTCGTGGTCGAGGGCGGCCCACTGGTCGTCACCCCGGACGGCTCACGCGATCTGCCCGCCGTGGCCGCCGCCCGCCGCGCGGAGATCGAGGAGCGGCTGACCGCGCACGGAGCGGTGCTCTTCCGGGGCTTCGACGTCGCATCGGCCGAGGAGTTCGCCCGCTTCGGCGAGGCCGTCTCCCCGCAACAGCTCGACTACGTCTACCGCTCGACCCCGCGCTCGGCCGTCACCGACGGCGTGTTCACCACCACCGAGTACCCCGCCGAGCAGGAGATCCCCCTGCACTGCGAGAACGCCTACCAGCGCACCTGGCCCCTGAAGCTGGCCTTCTGCTGTCTGGTGCCCGCGACCACCGGCGGCGAGACCCCACTCGCCGACCTCCGCACGGTCACCGCCGCCCTCGACCCCGCCCTCCTGGAACGCTTCGCCACCCGGGGCGTGCGCTACACCCGCCACTACCGGCCGTACATCGACATCCCCTGGCAGGTCGTCTTCCAGACCGAGACCCGTGAGGGCGTCGCCGCGTACTGCGCCGAGCACGACATCGACCACACCTGGCTCGACGACACCACCCTGCGCACCGCCCAGACCAGCCAGGGCGTCGCCACCCACCCCCGCACCGGCGAACGCGTCCTCTTCAACCAGGCCCATCTCTTCCATGTCTCCAACCTGCCCCCGGAGACCGCCCGGGGCCTGCTCTCCCTCTACGGCGAGGAACGACTCCCCCGCAACGCGAGCTACGGCGACGGCACCCCCCTCGCCCCGGAAGACCTGGCGGCGGTCCGCCGGGCCTTCGCGGACGCCGCCGTCGCCTTCCCCTGGGAGACGGGCGACGTCCTCCTTGTCGACAACATGCGGATGGCCCACGGCCGCCGCCCCTTCACCGGGCCCCGGCGCGTGGTCGCCAGCCTGATGGCTCCCTCGGGGTGACGCCTCTTTTGTAGGCTCGGTTCGCCTCCGGGGCACACCCTGCACGGGTGCGGCCCCTGTCCGGTGCGGCATGCGCCGTCGGGTCACGGGCATCCGACGCACCGCCCCGGCGCCAGGGGCCGTTTTCGGCCGGACCGCGCACCGCGGACCGTGGAGCGGGCCTGCGGACCCGAGCGGCGTACGTCGCCCGGGCAGGGCGTCCCAGCAGTCCGCGCTCCACGCCCACCGCACGAGCCGCTGCCAGGGCCCGCGCCCGGATCCAGCCGACGGGCGGGCTTCCCGGACATCCGTCCCTGCATCCTGGACACCTGTCCAACACACCCGGAGCAGACAGGAGTACCCATGGAGACGACGGCGAACATCCTGGTCGGCCTGGTGGCCGCCTTGCACATATACATCCTGGTCCTGGAGATGTTCCTGTGGGAGAAGGGGCCGGGCCTCAGGCTCTCCGGTTTCGACGCCGACCTGGCCCGCGCCACCGCGCCGCTGGCCGCGAACCAGGGTCTCTACAACGGGTTTCTCGCGGCCGGACTGATCTGGGGCCTGATCGCCGGTGATCCGACCGGATTCCAGGTCAAGGTCTTCTTCCTGTCCTGCGTGCTGGTCGCGGGCGTGTACGGCGGCGCCACCGCGAACCGGCGCATCCTCATCGCGCAGGCGCTGCCCGGCGCGCTGGCCCTGGCCGCCGTCCTGGGCGCCGGGTGACGGTCCCTCCGGCGGACCCACGGGCCGCCCGGACCAGGGCCAGGCTGCGCCAGGCCCTGTTGGACGAGTGCGCGCGGCGCCCACTGGCCGAGGTCAGCGTCGCCGTACTGGTCCGCAGGGCCGGGGTCGGCCGCGCCACGTTCTACCTCCACTACGGCGACCTGGACGCCCTGGCCGTCGACGCCTGTGCCGACGTGGTCCGCGATGCGGTGGACGCCCTCCACGCCTGGCACGGGACCCCGGACCCGGCGAGTCCGCCGCCTGCCCTGGCCGCCTTCTTCACCGCCCTGGCCCCGCACGCCGCCCTCTACCGGGCGCTGCTCAGGCCCGGCGGTGGCGGTCCCCTCGGCCAGGTGCTCCATCGGGATCTGCGCGCCCGCAGCCGTGCCGAGCGCGCCCTGGCCGGGGCGGACCGGCCCGATCTGATCGCCTCGGCCGTGGCCGCGACGTTCGCCGGTGTGCTCGCCGACTGGCTGCACGGGCTCATCGAAGCCACCCCCGATCAGATCACCCACCGGATCTGGTGTCTGCTCGTCACCCTGCACCGCGCCCGCCTGCCCTGACGGTCCCGGCCGGTGCCGGACCGCCCCGGGCAGCCCCGGAGGCGGTCCCGGATCGGTCAGCCCGCGCCCAGCAGCAGCCCGATGCCCACCGCCATGACCCCCGCCGCCGCGACCCGGGGCACACCGAACCGCTCGCCGAAGAACAGCGCCCCTATCACCGCGCCGACCACGATCGACGACTCCCGCAGCGCCGCCACCGGTGCCAGCGGAGCCCGGGTCTGGGCCCAGAGCACCAGCCCGTACCCGGCGACGGCCATCGCCGCGCCCACCAGCCCCCGGGCCGCGTACGGCCGCAGCGCCGGCAGCAGACCGGACCGCAGCCGGTACCAGGCATATCCGGCGATCGGCACGCCCTGGAGGATCAGCAGCCAGGCGAGGAAGCCCAGCGGTGAGCCGGACTCCCGTACTCCGAGCCCGTCCACGACCGTGTACGCCGCTATCGCGAGACCCGTGGCCCCCGCCGCGCCCAGCGCGGGCCAGTCCGGGCGGGTCCCCGTGCCCCGCAGCCCCCACAGGGCCACGCCCGCGAGCCCCAGCGACACGACGGCCACACCCGCGAACTGCGGCCCGTTCAGCGACTCGCCGATGAACAGCGCCGCCACGGCGCTGACCACCAGCGGCGCCGTTCCCCTCGCCACCGGGTACATCTGCCCGAAGTCACCGAGGCTGAAGGACTTCGTCAGCAGCCACTGATAGCCGATGTGCAGCACCGCCGAGGCCAGGAGATAGGGCAGGGCCGCCGGCGGCGGGAAGGGGACGAAGAAGGCGAGGACCACCCCCATCGCCGCCGAACCGCCCGTGATCAGGGTCATGGCCGCGAGCCGGTCGCCGATGGTGTGCAGGAGCGCGTTCCAGGACGCGTGGACGATAGCCGCCGCCAGGACGGCCGCGACGACGAGAGAGGTCACTCGGAGCGTTCCCGCACGTCCACCACGGTGCCGCCGGCGTACTTGATCAGCGAGGCGGTGTCGAGGGGGAAGACGGCGTGGGGGGTGCCGGCCGCCGCCCAGACCACCGGATGGTCCAGCAGCCGCCGGTCCGCGAGCACCCGGGTGCGGGTGACGTGCCCGAACGGCGGTACGCCGCCGATGGCGTAGCCGGTGGTCCGCCGCACCAGGTCCGCGTCGGCCCGCCCGACCCTGTCCGCGCCCAGCTCCTCCCGTACCCGCTCCACGTCGACGCGGGACGCCCCGTCCATCAGCACCAGTACCGGGACCCCGTCGGCGGTGAAGATCAGGGACTTGACGATCTCGCCGGCATCGCAGCCGATCGCGGCCGCGGCCTCGGCCGCCGTGCGGGTCGCGTCGGGGAACCGGCGGACGGGAACGGTCAGGCCCAGCGCGCGCAGGGCTTCGGCGAAACGGGGGTGGGCCGCGGAGTCATCAGTGCTCATGCCCGGTCAGGTTAGTGGTACCGGTACGCTCCACGCGAGAGAGATCCACGCCGGTCCCCGCCCGCGCGGCCGCCCCGGCCCCGGCACTGCCGCGGTCTCGGGAAAGGCGGCGGTACGGAGTGACGGAGCACGAGGCACTGGCCCTGGCGGAGAGCTTCGGACGGGCCGCTTCGCCCGACTGGGACCCCTGGGGCTTCACTCTGCGCGTCAGGGCCTTAGGCCGTCTCTTACGGATCTTGCTGGGGCTCGCGTGCCCTGGCACCGCACCTCGCCGCGTTGTCGTCAATCGCCGCTGCTCCGCAGGGACTCATTCCTCCGCCTTGCGATGCACGGCACCAGACCCCGCTCACTTACCCAGCCTGATCCGTAAGAAACGGCCTAGCTGTCCTGCGACGCGTACGTCGTCTGTGTGTACTCCGCCCGCCGGGGTCCCGACGGGCGGCCGGCCAGGATCGGCGGCAATTCCCCGATCATGGTCAGGAGGACGGACGGCGTGTGCCGCTTCATGAGCGTGAGCGAGTTCCACCGGAGGAGGGCCAACCGGCGCTGAAGGCGGGCCCGAAGCCCCAAGGGCCGGGGACACAGCACTTCGGGGTATCGGCGGTCGGGAGCCCCGTGGCCCCGGGCCTGCCGCATCAGGCCAGCCGGCGTATCTCCCCCCGCACCCGGTAGAAGCCGCCCGGCGACGCGTGCAGCCCGTCGACCACGTACCGCGCGCCCGGCTCCCGGATCCCCCGGGGGAACTGCACCTTCCAGGAGGTGTCGTAGCCCTCGGACACCACGTGCACCCGCAGCCTGCCGCTCTCCTGGAAGCACTCCACCACGATCCCGCCCGCCGCCGACCCGCGCACGGTCGTCAGCTGCGCGGCCGAGACCGCCGGGGTGTAGGTCGGCAGCGCCTCCGCCGACTTCACGTCCCGCGCCACCGGCACCGTGCCCCGCTGCGCCGCGCCGATCGCGGCCTCGCTCGCGTCCACGCAGACCAGGGAGCCGTCGGTGGTCACCATGTACAGCTTCTCGCCCAGATACTGCATCGACAGGGCCGAGCCGCCGCCCGTGCCCAGCTTCCACAGCCGGGTGCCCGCCGCGTCGAAGCAGTAGACCGAGGAGGACGAGTCGCCCGCGAACACATAGGCGCCGTCGGGCGAGGTCGCACACGAGTACACCGCCGTGTCGCAGCGGTAGACGGCCTCCACCGCGCCGGTCGCCTTCGACAGGCGCTGCACCACATGGCGGCCCGTCCCCGCGTACACCGACGCGTCCTCCTGCCAGCCGAACAGCACCGACCCCTGCGTCGGCGTGTGCCACAGCTCCCGGCCGCCGTCGGTGGCGTACGCCGTGACACCCCGGCCGTGACCGTGGTAGACGGCCCGGGTGTCGGCACGGACCATCCAGGCGTGCAACCCGGCCGAGCGGCGGGCCCACTGGTGCTCCTCCTCGTGGTCGATCACGGTGAGACCGCCCTGCGCGTCGGACACGTGCAGCACTCCCTCCCGGATGTCCAGCCAGAAGATGTCCACGTCGTCCGCGATGTCGTACGCCCCGAACGGGACCTTCGACGACAGGTCGTAGACCGTGCCGTCATCGCATCCGGCATAGATCCAGAACTCGTCCGCGACCAGGCACTTCACCCCGTCCGGCAGCGAGTAGCGGGCCAGCACCTCCCCGCTGTGGCTGAGGGTGTGCACATCGCCGGCCTGATTGCCGACCCAGCAGCGGTCCTCGTCGATGTGGATGCCGAAGGCCGCCGAACCGGTGCGGAAGCGCCACAGCACCGGCGCCACCGCCCGCGCCGTCGAAGGCGCCGACGCCACCTGGCGCCGGGTCACCGCCCGGGCCGCCCGCGCGCCCCGGACCGCCGGGGCGTAGCCCTTGCGCACCTTCTCGCCGACCTTCTTCGCGGCGGCCGCCCGCGCCTTCTCCTCGGTCGGGAAGCCGGTGATCTGCGTCTGCCCGTCCGCGCCGATCCGGCCGTACCGCACGCTGACCACCGTGCCCTCCACGACGACCTCGTAGAACTTGTGCGCGCTGCCGTCATCCTGAGACAGCTCCAGATACGTGGTCGTACGGGACACGACGCACCCCTCCCCGGGACGGGGACCGAGGCTTTTCCGCCCGGTCCGCTTGTGGGAAAGAACGCTACGACCCCCCACTGACAATCGCCCCCGGACCGGCTCTGATCAGCGGGTTCCGTGGCGAGGCACGCCGGTGCCCGGGCCCGGTGCGCAACGGGGGCACGCGCCGGACCCGGGCCGTGGCGGGCTTCCTGACGCGTTTCCCTACCCCACCTCCGCCCGGCCCGCCAGGGTGTCCGCCGGGACGAACCGCAGGTCCTGTTCGAGCAGCCCTTCGAGGACGGCGGGCAGCGCCGCCACGCTCTGGCGGCGGTCCCCTCCGCCGTCGTGCATCAGGATCATGGACCCCGGCCGGGCGTGGTCGAGCACCGTACGCGCGATCTTCTCGGGGCCGGGGCGGGCCCAGTCCCAGGAGTCGACGTCCCAGAGCGCCAGGGCGGGCCCGCCGGTGAGGAGCTCGCCCAGGGCCTGCGGGGTGCGCGCCCCGTACGGCGGCCGGAAGACCGTCGGGACCCGGCCGACCGCGCGGTCGAACGCCTCGTCGGTCCGCTCGATCTGGAGCCGGAACTGATGTCCGGTCAGGTCCGGCAGGAACGGGTGCGACCAGGTGTGATTGCCCAGGCTGTGGCCCGCGTCGACGATCCGCCGCACCTCGTCGGGGAGCGCGTTCACATGCAGGCCCACGCAGAAGAAGGTGGCGTGGACCCCGTACCGGGCGAGGATGTCGAGCACCTGCCCGGTGTAGACCGGGTCGGGCCCGTCGTCGAAGGTGAGGGCGATCTCGGGGCGGTCGCGCGGGCCGTGCCGGAACCAGCGGCCCTCCCGGACGAGCGCCGACTCGTGGGCGGCGCTGCGGCGGATGTCACCGTGGTAGTCGTCGTCCCGCCCGGTCTGCCCACCGCCCTCCGCCGTCAGCGGGGAGAGGGACGCGAGATCGGTCCTGGCCCGCTCCGCCAGGGCGCGCGCGGGCACGGAGCCGAAGTCGGGCCGTTCGGGCAGCACCCAGGGATCGGCGCGGTAGACCGTGAGGCCGGCCGCCGTCAGCAGCCCGTCCACCAGGCCGCCCGTGCTCTCGATCACCACGGCCCGGGGCGGCCCGGACCGCCCGCCCGGCGCCTGGAGCCATGCGGCCAGCTCCGGCACCCGCTCCGCTCCCCAATGGGTCGGAGCCAGCGCCCGGTTCCCCTCCGCGTCGATGACTTCCACCTCGTATCCGTCGGCGGACCAGGCGATTCCCGCGTACACCATGCGTACTTCCTACTCGCTCGCCCCGGGCGGCGCGATGCGCCCCGGGGGCCGGACGGTTGTGCCGGGCACCGCCGGGAAGCCGGTCCGGACTCGTCCGTTCCGCCGGGCCGCCCACCCCGCCGTGCGGGGGAGTGCGGCGGAGGCGGGCGCGGCTGCGCGCGGGAACGGACGGATGCGTAACGGCGTTGCGAGCGGGCCCGGTTGGGCATCCCGGTGCCCCTGCTGTCTTACGGGGCGGGATGCGGGCCGAGCGGTGGCCGGAGTCGGACAACGGCTCCGGTGTTCTGCTGAGTTGGACGCTTGCACCCCATCTGACGAGGGGTTTTGTCTTTATGCTCGGAGGGTGGCGGGGCTCGGCCAACGCGTCCGATCCCCACCGATGTCCACGAACTCTCCATCATTGCGACACAAGTGCGACACCGGCACGCTATTGTTCGCATGCCCCGCCGAAGGTCCAGACCATATCCAAGGGCAACAAGCGTGCGCCATGCCCGTGAACGTCTCCTGTGCCACCGCATCCCCGGGCCGACCGCCCCTGGGGACCACGCTCCTGGAGGACACCATCAACGCCCAGCCCCCACCGTTGACCGTCCCCGACCTCCTCGACTCCCGGGCCGCGAAACAGCCCGACCGGGTCGCGATCGAGGTACGCGGCGGTGGCGCGCTCACCTACGGCGCCTGGCGCGAGCGGGCCGTCCGCGCCGCCCGGGCCCTGGCGGGCGCCGGAGTCGGGCCCGGTGACCTGGTCGCCCTGCGCTTCACCGACCAGGAGTGGGACCGGTACGCGGTGGCCCTCCTCGCCGTCCACTACGCCGGGGCGGCGGCCCTGCCGCTGCGGGCCGGCCTGACCGAGCCGGAGGCCGCACGGCTCGCGGCGATCTCCGGGGCGACCTCCGTCCTGCGCGGCGCCGAACTGCCACCCCTGGAAGGGCCCTTGGGCGGGCCGGCGACGGACCGGCTGCTGGCCGACGCCGAAGCCGCCGGGGTCCCCGAAGCCGCCGGAGCGGCCACCGCCGCTCGGGCCGCCACGGCCGGAGCCCCCGCCGGAGCCGGGGAGCGGCCCGTCGCGCCCGGCGGCACGCCCCCCTGCCGCCCCGCCCCCGGCGACCTCGCCCAGGTGATCGGCACCTCCGGCACCACCGGCGACCCCAAGGGCGTACTCGCCTCCCACGCCAACCTCACGGCGGGCCAGCGCCTCGACCCACGCCCCAGGCCCCACGCCCACTCACGCCATGCCCTGCACTCCTTCCCCATCGGCACCAACGCCGGCCAGATGATGGTCATCAGCGCCCTCGTCGGCGCACCCACCGTCGTGGTCCTCCCGCGCTTCGACGCCGACGAGTTCGGCCGCGCCATCGAGGAACTGGGCGCCGGCACCGTCTTCCTCGTCCCCTCCATGGCGATCGAACTGCTCAACTCCGGCGTGGCCGACCGGCGCGACCTCTCCAGCGTCCTGCTGCTCGGCTCCTCCGCCGCGGCCCTCCCCGCCCCCGTCGCCCGGGCCCTCGCCGAGAAGCTGCCGAAGGCCACCGTCGTCAACGTCTACACCTCCTCCGAGGCCGCGCCCGCACAGCTCTCCGCCGTCGTCGGCCAGGCCCCGCCCGGTGCGGTGGGCCGCCCCACCACCCCCGGGGACCTGCGGATCCTCGGCCCGGACGGCACCCCCGTACCCCCCGGGGAGACCGGCGAGATCTGGCTGCGCCAGCCCGGCCCCCCACGCTCGTACGCCGGCGACCCCGCCGCGGGCGCCGACGTCTTCCGCGACGGCTGGGTCCGCATGGGCGACCTCGGACGGCTCGACGCGGACGGCTATCTGCACCTCGTGGACCGCGAGAGCGACGTCATCAAGTCCGGCGCGCTCAAGGTCTCCACCCTCCGGATCGAGGACGCGCTGCACGAGCACCCGGACGTCGCGGACGCGGCGGCGCTGGGCGTACCGCATCCGGTCATGGGGTCCGTGCCGGTCGCCGTCGTCGTCGCCGCCACCGGTCTGGACCTCGACGCGCTCCGGCTCTTCCTCAGCACCCGCCTCGCCCGCGCCGAACTCCCGGTCCGCATCCTGCTCGCCGACGACCTGCCGCGCAACGCCACCGGCAAGGTGGTCAAGCGCCGGCTGCGCCCGCTCTTCCCCACCGACGAAGGCCGGGCGGCGGGACCGGTAACCGAGGCCGCCGTGACCGCCCCGTCCTCCGCCGGGCCGCCCCGCACCGCCACCGAGCTGCGCCTCGCCGCGATCTGGCAGGAGGTGCTGGGCCGCCCGGTGCGGGACGTGTCCGACGAGTTCTTCGCCCTCGGGGGCGACTCCTTCCGCGCCGTGCACCTCGCCACCGCCGTCGCCGCCCGGTTCGGGGTCGAGGCCGGGGCCGGCCTCGTCTTCGGCCGCCCGTCGCTGCGCGCCCAGGCCGCCTGGCTCGACGAGGAGGCCGGGGCCGCCGCCACGACCGGGACCCCCGTGGGCACCGCCCCGGCGGGCCCCGCACCCGAACCGGTGCTCCCGCCCTACCTGAGCGCCCTGCGGGCCCAGCGCCACGACATCCCGCTCACCAGCCAGCAGGAGAACTTCCTCGACTGGATGGCCGAGGAGGACGGCCGCGACGTCGGCGCCGTCACCGCCCTCTTCCGGGTCGCCGACCGGCTGGACCGCCCCGCGCTCGGCCGGGCCCTGTCCGCGCTCGTGGCGCGCCATCCCGCCCTGCGGACCCGCTTCGTCCCCGTCCCCGGCGGCGTACGCGGCCTGGCCCGCACCGTACTCGACGAGGAGGGCCGCGCCAGGATCACCCTGCGGGACGCCCCCGGCGCCACCGACGAGGAGGTGAACGCCCTGCTCATCGCCGAGCGCGACCGCCTCACGGACCTGGCGGCCGACCCGGTGGCCCGCCTGCTGGTCGTCTCCCGGGGCCCGGAGGACCACATCGTCCTGCTCGCCGTGCACCACATGGTCGCCGACGGCTGGTCGATCGGCGTCCTGCTGCGCGAACTCGGCCTCGCCTACGACGCCCTGCGCCGGGACCGCACCCCCCGGCTGCCCGAACCCGCCCTGTCCTACCCGGAGCTGGTGCGCTGGGCGGGCGACCGGTGGGAGAGCGGCCGGCGGCACTTCGCCACCGCGCTCGCGGGCGCACCGTCCGCGCTCGACCCCTTCCCCGGGCGGCGCACCGTCGACCACGTCCACACCGTGGCCCACCCCTTCACCGTCGCCTCCGGACCCGCCGGACGGCTGCGGGAGCGCGCGGCGGCCCTCGGCGTCACCCCGTTCATGGCCGTCGCCGCCCTGTGGAGCGGGCTGCTCACGGCCCGCAGCGGCAGCCCGGACCTGGTGCTCATGACCCCGGTCCCCGGCCGGCCGAGGCCCGAGGCCCAGCAGGCCGTCGGCTGTCTGGTGCAGTCCCTGCTGGTCCGCGTGGACTGCTCGGGCGGCCCCGGCTTCGCCGAACTCGCGGAGCGGGTCAGACGGGCCGCCACCGGGGCGCTCGACCACCAGATGTACCCGTACGCCGAGTTCAAGCCGTCCGTGGTCGCCTTCCCGGCGTGGCTGCGGTACGAGAGCTGGGCCGCCGACGCCCATCTCCCCGGCCTGCGCTGCGAGCCGTGGGAGCTGCCGCGCGGCACCACCGTGCCCTGGCCGCTGCCCGGCGGGGACCTCGGGGTGCCCGAGCTGACCGTGGTCGAGCAGCCGGACGGGTCCCTGAGCTGCTGGATCCAGTACAACGCGCTCGCCTTCGAGAAGCCGGTGATCACCGCGCTCGCCGACGACTTCCACGCCGCCCTGACCGCTGCCGCACCCTGACCGCCTGCCGCCACCCCCTGCCGCTCGCTGCCGCACCCTGACCCGCTCGCCCGCCCGTGCCCGCCGGCCCGTACCCCCGTACGCCCGACTCCCGACCCGTGACTCCTGACCGCCCGGCCCTGTCCTGACCCGACAGGACCCGCACCGCACCGGCCCGACCACCGCCCTGCCCGGCCACGGCCCCTGCCCGGCCGGGTCCCTCCCGCGCCACCACCGGCCGTCACCGGCACCCGGCCACCGCCGCTCCCCGTTCCCCCGGCACGACCACCGCCGGCGTTCCACCCCCTCCGGTCACCGGCCACCGCCGGCCACCGACCGCCCGGCACGACCACCGCCGGCGTTCCACCCCCTCCGGTCACCGACGACCGCCGTCCACCGACCGACCACCCGCCACCGCCGATCGCCGCCGTCCAGCGCCCGTCGTCACCGCCGACCACGGGCCCACGGCCCTGCCCCGCTCTGTCCTGCCCCGCCCTGCCCCGCGCCCGGCGGGCCGGGACAAGGGCGGGAACAGCACCTGTCACCTGTTCACCCGTTCCACCCGCGCCACGCGTCCCGACGCCGAACAGACCGAGGAAGACCTGTGACCAGCACCCCCGCCAGCGCCGCCCAGCAGGGCATCTGGATCAACGAGCGGCTCTCGCCGCCCGGCTCCGTCCACCACCTGCCCTTCGCCGTCCGCTTCGAAGGCCCCCTGGACCCCGCCGCCCTCGCCGCCGCCTGCGCCGATGTCGCGGGCCGGCACCCCGCCCTCACCCTGGCCGTGCGCGAGGAGGACGGCACACCCCTGCTCACCCCCGGCCCGGCCCCCGCGCTCGCCGTCCGCGACACCACCCCGGAGCGGCTCCCCGGCGAGCTGGCCGACGCGTGCGCGGAGCCGTTCGACCTCGCGGCGGGACCCCCCGTACGGTTCACCCTGCTGCGGACGGACGCCACCCACGCCACCCTGCTGGTCGTCGCGCACCACATCGCCTTCGACGGCACCTCCACCGACGTGTTCCTGAGCGACCTGGCGGCCTGCTACGCCCACCGCACCGGCGCCGGACCAGCGCCCGAGGCTCCCGCCGGAACCGCCGGCGTGCCGGAGCCCGACGCCCGCGCGCTCGCCGAGGCGGGCGCCCACTGGGCCGACCGCCCCCTCCCCGGCCCCACCGTGCTGCTGCCCGGCCTCGACGCCGGCCCCGGCGGCTCCCAGGGCGCGGGACCGGGCGCGGCCGTCGCCTTCGACCTCGACCCCGCCCTCCGCGCCGACCTCGCCGACACCGCCGCGAAACTCGGCGTCACCTTCTTCGAACTGCTCGTCGCCGCCGTGCACACCCTCCTGCTGCGGTACGGGAACGAGCGCCCCGCCGTCGCCGTCGGCCTCGGCACCCGCACCCCCACCACCGCCGACCGGATCGGCATGCACGCCAACGAGCTGCCCGTGGTCACCACCCCCGAACCGGGCACCCCCTTCGGCGAGTTCGCCCGCGCGGTCCGCGCCGAGCTGCGCGCCTGCTACCCGCACCGCCGCGTACCCCTGTCCCGCGCCGTCCGGAGCCTGCGGCCGGGCCTGTCCGTCGCGCCCGTCATCCTCACCTACCGCCGCCGGATCGCCCCCGTCGCCTTCCCGGGCGTACGTGCCACCATCGACTGGACGCTCTTCCCCGGCACCGCGCGCGGCGCCCTGCGGCTCCATCTCCTCGACGGCCCGGACCGGCTCCGCGTCCATCTGATGCACCGCACCGACCTGCCGTCCCCCGCGCGGGCCGAACGGATCGGCGCCCATCTGCGCCGGCTGCTCGCCTCGATCGCCGCCGCGCCCGGCACCGCCCTCGCCGACCTGCCGCTCCTGGACGAGACGGAACGCTCCCCGCTGGAGGGACCCGCCCCCGCCGCCGACGCGCGGGGCGCGACCCTGCCCGCGCTGCTGGCCGACGCCTTCGCCGCGCACGGCGGACGGCCCGCCGTCACCGTCGGCGAGCAGAACCTGACCTACGCGGAGCTGGCGGCCGCCGCCGGAGCGCTGGCCGGCCGGCTCACCGCCGCCGGGGTCGGCCCCGGCACCGTCGTCGCCGTCTGCGCGGAACGCTCGGCGGAGATGGTGGCCGCCGTGCTCGCCGTGACCCTCGCCGGAGGCGCCTATCTGCCGGTCGACCCCTCCTACCCGGCCGATCGCGTCTCCCACATGCTCACCGACGCCGGGGCGCCGATCGCGCTGGCCCAGCGCCGCACCGCCCACCGGGTCGAGGGCCACGGCCGCACCCTGCTGCTGGACGACCTCTTCACCCCCGCCCCCGCCGGTGCCGCCGTCCCCTGCGCGCCGCCGCCGTCCCGTACCGCGTCCGACGACCTCGCCTATCTGATCTACACCTCCGGCTCCACCGGCCACCCCAAGGGCGTCGAGGTGCCGCACGGCGCCCTCGCCCATCTGCTGCTGGCCTTCCGTGACAGCCTGACCGCCCGGCCCGGGGACGTCTGGCTGGCCGTCACCTCGCTCTCCTTCGACATCTCCGCCCTGGAGCTGCTGCTGCCGCTGATCACCGGCGGTCGGGTGGTGCTCGCCCGGGAGAGCGAGACCCGCGACGGCCGCGCCCTGGCCGCCCTGGTCGAGCGGCACGGCGTCACCCACGCGCAGGCCACCCCCTCGGGCTGGCGGCTCATGCTCGACGGCGGACTCACCGCCCCCGCCCTCACCGCGCTCAGCGGCGGCGAGGCCCTGCCCCTGCCGCTCGCCCGCCGGCTCCGCGAACGTGTCGGACGGCTCTGGAACGTCTACGGGCCGACCGAGACCACCATCTGGTCCACCGCCGCCGAACTGCCCCCCGCCCCGGACGAGGTGACCATCGGCCGGCCGATCGCGGGCACCACCGCGCTCGTCGTGGACCGGGCCGGCCACCCCGTACCCCACGGCGTCACGGGTGAACTGGCCCTGGGCGGCGCGGGCCTGGCGCGCGGCTACCGCAACAGCCCCGAACGCACCGCCGAACGCTTCGTCACCGACGCCGCGACCGGCACCCGCCACTACCGCACCGGCGACCTCGCCCGGCTGCGGCCCGACGGCGCACTGGAATGCCTCGGCCGCGTGGACGACCAGGTCAAGCTGCGGGGCCACCGGATCGAACCCGGCGAGATCGAGGCCCGGCTCATGGCACACCCCGCCGTGGCGGCGGCCGCCGTCGCCATCCGGGGCGACGCCGCCGACCCGGGCGGCCAGACGCTCGCCGCGTACCCGGTCTGGCGGGCCGGCGCACCCGTGCCCACCAGCGCCGAACTGCGCGCCTTCCTCGCCCTGACCCTGCCGGACGTGATGCTCCCCGGCGTCGTCCACCCGCTCCCGGCGCTCCCGCTGACCCCCAACGGCAAGACCGACCGGCGGGCCCTGCCCGAACCGGTCCGCGAGACCCCGGCCGTGGCACCGACCGCCGACCCCGCCGGCGCTCCGGCGGACGACGCCTGGGACGAGCTGACCACCGAGGTCGCGGCCATCTGGTGCGAGGTGCTCGGCCTGCCCGCCATCGGCCGGCACGACGACGTGATCGACCTCGGCGCCCACTCGCTGACCATCACCCAGGTCTCGGCGCGGATCCGGGACCGCCTCGGGGTCGAAGTGCCGCTGGACGTGTTCTACGAGGAGCACACCACCGTGGCCACCGTGACCGACGCCGTCGCCCTTGAACTGCTGGCCGAGGAGGCGTGATGGAACGCGTCGACCACGCCGCGCCGACGGGAACCGCGCAGCCCGGCCCCGTACCGGCAGGATCCCTCGCCACCGGCACCACCACCGCCGTCACCGGCACGCTGGGAAGCACCGGCACCACGGGGAGCACCGGCATCGGCATGACGGGAAGCACCGGCACCACGGGGAGCACCGGCATCGGCATGACGGGAAGCACCGGCACCACGGGAAGCACCGGCATCGGCATGACGGGAAGCACCGGCATGACGGGAAGCACCGGCACCACGGTGGTACGCCCGGGGCCCGCCCGCCCCGCCCGCCGCACGCTCACCGACGAGCAACGCGCCCTGCTCGCCCGCCGGCTGCGCGAGCGCCCGGCCGCCGCCGGCCGTTCGCCGGCCATCCCTCCCCGCCCGGCCGGCGAACCCCAGCCGCTCTCGCTCGCGGAGGAACGGCTCTGGTTCGTCGAGCAGCTGACCCCCGGCACCGCCTCCTACGTCCTGCCCACGGCCGGCCGGCTGCGCGGCCCGCTCAGGGCCGGCGCGCTCGCCGAGGCCCTGCGCCTGGTCGCCGCCCGCCACTCCACCCTGCGCAGCTCCTTCCCCGCCGACGAGGAGGGCGCCCCCCGGGTGCACGTCGTCCCCGCCGACGCGTTCACCGTGCCCTGGGAGACGCGCGACCTGGCCCCACTGCCCCACCAGGAGCGGGAAGCGGCCGCCCGCGCCGCCGTCGAGGCCGAGGTCGCCCGCCCCTTCGACATCGCGGAGGGGCCCCTGCTGCGGGCCCTGCTGCTGCGTCTCGCCGACGACGACCACGTCCTCGTCGTCTGCCAGCACCACCTCGTCGGCGACGGCTGGTCCGCCGGGGTGCTCCTGGACGAACTCCTCGGCGGCTACGAGGAACTGGCCGCCGGAGGCACCCCGGCACCCGCCCCGCCGCCCATCGGCTACGGCGACTTCGCCCACTGGCAGCGGGAGCGGCAGACCCTCCCCAGGGCCGCCGCCGACCTGGAGTACTGGCGCCAGGCCATGACTGGGGTGCCGCCGCTGGACCTGCCCACCGACCGGCCCCGGCCCGCACTGCCGGGCCCCGGCGGCGCGACCCACACCTTCCGGCTCGACCCGGACACCCACCGGGCGGCCCGCGAGCTGTCCCGCGCCCGGGGCGCCACCCTCTTCATGACCCTGCTCGCCGCCTTCCATGTGGTCCTCGGACGCTGGTCCGGGCAGCGGGACTTCGCCGTCGGCACCCCGTTCGCGGGCCGCCCGACCGAGGCGACCGAGGGCCTGATCGGCCTGTTCAGCACCATGCTTCCGCTCCGGGCCGACCTCAGCGCCCCCGCCCCCGCCCCCGACAGTGACCCGTCCAGTGCATCCGGCACATCGGCGGCCGACGGGCGGGACACGGTCGGTGATGCGGCGACCCCCGACTTCGCGACCGTGCTCGACCGGGTCCGCGCCGCCGCCCTCGGCGCCCAGCAGCACCAGGAGACACCGTTCGAGCGGCTGGTCGAGGCGCTGGAACTCCCGCGCGACCTCGGCCGGCCACCGCTCCACCAGGTCTCCTTCGCACTCCAGAACCACCGCGCCCAGGCCGTGCGGCCGCGCGATGTGGAGTGGCGCACCTTCCCCTTCGAGGGCAGCGGCGTCCACCTCGACCTCGGTCTTTACTGCACCGAGACCGACGAAGGACTCGACGCCTTCCTCACCTACCGCACCGACCTGTGGGACGCGGACACCATCGCCCGCCTCGCCGGGCACTGGCAGCGCGTCCTCGCCGGGGCCGCCGCCGACCCGTACACCCCGGTCGGCGCATTGGACCTCCTGTCGCCCGACGAGCGCCGGCGGGTCCTGTACGACTGGAACGACTCCGGCAACGCACGGCCGGACGCCGCGACCCTCGCCGACGCGGTCACCGCGCAGGCCGGCCGCACCCCGGACGCCGTCGCCCTCGTCCACGACAGCCGTACGCTCACCTTCGCCGAACTCGACCGGCGGGCCAACCGGCTGGCCCACCTGCTGCGCGCCACCGGCGCCGGTCCCGACAGGCTCGTCGGCGTCTGTCTCGACCAGGGCCTCGACCAGGCCGTCTGCCTGCTCGCGGTGCTCAAGTCCGGCGCGGCGTACGTACCGCTCGACCCCGAGCAGCCGCGCGAACGCCTGACCCACATGCTCACCGACTCCGCGCCGGTCGCCCTGGTCACCACCGGCCCCCGGCGCTCCCTCCTGACCGGGTCGAACGCCCCCGTCCTGCTCCTGGACGGCCTCGCGGACCGGCTCGCCGCCGCGCCCGACACCCCGCCCGACAGCGGCGCGGGACCCGGCCACCTCGCGTACGTGATCTACACCTCGGGCTCCACCGGCACCCCCAAGGGCGTGGCGGTGCAGCACCGTCAGGTCCTCACCTACCTCGCCGGGGTACGGCGGCGGTTCGCCGAGGCCGGGCTCCCGGACGGCGCCCGCTACGCCCTGCTCCAGTCCCTCGCCTTCGACTTCGGCCTCACCACGCTCTATCTCTCGCTCACCACCGGCGGAAGCCTGCACCTCCTGCCGCCGCGCACCCCCGGACCCGAACTCGCCGCCCACCTGGCCGGGCAGCGCATCGACTGCGTCAAGCTCACCCCCTCCCATCTGGCCGCGCTGAGCGCCGAGGTGGACGACCCGGCGGAGCTGCTGCCGCGCCGGCTGCTCGTCCTCGGCGGTGAGGCGTCCGGCTGGGAGTGGGCCCGCGCTCTCGCGGCGACGGGCGCCCGTACCGGCTGCCGGGTGATCAACCACTACGGTCCGACGGAGGCCACCGTCGGCGCCACCACCCACCTCGTCGACCCCGAAGCGCCCGCGAAAGGACCCACCACGCCCATCGGCCGTCCGCTGCCGGGCGCCCGGGTCTATCTGCTCGACGCGCTGGGGCAGCCGGTGCCCGCCGGGGTCCCCGGTGAGCTGTGGATCGGCGGCGACCGGCTGGCGCGCGGCTATCTGGGCCTGCCCGGGCTGACGGCCGAACGCTTCCGCCCCGACCCCTTCGTCACCGCGGACCCCGCCGACGCCACCGCCACCGCCACCGGATCCCGCACCGGATCCGGCATCGGCAGCGGCGATGGCGAGCCGGCCCGGATGTACCGCACCGGGGACCTCGCCCGCCACCGCCCCGACGGCACCGTCGAGTTCCTCGGCCGCGACGACAACCAGGTCAAGATCCGTGGCTACCGGGTCGAACTCGGCGAGGTCGAGGCCCATCTCGCCCGGCTCCCCGGTGTCGCGCAGGCCGTCGCCGCCGCCCGTGGCCCGGCCGGCGAACTCGTCCTCGTCGGCTATCTCGTCCCCGCCGGCCAGGAGGCCCCGCCCCCGGTCGCCGAGATACGCCGGCTCCTCGCCGAGAAGCTGCCCGACTACCTCGTCCCGTCCCGCTTCGTCGTCCTGCCCGACCTGCCCCGGCAGGCCCACGGCAAGGTCGACCGCCGGGCCCTGCCCGAACCGGGCGCCCCGGGCCCCGGCGAGAGCGCCGTGTACGTCGCCCCGGCCACCGCCACCGAGGAGACGATCGCCGCCTGCTGGGCCGGCCTGCTCAAGCTGGAACGCGTCGGCGCCCACGACGACTTCTTCGACCTCGGCGGCCACTCCCTGCTGGCCATGCGGATGGTAGCCGCCCTGCGCCGGCTGCTCGGCGCCGAGGCGCGGATCACCCTCATGGACGTCTTCCAGGAACGCACCGTCGCCGCGCTCGCGGCCCTGGCCGACCGTACCGACGAGGAGCGCGGTCCCCGCCGGCTGCTGCACGAACTGACCCCGCGCCGGCCCGCCGGACAGGTCACGCTCTCGCTGGTCTGCCTCCCGTACGGCGGCGGCAGCGCGGTCGTCTACCAGCCGCTCGCCGACGCCCTGCCCGCCGGGGTGGCGCTGCACGCCGTCGCCGTCCCCGGGCACGACCTCGGCATGTCCGAGGAGTCACTGCCGCTGGAGGAGGTCGCCCGCCGCTGCGCGGAGGAGGTGCTCAGCGGAGTGGAGGGCCCGGTCGCGGTGTACGGGCACTGCGGCGTCGGCGCGGCGCTCGCCGTCGAGCTGGCCCGCCGCCTGGCCGCCGCCGGACGCGAGCCCGCCGCCGTCTATCTGGGCGGGATCTTCCCCTTCGCCCGCCCCACCGAGGGCCTGCTCGGCCTGGTCTCCCGCTTCTCCGTGCTGGACCGGCGGCGCAGCGGACGGCTCCATCTGAACTGGCTCCGCTCCATGGGCGCCGACCTGGAGGGCCTGGAGCCGGAGCAGCTGGCCACGATCGTCCACAACGTCCGGGAGGACTCTCGCGCCGCCGAGGCCTACTTCACGGAGCGGCTGGCGGAGCCCGCGATGGGGCTGGCGTCGCCGGTGGTCTCGGTGATCGGCTCGGCCGACCCCGGGACCGAGTTCCACCGCGAGCGGTTCCGCGAGTGGGGCTTCGTCGGCGACACCACCGCCGTGGCCGTGCTGGACGAGGGCGGCCACTACTTCCTCAAGCACCGCGCGGACGAACTCGCCGAGATCGTCACCACCGTCCACCCGGCGGTCACCGCCGACGCCCCGGGCGACGACAGCCCGCCGGCGGCGGCGGGTCTCACCCGTGAGCGGCGCTCCGGGCGCGCGACCTGGTGGCTGGACGGCGTGCACCGGGGGACCGGCGGGGAGCAGACGGCCGCCGCCCCCGCCACCCGCCGCGACACCCGCCGGTTCCTGGCCGTCGCCGCGTCCCAGATGATCTCGCAGACCGGTTCGGCGCTGACCGAGTTCGCCCTGCCGCTGTGGATCTACCTGGCGACGGACTCGGTCGCCTGGTTCGGCCTCTTCGCCGTCCTCGGCATCGTGCCGGGACTACTGGCTGCCCCGGTCCTCGGCAGCCTGGTCGACCGGATCGACCGCAGGCGGGTGATGCTGACGTCGACGGCGGTCTGCGGCACGGCCGAGGCGGTACTCGCCCTGCTCCACGCGTTCGGAGCCCTGCGGCCCTGGCACGTGGGGGTGCTCCTGGCGATCCTCTCCGTCTCCCTCACCGGCCAGCGGCTCGCCTTCCAGTCGGCGATCCCGCAGCTCGTGCCCAAGCGCTACCTCGGCCACGCCAACGGTCTCGTCCAGATCTCCGGCGGCATCGCCCAGGTGGTCGCCCCGCTGGCGGCGGTCGGCCTGCTCGCCGCGATCGGCCTGGGCGGGGTCCTGCTGCTCGACGTGGTCAGCTACGCCGTGGCCGCGCTGGTCCTGCTGTCGGTGCGCTTCCCGCGCACCCTGGCGGCCCGGCGGCGCGAGACGCTGAAGCAGGAGATCACGGCCGGGTTCCGGCTGGTCTGGAACCGGCCGGGATTCCGCGCGATGCTGATCTTCTTCGCCGTGCTCAACCTCTTCCTGCCGGTCCTCTTCCAGCTGGTCCCGCCGCTGGTCCTGGGCTTCTCCAGCCTGGGCACGGTGGCCACGGTCTCCCTGGCGGGCGGCATCGGCGCGATCGTCGGCGGAGTGGCGATGGGCATCTGGGGCGGCCCGAGCCACCGCCGGATGCGGGGGATGCTGCTGGTGGTGCCGGTGCTGGCGTTCTTCTGCGCCCTGACCGGCCTGCGCCCCGACCTGCTCGTGGTCTGCGCCGGGGTGTTCGGGATGTCGGTGTCGCTCTCGCTGCTCAACGGCATCTATCTGACGATCGTCCAGGTGAAGGTCCCGCAGCGGTTCCACGGCCGGGTGATGGCCCTGAACCAGCTCGTCGCCTGGTCGACCCTGCCGGTGGGCTTCCTGCTGATCGCGCCGTTCGGCAGCCGCTACCTGGAGCCGCTGATGGCCCGGGACGGCGGCCTCGCCGACACCTTCGGCACCGTCCTCGGCACGGGCTCGGGGCGGGGGATCGGGCTGCTGTACGTGCTGCTCGGGGTCGCGATCCTGATCCTGGGCGCGGTGTCGCTGCGGATCCGCGTCCTGTCCCGCTTCGACCGGGACATGCCGGACGCGCAGGCGGACGACCTGGTCGGTCTCGCCGCGCTGACGTCCGAGCGGGTACCCGCCGCCGTGACGGAGGGCCCGGTCCGGCCGGCCCGCTCCGGCTGAACCCGATAGGGGGCCGTACGCCGTGCGTATACGGCGTACGGCCCCTGCCGCTGTGTCGTGCCGGAGCGCGGCTCAGTCGTGCTTGCCGCGCAGGGCGTCGGTCAGCCGGTGCACCCAGCTCTCCTTCGTGCCGTGGACCGCTTCCTCGATGAGGTCGGTGACGGCCTGCGGCTGCGAGGCCAGGGAGGCGTGCGAGGCGGGGAGTTCGATGGTCTTGCGCGGGTCCATGCGCCCGGCCATGCGCCGCTCGTTGTCCGGGTGGATCATGCGGTCGTCGGTCGAGACCTGGTACCAGACCGGCTTGTTCCGCCAGGCCGGGTCCGTGATCGCGTCCCCGAAGGTGGAGGCGAGCGGAGCCCGCTGGGTGACCCCCATGACCAGCCCCTCGTCCTCGGAGAGATCCTGGCAGAAGCTCCAGTGGTACTTCTCCTGCTTGATCCACAGGTAGCCGTCGGAGTCCGGGGCGAGATTCTCGAACGCGGCCGGCGGCTTCTCCTGGCTGATCCCGCCGGGGCTCTCGCCCGCGTCCGGGGCGAACGCGGCGATGTAGACGAGGCCGTGGACGTTGTCGTGGTTCCCCGCCTCGGTGATCACGGCGCCGCCGTAGGAGTGCCCGACGAGAATCACCGGTCCGTCGATCTGCGCGATCATCTTCCGGGTGCGTTCCGCGTCCTCGGCCAGCGACGTCAGCGGCAGCTCCACCGCGTGGAGATCCGGGTACCCCCGGGAGCGCAGCTCGGTGATCACCTTGCCCCAGTGGGCGGCACCGCCCCAGAAACCGTGGACCAGGAGGATCGCGGGCTTGTCGGTCATGACGGCACACCAGCTCTCTGCGAAGTCAGCTTAAACATGCACTTCGCCACGGTAAGACCGATATGCCCCGCCTGCCACCGCACCACCGCACCACCACACAGCACCGCACCGCACGCCCGTGCCGGCCCGCCGCCCGGAGCGGTCGGTCGTCCACGCCCGCACCGACGGCACTCCGCCGGATCCCTGGGCGCCGCGGTCCGGAGTGCATGCCATAAGCGGAATTTTCAAGTCCGTTACTGGTCCATTGAATTGGATGCTGTGGATCTCTTGTGAACGCAGTTCCCGCTGCTCTACTGTCCACGTGATCGAAACCTTGATCATCTTGAGAGGGAATCTTGCGTAGAGCAGCACTTCCCGGCGTCGCGATGCTCGCCTTCGCCCTGCTTCCCGCGCAGCCCGCAGGGGCGGCCACCACGATCCCGGACGGGACCGAGTCGACCGCCGGGATTCAGCAGATCGGCCCCGGGCAGTACTTTTCCGACACGCGCACCTTTGAAGTCGGGCAGACGGATGTCTCCGCCGGCTCGATCGGACGCCGGCACGCCGTCGTCGCCCCGGACGGCGGCCCGGCGATACCGGAGCCGGTCCCGGCCTCCCGCCCCGAGCTGTCGGTGTTCGGGCCGGGCTGGGAAGCCGAGTTCCTCGGCGGGACGATCAACCGGAAGCTGGAGACCCGGAAACTGGCGACGGGCAATGACGCCGTCGTCGTCACCGACCTCACGGACGGCACGTCGACCACCTACGAACTGCGCGGCGGCGTCACCCTCCCCGGGGGCGGCGGCGTTCGGCGCTTCGAGGCTGCGGGCGGCTCCAGGCTGGTCGAATCGACCCACTGGGACGCGGCGGCCGCGGTGCTGCGCAGCGCGATATCCGAGACGGTCGCGGTGAACACGGGCGGCGCTCCGGAGGCGGGCGACGACACCTTCACGGACGCCGGCGGCACGCCCCTTCCCCCGGCCGACCTCAACCCCACCTATCAGTGGCAGCGCGTGGGCGGCTCGCAGGGCACCGACGGCTGGCGGGTCACCGGCGTCGGCACCAGGGCCTTCGGCGTGTCGTCGGTGACCTACGACGGACAGGGACGGATCAGCTCCGTCGAGGAGCCGGCCGTCGGGGAGGCGCCCAAGGAGCGGCTGTCGGTCCACTACGCCCCGGCGACCACGGCCTCCGCCGCCTCGTTCGGCGACTACGCGGGCCAGGTCAAGGAGATCACCCTGACCACGGGAGCCGAGGAGCCGCAGACGGTCGCCCGCTACGGGTACGACCCCACCGGGCGGCTGCGCACCGTCACCGACCCCACCGAGGACATCGCACCGCACGCCGCCTACTCCTACGACCCGCTGGGACGCCTGGCGTCGGTCGAATCGCCCGAACGCGGCACGTGGGGCCTGGACTTCCCGGCGGGCACGGCGGCACCCGAGGCCGTCGCCACCGGCGAGGTGCCGGTGCCCGGCATGGTCCTCGAAGGCGCCGAGGGAATCAACGACCCCGCCGCCACCGGGCCGTCCCCCGCGGACTTCCTGCCCGGCGGCGTCGCGAGCCCGATGGCCTTTCCGCGCAGCTGCACCACCGCCGCGAACTGGCTCTGGTACACCAAGAAGGGCTGCTCGGCCTGGGTCGCGCACTACGGCTGGCGCGCGCCGCAGTGGAAGAAGACGCCCACCGGCCGCACGGTCGTCGGGGTCAAGCACGACCACTGCACCAGCTCCCCGGACAAGCCCAGCGGCTTCGACTTCCGCACGGCCTGCGACATGCACGACTACGGGTACGGGCTCATCGGCAACACCTACAAGAACTACACGTACTATCTCGACCGCAATCGCAAGACCCAGGTCGACGACCTCTTCTACACCACGCTGCGCGATTCCACCTGTCCCAAGTACCGGTGGTCCAGCACCTGCAAGAGCGTCGCGTGGACATACCGCCAGGGAGTGCGTGGCGGAAACCCCAAGAACGGCGCCAACGCCACCTGATCCGGGGCTCGACCCGGCGGCGCATGCCCGGGCGTGCGGGCCGGACGGCGGATCCGCTCGCCGTCCGGCCCTTTCCCGTTCCCCGCGTACTCCCCCGCGGACGAGGGGCCGGTAGGCGAAGGACCGGTTCCGCTCCGGACCGCCGGACCGCCGGACCGCCGCAGAGCCGGAGAGCCGCACCCGCAAGCGCACTCGCACTCGCACTCGCACTCGCACGACCCGTGATTCCCGCACGTCTGCCGCGGGGCACGTCATTCCTCATTGTTTCCGGACGGAAAGTCACATGAAGAGATCCATATGGTCGACCGTGGCCATGGCGATGATCGCCGTCGCCATCGGCGCCGCGCCGGCCCCCGCCGCGCCGGTGAGTTCCCAGGAGCCCGCCCCGCCGGCCGCCAACCCGGTGGTCGACCCGGAGCTGCGTGAGCGGACCACCGCCGGCCGCACGGTCCGGGTGAACGTCGTCACCAAGTCCCGTACGGACCTGCCGGACGCGGCGAACGCCGGCCGGGTGCTCCAGAGGCTGTCCCGGCTGCCCGTGGTCACCCTGCGCGCCGACGCGGCCGCGCTGGACCGCCTGGCCGCCCAGCCGGGTGTGGTGAGCGTGACCGAGGACGTGCCGGTGCCGCCCGTGGCGACCGAGAGCGTCCCCCTGGTCGGCGCCGACCGGACCCGCGCGGCGGGCCGGACCGGCCAGGGGACCGTGGTGGCGGTGCTGGACACCGGCGTCGCCGTCAACCACCCCTTCTTCGGCGGCCGGGTGATCGCCCAGAACTGCTTCTCCACCGCCGACCCCTACTACTCCGCCACCAGCCTCTGCCCCAACGGCACCGAACGGCAGGAAGGGCCGGGAGCGGCCGACGCGGAACAGGGACCCTGCGCGGCTCTCGACTGCTCGCACGGAACCCATGTCGCCGGCATCGCGGCGGGCGATGGCGGGACCACGGCCGGTGCGCCCCCGGGCGGCGTCGCGCCCTCGGCCCAGATCATCGCCATGCAGGTGTTCAGCAGGATCAACTCCGAGTCGCTCTGCGGAGTGGGTGCCGCACCCTGCGTGCTGAGCTTCACCAGCGCCCAGCTGGGGGCCCTGGAGCGGGTCCTCCAGTACAAGGAGTCGGGGCTGCCGGTGGCGGCGGCCAATCTGAGCCTGGGCAGTGGCAGGAACACGGCGGCGTGCGACCACGACCCCCGCAAGCCGGTCATCGACAGGCTCCTCGCGGCCGGGGTGGCCACCGTGGCGGCGGCCGGGAACAACGCGTTCGGCGACGCGGTGAACGCCCCGAGCTGCATCTCCTCCGCCATCACCGTGGGCAGCACCACCGACCAGGACGAGATGTCCGCCTTCAGCAACCGCGGCCCGCTCCTCGACCTGGTCGCGCCCGGCTCGGCCATCGTCTCCGCGGTCCCCGGTGGCGGCTGGGGGACGAAGAACGGCACCTCGATGGCGGCTCCCCATGTGAGCGGGGCCCTCGCGGTCCTGCGCCAGGCCTTCCCGGCGAAGTCCGTCGCGGAGCTGGAGACGCTCCTGAAGACCACCGGCAGGCCGATCGAGTACACCGGCGTCAGGAGCACCCCCCGGCTGCGGCTCGGCGACGCGGCGCTCGGACCGGAGAGCCCGGCCCCCAAGCCCCTCACCTTCTACGACGACTGGACCCACCGCGACATCCCCGACCTGGGCTCCGTGGAAGCGCCGCTCACCATCGCCTCGAACCAGAAGGCGCCGTCCACCCTCCAGGTCTACGTCGACCTCCACCACGCCCGGATCGGTGATCTGAAGCTGGACCTGATCGCCCCCGACGGCACCGCGTACCCCGTCCGCGCGCCGTCCCCGACCGACCTGAGGGACACCCTCCACGAGACGTTCACGGTGGACGCCGGCGCCTCCGACGCCAACGGCATCTGGAAACTGCGGATCGAGGACACCGTGGCCGGTGCCACCGGCAGGTCCGAGGGCTGGCGGCTGACGTTCCCCTGGTTCGACAACTGGAGCGGCCACTACGTCCCCGACCCGGGCGTCCTGGAGTCCCCCATCGCGGTGGGCTCGCTCGCGGGCAACGCGCCCGCCGCGACGAAGGTCTACGTCGACATCCACCACGCCCACCGCGGCGAGCTGAAGCTGGACCTGATCGCCCCGGACGGCAGGGTGTACCCCCTCCAGGCGGCCGCGCCCCTGGACGGCACCGACAACTACCACGCGACCTACACGGTGGACGCCAGTGCCTCGCCCGCGAGCGGCACCTGGAAGCTGCGCGTCGAGGACGTCACGGCGGGCAACCCCGGCAATGTCGTCGGCTGGACGCTCACCTTCTAGCGCTGACGGCCCCGGCGCCCTCCGGGCGCCGGGGCCGGGTGGCGTTGTAGGCTGGGGAAACCGCCCTTGACCTGTGCATACGCAGGCAGGGAGCTGAGATTGGGGAGTTTTTCCATGCTGCGCACCATGTTCAAGTCCAAGATCCATCGTGCCACCGTCACCCAGGCCGACCTGCACTACGTGGGATCGGTCACCGTCGACGCGGAGCTGATGGAGGCGGCCGACCTGCTCCCGGGTGAGCTGGTGCACATCGTGGACATCACCAACGGCGCGCGGCTGGAGACCTACGTCATCGAGGGCGAGCGGGGCTCCGGGGTCATCGGGATCAACGGAGCCGCCGCCCATCTGGTGCACCCCGGCGACCTGGTCATCCTGATCAGCTACGCGCAGGTCGACGACGCCGAGGCGCGTGCCCTCGTACCCGCCGTCGTCCATGTCGACGCCGGCAACCGGATCGTGGAGCTGGGCGCCGACCCGGCCGCCCCGGTACCGGGGAGCGACACGGTACGGCCCCCGCACGCCAGGGCCTGAAGGCGCGGCCGTCCGGTGGCGGGGAGAGGATGGCGTCATGTCAGAGACCCCTTCCGGCGCCACCTCCTCCGCCGCCCCCGCTCCCGACATCCGTGACAACCGCCCGCAGGGGCTGTTGGAGGCGTACGACGGGACCGCGGTCACCGGCCGCATCGCCTACTTCGTCCTCGACGGGGACCCGGCCGCCCTCGTCCCCGTGCACACGGTCGTGGAACCGGCGCACGAGGGCAAGGGCATCGCCGGGGCCCTGGTCCGGCGCTTCTACGCCATCGCCGCCGACGAGGGCGTCCCGGTCGTGCCGCTGTGCCCGTACGCCGTGAAGTGGGCCCAGCGCCACCCCGACGAGGCCCCGGTGCCGCCGAAGGAGCTGGTGGCCGAGGCGGTACGGCAGCTGACGGCGCGGCCGGACCGCTGGTGACCGAAAGCTGGTGACCGGCCGGTGGACCGCCTGGCGCGACGGCCGGCCGGGCCTGTTCACTGACGGCATGATCGTTCTGCTGCATACCTCGCCCGTCCACGTGCCCGTGTTCGACGCTCTCCGCGACCGGTACCACCCCGGCACGGAGCTGCGCCATGTCGTCGGCGCCGAACTCCTCGACCGGGCCGTGGCCGAGGGGCCCGGGGCCGTCGCGCCCCGGGTGGCGGAGCTGATCGCCGAGGCCGCCGCCGCGGGGGCCGGGAGCGTGCTCTGCACCTGCTCCACCCTGGGCGCGGTGGCCGAGACGGCGGGAGCCGCGCACGGACTCCCGGTGCTGCGGGTCGACCGGCCGATGGCGGCGCGGGCGGCCCGGGAGGAGCGGATCGTGGTGCTCGCGGCGCTGGCGAGCACCCTGGAGCCGACGGCCGCGCTGATCCACGAGGAGGCCGCCCGGGCCGGGCGGGCCGCCGCCCGCGTGCGGACCGTCCTGGTGGACGGCGCCTGGGAGCTGTTCGCGGCCGGCGACCGGGACGGCTACCTCGACCGGGTGGCCGCCGCCGTCACCGCCGTGCGGGACGCCGATGTGATCGTCCTGGCCCAGGCGTCCATGGCGGACGCCGCCGACCGGGCCACGACCGCCGTGCCGGTGCTCGCGAGTCCCCGGACCGGCCTGGCCGCCGCCGTACGGGCCGGGACGGCCGGTCAGACGCGCGTACGGGCCCGGGCGCGGCGCGCGTGATGTGCGTACGGGCCCGGGTATGACACGCGAGTACGCCCCGGGCGGGCCCCGGCCGCTCCGCCGTCGGGCAGGCATTCCGGTCCGCCCCTCCCGCGCGCGGTGCCCGGCGGGCCGGGGCAGAGTGGGACCGTACGTCCCCGGAGCCCGGAGGCCCCGTATGACCCAGCCGCCGCCCGTACCGCCCACGCCCGCGCCGCCGACGCACCCGCCCATCCCCGACCCGGGGCCGCTGCCCGGTCCCGTGCCGACGCCCTCGCCGCCGCCGGTGCCCACGCCCGACCCCCTGCCCCGGCCGCCGTCGCCGGACCGGGATCCCGCTCCGGAGCCCGAGCCCGCCCCCGGACCCGCCTGACGGCCGGGGGCGGCGGGCGGGCCGGAGGCCGGTCAGCCGGTGGAGACCTCCGAGCGGTCACCGCCCCACAGCGTGTGGAACGACCCCTCGCGGTCGGTGCGCCGATAGGTGTGCGCGCCGAAGAAGTCCCGCTGCCCCTGGGTGAGCGCCGCCGGCAGCCGGGGCGCGCGCAGGGCGTCGTAGTAGGCGAGCGCCGCCGAGAAGCCCGGCGTCGGCACCCCCTGGCGCGCGGCCGTCGCGACCACCTCGCGCCAGTCGTCCTGGGCCGCCCCGATCTCCTCGGCGAACCCCTTGTCCGACAGCAGGCTCGGCAGATCGCTCCGCTGGGCGTACGCGCTGGTGATCCGGTCCAGGAAGGCCGCCCGGATGATGCACCCCGCCCGCCAGATGGACGCCACCGAGCCCAGGTCGATGTCCCAGTCGTAGGTCTCGCTGCCGGCCTGGATCTGGTGGAAGCCCTGCGTATACGAGACGATCTTGGACGCGTACAGCGCCTGCTCGACCCGGGCGGCGAACCGCTCCGCCGCCGCGCCGTCCAGCGGCTCGGGCACCGGCCCCGGCAGCTCCCGGGAGGCGGCCCGCAGCGCGCCGTGGCCCGAGACCGAGCGGGCGAAGACCGCCTCGGCGATGCCGGAGACCGGGACCCCGAGGTCGAGCGCGATCTGCACGGTCCAGCGGCCCGTGCCCTTCTGCTCCGCCTGGTCGGCGACGATGTCGACGAAGGGTTTCCCGGTCGCCGCGTCCGTGTGCGCGAGGACTTCCGCCGTGATCTCGATGAGATACGAGTCGAGCCTGCCCCGGTTCCAGGTGCGGAAGGTCTCCGCGATCCGGGCGGGGGAGTAGCCCGCGACCGAGCGCAGCAGATGGTAGGCCTCGGCGATCAGCTGCATATCGGCGTATTCAATGCCGTTGTGGACCATTTTCACGAAATGGCCGGCGCCGTCGGGGCCGATATGCGCGACGGTGGGTGCGCCGTCGTCCGCCTTGGCCGCGATTCTCTCCAGCAGCGGTCCGAGGGACACGTACGACTCGGCGGAGCCGCCGGGCATGATGCTGGGCCCGTGCAGCGCGCCCTCCTCGCCACCGGAGATACCCACCCCAACAAAGTGGATTCCGCGCTTCCGGAGTTCCTTCTCGCGTCGGCGGGTGTCCGCGAAATGGGCGTTGCCGCCGTCGATGACGACATCGCCCTCGTCGAGCAACGGCGCGAACTCCTCGATCACCGCGTCCGTCGGCTCACCCGCCTTGACCATGATCACCAGCCGCCGGGGGCGCTCCAGGGCGGCCACGAACTCCTCCGCCGTGCCCGCCGGGACGAAGTCGCCCTCGTCGCCGAACTCCTCGACCAGCGCCCGTGTCCGAGCCCCGGTCCGGTTGTGCACGGCGACCGTGAAGCCGTTGCGGGCGAAGTTCCGGGCCAGGTTGCGGCCCATCACCGCGAGTCCTGTGACACCGATCTGGGCTGTTCCGCTCATGCGTACGCTCCTGGCTGTCCTGGCTGTCGTGGCTGCGTCGCGGCACCTCCCCCGGGGGAGGGCGCCCCGTACTGGTCCTCGTACCGATCCTCAAGTCCGCCGGGGCCCCGCGCATTCCGGGAGACGGGTGGTCCCGGCCGTCCGGCGGCCCCCGGCGCACGCTACCCGCCCCGGCCCGGGCCCCGCTGGAGCCCGCCGCGCGCCCCGCGGCGGTGACCCCGTCCGGCCCGGAACCGCCGGGCCCGTTCTTCCCGTCTGCATCGGTGCGCCTCCATTGAGCCCTTGTCACCGTCCAATTCGAGCATTTAAGTTGACCGCTGGACGTGACCTGCTCGCAATGTGACATACCTGTTCAGTGGGGGAGTCTCACATGACCGCAACCGGTCGGCACCGTAAATACCAGCCGAGCCGATTCAATCGTGCCTCTCTCACCATCACCGCGGGCGGCGCGGGAATGGCGCTGCCGCTCATCGGCGCGGGCAGCGCGCACGCCGCCTCGGTGGACACCTGGGAGAAGGTGGCGGCCTGTGAGTCCACCAACCAGTGGAAGATCAATACGGGGAACGGGTATTTCGGCGGCCTCCAGTTCACCCAGTCCACCTGGGAGGCGTACGGCGGCCGGGAGTACGCCCCCCGTGCCGACCTCGCCAGCAGGGACCAGCAGATCGCCGTCGCCGAGCGGGTGCTGCGGGCGCAGGGCCCGGCGGCCTGGCCGAGCTGCTCCACCAAGGCGGGGCTGACCCGCGGCGGCGACTCGCCCGACATCACGCCGCAGGGGACCCGGGCCGCCCAGGACGAGCGGGGCGACCGCGCCGACCGCCGGACCGGTCAGGGCACGGGCGACCAGCGTGGCGCCGTACAGCAGCGGAAGGCCCCGCAGCAACGGGTGTCGCCGACCACGGTCCCCACCCAGCGTGAGGGCTATACCGTCGCCCGCGGCGACTCGCTCTCCGGGATCGCCCAGGACAAGCAGGTCAGAGGCGGCTGGCAGCAGCTGTGGGCGCAGAACAGGACAGAGGTCGGCTCCGACCCGGATCTGATCCACCCCGGCCAGCGGCTGGTGATCCGGATGGCGGCCAAGGCGCCGGCCCCGGCGGACGCCCCCCGCACGACCGAGCCGAAACGGCAGGCCCCGCAGGCCGGCGGGAAGAAGCAGGCCCCCCGGGCCACACCGGACCGGCAGGCTCCGCAGCGCGGGCAGCAGAAGGCCCCGCAGACGGCTCCCCAGCAGAAGAAGGCGTCCCCGGAGAAGGCCGCGCCGAAGAAGCGGGTGCCCCAGCAGCAGACCCCCAAGGCGCGCAAGCCGCAGTCCAAGCCGGGCACCCAGCAGGTCAGCGCCGAGCGCCCGGCGCGCGCCGGCGGGCTGAGCGCGCCCGTGGCCGCGGGCACCGGCACCCCGTACCGCAAGGCGGGATCCGCCTGGTCCAGCGGCTATCACACCGGCGTCGACTTCCCGGTGCCCACCGGTACCCCGGTCCGGTCGGTGGCCACCGGCCGGGTGGTCTCGGCGGGCTGGGCCGGCTCGTACGGCTATCAGGTGATCATCCGGCACCTGGACGGGCGGTACAGCCAGTACGCGCACCTCTCCGCGCTCGCGGTCCGCTCCGGGCAGGAGGTCGCCTCCGGTCAGCGGATCGCGCGGTCGGGCTCCACGGGCAACAGCTCGGGCCCGCATCTCCACTTCGAGATCAGGACCGGACCCGGCTACGGCTCCGACATCGACCCGCTCGCCTACCTCCGCGCGGGAGGCGTCTCGCTCTGAACCGGCGCGGCCGGGGCGGGCAGCAGGACGGGCAGCCCCGGCAGAGCGGCCAGGGACGTTGCCGCGGTGGAGCCGATGACCAGCCGGAACACCCGTTCCGGCCGCACGGTCCCGGCCGTGTGCCGGGCCCCGGGCCGATGCCACGGAGCCGGGCCGGGCAGGGCCGGCGCGGAGGGGGCCGGGACGGCATCGGCGGGCCGGGCGGGCGCTGCGGCCCCAGGACCAGGACCGGGACCGGGACCGGAGACGGACTCCCGGACGAGGACGCCCTGCGTGGCGGGCACCCCGGGAATCCCGTCCGCCCCGGGAGCCCCACCGGCCCCGGGGACGGATCCGCCGGCCGGCGCGGGGACCCGGATCCCCGCGGGGGAGCCGTCCTCCTCGTGCCCGTCCTCCTCGCGGGCTTCCTCCTCCGACGCCTCAAGGCGTTCCCGGGTGAGCAGGACCAGGCCGTACGCGGTCACCGCGCCGAAGGCCACCGCCACCACCGCGCCGAGGACACCGAAGCGGAAGCTCTCGCCGAACATCGTGATGCCGACCACGGCCGAGACGACCGGGTTTGACACCGTGACGGTGGCCAGCGGGGCCGCGAGGCCCGCGCCCCGGTAGGACGCCTGCGAGAGCAGCAGACCGGCGACCGCGAGCACCGCGATCACGACCAGGCTGGTCCACTGGGCCACCGGCCGGGACCACTCCCAGTCCACCGCGACCGTCTTGGTGACCACGGAGGCGATACCGAAGGCCGTACCCGCCGCCGTCGCCAGCAGCACACTGCGCAGGACCGGCCGGGCGACGGTCTGCGCGACCAGGAAGAGCAGGGCCACCGCGCCGAGGGTCACCGCCGTGAGCACCCCGCGCGGACCGTTGCCCAGCGTGTGCGACCCGGTGTCCCCAGAGACCGCGAGCAGCCCCGCGAGACCGACCGTCGCCATGAGCGCGCCGCGCCAGGCCGTCGACCCCGCCCGGCGCCCCACGAAGAGCGCGGCCATCGGCAGCGCGAAGACGATGGTCAGCGCGCCGAGCGGCTGCACCACGCTCAGCGGCCCATAGGCCAGCGCCACCACGTGCAGGACCGCGCCCACCCCGTTCAGCAGGACCGCGCACCACCATCCGGCGTGCTGCAAGGGGGCGTACGGACGGGCGGGCACGGCTGCGGCGACACGCTCCTGCACGATGGCCCCGGCCGCGTAGGCGACCGCGGAGACCAGGGACAGCAGCAGGGCCGACACTAGGGAACTCATAGGAACCACGATCTCCTCGTTCGGCCGTCACGTCGTCGTCCTTGAGCAGGCAATTGGACGTACTGCCGACGGAGTACGAGGGTAGGCCAGAAGTCTCACGCGCGACGTTCGACCAGGTCAGAGGGGGGAGAAGAAAGCCGTAACGGATCGGGGTGATTCCGGAGTGCCACCTTCGAGTGATAAGTGATACGTGATAAGCGGCAGGGGGACGGGTGACGGACGCACAACGGACACGACGGAGAGGGACCGGACCGGTGGATCTGCGGGAGCTGTGCTCGATGGGCGGCTTCTTCGCCCTGCGGACGTCGGCGGACGCGCCCCCGGAGCCGGGCGGCGCCGGCGACGGCACGCCGCGACCCCCCGCCGACGACAGGGATGACACCCCGCGACCCCCCGCCGGCGACGGCGACGGCACCCCACGACCCCCCGCCGGGTCCGCCCCGCTCGCCCTCCTCCACGCCGGTGACCTCACCCCCCTCACCCGCCGGGTCGACCTCGTCGCCGCCCGTCACGAACCCCGCGAACGCCGGGTCGCCGCCTCCATCGCCCAGCTCGGCCTCGCCGCCCGCCTCTGGTCGATCGCCCTCGGCTGCGCCGCGCTCCACGGCCGCGTCCCGGAGCTGGATCCGGCCCGCCTGTACTGGTCGCCCCTGGCGAGCACCCCCGACGACCTGTGGCTGGACTGTTCCGGCGGCGGCCCGCGCACCCTGCCCGCCACCGTCGACACCCTCCGCGCGACCGTCCAGGACACCCATCTCGTCCCGCTCGCCGCCGCCCTGCGCCAGGACACCCGGATCGCCGAACGGCTCCTGTGGGGCAACGCCGGCTCCGCCCTCGCCGGGGCCGTGCGCCAGCTCGACACCTGGGCCCGGGAGCACCGGCGCCCCGAGGTCGCCGGGCGCGCCGCCGCCCTCGCCGCCGGTCTGTTCACCGGCCCCGGCCTCGTCGGCACGGTCCGGGGCCCCGCGCTGCGGCGCACCACCTGCTGCCTCTACTACCGGGCCCCGCGCGGCGGCCTCTGCGGCGACTGCGTCTTCGACCGGCCCCCGGCGCACGGCCGCCCCTGACCCGCCGCACACCGGGCGGCGGGCCAGGGGCGCCCCCGCGCGAACGGCCGCCGCAGACCCGCGAACGCGGTCTTCCCCCGGCGCCCCCCGGTGGGTGACCATCGGGGGGTGAAGGTGGGACTGCTCACTCGCGAATACCCTCCGGATGTGCGCGGGAGCGCCGGAGCACATGTGGAGTTCCTGGCCAGGGAGCTGCGTCCGCGCATGGACCTGGAGGTCCACTGCTGGGGGGAGGGCGAGGCCGAGGGCCTGCTGCGCCACCAGCCCGCCACCGTGCTCGCCGGAGCCGACGACGCGCTGCGCGCCCTCTCCGTCGACCTGGCGATGGCCGCCGAGCTGGCGGGCCGCGAGCTGGTCCACTCCCACACCTGGTACGCGGGGCTCGCCGGCCACCTCGCCAAGCTCCTCTACGGCATCCCGCACATCATGACCGCCCACTCCCTGGAGCCGCTGCGCCCCTGGCCGGCCGGGGAGCGCGGCGGCGGGTACGCCCTCTCCCGCTGGGCCGAGCGCGTCGCGATGGAGGGGGCGGACGCGGTCGTCGCCCTCTCACGCCGGATGCGCGAGGACATCCTCACCGCCTATCCGGCGCTCGACCCGGCCACCGTCCGGACCATCCCCGGCGGCATCGACACCCTGCTCTACCGGCCCGACCACGACACCGAGGCCCTGGACCGGATAGGCCTCGACCCGGAGCGCCCCTTCGCGCTCTTCGTCGGGCGGATCGCCCGCGAGAAGGGGGTGGCGCACCTGCTGCGCGCGGCCCGGATGTTCGACCCGGAGGCGCAGCTCGTGCTCTGCGGGAGCGAGCGGACGGCGGCCGGCGACCCCGGGCCGGACGCCGGGGTCCGGGAGCTTTTCGACGCGCTGCGGCAGGAGCGGGACGGGGTGCACTGGGTGACCCGGCCGCTGCCCAGGCCCCGGCTGATCCAGCTCCTCACCCATGCCGCCGTGGTGGTCTGCCCCTCGCGGTACGAGCCGCTGGGCACGGTGGCACTGGAGGCGATGGCCTGCGGTACGGCGGTCGTGGCCGCCGCCGTCGGCGGGCTGCCCGAGGTGGTCGACGACGGCACCACGGGCCTGCTCGTGCCCTGGGCGCCGGACCGCCCGGAAGCCTTCGAGGCGGCGCTCACCCAGGCGGTGAACCGGGTGCTCGACGACCCCGTACAGGCGGTCAGGATGGGCGCGGCGGGCCGCCAGCGCGCGGTCCGGGAGTTCGGCTGGGACCAGGTGGGCAAGCGGACCTTCGAGCTGTACGAGGAGCTGCTGACCCGGCCGCGCCGCGGCCGCGCCTGAGCACCGTGCCCCGTGCGCTCCCGCGCCCGAGCACCCCTGCCCGACCCGGTCCGGCCGCCCGGGAGCAGGGCCCCCACCCGCCGTATTTGGCCCTCCCTCCCGCCCTGAAGTAAAGTCGCGCTTTTGAAAACCCCAGCCGAACGCCAGGTCCGGGCTGGTGGACGGCTCGTGAGTGATCGAGGAACACAGCGCCATGACGGTGACAGAGGACAGCCCCACGTACGGCCCCGGCATCGACCCGGAGCGGCTGGCCATCTGCCTGAGCGTGCTCGACGAGCTGGACGAGCTGGACGTCGACCACCCGGACGCCATCACCGTGCGCCGTGCCACCGCCGGGATCTACCGCACCGTGAAGCAGCGCCGCCGCCAGGAGCGCCGCGCCGCCAAGACCGCCCACGACCGGGCGGTCACCGAGGCCACCGCGACCGGCTCCGCCGAGCGGATCGACGACGAGACCGAGGGGCTGCTGCCCTCCTCCTCCGCCCAGGGGGAGATCGCGGGCATACTCCAGCGCCCCCGGTCCTGCTATGTCTGCAAGACCCGCTATGTCGAGGTCGACGCCTTCTACCACCAGCTCTGCCCGGACTGCGCCATCGAGAACCGCGCCCGCCGGGACGCCCGTACCGACCTCACCGGGCGGCGCGCGCTGCTCACCGGCGGCCGGGCCAAGATCGGCATGTACATCGCGCTGCGGCTGCTGCGGGACGGCGCCCACACCACCATCACGACCCGCTTCCCGAACGACGCCATCCGCCGCTTCAAGGCGATGCCGGACAGCGACGAGTGGATCCACCGGCTCAAGATCGTCGGTATCGACCTCCGCGACCCGGCGCAGGTCGTCGCGCTCACCGACGCGGTCGCGGCCGAGGGCCCGCTCGACATCCTGATCAACAACGCCGCGCAGACGGTCCGCCGCTCGCCCGGCGCCTACCGGGAGCTGGTCGCGGCCGAGTCCGCCCCGCTGCCCGCCGGCGAGCTGCCGGCCGCCCACGTCATCGGCGGCTTCGGCAGCGGCTCCGTGGACTCCGTCGCCGCGCTGCCCGCCGCCCGGCGCGAGGGGCTGACCGCCCAGGACGTCACCGGACTCGCGCTGGTCTCCGGCTCCGCCACCCCGGCCCGGATCGAGGCGGGCACCGCCATCGACGCCGGCGGCCTGGTGCCCGACCTGCACGACACCAACAGCTGGGTGCAGACGGTCTCCGAGGTGGACCCGGTCGAACTCCTCGAAGTGCAGCTCTGCAACTCCACCGCGCCCTTCATCCTGATCAGCCGGCTCCGCCCGGCGATGGCCGCGGCCGGCCGCCGCTCCTACGTGGTGAACGTCTCCGCGATGGAGGGCGTCTTCAGCCGCGGCTACAAGGGCGCGGGCCACCCGCACACCAACATGGCCAAGGCCGCGCTGAACATGCTCACCCGCACCAGCGCCCAGGAGATGTTCGAGAGCGACGGCATCCTCATGACCGCCGTCGACACCGGCTGGATCACCGACGAGCGGCCGCACCCGGACAAGATGCGCCTCGCCGACGAGGGCTTCCACGCCCCGCTCGACCTCGTGGACGGCGCCGCCCGCGTCTACGACCCCATCGTGCGCGGCGAGGCGGGCGAGGACCTGTACGGCTGCTTCCTCAAGGACTACCGCCCGGCCAACTGGTAGACACCGGCGGGCCGGAGAAGGCCAGCGGTCCCCACGGGGCACGGGCGCGGGTCGCCCGTGCCCCGTCCGTCGTCCTGGCACCCCGTGCCCCCGGACCCCCGTATATCGCGACCCTCCGTGACATCCGGCACGGAGGGTCATCCCGCCGTGATGGCGCCCGCCACCGGAACGAGGGGAAACCACCCGGTCGGCTGCCCGCCCCTCAGCCGTACGGACTCCGGCGGCCGTTACTCCATCCGGGTGGATCCGCACTGGAGTACCGCGTCCCCAACGCCCCTTTCCGCACCGCCGGTTGTGCGTGATTTAGCAGAATGCAAGTTCCCATCGAGCGGGGCTTTGCTCATGTGGTTAGTCTGGTGGGCACGGACGCACCCAAAGGGGCCACAACACCCCTGGGGCCGTTCTGGGACAGGTCCGCAACCGGGCCGCGGTCCCGCCAGAAAGCCGGCGCCACCGCGACCGAAACGTCTCCGTCCCAGGTACGCGACACAGAGGAGTGCGCGGTGACAACTGAACCAAAGAAGTACGACCAACTCCCGCCCGAACGCTACGGCGAGAGAACCCGCCGGCCCGACACCCTGGGCAGCCTGGAAGTGTGGGCCCGGTCCGCGCCCATCCGGCTCGCGGGGTACGAGGAAGACCTGGCCGAGCCGCATATTCTCCAAGGCATCGACTGAGAACGTACGATCGCCTCCCCGTGCCCTCCGTCACCGACGGGGGGCACGTCCGGGTACGGAGCTGCCCGCGTCGTCCTCCGGATACAGCAGCCGCTGCGCCTCGGCCAGCGACGGGACCAGCGCATAGGGCTCCCAGATGTGCCCGTTCCAGCGCTCGATGACCCGGGGCGCCTCCGGCCTCAGATGCGCCCCCCGCGGCCCCGGCCCCTCCACGACCGGCACGGCACGCAGCCGCCCGATCTTCGCGTCACGGCGTTCCGCCCACACTGACAGCGGTTCGTCGTCCATGGTGCGGTCCCCAAGCGTTGCGATGCGGCTCTGTGCACAGGAGGGTAGCGGCCGGCGCCCCCCGGCAGAGCCCTCATGGGCCCAAGATCCGTCAGACAGGCCCTAGCCGTGTCGGCCGGAGGAAGTCCCGGACGAAGGTCCGCTCCCAGATCGCCCCGGTGGCCCGCAACTCCCCCCAGGTGGTGAAGCGGTAGCGGTAGAGCCGGGCCCGGACGTACACCGGCGGCGCACCGGGAAACGGGTTCCGGGCCAGCAGCCGCAGGGTGTCCCGGTCGCCCGTCAGCAGCCGTTCCACGAACGGCCCGAACCAGGAACGGGCGTACGCGGGGGACAGCGCCGCGAACCACATCAGCCAGTCGAGCCGCAGATGGTACGGGGCGAACTGGCGCGGCAGCCGCCGCACATCGGTGGGCTTGCCCCGGAAGCCGTACTCCCGCCACACCGTCCCCGGGTGCAGCCGCGTCTCGTCGGTGCCCTCCACCACGACCTCGAAGCGGATCCGGCTCACCGTCCCGAACGCCCCGTACGCGTTGACCAGGTGGAGCGGATCGTACGAACGGTTCATCGCCTGCCGCCGTGAGAACAGATTGCGTGCCGGGCGCAGGCTCAGCACCAGCAGCCCGGCGGCGACGACCGACACCGTCACCACGTACCAGAGCGGCGCGGCCGGCGGCTTTGGCCCCCGCGCGAGGAGCGAGCCGTCCACCACGGAGAGGGCGAGCGCGATCGTCAGCCAGTTCAGCCAGGCGAAGTTGCCGGAGAGCACCAGCCACAGCTGGGTCACCACCATCGCCCCCGCCGCCACGGTGGCGACGGGCTGCGGAGCGAAGAGGAAGAAGGGCAGCACCAGCTGGGTGACATGGCTCGCCGCCACCTCCGCGCGGTGCACCGGCCGGGGCAGCCGGTGGAAGAACCAGCTCAGCGGGCCCGGCATCGGCTGCGTCTCGTGGTGGTACTGGAGACAGGTCAGATCGCGCCAGCAGGAGTCGCCCCGGATCTTGATCAGCCCCGCGCCCAGCTCCACCCGGAACAGCACCCAGCGCAGCAGCAGGAGGACCAGCACCGGCGGCGCGGTGCGCTCGTTGCCGAGGAAGACCGCGAGGAAACCGGCCTCAAGCAGCAGGGACTCCCAGCCGAACGCGTACCAGGTCTGCCCGACGTTCACGATCGACAGATACAGCGCCCACAGCACCGCCCACCAGGCCATGGCCACCGCGAGCGGCAGCCGGTCCGCCGCGCCCGCGACCAGGACGGCGGAGAGGGCCACGCCCGTCCAGGCGCAGCCCGCGAAGAGCCGGTCCGAGTAGCGCCAGTGGAACAGGCTCGGCGCGTCCCGGAACGGCACCCGGCGGACGAAGGCCGGGACGGGGAGCATGCCCCGCTCGCCGATGAGCGCCCGGAACTGGAGGGCGGCCGTCAGGAAGGCGACCACGTAGACGGCGGCCAGGGCCCGCTGGAAGACCAGCCGGCTCAGCCAGTAGCCGCTGTCGCCGAACCACTCCATCGCCCTCCAGTATCACCGAGGGCGGCGACTCGTCGCACACGGTGACCGATTCTGGGCGTGTCGGCGCCCTTCTCCGCGGGCGGCGCGGACGGCAGGGGGAGCGGCCGGCGGCGGGGGCGCCGGGGGAAAAGGCGCCGACACACCCGATGGAACGCGTTCAAGTGGCGGGGCGGCCCCGGCTCCGGCATCACTGGAGGAATCGATCGCGATCAAGAGGCGGGAGCACGGACGTGGGTCCCAAGCGGCAGGGATGGTCCTCGTCAGGGCGGCGGCGGCCGGGGCCGCCCGGGGCGGCCCCCGGGCGGGAGGGCCGGGAGGGCCGGGAGGGCCGCACCGCCGGGACCCGTACCCGCAGGCCCGGGACCCGTACGCGGCGGCCCGCGACCCGTCCCCCCGCCCCGGAGCCGCGGCCCTCCCTGCGCGGCGTCTGGGTCGCCGCCGCCCTCGCCACCGGGCTCTGTCTGGCGCCCCTGCTCGCGGGCTGCGGGGCGGACCAGGCCCCCGAGGCCACCACCGAGGTACTGCTCCAGCCGGCGGACACCCCCGGTCCGGGCCCCTACACACCCTCCACGGCCCGGGTGCTCGCCGTGCCCGAGCCCCGGGCCGTCGCCGCCGGGGCCCCCGCGCACGGCGCCCCGCTGCGCGGCCAGACCCTCCGTACCGTCTCGGGAGGCACCCCCGGGCTGTACGGCGGGGTCGAGGCCGTCGGCAGCTGTGACACCGGCCGCCTGCTCGACCTGCTGCGCGCGCAGCCGGTGGCGGCCCGCGCCTTCGCCCGGGGCGCCGGGGTCGCCGAGGCCCGCCTGCCCGGCCTGCTGGACGGGCTGACCCCGGTGGTCCTGCGCGCGGACACCCGGGTCGGAGCCCACCACTACCGGGACGGCGCGGACGTGACCCGCCAGGCGGTCCTCCAGGCGGGCACCCCCGTCCTGGTCGACGCGCACGGCATGCCACGGGTCCGCTGCGCCGGCGGGAACCCGCTGAGCCCGCCCGTCGCCGCCCGGGGGCCCGTGGTCCACCGGGGCGCCCCCTGGGCCGGCCACCGGCCCGAGCGGGCCCTCGTGGTCAGGCCCGCCGACCGCGCCCTCGACCGGCTGGTCCTCCTGGACGTGGTGGACGGCTCCTGGATCGAGCGGCGGGTGGGCACCGACGGGGAGCGGGACAGCCGCCCCGACCCGCTGCCGCCGGTCACCGAGGACGACCTCTACAGCTATCCGCCCGCCGGGCCCGCGGCGCCGGAGGAGCCCGCCGCCGCCGAACCGGCTCCTGCGGGCGGCGGGGACACGGTCCCCGGGACCGTCCCCGCGCCGACGGCGGGGAGCGAGCAGGCGGCCCCGGCCGTACCGGCGCCCCCGGACCCGGCCACCGCCGCGGACGGCGACGCCGCGGACCCGGCCACCGAACCGCTGCTCGACGGCGGTGCCGGCGCGGCGGAGACCGAGCTGCTGCTGCCCGTCGGGGAAGAGGAACCGGACGGGACCGTGGGGGAGGAGGCGGCGGAGTCCGCGCCGCGTCCCTGAGCCCCCCTGAGACCCCGGAGACCCCTGTCGGTCCGGGACGACGGACCGACAGTCGAAGAAAACGACAAATGATGACAGAGTGGGCCCATGGTTGACCGGGTAGCAGGGGCCCTGCCGCCACCCGACGACTGGCCGGTGCCCCCGGACGTCAGTCTCTCCCTCAACCGCATGGGCAGCTTCGACTGGGACCTGGCCAGCGGGCTCTGCCACCTGGATCCGACCGCCCTGACCGTGCTCGGACTGGAGCCCGGGGAGTACGACGGCCGCCGCGAGAGCCTGATCGCCCGGATGCCGCCGGAGGAGGCCGTCCGGCTCGACTCCCTGGTGGCCCGCGTCCTCAAGGACGGCAGCGAACACTACGGCGTCTACTTCCGCATCCGCCGCTCCGACGGCACCCTGCGCTGGACCCACACCCAGGGCCGGGTGCACCGGGACGACTCCGGCCTCCCCCGCCGCATCATCGGGATCGTCCGCGACGCCACCGAAGAACTCGCCGACTCTGCCGCCCGGCTGGAAACCGACGCCGCCCGCACCCGCCGGGCCGGCGTCGTCGAGTCCACCACGGCGGCCCTCGCCCACGCCCGTACCGTCCAGGACGTCATCGACGTGCTCCGCGACTCCCACGGCCTCGAACACTTCGGCGCCACCAGCCTGGTCATGGGACTGCTGGAAGCAGGTGGCCGGATCCATCTGGTCGCGGAAGGGCCCCAGGAGGCGTTCGTCCCCGGCACCCGCTACACGCACGTGGACGACCAGTACCCCATGAGCGAGGTGATACGGACCCTCGCCCCCCGGTTCATCGAGTCCCGGGAGGACTTCGCCACCTCGTACCCGCTGCTCTGGCCGCATCTCCAGGGGCTCGGCATCCGGGCCGCGGTCTATCTGCCGCTGATCGCCCAGGCCCGCCCCATCGGCGCGTTCGGACTGCTCTACGACGACCGGACCGGCTTCACCGGGGAGGAACGCGACGTCCTGGTCGCCCTCGGCAGCAGCATCGCGCAGAGCGTCCAGCGGGCCGTCCTCTACGACCAGGAACACGACCTGGCCGAAGGGCTCCAGCAGGCGATGCTGCCCCGCCGGATCCCCGACATCCCCGGCGCGCAGATCGCCGTCCGCTACCGTGCCGCCCGGATGGGCCGGGACATCGGCGGCGACTGGTACGACATCATCGCGCTGCCCGGCGGCCGGGTGGGCGCCGTCATCGGCGACGTCCAGGGCCACGACACGGACGCGGCGGCGGTCATGGGCCAGCTGCGCATCGTGCTCCGGGCCTACGCCGCCGAGGGCCACACCCCCGCGACGGTGATGGCGCGCGCCTCCGTCTTCCTGCACGAACTGGACACCGACCGGTTCGCGACCTGCCTGTACGCCGAGGCCGACCTGTCCACCGGCGTGGTGCAGGTGGTCCGCGCCGGCCATGTCGACCCCCTGCTCCGCGACACCGACGGCAGCTGCCGCAGAATCCCCGTCGACGGAGGGCTGCCACTCGGCCTCTCGGCCGAGTTCGGCCGGCTGGAATACCCCGTCAGCACCGTGGAACTGGACCCCGGACAGACCCTGCTGCTCTACACCGACGGCCTCGTCGAACTCCCCGGCTACGACCTGGACGAAGGCATGCAGCAGCTGACCGACCTGGTCCGGGGCGGCCCGCGCGACCTCCAGCGGCTCGCGGACCGCCTGTGCGACGTCGTCGACGAGCGCGGCGGCGAGGACGACGTCGCCCTCCTGCTGCTGCGCCGCCAGGGGGCCCACGCCCGCGGCGCCGGCGGCCGGCTCCAGCAGCACCTCGACCAGAACGACCCCGACGGGCTCAGCTCCGCCCGGCACATGGTCCGCTCGGCCGCACGGGCCTGGGGCGCGGGGGAGCGGACCGACGACATCGAACTGGCCGCCGACGAACTGATGGTCAACGCCCTCACCCACACCGACGGCGGCGCCACGGTGACGGTCCGGGTCCTCACCGGGCCCCCGCGCCGGCTGCGCGTCGAGGTGGAGGACCGCTCCAGCGCACTGCCCCGGCGGCGCGACGCGGGCGAGTCGGGCGTATCGGGCCGGGGCCTGCTGCTGGTGGACCGGCTGGCCGACGTCTGGGGCGTGGAGTCGCGGGGCAGCGGCAAATGCGTCTGGTGCGAATTCGGGGTCCCGGCCCGCGCCCAGCGTCGCCCCGGCCGGGCGGGCCCCTAGGCCCTCTCTTACGGATCTTGCTGGGGCTCGCGTGCCCTGGCACCGCGCCTCGCCGCGTTGTCGTCAATCGCCGATGCTCCGCAGGGACTCATTCCTCCGCCTTGCGATGCACGGCACCAGACCCCGCTCCCTGACCCAGCCTGATCCGTAAGAAACGACCTAGGCCGTCCATGGGCGCACATGCGCTTTCGAGCCGTTCTCGGCGCCCCTTCAGGCATATTTCTACCGATCGAGAATCAGCCAGTGCATCCTGAATGCAGTGCTTCTGGAAATCCCGCCGGTGCTCTACACGTTCCCGTAACGGGCCATAGGAATGTCAATGGAACTCAAGCAGAAAATAGCGGGGGCCAATGGCGTGTTTTCAGCTAGCTGCGCCTCAGGGCTGCTCACTAAGGTAGCTCACTCCGAAGGTTCACTCCTGCTTCACGGTGACGAGCATTCGTAACCCATTGTCGAACGAAATCGATCTCCAACTTTCACTGATATTTCGCTCGCATATGGATTTCGTGACTCGCTCCAGAAATCGAGGAGTGAGCAGAGACAGGAGGTTGATATGACTCGCACTCGACGCGCTTGGGGAATCTGCGCGGTCATCACGGCACTGGTGGCGGGCTCCACCGCCGCCTCGGCCAGCGCCGCGCCGGACTCGTCCCTGCCGCAAACACCGTCCGTCGCCTTGGGCTGCACGAACCATGCGCATAACAACGGGGATGGTGCGTATGGCAACTCGACCGTCCCTGAGCTGCACCTCCGCAGCGGACCTCACAGCAACTGCCCGATCGTCGGTACCGTCGATCGGAGCTCAAGGCTGAACTGGCACTGCTTCACCGTGAATGAGGTCGGCAACGAGTGGACCTTCCTCGGCATCCACAACACGAACATCTTCGGCTGGGTCTACAACGGGAACCTGACGGGGAGTGGCAGCGAGGTTCGCTGCCGCTAGCCAAGCGTCCAGCACAAAACCGGTTGTCCGGCAGAGCCGGCCGCTTCAGGAGGAAGCCCGTCCCGGTTCACCCCACGCGCTGAGTGACAAAGCAGGAAACCCCGCACCGGGACCGACTCAACCTGGTGCGGGGCCCTGCAATTCACCACCACTCGGGGTCGTCCGGGTCGTTCTCCATGCGCCGGGCCGTCCCGCCGGGGAGGACGGGCCCGGCCCGCGGCTCCACCCCCGCCCGTACCCCGGGCCGGAAACGGCCCCCTGCGTCCGACCGCGCCGCCCGCCGCCTTCTTTCAGGCGGTATTCCGGGCCGTCCGGTGCGCCGCCCCGGGCGCCGGGACAGGAAGTCCACCGTGAGCAGCGACCGTCTCGCCCCACTCGACCTGGCGTTCTGGCATCTGGAGTCCGCCGGGCACCCGATGCACCTCGGGGCCCTCGCCTTCTTCTCGCCCGGCGAAGGCGCCCCGGCGACCCCCGCCACCGGCCCCGAGCTGCTGGAACTGATCGCCGGGCGCGCGGCGGCGATCCCCCGGCTGCGGGCCCGCGTCCGGGACGTCCTGCTGCCCGTCGGCGGCGCCGCCTGGGCGCCCGACCCGGACTTCGACGTCCGGCACCACGTCCGCCATGTCCCCCTGGCCGGAACCGACTTCACCGCCCGTGCCGTCGCCCTCGCCGGGCACCTGATGGAACGCCCCCTCGAACGGTCCCGCCCGCTGTGGGAGACCCATCTGCTCACCCAGGGCGGCGACGGCCCCGCCGACGGCTCCTTCGCGGTACTCGCCAAGTTCCACCACGCCCTCGCCGACGGCATGCGCGCCACCGCCCTCGGCGCCGGGCTCCTCGACGGGACCGCCCCCGCCGGGCCGCGCCCGCGCACCGACCCGCCCGCGCCGCCCGACCCGCTCACCGCACCCCTCCGGCTCGCCGGCCGGGCCCGGGACCACGCCGCCGCCCTCGGCCGGGCCGCCCTCGTCGGGACCGCCGTGCTGCGTGCCGGGCGGCTCGGACCGCCCGCCCACCGCGCGCTCACCGCCGCGCCCAGCGGCACCCGGCGGATCGCCACCGCCGTGCTCGACCTGGAGGACGTGCGGCGGGTCCGCAAGGCCGCCGGTGGCACCGCCAACGACATCCTGCTCACGGTCGTGGCCGGGGCGTTGCGCCGGTGGGCCCGTGAGCGCGGCGAACCGCTGCCCGCCGCCGGGGACCCGCGGGCCCTGGTCCCCGTCTCCCGGCACCGCCCCGGCGATCCGCCCGGCTCCGGCAACAGCCTCTCCGGATATCTGCTGGAGCTGCCCACCGGGGAGGACGACCCGGGGGCGCGCCTGGCCGCCGTCCGGCGGACCATGGACCGCAACCGCGCCGCCGGACCCCTGCGCGGCGCGGGAGCGGTGGCCCTCCTCGCCGACCGGATCCCGCCCCTCGCCCACCGCTACGGCACGCCGTTCGCCGGTGCCGCCGCCCGGCTCCTGTTCGACGTCCTCGTCACCACCGTCCCGCTGCCGCGCGGCACCCTCTCCCTCGGCGGCCACCCGCTCACCGCGCTCCACCCCCTGGCCCCGCTCGCCCGGGGCCAGTCGCTCGCCGTCGCGATGACCCCGTACGACGGACAGGTGTACGCGGGGCTGGTCGCCGACGGCGAGGCGGTGCCCGATCTGGACCGGCTCGCCTGGAGCCTCGGTGAGGAACTGGTGGAACTGCTGGACCGGACCCTCGCCTGACGCCGGCCCCGCTGAACCGCCCTGGCCTCCCCGTACGTGCCCCGAGGACACCGGTGCCCCCGCAGAGGTCGGACGGATCGGGGCCGTCGACAGCTCTTTTGGCCCCCGCCGGTGTTGACGGCCCCCAGCGATCCGATGACCATACGTCCTGATCCGCCGACGAGAAGCAGGGAGGCCGTCCGGGATGCGACGGAACACCCTCGGCCGCACGACGGTCGAGACCACCGAACTCGGCTTCGGCGGAGCGGGGATCGGCAACCTCTACACCCCCGTCGACCCCGGGGACGCGGCCGCCGCCGTGGACACCGCCTGGGAGTGCGGGGTCCGCGCCTTCGACACCGCCCCCCACTACGGACTCGGGCTCTCCGAACGCCGCCTCGGCAGCGCCCTGCGCGGCCGCCCCCGGGACGCCTACATCCTCTCCACCAAGGTCGGCCGCGTCCTCGAACCCTGCGCCACCGACGGCACCGACCTGGCCCAGGGCTTCGACGTACCGGCCGACCACCGCCGGATCTGGGACTTCAGCGCCGACGGCGTGAAACGCAGCATCGAGGAGAGCCTGACCCGCCTCGGGCTCGACCGGATCGACGTCGTCTATCTCCACGACCCCGACGACCACGCCGAGCAGGCGTTCCGTGAGGGCTACCCGGCACTGGAACGGCTGCGCTCCGAAGGGGTCGTCCGGGCGATCGGCGCGGGAATGAACCAGACCGTCATGCTCACCCGCTTCCTCCGCGACACCGACGCGGACGTGGTGCTCTGCGCCGGCCGTCACACCCTCCTCGACCACAGCGCCCGCGCCGAACTGCTGCCCGAGGCCGCCGCCCGGGGCCGCAGCGTCGTGGTCGGCGGCGTCTTCAACTCCGGCCTCCTGGCCGCCCCCGGCCCCGGCGCGACCTACGACTACCTCCCCGCACCCGAACGGCTGATCACCCGGGCCCGCAGGATCGAGCGGACGGCGGCACGCCACGGCGTACCGCTGCGGGCCGCCGCGCTCCACTACGCACGCTCCCACCCGGCGGTCGCCTGCGCCCTCGTCGGCGTGCGCTCCGCCACCACCATGCGGGACGCCGCCGACCGGCTGGCGGCCCCCGTACCCGCCGCGCTCTGGGACGAGCTGCGCGCCGAAGGGCTGCTCCCCGGGGACGACCCGGTGGGCCGCACCCCCGCCCCGGCGGCCCGCCCCGCAGCGGAAGGAGATGTCCCATGAGGGTGGCCCTGCACACCCGGGTCCGTGCCGACCGCGTGGCCGCGTACGAGGCGGCGCACCGCGAGGTCCCCGAGGAACTGACCGTCGCGATCCGCGCCGCCGGTGTCACCTCGTGGACCATCTGGCGCAGCGGTACGGAACTCTTCCACCTCCTCGACTGCGCCGACTACGGGGCCCTGCTGACCGCGCTGGAACAGCTGCCCGCCAACATCGCCTGGCAGGCCCGGATGGCCCGGTTCCTCGACGTCGCCCACGACTACTCCCCGGAGGGCGCGTCCGCGCCGCTCCCCGTCGTGTGGGAACTGTGAGCCGGCCGTGGACCTCGTCGACGCCCACCACCATGTGTGGGACCTCGCCGTACGGGACCAGGACTGGATCACCGGGCCCGCCCTGGCGCCGATCCGGCGGGACTTCTCCGCCGCCGACCTCGCGGCCGGGGCCCGCCCCGCCGGGGTCGCGGCCACCGTCGTCGTCCAGACCGTCACCGTCGCCGGGGAGACCCCCGAACTGCTCGCCCTCGCCGCCGCCGACGACCTGGTCGCGGGGGTCGTCGGCTGGGTCGACCTCACCGCGCCCGATGTCGCCGACCGCCTCGCCGGGCTGCGGGAACTCCCCGGCGGGGAGTGTCTGTCCGGCATCCGCCACCAGGTCCAGGGCGAGGCCGACCCCCGCTGGCTGCTGCGGCCCGACGTCCAGCGCGGGCTGGCGGCCGTCGCCGCCGCCGGACTCGTCTACGACCTGGTCGTCCTCCCGCACCAGCTGCCGGCGGCGACCGAGGCGGCCGGGCGGCGGCCGGAGCTGACCTTCGTCCTCGACCATCTGGGCAAGCCCCCGGTGGCCGCGCGCGAGCCGGAGCCCTGGGCGGGCCTGCTGCGCGCGCTCGCCGCCCGTCCCAACACCGTGGGAAAGCTCTCCGGCCTGGTCACCGAGGCCACGTGGGACTCCTGGACCACGGACGACCTGCGTCCGTACGCCCGGGTCGCGCTGGACGCCTTCGGGCCGTCCCGGCTGATGTTCGGCTCCGACTGGCCGGTCTGCCTGCTCGCCGCCGACTACGGAGGGGTGCTGGCGGCGGCCCGCGACCTCACCGGCGGGCTGTCCGCGCCGGAACGGGCCGACGTCTTCGGAGCGGTCGCCCGCCGGGTGTACGGTCTGCCGTCGCCGCGCTGACCCCCGGCTGCGCCGGAGCCCTGGGACGCGTACGCGGATCTGCGGCCCCGCCCGCCCTGCGGCACTCTGGACCCATGCCGGAACTGCCCGAGGTGGAGTCCCTGCGGGAGTTCCTGGACGACCGTGTCACCGGTGAGACGGTCGCCCGGGTGCTGCCCCTGGCGATCAGCGTCCTGAAGACCTACGACCCTCCGATCAGTGCCGTGGAGGGCCGCGGGATCACCGCCGTGGCCCGGCACGGCAAATGGCTCGACCTCACCGTCGGCGACGGCCCGGAAGCGCTCCATCTCGTCCTGCATCTGGCCCGCGCCGGCTGGCTGCGGTGGCGGGACAGCTTTCCCGACGCCCCGCCGCGCCCCGGCCGCGGACCTCTGGCGCTGCGGACCGTCCTCGCCTCCGGCGCCGGCTTCGACCTCACCGAGGCGGGCACCACCAAACGGCTCGCGGTCCACCTCGTCCACGACGTCCTTCAGGTCCCCGGCGTGGCCCGGCTGGGCCCCGACCCGCTCGCCGACGACTTCGACCGGGACACCTTCGCCGCGCTGCTCGCGGGGGAGCGGCGGCAGGTCAAGGGGGCACTGCGCGACCAGAGCCTGATCGCGGGCATCGGCAACGCCTACAGCGACGAGATCCTGCACGCCGCGAAGATGTCGCCGTTCCAGCCCGTGCGCTCGCTCGGCGAGGACGGCACCACCCGGCTGTACACCGCGCTGCGCACCACCCTCGCCGACGCCGTCGACCGCGCGCGGGGTGTGGCGGCGGGGCGGTTGAAGGCCGAGAAGAAGAGCGGGCTGCGGGTGCACGGCCGCACCGGTGAGCCCTGTCCGGTGTGCGGGGACACCATTCGCGAGGTGTCGTTCAGCGACTCCTCGCTCCAGTACTGCCCCACCTGCCAGACCGGTGGCAGGATCCTGGCCGACCGGCGGCTGTCCCGGCTGCTGAAGTAGCGGCGGGCGGCCCCCTTACGCGGCCCTCTACCGGGCCACGCCGCAGAGCGCCCTGCTGCGGGCCCACACCTGGAGCGCGGGGTCCGCGAGGGAACGCACCCAGTGGTCCGCCATGGCGAAGCTCTCCCGGTCGGGCCGCGGGCCGACGCCCAGCACCCGCAGACCGGCGCGGACGGCCGCGCGGATACCGCAGAGCGAGTCCTCGACCGCGAGGCAGTCCCCGGGATCCGCGCCGAACTCGGCCGCCGCGGTGAGATAGACGTCCGGGTGTGGCTTCGGGCGTGTCGTCCCCGCCGGCACGATCACATGGAGGAAGTGCTCCAGCAGCCCGGCGGTGTCCAGGCAGTGTTCCACCACGTCACGGGGGCAGTTGCTGGCGACCGCGAGCGGGGCGAACTGGGCGGCCCGCTCCACCAGCTCCGCCGCGCCCGCCGTGGTGACGGGGTCCTCGGCGACCAGGGTCCTGAAGGCGTGCAGCAGCCCGGCGGTCATCTCGTCGGCCAGTTCCGGCCGTCCCGCCGTCACGGCCATGAGGCGGCCGCATTCGGTGTAGTGGATTCCTTTCGCCAGTTCGGTGAATTCCTCGTCGGGTTCCACGCCATGGGCGCGGAGGACGAGGGATCTCGCCTCCACCCAGTGGCGTTCGCTGTCCATCAGGGTTCCGTCGCAGTCGAAGACCACGGCGGCGGGGGTCCAGGGAAAGATTTCGGACATGGTGGTGCCCTTCTCAGGCGATGGGGGGCGTCCGCACCGAACGGCTCACAGAACGAGGCGACACGCGGTCGCGACCCGGGCCGAGGGGGACGGAAATCAGTGGAGCCCACGGTAATTTCCTCTGCCAAGTAGTGTCAATGAATGAGGATAAAGAGGTATGAGATGCCTGAATGACGTATACGGTTATATGTCGTTGAATTCACGAAGGAAATGCACCGCTAGGGCCGTCGCCAGGACTCGGCCAGTTCGGCCAGCGCGAGCACCGTGCCGCCGAGGTCGACGAGGCGGACGGCGCAGAGCGCACAGCCCGCCAGGTGCCGTTCGAAGAGCCGCGCCCGATCCGGTTCCAGGACCCCCAGCGCGTAGGCCGCCACGTCCTGATGGCGCTGCTCCGTGCTCATGGGGGCCTCGCTTCGGGTTCCGGGGGCAAAGCGGCGGTCACCGGTGCATACGGACCACGGCCTCCCGGTGCTCAATCCCCGGTGCTCCATCCCCGTGCTCCATCGCGGTGCTCGATCCCGGGCCGTGATGCCCGCCGTGATGCCGGTCGTGATGCCCGCCGTGGTCCGGGCGGTGGATTCGGCCATCACGCCGGACGCCCCGGCGGCCGGGTCCACACGGCCGTGGTCCGCCGTTCCGGCCACGCCTACACTTCCCCGCATGCTGCGAGCACTCGCTGTCGACGACGAGAAACCGGCGCTGGAGGAACTGCTCTACCTGCTGCGTTCGGACCCACGGATCACCAGCGCGGAGGGCGCCACCGACGCCACCGACGCCCTGCGCCGGATCACCCGTGCCCTGGACGCCCAGGCCGACGGCGACGACGGCATCGACGTGGTCTTCCTCGACATCCACATGGCCGGTCTGACCGGGCTGGACGTCGCCCGGCTGCTGGCTCGTTTCGCCCACCCCCCGCTGATCGTCTTCGTCACGGCGCACGAGGGCTTCGCCGTCCAGGCGTTCGACCTCAAGGCCGTGGACTACATCCTCAAACCGGTCCGCAGGGAACGGCTCGCCGAAGCCGTCCGGCGGGTGGTCGACCTCGCGCGCGCGGCCCGCGAACCCAGGCCGCCGGCCGCCCACGCCACCCTCGCCCACGCCACGCCCGCGGCCACCCCGGGACCGGTGCACAGCGGCTCCGAGCAGATCCCCGTGGAGCTGGGCGGAATAACCCGGTTCGTCCCGATCGACGCCATCACCTACGTCGAGGCCCAGGGCGACTACGCCCGGCTGCACACCGACGACGGCAGCCATCTGGTGCGCATACCGCTGTCCACCCTGGAGGAGCGCTGGGCGGCCCGCGGATTCGTCCGGATCCACCGCAGCCATCTCGTCGCGATAGCCCGGATCGACGAACTCCGCCTGGACGCGGGGGCGACGACGGTACGGGTCGGCTCGGCGGAGCTGGCCGTCAGCCGGCGGCACGCCCGCCAACTGCGGGAACTGCTGATGCGGCATGCCCGGGGCTGACCGGCCCGCGGTGGCGGGACCGCCGTTCGGCGTGACGCGGCGACCGTTCGGCGGCGGCGACCGCCCGTTCGTCGCCCCGTACATCCGTCCGGCGACCCACGTCACCCGCTGACCGAGCCACGCGCGGAATCGACCTGCCGGTCCTCTTCCCGGGACCTAACCTTGATCGGGGAGCAAAGGGGTCTGATGTCCGACATCGAAGCGTTGCTGGAGGAATTGCGGAGCCTGCCGGCCACCCGGGCCGCCGGCGCCCAAGACATCGAGGCACTGCTCGAACGGGTCAAGAGCGCGGCGGGCCGCTGGGCCGACGTGCTCTACGACATCCAGGAGTCGGCCCAGGGGCTCGTCGGGCCGCGTGCCGGAGCCGCGCTCGAAGTCGCCTTCCGGCGGGCCGAGGAGTCCTATGTCGAGCTGGAGATCGCCCTGAGCGACTACGTGGGACGCCCCGGCCCCCGCTGACCGGGATCCAGACGAGAGGCTCTGGCGGCGGGGACGGCGGCACACCCCTTCCGTGCCGGACGCACCGGGACAAGCCCCCCGCACCACCGCCCCCGTGCCCACGCAGCCCGACCACGCATCTACCGTCGGTAATCGCTCCTGCGTAGACTCCGCACTCCCCGAGAAGTCGTTCGACAGGCACTCCGACAGACGTGGAGCGGACAACGATGCCCGCAGAGCAGCGGCCCCGCCGTGAGGTGGTCACCGGTGTGCCCCGCGGTGCCCGCCGGGCCCCGGGCCACGCCCATGCCCGGTCCGAGATCAGCGAGCAGACCACGCTGGGCACCACCTACGTGCGCTCCCTGATGCGCAGCCAGCTGCGCGCCGCGCTCACCGCGCTCGCCGGCCTCTGTCTCCTCGTCGGCTCCCTGCCGCTGCTCTTCGCCCTCCCCACCGCCCTCGGCGGCGGCGCAGCCACCCCCGGCCGGATCGTGTGGGCCGCCCTCGGGATCGCGGTCTACCCGGTGATGTGGCTCATCGCCCGCTGGTACGTCCACCGGGCCGAACGCAACGAACGGGACTTCCTCAGGCTCCTCGAAGGGCGCTGACCGGTGACCTCCCCCGAGAGCGGTGCCGCCCGGTGAACCAGGCGTACGCCATGACCGCCGTCACCGTCGTCGTCCTCGCCACCGTCCTCATCGGCGGACTCGGCCTGCGGATATCCCGGACCACCTCCGACTTCTACGTCGCCTCCCGCACCGTCAAACCCGGCCTCAACGCCGCCGCCATCAGCGGCGAGTACCTCTCCGCCGCCTCCTTCCTCGGCATCGCCGGACTGCTCCTGGTCCAGGGCCCGGACATGCTCTGGTACCCCGTCGGCTACACCGCCGGCTATCTCGTCCTCCTCGTCCTCGTCGCCGCCCCGCTGCGCCGCTCGGGCGCGTACACCCTCTCCGACTTCGCCGAGGCCCGGCTCGAATCCACCGCCGCCCGCCGGGTCGCGAGCCTCTTCGTCGTCGGGATCGGCTGGCTCTATCTGCTGCCCCAGCTCCAGGGCGCCGGGCTGACCCTGGAGATCCTCACCGGCGCCCCCGGCTGGGTCGGCGGGGTCGTCGTCGCCGTCGTCGTCACCGGCGCGGTCGCCGCCGGCGGCATGCGCAGCATCACCTTCGTCCAGGCCTTCCAGTACTGGCTCAAACTCACCGCGCTGCTGGTCCCCGCCGTCTTCCTGCTCGCCGCCTGGTGGGGCGACGAGGCCCCCCGTGCCCGCTTCGACGCGCCCGCCCTGCTCCGCGAGCACACCGTCGTACGGGTGGACGACACCGTCCGTATCTATCTGGAACGCCCGCTGACCGTCACCGTCACCGGCACCGTCGACGACAAGCCGTACACCGACCACACCCTCACCCTCGGTGAGGGCCGGTACCGGATCGGCGGCGGTACGGTCCTCGGGCTGCCCGCGGGCTCCCCGGTCCCCGCCCGGGTCAGTGCCGTGGACGACCCCGCGAGCTGGTCCCAGCCGCTCTCCGGCGGCCGGGACGGCAACCATCTGTACGCCACCTACGGCCTGGTCCTCGCGACCTTCCTCGGCACGATGGGGCTGCCGCACGTCGCCGTCCGCTTCTACACCAGCCCCAACGGGCGCGCGGCCCGCCGCACCACCCTGGTCGTCCTCGGCCTGGTCGGCGTCTTCTATCTGCTGCCCCCCGTGTACGGGGCACTCGGCCGGATCTACGCCCCCGAACTCTCCCTCACCGGCGATGCCGACGCCGCCGTCCTGGTCCTGCCCGAGCGGATGATCGGCGGCCTCGCCGGCGATCTGCTGGGCGCGCTGCTCGCCGGCGGGGCCTTCGCCGCCTTCGTCTCCACCGCCTCCGGGCTGACCATGGCCGTCGCCGGGGTCCTCACCCAGGACGTGCTGCCCCCGCGCGGGGTGCGCTACTTCCGGCTCGCCACCCTGCTCGCCATGGCGGTGCCCCTGGGCCTCAGCGTCGTCGCCACCAATGTGCCCGTCGCCGACGCCGTCGGGCTCGCCTTCGCCGTCTCCGCCTCGTCGTTCTGCCCGCTGCTCGTCCTCGGCATCTGGTGGCGGCGGCTCACCCCGCCGGGCGCCGTCGCCGGGCTGCTCGCGGGCGGCGGCTCCGCGCTCACCGCCGTGATGGCCACCCGCGCCGGACTCGCCCCCGAGGGCTGGGCCCACACCCTCATGGCCTGGCCGGCGGTCTGGTCCGTGCCCCTCGGCTCGCTGACCATGATCCTGGTCTCGCTGGCCACCCCCCGTCACATACCGCCCGGCGCCACCGCGATCCTCGCCCGGCTGCACCTGCCCGAGGACCTCGTCGGACGGGCCCGGCCGGAAGGAGCCGCGCGATGAGCGGTACGACGATCGCGGTGCTCGCCGTCTGCGGCGTGTCGCTGCTGCTGGTGGGCGTCGCCACCGGCCGGTACGCGGAACGCCGGGGCAGCCGCCCCGACCTCGACCTCGGCACCCCCGTCGAGCGTGCCACCTTCCACACCCTGCACACCGCCTCCCTGGCCGCCCCGCCGCTGCGCGCGGGCCTCACCGAGGACACCGCCCGCAAGGCCGCGCGCCGGCTGCGCTCGCTGCTCGGCACCGAGGCCCTGTGCCTGACCGACCGCTCCGCCGTCCTCGCCTGGGACGGGCCCGGCCGCGACCACCACGAGCACCGGGTGATGGCCCGGGTCGCCGAGATCCTCGACTCCGGGCGCAGCCAGAGCATCCAGACCCGGTGCGACCAGCTGGAGTGCCCGCTGCGCTGGGCCGTGATCGCCCCGCTCACGGGGGAGGAGGGGGTGCTCGGCGCGCTCGTCGCCTACGGCTCGCGGGAGTCGGCGGTGCTGGTGCGCGCGGCCACCGAGGTCGCCCGCTGGGTCTCGGTCCAGCTGGAGCTGGCGGAGCTGGACCGCTCCCGGACCCGGCTGATCGAGGCCGAGATCCGGGCCCTGCGCGCCCAGATCTCACCGCACTTCATCTTCAACTCGCTGGCGGCGATCGCCTCGTTCGTCCGCACCGACCCGGAGCGGGCGCGGGAGCTGCTGCTGGAGTTCGCCGACTTCACCCGGTACTCGTTCCGCCGCCACGGCGAGTTCACCACCCTCGCCGACGAGCTGCGCTCGATCGAGCAGTACCTCGCGCTCGCGGGGGCCCGCTTCGGCGACCGGCTGAAGGTGACGCTCCAGATCGCGCCGGAGGTGCTGCCGGTGACCCTCCCGTTCCTGTGTCTCCAGCCGCTGGTGGAGAACGCGGTCAAGCACGGCCTGGAGGACTCCACCAGCGGCTGCCGGATCGTCATCGCGGCCCGGGACGCCGGGGCGGAGGCGATGGTGACCATCGAGGACGACGGGGTGGGCATGGACCCGGACGTGCTGCGGCGCGTCTTCGCGGGGGAGCGGACGGCGTCGACGGGGATCGGCCTGTCCAATGTGGACGAGCGGCTGCGCCAGGTCTACGGGGACGGGCACGGCCTCGTCATCGAGACGGCTGTCGGAGCCGGGATGAAGATCACGGTCCGGATCCCCAAGTACCGCGCGGGCGTGCACTCGTCGGTACCGGGCCGCCGGGGCGGCGGCCGGCGCTGAACCGGCGGCCGGCTCCGTGCCCTGCGGGAGTCCGCCGGCCGTGCCGACGGCGGCGGGCTGACGGCGGCGGGGTCAGAAGAGATGGATGGCGAGATGGCTCAGCGGCAGCCCGAGCCGCCAGGCGGGCGTCCACTTCCGCTCGCCCTCGTCCACCGGTGTCCCGGCGCCCGCCACCGGGTACCAGGGCTCGTCCTCGCCGAGGTCTGCGGCGAGCAGTTCGGTCCGCCACAGCCAGCGCCAGGACTCCCGGGCGAGCGCGAGATCCGGGTCGGGGGCGCCGCCGGGCCCGCGTTCCCGCTCCTCCCGGGCGGCCAGCCGCTCCACCACCCACGCCGACCAGGGGTGGCCGTAGGCCGTCAGGTCCAGCCACTCCTCGATCCGGGACATCGTCCGGACACCGGCGAGCCCCTCGGTGGCGTCGCAGAGGTAGATGGTCAGGGCCAGGGTCTCCCGCCCGGCCCGGTACTCCAGCGAGCCGCCTTCCACCAGTGCCCCGGTGCGCAGCAGCTCGTCCGCCACGTACTCGGCGCAGAGCCAGGCCATGGGGATCGCGGGGGCTCCGCCGCTGGTGCCGTTCGTGCTCTCGGGATGCACCCTTCCCACCCTCTTCCGGACCGTGCCGACGCCGACTCAAGGAACGAGCCTCCACCGACGGGCACGGCTTGTGGCGGGTCTTTGCCCAACTTCACCGTGTCGTTTCGGAGAAATCCGTCCGTGCCCCGTTGCGCGAGGGAGGCAGGGGTACGGGCGGGAAGCGCGGGGCGCGCGTGACCGTGCGGCGAACAGGTGTTCCCCGGCGGCCGGGCCGTCCCGGCGGGGGAGCGGACGGCCCCGGGGGACGGTCCGCGGCGCGTCTCAGGCACGGCCGCCGCGGCGCGCGGCGCTCCGCGGGCGCGCGTAGCCCGGGAGGATCCGGGAGAGCGCGCGCAGCGCGTAGTACGACCGGGACTTGACGGTTCCCGGGGGGATTCCCAGGGCCTCGGCGGCCTCGTTGACGCTGAGGCCCTGGAAGTAGATCCGGATCAGCACCGCCTGGTGCTCCGGGGTGAGGGATTCCACGGCGGCGCGCACATCGAGCGCGGCCACGGCGGACTCGGTGATGTCGGCGGGGTCGGGGGTGGTGGCCAGGACGCCGTCGCCTATCTCGGTGGGACGGGCGAGCCGGGAGCGCCGGGCGTCGATGGCCAGCCGGCGGCCGACGGTGAACAGCCAGGGCCGCATCGACTCGTAGGGGCCGTCGAACGCCTCCGGGTGCTGCCACGCCCGGACCAGGGTCTCCTGGAGCAGGTCCTCGGCCCGCTGCTGGTCCCCGTAGGTCAGCCCCTGGAGAAAGCTGAGCAGCGCGGGCCCGTGCTCGCGTTGCAGGTCCGCGATGGCCCGCTCGTCGGTGGTCGCGGAAGCGGTCACGGTCGCCGTCGCCATGGCCAACACCTTTCGCGTGCGGTCGCTGTCGTCAGGGTCACCGGTATGGCCGGTATGGCCTGTATCCGAACGCATCCGGGGGCTCAGTGACAGACGGGTCCGCGCGGTCTTCGGCGAGCGGTCGCAGTGAGCGGCGAGTGGTGCGGTGAGCGGGTGGCCGGGCGCTGACGGCCGGGGAAGCGGAGCGGTGAGCGGCATCGAGCGGAAGCTGAACATCCGTTTTGCCGGAAGGTGAACAGCCGTTCCGGTGAGCGCCCCGGCGGTGTCACTTGACTCCGGCATGGGCAACCCTGTGCAGTCTCTTTTGTCATATTTTCTTAGTTTTATGGGTTTTCCTTGCCCGATGGAGCTGTTCATTCCCGCTTTTCCGTACGACAGGGAGCCGCGCCATGACCCGGCGTATGCCCACGCGTCCCCGCCCACCCGCCGCCCTCGCCGCAGCCCTCCTCGCGCTGAGCGTGGGCTGCACCGTGCCCGGTGCGGGCGCCCCCCGACCCGACCCGCCCCCCATGACCGCGCCCCCCGCGCCCCCGCGCGGCTTCACCCTCGTCGCCAGCGGCGACGTCCTGCCCCACGACTCCGTCATCCACCAGGCACGGACGGACGCCGGCGGCGACGGCTACGACTTCGCGCCGATGCTCTCCGCCGTCGCCTCCGTGGTCTCCACCGCCGATCTGGCCATCTGCCACATGGAGACCGTCTACGGCGCGGACGGCGACTACCGCGGCTACCCCGCCTTCACCTCCCCGCCGCAGGTCGCCGCCGGACTCGCCGCCACCGGCTACGACTCCTGCTCCACCGCCTCCAACCACTCCCTGGACGACGGCCCGGACGGCATCCGGCGCACCCTCGACGCCCTGGACGCCGCCGGGGTCGCCCACCACGGCTCCGCCCGCAGCGCCGCCGAAGCGGCCCGCCCCGCCTGGCTGAGGGCCGGCGACGCCAAGGTGGCCCACCTCGCGTACACCTACGGCACCAACGGCTATCCGATGCCCGAGGGGCAGCCCTGGGCCGTCTCCCTCCTGGACGAGGAGCGGATCCTCGCCGACGCGCGCGCCGCCCGCAGGGCCGGCGCCGATGTCGTCGTCCTCAGCGTGCACTGGGGGACCGAGTGGCAGACCGACCCCGACGAACAGCAGCTGGCCCTGGCGAAGAGCCTCACATCGGCCACCACCGCCGGCCGCCCCGACGTGGATCTCGTCGTCGGCACCCATGCCCATGTGCCCCAGGCGTACGAGAAGGTCAACGGCACCTGGGTCGTCTACGGCATGGGCGACCAGATCGCCGGGCCGATGTTCGACTACACCGGGGCCTTCGACGGCCGGGGCAACCAGGGCTCCATCGGCCGCTTCACCTTCGCCCCGCCGAAGACGGCCGGCGGGCGCTGGCGCGTGACCCGGGCCGAGTTCATCCCCCAGTGGTACGACATCGGGGCGGGCCGCGTCGTCCACCTCCCCGACGCGCTCGCCGAGGACGCCGGCCGCGAGGACTGCGCCGAGGCCAGGGACTCCGTCAAGGAGGCCGTCCTGAGCCGGGGAGCGGCCGCCGACGGGCTCACGATGGGAGGCTGAGCCGGTCGGCCCCGCCCGTACATCAGTCAGTGTTTCGTACGACTGCTCCCATCGGGTGCTTTCGGCCGGGGGCGCGTGTTGATCATCGGTCCGGCGCGCCCGGCGTGCGAGCAGTTGGTCATGACGAAGGATCAGATGTCACCGGACCGCCGTTCGGCGCTCCGCGTCACCGCGTACCTCGGGGCCGCCGCCACGGTGGGGCTGCTGTACACCGAGGCGCTCACGCCCCCCGGCGGGGCCCCCCGCCCGGGGCGCGGGGCGGCGGGAGCCGCGGGCGCGGCCGGGGCACCGGCCGGGGACGTGGCGGGCGCACCGGGCCCGCTCTCCGCCTCCGGGCGGGTGCTGCGCGCGTCCACCTACCGCCTGTACCCCATGGCGGCGTATCCGCCCCGCCGCCGCGCCCTGCCCCCGGTGCGCAGCCGCCCCTTCGTGCGCCTGCCCGAGAGCGGCGGCCGGACCATGGTCCTGACCTTCGACGACGGCCCCGACCCCCAGTACACCCCCGACGTGCTGCGCACCCTGCGCCGCTACGGCACCCGGGCCATGTTCTTCGTCTGCGGGGAGATGGTCGACGCCCACCCCGACCTGCTGCGCGAGATCGCCGACGACGGGCATGTGATCGGCAACCACTCCTGGTCGCACCCGCTGATCCCCCGGCTCGCGCCGTCCGCGATCCGGGGCGAGCTGGGCCGTACCAGCGAGGTGATCGAGGAGGTGTCGGGGGCGGCGCCGCTCTGGTACCGGGCCCCCTTCGGGGCCTGGAACCGGCACTCCTTCGAGATCGCCGCCCAGCTGGGCATGGAGCCGCTGGCCTGGACCGTCGACACGCTGGACTGGACGGAGCCGGGCACCGGCACCATCGTCAGCAGGGTGCTGGACGGGGCCGGGCCCGGGGTGGTGGTGCTCTCCCACGACGCCGGCGGCGACCGTTCGCAGAGCGTGGCGGCGCTGCGGAACTATCTGCCCCGGCTGCTCGACCACGGCTACCACCTGACCGTGCCGCGCCGCTGACCCCCGGGGCCGGTCCGGGGCCGGGGAGCCGCCGCCCTTCCCGCCGCCGTCCTTCCCGGCGCCGGCCGTACGGGGCCGGTCCGGTCGGGTGGCACCGCTCCGGGCGGCTCAGCGGGAGGTGGTCAGCCGGGCGAAGACGACGACGTTCCCGTCGTACCCGTCCCGCCGGGACCAGCCGCCGCCGCAGGTGATCACCCGCAGCTCGGCATGGCCCGTGTCGCCGTACACCTCGGCGGCCGGGAAGTCGTCCTTGTCGACGACCTCCACCCCGTACACCTCGAACACGGCCGTCCGCCCATCGAAGCGGGGCACCTCGATCCGGTCGCCCCGGCGGACGGTGCCGAGGCCGTAGAAGACGGCCGGCCCCGTGCGGTTGTCGACATGGCCGACGATCACCGCCGTACCGCGCTGGCCGGGGGAGATCCCGTTCTGGTACCAGCCCGCGATGTTGCGGTCCTCGGGCGGCGGCGCCTCGATCCAGCCGGTGGCGTCCAGACCCACGTTCATCAGCGGGGCGTCGATGTCCAGCGCGGGGACGAGGATGCGCTCGGCGGCCGAGGCACCCAGGGCGTCCGGGGGGAGGAGCGGGGCGAAGACCTCGCCGGGCCGGCGGTCCAGCGAGGCCGCGGCGGCGGGCTGGGGCGGGCCCAGCGAGACATCGGCGCCGTTCTTCATCAGCGCGATCCCGGTGAGCATCACCAGGGCCAGTACGCCCCAGGGCGCGCGCCCGCGGCGCAGCTCCGGGTCGTGGTACTCCGCGCCCATGACTCTCCTCTCGTCCCCGCTCACGACTTTCTGACGCTTTGTCATGTCGGTGGACACGCTAAGTGACGGGTCGGGGGGGTGCGAGGAGGGAAGGGCGAACGGGTGGCGGCGGCCACCCGGGGTGCGCCGTCCGTGTCATCCGGTACGAACTTCGGCCCGGCCCGGTGTGACCTGCGGCTCCGTTGTCCTCGCCCGGCGTGTCGCCGGTGTGTCGCGTCACCGGGGTGGATCAGTGCCGAAATGCGGGAAATGACGGGTCCGGTGATGGTTCGTCATGGAAGGCGTACTCGTCGATCCCCGGAGCACCGCTTCGGTGCGTCTTCCGCTGGAGGTTCACAGGATGCGTGCTACACACGCTCTCGCAGTGGCCGCCGCCGTGGCGGTCACCGGGTTCACCGCCCCGGTCGCGGTCGCGGGCGGCGACAGACAGGACCGGGTCCATGTCTCGGTCAGCCCGCACCACGTCCACCAGGGCGGCACCCTGACGATCACCGTGCACGGCTGCGGCCGGGGCGGCGGCACGATCTCGTCCAACGCCTTCCCGCACATCAGTCTGCACCGGGGCGACGACCGCGGCGGCGACGGCAGGGGCGAGGGCGGCCGCGGCGGCGACGGGGGAGGCGAGGGCCGGGGCGAGAACCGGGGCGAGGGCCGGGGAGACGCCCGCCAGGACAACCGGGGCGGCGACAGCCGGGACGGCGAGGGCGGCAGAGGCGGCGACGGCGGCGACGGCCGGAACGTCCTCTCCGTGGGCGCGCGGATCCACGACCACGCCACGCCGGGCCGCTACAACCTCGTGGTCCGCTGCGACAACGGCTCCAACGTGGCGACGGCCCACTTCACCGTGCTCTCCGGCCGGGGCACCCGGGGCGGCCTCGGCGGCTCCCTGGGACCGGGCTCCGCGGAGATGGCCGTCGGCGCCGGCCTGGTGGCCACCGCGGCGATCGGCGGCACCGTCTTCCTCGCACGCCGCCGCCGTACGGTCGGCACCCGGGCCTGACCGGCCGAACCTCCCGGCCGGGCACGGGCGTCCCCGCCCGTCGTCCCCGGGGCCCCGACCGGGCCCCGGGGACGACGGGACCCCTTCCGGTGACCGCCTCCCGGCCGGGGCACCCGCCCCCGTGGTCCCCCGCGACGGGATTCAGTGGCGGCGGTCCTCCGGTGTCCTGCGGCGCACCAGGACGGCGGCCGCGGTGAGCGCGCTCAGCACCAGCGCGGCACCGATGGCGACCTCCCCGGCGTCGACCTCCCCCACACTGCCCCCGAGGCCGCCGCGCACCCCCAGCGGCGTGGCCGGGGCACTGACCGCCGCGGTCGAGCTGATGGTGGGGGACGAGCTGCCGCCCGCGATGCCCAGATTGAAGGTCCCCCGGGTGCTGCCGCAGGTGAACTGCACCGAGTACTGCGCCCCCGGCCGGGCGGCCGCGTCCACCGTGACGCGGGTCGAGGTGCCGGGCCGGATGGTCACCGCGTCGAAGACACCGGAGGAGGCGGTGGCGGTGGTGTCGCAGCCGCTCGCGGACAGGGCCACGCGCCCGCCCGGCGCGACGGTGGACGGGCTGACGGTGAAGAGGGGCGACGCCTGCCCGCCGGCCCCCGACAGCCGGGGCGCCGCCGGGGCGGTGGGAGTGGACAGGACGAGAGCCGCGGCCGCCAGGGCGGTGGCGGCGGACGTGGCACATATCGCGCGCATGTGATCCTCCGGGTCCCCGAGGAGCAGCAGCGGAACCGATTTCCACACCAGAGCGAATCGATGCCCCTCGTCCAGCGAAACGCTAGGAGCGGCCAGGTGGCCCCGCGATTGCTGCCGGGCGAATGGGGCATCGGCGTAGGCCGGGCGGAGGACGCCGCTCCCCGCACGGGAGGTGCCGCGCGCGTCCCGCCCCGGGATTTCCTCGGTGAACCGTGAACAGCCCACCACCCCCGTCCGTACCCAGTACCGACGACGGCGTGCCGACAAGCGGCACAGGACCGACGGACCCAGGGACCAACGGGAGTGGACATGAACACCTGGCGGAACGCCTCGATCGCGGTGACCGCGGCGGCGATGCTCGTGCTGACGACGGCGTGCGGTCAGGAGAAGGGCGAGGAGAGCACGCGGGGCGAGAAGGTCGGCGCGGCCGACGCCGTACAGCCCGGCGGCGGCGCCTACGGCTCCGGCACCGGCGGCGACCGGGCCGCCGGCGCGACGGCCGCGAAGCCCGCCGGGCAGCTGGCCGTGTGGGAGAGCCCGAAGCTGGGCAAGGTGGTCACCGACAGCGCGGGCTTCACCCTCTACCGCTTCGACAAGGACAGCGCCTCACCGCCGAAGGCCACCTGCGAGGGGGGGTGCGCCAAGGCGTGGCCCGTGGTCGCGGCGCGGGGCTCCACCGCCGCCCCCGGTATCGACGCCGCCCTGGTGGGCGAGGTCACCCGCGGCGACGGCTCCCAGCAGCTCACCATCGGCGGCTGGCCGATGTACCGCTTCGCGCAGGACACCAAGCCCCGTGACACCAAGGGGCAGGGCGTCGGCGGCACCTGGTTCGCGTCCGCCCCCGACGGGAAGAAGGCCGCCCCGGGCGGTTCCGGAGCGGACCAGGGCTCCGGCACGGAGGGCTCCGGCACAGGTCAGGACTCCGGCGCGGGCCAGGGCTCCGGCGCAGGTCAGGGCTCCGGCGCGGAACAGGGGCAGAACCCCGCCGACCTGCCCGGTCTGTCCACCCGGAAGGACCCGAAGCTGGGCGAGATCGTCGTGGACGGGAACGGGATGACCGTATACCGGTTCAAGAAGGACACCGCATGGCCGATGTCCTCCGCGTGCACCGGCCCGTGCCTGGAGAAATGGCCGGTTGTCGCCCCCGTCGACCAGAACGACACCCGCGGCATCCTGAAGAAGAACTACGTGACCTTCAACCGCCCCGACGGCATCAAGCAGCAGACCATCGACTGCTGGCCCCTCTACACCTTCGCCGCGGACGCCAGGCCCGGCGACACCAAGGGCCAGGGCGTCGGCGGCACTTGGTACGCGGTGTCCCCCGACGGCAAGCTGGTCGGCGCCGGCCGGTAGCCGACGGGCCCCGGGCGCCCGGGGCCCGTCGGCTACCGGCCCGCCGCACACCACGGTGTGACGGCGGGCCGGCCACCGCGCGTCCGTGTGACCAAGAACGGACCGCGAATTTCCGTTTGGACTCGCTCAATTGGCGGGCGATCAGTAGCCTCGGCTCGAACACTGGCCATGAGCATGGCCGGACTTCCTCCGTGGCGACTTGTTGGAGACATCGATGGAGCGTCCCGCCTGGGCCTCGCCCGGCACCGACATCTCGGTGCCGAGCGTGTCCCGTATGCACGACTACTACCTGGGCGGCTCGCACAACTTCGAGGCCGACCGCGCCGCGGCCCGCCGGGCGATGGAGCACCTGCCCGGCCTCCCGAAGGTCGCCCAGGCGGGCCGCGCGTTCATGCGCCGGGCCGTGCGCTACGCCGTCGGCGCGGGCATCACCCAGTTCATCGACGTCGGCTCCGGCATCCCCGCCTGCGGCGGCGTCCACGAGGCCGTGTTCAAGCTCAGCCCCACGGCCCGGGTCGTCCACGCCGACCACGACCCGGTCGCCGTCGCCCACGGCCGCCGGCTGCTCGACGGCGAACCCCGGGCCGCCGTCATCGCCGCCGACCTCCGAAGACCCCGGCAGATCCTGGAAGCTCCCGAGGTCCGCGAACTGCTCGATCTTCGCCTGCCCACGGCGCTGCTGCTGATCGGCGTACTCGACTTCATCGAGGACGTGGACGACCCGTACAGCGCGGTGGCCACCCTGCGCGATGCCCTTGCTCCCGGCAGTCTCCTCGTCATCGGCCATACGGCGTACGACGGCATGCCCGTCCCCGAGGACCGGGCGGCCCGGCTGACCGAGGTGTACCGTGACATCCGCCATCCATTGATCATGCGCACACAGGACCGGATAGCCCGGTTCTTCGAGGGGTACGAGATGGTCGAGCCCGGACTGGTGTCCCCGCCCCACTGGCGGCCCGACGCCCCCGCCGAGCCGGAGGACCCATATGCCTTCACCGGTTACGCAGGGGTGGGGCGCTCGGCGTGATGGCGCCTTCGCACGCGACGGGGTCCCTCGCCGACCCGGACGACCCCGAGGACAGACTGCGCAGATTCGCGACCATCTGGAGCCGCGCGGTCTTCCCGGTCACGGCGACCTCGCTCACCCGCGCCGAGATCGAGGAGCATCTGCTGCCGCTGGCCCGGATGCTGAGCGAGTCCCTGCACGCCCGCGTCTTCGACCCCCGGTCGGCCCAGCGGATCGGGGCCGCGCTGATCGACGCCCACTGCACCGACCCGGAGGCCCTGACCCGGACCCTCGGCGTCATCGACGCCTATCTGGTGCTCTACTGCGGCGCGGCCCCCCGCACCGGAACGTCCGGCGCCGCCGAACCGGCCGCCGAGGAGAGCCGGGCCCGCTGCGCCCGCCTCCAGCACGCCCTGGCCGCCGGATACGCCCAGGCCCTGCGCGAGCGCACCCTCGCCGAGCAGGAGTCCATCGCGCGCTCCACGCTCCAGGCGCGCGCCGACGCGGTCAACGCCCTGCACGCCACCGAGACCCGGCTGCGGGCCGTCTTCGAGGGCGCCGCCATCGGCATCGGGATCGCCGACCTCGACGGCAATGTCCTGGAGGTCAACGAGACCCTGACCCGGATGTTCGGCGGCCTGGAGAACCACGTCCGGGGCAAGAAGGTCACCGAGTGGGCCCACCCCGAGGACCGGCCGCACATCTGGCAGCTCCACCGGGAGCTGATCCGCGGCGAACGCGAGCACTTCCGGGTGGAGAAACCGTTCTTCCGTAACGACGGCACCGTGCTGTGGACCAATCTGACGCTCTCCCTGCTGCGGGACCCCGAGGGCCGGCCCCAGTACCAGCTCGCCCTCCTGGAGGACACCACCGAGCGCCGGCTGCTCCATCTGAGGCTCCGCTACGAGGCCACGCACGACGCCCTGACCGGACTGCCCAACCGGACGCTCTTCTTCGAACGGCTGGAGAAGGCCCTCGCCGCCGGCGGGCAGAACCGCTTCGGCCTCTGCTATCTCGACCTCGACGGCTTCAAGGCCATCAACGACAGCCTCGGCCACGCCACCGGCGACCGGCTCCTGGTCGAGGTCGCCGACCGGCTCCAGAGCTGCGCCACCGCACCCGGCGAGATGGTGGCCCGCCTCGGCGGCGACGAGTTCGTCGCCCTCACCACCGGCCCCGACACCCAGCACGAGGTGCACGAACTCGCCGCCCGGATCCTCGCCGCCCTCGGCTCCCCGATCCGGGTCGACGGACGTGAGTTCTCCGTACGCGGCTCCATCGGCATCGTCGAGGGACCCGCCGGCGAACGCACCACCGCCGAAGTGCTGCGCAGCGCCGACATCACCATGTACCGGGCCAAGTCGGCGGGCGGCAACCGCTGCGAGACGGCCGACCCCGAGCTGGACGCACGCGCCATCACCCGGCACGGGCTGACCACCGCACTGCCCGCCGCGCTGGAACGCGGCGAATTCTTCATCGAGTACCAGCCGCTCGTGCACCTCGGCGACGGCCGGGTGCACGGCGCGGAGGCCTTGGTCCGCTGGTCCCACCCCATCCATGGGGTACTCGGTCCCGACCAGTTCATCCCGCTGGCCGAGCACACCGGACTCATCGTCCCGCTGGGCCGCTGGGTGCTCCAGGAAGCGGTCCGCCAGGCCCGGTTCTGGCAGGAGCACCGCGCCGCCGACGTGCCGCTGCGGATCAACGTCAACCTCTCGCCCACCCAGCTCCACCACCCCGGTCTGGTCACCGACACGGTGGCGGTCCTGGAAGGCTCGGGCCTGGCACCCGGCACGCTCTGCCTGGAGGTCACCGAGTCCGCGCTGATCGGCGCCGACGAGGGGCTGCTGCGCCCGCTGCGGCAACTCGCCGAACTGGGCGTCGACATCGCCCTCGACGACTTCGGCACCGGCTACTCCAACCTCGCCAACCTGCGCCGGCTGCCCGTGAGCGTCCTCAAGCTCGACCGCTCCTTCACCCAGGGCATGCAGCGGCTCCCGGTGGACCCCGTCGATGTGAAGATCGTGGAAGGCATCGTCTCGCTGGCGCACAGCCTGGAGCTGGCCGTCACGGTCGAGGGCGTCGAGACCGGGGCCCAGGCCGACCAGCTGCGGGAACTGGGCTGCGACACCGCGCAGGGCTGGTACTACGCCCGCCCCGGCCCGCCGGAGCGGCTGCACACCCTCGCCCTGGCCGACGCGACCTGAGACGAGAGTGCGGTACGCCGCAGGGGAGCCCGGTGCGGACGGGACCGGCCCCCCGCGGCGTACCGCACCCGGTCAGCGCCCCGTATCCCGGGCCCCGCGCTCGTCGGAGAACGTCCCCGGGAACACCCCCGCGTCCCGCGAGTCGAGCAGCAGCCGCTGCAACTCCCGCGCCGCCCGGGGCGGGGCCACATCGCTCCGGTGCGCCAGCGCGATCGTCCGCCGCAGCGGCCGGGCCAGCGGCGTCACCCGGATCCCGGGCCCCGCCCGCCCCGCCACCATGCTCGGGACCACCGCGCTCCCCAGGCCCGCGCGGACGAACCCGAGCACCGCGTCCATCTCGCCGCCCTCCACCGTGAACGCCGGCTCGAACCCCGCCGCCCGGCACGCCGCCACCGTCAGCTCCCGCAGGTCGTACCCGTGCCGGAACATCACCAGCGGCTCCTGCCGCAGATCGGCGATCCGCACCGGCCCCGCGGGCGCCGCCGCCGACGCGGCCGACACCACCACCAGATCCTCGCGCAGCAGCTCCACCGTGGTCAGGACCGGCGAACCGGGCGGCAGCGGCAGCACGATCAACGCCAGGTCCAGCGCGCCCCGCGCCAGCTGCCGCACCAGATCGTGCGAACCCCCCTCCTCGATCAGCAGCCGGATCCCCGGATGCCGGTCGTGGAAGACCTTCAGCAGCTCCGGCAGCAGCCCGGTGCACAGACTCGGCGTCGCCCCCAGCCGGACCCGCCCCCGCCGCAGCTGCGCCAGCTCCTGCACCTCGTGCCGGGCGGTGTCCGTGTCCGCGAGGATCCGCCGGGCCAGCGGCAGCAGCGCCTCCCCCGCCTCGGTGAGCGCGATGTTCCCCCGGGCCCGGCTGAACAGCTCCGCCCCCAGCTCCTTCTCCAGCGCCCGGATCTGCTGCGAGAGCGAGGGCTGCGCCACATGGACCCGCTCGGCGGCCCGCGTGAAGTGGAGGGTCTCGGCGACGGCGACGAAATACACGAGCTGCTGGAACTGCATGCCCCCACCCTAGGTCGTGTCTTCACAGTCCCGTCTGCCCGGCGTGCCCTGGCACGGCACCTCGCTGCGTTGTCGTCGGTCGCCGATGGCCCCCTGGGCCTGGCGGCCCGGGAGGTACCCCCACCGCATGGACTCCCTCCTCCGCCTTGCGATGCACCGCACCAGACCCCGCCGGGCCCGCCCTCCGGGCGGACGACGCTACTGTGAAGACACTCCCTAGTACTCCATAGCCACTGACTATGGAGATCAGCGGGACCATGTCTTGGAACTCTTGAAGCCTTCCTGCCTACCGTGTCCCCCATGGGACTGGCATCGCGTACCGAACAGCGGCCGGCGGGCCGAAAACCGCCGCCGCGACGCACCTTCTGGGGATCCACCGTCGGCAAGAAGACGGTCATGGCCGTCAGCGGCCTGATCATGCTCGGCTATCTCGTCGCCCATGTGGTGGGCAACCTGAAGGTCTTCTTCGGCCCCGAGGAGTTCAACGCGTACGGCCACTGGCTGCGCACGATGGGCGCCCCCGTCCTGCACCGGGAGTGGGCCCTGTGGGGCGTCCGCCTCCTGCTGGTCGCCGCCGTCGTCGCGCACGCCGTCTCCGCGTACCAGCTCAGCAGGCTCGACCGGCGGGCCCGCCCCACCGCCTACGTCCACCGGCGCCGGCGCGCGAGCTACGCCACCCGCACCATGCGCTGGGGCGGCGTGATCATCGCGCTCTTCATCGTCTGGCACATCCTCGACCTGACCACCCTGACCGTCAACGAGAACGCCGAGCACGGACGCCCCTACGAGAACATCGTCGCCACCTTCTCCACCTGGTACGGCAACGTCATCTACCTGACCGCGATGATCGCCGTCGGCCTCCATGTCCGCCACGGCTTCTGGAGCGCCGCCCAGACCCTCGGCGCGGGCAGCGCCCGCCGCGACCGCGCGCTGCGGGCCACCGCCAACGGGCTCGCCCTGGTGCTGACCGCCGGCTTCTGCGCCGTACCCGTCGCCGTCATGACCGGATTGGTGAACTGATGAGCAGCGACTACCCGCAGTACCGGACCGGCGACCCGATCGCCGACACCACGGCGCCGGCCGGACCCGTCCACGAGCGCTGGGACCGCCGCCGCTTCGAGGCGAAGCTGGTCAACCCGGCCAACCGGCGCAAGCACACCGTCATCGTCGTCGGCACCGGCCTGGCCGGCGGCGCCGCCGGAGCCACCCTCGGCGAGCAGGGCTACCACGTCGAGCAGTTCTGCTACCAGGACTCGCCCCGCCGCGCCCACTCGATCGCCGCCCAGGGCGGGATCAACGCCGCCAAGAACTACCGCAACGACGGCGACTCCGTGCACCGGCTCTTCTACGACACCGTCAAGGGCGGCGACTTCCGCGCCCGCGAGTCCAACGTGCACCGGCTGGCCCAGATATCCGTCGAGATCATCGACCAGTGCGTGGCCCAGGGCGTCCCCTTCGCCCGCGAGTACGGCGGCCTCCTCGACACCCGCTCCTTCGGCGGCGTCCAGGTCTCCCGTACCTTCTACGCCCGGGGCCAGACCGGACAGCAACTGCTCCTCGGCGCCTACCAGGCACTCTCCCGGCAGATCGCCGCCGGCACCGTCACCCTGCACGCCCGCACCGAGATGCTGGACCTGATCGTCGTCGACGGACGGGCCCGCGGCATCGTCGCCAGGGACCTCGTCACCGGCGAGATCTCCACCCACTTCGCCGACGCGGTGGTGCTGGCGAGTGGCGGCTACGGCAACGTCTTCTATCTGTCGACCAACGCCATGAACTCCAACGCCACCGCGATCTGGCGGGCCCACCGGCGCGGAGCCCTCTTCGCCAACCCCTGCTTCACCCAGATCCACCCCACCTGCATCCCGCGCACCGGGGACCACCAGTCCAAGCTGACCCTGATGAGCGAGTCCCTGCGCAACGACGGCCGCATCTGGGTGCCCAAGGCCCAGGGCGACACACGGCCGGCCCGCGAGATCCCCGAGGACGAACGCGACTACTACCTGGAACGCGTCTACCCCTCCTTCGGCAACCTGGTGCCCCGGGACATCGCGTCCCGCGCCGCGAAGAACGTCTGCGACGAGGGACGCGGAGTCGGCCCCGGCGGCGAGGGCGTCTACCTCGACTTCGCCGACGCCATCGCCCGGATGGGCCGCGACAAGGTCGAGGAGAAGTACGGCAACCTCTTCGACATGTACGAGCGGATCACCGCGGAGAACCCCTACGAGGTCCCGATGCGGATCTACCCCGCCGTGCACTACACGATGGGCGGACTCTGGGTCGACTACGACCTGGCGACCACCGTTCCCGGGCTCTTCGCCATCGGCGAGGCCAACTTCTCCGACCACGGGGCCAACCGGCTGGGCGCGTCCGCGCTGATGCAAGGACTCGGCGACGGCTACTTCGTCCTGCCGGCCACCCTCAACGACTATCTCGCCCGCGCCCCGCTCGGGGAGTGCCCCGACGCCTCCCACCCGGCCGCCGCCGAAGCCGTCGCCGAGACCGAGGACCGGCTCAACCTGCTGCTCTCCGTCCGCGGCGACCGCACACCCGACTCCTTCCACCGCGAACTCGGCGCACTGATGTGGGAGTACTGCGGCATGGCCCGCAGCGAGGAGGGGCTGCGCACGGCCCTGGAGCGGATCCCGCAGATCCGGGAGGAGTTCTGGCGGCGGATCACCGTGCCCGGGACCGGCGCCGAGTTCAACCAGTCGCTGGAGAAGGCCAACCGCATCGTCGACTACCTGGAACTCGCCGAGCTGATGTGCCTGGACGCCCTCCACCGCGAGGAGTCCTGCGGCGGCCACTTCCGGGAGGAGCACCGCACCCCCGAAGGGGAGGCGGAGCGCCGGGACGAGACGTTCTCCTACGCCGCCGCCTGGGAGTTCACCGCCACCGGCGAGGCCCCGGTGCTCCACCGGGAAGACCTGGTCTTCGAGTACGTCCACCCCACCCAGCGGAGCTACGCATGAGGCTCACCCTGCGCGTCTGGCGTCAGCGCGACGCGAGCGCACCCGGCGCCATGGCCACCTACCAGGTCGACGGCATCTCCCCGGACATGTCCTTCCTGGAGATGCTGGACACCCTCAACGAGGAGCTGATCCTGCGGGGCGAGGACCCCGTCGCCTTCGACCACGACTGCCGCGAGGGCATCTGCGGCGCGTGCAGCCTCGTCATCAACGGCGACGCCCACGGCCCCGAGCGCACCACCACCTGCCAGCTCCACATGCGCTCCTTCCGGGACGGCGACACCATCGACGTGGAGCCCTGGCGCGCGGCCGCCTTCCCCGTCGTCCGGGACCTGGTCGTGGACCGTTCCGCCTTCGACCGGATCATCCAGGCGGGCGGCTATGTGACCGCGCCCACCGGCTCCGCCCCGGAGGCGCACGCCACCCCGGTGCCCAAGCCCGACGCGGACTCCGCCTTCGAGCACGCCGAGTGCATCGGCTGCGGGGCCTGCGTGGCGGCCTGCCCCAACGGCTCGGCGATGCTCTTCACCTCGGCCAAGGTGAACCATCTCAACGTCCTGCCCCAGGGCGGTCCGGAGCGGGAGACCCGGGTGCTCGACATGGTGTCCGCGATGGACGACGAGGGGTTCGGCGGCTGCACCCTCACCGGCGAGTGCGCCACCGCCTGCCCCAAGGGCATCCCGCTGCCGTCGATCGCCGCGATGAACCGGGAGTGGCTGCGCGCACGGCGCAAGGCAGGGCGATAGTCCTCCGCGCCCGGCCGGGCCGGCCGATGAAGGCCCGGCAGGATCCAGGGGACACGGCCTACCTCTGACACCGGCCCCGGAGCGCGGCCGCCAGGAACGGCGCGGTACGGCTGTCCCCCGCCGACGCCACCTCGGCGGGGGTGCCCGCCGCGACGACCCGTCCGCCCTCGTCGCCACCGCCGGGCCCCAGGTCGACCACCCAGTCGGCGCCCGCCACCACGTCCATGTCGTGCTCCACGACCAGGACCGAGTGGCCGGCGTCGACCAGACCGTCCAGCCGGCGCGTCAGGACCTCCACATCGGCCGGGTGCAGCCCGGTGGTCGGCTCGTCCAGCACATAGAGCGTGTGCGCGCCGCCCGCCCGCTGCAACTCCGCCGCCAGTTTGATCCGCTGGGCCTCGCCGCCCGACAGCTCCGTCGCCGGTTGGCCCAGCCGCAGATGGCCCAGGCCCACGTCGAGCAGGGCGCCGAGCCCGCGCGCCGCCGCGGGGACGTCCGCGAAGAACTCCGCCGCCGCCTCCACCGGCAGATCCAGCACCTCGGCGATGTTCAGCCCCCGGTACCGCACCTCCAGCGTCTCGGGCCGGTAGCGGGCGCCCGCGCAGTCGGGGCAGGGCGCGTAGGTACGCGGCAGGAACAGCAGCTCCACCGAGACGAACCCCTCGCCCTGACAGGTCTCGCACCGCCCGCCCGCCACATTGAACGAGAACCGCCCAGCCCGGTAGCCGCGCGCCCGCGCCTCGTCGGTGCCCGCGAAGAGCTTGCGTACGGCGTCGAAGAGCCCCGTGTACGTGGCGAGGTTGGACCGGGGGGTCCGGCCGATCGGCTTCTGGTCCACCGTGACCAGCCGGCCGACCCCGGGCAGATCGGCGGTGACGGCCCCGGCCAGGGTCGACTTCCCCGACCCCGACACCCCCGTGACCGCCGTCAGCGCGCCCAGCGGCACCCGTACGGAGACGTCCCGCAGATTGTGCCGGGTCACCGGGCCGATCGTGAGCCAGCCCGCCGGCGTCCTGGCGGGCCGTTCCCCCGCCGGGGAGCGGCCGAAGAGGAACCGGCGGGTCACCGACTCGGCCACCCCGGCGAGCGCGTCCACCGGGCCGCTGTGGAGCACCCGCCCGCCGTGGTCGCCCGCCCCCGGGCCCACGTCGACGATCCAGTCGGCGCCGCGCACCACGTCGAGATGGTGCTCGACCACGAAGACCGAGTTGCCCGCGGACCGCAGCCGGCCCACCACCCCGAGCAGCGCCTCCGTGTCCGCCGGGTGCAGCCCGGCCGACGGCTCGTCCAGGACGTACACCACACCGAAGAGGCCGGAGCGCAGCTGGGTCGCCAGCCGCAGCCGCTGCAACTCCCCGCTGGAGAGGGTGGGCGTGGGCCGGTCCACGCTGAGATAGCCGAGCCCCAGTTCGGTGACCGGCCCGATCCGGGAGAGCAGATCGGCCGTCAGGACCCGGGCGCTCTCCCCGCCGTCGTGGACGGGGCCCGCCCCGCCGGGGCCACCGGCCGGGCGCGGGCCGCCGTCGCCCGTCAGCAGCGCGGCCAGCTCGGTCAGCGGCAGGGCGGCCAGCTCCGCGATGGTCCTGCCGCCGAAGGTGACCGCCAGTGCCTCCGCCCGCAGCCGCCCGCCGCCGCACGCGGGACACGGCGTACTGGTGAGGAAGCGCTCGGCCCGCGCCCGCAGCGCCGGACTCTTCGAATCCGCGAAGGTGTGCAGGACCAGCCGCCGGGCACTGCTGTACGTGCCCTGATAGGGCCGTTGGATCCGGCCCGCCTCGCGCACCGGGTCCACGGTCACCACCGGCTGCTCGTCCGTGAAGAGGATCCACTCGCGGTCCCGGGCCGGCAGCTCCCGCCACGGCCGGTCGACGTCGTGGCCCAGCGCGTCGAGGACGTCGCGCAGGTTCTTGCCCTGCCACGCCCCCGGCCAGGAGGCGATGGCGCCCTCCCGGATCGACAGCGAGGGATCGGGGACGAGCAGCTCCTCGCTGGTGCGGTGGACCAGGCCGAGACCGTGACAGCCGGGACAGGCGCCGGCGGCCGTGTTCGGGGAGAAGGCGTCCGAGTCCAGCGGCGGGGCCCCCGCCGGATAGTCGCCCGCGCGGGAGAACAGCATCCGCAGCGAATTGGAGAGCGCGGTGACCGTGCCCACCGACGAACGCGAGGACGGGACGGACCGCCGCTGCTCCAGCGAGACGGCGGGCGGCAGGCCCGTGATGTCGTCCACGGCGGGGATCCCCACCTGGTGGATGAGCCGGCGTGCGTAGGGGGCGACGGACTCGACGTAGCGCCGCTGGGCCTCCGCGAACAGGGTGCCGAAGGCGAGCGAGGACTTGCCCGACCCGGAGACGCCGGTGAAGACGACCAGCGCGTCCCGGGGGATGTCCACGTCGACACCGCGGAGATTGTGCTCCCGGGCACCCCGGACGCGGACGAAGGAATCGGGGTGACCACTGTGCATATCGGACAATCCTAGACGTCGGGTCCGGACCGTCCGCGCCCGGGCCGGCACCCTGTGGCCGGGGGCCGGCGGCGCGCGGGCGGCGGGTCGATGGCGGCGGGTCGATGGCGGCGCGGGGAACCCGCCCTGCCATCATGACGATGCGCCCCTCTGGGCCGTACGGGGATGCCTGTGGACCGGGGGAGTGAGTCAGGGCGCCATCACGGCCTCGATGACATGGCTGTTTTTCGCCTTGACGGAGCGCCACGGCACCGTCATGCCCTCGTTTTCGGCCCCGCTCGCCGGGGGTCCGGGCCGATTTCCGCCCGACGGACCGCCGGTCGGCGCGTGATGGCCGGATCGAGCGCCTTGGGGGGTGGCGTGTTCGCCAAGGCAATCGTTGCGGCGGGACGGCGCGCGGCCCGCGCCCCCGGCGCCGGGGGCCGGGGGTCCGGGCGCGGGTCAGGCGCTGCCCTCCAGCCGGAAGCCGACCTTCAGTCCCACCTGGAAGTGATCGATCCGTCCGTCGGCGATATGGCCCCGGACCTCGGTGACCTCGAACCAGTCGAGTCCGCGCAACGTCTGGCCGGCCCGCTCGATGCCATTGCGAATGGCCTGATCCACTCCCTCGGGAGATGTGCCGACAATCTCAGTCACGCGATACGTGTGATGGGACATACCTTCGTACTCCTCTCGCTACACTCTCTCCACACGCTCTCCACCGTGCCTCACCGAAAGGTGGTGCGCGAGGCGTCGGTACAGGGCTTGACCGGCACTTTGGTACATACCAAAATCCAGCCACACCCGTGCGAGCCTGGAGCGCGCTCCCCCAACGGGCTCACGTCTCCATGCCCCCTGAAGGTGAACGTTGTGAAAATCCGCCCCCTCCCGTCGTCTCTCGCCCTCGCCGCAGCGCTCGCCCTCACCGCCGGATGCGGACTCATACCGGGTACCGGTTCGGACAAGCGCACCGTGGAGATATGGCTGATGCAGGACAGCGTCTCCGACGACTTCCTGGACCGCTTCGTGAAGGAGTACGAGAAGGACCACCCCTCGGTGGACCTGAAGGTCACCTTCCAGCCCTGGACCGGCATCGGCAAGAAGGTCAACGCCGCGCTGGAGGGGACGGACACCCCCGACGTCATCGAGGTCGGCAACACCCAGGTCGCCCAGTACGCGGAGACCGACGCCCTGATGGACCTCACCCTGGAGTCGGTGCGCGACCTCGGCAGCGAGGACTGGCTGCCCGGCCTCAAGGAGCCCGGCAACATCAACGGCTCGCAGTACGGCATCCCCTGGTACGCGGCCAACCGGGTCGTCATCTACAACAAGGACCTCTTCGAGAAGGCCGGCATCACCAAGCCGCCCCGCACGCGGGACGAGTGGCTGGAGATCTCGGAGCAGCTCAACACCGGCGGCGACCAGGGCATCTACCTCGCCGGACAGGACTGGTACACGCTGGCCGGGTTCATCTGGGACGAGGGCGGCGACCTCGCCGTCGAGCGCGGCGGCGCCTGGGACGGTGCCCTCCACACCGAGAAGGCCCTGCGCGGCATGGAGTTCTACAAGCAGCTCCAGTCCCACGGCAAGGGCCCCAAGAACGCGGACGAGCAGAAGCCGCCGCAGACCGATGTCTTCGCCCGGGGCGATGTCGCCCAGCTGATCGCCCCGCCCAGCGCGACCCCGGCCATCGAGAAGGCGAACCCGGCACTGAAGGGGAAGCTGGGGTACTTCAGCATCCCCGGCCTGACCGAGGACAAGCCCGGCGCGGTCTTCACCGGCGGGTCCGACCTCATCATCCCGGAGCGCGCCGGCGAGCGCGCCGCCGCCGTCGAGGTCGTCAAGGCCCTGGCGAGCGAGCGCTGGCAGACCGACCTCGCCCGCACGATGAACTACGTGCCCAACAAGCAGGCGCTGGCGAGCGTCATCCAGGGCCAGGAGTCCACCGCCGCGATGGCGGCCGGCGCCAACGCCGACGGCAGCCAGGCCACGCCGACCTCGCCCAAGTGGGCCGATGTCGAGGTCGACAACCCCATCAAGCCCTTCATGACGAAGGTCCTCGAAGGCGGCGACCCCGGGCGGGCGGCGAAGCAGGCGTCGGAGAAGATCACCGCGATCCTCGCGCCGGGCTGATCCCCGCCGCCCCGGCCCCGGCCGGCGATCCCCGGGTCATCACCGGGGGATCGCCGGTCCGTTTCCCCACGGGGACCGGCCGGGGGACCGGGTCAGTCCACGGCCCGCGCCAGGGAGAGGGCGAAGCGCCCGGCCGCGTCCGTCCACCACTCCACCGGCTCCCAGCCGCTCTCCGCCAGTTCCCGGTGCACCCCCTCCCGGCGGAACTTCGCCGACACCTCCGTACGCAGCTCCTCGCCCTCGGCGAAGGGCACCAGCAGATTCAGCTCCGGGATCTTCACCGTCAGCGCCGAGCGCGCCCGCAGCCGCATCTCGATCCACTCCCGGTCCCGGTCCCAGAGCGCCACATGGTCAAAGTCGGCGGGGTCGACGTCCGCGCCCAGCTCCCGAGCCAGAACATTCAGGACGTTACGGTTGAAATCGGCCGTGATGCCCGCCGTGTCGTCATAGGCGCGCACCAACGTCTCCTCGTCCTTCACCAGATCCGTGCCGAGCAGCAGCGTGTCCCCGGGCTCCAGCAGCGCCCGCGTCGAGCGGAGGAAGCGCGCCCGCTCCTCGGGCAGGAGATTGCCGATCGTGCCGCCGAGGAAGACGAGCAGCCGGGGCCCCGGGGCCGCCGGCAGCTCCGTCAGCCCGGTGAAATCGGCGATCAGGGCGTGGATCCGCAGCTCCGGCCGCTCCGCGAGCAGCGCGTCGGCCGCGCCCCGCAGGGCGCTCTCGCTCACATCGACCGGTACATAACTGTGCAGAGCGGGCAGGGCGTCCAGGAGGTGCCGGGTCTTCTCCGAGGAGCCCGACCCCAGCTCCACCAGGGTGCGGGCCCCCGCAAGCGCCGCGATCCGGGGCGCCTCACGGACCAGGATCTCCCGCTCGGCACGCGTCGGATAGTACTCCGGCAGCCGGGTGATCTCCTCGAACAGCTCGCTGCCCCGGGCGTCGTAGAACCAGCGCGGCGGCAGCTCCTTCGGGGTGCGGGTCAGCCCGTCCAGCACATCGGCGCGCAAAGCCGCCGCCGTGGCGTTCTCGGGCAGGGTACGGGTCAGCAGAAACGGGCTCACCGAGAGGGCTCCTTGAGCGGGGAGAGCAGAACACCGGCGCGATCGGCGACCAGCAGCGTCCGATCGGGCACCTCGCGCCAGCGCGGATCGTCGTCGTAGGGCTCCGACGCCACCACGGTCCCCGCGACCTCGTCGACGAGCGACCACAGGGAGTCGCCCCAGGCGGTCGCGGCGATCGTCGTGCCATCGGTGACCAGCAGATTCAACCGGGACCCCGGCGCGGCACCGGCCACTTCCAGCACGGTGTCCGCCAGCGCCTGGCCCGGGGGGTCGCCGTCGCGCAGCCGGCGCAGGACCAGCGCCCACAGCAGCGCCGCGTCGCAGCGCGCCTCCAGCCGCAGCAACTCCTCCACGGGCAGTTCCCGCGCCAGCGGGGCGAGCGAGGCGGGCCAGCCCCGGACCGCGCCGTTGTGACTGAAGAGCCACGGCCCCGAGGCGAAGGGGGCGGCGGCGGCCTCGTCGTCGGCGCCCGGCTCCGTGGCGTCGCGCACGGCGGCGAGCAGCGTGGTGCTGCGGACCACCCGGACCAGGTCGGCGAAGGACTGGTCACCCCAGACGGGGCCGGAGCGCCGGTAGCGGGCCGGTACGGGGTCGCCGTCGGCGTACCAGCCCACGCCGAAGCCGTCGGCGTTGACCGTGCCGTGGCGCTGCCGGCGCGGCGCCCAGGACTGGCGCAGCAGACCGTGCGGCGGGACGGTGAGCACCGCGCCGAGCGCCAGCGGCGGCCCGACCCGGGCGACATGGCGGCACATCAGCCCGTCCCCTCGTCCGGGGCCGCGTCGCGCGCGGTCCTGAATCCGCTGAAGATCTGCCGCCGTACGGGCAGGTCCCAGTTGCGGAAGGTGCCCCGGCAGGCCACCGGGTCGACCCCGAACGAGCCGCCGCGCAGCACCTTGTGCGCGCTCCCGAAGAACACCTCCGAGTACTCGCGGTAGGGGAAGGCGGCGAACCCCGGATAGGGCAGGAAGTCACTCGCCGTCCACTCCCACACGTCCCCGATCAGCTGCCGCACCCCCAGCGGGGAGGCCCCGGCGGGATAGCTCCCGGCGGGCGCGGGCCGCAGATGGCGCTGGCCCAGATTGGCGTGGTCGGGCGTGGGGTCCGCGTCGCCCCACGGATAGCGGCGGGAGCGGCCCGACGCGGGATCGAAGCGGGCGGCCTTCTCCCACTCCTGTTCGGTCGGCAGCCGCCGTCCCGCCCAGCGGGCGTACGCGTCGGCCTCGTACCAGCTGACATGGAGGACCGGCTCGTCGAGCGGCACCGGTTCGGTCACCCCGAAGCGCCGGCGCAGCCACTGGCCGCCCTCGTGCCGCCAGAACAGGGGGGCGGTGATGGAGTGCCGCTGGATCTGCGCGAAGCCCTCCGGCGCCCACCAGCGGGGGTCGCGGTAGCCGCCGTCCGCGAGGAACGCCAGATACGCGCCGCAGGTCACCGGGGTGGTGTCGAGATGGAACGCGGCCACCGTCCGGTGGTGCGCGGGCCGCTCGTTGTCCAGCGCCCAGGGCTCCGCCGACGTCCCCATGGTGAACGGGCCGCCGGGGACCAGCACCTCGGCCGGCAGCCCGGCCGTGGAGCCCCGGGGCGGCTCGGGCGCGGTCAGCGCGACCGGCCCCCGGCGCAGCTGATGGGTGATCAGCATGGTCTCGTCGTGCTGCTGCTCATGCTGGGCGATCATCCCGAAGGCGAACCCGGACGCGGTCAGCGGACCGCCCTCCAGCGCGGTCCGGTCCAGGACGTCGAGCACCCGGCCGCGTACCTCCAGGGCGTACGCGCGGGCCTCGGCCGGGGGCAGCAGCGGCAGCGACGGCCGGCTCGCCCGGGGATGCTCGAACGCGTCGTACACCGAGTCGATCTCCGGCCGCAGCGCCGGCCCGCCGCCGACGGTCCGCAGCAGCCACTGCTCCTCCTGGTTGCCGATGTGCGCCAGGTCCCACACCAGCGGCGACATCAGCGGGGAGTGCTGGGCGGTCAGCTCGCCGTCGTCGACGCAGCCGGTGAGCAGCGCCGTCCGTTCGCGGGCCGTCGTCAGGGCGGCGAGCGCACGCCCGCGCGGGTCCCCGGTCATCGCTCGGCCCTCCATTCCGGCGCGGTGTCGAGCAGGTCGTCGGCGGGACATCGGCCCCGGGCCACATGGCGCTCGTCGAACGCGGCGACCGCGTCCCTCAGCGCCGTCGAGGCACCCATCCGGGGCAGGGCCTCCCGCGCGGCGGTGAAACAGACCCGGGCGGCGGCCCGCAGCTCCGGATGGGCCAGTCCGTGCCGGGCCGCTCCCACCCAGAGCGGATTGCGCGGAGCGGGCAGCGGACCCGCCCACTCGGCCAGTGGTTTCACCGCCCGGTGGACGGTCTCGGCGGCCTCCGGGTCGTCGAAGAGGGCCGTGGTCACCGCGAGCGGCACCTGCCAGCCGTCGTCACCGGGCTGCGCGTCGATCATCCGCAGTTCCAGATGGCCGCGCGGCCGCACCGGCGGGAAGAGCGTGGACAGATGGTGCTCCAGGTCCTGCCGGGTCGGCGGGCGCGGGCCGCCCGTGCGCAGCCAGCTCCGGAAGCTCAGCCCCCGGGGCTGCTGCCAGGGCCCGTCCGGCATCCGCACGAACATCACGGGTATGTCCAGCGCGTGGTCCGTCCAGGCGCCGCGGGGCTCCCGGTCCAGGGGCGGCGCCACCGTCCGGGTCCCGTCCAGACCGGCCCAGATGGCCTGCCGGGTGGAGCGCCAGCCGGTGCGCCGGCCCGCCCGCGCGGGCGAGTTGGCGAACGCGGCGCTCAGCACCGCGCCGAGCAGATGCGCCAGCCGCCAGCGACGGCCGTGACCGAGGGGGCCCGGCTCCTCCTCGCCGGCGTCCAGGCAGACCTGTATCGACGCGGAGGTGCACATCATGGCCCGCCCGCCCGGACCCGTACGGTCCAGATACGCCTCCATGGCGTCGTAGCGGGGGTCGTGGCGCATCCGGCGGGGCGACTGCCAGGGGTCGAGGCCGATACCGGCGAGGACCAGACCGTCCGGGGCGAGGGCGGCGCGCACGGCGCGCAGATCGCCGGCGACGGAGTCCACGCACTCCATCAGCGAGCCGGCGGGGCGGGAACTCAGCTCCACCTGGCCGCCCGGTTCGAAGGTCAGGGCCGAGTCGAGAGCCAGGGCGCGCACCCGGTCGTGGGCGGCGGTCAGGCGGTCCGCCGGGACGGGGCGCCGGGGGGTCTCACGGTGGTGCACGAGCCATTCCAGTTCCACACCCACGTTCCGGGGTGGTCCGTTCTTGAAACAGATACAGCGCAGCATGTGCTCCGCTTCGTCCTCGGACAGGGGCCGGCCGAAGTCACCGGCGTCCGCTGTACACATGATCGACTCCTCGAATGGAAGGCATCATGGGGCACGCACACAGTTAACCTAAGGCCAGGGCCGCGGGTTCGCACAAGAGCGCCCCCTGAACCGGTGCTTCCGGTTACCCGCCCGCGCGGGTGCCGGTGGAAAATGAATGGTCCTGAAGTGTGATGATCGCTTAACTCATGTGCCATGAGTGCACGACTGCGGGGGATCGCCCGGCAGACCCAGGACATCACGGCCATCGGACGGTATGTCTCCGCCGGGGGACGCACGGTGACCATCGCGGAGGAGGTCGCCGCCGCCCGCGCGGCGGCCCGGCTCCACGGCCCGGAGCCGCTGCCCGTCACCCCCGGTACCGGACGCGTCACGGCCTTCGAGGTCACCGGCGAGTCCACCACCGCCGCCGCCCGCCGGCTCACCACGCGGGACCCGGCGCCGGTGGCCGTCCTCAGCTTCGCCTCCGCCCGCAACCCCGGCGGCGGCTTCCTCAACGGCGCGCAGGCCCAGGAGGAGGCACTGTGCCGCGCCTCGGCCCTCCACGCCACCCTGCTGGAAATCCCGGAGTACTACGCCCACCACCGGGCGGACCGCAGCCCCTTCTACTCGGACCGGGTCATCCACTCGCCCGCCGTCCCCGTCTTCCGCGACGACCGGGGCACGCTGCTGGACACCCCCTTCACCGTCGGCTTCCTCACCTCGCCCGCACCGAACGCCGGAGTGATCGCCCGTACGGCACCCCAGGACGTCCCCCTGATCCCGGCCGCGCTCACCGCCCGCGCCGAACGGGTGCTCCAGACGGCCGTCGCCGCCGGCTACCGCCGGCTCGTGCTCGGCGCCTGGGGATGCGGGGTCTTCCGCAACGACCCGGCGCAGGTCGCTGGGGCGTTCCGGGCCCTGCTCACGGGGGAGGGGCCGTTCGCGGGCCACTTCGACGAGATCACCTTCGCGGTACTGGACCGTACGAAGGGACAGGGCACGCTGACGGCGTTCGAGCGGGCGTTCCGGGCCGGCGCCGGGCACAGCGGGGGAGTGACGGCCGGCGCGGGGGACGTACCCGGTCCGGTACGGGCCGGCTAGGTCGTTAGCAAGATCCGTAAGAGACGGCCTAACTCCAGCCGTAGCGCCCGCGCAGCCGCTCCGCCACGGCGTCGAAGCGGTCCCGGTCCAGGGCGCAGGCCTCCCGCCGCATGCCCCGCTCGTGCACGCGCAGCACACGGTCCAGGTCCACCCAGGACTCCCGGCCCTCGCGGTCCCAGGGCCCCACCCCGATCGCCACCCACTCGCGGTCCCGGTCGTGGCGCTTGCTGGACAGCTGCACGGCCAGCAGGGTCCCGGCCCGCTCCCGCGCCACGATCAGCACCGGCCGGTCCTTGCCCCGTCCGTCGGCCTCCTCGAACGGCACGAAGGTCCAGACGATCTCCCCGGGGTCGGGATCGCCGTCCTGGTCGGGCTCGTACGCGGTACGGACCGGGCCGACGGCGGCGGGATCGGCCTCGGTGGTGGCGGTCGCGCCGCTGCGGCCGGGGGAGTCGAAGGCGCCCGGGGCGCCGGAGAAGAGCGTCACAGCGCCCACGATAGTGCCCGGACCGGCTCCGCGGCCCTGTCCTCCGTTCCCGTCCTCCGCCGGCCTCACGCCCACCCCTCCAGCGCCGCGAGGAAGCCGTCGTGGTCGTCCCGGTGGATGGTGTGGCCGGTGTCCGCGACCGTCCGCACCGCGAAACCGCGCCGCCGCAGCAGCTCCGCCCGCTCCGGCGGCACCAGCGCACTGGGGTCGGCGAGCGTCACCAGCGAGGGCACCACCGGCCGCGCGGGCATCCGATCCCGTCCGACGACACCCCCGAGACCGTGCGCGGTCGCCTCGTCCCACACGGCCAGGGTCTGTGTCTCGATGTCGACGTCGGCCTCCTCCCAGCGCGGATTCATGGCCCGTATCTCCTCGCGCGTCAACCCCTTCGCGACGGTGAGCAGTTCCGGACGGAACCCTTCCGGCCCGCTGGGGAGCCGCCACGCCGGATCCGAGTACACCGCCCGCGCGGGGGCCAGCTCCGCCACGGCCAGCGACAGCGCCAGAGCGCCCAGCGAATGCCCGATCGCCAGGTCCGCCCCCGCCGGCAGCGTCTCCACCAGATCCGCCGCGTGGTCGTCCACGGTGTAGGAATCCGCACGGCCGCTGGCGCCGTGGCCGCGCAGATCCACCGCGAGGACCCGGTAGCCGCGCCGGGCGAGCGCGGGCGCCACCCGGCGCCAGGTGCGATGGTCGGCCATGATGCCGTGGATCAGGAGCGCGAGCCGATCACCCTCGCCCCAGCCGGTCGTACGCAGTCGCATGGCGCTCTGGCCTTTCGGTGTCGTGGACGGGCCCGATCATCATGCGGGACCGGGGCGCCGCGGCACAGAGTGCCCGATTCCGGCCAACCCCCCGGCGGGACGGGGCCGTGTTCTGGAAAGATGCCCAGGGCGATGAGCCAGACACCCAAGCAGTTTGCCGAACGCTCCGTTCCCACCAGCGCCGATGTCGCCCGCTTAGCCGGGGTTTCCCGGGCCACCGTCTCGTACGTCCTGAACAACACGGCGTCGGTGCGCATCAGCGAGCCCACGCGCCGCCGGGTCCGGGAAGCCGCCGAGGAACTGGGGTACGTGCCCCACGCCGCGGCCCGCAGCCTGCGCGCCGGACACACCCGGATGGTCCTGCTGCCCGCGACCTCCGTCCCCCACGGCCCGCAGTTCCACCGCTTCTTCCACGAACTCCAGTGGGCCCTGCGCCGGCTGGACTACACCGTGGTGCAGTACGGCAGTGTCGGGCTCGACGGCGACGACGCCGCCCGCGCCTGGGCCGAACTGAGGCCCGTCGCCGTCGTCTCCCTCGGCGAGGTCGGACTCACCCCCCACGGCGTCGACATCCTCAAGCGCTCCGGCGCGAAGGCCGTGATCTCGCTCGCCCCCCGGCGGGTGGAGGGCGCCCACTGCCTGGTGATGGACCAGCGCGAGGTCGGCGGCTGCGCCGTCACCCATCTGGTGCAACGCGGGCGGCGGGCCATCGGCGTCGTCATGCCCAGGGAACCGGGCCTGGAGCACTTCGCCCAGCCGCGCTACGAGGGCGCGGTCCGCGCGGCGGCCGACACGGGCGCCCGGGTGGAGCCGCTGCCGCTGGCGTACGACGAGGAGTCCGCCGCCGCTCTCGCCGCCCGCTGGCACGGGCTGGGGCTGGACGCCGTGTACGCGTTCAACGACGACTACGCCATGCTGCTGATGCGGGCGCTCCAGGACGAGCGGATCGACATCCCCGGGCAGACCGCGGTGATCGGCGCCGACGACCTGCTCCTGGGAAGACTGTTGCGGCCCCGGCTCTCCACGGTCCACATCGACATGGTGACCGGGCGGCTTCTGGCGGAGCTGGTGGACCAGGCGGTGCGCACGCCGGACGACCGGCCGCGGGACCACGAGCTGATGGGGGCGAGGGCTGTGCACCGCGAGTCCACCTGAGGGCGCCTGTGCCCCGCGCCCTGCCCGTCCTGTGCCAGGCCCGCGCCTGCCTTGTGCCCTGTCCTGTGCCAGGCCCGCGCCTGCCCTGTGCCCCGTCCTGTGCCCGGTCCCGGGATGCGGATGGCCCCCGGGGTGCCTAGCGTCACGGGGAGGGAAGGAATCCACCGGCCGCCCCGGCGCCCCGCGCACCGGTGCCGCCCGGCGGAAGGACGTAACCGTGAGTAACGACCCCCGGCGCCTGGAGATCCTCCTGGTGCCCGAACACGTCGAGGGCCACCCCGACCACGACGGCGCCTCCCTGATCGCCGCCGCGATCCGCTCGGCCGTCGTCACCCCCACCGGCGAGACGGGGGCATCCGGCTACCCCCGGTACACCGGCGAAGGCATGGAGGCCGACATCGACCCGGCGACCCGTACCGTCGAGGCACTGCTCGTGGACGGCGCCGAGATCGACTACGGCCTGTCGGCGCGGGTCGTGGACCCGACCCGCTGACCTCCGCGCGCGGGACTCAGGCCTTCTGAGCCCCCTCCGCTGCCTCCGCCGCCTGCGCCTCCTCGACCGACTTGCGCACCTCGTCCATGTCGAGCCCGCGCGCCTGGCCGATCACGTCCTCCAGCGCGGCCTCGGGCAGCGCGCCGGGCTGCGCGAACACCGCGACGTTCTCCCGCACGATCATCAGCGTCGGAATGGAACGGATGTCGAACGCGGCCGCCAGCTCCTGCTGGGCCTCCGTGTCCACCTTGGCGAAGACGAGGTCGGGGTGGCGCTCGGAGGAGGCTTCGAAGACGGGCGCGAACTGGCGACAGGGCCCGCACCACGACGCCCAGAAATCGATCAGGATGAAATCGTTCTCCGAGACGACCTGATCGAAGTTCTCCTTGGTCAGCTCTATGGTGGCCATGCCCGATACCTCTCCTGTGACGGTGGTGTACTCATTCGCCCGGCACAACCACGGCCGGGACGACGCTATTCCTCCTGCCCATGTGGCCGGGAGCCACACCGGGTACCAGACTGTCCCTATGACGGATGCTGTGGAGTACGACGTGGTGGTCCTGGGCGCGGGCCCCACCGGGGAGAACGTGGCCGACCGGGCCCGCGCCGCCGGCCTGAGCACGGCGGTGGTGGAGAGCGAACTGGTCGGCGGGGAGTGCTCGTACTGGGCCTGCATGCCCAGCAAGGCCCTCCTGCGCCCGGCGCTCGCCCGCGCGGACGCGCGCCGCACCCCCGGCCTGCGCGGGGCGGCCGCGGGCCCGCTGGACGCGGACGAGGTCCTGGCCCACCGGGACGCGTTCACCTCCCACTGGAAGGACGACGGCCAGGTGACCTGGCTGGACTCCACCGGCGCCCGGCTCTACCGCGGCCGGGGCCGGCTCGACGGCCGCCGACGGGTCGTCGTGGACGGCCCCGACGGCGAGCGCCAGGTCCTGACCGCCAGGCACGCGGTGGCCGTCTGCACCGGCAGCCGCGCGGTCCTGCCCGACCTGCCGGGAGTGGCCGGCGCCAAGCCCTGGGCCAGCCGGGAGGCCACCAGCGCCCACGCCGTGCCGGGGCGGCTCGCCGTCGTCGGCGGGGGAGTGGTCGGCGTCGAGATGGCCACCGCCTGGCAGGCCCTCGGCTCTGAGGTCACCCTCCTGGTCCGGGGCGATCGCCTGCTGCCCCGGATGGAGCCCTTCGTCGGCGAACACATCACCGACGCCCTCACCGAGGCGGGCGCGGACATCCGGCTGAACACCTCCGTCACCGCGGTGGAACGCCCCGGCGGCACCGGCCCCGTCACCCTCGTCCTGGCGGGCGGCGACCGGATCGAGGCCGACGAGGTCCTCTTCGCCACGGGCCGCGCCCCGCGCACCGACGGCATCGGCCTGGAGAGCGTGGGCCTGGAACCGGGCTCCTGGCTCGCCGTCGACGACAGCTGCCGCGTCCAGGGCCACGACTGGCTCTACGGCGTCGGCGACGTCAACCACCGCGCCCTCCTCACCCACCAGGGCAAATACCAGGCCCGCATCGCCGCCGCCGCGATCGCCGCCCGCGCCCAGGGCGTCCCCCTCCTTGAAACGGACCGCTGGGGCGCCCACACGGCCACCGCCGACCACGCGGCCGTCCCCCAGGTCGTCTTCACCGACCCGGAAGCGGCGGCGGTGGGCCTCTCCCTCACCGAGGCCGAAGCCGCGGGCCACCGCGTCCGCGCCGTGGACTACGACCTCGCCTCGGTGGCAGGAGCCTCGCTCTACGTCGACGGCTACCGGGGCCGCGCCCGGATGATCGTGGACCTCGACCGCGACATCCTCCTCGGCGTGACCTTCGTCGGCCCCGGCGTCGGCGAACTCCTCCACTCGGCCACGGTGGCCGTGGTGGGCGAGGTCCCCATCGAACGCCTCTGGCACGCGGTCCCGGCGTATCCGACGATCAGCGAGGTGTGGCTGCGGCTGTTGGAGGCGTACAGGCAGGGGTAGCCGCCGCTAAAGCCATACTGCGATGGGTAGGGCGGTGCTGCGAGGGAGGTCACCGTCGTCGCCCTGAGCTGCTACAAGCTGCTCGCCTGCCTTCAGGACACGGTCTTAAGGTTCGGCCACTGAGACGCTTGTAGAGCGCGGGGCGGCGGCCAAAATATGGGCTTGATTCCTGGTGTCACTGCCTGTGTGCCGGACGTGCTGCTGATGGTGGTCGGGGTACCGGCCGGATAGACGCGATAGCAGGAGTTGGTGTGTTTGTCTTCGGTTGGGAGGTGGCGAGATCGTTCAGAACTGCGTTGACCACGGGCCAGCACATGTCCAAGGTGTATCGGTCTGGAGTGTGGGCCTCGCGGATCTCTGCTCGCGGGTGCACGAAGTTGCGGTACTTGCGAAGCTCGTGACAGAAGCGCTCGACATCGGCATCGATCCACCGCGCTTTGTGGCAAATTTTGATCAATGAATCCAGGGTTACTTTGTCCGCTGATGTACTGCCGAGTAGTGAGGCATCGCGTTCGCAGACCACATGGACCATCACGCCTTCAAGTAGGCTGCCAAGCATGATGATGGCGGCCACGTGAGCACCATTGGCATAGCAGGTGCGTGCCTCGTCCAAGCGGTGTTGGAGGAGGGCCGCCATCTTCCGGTCACTGATGAGATCGGTCATGGCTGCGCTGAGTTCGGAAGGTCCCTGGCTACTTGGGTGGGCAAGAGAGGGGTCGCAGGCCACCAGACGCGGCCGGCCGCCCTGGCTTTCTAGGCGTGCCCCCTCGTAGACGAGAAAGGCATTGACAGCGGTGACGACGGCAGGCAGTTGTTCCAGCTCGTCAAGGTACTCGCGAGGGTCGGCCAGCCGAAGCAGGACCCGTTCCAGCTCGGTGGGCTCTTCCCGGCGCTCGGTGAGCCGGGCGAGTGTCCAGTCCATCCTGTACTCGCCGTTGTATTCTGGTACCCGCTGCCAGCCAGCGTGTTCCAGGAAACGAGCGATCTCGTAGCCCTTGCGGTAGTAGAGATGATCGTCACCGCAGATGACGCGTGCGAGCTCCTCCAGAGTGTTGGTGTCCAGGATGCCGAGTGGGGACTGCGCGGTCATGCGGAGCCTTCCGTGCCGTCTTCGGTTACGTTACTTTCGGTTTCGTCGAGGGTTTCGGCCAGATCATCCGCACTCGGCTCATCGACTGATTCCGTGGTGTCATCGGCCAGGCCCTCGTCGGAGGAGAGGTCGAACGGCGTCCAGTGCTTGTTGGGGGATGACGCGGACGACCGGGCGAGAACGCTGTTTTCCTCGAACGTGGCTGGACGAATGCCAAGCCGTTCGAGCTCGTCCCACAGGCCAGAGAGTGCTTCTGCGGGGTCGAATCGGAACTCGCTCTCGCGAATGCGCCAGATCGTCCAGCCGACGCGCTGGAGTTCACGATCACGGCGTTGGTCGTTCCGGATCTGTTCGGGCGTCGAGTGGTATCGGTCACCGTCGCACTCCACGGCCAGGCGCCCACGTGTCCCTACGATCACGAGGTCGAGACGCTTGTGCCCGGCCTGAAGCTGCGGGACGACGTGATATCCCCGGGCCTTCAGGCGCAGGTAGACGTGCTGCTCGAAGAGTGATTCGAAAGGCTTCTGTTGCACATCGTCCGATACCTCTCCGATGTCCTCGTAGCTGGCCAGCGCGGACGGCGGGTCCTCCATGTAAGACAGGAGATTAAGGCGCAAGTCCTCCCGCTTCAGCCGATCCGGCGGTACCGAGTAGAAGAGCCACATCTGATCCTGCGCCCGTGATGCGGCGACGTTGTAGGCTTGCCGTTCGCTGCGGGCGCCTCCCGTGATGCGCGGCGGATCGGTGACGACCATTGACAGCAGGATGACGTGCCGTTCGTCTCCCTGGAACGAGGCGGGGCTGCCCACACGGATCTGATGGCGCTCGCGCATCGGCGCGGGGATCCGCTCCTGGATGAGTTTCTCCAGGAGCTTGACCTGACCGATCGACCCTTGAAGAGTGATGACGCCCATGGTCCGGTCCCGGTAGTTGTCGTCTGCCACAAGCCTGGCCAAGCAGTCGACGATGGCCTCAGCTTCCTTCGGGTTGCGGATCCTGCCGTCGCGCCCCTGGGTAACAGCCCCTTCAACGAAGTGGGTCACGAGGGGGTCGAGGCGCTCACCGCCGTACTGGCGCAGGGGCTGCAGCCTGTTGTTGTAGAAGGTCTGCGAGGACCAGCCGATGATCTCCGGCATGCAACGGAAGTGCTCCTCCAAACGGACCACCTTCGGGAAGAAAGTGGACAGTAACTGGTAGAGGTTTGTGGAGGGCCCGTAAAGCGTGCGGAGCATGGGAGGCATGTCAGGCAAATGGGAGACGAGCCGGTCATGGATGGCCTGGTGCCGACCCATACCGCTGAGCGAGGGCGCGCACTGTTTATCGTCCCCCACAACAATGACGCGGGGCGCCAGCCACAGCAGGAACAGGGCGTCCATGCCTGCCTGACTCGCTTCATCGATGATGACGACATCGAACGCGTCCCGTCGTGCCTGTACCGTCTCGGCGACTTGAGAGATGGGCATGACCCACGCAGGCACCGCTTCCTGCGCTGTCTTCATGGCGTCGTGCGCCGCGGCACGGTAGCGGCCTGCACTGCGTCCCTTGCCCTTGCCGTACGAGGACATGTGGTTGCGGTACGCCTGGAGCGCCGACCTCTGCTCTTGCGTCATACGACGGAGACAGTGCCAACGCCCCCAGGTGGCAGCAAGCTCACCGGTGATGTCCTCCAGATGGCGTTCACACTGCGCCAGTTCTCCTTCAATCTCGCGTTCGCGGCCCGGAGTGCGCTGGCGTCGGGTGAACGCAGCGGCCAGCGCCCAGGCCCACGCCTCCGCCAGAGAGTCCAGGCGGGCCTCCCATGCCGGATCTCCCGGATCGTGCGAAAGCTGGTCGGCGAGCAGCGGGTGGGCTCGGCGAAGGCTTTCGAGTAGCACGGCGCACCGACGCTGGCGGTGCTCACGGCGATGAGCTTCGCGCAGGGCCTCAAGCTCCTTGGCATATCGATCGAGATCCCGATCCCGGATGGCTTGGGCGGCGGCCACGGCCTCGGTGGTGGGGTGGGTACCGTCCACCCGTGCGCGCAGTTGCTCCTCCCAGCCAATCAACTGGGCCCTGGCCTCGTCCGCCGCCCGTCGGCCCGAGACCGTAGAGAGGGCACAGACGAAGTCCTGCCACGTTGACCGAGAAGTGAGGGCGATATGCATTCCGTGATGGACGAGTAGCTCGTCGATGCGCTCGCGGCTGATGCCGAACGCGTCGACATGCTTCAGGCGCTCGTACGCCTCTGTCAGCGACGCCAGCCGAACTTCCAACGGTCCTTCGGGTACGGGAACCCGTACCTGTTTCCACCGCTCCGCCAGCAGGGCAACGGCTGAGCGAGCTTGGAGGTGAGCAAGCGCGGCGTCGAGGTCTCCCAGAGTTTCGGGTGAGCTACCGTTCACGGTGCACGTGTCCAGAAGGTTCTGCGCGGCCTGCTGCGCCCGCGAGGCACGGAAGCTGCCACGGGCTCGAAGCTTGCCCCCCGAAGCGAGGTGCTCACGCAGCGCGGAACCTGCCGTGAGCATCGCATCCGCTTGCTCCGAGGAGAGCTGCCCAGGCATGGTGACGCGCGTCATCCCCTGCTGGTTCAGTCGTTCGGAGATGGTGACGAGTTGGTCGGCGAGTCCGGACACGCGACGCCACAGCGCGTGGTTCTCACGAGAGAGTCGGTCGGTGAGGGCCTTGGTTGACCACGTGCTTTCATCCCACTTCGTCGCGTGTGGAGACAGCCCCAGGTGGTGCAGGGCCGTTCGGCAGGAATCCATGAGAGAGGTCAGCTCATCGGTGACAGAGCTGTCGAGTCTGGCAAGGTCGCCACTGATGTCGATCGCTCGGGAGGACAGGCCCTGGTCGGTGACGAGACTGGCTGCGCATGCCTGAGCCAACGCTTCGCGGGAGGGGAGGCTGTCGGGTTCCGGCAGCATGCCACCCGCGCGTGGTTCGGCCGCACCATCGCGCAGCAGGCTCAGCAGCTCCATCGATTGCGCGGGGGATACCGGAGGTACCGAGGAACTCGTGCCATCCGCCGGAACAGCGCCGATCCAGGAATGATGTCCGGCGTTTCCGCGCACGCGCTGCACGATCTCGGCCAGGGTGCCAGCGTAGCCCGGTGCGATCTCCGGGTGTCGATAGATCTCGGCCTCCCGCAGCGCGATCACTTGCCCGGTGAGGGAGCTGATCCTTCCCTGTACTTCCTCCCGGCGAGCGGAAAGTAGACGGATCTCGTCCTGCAGTTGGTCAGGGTCACTCGCAGCGACCTGATCGGTGAGAGCGTTGACCGTGCGTTCCAGCTCGTCTGCCCCGTCCTGGCGTGCCGAGCTCAGAAGCAGGACACAAAGGTCTCGGACAGTGGGAGGAAGCTTGTCCCGCAGGACTGTCAGGGCTTGGTCGCGGGCGCTTGTCACCAAGACCCTCTGCCCTTGGGCCAGTAGTGCGGAGACCAGATTGGCGATGGTGTGGGTCTTGCCGGTGCCCGGTGGGCCTTGCACCACCACGCCTGTGTCGTGTTCCAGTCGCTGCAGAACGCTACGTTGACGTTCGTTGGTCTTTCCTGGGAAGAGCGGGTCGTCCCCGAAGAGGGGCGGAATCCCACTACTGTCCCAGTCCACGCGCTCTTCGGAGTTCAGCGGCAGCACTAGCTGGGCGAGACCCAGAGGTGCGTGTGCCTCGGAGGACACGCTGTCCGCGATCCGGTCGTAGAAGCCCAGCAGAGCGTTACGGTCCCGCGGGCGCAGTACCAGTGCGGGAGCGTACGTGAGGCGTGCGCCTGTCTCTGACTCGCGGAGCGGCTGCCACTCTGCGCTGAAGGACACGGGACGTTGCAACACCCGCTCCTGCCACTGGGCCAACTGCTCCAATGCCTCCGCACCCAGCAGGTGCAGTGACCGGGCTGTGATTTCCTCGGTGAGCGCGGCCGAGCGTTCGGGCGCCCAGCCGTCATCAGTGTCGAGGAATGACTGATCTTCCAGCCGCATGGCGCCCTCGGCCATGAGCCGCACGGTGAGCCTGGCAGTCTTACGGTCTACCAGGGTCTCCACGCGATGGGTGAGCAGGTGACGGTGGACGGCGTCGCCGTGTGAATCATGCCAAGTTAAGAGTCCTACACCGAGCACGAGTTCTAGTTGGTCATCTTGCTGGGCCAGCCTTTGATGCCAGCCGTAGACCTGGTCGTACAGCTCACGAAGGGGGCGATCCGTGCGCTCCCTCTCCGCCCACCTCCGCCAGCGCGTCAGCCAGGGGCCGTAGGCTCGGAGGACCTCGTCGGCATCTTCTCGGCGGACGGTCTGCTCCGTCGCCTGTTCCCACGACTGTTTGCCATCGGCGGCTCGTACAAGCTCCTGCCCTGGGCCCTCAGCCTCAAGCGGTGGGTCACCGCCATCCTCGTCCTGGCAGCGCTCCGTGGATACCCAACCATCCAGCAGATTCGGGAGCGAAGGTGGCGATGTCTGCGGCACGTGGTCCAGAGTGAACAGCAGTCCGTCAGGGCGGTCGGATGGGCGTCGCACGGAGGGAGGCATGGCGCCCAGCCACAACCGTTCCCTTGCGCGACGGTCATCACGAAGCCGTTGATTGCTACTCTGAACGACCTCCTTGAGGAAGCCGATCAGACTGACAGTCTGACCGATGACGTCGAGGTCCTTCGCGTGACGGCGCGGTGTGTTCACTTGTTCCTCCCGGCTGGTGGCGAACGTTCCAGAATCGGGATGAGGGACAGTTGGAGCAACCTGTATCTGGGGAATGGCGCGATACGAACTTCATGCGGCCGGATCGACTTGGTCTTGACGGGCATGCCGATGGGTTCGCTCGGCCCAGTTACCTATGTTGTGCTGCCCCCGGCACGGGGTCGTCGGCGATCTCTGACCTCTTCGTTTCCTCTTCCTGCACCCAGGGGGCGAAGTTGGCTGTGCGGGCGTCAGGCCTGTGGCAGTACCCGCATGGCGAGCACGGAGCCGTCCTGGTGAACGGACACGGGGCCGTCCCACTCCGAATCCCAGGCGAGGAGCGGCCAGCTTCTCCGCTGCGCGTGGATCTCTGCGCGGTACGTCTCGACACGGCCTTCCGCGAGGTGGTGGAAGAGGTGGTCTGCGACCCCGGAGAACGCCTCTACCCGCGTCCTGTTGAGGCGGAACACATGGTCGGTGCCGACGAAGTCGATGTCGAGGAGCCTTTGGTGCGCGTCCTGGACGCTGTCGGTGGCGGCGTGGGCGGGGTCGGTGAAGCGGCGCCTGCCCTGCCTTTGGGTGAGATACTGGGCCGTGGCGGCGCCGTCGCCAGCGAAGGCCGTCAGTCCGGCCGCAGCGCTTCGGGCGAGGACCTGCCGGAACCAGGCATAGTGCTTCGGCTGTATGTGGAAGCCTGGCGCCGGCTCTTGTCCCCGCTCGCTCTCGGTCGGCGGTTGGATGCCCGGGAAGATGTTCGCGTCCTCGATACGGTGGTCGAGGCCGGTGCCAGGGGCGTCGAGCGGGCCGGTCAGTCGGCCCCCAGTTCCGTCGGCCTGCAAGGCGTGCACGGTGAGTGCGCCTTCGATGGCGAATTCCGTGCTGAACACCAAGGCCGGTGTCTCGTCCCACGCGCCGATGTGGACCGCCTCGACGTGTGCGGAAGCGGAGGCGAGCTGGGCATGCGAGACGGCGGCGTTGCTGTGGTTGCCCTTGCACGCTATCGGAACGACTCTCGGCGACTCTCCGGGCTTCCATACCTCGGCGAAGAACTGCGGCCGATAGCGGTATCCGGATCGATGGCCCGAGTCCCGGCTGGTCAGGGCCCACCCGGCTCGCAGCGCGGTGTCCGCGGGGACGATCGAGACCGAATGGTTCGGGTAGCGGCGGCGCAAGAGGTTCCGAGCGAGGGCGAGGGCGAAGCCGGTACCGAGTTCCCCGGACTGGATTGCCTTGTAGTAGTCGGCGGTTTCCCGTCCCTCCGCAGAGAGGGCCATGAAGGAGTTGACGCCGCCGGTCAGAGCCTGGCTGTACTTGAGGGAACCCCAGTGCTCCGCCAGTCCACGGCCGGCGCCCCGCCGGGAGAGGACTATGGCCCGACCGAGAGTGTGCAGCGCGTCCCAGGGCGTCAGCCGGACGACCCGGTCCAGCTCCGTCACAGGTATGGGCAGCAGCCCGGGCTTGCGCCGGAGCTGGTCGAGTTCCTTCTTCTCGCGCGTCTGGTCATCCTCCGCGGCGGCTGCGACGACGCTGCCGACCAGTCCCGAACTGGAATGGACCGAGATGTTCGACGGCTGGACGAGATCCCTGAGTACGTCAGCGGCTGGCTTCAACCTGCTCCCCCTGCTGCTTCCACGGGTCAGACCGACATCGCAAGCTACGTTGTGTACGAGGGGCGCACACAGGGCGTATGCGGGCACAGAGTGATGCAGCCCCGCGGTCACGTGGGAAGGCGCGGGGAACACGCCATGGCCGACCGGCGCTCTTGCCGAGGCTCGCCGTCGTGCCCGGACTGCTGCTTGGGGACGAGGAGGGAGCGGGTTGGCAGCACCATGACTACGGCGACGGTTGCCTGTTCATGTTCCCTCGGCAGCGGGCTTACTCCAGGGGCGACGACGACTCGTCGACGCTTCCCATGAGGGTGGCTATGGTGTGTCCTTTACGGCGGCTGCTGGAGGCGTACAGGCAGGGGTAGTCGCTCTCAGTCTTCCGCCGCCGAGGCGATGCGGTGATCCCTTGGCGGCCCGGGGAACGAAGGATTGTGCGGGGGCGGCTCTCGCTGTGGCACTCTGCGGACATGCAAAGGTGCCGTGCCGTCCGGAGCGTTCATCCGCTGCGGCGTGCTGGGGTTCTTGACGAGGGGTGAGGGCCGCTGCACGCACTGGTCAGTGCCTTCTCCGTATGGCGGAAGGCTGGGCATGGCGGCCCGCGCCCTGAGTTCCGTGAGATGGGGTAACCGTGTCCTCGACCGTCTTCCGTAGCGGCATCGGACGGCTGCGCTTCGAACGGGGACCCGATGAACTGAGGGTCTGGAGCGTGGAACAGGTGCCGGAGAGCGCGCTGTACGGTGGCCTTGTCGAGGTCAACCTTCTGCTCGAAGGCACCGATGATATCGACGCGGCCGATCTTGTCCTGGTCGGAGAGGTACTCGGCAGACTCGATCACTACCTGGAGACGGGGCTCCGCTTTGTGCGGGAGGCGTTGGAGGCAGACCCGGAATTCTTTGGTCTCACCGAAGCGGAATCGGAGTCCTACCGCAGCGTGCCGGACGCGGATTTTCCCCTGGATTCTCCACAACTCAACTTCTACGCCGACGAGTGGCACCTGCGTTTCGCCGAGGGGCGTTTACCCGTCTGCGACCCCTACGGTCTCGTGATCGCATTCAGCGGACAACGGCCTCTGAGGGTGGAAGACGTGAGTGACGCCGCTGCCGTCGACACCGACGGCTCGGGGCGACACGCTTCCTGAACCACCGGCTCAGGAACTCCGCCGGATCTCGACCGCCACTGGAGTGCGGCGGTCGTTGTCGCCGGAATCGCCGCGGCCCACCGGGCCGGCGCCCTGACCGCAGCCGGTACCGACACCCGGTGTCGTCCACGGCCGTGGGGCCGCTCCCGGTGGCCGGCCCCGGCGAAGGCCGCCAGGGTTCCTGTGACTCGTCATTGACGGATGTCCAGTGGGCGGTGATCGAGCCGCTGCTGCCGATGCGGGAGCTCCGTCGCGCCGGTCGGCCGTCGAGGTTCCCGCGTCGGCCGGTCGTGGGCACCGTGTTGCCCACCCGGGGTCCTGCCGATGTCTGTGGCGTGGCAGCTACGGTGTGTCCTTTACGGCGGCTGCTGGAGACGTACAGGCAGGGGTGATGGCCCGGGGCGCCCCTTGACCACTGTGCTCACTACCGCACGCACCGGACCGTGGTGGCCGCTCAGCTTGTCGGCCTGCCGCTCGCTGGCCAAGCCCCAGACCCATACGGTCCAGTCCCTGCCGGTCACGATGTAGGGGCCGCTTTCGATCAGTGTGGTAGTGACCGTCCACAGCCTGCCATTACGCCGTTGAGAAGGTCGGCATGCTGCTCGGTGCCAGTTGCCCAGAGACTGATCATGCCGTCGAATCCCGGGGTGACAGCGGGGGCGGCTGGCCACAGCAGTCGTCGCCACCGCGTGCTCCGGGCCGCCGTGGCCAACCCGGGGGCGCCCGAAAGGCTGTTCGCACGGGAAACCGGTGGTCACTTCCCCCATGCACCTCCATCTCACCGTCCACCGACACAGCGGTGGCTCGCGCTCCCAACCGCGAGTTCGTACCGGGCCCACGTTTGACGCCAGCAAGTGACGTTGTGCCGAGTATGTCCGCCAGCACCGTGATAACCGATTCATCGGCAGGTTTCCCAAGCGGCCAAGATGGGGTAGAGGAGCAGACCGTACCCATCTTGGCCGCGAAAAAGCTTTAATTTTTCGCGGCCAAGATGGGTACGGTCGTATCGGGCTGTCGTTCGCACAGTCAGATTCCGGTGGCGCTGCGGAGGAGGGGGGATGCTACCCGCTTTTACAGGGCGCAGTTACTGTTGGGGAACGGCTTGAGTGGTCTTTTGGCCGAGCTCGATGTTGGCGCTGGACGGATCCTGTGGGGCAGAGCCCCGCATGTGCGGGGAATGCGACAGTCCAATACGGCCGACGCATCTTGGCCGGGGATCATCCCTACCTGCGCAGGGCGCGGATCTCCCTCCCCGGCAGGAGGAGTTCTGACGGACGTTCCGTTGCGGCTTCTCTCATGCTAGCAATCAATTCTCTGCTCCGGGCAAGAGGGTGGATCAATATGGGTGAGAAGTGCGAGTTTCCATCTGTATGAAATCGAAGATATCGGTCGGTTGAGGAATTTCTGATCAGGGAGGGTCTCTTTGGGCTCAAGTGAGGCATGCATGCGCAGGGGTTCCAGTATTGTGCGATTCTGGAATTCTACATACCCATGCCTTCCGGAGGAGGTCGGCCGAGCGCGTCGCTGGACCTGGGATATTCTGCAGAATACGTCCAGGGTAGACGACGCCGTGCTGATCATGAGCGAGCTGAGTGGGAACGCGATCCGGCACACCGTTAGTGAACGGGGTTTCGGCAGCTTTCACCTTGTGATTGCGGTGTTGTCTCAATTCGTCGTCCTGTCAGTCAGGGACGAGGGCGGCACGAGCACCCTGCCTCGACCGGATTCCCCAGGTGACGAGTCCGAACATGGGCGGGGTCTGACCATCGTGTACGCACTCGCGGACAGGGTCGGCTGTGACACCAGTAACCGAGGTAACACAGTCACGGTAGGACTCTGTACGTAGGATCCGAGTCGGCGACATGAGAGGGCATTGCCGAATCCGAACTGCCTCGCGTGATCACGGCGTCGGAATCGTACTGGACAGCCCGGTTCACCGGGCTGAACCCGAGACAGTTCGGGAACTGGTGATCGTTCTGCGGCACCGGGTGCGGACGCGGTCCGCAAGGGCCGACCGTGGAGTCTTCCGTTGGAGGACCGGGCTCCGCTGCTGGTCGCGGAGTACTGGCGAACGAACCTCACGATGCGGTAGCTCGCTCCGCTGTTCGGGGTGTCGAAGTCGGCGGTCGCCCGAATCACACCATCTGGGGCCGATGTTTGCACTCCAGCCACACAAGCAGTTTGCCAATGACACCGTGCTCATCGTGGACGGCATCCCTGGTCCCCACCCGCGACCACACCGTGGCCGGGTGTCGAAGAACGACCAGTACTCCACAACCACCAGGTCGTCATCGACGCCGACATCCGCCTGGTCAACGTGGTCGGCTGGCCATTGCCTGGGAACCGCAGCGACTGCAAGGCATGGGAGGAGTCCGGCGCCAAGGCCGCTTGGGGTAGGACGCTCACGATCGCCGACGGCGGCTATCCGGGCGCTGGCGTCATCCCTCACCGCCGCGAGCGTGGCCGGCTCGAACTACCGGACTAGAAGGAGGAACGCAACAAGTCCCGCGGTTGCGGCGCGGTTTCACCAGTCATCCGTCCTCGCGGCCGAGCGGGGAGAATAGCTGCTTGCGGCGCGCAGGGGATGCGTCTACTGAGGTTGTAGGCGTGGTGTCGTCATGGTGAGTCCGGTTTCGGTGAGGCATCCGTTGAGGGTGTCGCTGCGGTACTGGAGTCGGCGGTGGCCGTGGCGGAGTGTGGTGATGAGGTGTTCTGGGCTGGTGAAGGCGGTGTTGGCCTGGCTGCTTCGTCGCAGCAGGGACCAGATGCCCTCGACGGGGTTGAGGTCGGGTGCGTAGGGCGGCAGGTGGTAGGCCGTGAGCCAGTCCTGTGCATCGATCAAGGCGCGCAGGCGGCGGTCCTTGTGCACGTTCAGGTTGTCCCAGATCAGGATGACCGGTCCGCCGAGCTGGCGGTGGGCAGCCTTGAGGAGGTCGCGGTAGTCGGTCCAGGCGAAGCTGCGGCGCCCGCCCCGCTTGTGGTCGGTGTGCCGTCTGGGCCGGTAGATCATGCGGGAGCGTTCGCCGGGCTTGTAGCAGACCAGGGCGGCGATCGAGTACCGGCGCTGGGACCGGCCCCGGACCCTGATCACCGGGGTGTGGCCGCGTTTGGCCCAGGTGCGTGAGGTAGGCGGCGTCATCGAGAAGCCGGCTTCGTCCTCGAAGACGACCCAGGCGCCGAGCGCCGCCGCGGTGCTTCCACGCGGGGCCACACCTCCTTCACCCAGCCGTCCACCGCCGCCTCATCACGCTCCACGGCCCGCCGGGCGGGCATCTGGTGGCTCCAGCCGTGCCGCCGCAACATCTGGGAGATGCCCGAGAGAGTCATGGTCTTGTGGAACCGGCGCCCGATCAGTGTCCGGATCCGGGCCAGGGTCCAGGTCTGGTCCGGCCGGCCGTGCGCGGCAGGCCCCCTGGCCAGTTCCTCCTCCAGCGCCGTGAACAGGGCTCTGCCCAGTTTCGGACGGGACACCGGGCCGCGTGACCGCAACCCCGCCTCTCCCCGTTCCGTCCATGACCGCCGCCAGCGCTGGACCGACCGGACACCGACCCGTAACTCCTTCGCGACCGCGGCATTGCCCTGACCCGCCGCGAACATCCCGGCCGCCTCCAGCCGGACGTACTCCCGGAACACCTGCCGTTCAGGGGACAGGCCCCCACCCTGCGGATACCTCATCTTCCAGGCATACCGCGACGATCAGACCCTGTCAGCCCTACACAACACCACGCCTAAAAACTCAGTAACCTGCGGGCAGGAACGGAGCCTGGGATGGTACCTGGGCCACCTCCGGACATCTTGAGGTACGGAGCGTCGGAAAGCACCCTCGCCACCACCTCCTCCCCACTTGCTGTGCACCTGTTCTGCCCGGCCGTCGTGTGCCGGACAGCCGAAAGGCGTTTCCTTGACCATCTACTCTCAGCACGCCACCCGTGGAAAGACCCAGATCCTTGCGACCTACCAGGGTCCCGACGGCGTCGTGTCCAAGACCGTGACGAGTCTTGCCGAGCCTCGTCTCGCGATTCCGGCCGTCGACGCCCTCAATCGGATCTCCGCCTTCGCCACTGTCCCTGTCAGCATCCACGACCACCGGGAACGGCGTGTGGGCTACTACCCGCGCACGCACCTTGCCTCGCTGACCGACCCTGCCGCCCGCACCGCTCTTCTCGGCGGCACCCACAGTCTGTGGTACGAATACGTCTGCCTGCGGCTTCACCAGGCGCTCGCCGACCTGGAAAGTGCCGTGGCGGCTCTCCCCGACACGGTCAGCAGGGCGATCCGATCGGAACTGGAGGCAGAGAAGCACGGGTTGCAGACAGGACTCGCGGACTTCTCGGGAACGTCCTCGGAGGATGAGCCGGGGACCGAGCGCTGCTGGGAGTTCGGGCACCCCTTCGTGAAGTACGACGACGGACTGGACACTCTGAGCGACGAGGCGCGCGAGCAGCTGGACCAACGTGAGTCGGGATGCACCTCGGAGGAACGGGAGAAGGCGGTCGCTGCCCTTCGGGTGCTGGTCACCGCGCATTCCCAGGGTGGCGACGTGTGGGCTTCACTCGACGACCCCAGCTGTCGCCTCTTCGCGGAGCCGTACGACTCTGACGGCTTCTACCTGACGATCGAAGCGCCGGAACCAGGCGACGACGAGGCTTCGTGGGAGATCGAGGTCGGCCGTTGGGTGCCGGACGATCCCGAGGAGGAGCCCGGGAACCACACCAGCGCGACAGGCCACGTCGTGGTCGGCTGTGCCCTTTCGGTCGCGCCAACCGCCGAGGAGATCGCTCACTTGCTGAAGTCCGTGGACCAGAAGCCGCTGCTGCTTGCCGAGTGGGCTGAGGCGCCTGCGGGAGCGGTACTCGCAGGGACAGCGATGGTGGTGACTGAACGCTACGATTCGTGATCCGGGTCGGCAGGAAGCCGTGACGCCGGCATGATGGGCTGAGAACGGCCCGCCGCCCCATGCCGAGCGGATGCTTCAGCCGTGGTGGTCGCCCTGCGAGGTGACCACTACGGCTGGACCGGCGTCCGTTGCCATCCGGATAGGCTGGGTTGTCCTTGCGGAGGTTGGCGGATACCAACGTCGACAACCTCAGCACCGGTTGTCTGGTGGTTCTCGGCTGCAGGCCCGAAGATCGGACAGCAACACGGGAGCAGAAGGTCAGCTACGGTGTGTCTTTTACGGCGGCTGCTGGAGACGTACCGGGGTTGAGTGCACTCGGATACAGCAACTTCCGTACGATCACGGGCTCCCCGATCCTCCCCACCGCCTCGGCGAGCCCCGGGCCGCCACCGCCACCGCCACCTCGCGGCGCCGGGACCGCCGTGCCCCGGGCAGCAGGGCGACGATCCGGTCGAAGCCGGGGAGCGAGGGCGGGGAGGAGCGGTGCCGCAGGGCGAGCGCGGCGAGACCGGTGATCACGGCCCCGTGGGGCAGGAGCCGCTGGAGCTGGGCGGTGGTGCTGCTGACCACGCGCTGTTGCGTGCCGGCCGCTCTGCCCACCCGGGGCCCACCTATCGGCGGGCGAACCCCCCCCGGTGGGTGGCAGTTTTCGGTACTCCGCCTGGAAGGTGGGCACGTCATCCGTTCATCCACGTGTGTGCTAGCGCACCGTGAGCGTGTGACGCGGGGTCCGGTGCCGCCGCGTACGGAACCGGCGAAGCCTCCGGTGCCGGCCGGATACGCAGGCGTACCGGGTCGGACAGCGGAGGCTTCGCCGGGCCGTGACCCTCGGCGGTGAGCGGTCGCACGGCCGGTCGGTGAGGCGGGACGGCAGGGCCCACGGGAAGGGTCGCGGGCTCTCAGGACCGCCTCACCGGTCCCCGTACCGGAAGAGCCGGGGCGGGGATGGTGTCCGGGGTCTCACGGAGCGGGCCCGGACGGATCCGTCAGAGGGACGCCCGGACGGTCACAGGGTCCAGTTCCAGGCGTAGACGCGGTACGGATCGACATCGCCGTACGCGAAGCCGGGGCTGAGGACCCCGATCTGCCACACGCCGATGCAGGAACCGCCCCGGTACAGGGCCATGTTCCCGTTGGTCCGGTTGTAGGCGCTGCGCGGCGCGGAGAACCCCTGCGGCACCGCGCCCTGACACTGCAGACCGTTGGACGGCTTGGCCAGGGCCCAGCCGTTCCCGGAGAAGTTCGCGCCCTCCCAGAAGCACATCGCGCCGTCCGGACACTGCTCCGGCCCCCGCGCCCCACGCGGAAGGGCGACGGCACCGGCGGGCAGGACGGGCGCGGCGGCCTTGACCGGGGCGTCGCTCCCGGCCGGGGCGGACTGGGCCGGGGCTGCGGTCGCACCGAGGGTCAGCACGGCGGCGCCGACGGCGCTCGCGATGGCCGTCATGGCCCTCGTCCTCGACGTACGGATCATGGCGCACTCCTTCACATTCCCCACACGGAGGACATGTCCGTGTGATGGCGAGCGACCCGCCTGACGACTGGCCGCCCAGAGCACACCAGTCCCTGCGCCACGCCGATAGTCCCCGATCGGGCGTATCACTCTTTCGAGCGACAAAGTGCGCTTGTATGACTATGGCGGAAATGCGGAAACCCCTCCTGGCCAGGTAAAACAGCCCTCAGATCAGAGGTTGCCCCCGACGGATGTCAATGCTTCACATCTGGGAATCACTCCCGTGCGAAGGCTGACTGATCTCCGGCGTCCGCTGGTTCCCCGAGAGATCGTTGGACCAAGTCCTTTCCCTCCCTCCATGCCCAGCCGTGATCTGTGCCGTCGGCCCGGTCACCATCGCCGCCGGCATGTTCCCCAAGGTGCTGCGCCAGGCGCAGGCCACCCCGGACGCCGCAGCCCGCCGGGCAACGCTGCGGACATCGCACCGGATCTGCCGGGTGTACGCGGTCGTGGGCGTCACGGTGCCCGTCTTCGGATTCGCCACCGGCCAGAGCCTCGGCGTGCTGGGCAGCGCCTGGCTGATCACCTCCATGGCGCTCACCGGCTGCGCGACCGTGATCCTCACCGGGCCGCTGCTCCCATGGCAGGGGAAAGCCCTGCATACGGTCGAGTCAGCGGCCGGAACGGGCCGCGCGGTCATGGGCGACGAGCGCGCCGGAGCCCGCCTGGCGATGCTCACCGGCGTCTTCGACCTGCTCTGGGCCACCGCCACGGTGCTGATGATCGTCGGGCCCGGCTCCACCACGGGAGCATGAAGATGCCGCCACGTCATCCGCTGATCGCGGCCCGCACCGAGATCGTCACCCTGGTGGGTCCTGCTGACGAACCCCCTCACCATCCAGCCCTGGAACCGTCCGGTGTGCCCGTCCGCGGACGGGCACACCGGACGGAAGCCGTGGGTGCCGCCGGGGTCGGTCAGTCGTCGAAGGACGGGTCGTCCACGACGTAGAGCCACCGTCCGTCGGGCTGGCGGCGGGCCACCTCGGCCGTGGTCCGGGTCACCGTGGCGGTTCCGGGCGCCGACATGGTGGCGACGGAGGAGAGCAGGGCCAGATCACCGGTCCGGTGGATCCGCCGGAGCCGCAGGGTGATGCGTACGCCCTCCTCGGTGTACCGGCGCAGGCTCTCCCGTATCCCGTGTGTCCCGGTGACGGTGTCACCGGGACGGGGGACAAAGACCGCGCGGGGTTCGTAGAGGCGAGTCAGCCCGTCGAGGTCGCCGGATGCCAGGTGGCGGACGAACAGCTCGCCCAGTTCTTGCGGGCTCCGCGCGTCCGCGGGCCCGTCCCCGCTGCCGGTGGGCCGGTCGCCCCATCCGGCAGCTGCGATCAGTTCGTACCAGTCGGGCAGGGTGCCGTGCGGCAGATGGTGGCGGACCAGCTGGCCCGGGAAGGAGAGCGGGCCGGCCTTGCGCGGGTTGTCCAGACACTGCGCGACGATCGCGTCGGTCAGGGCGTACGCCAGGTCCTCGCGCGGCAGCTCCGCGTGCACCCGGTCCGCGAATCCGGCGGGCAGCAGGCCCCGGTCCTTGCCCAGGATGTCGGCGGCGATCCCGGCGTGGCAGAGCATGACCTCCGGACCCTTGCGGGCCCCGACTCCGCCGAAGGTGTGCAGGGCGATGGCGTCCCAGACGAGGGCGACCCGGTCGTCCGGCATGCCGTGGCCGCTCAGAAAGCGGGCCGCGAGGTCGGCTCCGTCGACCTCGAACCGCTCATCGGCGTTGCCCTCGTCGCTGACGCCGAGGTCGTGCAGCACGCTCGCGATGAACATCAGCTCGTCGTCGTAGTCGGCGCCCGCCCTGAGCGCCCGTGCCTCGCCGAGTGCCCGGCCGAAGAGATAGCCGCGCAGGCTGTGCCGGAAGACGACCGGGTCGGTCAGCTCCTCGGCGTAGCGCCGGGCGGCGATGGCCAGTTCGGTACGGGGAAGTTCGAGACCGGCATACGACTCAGGGGGAGAAATGTCCACTGCGACGCGTCCTTACCGTGATGCGCCCCGGGTGTGACCGGGGCCGAGGAGGAGGGGATGACAGGGCGATCCTCCCGCCTCGCGGAATCTCCTGACAGTGGCCTGAATGACAGCATCCGATGGGTTCTGGCCAGAACGATGGCGGCGATTCTCGTGCTCGACGGCGTCCTGCCGTTCGAGCTGTCCGTGCCCGGACAGATCTTCGGCACCGTCAAGGAAACGGCGGGCCGGGAGCACTGAGAGAGCCGTGTCTGTGCCCCGACCGGTATCACCCCGCTCCAGTGGCTGCTGCGGGCCCGCGTCCACCGCGCGCAGAAACTTCTGGAGACCGCCGCCATCTCCGTGGAACGCATCGCGGACGAGACCGGCTTCGGTTAACCCGTCACCTTCCGCCGGCCCCTCAGTCGCCACACCGGAGTCTCCCCCTCAGAGCTGCCGATCCAGCTTCGGTGCCCCGCGTCCCACCACGGGGAGGACGGTGCGGACCTGACACACGGAGCCTGTTCTCCTTCCCTCATCCGTCCCCTCGATCGCCGGACTGCCGAGCGCGGCCCGACTGGACGCACCGGGGAGACGGCCCGCGGCAGTCGGCGCGGCCTGTTCATGCCTTGGGCTGTGCTCCGCCGGTCCCACTCCACACACTTGACTTTGATAATTCTATTATTGAGATAATGGCATTATCAATGCCGCATCCTTGACGGGAGTGAGCCATGGACAGGACCCCGGGGGCCGACGAGGCCGCAGGCCGTCACGGGCAGAAGCCAGGTCGGCGCACCTTCCTCCGAACCACCGGGGCACTGGGCGCCGCGGCGGCGGGCGGGTCCATCACGGGAGTGGCCGGTGGGAGCGCTCGTGCCGCGAACCGGCCCCGCTCCATCGGGCTGGACTGGGAAGCCGGGATTCCAGACGTACACGGCTACCCCACGCTGCGCGAACTGCACCGCGGCGTCCGGGCCGTGAGGCGTGACCATCCGCAGCGGACCGAACTGCGCACGGTGGGCCGTTCTCGGGCAGGGCGGGACATTCTGATGATCTCCGTCGGCGCGGGGCGGAACAACGCTCTGGTCCTCGGCGGTCCGCATCCGAACGAACCCACCGGGTTCCTCACCGCCCTCCATCTGGCCCGCCTGGGGGCCCGCCACCCCGAGCTCGCCGAAGGGCTCGATGTGACCTGGCACATCGTGCCCTGCATGGACCCCGACGCGATGCGCCTCGGCGAAAAATGGTACGACGGCCCGCACACCATCCAGAACTACTACGGAAAGTTCTACCGCCCCGCCTTCCGGAACCAGGTGGAGTGGACCTTCCCCGTCGAGGGGGGATTCGACGACCCCCTCCCGGAGACACGGGCGCTGATGGCGTTGATCGACGACCTGAAGCCGAAGCTCGTCTACACCCTGCACAGCTCCGACTTCACCGGCTTCCACTTCATGACGAACCGCAACATCCCGGAACTGGTGTCAGGAATGGAAAGAGCCATCGCCAAGCGTGGCTTTCCGTTCCACGCCGCCCCGGCCGACGGTGGGGCGACCCCCCTGGGCAGAGGTTCCTTCCTCCTGGCTGAACCCGAGCCCTCCGTGCCCGGTGAGCAGATGGTGCACGGCGTCTCCAGCATTCACTACGCCGCCGCACGACATGGAGCTCTGGGTGTCCTGCCGGAGACACCCATGTGGCATTGCCCCCGGTTCGAGGAGACGGACGGCAGCGGCCACCGCTACGACCGGCTCCTCGGCCGGACGGCGGACCGGCTCGAACATGACGGGGACATTCTGGCCGAGACCGTCCGGCACACGAGAGGCAGTCTCCCGGCGTCTTCCCCGTACGCCATCTCCGTGGCCGAACACCTGCGGCTCGCCGAGCTGACCGCTCGGGCCTACCGCCGGATGGCCACCGAACCGACCGCCGTCCGTGAGGCGACCGTGGCGGAGCGATTCGCCCTCCTGTGGATGGCCTACAGTCTCCCCCTGCGCGCCGGCGGCATGCTGCTCCAGCTCCTGGAAGGCCCCGGTGTCGACGCCCGGCACGCGAGGAGACGGCTGCGGACCTGGTTCGTCCGCCGGTGCTCACAGATGCAGCGGGACTTCCCGGGCCACGGCCTCGACCTGCGGGAACTTGCCGCTGTACAGATCGACGTGGCTTTCACCGCCGCCCGGTGCCTGTAGCCTCGGCGTGGGTGCCACTGCCATCCCCCCCGCGCGACGTCCAGACACCAGGGAATCTCATGCGCCGCAATCGCGCCGAACAACGCGAACACAACCGCCGTGCGCTCCTGGATTCAGCCCGCCATCTCCTCGCCACTCAGGGCGTGAACGTCCCGGTGGACTCCATCGCCGCAGCCGCCGATCTGACCACCGGTGCCGTCTATTCCATCTTCGGCAGCAAGCGCGACCTGATCCTCGCGGTCATCGAGGAAGGCGTTCACGAGCACATCAAGGACATCGACCGGCTCGGACAGAGCGATTCGGGCCTCCCCGCCCTTCTCGACCTGTACGCCCGCCAGGTCGCCGACGGCATCGACGACGATTTTCACGAGGAAGCCCGGCTGGAAGTTCTGCTGGTGCTGCTCTGCCTCGACGACGAGTTCTTCCGCCGGCAGTCCCTGCGGCTTCAGCATCTGCAACGGGACGCCCTGATCTCCCTCTTCACCGGCCGTCCCGTCTCGGACGGCTCGGACGGGCCGTCCCAGCGCCGTGTCAGCGGGGACGAGGCCGCACTGATCGCTTCCTCCCTGCTCGCCCTCAGCAGCGGATTCCTGTTGCGCGGCATCCCGGGCGACCACATGGACCTGGACTCCATGGTCCTCGCGTGTGCGAACCTCGTCCATCTCATCGGCGACGGGCCCACCGGGCACGGACCCACCACGGTGGCAGAACGCTGACGGAGGCTGCCGTCCGGTACGCCCGCCGAGGACTCGTTCCTGAGCGGGACGAGAGGACGCCGGGGGAGTGACGGACCCCTCGCAGCCGTTCAGGACGGTGGTCGGGGCGGTCCATCGGGCACGGCGAGTCGGGGCCACGGCCTCGTCGCCCACTCCGACGTCAGGCAACGGGCCTTGGGCATCACCCTCACGTCGGCTCTTGGGGGTGGTTAAGGTGTGTCCTTTACGGCGGTTGCTGGAGTCGTTTCGGGGGTAGGAACCGCCGTTAAAGCCACACTGCGGTCGTCGGGTCGGGCTCTTGAGTCGGGACGGACACGGCCGACAGGCGAGGGGCCGACGGACTGCCTCCTTTGCGGACTCAGACGTACGACCCATTCATGGAACAGTCGCGCTGCTCCAGCAGATCTGCGCGGCGCAGTAGGGCGTGCAGGCGTGGCCGGACACCCGCTTCGTCCACTCCCGCGGCCGACGCCAGGCCGTGGCTCCTGAGCAGCCCACGGTCCCGACGGGTACGTCGTGCCAGGCGACAGTGGAATGGCTGACGCCACGACCTTGATCAAATATGGTGGCCCGTCGGTTGCTGACGAGGCGGACGTTCCCGGCTCCGACCAACGAGCCACCACAAGTTCGTCGACGGGTGAGGGGTGCCGCCTTCACTGCACCCCGCTGCTGCGGGAGGTCGTCGGGCACCCCTGGTTGCTCATGGATTCTGTTGACGAAAGAGTCAGTTCGCCCTCTGCTCGGCTCGTAGCCGACTCACATAGCGGCCCAGCGACTCGCTGCTGTGGAAAACGCGGTAGCCACAGGATTCCAGTGCCTTCAGTTCCGCCGGGGTGGTCTCCGGGGAAAGCAGAACCGGGGTGCCTGTCTCTCCCTGGAGTCCCTGTGGCCAGAATGCCGCCGCAATGGTGATGGCCTTTCCGGTGCGGGGGTCGCATACTTCGGCCTCGTGCTCCGGTTGCGCCATGCCGACGTTGGCGAGAAGGGCGAGCAGGCTGGACAGTCCGGGTACTTCCTCAGAGGTCTCCTCATGGTCCGCGACGTTGGTTGCGGACCGCAGTGGCAGACCCGAAGCCTCGGTGAGGGTTACCGGGTACGGGCCGTCGTGGAGGACCCGGAGGAAGGAGTTGGCGGCGTTTGCCAGCAGTCGGCGGCGTTCCTCCAGGAAGTACCCGTAGTTCTCCGGGCGCCACAGCAACCGATCCGCGGGAATCCATTGCGACGACAGCGTTTCCGGCATCCTCTCCGCGATCTCCTCCAGATAGATGGCAGGAGGCTTCGCGCCGATCTTCAGGTTGGAGTCCTGTGTGAGGAAGCATAGATTGGCCACAGCGTTGACTTCCTCCTTGCTGTAGCCGTACTCCCTCAGCCGGGCCTTGGGGAAGATGTGGTGAACCTGGAGCGAGCTGTTGCGGCCGAGCAGAGTGTCCTTGAGCGGAACCCCGCTGAGCAGGTCCTGCGCACCGTGGACCCGGGTGAGCAGGTAGAGGAGCGGATAGAAGCGGGAGCCGATGCTGGAGGCGATGAAGTCGTCGGGGCGGATGTCGAGATGCCCGCGGCTGCGCTGGAGGACGGCGATCAATGCATCCACTCCGCCCTCGTCGAGGGCTTGGAGGTCCTGATTCAGAGCAGTCTCCGTGGCGCCCGTGTAGCGCCCCCAGAGGAAGCTGTGAATGTACCAATAGAAGAGCCGGTCCCGGGTCATGGAATCAGGGAAGGTGCCGCGGTGATGGTGTAGCAGGCGACTCATCACGGGGAACGCGCCGCGGCCGTTGACCACCCGGTCGTGATCGAGGCCGAGTCGTCCCCCAAGAGAGTTCAGCAGGTAAGAAATGGCAGCAACGGTTTCTTGCAGGCCATCCTTGAACTCCGTCATGGCGACATCACCGAGCCTGGAGAACTCCGCGCCGCCGGTCACTACGGCGGTGGTATTCCGCAGCAGCCAGTCCAGCTTGAAGTTGAATCCGGCATCCGACCAGTCGGCCAGCGCACCCTTCATGGTTACTCGGGCGCTCGGCCAGGAGGCACAGACAGCGGCGAGTGCGAGGTCGCCCTTCGAGAGCTTGGTTCCGCCGGAGTTCACCCGGTTGAAGATCTCCACCACGACGTCGATGGTCATGTCTGGGCCTGTGACATCCTCAATGTGGACCAGACGATCTTTTATCTGTGTGATGCGATTCAGCCGCTCAAAATAGGTTGCCTGTAGCACTGTGTCACCCTCGGCCAGTGTGGTGACGGTCACCAAGTGTGCGCCGATTCCTTGCTGGAAGAGAGCAGTCACATTGACCCAAGTGGGGTTGTCTTTCATCTTCGCTGGCGCGTAGAACTCAAAGGCTTCGGTGTCGAGGTTGAAGTGGAGGCCGCTGAGTGTTTCCGGATTCCCCTCGAAGAACTGGGGAGGTGTGCCACGTGTGACACCGAAAAGGGTAGTGACGCGCTGCTGGCCATCGAGTAGCAGATGAATCGTTCCATCCTTCTCCGCAGCATTGCCCCGGGCATCGGCGTTTGTTGCCTTGGTGCTCCAGGTGAGGAACCCCCCGATGGGGTAACCGCGATAGAGGGACTGGAAGAAGCCGCGGACTTGGTCGCGGGTCCATACGTAGCCCCGCTGAAACTCCGGAAGCGCAATATCGCCCGAATTGACCTTGTCCAGGATCTGGGAAATTTGCATGCAATCCGCCTTCCGGACTCGGCGGTGCCCCCACCGAACTTCGACATGAAGCAGTAATGCTATCAGTGCATACAGTTACCGCCTGGTCTTGGGGTGTGGGGAGGTTGCTGATCGAACTTTTCGGTAGCACTTCGGCGGGCGAAGGCCTCCGCGTGCTCGTGTAGGAGTAGCTTGCGAGCGAGGTGCGCGCCGTCTATCACGACCAGCCGTTCCGTGCCGACGGCGCCACAATCCAGTTTCGTGTCGAGAGTTCGGGCACGTACGCCACCACCAGTTCGGCGGGTGCGACCCTTCCTGCTCGATGCTCCCCTGCCGTGGCCCGGATGGCCGGACCGAGGCCACCGGCTGACGGTGAACACCCTCGGCTGCGACCGGCGGCTGAATCAACTGGCTTGGTGGCACCACGGCCCCGTACTGCTTGTGCCCGAACTCGATATCGTGCGCAACTACCCATAGCGCACAGAGCTGTTCACCCATGCGGAACGCTGGATCAAAGGCCCCGGGAACGTGGCCGCCGGTATCGTCGCATCCGGGACGCGTGGCTTGCTTTGCAGCGGCGGGCGGCGCTGTCACCTGCACTGAACGGTCGTACCCCTGGAGATCGATGCCTTCTGGCAGTCCCCGGAGACCCGCGCCGCACTGCTCGTGGAATTGCCGAAGCTCATCGGCTCCCCTCCGGGGGAGGGCGTGGGGCCGTCCGGCGAGGACACCTGGCGGTGGCGGGGCGGGGGAGTCGGGATCCATTTGCGAGCCCGGCCGGCGGGACCTCTGGCCGAAGCCGTCGAAGCGCGCTCCTGGCTCGTAGCGGATCAGGCGGTCCGGAGACCCGACGGGGCCGGACTCGTGATCACGGAGATCGCCGGCAGGAACGCTTCGCCGCCGTCCCCGACTCCGACCCCAAGGACGCGCTGCGCATCGCCTGGGCGCGCCAGGGTCGGCTGAGCCAGTTCGTCAGCCTGCCCGACGACACCGACAGCGGCTTGAAGCACCGAGCTGGATGGACCCGGCTGGACGTCTTCCGGCAGTTCGGAGCGATCAGCGGGCCCGCCACCAGGTGGGAGCCGGAGTTCCCGGCAACCTCCTGTACGTGGCGCTCCGGCTTGTACGCCGCACCAGGAAGGCGCCCACGCGGTGCCCCGTCCACCGGTTGGTCGCGGTGCGAGTGAGCCCCGGGGGCGGACCAGGCGTCATCGAGAGATGGGACGCCGAGCGCGCCGGATGGGTACCGTACCCGAAGCTGTTGCTCTCCCGGGCGGTTGAGCCGGGGAAGGGGAGGGGCACGGGAGCGCTGGCGGTGGCGCGGCCACCCGGGAGGGCTCCGGCCCGCTGCCCGCCCGGGCGTGGAGCAGCGCCGACAGCGGGAGACGGAGCCCCAGATCCGCGCGCTGCTCTTCAGCTCCGCCACCGCCCGAAGCCCGGCCCCTCCCACTGCATCTGGCGCGTCTCGCTGGTCAGAACGTGCTTCCGATGGCTGGAACGGAGAAGGAGGGATCGCATCCGCTGAATTTGTGGTGCCAGTGAGCCGCAAGGTGGCCATCACAGGGTGGGCGTTGAGGCGTATGTCTGGACGGACGTCTTTGGGCTCTTTAGCACGGGCGGTGCATCTCGACCCGGTTCATCTGTTCTGATCAGTGCAAATATTACGAGGCAGCACCATGTGGGGCCGAGGACGACTTGTCGACGGCCCCAACGATGGTGGTTATGGTGTGTCCTTTACGGCGGCTGCTGGAGGCGTATCGGGAGGGCTGACCGTCGCTCAAGCCGCACGCACAGTGCGCCGTGTCAACTGCTCCTCGTGGCTAGGGCATGGTCCGCCAGCATCCCCTTGGTGTGCAGATGTAGTCGGCGGGCTTGCTCGACCGAGAACCCGGGGCCTTGTGGGAGGAGGGGCGTATCCCGGACGAAGGCGCTGAGTGCGGTGTCGGGTGGACTGTCGAGCACCCGGATGATCGGAAGCACGGCTTCTTCCACCGGTTGGGCGGTTCTGCGGATGTCGGCGATCCGGGCGAGGGTGTCCGGGGTGTACTCGCCGGAGAATCCGGTGCTGACCGTTCCCGGGTGGAACAGGACGTACCGCACTTTCGTCCCTGGCCGGCGGTCCGCGTAGGCGACGCCGAGCAGGTCGTTGAGCCGGCCGCCCTGGGTGAGAGCTGTGTGCCCGTCGTATTCCCGGGTGAACTGGAGGTCGTCCCAGTGGATCTTCCCTGTGCCGCCGGGCCCTGCGACATTGACGATGACCGGGGCATCGGCCGAGTCGAGGAGGCCGGTCAACCCGTGGCTCAGGACGAATCGGCTCAGATAGAAGTGGGCGAAGGTGTTCTCGAAACCCTCGGCCGTGACCAGACGGGTGGTACGGAAGTGCCGGGCGCACAGCACTAGGGCATCGACCTTCGCGAAGGACGAACGGAGCGTGTCGAGCAGTGCTCCGGTCTCGGACAGCAGGCTCAGGTCGGCGCGGAGGAAGTGTGCCCGGGAGGCCGCATCGCGTCGTCGCGCGGTCTCCAACCATGCCTCGCCCTTCTCCGCGTTGCGTCCGACCACCACCACCTCCTGTCCCCTGTCCAGGTAGGTGCGGGCGACGGCCCCGCCGATGCCGTCCGTGCCGCCGGTGATGACGTAGGTCTTCACCGCGGTACTCCTCGCTCGTGCCCCCGGCTCACAGGAACCGTGCCGCGATCTTCTCGGGAGTGATACGGACGGTCACCAGTTCCGGGAGGGCCGTGTGGGATTCAGGGTTGTGCTCGGCGTAGGTCATGCCGGTGTACTTGACGGCCAGTTGGTCCAGGCGCTCGCGGCTGCCCGGGCTTTCGAACCGGGCTGTGCCGCTGATCGACGCGTACCCGTACGGCTCGTCCGGCGGGTTCACCATGACGCTCAGCCGTGGATCGTGCCGCAGATTGCGAACTTTGATCTTGTCGAAACCGGTCACGAGGAAGAGCTCGTCGCCCTCCCTCCCGATCCAGACCACCGACTGGTGCGGGCTCCCGTCGGGCCGCAGGGTCGCCACAGTGACGAAGATCCGGGCATCGAGGGCCTCCTTGAGTTTCACGGACAGGCGGACCGGGCTCACACGTGACTCCTGACTGAGAGCAGACGCTGCGGCAGACACGTCGAATGAATCAAGTGCCACAACTATGAGGCACTTGATCGAGGATTCACAACAGCGGTGAGGTGATTGATGGCTCATCTGCCGTTCCACGTAGACTTCGGGTCACGATGAGAGCTGACGCGGAACGCAACCTGGACGCGGTCCTCCGGACCGGCGCGCGCCTGCTGGCGGCCGACCCCGGCGCGAGCATCGCGGCGATCGCGGCGGCGGCGGGGGTCGACCGGCGCACCGTCTACCGCCGCTTCACCACGCGCGAGGAGCTTCTGGCCGCAGTCCATACCGCCAAGCTCGATGCCTGCGAGCAGGTCGTCGCCGAGGCGCGACTGACCGAGGCGCCCGTGCTGGTCGCCCTGCACCGCTATGCGGAAGGCATCATCGCCGTCAGCAGACGGTTGCCGGTGGACGTGCGGCAGGTACAGGACGAGGCGGGGGCCGATCGTCTCCGCCGGTTGTTGGAGCGGCTCGACGGCTTCATGGACCGCGCGGTGCGCGAAGGTGTCATCCGTCCCGGGCTTCCCGATCGCTGGGCCCGCTCGCTGCTCGTTCATCTCACCACCATGGCCGCGCACGAGATGCCGGAGCTGACGAACGCCCAGGGGGCCGACATGGTGGTCCAGTCACTGACCACGGGCCTCCGCCCGGCCTGAGCGGGCGTACGCGCCGTACCGTCGACCCGTGATCCCGCTACGGCGTGTCTTCTACGGCGGTTGTTTGGAGACCCACCGCCGTTGAGTACACACCGGCGGAGGCCGCGGCACGCATGGTGTGTTCGGCCGCCGCACCCGGTGGCGGCCGGGTCGCCCCGCCCGCCACCGGATCGCCATCGTGGGTCAGCGCCGCAGACCCCGGTCCAGCGCGGCGATCAGCGAGCCCTGGGCGTCATCCCCGTCCAGGGACCAGACCATCACGCCGCCGAGACCGTTCCGCTGGGTGTAGCGGGCCTTCTGGGCGGCGGTGGCCGGGGTGTCGTACGTCCAGAACTCGGTGCCGTCGTACTTCCAGGCCGCGCCGTGCCTGCGGTCGGTGTGCACGGTGCCCGGCAGGTCCTTGATGGCCTTGTAGGGCAGCTGGCCGCCGCCGCGCGGGGACATGCCGGTGGCGGGCTGGTAGAGGCCGTTCTTCGCCCCGGCGGGCACTCCCGTCCAGCCGTAGCCCCAGGACGGCACCCCGAGCACCGCCTTGCGGGCCGGCAGGCCGCCGGCCAGGTAGTGCCGCACCACCCGGTCCGCGCTGTAGCTGTGGTCGGTGCCGGAGGGGTCGGCCGGGTCGGTGTAGAGGTTCGCCTGGTGGTTGGTCGGGCCCTGCGGCTCCCAGGAGCCGTGCATGGTGTAGGTCATCAGGTTCAGGTAGTCCACCTGGCGGGCGACCTTCCGCAGCTCCAGCCGGTCCGCGACGTCGGTGTTGGCGGCGACGGCCGCCGTCAGCAGGTGGCGCCCCCGCCCGCCGTCGCCCAGCGCGTCCAGCTGCCGCCGGAACTCGGCCAGCAGGAGGGTGAAGTTGCGGCCGTCCTCGGGGCGCACCGAGTTGTCCGGCAGGCCGTCGCCGCCCGGGTGCTCCCAGTCGAGGTCGATCCCGTCGAAGACGCCCGCGCCGCTGCCCGGGCCGCCCTCCAGCGAGCCCAGCCGCGGCAGGTTGCCCTTGATGTAGAGGTCGACGCAGGAGGCCACGAACTTCTTGCGCGCGGCGTCAGTGGCGGCCACGTCCGAGAAGTACTTGGACCAGCCCCAGCCGCCGATCGAGATGACGGCCTTCAGGTGCGGGTTCTTCGCCTTCAGCTTCCGCAGCTGGTTGAAGCTGCCTTTCAGCGGCTGGTCCCAGGTGTCGGCGACGCCGTCCACCGAGTCGGCCGCGCCGATCGGGCGCTGGTAGTCGGCCCAGGCGTCGGCCTGGTCGGCCAGGTTGTCCTCGAAGCAGGTGCCCTCGGGGGAGATGTTGCCGAAGGCGTAGTTGATCACGGTCAGCTTCGCCGCCTGGCCCGAGTCCTGGACCTTCTTGGCGGAGAAGCCGCTGTAGGCGCTCCACGCGGTGAAGTAGGCCACACGGTGGCCGGGCAGCCGGCGGCTGTCGTCGTCATCGGCGTGAGCGGTCGCGGGGGCCGCGAGGAGCGAGGCGAGCAGAGCCGTCGCCAGGAACGCGGAGGCGCGTCTGAACATACTGGTGGCCTTGTCTGAGCGGGGTCAGATGGTCTGTACCAATCGCGAGAAGAGATCTAGTCCATCCGGGGGGTGCACACAAGAGGTCGAACCGCATGAAGTAGCCCAGTGCTTCTGAAAATTGATGGAGCATCAGTCGCTCGGGCTGTGCGGCACGTACGGCAGGAATCCCGCGTCGAACTCGACCGGAGGCCGACGGGGCGGCGGGGGAAACCCCACCGCCCCGTCGGCCGCCCGGCAGCGTCCGGTCAGCGCACCTCCACGCCGTCCTCCGCCAACTCCATGTCCTGGACGAGCGGACTGTCACCGGTCGTCACCCGCCGGGTGTGCTCCGCGCCGCCCTCCTCCGCCACGGCGAGCAGGTACGCGCCGGGCGCCGGCGCGGCGAGCACGTAGGAGCCGTCCGCCAGGGACCGCACCCGGTCGAGCGTGCCGCCGTCGACCGACCGCAGGGTCACCACCGCGCCGGCCACGGGTCCGCCCTCCACCGTACGGACGAAGCCGTGCACCGCACTGCCCCCGGTCGCCGGGCCCGCTGCACCGGGCTTCGACGCGGTGCCCGGCCGGCCGGTGCCCGGCGGCGCCTCGGAGCCCTCCACCGCCAGGTGCGGCAGCCGCCGGTCCAGCCAGCCGGGCAGCCACCAGTTGGACCGTCCCAGCAGGTGCATCAACGCGGGGACCAGCGCCGTGCGCAGGATGAACGCGTCGACGGCCACGGCCACCGCGAGCCCGGCGCCCGCCACCACCGCCTCCATGTCGCCGCTCAGCACGAACGCGAGGAAGACGCAGATCATGATGAGCGCGGCGGAGTTGATGACCCGGCTGGTCTCGGCGAGCCCGACCCGTACCGCCCGTGCGTTGTCCCGGGTGCGCATCCACTCCTCGTGCATCCGGCTGACCAGGAACACCTGGTAGTCCATCGACAGCCCGAACAGCAGCGAGAGCATGATGACCGGCAGGAACGCCGAGATGGGCCCCGAGCGGTCGAGCCCGATGAGTTCCAGGCCCCAGCCCCACTGGAAGACCGCGACCACCACCCCGAAGGAGGCCGCCGCCGCGACGAGGTTCATCACCGCGGCGGTGAGCGGGACGAGCAGGGACCGGAAGGCGATCAGCAGCAGGACGAAACCGAGACCGACGATCGAGGCGACGAAGTACGGCAGCCGTTCCCCCGTCTTCTCGGCGAAGTCCTTGAACACGGCCGTCACCCCGCCGACGTGGCCGTCCACCCTGGCCCGCGGCAGGTGGTCGTCCCGCAGCCGGTCGATCAGCCGGTCCGTGTCCTCGGACTGCGGTGAGGTGGTGGGCACGATCCGGACGACCGAGACGCCACCCGCGGGCGGGAGGGCGGCGACCTGTGCCACGCCCTCGTCGCCCGTGACCCGCGCCGTCAACCGTCGCACCGCGTCCGGGTCCGCACCCTCGGCGACGACGACGAGCGGACCGTTGAAGCCCGGCCCGAACCCCTCCGCCAGCAGGTCGTACGCCTGACGCGTGGTCTGGCCCTCCGGGTGGTTGCCCTGGTCGGTGGCGCCGAGCCGCAGGGAGAGCACCGGCAGCGCCAGCACGGTCAGCGCCACCAGAGCGAGCGCCACCAGGGACCTCGGCCGCCGCTGGACCTGCCCCGACCAGCGCACGGCGAGCCCGCCGGCCGCCCCTCGCTCGGGTCCCTGTTCGGCGAGGCGGCGGCGCTGACGGCGGCTGAGCACCCGGGGCCCGAGGAACCCGAGCAGCGCCGGGAGCAGGGTGACGGCGGCCAGCACGCTCAGCACCACGGTCAGGGTCGTCGCGATGACGACCCCGTCCAGGAAGCGCAGGTTCATCACGAGCATGCCCGCGAGCGCGATGCAGACCGTCGCGCCCGCGAAGACCACCGCGCGCCCCGCCGTGTTGAGCGCCACCCCCACCGAGGCCGGCGGGGACTCGCCGTGCAGCAGTGCGCGCCGGTGCCGGGTCACGATGAACAGGGCGTAGTCAATGCCGACGCCGAGTCCGACGAGGGAGCCCAGCAGCGGGGCGAGGTCGGGTATCCCCGTGCCGTGGCTGAGAAGCATCGTACTGAACAGGCCGATGCCGACGCCGAACACGGCGACCACGATCGGCAGCAGCATCGCGAAGAACGAGCCGAAGGCGAGGAACAGGACGACCGCGGCGGCGGCGATGCCGACGAGTTCGGAGGTCCCGCCCGTGGCCTGCTGGATACGGGCGATGGCCTGTCCGCCCACTTCGACCCGGAGGCCGTCGCCCGCGGCCGCCCGTGCGGTGTCCACGACGGCCTCGGCCAGCTCCGTCGGCACCGAGTTCGCCCGCTTTGCGAACGCCACCTCGGCGTAGGCGGTGCGGCCGTCCTCGCTGATCCGGGCGGCGGCACCCGGTTCGTCCCCGTAGGGTCCGCCGACCTCGCCGATGCCGTCCATGCCGGCGATTTCGCGGAGCGCCGGTTCGATCCGGGACCGTACGCCGGCGTCGCGCACCGAGCCGTCGGCGACCTGCCACACCACCGTGCCGGTGTCCCCCGCGCCGCCCGGACGGGCCTTCTCCAACAGTTCGTTCGCCCGGGTGGAGTCCGTCCCGGGGAGGGCGAAGTCGTTGGAGTAGTCGCTCCCCGCGGAGGTGCCGACCGCCCCCACGCCGAACAACACCCCCACCCACAGCACCAGGACCACCAGCCGGTGCCGGTAGCACCAGCGCGCCAATGCCGTCACGTCGTCCGCTCCTTCTGTTGTCCGGCGACAGCCGCAGGTGCCCGTGCGGCGCCCCGACCATCGCCCGGAAGTCGTTCGTTCCCCCAGGTCAGGGGCCCAGCATCGAGGGAGCGGCACTCCGGTGGGGAGGTCGGATCGGTGATCCCCAGCCAACTCCCAGGGCTCCCAGCCGATCCCCAGGACTCCCAGGCGACTGCCAGGGTTCACAAGGAACTCCCAGACTCGACCCGCCCGCGCGGCGCGACGCCGACCGATACTGAGGGAATGACCGATTCAAGCCAGCCGCCCCGCGGGTACGTTCGAGGGGCGCGGGTCCTCGTCGTGGAGGACGAGCCGAGCATCGCCGACGTCCTGTCCATCACCCTGCGCTTCCACGGCTTCGACGTGTCCACCGCCGCGACCGTCCGCCAGGCACGCCACCTGGCCGAACACGTACGCCCGGACGCCGTCCTGCTCGACGTGATGCTGCCGGACGGCGACGGCCGCGAACTGGGGCGCGAACTGCGGTCGGCGCTGCCCGAGGCGGGGATCGTCTTCGTCACCGCGCGGGACGCACCCGCCGAGGTCGTCGGCGCGCTCGGCTTCGGCGACGACTACATCACCAAGCCGTTCCACATCGACGAGGTCGTCGCCCGGATCACCGCCGTGCTGCGCCGCACCCGCCCCGCGGACGTCCTGCCCCGGCGCGCGCCGCTGCGCCACGGCGACCTGGAACTGGACGAGACGACGTACACGGTCAGCCGGGGTGCCCGCAGTGCCCAGCTCACCCCGACCGAGTACGCACTGCTGCGCTTCCTGGTCCGCAACGCCGGGCAGATCGTGCCGAAGGAGGAACTGCTGCGCCACGTCTGGCAGTACCAGCACCCGGCCGAGTCGACCGTCGTGGAGACGTACATCAGCTATCTGCGGCGCAAGCTCGGGACCCTGGGGCCGCCGCTGATCACGACCCGGCGCGGCGTCGGCTACGGGCTCACCTGAGGGCCCGGCGGTGACCTACCGTGCGTCGTCCCGGCGCCGCCTCCGGCGCTGCTTCCCCTACCGGGGGGCGCGCTCGCTGCGGGCGAAACTCACCCTGATCAACGTCGCACTGCTGATGTGCGCCATCGTCGTGGCGTGCATGGTGAGCCTGATGGGGATGCGCCACTTCTTCCTCGACACCATCGACAAACAACTGGTGTCGACGCGCGACTCGATCGCGGAGTCCAGCCTCACCCTGCGACAGATCGAGGCGCTGAGCACCCTGGGCATCGCCCTCGACGAGTTGTCGCCCGGCAGCGGCGAACGGGGGCTGCTGCCGCACTCGGACTTCCGGTTCGTCGCCGTCGACGCGTCCGGCACGGCGATCCGGGTCGCCGGACTGGAGCCGACCGGCCGGCAACGGGATCTCGCGGCTGCCGTGGACGACGCGAGGCGGCTGGTCCGGTCCGACCGGCCGGTGGACGTCACCTTGGGCGACGAGCCGTTCCGTGCGACGGCGGCGACCCTGGACGACGGGACGACCGTGGTGCTGGCCGGGTCCACGGAGTTCGTCCACACCAACATCCGCAAGGCGGTGAAGTTCGACCTCGGGCTGAGCACGGTCCTGTTGGGGCTGCTCGCGGTGCTGACGATGATCGGTGCCCGCCACCGGCTGCGGCCCCTGGAGGACATGGTCGAGACGGCGTCCGCGATCGCCGACGGGGACCTGACCCGGCGGGTGCCGTCCAGCCGCCATCCTGCCACCGAGGTGGAGCAGTTGCGGATCGCGCTGAACTCGATGCTCCAGCAGGTGGAGACGGCCTACAGCACCCGGGAGCGCAGCGCCGAACAGCTGCGGCAGTTCGTCGCGGATGCCAGCCACGAGTTGCGCACCCCGCTGTCGGCGATCCGCGGATACCTCCAGTTGTTCGACCGAGGGATGCTGAACGCGCCCGAGGACCGGGACCGGGCCTGGTCGCGGATCAACTCCGAGGTGGACCGCATGCACCGGCTGGTGGACGAGTTGCTGATGCTCGCCCGGCTGGACCAACGCGCCGAACTGCGGATGCGGAACACCGATGTGTGCGCCCTGGTGCGGGACGCGGCGGCCGACCTCCGGGCCCAGCAGCCGGAGCGGCCCGTGACGGTACGGGCCGACGGGGTGCTGCTGGTGCACGCGGACGAGTCCGGACTGCGCCAGGTGCTGGGGAACCTGGTGGGCAACGTGCGGGTGCACACTCCGCGGGACGCACCCGTCGAACTGTCGGTCCGGCGCGCGGACGACACGGTGACGGTGGAGGTGGCGGACCGGGGTCCGGGGCTCGCCGAGGAGGACGCCGTACGGGTCTTCGACCGCTTCTTCCGGGCGGGCGGCGGAGCGGGCAGCGGGCTGGGGCTGGCGATCGTCCGGGGGGTGGTCGACGCGCACGGGGGACGGGTCACAGTGCGCCGACGGTCCGGGGGCGGGCTCGCGGTGGTGGTCGCCCTGCCCGCCGGGCCCGGCAGCCGGGGCTACCCGGGCGGGACGGCCGGCGGCACCTCGGTCGGCGGTCCGGCTTCCGTCCCGGCTGCCGGGCCCTCGCCCGCGTCGCCGCCGTCGCCGCCCTGGCCTCCCCCGTTGCCCTCGTCGTCATCGGCCTCCGGGGCGGCGGGCAAGGGGAGATGACGGTCCTGGTGCGTCCCGGCCATCGGGTCGCACAGGAGGCCGGTGCGTTCAGCAGCGCGCGGGTGCGTGCCCCGTCGGGGTCGTCGCGCAGCTCGTAGATCTCCAGGCGCTGCTCGGGCCGGGTTCACCACGGGACCGTGGCCCGGGTCAGAGCGGTGAGTCCCAGGTGACCGGGATGTGCGCGTACCCCGTGAGCAGACGGTCCGGAAGCCAGGCCAGTTCGGACTCGGGGACGGCCAGGCGCAGGCCGGGGAGCCGGCGCAGCACGGCCGGGGCCGCGACGGTCAGCAACAGGCGGGAGATGGGGGCACCGAGGCAGCGGTGCATCCCGTGGCCGAAGGTGAGGTGGCCGCCCACCGGGCGGGAGAAGTCGAGGGAATCGGGCTCCGGAAAGCGTGCGGGGTCGTGATTGGCGGCGGGGATCACCGGAAGGACGGCGCTGCCCCTCGGGATCGTCGTGCCCGCGATCACCACGTCCTCGGTGGTGATCCGCAGAAGGCTGGACTCCACGGCGTTGGTGTAGCGCAGCAGCTCCTCGACGCACTCCCCGGGCCGGTCGGAGGCGACCAGTTCGGCCGCATGCGCCGGTGAGCACAGCAGGGCCACGAGGATCAGGCCGAGCTGGTAGACGAGGGTGCTCAGACCGCCGACGAGCAGGAACATGGCGAGGGCTTCGAGTTCCAGCTCGGTGACCCGCCCTTCGTCGTAGCAGCGCCGGGCGAGGGTGCTGAGCACGTCGTCGCCGGGGTCGCGACGGCGTTCGGCGATCACCTCCCTGAGGTGGAGGTGGAGCAGACGGCGTGTCTCGTCGATCTCCTGCTGCGGGTGGCCGCTGAGGTCGGTGAGGATTCCGGTCCAGCGCAGCAACTTCTCCGCGTCGCCGGCCGGGATGCCGAGGTACTCCAGGAGGACGGTGGCGGGCAGCCGTGTGCACAGGGTCCCCGCGAGGTCCACCGGCGGCCTGCTGGTCAGCAGTTCCGTGAGGTGATCCTCGGTGGCCCGCTCGATCCGCGGGCGGAGCCGTTCCACGGAATCCTGGCTGAAGGCCGGTGCCACCAGACGGCGCAACCGGGGGTGGTCGGGACGGTCCATGTTGGCGAGGGTGGCGAGCAGCAGATGATCGGCGATGCCGACCGCGCCGAAGCGGAGGCCGGCCAGTTCCAGGCTGCGGGAGAACCGGGGGTCGCTGAGGACGGTGCGGGCGTCGTCGTACCGGGTGACCAGGTAGGTGGGGTCGCCGCTGGGCATGGCGGCCCGGACCACGGGGGCGTCCCGGCGGAACCGCGCGTACTCGGCGGGGAGCCGGGTCGCGGGCGTGCGGGGGAAGGGGAAGCGGTGCGGACAGTGCTCCATGGATCGGCTCTCCTCGCTGTGCGGGCGCGTGCCCGATGTCAGGTGTGGGTCCGGGTCTCCGTCAGTACCTCCCGCACTCCGGCCACGGCTTCGGCCACCTCCGCGTCCGAGATCACCAGCGGGGGTGCCAGCGTCAGGGCGCGCGGGCCGCCCCGGACGAGGACTCCGGTACGGTCCCGGATCCGGTCGGCGAGGGCGTAGGTGCCTTCGGGGAGAGGCTCACGCCTGCCGTGCCCCTGGACGATCTCGACGGCTGCCATCAGTCCGTACTGGCGCACCTCACCCACCCGCGGAAGCTCCCGCAGCCCGCCGAGTCCTTCGCCGAGCAGGGCTCCGGCGCGGTCGGCGGCGGCGAGCAGCCCCTCGCGTTCGATGATGTCCAGGTTGGCGAGGGCGACGGCGCAGCCGGTGGGGTGGCCGCTGTAGGTGTGGCCCGCGGGGAAGCCCTCGTGGGAGTCGAGGACCCCGGCGATCGCCTCGTCGGCCAGGACGGCGCCGAGGGGGAAGTAGCCCGAGGTCAGCCCTTTGGAGAGGACGGTGAGATCGGGTCGTACGCCCATGCGGTCGGCGGCGTACCAGGCACCGGTCCGGCCGAACGCGGTGACCACCTCGTCCAGGATCAGCAGGATTCCGTGGCGGCGCAGGGCCTGTGCGACGCGTGGCCAGTAGTCGGGCGGCGGAGCCACCATGCCGCCCAGCGCGAGGACGGGCTCCCCGATCAGGGCGGCGATCCGGTGGGCGCCGATCTCGGCGATGGCCGCCTCCAGTTCCTGGAGGAGCAGATCGGTGACGCGCTCGGGTGGCTGTCCGAGGGCGTAGGGGTACGGGGCGGAGAGGCGGTGCACCTGGCCGGGGTGTGGTCCGAATCCGGTGGTGTAGGCGGGGAAGTCGGAGAGCTCCCCGCTGGCGTACCCGGCGCCGTGATAGGCGGCGCTCCGGGTCAGGATCCAGGTGCGGTCGGCGGCACCGCGCCGGTGGTGGTACCCGCGGGCCATCCGCAGTGCGACCTCGACGCCCTCGGAACCGCCGCCGGTGAAGAGGACACGGCGGCCGGGTACGCCTCCGAGCCGGACGAGACGCTCGGCGAGGGCAATGGCCCTGTCATGGGTGAAGTCCCAGAAGACCGTGGAGTATTCGAGGCGGCGCAGCTGATCGGCGGCGGCCTCGGCGATCTCCCGCCGGCCGTGGCCCACCTGGCAGAGCCACATGCCGGCGGTGGCGTCGAGGTAGGAGCGGCCCCGGGCGTCGGTGAGACGGCAGCCTTCGCCCGAGACGATGACGACGCGGTCCTTCCGGTCGGCGGGGAGGAAGGGGTGAATGAGGTGGGAGCGGTCCCGCTCCTCCCAGTTCTGAGCGGTGGGCTCATCCATCAGGGGCACGTCCTCGACAGGGTTCGGTGGGGTGGGCGGGGCGGAAGGAGAGGTCCAGGACCCGGAGACGGTCCGGTACGAGCCGGGCCCAGCGGTTGTCGGCGGCGCCGGGTCCCCCGGGGGCGAAGCGGGGGTCCCAGCGGGCCTCGTCCGGGCCGAGGTAGCGGCGCAGTTTCCGGCGGGCCCGGGGGACGTCGAAGCCGGTGATCTCCCCCCGCCCTTGGGCGACGACCTGACGGACCCGGCCGGTGGCGAGTTCGCAGTCGTCCACGACCAGGGTGAACGACGAGGAGTGCGCGAGTCGGCGCGGGAGGCGCGACCAGCCGCCGGTGATGACCCAGAAGGTCTCGTCCTCCCAGAGGTACCAGACCGGCTGGACGGCCAGCCGGTGGGTGGCCAGCCGGGCGACCAGCGGCCGGGCGAGGTAGGCCGCCATGTCGAAGGGGGGCTCCTGATCGGGTCGGAGCAGCCCGTCGGGGCCGCGACGGTAGACAGCGCCGTGCACGTCAGCCGGTCCCGCGCGGTACGGCCGTCCGGGAGCGGCACAGTGCCCGTGCCAGCCGGGAACAGCCCTTCGCCAACTGGTCACGGCTGGGGGCCGAGTAGGAGAGTCGCAGGGTGGCGGGGTCGGGATCGCGGGCGTAGAAGGCGGCGCCGGGAACGTAGGCGACACCCTCCGCCACGGCGTCGGAAAGGAGTGCCCCCGCGTCGCGGCCGTCGGCGAGGCGGGCCCAGACGAAGAAGCCTCCGCCGGGCCGCTGATAGGTCAGCTCGTCCCCGAGATGGGTGCGGAGCGCGTCGTCCAGGATGTCCCGGCGTTCCCGGTAGATCCGGCGCAGTCGCTCCAGCCGGTGGGCGAGCCGGGCGGGGTCACTGACCATGGAGTGCACCAGGAGCTGGGACAGAGTCGAGTTGCCGAGGTCGGCGGCCTCCTTGAGCCGGTGCAGCGGGGTGGCCAGTGCCTCGGGCACGACGACGTAGCCGGTCCTGGCGGCGGGGCTGAGCGTCTTGGAGAAACTGCCGAGGGTCACGACCCGGTCACAGCCGGCCGCCACCGGTGGGAGGTCGGCGGCTCCAGGGGTGAAGCCGAGGTCACGGTAGGGGTCGTCCTCCACGACCAGGACACCGTGGCGATCGGCGAGGCGCGCGAGCACGGCGCGCTGGAGACGGCTGAGGGTGTCCCCGGTCGGGTTGGCGTACGTGGGGACGGTGTAGATCATCCGCACGGGTTCGCGGGCGAGTGCGCGGTCGAGCGCGGTCAGCTCCGGATCGGCGGCGATGGGCACGTCGATGACGCGGGCCCGGTGGAGGCCGAGGAGTTGCAGCACGCCGCTGTAGCTGGGCCGGTCCACGAGGACGGTGTCCCCGGGTTCGAGCACGGCCCGGCACACCAGGTCGAAACCCTGCTGGGAGCCGTGGACGACGACGACCTGCCGGGCCGTCACGGGTCTGCCGGTGCGGCGGGCGGTGTCGGTGGCGATCCACTCGCGCAGGGCCGGCAGCCCGGCGGTCTCGCCGTACTGGAGCGCCCCCGGACGGGAGAGCACTCCGTCGAGGAGGGAACGCGTCTCGTCGTCGGGCAGGGCCTCGGCGGCGGGAGCGCCCGCGGCGAGCGAGACCGTACCGCCGCGCGCCGCCATCCCCAGCGCCTGGGCGATGGGGGAGGGCCGGAGCCCGGCCACGGCCCGGGAGACCGTACGGCCGTGCGGGGCCCTGGCCACCGTCGCGTGCCCGTCGTCGTGCGACTCCCGTGGGGTGGGACCCCCGCCCCGGCTACCGGGTGCCGGGTGGCAGGGCCCGCCCTCACGCATCGGCGACCTTGGGCAGCACGTCCCGGCCGAGCAGCGTCACGGTACGCATCGCCGCGTCCTGGGAGATGTCCCCGTACCGGACGTGCAGGCTGGTCTCCGCGCCCGGGTAGCGGGCGGCGATCTCCTGGAGGGCGTCGGCGGCGTCGGCCGGGGAGCCCGCGATGACATTCCCCGCGTCGAGGAGGTCCTGGAAGCGGGTGCCCCGCACCGCTGCCTCCATGTGCTCGTACCCCGGGTACTGGTCCGAGCGGACATCACGCCAGGACGCGTATGCCTCCAACTGCTTGGCCGTGTAATCGGCGAAGTGCCGCTCGGCCTCCGCCAGCGCCTCGGCGCGATCCGGGGCGACATAGGCGTGGTAGCTGACATGGACGCGGCCCGGGCCCGGGTGACCGTGGGCGGCGCGGGCCTCGCGGTACCTCTCCAGCAGGCCCGCGAGACGCCCGTGGGAGGCGACGATCGGGATGATCATGAGGTTGTGGCCGCGTTCCCCGGCCCAGACGAAGGAGTCCTCGGAGACGGTCGCGGCCACATAGACCGGCGGATGGGGCCGCTGCGCCGGTCGGGGCAGGAGCACAGGCAGCGGGCCGAACCGGTGGAAGGTCCCCTCCCAGCGGAATCCGCCGCCGCTCCAGAGCCGGACGACGGCGTCGACTCCCTCGCGCATCCGGTCCTTGCTCTCGTCCATCGGGACGCCGAACGCCGCGAACTCGGTGGGGAGGAAGGCCCGGCCGAAGCCGGCGTCGAGGCGGCCCCCGGAGAGGTTGTCGAGCACGGCGAGCGAGGCGGCGAGCTTGACCGGATGGGTGAACGCGGGGACACATGCCCCGGTCACCAGCCGTACGCGGTGGGTCCGTGCGGCGACCGCCGAGAGGAACGCCACCGGGTCGGGGCTGTACCCGCCCCAGGGGTGGAAGTAGTGCTCGACGGCCTTCACATGGGCGAAGCCGAGCCGGTCCGCGGTGGTGCAGAGATCGAGGCAGTCCGCGTAGAACTCGGCTGCCGGGAGTTCCTCGGGGGCGAGGGTGGGGAGGAAGTTGAGCCCGATCCTCATCGTGGTGGCTGTCCTGCCTTGCTGGTGAGGGCCCGGACCGGTCGGCCGGCCCGGGGGCGGCGGTCAGTGCGGGCCGGTGGCGAGGCAGAGATTGGTGAACTGCCGGTCGGCGTACTCCAGCCTGCTGAGCATGGCGCCGGTCTCGCGGGCGATGTCGTCGGGGATCGCACGGGGGGTGCCGGCGGCCTCGGCGAGGAGCTGTACCTCGGCGGCGCGTTCCATCGCCACATGGAGCCAGGCGGCCTCGCCGATCGAGCGCCCGCCGGTGACCCAGCCATGACTCTGGAGGATGACCGCCGAACCCCCGCCGAGGGTCCTGGCGATCTCCTTGCCCTCGTCCCGGTCGGTCACCGGGCCGCCGAACCGGGGGTAGACCTCATGGCGGTCGAAGAGCAGACACGCGTCCTGGGTGAGGGGGGCGAGGGGGCGGCCGAGAGTCGAGAACGCCTTGCCGAACCGGGAGTGGGTGTGGGCGAAGGCCACCAGATCGGGCCGGGCCCGGTGGAGTTCGCCGTGGAGGGCGTCGACCGAGGGGTTGAGCGTGCCGCGGCCCTCGGCGATCCGCCCCCGCGCGTCGATGAGCAGCAGGTCTTCGACGGAGATCTGGGTGAAGTCGACTCCGAGGGGGTTGACCCAGTAGTGATCGGGGCGCTCGAGGTCGAGAGCGCTGAAGTATCCCGCGAGTCCGTGCCCGTAGCCGAGCGCGCCGAACAGCCGGATCGCCGATACCAGGTCCGCTGTGGTGTTCATGGGTCCTCCGGGGGGTGATCGGGGGCGCGGGGATACGGGTCAGGAGTTCTCGGGGGCGGTGTAGACACAGCGGAAGCCCACTTCGTTGTGCCGGTCGGTCAGCAGGTCCTTGCCGCGGTAGTACGTGGTGAGGCAGACCGGTGGCGAGGTCCACGTACCGCCTTTGAGGACATGGAAGGCCTCGGGCCGGTTCATGAACTCGACGCCCGTGCGGCCCCGGAAGAACGGCGCCATGTCCTGGCGGCTGAAGAAGTTGGTACGGGTGATCTCCCAGACGTTCCCCGCCATGTTGAGTGCGCCGCAAGGGCTCGCGCCACCGGGCAGGGAGTCGGCGGGAACCACCGGCTCCGGAGGCCAGGTGAGTGAGGTCCGCACCAGCAGGGCCTCCAACTCGTCCAGATCACGCGGAGGTTCGCCGGGGTAGGCCGTCTCGACGCTGCGGGCGCGCGCGGTGTCCCAGGTGTCGCCCCAGGGGTAGCGCCGGCCGTCGGTGCCCCGCGCGGCCTTCTCCCACTCGTCCTCCGACGGCAGCCGTCCGCCGGCCCAGCGGGCGAAGGCGTACGCGTCGTACCAGTCGACGCCGACGACGGGATGCCCGGGGGCGTTGAAGCGCGGGTCGCGCCAGTGGGCGGGGGTGTGGTCCTTCCCCTCGGGCTGGTCCGGATGGGCCCAGCGGCAAGGGTCGGGAGCGGAGCGCACGGCGTCGAGGAAGCGTCCGTACCGCTCGTTGGTCACGGTGGTGCGGTCGATGAGGAAGGACGGCAGCTCGATGACGCGGAGCGGGCTGTCGGTGTCGTCCATCAGGAACGGGCCGACCTCGTCCACGCGCGCACCGGCGATGGACGGGCCGCCGGGCACCAGGACCGCGTCGCCGAGGTCCGGGGATACGCGCTCGGCGTCGACCTGGGCGCGCAGGCCGGCGAAGTGCTCGTCCTCCAGGCGGCGCAGTTCCCCGGGGTCGCGGGAGCCGAAGATGTTCCACAGAGCGCGCTTGGTCAGGGCGGCTCCGCAGCCGACGGGCTTGCGCGCGTGGGCGGGGCGGCTGAAGTTGCTCGGCCACCCGGAGATACGGATCAGATGGGCCGCGGCCTCGGGCATCCGCAGGGCGTGCACGGCGTTGATGGCCGTGAAGGCCACCCAGTCCACGTCGTCGTGCGTGGCCGCGCAGATGGCCTCGCGGGCGGCCGCACCGTCGTGGAAGCGCGTGGCGAGGGTCTCGACGCAGATCCGCCGTACGTTCCAGTCGGCATGCCCTGTGGCGCTCCGGCACAGCAGGGACTCCAGCTCGGGTCCGGCGGGCTCGGCGGAGAGTTCCTTCCGGAGCAGCTCCAGCCGGGTGCGGTGGGCGGCGTCGTCCAGGGCGGCGAGCGCGGCGGCGCCCGGTAACTCGATGCACACGGGTTCTCGTCCTCGGTCGTGGTCGGGTTCTGGTCGTTCCCCTCCTGGGCCGCGGCCCACGGGCCCGGCCGCGGGCGCCGCCGTCCGAAGGCGGCGCCCGCCGCACCGCGTGGCCAGGGCGGCGGCCGTCCGGTTCTCCGCCCTGGCCCGGCCCTCAGCGGGAGCCACAGGTCACCACTTGGTGGCGGCCTCACCGGCCTCGCGGGAGCCCAGGAAGTCCTCGGCGCTCATGGGAATCACCTCCTTCCCCTGCTTCGGGTACGGGTTTCTCCGGCACGGGGACCTGCGGGAGCCGCTGTGCGGGTGAGGGCGTCCGCACCGGAGTGCCGGTACGGAACGGCCTGCTCGCACGGGGTCCCCGGCAGAGAAGGACGCGGATCAGAACGGCCGGTTGCCGGGGTCCGGGTAGCAGGCACCGAGCCTGCGCTGGACCAGCGCGTGCTCCTGCGTGTAGATCTCGACCAGCTCGTCCACCGTTCCCCGCCCCACGCCGAGCGCGTCGGCCAGGGCGCCGATCCGCTCCAGCTCTCCGGGCGCGAGGTCGCCGTCGGCGGCGGAGACACGGATGGTGTCGTAGAGCAGACAGCCGGCCGACGCCTGGACCCCCTGGGTCTGCGCGATGACCGCCTGGATCTCGTCGTCACCGGAGTACGTCTTCAGAAGCTCGACCACGTCGTCCGGACCGTGCATGCCCGCGATGAGACCGACGGCGTAGGCCCGTTCCTCGTCGGCGAGGTCTCCGTCACCCTTGGCGCAGATGAGGAGCGCCTTGCCGTAGGCGTCGAAGTCGGTCGCACTGGGAGCCTGACCGAACCCCCAGTAACTCTGGAAGATCCAACGCCGGCCGATCTCGGCGGAGCTCTCGGCAGTCGTCGTCACTCACATCACCTCCTGGCAACAGCGTGGTCCCACCTGTCGTGGGGCCAGCGATCACCAGAAGATACTGGGATTGCGACGTCTTCATGACAGAGGATCGATTCTTCGTTCATATGACCCTTTTTATGGACCTGCCTGGGCACTTCTCCCCCTGGTGGATGGACACGGGACAACCCGTTGTCCCGGAACGGCGAACGCGGTGAAGCGGCGTCCGGGGCCTCCGGACGGGGCCGCGGGAGTGCGTTGTCAGTGGCCACCGCTAACGTCTCGCCCATCGACGCACTGATGCCGGGATTCCCCGGCACGGCAGTGCTCTCCTCTGGTGTTCCTGAACGCGGAAGGCTGTGGCTCGTGGGTTGGCTGTCAGCGGGTGACGGGTATGAAATCGCCCTGGTGGAAGGACGGGTGGCGGCACGCGCCACCTCGGGCCGGGCGGCGGGACGGCAGTTGAAGACGCTGCCGCGCGCGCTCAAGGACCACCCGGAGGTGGACCGGCTGCGGCGGTTCGCCGAATGGCTGGACCGGCACTCGGCCGCGTGCGTCGCGCAGGTCGACGCCTGGATGGTGTCCTCGCTTCCCGTGCCCACCGGCCTGCTGGCCCGGGTCTGGCCGGACGAGGCGTGGCAGTCGGCGCTGCGCGATCTGGCGGTGGTCGGCGACGACCCGGACGAGGTCGGCTTCCTGCGGGGTGCCACGGACTCCGGCGAACTGCGGATCGTGAACCTGGACGGCGACACGGTCCGGCTCTCCCCGCGCACCGTGACCCTGCCGCACCCCGTGCTGCTCCCCGACCTGGACGACATACGGGAGTTCGCGGCGGAGCTGGGGATCACGCAGAGCGTGGAGCAGATCCACCGGGCGATATGGCGGCGCCCCGAGAACCCCGAGAACCCCGGGAACCCCGGGAACCCCGGGAACCCTGGGAACCCCGACACCAAGGCCACGGAGGTGCGGGCCTTCACCGGGGGGAAGTTCCGCTCCCGTTTCGCCCTCGCCGCGCGCGCCTCCTCGCTCGGCTACCGCGTGTCCGGCGGCTACGCCACCGCCCGCGTGCGGGACGGCGGACGGACCGTCGAGGCCTCCGTGTGGATCGGTGAGCCGTACGCGGACGACGAGGTGAACACCGGCGCGCTCACCTGGCACAACGACGACGGCCGCGCCCTGCCGCTGCGCGAGGTGGGCCCGGTGGCCTGGTCGGAGGGCATGCGCATGGGTGCGGCGCTGTACGCAGGACGCGTGATCGAGGAGGGCAAGGACGCATGAGCGGGGGAATCGAGATGTCGTACAAGGAACTGCTGGCGGCCGGCGGGGTACTGCCGCCGGGCACCGAGGGGGCCGGGGAAGCGGCCGTCCCGCTGACCACGCGGACCTACCGCCACCCGGGTCTGGACGACCGTGTGGTGGTCCGCCTGGTCGCCGGGGAGCTGGGCGAGGCCGAGGACCTGGCCGTCGGCTACCTCGGCATGGTGCCGGACGCGGAGCCCGCCGTGGTCGGGCTCGGCCAGCGCCAGGCGCTCGGATTCCCCGAGTGGGTCCTCGTGCACCACCCGCGGGACGGCCATCACGCCCTGGGCGTCGTACCGGACCTGGAGCGGGCGGCCCGGCAGGTGAAGTCCAAGCCGAAGGCGGCCCTGGACGCCTATCTGGAGCTGGCCGCCCGGCTCGCCGCCTCGGTACCGCACTTCCTGCCGACCTTCTACGAGCAGGCCGCCCGCGTGTTCCTCGCCGAGGAGAACGCCACCTACGCCGCGCAGCTGTTCTCCCGCGCCCGCAAGGCCGAGGCGGAACACGGGCTGCCGGTGGAGGAGGAGCGACTGGACGCCGTGTTCCTGGAGTTCGCCCTGGCGGGAGCGCTGCCCGTGAAGGTGCTGTCCGGGTACGCGAGGGAACTCGCCGCGCGCGTGCCCGCCGAGGAGGCGCTGCGGCGCTTCACCCGGCTCTGTCTGCGCCGCACCGCCGGCGGTCTCCCGCCGTCCGCCCAGATGGCGAACGACCTGCGCAGACTGGCCCGTGCCGCCGGAGCGGACGCGGACCTGACGGAGCAGGAGTACCTGGCCGAACTGCTCGGTCTGCCGGCCACCCTGCGCGCCGCGGAGGGCTGGTGGAAGGGGCACCGGGCTGCCCTCGTGGCGCTGGCCGCGCGGGAGCCGAGGCTGCGGGGCACGCTGCTGGACCTGATCCCCTCCTGCCACGACGACGACATGCCCGCGACATGGCTGGGCATCCTCCGGGAATCCGGTGCCGTGGCCGCTCTGTGGGACGGGTCCCTGCCCGCCGAGGAGAGGCCGCAGGACGGCACCGCCGGCTGGCTGGAACGGTTCCTGGCGTTCCGTGAACGCGCACGGTCCTGGCGCGCCTCCACCCGGATGCCCGAGCTGTACCCGCTGGTGGAGCGCGCGGCGGGCCGGCTGCGGACCGAACTCGCCGAAGCCGGGCGCGGGCTGGGGGCCGAACACGACATCGATCTGATCGACCTGCTGCTGTCCCTGGACGTGCCGGTGGCGGCCCCCGGACCCGACCGCCCTCTCCTGCTGACGCAGTGGGCGCCGGGGGAGGGACACCGCGACCTGCTGGCGCTCGCCGCCGACCCCCGTTTCCACGACGCGTTCCGGCACGGCGCCGAACGGTTCAGCGACAACGACGAGTCACGGCGGGCGATCCGTCTGCTGGCCCAGTCGCCGGGCGGACGTCCGCTCCTCGCCGCGTGGGTGCGGGAGGTCGTGCGGCCCTTCAGCGCCGTCGGTCTGCCGCAGCTGCCCGAGGCCCTGAGCCGGCTGACGTGGCTGCCCGCCGAGGCGCTGGCGCTGGCCGAGGACGAGGTGCGCGAAGCCGCCGGCACCGACCTCGCGCCGGCCCTGGTCCGCACCCTGCGGGCCGGTCTCTTCGACGAACTGGGCTGGCCCGCCTGGGAGGAGGCGGCGGCCGCCCTCGTCCCCAGGAAGGACATCGAGGAACTCATCGTCGCCGACGCCTGGCCGCACCTCGTCGTGGCGGGCCCCCAGCAGGCCCGCGTGATCGGAGCCGAGGGCACCGTCCTCACCCACGACCTGCGCATCCCCCCGGACGACCGGCACGGCGACCCGGCCTTCCACCACGTCGACGGCGAACTACTCGTCTACTGGCGCCACAAGGCCGACAGCCTGCGCGGCTACTGGCACACCCGCCCGGACCAGCCCACGCCCCTCCAGGGCCCCCGGACCACGCGGGGCACCGAGATGGACTGGTACCGCGGCGACATGCCGATCACCCTGCCCCTGCCCGGCGGCGGCCGGACCACCGGCGCCGGCGTCCTGCACACCGGGGACACCACGGTGCCCGAGGAACGCACGATCCTCTCCGACGGTGTCGCGTACTGGGTGCGGCACACCGCGGGCGACGAGGGCGGACGGGACTGGCACGAGTACGACCCGGCCACCGGAGAGGTCGGCCGGGCGAGCCGGCCCGCCTTCCTCGCCGACGCGCTGCGCGACGCCCCGGAGGGCAGCGTGCTCGCCGACGCCCGGCTGTGCCCCTCGCCGACGAAGAGTCACGCCCCCGCCTCCGCGCCCGTCGACGGCCTGGTCGGGCTGTGCGCGGTGCGGCTGCCCGACGGCTCCCACCGCGTCCGGGACCTGGCCGGACAGACCGTCACCCTCGCCGCGGACCGGGGCGTGCCCGCCGTGCTCGTGCGGTTCCCGGGCGCCGACCGGCCCCAGGCCGTCGTCCGCGGGAGCTGGCGGCTCGAACTGATCGACCAGGACGGCGTCGTCACCTCGGTGGCCAAGACCGACCGTACGCCCGGCGTGTTCGGCGCGGGCACCCTGCTGCTGCCGCCGACGCAGTACTGGGAGTGCCTGACCCCGCGTGACCAGCGGGGCTCCGAGGCACTGCGGCGGATCGACGGCGACACCGCGGCGGCCCTGCTGGCGGCTGCCGGGCAGGACGACGAGAAGGCCCTGCCCGCCGCTGTCCGCGCCCTGCTGCCCGTCACCCACGACGCGCTCGTCGCCGGCATCGCCGGCGTCGTCCGCTACGCCGCACACCAGCAGGCCGAACTGGACGCGGTGGCCGCCCGGCTGACCCGGGCGCTCGCCGCTGATCAGGGGCAGGAGGGCCCGGCCGGGCCGGGCGACGGCGTGCTGGTGGACGCGATGAGCGGAATCGGCTCGCCGCGCGCCTACTGGTGGCACTGCGCCGAGGAGACGGACACGGTCTTCCGCACCCTGCGCGTGCTGACCCGCGCCACCGGGCTCGCCGGCACCGCCGTCCCCGCGGAGCGGACCGCGCGACTGCATCTGGACGGGCCGGAACTGCCCTTCGGAGGGCCCGAGCTGGAGACGCTGCTCGACCGGATGACAGCCCTGGCGTTCCGCGCCACGGCGGCCACCACCGCGGAGGAGCACCGCGAGGTGCTGAGCGCCCTGCTCGCCGGATTCGACACGCTCGGCCTGACGGCGGGCGGCTCCGGGCGGTGGCGCAAGGTGGTGCTGCGGCTCCCGGCCGGGCCGCTGCGCACCCGGACCGGCGACTGGCGCCAGGGCACCTGGAGCGGCCTGCTGCCACTCGGCGGCGGCGCCTTCGTCGCCGTCCTCCGCCGCCGCCGTTCGCCGGACGACGACGGCTGCGTGTTCACCGGGCTCTTCCACGATCCGGCCGGACGGTTCGAGACCCCGGACCCCTACACGCTCCTGGAATCCACCCCCCTCGGTGACCAGGACGCCGCCCGCCGGCCCGGCGCGATCCTCGCGGAACTGACCGCCCGCGGGCCCGCCCCCTGGTTCCCCTCGGCCGCCGAGGAGTTCGCCGCGCTCACCGGGGTCACCGAGACCATGGCCCGGCTGATCGTGGCCGGCCTGCCCCGGGTCGACGAGTACGAGCGAACGTTCCTGAGCGCACCGGCGCGGGGCCTGCTCGGCCTGAAGGTCGCCCCGGCCGCCGTCGCCAAGGACGAGCTGCGCGGCGTCGAGAGCGACATCCGCGCCGCCGTGGTCGCCGCCCTCGTGCCCGCCGACCCGGCCCGCCTGTGGACCGAGGGGCCCGACGTGTCCGCGGCCGCCGAAGTCTGGAACGACCGCGTCGGCCGGCGGACCGCCGTCCCCGAAGAACTGCTCAACGACGCGCTCCGCGCCGTCAAGCACACCCCGTGGGAGGTGCGCAGCGCCCTCCCGGCCCTGCTGCACCCCGCCGGTGAACCCCGGCTCACCCAGGACCTCGCGTGGGCGGTCGACGGCGACCGGGTCCGGCCCGTCGGGGACGACCCGGTCGGGTTCACGGCTCAGACGCTGACCGGCTCGGTCGGCCTCGCCGCCTGGCTCGCCCACCGGCTCCCCGCCGGCGACCCGATCCGTGCCGCCCTGCCGGCCGCGCTCACCGCCGTACGCGAACGGCTGGCCCACCCCGGAGTCGTCCTCGACCTCGGGGAGTACATCCGCCTCTCCGCCTTCAGGAAGGCCGCGGGCACCCCGACCGAGACGGGCCGGGGCTACGAACGGTACGGCGCCGTCATCCTCGCCACCCACGACGACCAGCCCGCCCCGGGCCTGCGCGTCGACCTGCTCGACGAGGCCGGCCAGGACCCGTACCTGCCCGCGCTGCGCATCCAGCACCAGCGGCCCTTCCCGGCCGAGGCGGCGCTGCGCCTGGCCCGCGCCCCCCACTTCGCGGCGCTGCTCGCCGACCCGGGCGAGCCCCGGGCGGGCGACCGCGACAAGGACGGCACCTGGTGGCCGCAGGACCCGAGCCGCTCCGTGCCCGACCTGGTCGCCCTGGCGGCCGGGGAACACGGCATCGGCGAGGACGCCGCCACGGTCTACCTGATGCTGCTGGCCATGCCCGACCCCACCGACCGGATGACGGCCCGGTGGACCGGCTGGAGGCCCGCCCGGCTCAAGGCCGCCCGTGCCGAGCTGGCCGCCACCGATCTGGTGGTGGAGGCCGGCCGCACCCGGGCCGGACGCTCCCTCTTCCTGCCCGGCGGCTGGGCCGACCCCGGCTCGCCGCGTGTCCCCCTGGAGACGTGGAAGCTGCCGTTGTACGGCGACCTGGTGCACGAGGAGCACGCCGTACTGGGGGTCGTCGTGCCCGCCGAACCCATCGCGGACCTGTACCGCAGGGCCTGGCAGCGCGTACGGGACGGGGACGGGCCGCGCTTCGCGGAGCTGGAGGTCCGCCGCGGGCGCCGTCGCTGAACCGGGGACGGCCGGGGGAGGGCGGGCCGCGGCGGCTCCGGCGCCCCGCCCACCCCGGCCGCTCGCGCAGACGTTCCGGGCCCGCACCACGGGCCCGGACGGGGCGGGCCCCACCGGGCACCCCGGAGCCCCGCCGGCCCACGGTCCCCTCCACCCGGCCATCACGACACACCGGCCCGACCAGCACCCACGGCGAGGAACCCCCGTACAACCGGAACCAACCGGCGACAGCAAGCACCAACCAGTAGCAACCCGTACCGATCAGCAAGGAACCCGCATGCCTTCGACCGACACGGCGACGGCCCCCACGGCCCGGCAGACCCTGCCCGCCGAGGAGCGTCACGCCACCGAACTCGCCTTCCTCGCCGCCCATGACGAGGGGCCCCGTCCGCCCGGCTGGCGGCTCACGCCCCGCGCCGTCATCACCTTCGTGTGCGGCAGCGGAGGCACCTCGCTCCAACTCCCCAAGCCGCACGAGACCCTGCCGGACCGGCTGGAGATAGCCCCCAAGTTCATCGGTGAACGCGCCCTCGTCGAACGGTGCGTGGTCACCCTCGCCGGCGAGCGCGGCCTGCTGCTCGTCGGCGAGCCCGGCACCGCCAAGTCGATGCTCTCCGAACTGCTGGCCGCCGCCGTCTGCGCCACCAGCGCCCTCACCGTGCAGGGCACCGCCGGCACCACCGAGGACGCCCTGCGCTACGGCTGGAACTACGCGCTGCTCCTCGCCCAGGGACCCACCCCGCAGGCGCTGGTCGACTCACCGGTGCTCAGCGCCATGCGTACGGGCCGGGTGGCCCGGGTCGAGGAGATCACCCGCTGCCTGCCCGAGGTGCAGGACGCCCTGGTCTCCATCCTCTCCGACCGCCGGATCAGCGTGCCCGAACTGTCCGGAACCGACGACGCCCAGGTCGCGGCCGCACCCGGCTTCACCGTCATCGCCACCGCCAACCTGCGCGACCGCGGTGTGTCGGAGATGTCCGCGGCCCTCAAACGCCGGTTCAACTTCGAGACCGTGCACCCGATCGCCGACATCGACGCGGAGACCACCCTGGTCCGGCGGCAGGCCACCGCGGCCGTCGAACGGGCCGGCGCGGCCTTCGCGGTGGACGACGCGGTCCTCGACGTCCTGGTCACCGTCTTCCGCGACCTGCGGGCCGGCCGGTCCACGGAGGGCTGGGACGTGGAACGCCCGGGCACCGTGATGTCCACGGCCGAAGCCGTGCAGGTCGCCACCTCCCTCGGGGTCGCCACCGCCTACCTGCCCGGCGGCGACGTCCTCGACCTGGTGCCGGGCCACCTCCTCGGCGTGGTCCGCAAGGACGACCCGGCCGACCACGCGCGGCTCCTCGGCTACTGGGACGGCCCGGTGCGCCGCCGCGCCGAGGACGGCTCGCCCACCTGGCGCCGCCTCTGGGACCTGCGGGAGAACCTCCGGTGACACTCGATCACGACCCCCGGGGCGCTGTCGAGGCCCTCGCCCGCTCCACGACGCCGTACCTGCTGGGGGTACGCCACCACAGCCCCGCCCTCGCCGCGGCCGTGCCCGCCCTGCTGGACGCCTCCGGCGCCGAGGTCGTCTGTGTGGAGTTGCCCGTCGACTTCCAGCCATGGCTCACCCACCTGGCCGCCCCCGGCACCCTGGCGCCGGTGGCACTGGCCGGGGCCGGCGAAGGCGGCCGGCTCGGCTTCTACCCCTTCGCCGACTTCTCGCCCGAACTTGCCGCGATTCGCTGGGCGCGCGAGCGCGACGTGGACGTCGTCTGCTGCGACCTGCCGATGACGGATCCGGCGTGGCACGGCGAGGACACGACCAGCCTCCCGGACGACACCCGTGACACTCGTGCCATCCGTGACACTCGTGACGCCCCCGCCCGGACGGCTCCCACCGCCGGTCCCACCCCCTTCGCCGACGCGCTCACCGCCGCCGGGACCGGGCGCGACGGGGACGACCTGTGGGACCGCTGCGTCGAGGTACTGGCCCCCGGCTGTTCCCCCGAGGCGATCCGCAGGGCGGCCCTCGGCGTGGGCTGGGCCCTGCGCCGGGACGCCGAGTCCGCAGGCCGCATACCCGCGGTGGACCTGGCCCGCGAGCGTCACATGCGTCACACGATCGCCCACGCCTCGGCAGGCGGACGCCGGGTCGCCGCCGTCATCGGCGCCTTCCACGCGCAGGCCCTGACGCACGGGGCGAACGGAGCGGACCCGGGCAGCCGCACACAGGACCCGGGCCCGGCCACCGCGCCGCCGACGGCCGCGCCCGACACGCCCCGGGCCGGGCGGCGACCGGCAGTGGTCACCTCGCTCGTCCCCTACTCCTTCGACCTCCTCGACTCCCGCTCCGGCTACCCCGCGGGCATCCGCGACCCACGCTGGCAACAGGCCGTGTTCACGGCCGCCGGCCGACCCGAGCTGCTGCACACCGCCGCCGCCCGCGCGATCACCGACGTCTGCCGGCACCTGCGGACCGCCGGGCACACCGCGGGCACCGGCGAGGCGGCCGAAACCCTGCGCATGGCCTGCGACCTGGCCGGCGTGCGAGGTCTCGCCGCCCCCGGGCGCGGCGAAGTACTGGAGGCACTGACCACCGTCATGGGCCAGGGCGAACCCCTCGGCCGGGGCCGGGCCCTCGCACGTGCCCTCGAAGCCGTCCTCGTCGGCACCGACCGGGGCCGGACCGCCCCGGGAACCCCACGGTCCGGACTCGGCCCGTCCGTGGAGGCCGAACTCGCCGCGCTACGGCTGCCGCGCCCGGACGAACCCGCCGCCCGCGAGGTGCGCCTCGACCCGTTCCGCTCCTCCCTGGACAGCCGCCGCGAGATCCTGCTCCAGCGCCTCGCGGTGTGCGGCGCGGGCTACGGCGAAGCCCTGGAGGTGGCCGGCACGGGCGACGGCACGGCACTCACCACCCGCTGGCGGCTGTCCTGGAACCCGGCCGTCCCCGTGCGACTGGACCTGGCCGGAATCCGCGGAGTGACCGCGGCCCTCGCGGCCGAGGGCACCCTGCGCGAGACGTACCGCCGCGCATCGGCGGACGCCGGGGCGACCTGCGCGCTCGTCCTGACCGGGCTGCGCGCGGCGGCCCGCTGCGACCTGCCCGCACTCGTCACGGAACGACTCACGGACGCCGCCGCCGTCCTCCCCGCCGCCGCGACACTCACCGAACTGCTGGAGGCACTCGACCTGCTGGAGGCACTGCGCCGCGGTCATCTGCCCGGTACCACCGCCGAGAGCCGCGAGCCGGCCGCCGCGCTCGCCGCCGACCTGCTGGAAACAGCGGTCCGCGCCCTGCCCGGCCTCGCGGGCAGCGACGCGCCCGACGACGCGGCCGCGCTGATCGCGCTCGCCTCGCGGGCCGGTGACCACCGGCTCGGGCTGCGGATGGACCACGCACTGGCCACCCTCGCGCACACCGGCTCCCCCCTGATCCAGGGCGCCGCACTCGTCGCCCGGGTCCTGCTCGACCTCGACGACACCGCGACACTCGGCACCCGGACCGCCGGCTGGATCGACTCCGCGACCAACCCGGAGACGCGGCCGGCGCTCGCCCGCAGGCTCACCGGACTCCTCGGCGGCGCCGCCCCGCTGCTCCAGTCGTCGCCGACCGCGCTGGACCCGCTCCTCAACCGGATCGACACACTCACCGACCAGGGATTCCTGGACCGGCTGCCCGCACTGCGAGGCGGCTTCGACACGCTCAGCCCGGCCGGCCGCGGGCGCCTGCTGGACGCCGTCACCGAGCGCCTCGGCGACCGGCTCGACCTCTCCCTGGGCGCCTCGCCCCACCTGCTCGCCCTGTGGACGGCGGCCGACACGGCGGGCCTCGCCGCGGTGACATCGCTGGCCCTGCCGACAGGGACACCGCCCGACCGGCCCGACCCCGCCACCGTCACCGCACAGGCCCCGCCCCCGGCGCCGCAACAGCCCACGACCCCGGCCGACAGCCCGGCAGACCCCGACACGATCCCCGCCGCATCCCCGCCCGGCACGCCCCACCTCCCACCCACCGACCGGTGGCGGCTGCTGCTCGGCCGGGAGAGCGAGAAGCTGCCGACGGACGCCCGCCGCTACGCGCACGCGCTGGACGAGCTGTACGGCACCGGGCGCGGCGAGGGCGCCGCCGACCTCGGCCGCGAGGCCGGCCCGGCCGGCGGCCAGGAAGCGGCCTTCCCCACCGCCCGCGAGTGGGCCGCCGAACTCGACGCGCTGTTCGGCGCGGAGATCCGCGAGGAGGTACTCGCCCGCGCCGCCGACCAGGGCCGCACCGACGTGCTGGCCGAGCTGGACCCCGCCTCGGTACGCCCCTCGGTCGACCTGCTGACGTCCGTACTGTCCCTCGCCGGGGGCATGCCGGAACAACAACTGGCCAAGCTCCGGCCCCTGGTGCGCCGACTCGTCGACGAACTGGCGAAGGAACTGGCCACCCGGATGCGGCCGGCGCTGACCGGCCTGGCCACTCCGCGACCGACCCGCCGCCCCGGCGGCCGGCTCGACCTGCCGCGCACCTTGCGGGCCAACCTCGCGACCACCCGCCGGACGGCCGACGGCCGAACCCTCGTCGTCCCGGAGAAGCCGGTGTTCAGCACCCGTTCCCGCAAGGAGGCCGACTGGCGCCTGATCCTGGTCGTCGACGTGTCCGGATCGATGGAGGCATCGGTCGTCTGGTCGGCGCTGACCGCGGCCGTGCTGGGCGGAGTGCCCACCCTCTCCACCCACTTCCTGGCGTTCTCGACCGAAGTGATCGACCTGACGGACCGTGTGGACGACCCGCTGTCGTTGCTGCTGGAGGTCCGCGTCGGCGGCGGTACGCACATCGCCGCCGCACTCGCGCACGCCCGCACCCTCATGACCGTGCCCAGCCGGACGATCGTGGTGGTGGTCAGTGACTTCGAGGAGGGCTACGCCCTGGGCGGACTCCTCGGCGAGGTGAATTCCCTCGCCTCCTCCGGAGCGCACCTGATGGGCTGCGCGGCCCTGGACGACACCGGCACCCCGCGCTACTCGGTGCCCGTCGCCCGCCAACTCGTCGCCGCCGGCATGCCCGTCGCCGCCCTCAGCCCTCTCGCCCTCGCCCGCTGGGTGGGCGACCGCCTCCGCGGAGAGACCCGATGAACACCGATCCGACGCACACAGACCCGACAACGACCGACCGGACGACCGACCGGACGGGAGACGGCCCCGCGACCGCCGGACTGCCGCCGGTGGCGCCTGACGTCGTAGCCGCCGCCGTCGAGGGCCTGACCGCACGGCTCCGCAAGAAGCTGGACGCCACGATCGAGTCGTACGCGGCCCTGCCGGTCGCCTTCACCGACGGCGTGCTGCGGATCCGGTGCGGTGAGGACACCGAAGTCGGCCTCACCCCCGGCCCCACCGGCGCGGTCACGGACGCCGGACAGGCAGTGTGCACCTGCCTGCTCTCCCCCCGGTGTCTCCACCGCGCCGCCGTGCTCGGCGCCTGCCCGGTCGCCGACGCGGACACCCCCGCCGCCGCCGAACCGGTCCCGGCCCTGGCCCCGGCGGACACCGACATCCCGGCGCCCACCGGCCCGACCCCCGCGCAGACCGCCGCCGCGGCCGCGCTGTGGACGGCCGCTGCGGCCGTGCTCGCCGCAGGGGTCCCCGCCGCGGGCGCGGTGCCCCAGGCGGAACTGCTGCGGGCCGCCCACACAGCCCGGCTGGCCGGACTGCACCGCGCCGAGGCCGCGGCCCTGCGCGTCACCCGGGGGCTGCGGGCGGCCCGCGCCCGGCACGACGGCCACCGGCTGGCCGACCTGGTGTCCCAGGTCCGCGAACTGCTGCTCACCACCCATCTGCTGGCGGCGGGGGACCCGTCCCCGGCACTGGTCGGCACCGCCCGCCGCAGCTACCGTCCCGGCGGCGGACTGCGCGTGTACGGGGTCTGCCGGGAACCGGTGATCACCGCCACCGGATACGGCGGTGTCGTCACCCACCTCGTCTCCGAGGACGGGCGCTGGTACTCCGTCGCCGACGTCAAGCCCGGCGGCCCGGCCCGCGCACGCGGTGCCGGCACGGCGAGCGTGATGCTGGGTTCGGGCACCCTCGACCATGCCCGGCTCTCCCGCGGCGGACTCCTGATCACCGGTGCGACGCTCTCCCCGGACCGGCGACTGGGCTCGGGGAAGGGAGTGAAAGCGACTCCGCTCGGCGGACTGCCGTGGACGTCGGGGGCGCTCGCCGCACTGTTCGCCCGACCGCTGTCCGAGGCGGTCGCGGCACGGTTCGCGGAGAGCGCGGGGACCGACCCGGAACGGGCCGACGCGACGGCCCGCGAGCTGATCGGCTGCGACCTGATCCTCGTGGGCGCCGCAGGCGAGCAACTCCTCGCCCGCGAACTGCCCCCCGGCCGGACCGAGGCGGGCGGCCCGCTGATCAGGCTCACTCCCGCCAACAGCCACCCCGACCTCGCCCACACCGCCAACTTCCGCCGTCTCGCCTCCCGGCCCGGACTGCGGATACGGGTGATCGGCCGACTGGACCCCGACCGGGCGGCGACCCTGCGCCCCCTCGCGGCAGGCCCCGTACCCGACACCGGGGACACCCTGCGGCTGCCGGCGGAGTGGGACGGCCACGCCGACCTCGGCTACGACCGCATCCAGGGCGCCCACCTCCCGCCCCCCGACGACCTCGCCCCCGCAGGCGTACTCCACGACGCCCCCCACGATCCACTCGCACAAGCCCCGCTGTGGCGGCTGCGGCGCCTCGTCGAAGCAGCCGTCTCAGGAGGCCGCCGGGCCGTTGCCCAGCCCGCCCGCGACGGCGACCGGGCCGGCAGCGGGGCGGCGCTGCGCCGCGGTGGATTCAGGGCGGCGGCCGACCTGTCCACCGCCCTCACCACGGAGGCCGACCGCCGCACTCGCGACGTCTTCGGCCGCACCGCCGAAGACGACCCCGGCCACTACGCCCGAGTGTGGCTGGCCGCGGCGGTCTACTTGGAGGGCACCGAACAGGCGCTGATCCGGGCGACCTGGCAGGGCGACGGGCCACACGCGTAGCCGGCCGGTGCCCCGCGGAGTCCACGACAGGAGCGGTGGGCCCTCCACCGCTCCTCGGCAGCCCGTGGGCTCGCTCACGACGACCGGGCCGGGCCACCCTTCCCGGCCGGCCGGCCGGGTTCCAGGGACCGGCGGCCGGGACGGACCTGCCGTGCGGCCCGTATCCCCACAGCGCCCCGGACAGCCGACAGAGATCTCGCCGAGCCGGATCCACTGCTTCGACAGGGACGGGCTCCCAGCGGTGCGGCAGGCGGTGCGGCAGGCGGTGCGGGGTGTGCGGAGAACCGTTCCGATCCGCGTGCTGCCCCGGTGCCTCGACAGCGCCGAGGCCTGCTGGGATCACTGCGGGCCCACCCGTGTGTCCCTCCCGCGCACCGCCGGCCGGTAGGGCGACAGTTCCTCAGTGCCCGGGAAAATCCGGGCCAATCCTTGGGCAACTCCTCCCAGGCGCTGTTGTCCCGGGGTGCCGTCGCCCGCAGTACCGGACGAGCCCCGCTTCCCGCGCGGGCTGTCCGGCCGGTGCGCCCAGAGCCGAAGGAGAAGCCGATGACGTGGGCTGAGAGGGGAAAAGCGGCGCGTCCGACCGTTGCCGCGGTGGCCGCCCTGCTGGCCGGGCCGGTGTTCGCGGCGGCGCCGACGGGTGCCGCGAACGCCCCGGCCCCGGGCGGTCCACCCGCCGCGGCGCTTCCGTCCGGGCCGGTCGGAGGAGCCTGGCTCGGCATGTCGGGCGGCCGGCTGGCCTATGGGCAGGACGCTCAGGGCAACCGGGTCCCCGACTACTCCTTCGCCGGGTACGGGGGCGGCGGAACGGCCCTGCCACGGGCCGCCGTCAAGGTGACCGTGCCCGCACCCGGGACGGGCGACGCGACCGCCACCGTCCAGGCGGCCATCGACCAGGTCTCGGCCCTCGCGCCGGACAGTTCCGGTGTACGGGGCGCGGTCCAGCTCGCGCCCGGCACGTACCGCATCGCCGGGCAACTGCGGATCACCGCCGGGGGCGTGGTACTCCGGGGCGCGGGCACCGGCCCGACGGGGACGACGCTCGCCGCCGACGGGCCCACCGTACGCACCCTGATCACCATCGGGGCGAACGCGAGCTACACCACCGTCGGGACCGTCCACCAGGTCGCCGACGCCTATGCCCCGGTCGGCGCGACCACCCTCACCCTCGACAGCGCCGCCGACCTGTCCGTGGGCGACGAGGTGGTGGTCGAACGGCCCACGACCCAGGCGTGGATCGACGCGCTCGGCATGACGGGCATCTGGACCCCCGACTGGAGCCTGAAGGCCGAGCGGCGTATCACCGCGGTCCAGGGCGGCAGGATCACCTTTGATGTTCCCTGACCACGGCGCTGGAGAAGCAGTACACCCAGGCGACCGTCCATCGCTACACCTTCCCCCGTATCAGCAGGACCGGTGTGGAGAGCCTCAGCCTCGACGGTCAGGCCATGACCGCCGCCGCCGACTACGCGACGACCTTCTCCATCCAGGACTGCGCGGTGACCGCGGCGAAGATCCACGCCTTCTCCACCTGTGGCCGGCAGTCCGGCCCCAAGGTCTTCTCCCGCTGCATCGCCACGCTCGTCCAGACCACCTACGACGCGGGCGGCCATCAGCGCTGGGGCAGCGGCACCCTGTACGACCATGTCCATGTCGACGGCTCACTGCTGCTGGTCGACAACGGCACCCGGGGATCGGGACACGGTTGGTCGGACGCCAACAGCACCGCCTACAACTGCTGCACGACCCAGCAGTACAAGGTCCAGGAGCCGCCCACCGCGCACAACTGGGCCTTCGGCTGCACCGGGAGTCTCCTGGCGGGCAGTGACGGCCAGGTCGTGTCGAACGGGACCCGGATGGTTCCGGACAGTCTGTACGGTCAGCAGCTCGTCGACCGGGGAAGAGCGGCCGCTCCCGCCGCCCCGACCGGTCGACCGGCGGGCCCGCCGAAAGCGCCTCCGCTCGGAGTGGGCCCGCCGGCGTGGGACTGATCAGCAGAGGGCGCCGGGTGTGATGGTGTACGAGGACATCTTGTCGTTCAGGTGAGCGGGGAGCAGGGGGGAGGCCGCGCCCGGCGCAATGGAGTTCATCATGCAGCCACCGCGATAGCCCGCGTCGGGATACAGGGTGACGTACCACGTGGTGCGGTTCCAGTACGAGGTGGCCTTGTCGTTGAAGCGGTCGCCGACGTAGGACAGGCTGTGGTTCGTCGTCACATAGGACCCCTGGTAGTTGTAGTGCTCCCAGGCACAGAACCAGCCGCCCCGGCAGTCGTCGCCGGGGCTTGCCGAGACCGCGGGGGCCTGGATGGTTCCGACGGCGAGAACCACCGCGGACACGCCGGTCAGGGCCATCAACCGTGAGCGCATGGGTCTGTTCCTCTTCCTCATGGTGGGGACTTCCTCCGTTGCTCTTCGCTGGACGGCGCCGCCATCCGCCGGTGGGACCGGCCGGTACGGCGGGTCCCACCGGCGGACGGACCCGCCCCCTACCCCCGGATCGCGGCGCTGGGCCACCACCAGGCATAACGGATCTGCAGAGAGCTGACCCGGTCGTTCCAGCCGGACGGCATCGAGGGGACATAGCCGTTCAGCAGGACCCGGGCCCCGGTCCGCTGGGTGTTCTCGAAGGCGTAGATTCCGCAGAGCCCACCGATCCGCATGGAGCTGATCTGGTCGTTCCATCCCGACGGCAGCTCGTTGAAGTTCTGTGGGGACGAACTCGCCGTGCAGCTCTCGCCGAAGAACTGGAGCGCCGCTCCTCCGTACTCGACGTGCTCGTACCCGATGGCCAGTAGCTGGCTTCCGGTGCCGACGCGGGAGCTGCGGAGGCCGTCACCGGCGGCGTGCGCCGTGCCGATCGTTCCGAGAAGGAGCACTGTGCTCGTGGCCGCCGCGACCAGTGCCGCGGTTCGGGGTCGCTGGAACATCGCGGACCGCCAGGGGGAAAGACCGGACAGAGTGGGGAAACGCGCGACACAGCCAGCCAGTCCTCATGAGGGGGCCGTCTTCACGGCGATCGCCGCCGCGCCCATGCCGTGGCGGGGACGTACACCCATCGGAACGGACGGACCCGGCGGCCGGTTCACCCCCGACGGTCAGGCGGCGTGATCCGCCCGGGTCCGGCCCGGAAATCGGCGGTGCGGGCGGGGGAGCGGTGCCCCTCGGGCCCGATGCGGTGGTGGCGTGGGCGCACGGGCGGGCGCAGCGGGGCGATCGAGCTGTTGCGGCGCTGAGAACCCGAGGTCACAACCCCGCGATGGTCCTGGCTTTCTTCAGTACGGAGCCGAGCGCGTTCACCGCGGTGTCGTTGCGCCGTGCGCGCGCCGCCCGGTCCGCCGGTACCAGACGCTCGGCGGCCTGTACGGCATGGGCGTCCGGGGTGCCGAAAGCGGTCTGCGGGTGTTCGCCCGTATCCGTGCAGTGTGCCGTGACCTCCTCGACCGCCTGGAGCACCACGGCCCGGTCCACGCCCGGCTGCATGGCCAGCCGTACCTGGAACGCGCCATCCACTTCTCGCGGTCCCCTTCCCCCGCCGGGTCCGCCGTCCCGTCCTTCTTCGTCATGCGCCCTCCTGGGTGTCGAAGCGGGTTGCACGAACAAGCAACCGATGAACCTCGGGTGACGGTCGGGGCCACACGGTTACTACCGGCTCCGTCCGCTGCCACGCGGAACGGTGCAGATCGTAGTGGGAGCGGTCCCGGTGCCCAGTGGCTCAGCGCGGGGCCCACCGGACCGGGTCGCCTGCCCGGTCCGGCTCCGCCTCGACGCGCCGCGCGGCCTGCGGGAGCACCGCCGCGGCGAGGAGCCCGCGGGGGGCGTTCGCCGCATGGACCCGCGCGGTGCGGCGGCATCATCGGGTGCGGGTCGCCAGGTCGCCGCCCGGCGGCCCGTTGACGTTGTCCGGTGTGACGGGGCGGCGGTGGGACAGGGCGACGAGCACGCCGGCGACGCCCGTGCCGACGGCCACCACCAGGGCGATCCCGAATCCGCCCCGGGCGGCGACCACCGCGCAGACACCGCCCATGGCCGCCGCCGCGGGCAGGGTGAGCGCCCAGGACACCGCGATCCGGCCGGCGATCCGCCAGCGGACGGATGAGGGTCCGCCGCCGCCGAGGCCCGCGCCGAGGATGCTGCCCGTGCAGACCTGGGTGGTGGAGAGCGGCACGCCCAGCTGCGTCGAGGTCAGGATCACGGCACTCGCGGTGGCCTCGGCCACGAAGCCCTGGGAGGGCGCGATGTCCGTCAGCCGTCTTCCCATGGTCCTGATGATCCGCCAGCCACCGGCGTACGTCCCCAGGGAGATGGCGGCTCCGGCCGTGAGCACCACCCACCAGGGCGGTCCCGAGCCGTGGTCGAGGGCGCCCGCGGAGACGAGGGCGAGGGTCATGACGCCCATCGTCTTCTGCGCGTCATTGGTGCCGTGGGCGAAGGCCACCAGGGAGGCCGTGCCGGCCTGGCCGAGGCGGAAGAACCTGGCGGCCGGGTCCCGGTCCGCCGACCGGAGGACGGCACGGATCAGCCCGATCGCGGCCAGGGCCAGCAGACAGCCGACGACCGGCGAGGCGAGCGCGGGGAGGAGGACCTTCGCCGTGATCTCGCCGAGATGGACCGCCGAGGCCCCGGCGCCCGCCCAGACCGCCCCGATCAGCCCGCCCAGCAGGGCGTGGGTGGAACTCGACGGGAGCCCGAGGAGCCAGGTGAACAGGTTCCACAGGATCGCACCGGCCAGCCCGGCGAAGACCATCACCAGGGTCACCCGGCTGTCGTCGACGATGCCGCCGGAGATGGTCTTCGCCACCCTCACCGAGAGAAAGGCACCGGCCAGGTTGAGCACCCCGGCGATCGCGACGGCGACGCGGGGCGGCAGGGCTCCGGTGGCGACCGAGGTGGCCATGGCGTTGGCCGTGTCATGGAAGCCATTGGTGAAATCGAAGGCCAGCGCCGTGACGATGACCAGGATGAGGAGGAAACCGGTCCGGTCCACGCGCTCCCCTCACCGCGACGCGACGGGCGCCATGGTGCCGGTGGCCCACCCGGCCGACCCGGGGCACCCCTGTGTCCGCCCACCGCGCAGGACGCCGACGGTAGCCGCTCGTACGCCGTCGGCCGCCGTGGCGTCCCGTGCCCCGCCGGAGGGTCACCCCAACGGATCAGCGCCGGGCCGTACGGCGGGACGTGGCCGGCCCGCCGGGTGCGGCCCGCCACGGTGGGCCCGGCCGTAGGGCCGCCCGTGATGCGTGAGCAGCCAGCCGACACAGCCGTCGCACGGAAGGGGCCACCGGGCGGCCCGGCCGGCCCCACCCTGGCGGGTCCTCACGGCGGTTGCCGGAGTCGTGCCAGCAGGGACAGCCGCCGCCCGGGTCGTGCACGGTGTTCACCCGGTGCGGCGGTTGGGGGGATCCTCATCGCGCTGGTCCGCGAGTGCGGTGCCGGAGCCGGTGTGGTCGGCCGGTACCGCCCGGGACGCGGTGTGCGTCAAGAGGCTCTCTCCGGCCGTGCTGCGGCTTCGGGCGGCGGGGGAGGGGCCGCTCTCCGACCGGATCGCTTTCCGGGACTTGACTTTGCCCGGCGCCGTTCCCGAATCTGTGGCTCTCACCACACGCCCCGAGAGCCGGAGGGCCCCATGGCGGGCACCACCCCGATGGACGACGTTCCCTGGTTCGATGTCGCCGACCCGGGCTTCTCGATCACCTCCGCCGCGGTGCACGAGGCGCGCGAGAGGTCCTGGTACGCCCGGACCGGCTACGGACTGGCCGTGCTGCGCCACGCGGAGATGGAAGCACTGCTCAATCACCCCCTCCTCCGCCAGGGCAGTGTGGCCTGGCCCGCCCACAACGGGGTGACCGAGGGCCCCCTCGCCGACTGGTGGGCGAGCTGGATCCTCAACAAGGAGGGGGAGGAGCACCGCAGACTCCGGCGGCTGATGAACCCGGCCTTCTCCGCCCGGCTCACCACCGCCCTGTTACCCCGGTTCCGGGCCCTCGCCACCGAACTCGCCGATACTTTCGCCGGGAGCGGCGCATGCGAGTTCGTCTCGGATTTCACCGAGCCCTACGCGGCCCGGGTGATCACCGTCCTGCTCGGCCTCCCGGAGTCGGAGTGGCCCGTCATCGCGCGCGAGTCCGCCGTTCTGGGACTGTCCCTGGGGGTGACCGTCCGCCAGGATCTCGACCGTATCGAACGCGCCCTCGCCGCGCTCCACGCCTACGCCGACGAACTCATCGCCGACCGCCGCCGCCGGGACCGCGACGACTTCGTCTCCCGAATGGTGCGCGCCGGCCGGGACAGCGACCGGCTCGGCGGCGACGAACTGCGCGACGGACTGGTCCTGCTGATCTTCGGGGGCTTCGACACCACCCGCAATCAGCTCGGTCTGGCCCTGCAGTCCTTCATCCGGCATCCCGCCCAGTGGAGACTGCTCGCCGAGCGGCCCGAGCTGGCCGCGCGAGCGGTGGAGGAGGTGATGCGCGTCAACCCGACCGTCCGCTGGGTCACCCGTGAGGCCCTTGAGGACTTCACCTTCCAGGGTGTGGACATCTCCGCCGGGACCACGATTCATCTGTGGAACGAGTCCGCCGGTACCGACCCCCGCGTCCATGGTCCGTACTCCTTCGACATCGCCGCCGAGCGCGCACCCCATTTCGGTTTCGGCGGCGGGGTCCACCACTGCCTCGGTCACTTCGTCGCCCGCGGTGACATGGCCGAGGCCCTGCCGGTGCTCGCCCGGCGTCTGCGCGACCCCCGGATCGCCGAAGGCGCCGCATGGCTCCCCGACTCCGGCAACACCGGTCCCGTACGGCTCCCCCTCACCTTCACCCCCGCGTCCTGACCGGACCCCGCCCACCCCGTGCGCCGCCCGGCGCCCCTTTCCTCCAGCCGCTGTTGCCTCTGTCCCTGCCGTACGACCTCTCCGAGGTGCCCTATGACCACCGAAAGCCCGAACACCACCGCGCTCGACGGCCATCGCGAGCGGAACACCGACCATGACGCGGTGGACGCCGTGCGCAAACAGATCACCGAGGCCGGTGTCGAATACCTCTACTACCAGTCCGTGACGCTCGGCGGCCGGGCCGTCGGCAAGGTGGTACCCGCCGTACATCTGCTCCGCAATCTGGAGCGCGGCGTCCAGATGCACCGTGCCGTCGTCGCCGACTTCCAGACCGACCGGAACGGCACCCTCCTCGGTGGTGGCGCCCGGGCGGCAGAGTTCACCGCCCTGCCCGACCTCGACACCTTCGCGGTACTGCCCTGGGACACCAGCGTCGGCCGGTTCTTCTGCCGTCTCTACGAGCCCGCGCACGACCCCGAGCGCGGTGGCGAGCCGTTCGCCGCCGATGTGCGCGGCCACCTCATCCGGCGGCACCGGGAGTTCACCGAACGCACCGGACTCGTTCTCCGCTCGGGCTGCGAGCCCGAGACGACATGGACCGGGCCCGGCCTGGAGGCGGCCCACCGCCCCGACGCCAGTCCCGCGTACCGGGTCGAGATGCTGGAGCGCAACAGGCCCGTCTACCAGAAAGTGATCACCTATGGCAGGGCGCTCGGACTCGACATGATCGAGGGCGACTACGAGGACCCCGGCCAGCTCGAACTGAACTGGATGTACGACCGGGCCGAGCTGACCGCCGACCGGCTCATCACCTTCCGCCAGATCTGCCGGCAGGTCGCCCGGGAACTGGGCATCACCGCCAGTTTCATGCCCAAGCCCGCCATCGGGGTGATGGGCAACGGCTGCCACCACAACCTCAGCCTGTGGCGCGGCACCCAGAACGTGCTGGCCGAGCCCGGCCGCCGCGAACTGCATCTCTCCGAGACCGGACGGCATGCCCTCGGCGGCATCCTGACGCATGCCGCGGGCGCCATGGCCGTCATGGGATCCACCGTCAACTCCTACAAGCGCTACTGGGACGCGGGCCTCTTCGCCCCCGGGGGGATCGACTGGGGCATGGACGACAAGACCTGCACCGTACGCCTGTCCGCCAACGGGCGGCTGGAGTTGAAACTCCCCGATGCCATGGTCAACCCCTATCTCTCCCACGCCGTCCTGCTCGCCGTCATCTCCGACGGCCTGGAGAACCGGATCGACCCCGGACCGCCGCAGGCCACCACCGAGGAAGCCGGGTTCCGGTTCCCCGCACTGCCGCTGAACCTCGGCGAGGCCCTGACGGCCTTCGGCGAGGACGCCGTGGTCAGGGGCGGGCTGACCGAGGAGATCGCCGCTCTCCATCTCGCCTGCAAGTCGGACGAGTGGGCCCGTTTCTGCGCCGCCGTCACCGACTGGGAGCACATGATGTACGCGGACGACACGCCGTGACCGTCCCGTCGCGGCCCGCCGCGCGGGCAACGCCCCGACGGATCCGGTGGCCCGGGTAGCGGGCGCCGCTCATGACCGGGGCCGCGTCCCCGAAGCCCTCCCCAGCGTTCGATGGCCGAGAACAGGTGCTGTCCAGGGCGGGCGCCGGCACCGGCTCCTCGGTGCGCGGCGGCTGTCCGTCGACGGGGGCGGACCGGTGCCGCCGCCGTGGTGTACCGCCGCGTACCAGGGGCAGAGATGACCGCACGAGGACGGCGGCAGCGGCGGGAAGCGGTCCGGGGGCTCGTCCTCCCCGTGAAAGAGGAGCGGTATGGAGATCGGGGTCTTCCTTCCCATCGGCAACAACGGCTGGCTCATTTCGAAGAGTTCTCCGCAGTACATGCCGACCTTCGAGCTGAACAGGACCGTCGTGCGGCGGGCCGAGGAGTACGGACTGGACTTCGCCCTGTCGATGATCAAGCTCAGGGGTTTCGGCGGCGAGACGGAGTTCTGGGACCACTGCCTCGAATCCTTCACCCTCACGGCCGCCCTGGCCGCCGTGACGGAGCGGATCAGGCTGTACGCCTCCGTACCCATCCTCGCCCTGCCCCCGGCGATCGCCGCCCGGATGGCCGTCACCGTCGACGCGATCGCCCCCGGCCGGGCCGGCGTCAACATCGTCACCGGCTGGTCGCCCGCCGAGTACGCGCAGATGGGCGTGTGGCCCGGGGACGAGCACTTCGCCAACCGGTATGCGCGGGCGGCCGAGTACGTCACCGTGCTGCGGCAGCTGTGGGGCGCGGGCGTGAGCGACTTCAAGGGCGAGTTCTACCGTATGGACGACTGCGTCCTGTCGCCGCGCCCCGCGGGCGGGCATATCGACATACTGGCCGCCGGGCAGAGCGGTACGGGCATGCGGTTCGCCGCCGAGTACGCCGACGGAAACTTCATCCTGGGCACGGGGGTCAATACTCCGCTCGCCCTCTCCGACGCCGCCGCCACACTCGCCGAACAGGCGCGCACGACCGGCCGCGACGTCGGGGCGCTCGCCCTGTTCATGGTCATCGCGGACGAGACCGACGCGGCCGCTCGGGCGAAGTGGAAGGACTATCACGACAACGCGGACCTCGCGGCGCTCGGGTACGTCGCGGCGCAGACCGCCGAGGACACGGGCGCCGACGGCGCGTCGACCGCGCGGACCGTGGTGCTCCCCGAGGGCGCTGTGAACTTCAACATGGGTACGCTCGTCGGCTCGTACGAGACCGTCGCGCGGATGCTCGACCAGCTCGACGAGGTGGACGGCGTCAAGGGAGTCATTCTCGTCTTCGACGAGTTCCTCGAAGGCATGGAGAGCTTCGGTACGCGTATCCAGCCGCTCATGAAGTCCCGTACGGCCGTCTCCGGGCTGTCGTGACAGGTGCTGTGCGGGTGTCCCGGCGCTGCGTCTGATCCACCGGATGCCCCTTTCCCGCGCGATGGCCTTGGGCTCGGCTCGGTCCCGCGACGACCGGCTGATGCCCGCCGCACCGCCGTGTACGTCCAAAGCCCGCGCCGTCGCCCCCGGCGGGTGGCGTGTTCGGTGACGTGACGTGACGTGACGGCTTACCGCTGAGCCTTGGCCGGGGTCGCGGGGGAGTCGCGGAGGCCGAGCCGCAGGTGTTCGACGTGGAAGAGGGCCTGCTCCAGAAGCTCGGCGACGTGGTTGTCGTAGAGCGAGTAGACGATGGAGCGGCCGTGCCGTTCGCCGGAGACCAGCCCGAGGTTGCGCAGGAGGCGGAGCTGGTGGGAGCAGGCGGAGGCTTCCATGCCGACGGCTTCGGCGAGCTCGCCGACCGGACAGGGGCCTTCCTTGAGGCGGGCGAGGATGTAGAGGCGTGAGGGTGTGGCGAGCGCCTGAAGGGTCGCGGCGACGTCGGAGGCCCCGGCCGCGTCGAGGCGTTCGCGCGGGGTGGCGGTGTTCCTGCTGTCGGTTTCGTGACCCATCGTGCCATTCTACTCATGACACATGAAGACCTGTTCAGGTGTTCTTGTATGGTGGAGATGTCGCCTCGTCCACCCGCGAAGGGTTGGTTGGTCATGTCTTCTGTCCTGGACCGGCAGTCCCCGCCGTCCGCCGGGGCCGGCCCGGTACCGTCACGGCGCCGCACCCGGATCCTGGCGCTGCCGGAGGCCCGGTGGGCGCTCGCGGCCCTGACGCTGTTCCTGCTCGCCCTTCCGCTGTATCTGTCCGGTGCCCCGGCGTGGCTGTGGGCTCCGCTGCTGGCCGCCACCTACGTCACCGGCGGCTGGGAACCGGGCTGGGAGGGCCTGAAAGCGCTGAAGGACAGAACGCTCGATGTGGACCTGCTGATGGTGGTGGCCGCCCTCGGGGCCGCCGCGATCGGGCAGGTCCTCGACGGCGCCCTCCTGATCGTCATCTTCGCCACCTCCGGCGCCCTGGAAGCCGTCGCCACCACCCGTACCGCCGATTCCGTGCGCGGGCTGCTCGACCTCGCGCCCGCCACCGCGACCCGGCTGCTGCCCCACGGCGGCGAGGAGACCGTCCCGGCCGAACGGCTCGCCGTCGGGGACACCATCCTGGTCCGCCCCGGGGAACGCGTCGGCGCCGACGGACAGGTCACCGAGGGAACGAGCGACATCGACCAGGCCACCATCACCGGCGAACCCCTCCCGGTCGCCAAGCGAACCGGGGACGAGGTCTTCGCGGGCACCGTCAACGGCACCGGCGCCCTGCGCGTACGCGTCGAACGCGACCCCGCGGACTCGGTGATCGCCCGTATCGTGGCGATGGTCGAGGAAGCCTCCGCCACCAAGGCCCCCACCCAGCTCTTCATCGAGAAGGTCGAACAGCGCTACTCGATCGGCATGGTCCTGGCGACCCTCGCCGTCTTCGGTATCCCGCTCGCCCTCGGTGACGACCTCTCATCGGCCCTGCTCCGCGCGATGACCTTCATGATCGTCGCCTCTCCGTGCGCCGTGGTCCTCTCCACCATGCCGCCGCTGCTCTCCGCCATCGCCAACGCCGGACGCCACGGCGTCCTCGCCAAGTCCGCCGTCGTCATGGAACGCCTCGCGCAGATCGACACCGTCGCCCTCGACAAGACCGGAACCCTGACCGAGGGCACCCCCCGGGTCACCGACATCCGTCCCCTGCGCACCGCCGGCCTGGACGAGGACACCCTGCTCGGCCTGGCCGCAGCCGCCGAACACCCCAGCGAACACCCGCTCGCCCGCGCCATCGTGAGTGCCGCCCACGAACACGGGCTCCCCCTGGCCAAGGCCGGTGGATTCACCTCCACACCCGGCCGGGGCGTGACCGCCGTGATCGACGGCCGCACCGTCCAGGTCGGTTCACCCGCCATCCTGGACCGGGCGGTCGGCGCCGGCACCGAAGAAGCGGTCCGTGAACTGGAGGACACCGGGCGTACCGCGGTCGTGGTCCTGCGTGACGGGGTACCGGTCGGCGTCCTCGGTGTCGCCGACCGGCTGCGGCCGGACGCCGCCGTGACGGTGGCCGCGCTCACCCGCCTGACCGGCCGGTCGCCGGTGCTGCTGACCGGCGACAACGATCGTGCCGCGCGGTATCTCGCGGCCGAGGCCGGCATCACCGAGGTCCGCGCCGGGCTGCTGCCGCAGGACAAGGCCGCCGCCGTCCGGCAGTGGGCGGCGGAGGGGCGCCGGGTGCTGATGATCGGTGACGGCGTCAACGACGCTCCCGCCCTGGCCGCCGCGCACTCCGGGATCGCCCTGGGCAAGGCCGGCTCCGACCTCGCGCTGGAGACCGCCGACGCCGTCGTCGTCCGCGACGAGCTGGCCACCGTCCCCGCCGTCCTCCACCTCGCCCGCACCGCCCGGCGCCTGGTCGTCCAGAACCTCGTCATCGCCGGGTCCTTCATCACCGTCCTGGTCGCCTGGGACCTGATCGGCACCCTGCCCCTGCCCCTCGGCGTCGCCGGTCACGAAGGCTCCACGATCGTCGTCGCCCTCAATGGCCTGCGCCTTCTCCGCGAAGCCGCCTGGCCCCGCCCTGCCGGGACCACCGGCTGAACGGAGGAACCGGCGGACCGGAGAGAGTGCCCACCTCGCGGGAGCGACGCCGTGGACATCCGCCACGGGCGGCGACCACCGCGCGGACGCCGCCCCTGGGTCGTGTCGTGTGGATCAGGCCGGCTCAGGGAGCCGGGCCGCCGCCGGGGCCGCCGCCGCCGGGGCTGCCCCGAGGCTGCTGCCCGCGCCCGCCCGGGACCGGCTCCCCGGCTCTCCGGCGCTCAGGGGAGAAGGGCCGTCGCCCAGGTGCGGAGGGCCTCATGGCTGGGGAAGTCGGCGACATCCCGGTCGAGGCCGTCCGCCGAGCTGTACTGGTGGAACGTCCACGGATGGGTGATACGCGGCTGCCCGGCCGTGGTGATGTCGGCGATCCACAGGCCGTCACCGCAGCGGGAGGTGGTGTCGCGGTGGAGCCAGAAGTCGGTGTTGCAGTACAGCACCACCCGGCCCTTCGGACGCAGCCGCTTGACCTCGGCGAGGAAGGCGTCCTTCTCCGCGCAGGTGGCGGCCGTGCCGTCACTCGTGGTCTCCCAGTCGCAGGCCAGGATGTCCCCGGGCACGCTGTCGCACCGCTGGACGAAGTACGCGGCCTGTTCCGCGACATGGCCGGGCCACAGGAAGTGGTAGAAGCCGACGACCGCGCCGGCGGCCCGTGCCGTCGCCGCCTGCTTGCCCTGGACCGGACTGGTCCATGTGTGTCCCTCGGTGGCCTTGACGAAGACGAAACCGTATCCACTGGCGTCATAGGTCGGCTGGTAGACGGAGACGTCCACCCCTTTGATGACGGTCATGTGCCTGTCTCCTCACAGCGCGCGGCATCGCGTGGGCACGCCCTCGGGCGCACGCGCGAACCGGGCGGAGTCCCGGTGGGGCCCCGTCGTGGTGCACGGACGCCCCTGTTCCGGGCCACCGGAGTTCACCGGGGCCGTTTGCCCAGTGTGGCCCGGTTTCGGTAAGCGGAAGGCCAGCTCCCGGCCAAGGGCGGCTCAATCCTTGGGCAACTGCCGCCCCGCTCACTGACGGATCCGCAGTCCGGGAGGAAAGTGTTCCTGTGGGGTCGGAGCCATGGGGCCGCGAAAGGGGATTCACCCATGAAGACAGCGGACGGACAGGGGATGCACCGCTTCACGGGGCTCGCCGTCGTACTGGTGTTGTCCGGGGCCGCGTTGACCGTCGCCGTGGAGTCCGGTCACACCAAGCCCGTGGGGCACCCGCCCAGTAGCACCGGCTCGGCGTCCGGCCCGGTGCCCGCCCCGGCGGGGGCCGGGGACTGAACGCGTTCACGGCGGAGGGCCGGGGGTGTCATGGCCCGTCGGCCGCCGCGTCGCCGAATCGCGTCAGGGCGAGCGCTCCCGCCACCGCCGCCACGAATCCCACGAACGCCAGCCACGGGAGACCGTAGCGGGGACGGTCGCCCAGCCAGACGATGCCCACCAGGGCGGGCCCGGTCGATTCGGCCAGGACCATGCCGGCTGTCGCCACGGTCACCGAGCCCCGCTGGAACGCCGAGGTGAGGAGAAGGAACCCCGCCGCTCCTCCCAGAACCAGGGCGTAGAGGGCGGGGTTGCCGAACACCCGGGGAACCGTGAGGGAGTCGATCAGCCGGACCGCGACCTCGACCACGCCGAAGCCCGCGCCCGCACCGAGACCCAGCAGCAGGGCGCGCGGCCGGCCCGGAAGCCGCCCGGCGAGCGCGCCGGCGAGGAGCACCACGAGGACGGCGCCGAGCAGGGACCAGCGCAGGGCGGCCGGTCCGGCGTGGTGTCCCTCCGGTCCGGAGGCGAGCGCGATCATCGCCAGCCCCGCGCAGACCGTGGCCACCGCCGCCCATTCGGCCGCGGTCAGCCGGGCGTCGAGGAGCCAGGCGGCGACCACGGCGGTGACCGCGAGACTGGCGGCGAGGGAGGCGCCCACCGCGTAGAGGGGAATCGACCGCAGGGCGACGATCTGGAGAAGGAAGCCGAGGCCGTCGAGGCCGAGGCCGACGGCGTAGCGCCACTGGCGCAGGGCGCGCAGCAGCAGCACGGGGTCGACGCCGGAGCCGGAGCCGGTCCCGACGGCACGTGCGGCGATGGCCTGGAGTACGGAGGCTGTGCCGAAGCAGCAGGCCGAAGCGAGTGCGCAGACCATCCCCAAGGGCATGGGACGGACTGTAGGCCGGAGCCCGGCCGAGAGCCGGGGGGCCGGGCCGACGACCCGGTGGGGCACACCCGTACGGCGATGCCCAAAGCGGGCACAACGGTGCGAGATGGTCGCCCAGGCGCACCCGTACCGCGATGCCCGGGTCGTCCGCGGTCCCGGGTCAGGGGCCGGGCGGTACGTCGACCGAGCCGATGTACTCCTGGGTCTCCGCGTCCGGGAGCCGAACGGAGTGCGCCCAGAAGTAGATCAGCAGACTGAACCCGGCGATGACCGCCATGTCCCACCACAGGGGCAGGGCGCCGGTCGCGCCGCAGGACACCGACGAGGCCGGCCCCCCGCTGCAGTAACCGCCCTGCCAGGAGATCAGCCCCAGGCCCACCAGATACACCGGCAGCCACTGGGCGGGCCACCAGTCCAGGTGCGGGGCCCTCGGGTTGAGTCCGAGCAGCGCCGAGCCGCCCAGCAGGAGATAGCCGAGGACGATCGCCAGGCCGAGGCGCCACAGGGTGTCCCAGCCGGCCCAGTAGATGATCAGATTGGACACGACGAAGGCCACGGGAGCCCAGAACAGCCCGCCGGGGAGCCGGTACGGACGGTACCGGCCGGGGTCCTGCTTGCGCAGGCACCCGAGGGCGAGGGGTGCGCCCGCGTACATCAGCACGCTCGCGGAGGTGACGAAGCCGACCAGCTTCTGCCAGGTGGGGAAGGGCAGGAAGACGATGAGCCCGACGAGGAAGGTGAAGAGCAGGCTGAACCAGGGAACCCCGCGTGCCGTCGTCCGTTCGAACACCGCGGGGACATAGCCGTTGCGGGAGAGACCGTAGGAGACCCGGGAGGCAGCGGTGGTGTAGATCAGGCCGGTGCCGGTCGGTGAGACGACCGCGTCGATGTAGATCAGCGCGGCGAGCCAGCCGAGTCCGGCGGTCAGGGCGAGTCCGGCGAACGGCCCCGCCTTGTCGGCGAAGGTGAGATCGGCCCAGCCGTGGGCGAAGGCGCTCTGGGGCAGGGCTCCGATGAAGACCACCTGGAGTGCCAGATAGACGAGCGCGCCGATGAGGATCGAGCCGATCACCGCCCGGGGGATGTCCCGTGCCGGGTCGCGGCTCTCCCCCGCCAGCTGGTCCGCCTGTTCGAATCCGAGGAGCGCGAAGATGATGCCGCTGGTGCTGATGGCGGAGAGCACTCCCTCGACGCCGAACGGGGCGAAGCCCTGGTGGCCGAAGTTGTCCGCGTGGAAGGTGGTACCCGCCAGGGCGGCGATGGTCAGCAGGGGGATGGCGATCTTCCACCAGGTGGCCACGCTGTTGGTGTGGGCGAGCCAGCGGATGCCGAAGAAGTTGACGAGGACGAAGAAGGCCATGAAGGCGACGGCCAGCCCGTATCCGGCGGCGGTCAGCCGGTTCTCCCCCGTCTGTACCCAGGTGGCATGCACGCTGAGGTAGTTCAGCGACGCCATCACCTCGATCGGTGCCGTGGCGACGGCCTGGAGCCAGGAGAACCAGCCGAAGGAGGCCCCGGCCACGCTGCCGAAGGCGTAGTGCGGGAAGCGCGCGGTGCCCCCGGCGACCGGATACGCGGCCCCCAGCTCCGCGTGGACGAAGGCCAGAACGGTGATCGCGAGCGCTCCGACCGCCCAGGAGACGAGGGCGGCGGTCCCGGCCGCCTGCGCGGCGAACAGGGCGCCGAACAGCCAGCCGGAGCCGATGATGGACCCCACGGAGGTCCAGATGAGCCCGATCGTGCCGATGTCCCGCCGGAGGTCCGGTCGCGGGGACGCCTCGGGTGCGGCCGATGTCGGCATCTGGCGGGGAACCTCGCTCCGGTGCGGGCAGGACGCTCGGTCGGGTCGACGCGTCCGCTGACTCCGTTCTCCTTTTCCCGGGCGACGGCCCGACCACTCCGGCGCGGCGGGACTTGCTCCGAACGGGTCCGGAGGGCCGCGGCGCTCCCTGCCCGGTGCGGCGGGGGCGCCACCGGCAGGGGCTCAGATTCCGGCCGATGGCGTCCCGGACCTGCCCGCGCCACCGTCCCCACCGCCCTTCCCACTATCGTCCCCACCGCCGGTGGACCGGCATCGGCGCAGGGCCGCCACCGCGCAGAGCAGCAGCGCGGCCCCGACCGCCACGAGATGTTCCCTGCCGGCCAGATTGGGCTTGACGATCACCTCGACGGCCATCGCCACGATCACCAGGGCCCCGGTGAACCACGCCCTCAGACTCACGCAGACGCAGACCGCGAGCCCCGCGACCGCCGCCGACGGCCCGGTGTCGACGATCCGCGCGTCCGAGGCGGGCAGCCCGAGCGGACCGTCGGGGCCGACGGCGACACCGAACCGTGCGTAGAGCGTCCCGGCGAGGGTGCAGACGTAGGCGACGACGAGGGTCCGCCACCGTCCCAGAGTGATCTCCGCGATGCCGAACATCAGCAGCACCTGTGCCACCGCACCCCACACCGGCAGGCTGAGCGCCGGCACGAAGAGCGAGGCCGGGGTGCGCAGCAGCGCCAGCCAGAGCGGATCCGCGGCCCGGACGAAACCGATGTCCCGGACGAAGCCGTGGCCCCAGCCCTGGTCCTGGACGGACTGGAACAGCACGACGAGGCAGGCCGCGGTGAGCGTCAGGGGGATCGCCCGCCACCCCTGGGTGGCCAGGGCCGTCCGTACGGGCGCGTACAGCAGCCCCCACTCGCGCCGGGCGATCGAGGCGGCCGTACTCAACGGCGGGTGCCCAGATGTCCGCGGTGCAGCCACTTCGGCAGTCCGGGCACGTCCAGGAAGCCCTCCGCCCGGGCGCTCGCGAGACCGATCCGCGGCAGGTCGGTGCTCTGGTCGTACAACAGGAAGCGGGGTTCCCAGATGGGTCGGTACTTGGCGTTGGCACGGTAGAGGGACTCGATCTGCCACCAGCGGGAGAAGAACGTCAGCAGCGAGCGCCACAGCCGCAGCAGCGGGCCGGCGCCGAGCCGGGAGCCGCGTTCGAAGACCGCGCGGAACATCGCGAAGTTCAACGACACCTGCACGATCCCGAGGTCGCCGGCGTGCCGGATCAGCTCCAGCACCAGGAATTCGAACAAACCGTTGTCCGCCTCCCGGTCACGCCGCATCAGGTCCAGGGAGAGTCCGTCGCCGCCCCAGGGGACGAAGCTCAGCAGGGCACGCGGCCGCCCGCCGGCGTCACGGCAGACCAGCATCACGCACCGCCCGTCCGCCGGGTCGCCGAGCCGTCCCAGCGCCATGGAGAAACCACGTTCGACGGCCCCGTCCCGCCAGTCGTCGGCGAGTTCGATCATCTCGGCCATCTCCCGCGGCGACAGGTCCTCGTGCCGGCTGATGCCGACGGTGTATCCGGCGCGTTCGATCCGGTGGTGCGCCTGGCGGACACCTCGTATGGCACGGCCCTCCAGGGTGAACTCGCCGATGTCGACGATGGCCTCGTCGCCCAGCTCCAGCGCGTTCAGACCGTGCCGGGTGTAGACCGTGCCGCCCTCCTCGCTCGCCCCGATCACGGACGGGGTCCAGCCGTGCTCCAGGGCCTGGGCCAGCCAGCGGTCGATCGCCCCCGGCCATGCCTCCGGGTCGCCGATCGGATCGCCCGACGCGAGCGAGACCCCGCCGACCACGCGGTAGGTGACGGCCGACTTGCCCGTCGGTGACCAGACGACGCTCTTGTCCCGGCGCAGGGCGAAGTAACCGAGGGAGTCCCGCTCCCCGTGACGCTCCAGCAGGCCGCGCAGCCGCTCCTCGTCGTCCTCGGTGATCGCGTCGACGGCCCGGCGGGAGCGGAACGCGGCGTAGAGGACCAGCAGGATCAGTGCCGTGCTCATCAGGTTGATGAGCGCCTTGGCCCAGCCGGGGGTGACGATGCCCTCGAAGCGGACATCGTCGTAGGCGAGCGACACCATGCGGAACACGCCGTAGCGCCAGCGCTCCAGAAAGTCGGAACGCCCGGGGTCGGGGTCGGTATTGGTCACCGTGACCATGGCGGCGGCGAGCAGCGAGCCCACCAGCAGTCCGCCCGCGCCCACCGCCGCCGCCAGCCTCGGGTTGGCACGGTCGCCCTTCGCGCAGAACTCGCGCCGTCCCACGAGCAGGGCTGTGACGAAGAGCGCGGTCAGCAGGATCGCGATCCAGTTCTGGGCGTGCTGCCGGTACACCGGCAGCCCCAGGGCCACGGCGGTCAGCACCAGCGCCAGACCGCTCAGCGCGAGATTGAGGATCCACGCGGCCCGCTTGCGCCGTCGCATGGTGATCGCCAGGAACAGGGAGAACAGGCCGGAGAAGAAACCGGGGGTCAGCAGATAGGGCGTGAAGAACTCGTCGTCGTTGTGCCGTCTGATGTCGTTCCCGAAAGAGATCCACACGGCGCTGAGGAAGTCGATGAACGCGACCACGCGCAGATACCAGACCGCGAATGCGTACGAACGCCCCGACCACTCGCCGCGATCCGGGCCCGGCCGCGGACCTGGTCGGACACGCCCCATGGGAGCGAACATAAAGGGTGCGGGGCACGGGGGCGCGCTACGACGGCATGGCGAACGGGTGGACATGCCGCTGATGGCGCAAGGTGGCCGGAGGCGGCCGGTGCCCGGGTCACGCTGTCGGTCGTGGACCGGAGCCGGGATGACGCGGGGACGGGTGCGGACCGGGAGCGGTGGGGGCCGGCGGGCGGCCGTCGCCGTCCCTGGCCGCCAGGGTGGGTACGGCGGGCGGCGTGGGGTGGTGTGGAGTGGCGGCCGCAGGCCCCGGCGGACTGGCCCGCCGGAGTCGCGGCCGGGGCCGCTCTGGCCCTGCCGTTGCTGGCCGGCACGGCGGCGGGGCATCCGGCGGCGGGTGCCGCGCTGACCCTTCCGGCGCTGTTGGTGGTGATGCCCCTGCCGGCGGAGGCGGCTCTGCGGGAACGAACGCGGCGGCTCGGTGCGCGTACGGCGGCGATCACCGTGGCCGGGCTGTACACCTTCCTCGCCGGCGGGAACGTCTGGGCGCTGGTGCCCGCCATCGCCGTGGCTTCCGCCGCGGGCGCGGTGCTGCCCCGGGTGGGGAACACGGCCGGGCTGGCCATGGTGCTGGTCGGCATCACCGGCCCGGTCGAGGGGTTCGGCATCCCGGCCCTGCCCCAGCTCGCCGGCAGCCTGTGGGGCGCCGTACTCCTCCTGGCCCGCCGCGGCCCGAAGAACCCGCTCCCGTACCGGAGACCGGACCGCACCCGGCAGGACTGGCTCCACGCCGCCCGCCTCGCCCTGCTCCTCGGGACGGCCTCGGCCGTCATGGCGGCCCTGCACCGGCTCTCCGGCGAGGCGCACTGGCTCCTCACCGGGATCCTGCTCTCCCTGCGCCCCACCCCTGAAGCCACCTGGACCAGAGCACGCCAGCGGATCACCGGGAACACCCTCGGCGGGATCGCCGCCGCCCTCGTCCTCCTCACCCACCCCGGCCCCTGGGCGGTCACCGCCGTGGTCGCCGTCACGGGCACCCTCGCCTACGCCCTCAGGCCCGCCAACTACCTCTACTGGTGCCTCGCCTTCCCCCTGTTCCTGCTGCTGATCACCGACTTCGACCGGCCCACACCCTGGTACGCGGCGGCCGTCCGCGCGGGCCTGGTCCTGGCCGGAGCGCTCGTCTCCATCGCCGCCTCCCGCCACCTCTGGCCACCGGACCAGCCCCCCGAAACACGACCCGGGCGCCCATGACCCCCGCCCCGCCCTCAGGTCTGCCGCCGGAGCTTTCGATCCCCGGCGCCCCGGCGCTCCGGCGGCAGAGGCATCAGGTCAGTGAGGCGAGGAGCCCGATCGACGGTGCCAGCACCCCGGGCTGCCCGAGGGCGCGGAAGTCCGCCTCGACCGCCGCCAGGTCGAGGACGCCGGCGCGGACGGCGTGGTAGCGGACGAGCGACCAGACGAAGACGTCGAGGTTGTCGAACTGGGTCCCGGCCTCGATGGCCTCCTCCTCGTGGAACCACACCGCGACCCGGCCGCTGGTGAGCACGGTGTAGTAGTTGCCTCCTCCGTCGGCGCCGATGGACCACACATCGTCGTCGGACAGCTCCGTCTCGTAGTCGGAGTCGAGGACCCGGCAGTCGTTGGCCTCGAAGTCGAAGGCGTACGACCAGTCGTGTATGTCGAGGCGCCGCGGCAGGGAGCCCGAGCGGACCCTGCGGTCGAAGCCCGCCAACGCGGTCGCGGTGTCGGGCGGGAGCCGGGCGAGGAACGGTTCGACCGGGCGGGTCGACGCCGGGATGTCGACCCCCGGCTCGTCGGGGAACCAGCGCGCCAGGTCGCTGTCCAGATCCCGCTCCACATAACCGGTCAATTGATCAACGGTGAGAGGCATGAGGTGAGGCTAAGGGATCCACGGCGACCACGCTGCCCCCGCCGGCAAGCCGACCGGTCGCCAGGGTGTTTCCTTCGCGCCGGCTCCGTGGCGCCCCGCCGGACCGCTCTCCCGGCGGGGCTCCGCACGGCCTGTCGACCAGCGGCCGAACGGCTGTTCCGATGGGGACACTTTCAGGGGGTTTGCCTGCCGCGCCGTCCACGGTTCCGCCGATGGCTTCCTACTTTGGTGTCCTGAGAGCCGCCAGCGGGCGGCTCGACGCGAGGAGTGGCCATGCGCTGCCGGTTCCCCCGTCCTCTGCTCGTTCTCGCGCTGCTGCTGGGCGCACTCGTCGCCCCGGTGCCCGCCGGCGCCCTGGCCGCCGCTCCTCTCCAGCCGCCGCTGATCACCCAGGTCTTCCCGCGGGACGGCGCGGCCGATGTGAGTTTCGTGGCGGACACCGATCCGGTCATCACGGGTTTCCTGGTCACCGCGGCGCCCGGCGGCGCGTCCGTCCGGGTGCCCGCCGACGCCCGGACCGCCCGGGTGACGGGGCTGGCCAACGGGACGGCGTACCGTTTCACGGTCCGTCAGGAGGTCAGCCGGGGCCGCGCCCTGCTCTCGGAGCCGTCCGAGCAGGCCACGCCCCGGCCGGCCAGGCCGCCGGGGGAGCCGGTGCTGGGCGCGGTGTACGCGCGGAACCGGGCGGTGGAGGTCGAGTGGACCGCTCCTGCCGACGGCGGCGCTGCGATCACCGGGTTCACCGTCACCGCCACCCCGGGCGGCCATCGGGTCACCGTCGGCCCGGACACGGCGTCGGCGGCGCTGACGGGGCTGGCCAACGGCACCGCGTACACCGTCGCCGTACGGGCCGTGAACAAGGCGGGGCCCGGCGCCCCGGCCGACCGGAGCGGGGTCCGGCCCCGGCCCGACACCGCGCCCGCCGCGCCCGTCGACGTCTCCGCGAGCCCGGACGGCGGCCGGGACAGCGCGCTGCGGGTGACCTGGACCGCGCCCGGGGACGACGGGGGCTCCCCGGTGACCGGCTACCGCGTCACGGCCGGGGGCACCACCGTCCGTACCGCCGCCCCGATCACCGAGGCGGTGATCGACGGACTCAGCCCGGACGAGGAGTACACCGTGTCCGTCGTCGCCGTCAACGCGGTCGGCACCGGGCCCGCGGCCCGGACGGAGGAACCCGTCGCCCCCCGGGTCGACGTCGCCGCCCGTACCGTCGTCCTCTCCGCCGCCTCGATGGCCACCCTCACCGGGAAGGGACTCGGCGAGCTGCGGTTCACCGACCCCACCCGGCAGCTGCTCGGGCTGCGTACGGGACAGATCGTGGTCGCGGACACCAGCCCCCAGGCACCCGACGGGCTGCTGCGCACGGTGACCGGGGTACGGCGCCAGGGCACGGCCCTGGTGGTGGCCACCGCCGACGCCGACCTGTCGCGGGTGCTGACCGACGCCCAGGTGTCGGCGGCCGGGGAGCTGACCGACGAGGGGGCGGAGCCGGGCTATCTGCACCCGGGGGTACGGGCCGAGCCGGTCACCGTCGGCAACGATCTGGCCTTCGGGCTGACGATCAGGCCCGGGGACAACACCCGGGAGTTCGCCGGTCTGTCCACCAGCGTCAGCGGCACCGTCACCCTCGACCCGCACTGGGACCTCGTCGTCAGGACCACCGGGGAGAGTGACCCGGACACGGGGGAGGACATCGGGGAGGTCACCGACGTGACCTTCGCCGCCGGGGTGGACGTCAAGGCGTCCGTCACCACCACGGTCGCCGGCACCGTCGGCGGTTCCAGTCAGGCCGTCACTCTCGTCTCGCTGCCCCTCGCGGCGATCACGGTCCCGGTCGGCCCGGTCCCCGTCGTCATCGTCCCCACCCTCACCCTCAGTGCCCAGCTGTCCGTCTCCGGCTCCCTGGAGTTCACGGCCACCGCCACCTACGAACAGCACATCGGCGCGGTCGCCGACTTCACCCTCCAGGACGGCTGGAGCGGCCGGAGCACCACCACCGACCCGGTGGCGGACCTCACCGCCGACCGGCTGTCCCCGAGCGTCACGGCACAGCTGGACCTGCCCGCCGCGATCAGCTTTGAGCTGTACGGGGCGATCGGACCCGGCCTCCAGTTCGTCCCGTACCTGAAGTTCGTCACCGCGCCGACCGAGAACCCCTGGGCCCGTCTCGATGTGGGCGTCCGGGTGGAGGTCACCGGCGGGATCAAGAAACTCAACCTGGAGTACTCCGTCCCCGTCGCCGACTTCTCCCGCACCGTGTGGAGCACCGAAGGCCCCCTCGCCGGCATCTACATCGAGGATCCGACGCGCGTGCTGCCCGCGAGCGGGAGCACCACCTTCGCGGTGAGCCGCAGGAACTGGTGCGAAGGGCCGGTGTTCTGGAGCCTGGCCGAGGGCAGCCCCGGCACCATCACCCCGGGCGGCGTCTACACGTACGCGGCCGCCGGCACGGGCCCCACCCTCGCCAAGGTCATCGCCACCCAGCCGCTCACCTCGAACTGCCCCGGGACCAGCGCCCAGGCATTCGTCCGGACGGGCTCCACCGTCCCCTCCGCCCCCCGGAACCTCGCCCTCGCCTACCAGGGCGACGACGCCGTGTTCACCTGGGACCCGCCGGAGAGCGACGGGAACGCGGGCCGCCTCCTCTACGGTCTCGTCGTCGACGTACCCGGGGCGGACCCCGACGACTCGATCATCTACTCCTACGACACCACGGCCATCCTCTCCGGCGCGGAGCGGAGTCTGAGGGCCGACGGAGGACGCTTCCGGGTCATCGCCGAGAACGACATCGGCACCGGCCCGCCCGGCCCCGACCTCGTCGCCCCGCCCGAGGACTACTGACCGGCCGGACCTGCCGGTGCCGGACCTGCCGACCCGCCGGGCGGGAGCCGCGCACCGTGTGGCGACGGTCTCAGCGGCCGACGGGCGCGGGCCGCGGTCGGCTGCCCCGCGCCGAGGCGGGCCTCCTGCCAAGTCGCCGCCGGCCAGTGGACGTTGGGCGGTGGGGCGACGCGTTCCGGCGTGCCGCCGGCGTCCCCTGCCGCCCCGTGCGCCGTCTCACGTCCCGTCTCGCCATGTGTCACCACCTTGACATTAGTCCGACTTATGGAAGATAAAGATCAAGCTTTGAGTCGAACCTCACGCTGTGTGGCGTTTAGGCGTGATTCCATCGAACATCTATGTGAATGAGTGCTGCCGTGTCCCACCCCGCCGTTCCCGTGCCCCCGACCCCCGACCCCGTGGGGGAGTGGGAGATGTGGTGTGCCGAGCGGCGGCGCGCGGTCACCTCCGCGACCGGGAACCTCGCCCTGGTCGAGACCCGCTGGCTCCCCGCCGGGCAGCTCCCCGACCCGGTGGCCGAGCGCGCCGGGCGGCCGGCGACCGTCACGGTCACCACCGTCGAGCGCACCGACCTCGTCACCGGCGGGCCGGAGCGCGGGCTGCGCTTCTGGGACGCGGACGCCCCCGCGATCCACGCCTTCGAACGCACCGAGGTCTTCCCCTACGACCCGGCGTGGGTGCTGGACGCCACGTACACCCCCGTCCCCGGAGCCCGGAAGATCGCCTTCGAGCACATCCGGGACAACGGCGGCAGCCGCGACCTGGTCGTTCCCGGCGACATCCGGCTGACTGTCGACGGCCGGGACTACACCCTCAGCGCCTTCGACGACGACGGCGTCCTGCTGCTGGTCTTCGGCGACCCCACCAATGGGCACACCACCTACGGCGCCGGTCGCTTCCTCTTCGTGACCCGCACCGGCCAGGACACCGTCCGCCTCGACTTCAACCGGGCCTTCGTGCCGCCCTGCGGATTCTCCGATCAGTACAACTGTCCGATGCCGCCGCGGCAGAACCGTTTCCACCTGCCCGTCGCGGCCGGTGAGAAGCGTCCCGTCTTCCGCGGCGGCGTCCCCGCACAGCACTGATCCCCTCCCGGCACCCTCGATAGCCGCCGCACGAAAGCGCACTCTTCTGTCATGAACACTGTCATAAACACCAAGAACCTCGGCCTGTCCTCCGCCGCGACCGCCGCGACCGCAGTGGTCCTCGCCCTCACCCTCACCGCCTGCGCCGGCGGCTCCACCGGCACCGCCTCCGGCGGCAAGCACGACCCGGACGCCACCGTGAACATCGGCTCCCTCTACGAGCCGCAGAACCTCGACAACACCGGCGGCGGCGGACAGGGCGTCACCGAAGCCCTCCACGGCAACGTCTACGAAGGGCTGTTCAGGCTCACCGACGGCGGCAAGGTCCAACCGCTCCTCGCCGAGTCCCACCGGGTCAGCCCCGACGGCCTGACCTACACCTTCACCCTCCAGGGCGGCGTGACCTTCCACAGCGGCAAGGCGCTTACCAGCCAGGACGTCAAGCACAGCCTGGAGCGGGTGCTCGCCCCCGACTCCCAGTCGGCGCGGAAGAAGAACCTCTCCGTGGTGAAGTCGATCGCCACCCCCGACCCGCGCACCGTCACCGTCACGCTCTCCCAGAAGTCGATCTCCTTCGTCTACAACCTCACCTATGTGTGGATCGTCAACTCCGAGGCGAAGGACCTCAAGCAGCGCGAGGACGGCACCGGCCCCTACCGGCTCGACCGCTGGACCCGCGGCTCCGCCCTGAGCCTGGACCGCTTCGCCGACTACTGGAGCGACGCGGCGGCCAACAAGAAGGTCGTCTTCCGCTACTTCAAGGACGCCACCGCACTCAACAATGCCCTGCTGACCAACGCCGTCGACGTGGTCACCAGCGAGCAGTCGCCCGACGCCCTCGACCAGTTCAAGAACAACCCCGCCTACAAGGTCACCGAGGGCAACTCCACCACCAAGCTGCTGCTCGCCTTCAACGACAGGGCCAAGCCCTTCGACGACACCCGGGTCCGCCAGGCGGTGTCCTACGCCATCGACGACAAGAAGCTGCTGGAGTCCGTCTGGGGCGGCCACGGCAAGCTGATCGGCTCCATGGTCCCGCCCACCGACCCGTGGTACGAGGACCTCACCGCGCTCGACACCCACGACCCCGAGCGCGCCCGGAAGCTGCTGGCCGAAGCCGGATACCCGAAGGGCTTCAGCCTCACCCTCGACACCCCCAACTACGACCCGCACCCCACGGCCGCCACCTTCATCACCTCCCAGCTCGCCAAGGTCGGCATCACCGTCAGGATCAACACGATCACGTCGGACGAGTGGTACACCAAGGTCTACAAGAACCGGGACTTCCAGGCCACGCTCCAGGAGCACGTCAACGACCGCGACCTGGTCTGGTACGGAAACCCGGACTTCTACTGGGGCTATGACAACCCGCAGGTCACCCAGTGGGTCGAGCAGGCCGAACAGTCCTCCACCGCCGCCGCGCAGACCGAGCTGCTGAAGAAGGTCAACCGCAGGACCGCCGAGGACGCGGCCAGCGACTGGCTCTACCTCTACCCGCAGATCGTGGTGGCCGACAGCCGGCTCACCGGCTACCCGCTCAACGGCCTGAACTCGCAGTTCTACGCCTACGACATCAAGAAGGGCTGATGGCGCGCTACGTCCTGCGGCGCTTCGCCTTCCTGCTGATCTCGCTGGCACTGGCGAGCGTGGTGCTCTTCGTCCTGCTGCGGATGCTCCCCGGCGACCCGGCCAACGCGCTGACCGCCGTCGGAGCCACCGACGAGCAGATCGCCGCCGCCCGCGCCTCGATCGGCTCGGACCGCCCCCTGCCGGAGCAGTTCGTCCACTGGATCGGCCAGTTGGTCCGCGGTGACCTCGGCACCTCCTTCGTCAGCTCGCTGCCGGTGGGGCCCGAGGTCACCACCCGGCTCCAGGTCACCCTCCCGCTCACCCTCGCCGCCTTCGTGCTGGCCGTGCTGATCGCCGTACCCGCCGGCTTCCTCGCCGCCCACAAGCGGCGCACCTGGTACGGGGCACTCCTCAACGGCGTCTCCCAGCTCGGCATCGCCATCCCGGTGTTCTGGCTCGGCATGATCCTGATCGTGGTCCTCGCGGTGAACGCCCGCTGGTTCCCCGCCGGCGGCTTCCCGCCCGACGGCTGGACCCGGCCCGGCGAAGCGGTCCGCTCACTCGTCCTCCCGGTGATCACCATCGCCCTGGTGATGAGCGCGTCCCTGATCCGGTACGTCCGCTCCGCCACCCTCGACGTCCTCGACAGCGACCACCTGCGCACCGCCCGCGCCCTGGGATCCTCCTTCGGCGGCGCGATGTGGCGGCACGGGCTGCGCAACGCTTCCGTACCGGTCATCTCCGTCCTCGGCATCGAGCTGGCCTCCACCCTCCTCGGCGCGGTCGTCGTGGAGTCCGTCTTCGCCCTGCCGGGGCTCGGCTCCCTGCTCACCACCGGCATCACCCAGCACGACTACCCCGTCATCCAGGGCGTGCTGTTCGTGTCCACCCTCGCGGTCCTGCTGATCGGCTTCGCCGCCGACCTCGTCCAGCGGATCGTCGACCCGCGCCTGCGCGCCGGACTGTCGGGAGGCCCCCGGTGACGTCCATCGAACCCGCGACCACCGCACCCGCGATGAAGCGCGCCGGGGCGGGGACGGAGCGCCGCACCGCCCGGCGCTCGTCCACCCTGATCACCGGCTGCGTGCTGGCCGGCTCGATCGCCCTGCTCGCCCTCGTCGCCCTCTTCTGGCTCCCCTACGCCACCGACGACACCTCCGGCGGACGGCTCACCGGACCCGACGGGGACCACCTCCTCGGCACCGACAAGCTCGGCCGGGACCTGCTGACCCAGGTGATGAACGGCGCCACGATCGCCTTCCGGGCGGGACTCGGCTCCGTCCTGATCGCCGGGACCCTCGGACTGGTGCTCGGCGTCCTCGCCGCCTTCGCCCAGGGGTGGCTCGACGACACCCTCTCCGGCTTCCTCGACATCCTGATCGCCTTCCCGACCCTGCTGCTCGCGATGCTCGTCGTGGCCGCCCGCTCCGGCACCCTCGGCTCGGCGGTCCTCGCCATCGGCCTCGCCCAGAGCGCGGTCGTCGCACGGCTCGTGCGCATCCTGGTCAAACGGGTCCTGGCGCAGGACTACATCACCGCCGCCCGCACCTCCGGCACCTCCTGGGGACGGATCGTGGCCGGCCACGTCCTGCCCAACATCTGGCCCACCCTCGCGGTCAACCTGGCGCTCCAGTTCGGTCTCGCGGTCCTCGCCGAAGCGGGCCTGTCCTACCTCGGGCTCGGCGCGCCGCCGCCCAACGCCTCCTGGGGCCGGCTGCTGCTGGAGGCCCAGGCCACCTTCACCACCGCCCCGATCGGGGCACTCGCCCCCGGGATCCTCCTGGTCGTCCTCGTCATCGGCGTCAACCTGGTCGCCGACGGGCTGCGCGACACCCTCGACCCGACCACCCGCGAGAGGCCCGCATGAGCATCCTCGCCATCCGCGACCTGGTCGTCCGCACCGCCGACGGGCGCACCCTCGTGGACCACCTGTCCCTGAGCGTCGCCCCCGGCGAACGCCTCGGCCTGATCGGCGAGTCGGGGTCGGGCAAGTCCCTGACCTCGCTCGCCGCCCTCGGGCTGCTGCCCGAGGGGATGACCGCCACCGGCAGCGTCGAACTCGCCGGCACCCAGGTCGTGGGCGCCACCGAGAAACAGCTCACCGCGGTACGGGGCCGCCAGGCCGCGATCGTCTTCCAGGAGCCCCTGACCGCGCTCGACCCGCTGATGCGCGTCGGCCGCCAGATCGCCGGGCCCCTGGCCCGCCACCGCGGCCTGAAGGGCGCCGCGCTGCGCCACGCCGTCGTCGAAGCCCTCCGCCAGGTCCGGCTCCCCGAACCCGAACGGCTGGCCCGCTCCTTCCCCCACGAGATCTCCGGCGGCCAGCGGCAGCGGGTCGCCCTCGCGATGGCCCTGGCCTGCGAGCCCCGGCTCCTGATCGCCGACGAACCGACGACCGCGCTCGACGTCACCGTCCAGTCCGACCTGCTCGACCTGCTCGACGCACTCGTACGGGAGCGGGCGATGGCGCTGCTGTTCATCAGCCACGACCTCGCCGTGGTGGCGCGGACCTCGGAGCGGGTCATCGTCCTCAAGGACGGCCGGGCGGTCGAGGAAGGACCCGTACGCGACGTGGTGCACGCACCCCGCGACCCCTACACCGCGGCCCTGGTCGACAGCGCACGCCGGCTGGAGCACGCCCTGGACCGACGGAGGACGCGATGACACCCACCAAGGCCGTGCCGGTGCCGGTGCTGGAGCTGGACGGCGTCTCCTACGCGTACCGGGGCAGCCCCGCGCCCGTCCTGAGCGACATCCACCTCGCCGTCGCCGCCGGGGAGAGCCTCGCGCTCGTGGGCGAGTCGGGCACCGGCAAGACCACCCTGCTCAGGCTGCTGCTCGGGCTCGCCCGGCCCACCGCGGGCACGATCCGTTTCGACGGGGCCGAGCTGCGGCCGCGCGACCGCGACCTGATGCGGCGCTTCCGGCGCGGCGTGCAGTGCGTCTTCCAGGACCCGTACTCCTCGCTCGACCCGCGCCGCCGCATCGGCTACACCGTGGCCGAACCGCTGCGCTCCCTCGGCCTCGACGACCGTCGCACCGCGGTGCCCAAGGTGGCCGCCGCGCTGGCCGCGGTCGGCCTGCCGGCGGACGCGGCCGACCGCTACCCGCACGAGTTCTCCGGCGGTCAGCGGCAGCGGATCGCGATCGCCCGCGCGACGGTGTGCGACCCCCGCGTGCTCCTCGCCGACGAGCCCGTCAGCGCGCTGGACGTCACCACCCGCGTCAGGGTCGTGGACCTTCTGAGCGAACTGCGCGAGGAACGCGGTCTGACGCTGGTGATGGTCTCCCACGACCTGTCCGTGGTGGCGTCGCTGTGCGACCGTACGGCGGTGCTGGAGAAGGGCCGCGTGGTGGAGGAGGGGGCGACGGACCGGGTCCTGGGCGCGCCGGAGCACCCGTACACGCAGCGCCTGATGTCGAGCGTCCCGCGCTTGCCGGCGTAGCGGTGTCGTGCCGTGGTGCGGCGGCACCGCGGTGGTGGCGACCGTACGGCGTCCGCGGGGCGGGGCCGCGCTCGTCTCGGTCGGTACGCGCGCACGGCGCCGGCGCGTTCGAGCGGCGCCTACGAGGAGGCCGCTTCCCGGTCGGCGAGGACGAGGTCGAGTAGACCGGGAAAGCGGGAGTCCAGGTCGTCGCGGCGCAGGGTGAGGAAGAACTTCCGGCCGTCGCGCCGCTGGCGGATCACGCCGCTCTCCCGGAGTATGCGCCAGTGGTGGGTCATGCTCGACTTCGGCACATCGCGCAGGATTTCGCCGCAGAACCGCTCCTCGCCGCTCGCCAGCGTGCGCGCGGCCTCCAGGCGAACGGGGTGACCCAGCGCCGCCAGGACATCGACCAGGCGGATGTCCGAGGCGTCGGGGTGGTGCAGATCCTCCATGCCCTCACTGTACGTGAGCCCATTGACAGCGGCCATCGAATCGTACGAGTATCTCGTACGTTCGATCGTACGAGATGTTCGTACGGTTCTTCCGTGTCCCCGTGTCCCCGTGTCCCGTGCGCGCCTGCCGCCACGGGCGGCTCATCCCTGGAGGACTGTCATGCCCACGCCCCTGACCGCACCGGCGACCGATCCGCTGAACACCCCTGTGGACGGACCGCTGAGCGACGTCGCCCTCGCCCGCCGGCTCGGCCCCGGATTCACCAGCCGCCACGCCGACGTCAACGGAATCCGGCTGCACTACGTGACGGGCGGTACGGGCGAGCCGCTGATCCTGCTGGGCGGCTGGCCCCAGACCTGGTGGCAGTGGCACAAGGTCATGCCCGAACTCGCCCGCCGGTACCGGGTGATCGCCGTCGACCTGCGCGGCATGGGCGGCTCGGACAAGCCCGCCGGCGGCTACGACAAGAAGACCATGGCCCGCGACATCCGCGAACTCATCCGCCACCTCGGTCTGACCACGGCCGGCATCGCCGGACACGACATCGGCGCCATGGTCGCCTACGCCCACGCGGCCAACCACCCCGAGGCGACCACCCGCGCCGTCCTGCTGGACGTCCCGCATCCGGACGCGAGCCTTTCCGCACTCGGCCTGCTCCCCGGCCCGGACCAGCACGCAGACTCGGTCGTCGAGGCCGGCGACCGGACCTATCTGTGGTGGTTCGCCTTCAACCAGATCAGGGGCCTGCCCGAGCAGCTGCTGGAAGGCCGCTCCCGGCCCCTGGTGGACTGGCTCTTCGCGTACCTGGCGCACGACCCGGACACCCTGGACGACTTCTCCCGGCAGGTCTACGCGCACGCCTACGCCACCCCCGACGCCATCCGCGCCGGGAACGGCTGGTACCAGGCGTTCAACCGTGACATCGCCGACGAGCGCACCTACGGACCGGTGACCGTGCCCCTGCTCGCTCTCGGCGGCGAACACAGCAACTACGCCTACCTCCGCGATCTGATGCCCGCCAAGGGCACTGAGGTGACCGTGCGGGAAGTCGCCGACTGCGGCCACTACCTCCCCGAGGAGCAGCCCAGGGCGGTCATCGACGCCCTGACCGCCTTCCTGGGCTGACCACCCGGGGCGCTCCTGCCCGGCCGGCCGGGCAGGACCTCAGGGAGTGCAGACGACGCCGGCGCACTGACCGGGTTCGGCGTTGCCGCCTGCCCGGTTGCCCCCGCCGTCGGCGTTGCCCGGGTCGGCGAGGATGCCCCAGCCGTCGTTGTCGCGGGCGGTGTTGCCCTGGAGGGTGTGAACGGCCTTGGAGACGACGATGCCGTCGCCCAGGTTGGCGTCGGCGGTGTTGCCGATCAGCCGGTTGCCGGTTCCGGGCGCCGCCTCTCCGTCGACATGGATGCCCCGTGAGCCGTTGTGGCCGGCCTGGTTGAGCCGCAGGGTGTTGCCGAGGGAGTGCTCCAGGCTGATTCCGTCACCGGTGGTGTGGTCGGCGAGGTTGGACTGGATCAGATTGCGGTCGGCTCCGCTCAGCTCGATGCCGCCGGTGTTCCTGCTGACGTCGTTTCCGGTGACCGTGTTGTCGTGGGACGACTGGAGGAAGATGCCGCTGTCGCCGTTGTCCTGGAGCGTGTTGGACAGGATGTGGTTTCCGGTGGAGTCGGAGACGGTCATACCGGCATCCTGGTTCAGGGAGGACGAGTTGCCCTGGACGAGGTTGCTGTTCGAGCCGAGCCGGAGGACGATCGCACCGTCGCTGCTGTTGCCGATGGTGTTGGTCAGCAGGGTGTTGCCGCCGGCGCCTTCCAGGATCAGGCCGCCGTCCCCGCTGTCGGCGATGTGGTTGCCTTCGAGGCGGTTGGCGTCCGAGTTCTGGAGGAAGACGCCCTCGCCCTGGTTGGCGGTGATCGTATTGCCGGTGAGCGCGTTGCCGCTCGATCCGCCGGTGATCACGACACCCCGCTGGGCCTGTCGTTCGATGAGATTGTCGCGTAGGCGATTGTCGCCGTCGGCGTTGTCGAGTTCGATGCCGGAGAGCTCGTTCTCCTGGACGGTGAGTTCCTCGACGACATTGCCCGACGCTCCGGGCCCGAGCCGTACGCCGTGGTCGAAGTGCTCCACAACGGCGGCAGTGCCGGAGCTGTTGGTGACGGTGGTGTTGTCGAACCCGTCGTTGCGGATCCCCACGCCCAGGCCGACGCCGTCGAGGGTGTGGCCGTTGAGGTCGATGGTGATGCCACTGGCGCCGACGATCAGACCGTCGCCGGGGCAGTCGAGCAGATCGGCGGTGAGAACGACGTCGGCCGTGACCGTCCGACCGCAGGAGAGCTGCGCGGCGTGTGCGGCCGGCGGGTTCACCGACCAGCTGAACAGCGCGGCTGCTCCCGCCGCCGCGAACCACCTCGAAGGAAGCGTTCTGGAGATACGGATCATGCCGAGACTCCCTCTGCCCTGGCGCTGCCGACCGGGCTTCCGGGGCCGGGTACGGACCCTTGGGCCGCGATCGGGACGGATGGCCCGTCCTCCCGCACAGGGTCAAGCGAAAGCCGGCGGAAGGCTATGGAGTGACAAAAAATGACCTAAGTCGGCTGAAGCTTGACTGAATCACGATTGTCAGTGCGATATCCACTTATTCATATAAATACAGGCCTGCGGGCCTCTTCGACCGAGAACCCGGCATCACGGCATCACGGCGCCGGCGGACCGAGCGGACCCGCGAAGCCCACGCCGGCCGGTACACGCGGTCTCCGGTCAGGAGTCCACTCGGGCCGGGCCCAGATCGGCGTGGACCAGGTGGTGGTCCGAGTACGAGGTGTCCCGGACCCCGTGCGCGAGCGGGGCGATGCCCCGCAGGAAGATGTAGTCGAACTTGCTCTGCCAGTCGGTGGTGATCCCGCAGGTGCCGCTGGACGTGGGACGGCACCGGGGGTCCGTGTCCGCGGCCAGCGCCCAGATCCGGTCGAGCTCGGAGGCGTCCGGCACCGCGTTGAAGTCGCCGAGGACGATCGCGCGGTCGTGCCGGGCGACCTCTGTGGCGAGGACGCCGACCTGGCCCGCCCGGATGTCGGCCTGGTGCCGGTGGGCGAGGTGGGTGTTGAAGACCCGGACGGGCTTGCCGCCCACCGTGGTGGTGACCGCCATGTATCCGCGGTCCTCGGAGCCGCCGTCGGGGTACTCCACGTTCACATGGTCCGTCATCGGTGCCGCCGAGAGGACCGCCTGGCCGTAGGCCCCCGGCCACCACGGCATTCCCCCGCAGCGGCTCCGTTTCCGCAGAACCGTCCCGTACTCGACGTGGTAGACCAGTCCGTAACGGTTCCTCAGGTACTCACGGATCTTCTCGACGTCGCGGACGCACGCTTCCTGCATGCCGATGACCTGGGGCGCGTACGTGGCGATCTCCGCCGCCCGGCCCGCGTTGCCCTCGTCGCCGCAGGGGTTGCAGATGTTCCACGTCATGACCCGGTTCGGTACGACGTCCCTGACGGGCTCGACGGGCAGTGAACCGGCGAGGGCACCGCTGGGCGCGCTGGGGCCGACGAGCACCATGCAGGCCAGGGTCATGGCGCCTGCGAGCAACCGCATGCCCCGTCCGAGCACCAGCGCCTCCTCCGTGGGGATACCTGTGGCATCTGCCGTCTCCATGCAGGAGGTTACGGGACGGTGCTGTGAGCCATGCACGCGGTGCCGGATCTTGACGCGCCCGGACGGAGCCGCCTCCGTGGGCGGGGGAGATCTCTACGCGTCGGGCAGGGACGCCGCCAGGTGCTCCCACGCCGTGTGCACGTCCTCCCCGACGATCCCGAACTGCGTGACGACCGCGACACAGCGCCCGTCCTCGTCGTCCAGCTCGATCGCCGAGGTCGGCCCGTGCGCGGCCGGGGAGCGGACGAGGTGGCACGCACGGACCCGCGGCAGGCCGATCTCCACCGTGCTCTCCGCGATCGCCGCGAACACCTGCCCGCCCAGGGTCCGGTCGGTGACGTGCACCCGGCCGGCGCACGCCTGCATGGCCGCCGGGCCGAACACCGCGACGCCGATCGGCAGCCCGGCCGAGCAGACGTGGTCCAGCACCGAGGGCACGACGCCGGCGTCGATCGCGCGGTGCTCGCCGCGGTACCGGGCGAACGCCCGGCGCCGGGCGGCCCCGCCGTCCGCCAGGACCGCGTCGAGCTGGGCGAGCTGGTCGCCGTTCTCCCACGCGGGCACCTCCGGGGCCGCGGACGGCCCGGTGGCGGGCAGCCCGGGGCCGGCCGGGCCGGCGAGTCCGGCCAGCAGACGGTCCCCCTCGGAGAGCAGCCTCCCCTGGTGGACGGTTCGGCCGTCCGCGTCGAACAGGTGCAGGGCGACCGCGCCGGTGCCCTCGTCCCGTACGACCACGGCCGAGGCGACCGCACCGCCGTCGATGCGCAGCGCGATCGAGCCCGGTGGGACGGCGAACGCCTCGCCGCGCAGGCTCGGGACCGCGTAACCGCCCGCCTGCTCGATCCGCGCCACCGGCCCGCCGGTGATCGCCTGGACGTGCTGGAAGAGCGTCAGGCAGCGGGCCAGCTCCGGCATCCGTGGGTCGATCGGCCGCACGGTGCTGTTGCGCCTGCCGCAGTACCACTCGGCCGCGTGCCGGCCGTCGCCGTCCCGCCGCTCGGGAAGGTGGTTCGTCATGCTCAGTACACATCCCGTACGTAGCGCTTCGCCCGGCGCAGGTCCGCCAGGTACCGCGTGGCATCCTCGGCACCGCGTCCGCGCTGCCCGGCGATGACATCCAGCAGGGCCGCCTCGACGTCCTTCGCCATCCGGGAGGCATCCCCGCAGACGTAGACGTGCGCGCCGTCCTCCAGCCATCCGTACAGCTCGCGCGACCGCTCGCGCATCCGCGTCTGCACATAGATCTTCTCGGCCTGGTCGCGTGAGAACGCCAGGTCGAGCCGGGTGAGGACGCCCCGCTCCCGCAGGTGGGCGAGTTCGTCCTCGTACACGAAGTCGGTACGGCGGTGCTGGTCGCCGAAGAACAGCCAGTTGCGTCCGGCGGCTCCCCGTGCGGCGCGCTCGTGCAGGAAGCCGCGGAAGGGCGCGATGCCGGTGCCGGGCCCGATCATGATCATCGGGGCGTCGTCGTCCGCCGGGACGGCGAAGGAGGCGTTCGGCTGGAGGTAGATGCCGACCCCCGGCTCCTCGGCGGCCCGGTTCGCGAGGTAGGTCGAGGCGACACCCTCGTAGCTGCGGTGCGCGGTGCCGTAGCGGACGGACGCGACGGTGAGGTGGATACGGTCCGGGTGGGCGAGCGGGCTCGACGAGATCGAGTACTGCCGTGCCTGGAGCGGCCTCAGGAGCGGCAGCAGTTCGTCCGGGCCCGGGGCGGCGGAGCCGGCGTCACGGAGCAGGTCGAGCACGTCCCGGCCGCGGAGCCAGGAGTCCAGGTCGGAGGGGTCGCCATGGGCGGCGACCGAGGCGAGTTCGCCGGCCGGCGCACGCTCGGCGAGGGCGGCGACCAGGTCCTTCGACGGGGTGCGGATCTCGCGCCCGGTGCGCAGCACCTCGGCGAGCGGCCGGCCGTCGACATCCTCGTCGCCGCGCGCGCCGAGGTGTTCGAGGAGCAGGCCGACGAGTGTGTCGTCGTTCACCGGCACGACGGCGAGTGCGTCGCCCGCGGCATAGGTGATGCCGCTGTCGCCGAGGTCGAACTCGTAGTGGCGGATCTCCTTCGCGCTGTCCGGCGAGGACAGCACCCTGTTCACGGCGAGGCGGGAGGGGTAGGGGTTGCGCTTGTTCCAGGGGGAGCGGGCACCCGGGGCCGGGCCCCCGGCGCCCACCGGGGACGCGGCACTCGCCCCGGTCGCCCCGGTCGCCCCGGTCGCCCTGGTTGCCCCGGTCGTTTCGGTCGCTCCGGTTGCTCCGGTCTCCGTGGCGAGACGGTCCAGGACCGCGGCCGTCCACGCCGCCGCGGGCTCCTCGAAGTCGACATCGCAGTCCACGCGGTCGTGCAGCCGGACCGCCCCGAGCTGCTCCAGACGCGTGTCGATGAGCTTCGCGGCCCGGCAAAAGTCGTCGTACCCCCGGTCACCGAGGCCGAGGACCGAGTAACGCAGCCCCTCCAGCCGGGGCGCCCCGTCGGCCTGGAGGGCCTCCCAGAACAGCCCGGCGTTGTCGGGCATCTCGCCCTCGCCGTACGTCGAGGTGACGACGAGCAGGTGGGACAGGCCGGCCAGCTGCTCGGGCGTGATGGCGTCGAGCGCGGTGGCCCTTCCGCCGAGGCCACGGGCACGGGCTCCGGCGACGACCTCGCCGGCGAGGAACTCGCAGGTCCCGGTCTGCGTGCCGAACAGGACGTCGACCGTCGCCGCCGGTGCGTCGCCTGCGGCGGGCTCGCGGCTCGCGGCGGCCGCGATGCCCGCGATGAACCCGGCGAGCCAGGACTCCTGTTCGGCGGAGAACGGCGCGTCGGCCAGGATGAGGGACCCGGTCGGGGGCAGGGGCGTCATGCGGTCACCGCCTCGGCCGGGGCCTGCGGGGCGCGGCGCGCGGCGATGTCGGCCAGTGCCGCCGTCGCCAGCAGTTCGTCGAACCGGGCGGCTTGGACCCGGCCGGCGTTCTTCGCGTTCTGGTGGAGGATCCAGCCGTAGGTGCCGGGGGCGTCCACGCTCAGGTTGTTCCGCTGTCCCAGCGCGTGCTTGTAGTCGTCCAGGCGCTTGATCGCGATGAGCGTGGCCAGCTCGTCGTCGGCGAACCGCTCCAGCGCGCCGCGCAGGTACGTCACGACCCGCTGTCTGACGAGGAAGTCCTCGGTCAGCACGAGGCCCCGGACCGCCTCGGCGACCCGGGGGTCGTCCAGCCCCCGCGCCCCGGGGACCCGCTTCAGCGCGAGGTCCTGGGCGACACCGAGGATCGTGTACGACGACAGCAGCGAGAACATGCCGTCGCCGCCCCGGTCGCCGAGGGCCGGGGCCCGGCCGCCGAGCACGGTGCGGCGGTCGCGGTAGTCGACCTTGAACGCACGGAGCTTGTCCGTCGCGATCGAGGTCGCCAGCTCGTCGAGCAGTTCCGCCCGGGTGGCCGCGGCGAGGATCTCGGAGGCGTCCTGGTACAGCAGCAGCGCCCGGGGCATCCCGCAGTACACATGCTGCCGCTCGGCCTCCCAGTCCTGAAGCAGCCGGGCCGCCCGCTGTGAGCCGGTGGCCTCCAGGTGCCAGGCCAGGAGCAGCCGGACGGCTTCCTCGTGGAAGGAGCCGTGCGCGGTGTCGGTCACCGGGAACACGAGCAGCGAGTCCGCGCTCACCCGGCCGGGCAGCTCGCCCGACGGGTCGTACTGGTACAGGAACCCGCCGCTCATGCCGTTGCCGAGGCCCTTGCCGAAGCCGCCGAGGTTGAGTACGGCGCCACCGGTCATGTACTCGCAGCCGAAGTCGCCGAGGCCTTCCACGACCGCGGTCGCGCCCGAGTTCCGCACGGCGAACCGGTCGCCTGCCTCCCCCTGTACGAAGGTGCGGCCGCCGGTCGCGCCGAACAGCGCGAAGTTCCCGACGAGCACATTGCCGCCGCGTTCGCCGCTGCCGCCGCCCGGGGCGCGGACGACGATCCGGCCGCCGCTCTGGCTCTTGCCGACGCCGTCGTTCGCGGTGCCGGTGTGTTCGAGGGTGATGCCGTCGTTGCAGAACACGCCGTACGACTGACCGGCGGATCCGGTGGTACGGATATGGACGGCCCCGTCGGCGAGCCGGCGCCGGCCGCGGTCGTCGGTCACGACCGCGGGCGCACCGGCGAGGGCGGCGGCGCCGGGCCCGTGGTTGAGGAGCCGTTCGACATCGATCCCGAGCTGCCCGCCGACGGACTTGTCGCTGTTGCGGAGGCGGATGCCCTCGATGAGCACGGCCGGCTCGCGCCGCTCCAGCAGCGCGGTACGGACCCGCTCGATGAGGGCGTCGTCGGTGGTGAAGTCCTTCTCCAGGTACTCGGGGTTCTCGACGGCCTTCTCGGGCACGCGCGCGAGCAGCCGGCGGACGTCGAGGCGCCCGACGCCCGCGGGGTGGTCGAGCAGCTGCAACAGGTCCGTACGGCCCCGGGCCTCGCGCAGGGACCGCAGACCGAGGCGGGCGAGGATCTGCCGGACGTCGTGCGCGATGTTGAGCAGGTACTGCGCCAGCGCGCGCGGGTCGCCCTCGAAGACCTCGGCGTTCGTGGTGAGCCCGGCGGGGCACTTCACATGGCAGTTCTTCGCCATGACACAGCCCAGCATCATGAGCGCGGTCGTCCCGAACTCGAAGCTGTCGGCCCCGAGCAGCGCCGACGTGACGACGTCGCCGCCGGTCTGGTGGGCGCCGGAGCAGCGCAGGGTGACCTTCTGCCGGAGCCCGTTCGCGACGAGCGCCTGGTGCACCTCGGCGACGCCGATCTCCGCCGACCGCCCCGCGTACTTGAGGCTGGTGACGGCCGCCGCGCCGGTGCCGCCGGTGTTCCCGGCGACGTTGATCACGTCCGCGCCGGCCTTGGCGACACCGACCGCGATGGTGCCGATGCCCTCCGAGGACACGAGCTTGACGACGACCCGGACCCGCGCGGCCTTGCAGTCGTGGATGAGCTGCGCGAGGTCCTCGATCGAGTACGTGTCGTGGTGCGGCGGCGGCGAGATGAGTTCGATGCCCGGGGTCCCGCCGCGCGCCGCCGCGATGTCGACGGTGACCTTCGGCGTGGGCAGCTGACCGCCCTCGCCCGGCTTCGCACCCTGGCCGATCTTGATTTCGAGCTCTTCGAGCATCGGGTCGGCGAGGTAGCCCGCCCAGATCCCGAACCGGCCGGACGCGAACTGCTTGATCCGGGAGCCGCGGATCGTGCCGTACCGGGAGTGGTGCTCGCCGCCCTCGCCGCTGTTCGACATCGCGCCGACCATGTTCGTGCCGTGGGCGACGGCCTCGTGCGCGGTCGCCACGAGCGCGCCGTGGCTCATCGCGCCGGACGCGAGGGTACGGGTGATCTCGTGCGCGGGCTGCACCGCGTCGGGCGGCAGGCTCTCGGGCGCGCTCGTGAGGAGCGTGAGCAGCCGTGCCGCGCCGCCGACGGCGACGACGACCGCGGCGTCGGCGTCCGTCTCCAGCGTCTCGACCTCGCCGGGGTGCGCGAGCGTGATCCCGTCCGCGAGCGCGGCGTGCCGCTCGATGCCCTCGGGTCCGGGGGAGGCGAGGCACAGACGGGCCGTCACCGCGCCGCCCCCGCCCATCGACGGGTCGGAGACGGAGACGAGGAGACCGCGGACCGTGACGCTCGCGTTGCCGGTGGTGGAGAACCGGCCCAGCTCGCGGGCGAAGTCCTCCGGGGTGCGCAGCCCCGTGACGTCCGCGGGCAGCGCGAGCACATCACGGAGCGCGGCCGGGCGGCGGGACCGCTCCTGGTGCGTCGTCCGCAGGAACGCGCGGTACCCGGGCGTGATCCGGAACGCGTCGATCTCGGCGTCGCTGAGCGCGTCGTACCCGGTGTTCCGGTACGCGGCGTCGGTGATGCCGAACGCGTCGTCGAGTTGGCCGAGCGTGAGCAGGCGCAGCGCGTCCGAGTCGTCGTCCCGGCCGAACTCCGGCCGCTCCCCGGTCATACCGGCGAAGCCGCGCACGGCCGTGACACCGAACGAGTGCCCGGCGCCGTCGGAGCGCTCCTTGAACAGGCCGAGCAGCGGGATCTGCCGCTCGTCCGCCACGGTACGGGCCCGCTCGTGCCACTCGGTCGCGGCCTGCGCGACACGGGTGAACCCGACGCCGCCGACCGGGGCGTCCATGTGCGGGAAGATCCGCGCGAACACGTCGTCGCGGGTGTCGAGGTAGTTCGGTTCAAAGAACTCGCCGCCGATGTAGCTCTCGGCGGTGCACAGCCCGACGCGGCCCATGGTCTTGGCGAGCGACTTCTCGGCCGCCTTGCGGAACCTCGCCAGCGCCCGGTCGGTCGCGGTGACCTCGCCCGCGGGCGCCGGTGCGCTCGGGTGCTTCTCCTCGGCGCGCAGCCGTGCGCTGAGGCTGTAGACCGCCGAGGCGCCGAAGCCGAGCGCGGTGGCGACGTGGTGCGAGGAGGCCACCTGACCGCTCTCCGCCACGATCGAGACGCGCAGGCGCAGCCCGGTCTCGATGAGGCGCTGGTTCACGGCCGCGACGGCATGGATCACCGGCAGCGGCGCATGCGTGGAGGAGATCGCCCGGTCGGTGAGGAGCGCGATGCCGCCCCCGTCCGCGGCGAAGCGTTCGACGTCGTCGCAGAGCCGGTCGAGCGCGGACCGGAGCGCGTCGGCGTTGGCCCTCTCGTCGCCGTACACCGGGACGTAGAGCATGGCGAACCGCTCCAGCGGCACGATCCGCTGGTCGCGCAGGCGGACCATGTCGAGGTGGCCGAGCACGGGCGAGGACAGCACGAGCCGGCGGCCGTCGGTGTTCCCGGTGCCGTCGGGCTTCGGGCCGAGGGCGACCCGCATGCTCATGCCGTCGGCCTCGCGGATGCTGTCGAGCGGCGGGTTCGTCACCTGGGCGAAGCGCTGCGAGAAGTACTTCGCCATCCCGCCCTCGGTGTCGCTGAGCGCGTTGATGGCGTTGCCGTACCCCATCGCCGAGATCCGCTCCGACCCCGTGGCGAGCATCGGGTCGAGCATGAAGCGGAAGCTCTCCTGGTTCAGCGAGTACGCCACATAGCGGCCGGCGAGGGTGAGGTCGCCGTCGTACCCGAGCGTCGTCGTGCCGCGCTCGTAGCCGGGCGCCGGCAGGTCGTCCAGGTTCACCCGTGCGGCGGTGAGCAGCTCGGAGTAGGGGCGGCGCGCGGCGAGGGCGTCGAGCACCTCGCGGGTGCGCAGCCGGCGGCCGGTGCGGTGGTCGACGACGAGCATGCCGCCGGCCTCGATGCGGCCCCGGTGCACGACCTCGTCGTCGGGGAACGCGACCTGGCCGGCCTCCGACGCCACCATGAGGTACTCGGCGGTCTCGACGGTCCGCAGCGGGCGCAGGCCCAGCCGGTCGAGCCGGGCGCCGACGACGTCCCCGTCGCTGAAGACGACGGCCGCGGGGCCGTCGTTCTTCTCCTCGTACAGCGAGAAGTACTCCAGCATGTCCCGTACGGCGCCGGGCAGCGTGCGGTCGTTCTCCCACGCGGGCGGCATGAGGGACACGACGGCCTCGACGAGGTCCAGGCCGTCGTCGAAGACCCGGCTCTGGAGGGTCTGGTCGAGCCGGCTGGAGTCCGACTGTCCCGGGGGACGCACGATGTTCCGGGTGCGGGCGCGGGCGAGTGCCTCGTCGGACAGGCGGTTCTTGCGGTCGGTGTTCAACTCGCCGTTGTGCGCCATGAGCCGGAAGGGCTGCGCCATGGTCGGGTGCGGCTCGGTGTTCGTGGAGAACCGGGTGTGGAAGTACAGCGACCGGACGGAGTGCCGCGGATCGCCGAGATCGCGGAAGTACCCGATGACCTCGCCGGAGTTGAGCCGCCCCTTGAGCACCTGCGTCCGCGCGCTCAGGGACAGCGGGTACAGCCCCGTGTACGTGTCGTCGGCGTAGGCGACGGCCTCGACGGCGAGCAGCGCGCGGTGGGCGGCCGCGTCGACCTCGCCGCGCTCCCAGTCCCCGGGCGCGCGGAACACCCACTGCACGATGGGCAGCTGGTGGCGCTCGGCCGCGGGGCGGGCGGCGGTGTGGTCCACGGGGACGTCGCGGACCAGCAGGACCTCGAATCCCTGCGCGGCGATGCTCCGGCCGACGAGGTCCACCGCGCCGTCGCGGCGGCCTGCGTCGGCCGGCACGAAGCAGTTCGCGACGCCGAAGTGTCCCGCGCGCAGCGCCTCGCCGGTGATCGCGCCGAAGAACTCCACCGACAGGTCGACGCTCACACCCGCGCCGTCGCCGACGCCCTCGGCGGACGTGCCGCCGCGGTGCGGGATGGCGCGGAGGGCTTCGTCGCCCTTGCGCAGGACATCGTGGCTCGGCGTCCCGTCGAGACGGGTGATGAAGCCGACGCCGCAGTCACTGTGGTCGCGGGCAGGGTCGTACAGACCGATGGGGGAGTGATTCACGTGGGTCCCGTCAGCGAGATTCCGGCAGCGGACGGCCAGGCTGCGTCGGTGAAGCGCTCGCCGTGGGCGGACCGGTGCGACGGTCGAGCCCTGAGTGGTGTGAGTGAGTACGGTAAGGCTTGCCTAACTCACTCCGCAAGGGGGTGTCCACCCCGGCTTCCCGATCCGTGCCCCGGCACCGGCTCCTTCCCCAGGATGGGGGCGGCCGCCGCCGGAAACCTCCTGCGGTCCCTCAGGACGGGATCGCGCGCCGCGCCCGCACCTCTGCCAGCACGCGTTCGACCCGCCGGAACCGGCCCAGCAGATGCGGCGCCCGCGCGCCGACCGTGGCGAGGAGCGTCACCGGCAGCGGGCGGCCCGCCAGCACGGCCAGGGCGATCGACCAGGGCGGGATGCCGGCCAGCGCGCACGCCAGGACGGCAACCCGGGGCGTCCACGGCAGGAGCGCCAGAAGGGCAAGCGCCCAGATGCCGTGCCGCGCCACCGGACCGAGTCCACCCTCGCCGGGGGCCGGCGCCCCGACCGTCTCCAGCAGCCATGGCCCTGCCGACCGCACGGCCGACGCCACCAGGAACGCGCCCACGACGGACGCGGTGACGAATGTCAGGGCGATCATCGGCCAGCGCCGTGGATGGAGCGCCGAAACCCCCATGAGCAGCATCTGATTGGGCAGGAAGGGCAGCACGTAGTCGCTCAGCGGGAAGGCGGCGAGCGCCGGAAGGAACCACGGCCGGTGCGCGGCGCGGTCGAGCCGTACCAGGATCCGTCCGGTGCGGGTGGTGGGAGTGCCGGGAGCGGCGGCCGGGGCGTCAGCCATGGCGCAGCGCCCGGTAGCCGACGGACGGCGCGATGCGCATCAGGGCGGGCAGCAGACGCGCCTTGCCGACCAGGATCTCCGCCCGGTCGCGGCGGATGCCGTCGACCACCGCCCGCGCCGCCTCGGCCGGGCTGATCTTGCCCCGGCCGCGGCCCGCCGTCATGTCGGTGTCGACGAGGGGGAGGACCGCGTCCATGACCCGGATGTGGGGCGCGGCCTCCTCGCACTGGTAGCGCAGGGCCCGGGTGAACGTACGGACCGCGGACTTGGCGGCGCAGTACACGGGCGCCGAGGCCTTGGGAACGACGGCGAGACCGCTGCTGATGTTCACGATCGCGGCCGACGGCTGGTCGCGGAGGTGGGGCAGCAGGCCCGTGGAGAGCGTGATGACGGCGTCCAGATTGACGGCCAGCTCCCGGCGGAGCACCTGCCGCGTGTCGCGCGGATCGCCGGTCAGGAAGTCGCCGAGGTTCTGCACCCCGGCGTTGTTGATGACGACACCGAGGCCGGGGTGGCGGGCGGGCAGCCCGTCGCCGAAGGCGTCGACGGCGTCCGGATCCGCGAGGTCCACCACCTCGGCCGACACGCGGTCGCCGTACTCGGCGGTGAGGTCCGCGAGGTGGCCGGGGTCACGGCCCACGGCCACCACATGCGCGCCGAGCCCGATCAACTGCCGGGTCAGTGCCCGGCCGACACCACGGGTGCCGCCCGTGACGAGCACCGTTCTGCCGGTGAGGTTCATGGAGTCCTTCTCTTCGTCGGTACGTGGGTGGGGCCCCCGCGCTCGCCGGGGGCCGGCTGCCGAAACGCCGAGCGGTAGGCCGCCGGTGTCATGGCGGTCCGGAGTTTGAAGTGGCGGGTGAAATGGGGCTGGTCCGCGTAGCCGCAGGCGAAGCCGATGACGCTCACGCTGTGCCCGCTGCGCATGAGCAGTTCGGCGGCGGCCTCCGTACGCACTCTCCCCAGCAGCCCGCCGAAGCCGCCCGCGCCCGCCAGCCGCCGCTGGAGGCTCCGCGGGGGAACTCCCAGCTCAGCGGCGAGCCCCCCGAGCGTCCAGCGCCGCGCGGGATCGGCGGCGAGAAGCCTGCGCGCCCGCGAGACCGCGTCCTGACCGGGCTCCTGCGCGCGGGCCGCCGCAGCGGGCGGTGCCGTGTGCGACCAGGTGAACCGCCACAGGCCGCTGTCCAGCCCGGGCGGGGGCGCCGTGAAGCCACCGCCCGAGAACACGGTGACCGGTCCTGACCCCCCGCGGCCCGCGTCGACCGTGATGTCCCGCGCGCCGCACAGCGCCAGCAGCGCCGTCAGCACCCCGAGCACGAGGGCGTCCGCGGCGGGATCCGGAGGCGCCCCGGGCGGCCCGACATGCTCCGCGACGAGGTACACGGCGCCGCGCTCCCGGACCACCACACGGTGGCGGGAGTGCGTGAACCGCTCCAGCCGCTGCCACCGCTCGAACAGATCATGCGGAGTGACGGAACCCAGCAGCGCCGAGACGGCAGGATCGGACGAGTACGCCGACAGCGCCGCGCCGACCCGCAGCAGGGGCATCAGCCCGTGCTCACGGGCCACGCCCGTCAGGAACCGGTGCTTCGCCCGGAACGGCAGAAGGGCCCCGGCGCTCGTGGGCGCCACGGTGTGGATGCCCTGCGCGGCCAGCGCGCGCTGCACCAGTGCCACCAGGTGGGCACTCGCGTACTCGTCCATCTCCTCCATGACCGCCCCTTTCCTTCCGGCTCTGACGGGCACGGTAGGTGCGGCGGTACGGGGGTGTCTTGAACGATCACGCCACGAGGTGCGGAGCTGTGCCGGCCGGCAGGAGGGCGACGGTGCCGGGGCCTTCGACGTGCTGCCGGCACGGTCGCCCGCCATTCCGCCGGCTCTTGCCCATGGGTACCGAAGCAGCCCCACCGGGGAATTTCCGGTGGGGCTGCTTCGGGATGGTCCACGTGCTGCGAGGGCTCGACCGCTATCGGGTCTCTATGACGAGACAGTCACCGAAAAGCGTCCGGGTCGGGTCGGCGCATCATCTGGACGCGAAGCTGACGACCGGGCCGTCGTCGGTCTCCTTCACCCAGACGTCGAAGGACTCCTCCGGGAACGCCTCCGCCAGGGCACAGCTCCACATGGCGCGGATCGCGTTGCCGATGGCGGTCAGCGCCGCATCGGTCTCCTCGTCGATGTCGCACCGGATCACATCCGCCAGAACCAGGCGGTTGAGGAAGGCTTCCACGGCGCGGATGTCACCGCCGAACTGCTCGAACCAGGTATCGACGAGATCATCGCCTGCGGCCCGCTGCCAAAGGACGCAGCCCCGGCGCTGGACGAACTGCGGACGGAACACCCGGCTGAGTGCGAGCCATTCGGCGACACCTGTCCGGTCGGTGAGAAAGTCGACATGGTCGAGGCCGTCTCCTGTGAACGATTCCCGCCACTCCTTGATCGGAGTGAACTCATTGGGGTTCATCGAGAAATCTCCTGTCAAGGCAACTCGTCAGGGCGAGCAGGTCGAGTGTTGTGAGGGCCCCATGTGTGAAATACCTGTCCGGTCTTCGGGTTGGTGTTCTTGGTCATTTCCACCACGTGGGGAGGGGGTATGACGCGCCCGTCCGGACTGGGTCAGCGTGAAGGTGCCGTCGGGGTTCGCCGTCGTCGACGAGTACTCGGTCCGCTCCGAAACCACCTCGACGGCCTTGCCCGTCGCGGTGGCCTCGGCCGCCGCCGAGAGCGGCGTTCGGGCCGTGGCCGGCCCGCCCTACCCTAAGGCCCAGGACAGACTCACGGACCGCTGCCACGCTGAACTCGCAGAGGTGGAGAAGCGCAAGATCCGCAAGCTGCGCGACGTCGACAAGAGGATCGACGCGCTTGCGGAGGAACTCCGCCAGGACTTGGCCAGGGCGCTGGCCGGCAAGCAGGCCGCGTACGTCCGGGACCAGCTCACCCGGCGGGTCATCGCGCAGTCCCCGCCGCACGGCATCGGCCCGACACTCGCCGCTCGTCTCGCCGCCGCGGGTATCAGGACGGCAGCCGACTTCCTGGGCTACCGGACCGTTCAGAACGGCTCCTACACCAGCACCGGCGCCGTACTCGTCTCCCACAGCGGTCAGTTCGTCAACGTTCAGGGCATCGGCGAAGCCAAGGCGATCGCCCTCGACGAGTGGCGCAAAGCCGTGCTCGCGTCCGCCGTCGCCCGCCAACCGAGCGCTCTCGCCCCGGTGGAGCGGCAGTCGATCCACCAGGGCGTCACACTCCGCCGGGCCCAGCTCACCGACCAGCGCAGAACGGTGGAGTACGAGGCCGACGCCTTGCGCACGCAGGCCCGCAAGCAACTGGAGGAGGGCCAGGAACGTCTCACCCGGGAGAACGCGCTCGCAGGCGACAAGGCCCGTCAGCAGCGGCAGGAGTTCGGCCGGCGGACGGTCGAGATCCAGCAGAACAGCGCCCTCCACGGGAGGCTGAGCGCCGAGGTGAGGAGCGTCAGGCACCGGCGGCGCGGGCTGTCGTACGCGTGTTACCTGCGCTTCCTCTGCATCGGTCGCTGAACACGGCGCGAGCGCGGAGGCGGGGACGGAGGCGGGGGCGCCCGCCGGGCGGGGATGCCGGGACCCGGAGGGAGCGTGCGTCGAGGAGTTGGCAGGGCTCAGGGGAACTGACGGGATCTCGCGCATACCTCAGGTGACGCATTGACTCCACGGCGCCACGGTTGCATGCTCAATGGTCCTCTGGTGGAGATCCAGAGGAGAGACTGTGTCCTGTCTGGGGGGAAAATGAGGGGAAAGACGAGCAGGAGCACCACCAGAGGTTTACGGGCCACCCTGAGCGCGGCGCTCGTGGTCTGCGCGGTCACGGCCGTCGCGCCCACGGCCGCCACGGCCGCCACAGCCGCCCCACCGGGGCCGACTGCCGTCGCGATGGGCGGTCTCAGCGTCGGTGTCGAGAGGATCAGCGTCGCGACCGACGAAGGCTACGGCGCCGCCTCGATCACACCCGACGGCCGCAGCGTCGTCTTCACGTCGCTGAAGAACGGCCCGGCACAGGGCGGCAACGCGGTGTACGTCAGCGACCGGCGGGCCGGGCAGACCAGGACGGAGCCCCTGGCCGAGGGCTGGACCCCGGCGATCAGCGGCGACGGGAGACAGGTCGCCGCCAATGCTCCGCGACAGGGGATGACCGCCGAGCGGATCCAGCAGCATTCCCTGGACCTTGGCCTGCTTCCCATCATCTGCGGCCGCTGCAACCAGCCGTCGCTGAGTGGGGACGGCCGCTACCTCGCCTTCGGCTCCCTGCGTTCCCCGGGACTGTTCCGGGACGTCGTGGTCGCGGACCGCAACGGCGGCTTCCACACCATCGCCTCCCTCGGCACCTTGGCTCCGGCCCGGCCGTCCATCAGTGGCGACGGCCGCTATGTCGCCTACCAGGACTTCACGTTCCAGAAGGAGGGCGTCTACCTGTGGGACCGGACCACCGGCACCACAGCGGGCCCGCTCGCCGGATCGTCCACGACCGTGTCGCTCGTCCAGCTCAGTGACAACGGCGGCAAGGTCGTCTACCACTCCGGCCCCGACACCTACGTCCACGACATCGGCTCGGGCGCCGCCCAACTGGTGCCGAACGTACAGGGTGTGGCCATCGACCCCACCGGCCGCTACCTGCTGCACGCCCCCAGCGGCACGGGCGGACCCTCGCTCGTCCTGCGCGACCTTCGGACGGGCGCCGACGAGACCGTCTCCGACCAGCCCGCCACCGCCGAGGCCGACTCGGTCAGCGCCGGCGGGCGCGACGTCGTCTTCCAGTCCGCGGCCGACAACATCGTCCCCGGCGACACCAACGGCACATCGGACGTCTTCGTCCGCCGCTTCTTCTGATCGCCCCGGCCGCCGGCCGGCCCCCTGCCGCACCCGGTGTCCGGGCGCCTGCCGCGCGAGCCGACGGCCGTGCCCGGACCGGGGCGGTGGCGGGCGACCGGCTCCGGTCCCCGCGCACGGCCCTTCAGCGGCACAAGCCCTACTGGCCGACCCTTCCGTCGACGCACTCGCGCAGCAGATCGGCGTGCCCGCAGTGCCGGGCGTACTCCTCGATCCTGTGCACCATCAGCTCCCGCACGGCGATCCCGTCCCGGCCCACCCGCTCGCCCGGATCCGGGTGCCCGGCCAGCGCGGCGTCGGTCGCCGCCTGCTCGCGCTCCAGATCCGCGTACGCGGCGTCGACCACGGCCGGATCGGCGACAGCGCCGTTGAAGTCCCCGTCGGGATCCCCGTACAGCGTCGGCAGCGGGTCACCCTCCCTGATCCAGTTGTGCCAGTCCCGTTCCACCTCGGCGAGGTGGCGCACCAGACCCAGCAGCGACATCGTCGACGGCGGGACCGACCGGCGGGCCAGCTGTTCCGCGTCCAGGCCCTCGCACTTCATCCGCAGGGTCATGCGGTAGCTCTTCAGGAAGTCCCGCAGCGTGGCCTGCTCGCCGTCCGGACCGGCTCCCTCGCCGGTGCGCGGGTCGTCGTCCGGGTCGGTCCACATGTCGGGGTAGGCGGTGGCCCGGGTCCATCGTGCGGGTGCGTCGTCCATGCGGGCCATGCTCACCCGTGAGGGCCCGGGTCGGCCAGTGGGTTTTTCCGCGGGGGCCACCGACGGACGCGCCCGTGGGCGAGAGCGCGCGGGACCCCTGGCCGACGGGTTCCCCCGCCGGTCACAGCCATCCGTTGCGCTGTGCCTGCAAGGCCATCTGGAAGCGGTTCGCGGCGCCCAGCCGGGCCATCAGGATCTGTAGCCGCCGATAGAGCGTGCGGCGGCTGATCCCCAGCTCGCGGGCGATGACCTCGTCGCTCGCGCCGCCCGCGAGAAGCCACAGCAGGCGGCGGTCACCGGGGGGCAGGCCGCCCGGACGGGTGGTGCGGCCCTGGAACGGCAGGGCGTTCCGCCAGGACTGCTCGAACAGCGCCATGAGCGCCGAGAGCAGACCGCACGGCTGCACGACCAGCATGGTGTTGTGCACGTCGGCCTCTTTGATCGACAACGAGACGAGCGCGTACGCCTCATCGATGATCACGAGTTTGACCGGTACCGACGGCAGCACCCTGGCCTGCTCGCCGGCCCTGACGCACGGTTCGATGACGTCCTTCAGATGACCCGGGTGCTCCAGCGACTCCCGTGAGTACACGACCCGCTGCGTCACCCCGCGGGCGAGTGTGTCCAGTGCGTCGTGCGTGGCGCCGGACAGGGGGAAGTACGGTGGCGACTCGAACTGCCGGATCTGATCGCGGGCGCTCGCCCACGCCTGACGCATCCTGGGCCCGATGGCGTCGCCGGTGACGACCTCGACAAGATCGTCGTTGTACGCGGCGAGCCGCTGCCGCCGGAACGACTCGAACGCGCCCCCGACGGCGATACGGGACTCCTCGACCTCGGCCGCCCGGTGCCGGGCGAGGATCTCCAGGCCGGCGGTGGGCGGCACCGGGGCGACCACACCCCCGTCCGCCTCGGCGGCACTGGCCAGACCGGCGTCGACCAGCGCGCCGTACGCCGTGGCGAGGTCCGCACCCTCCACACCGGCCGCGTCCGCGATCGCACTCAGCGGGGCGGGGGCCCGTTCCAGAAGTGCCAGATAGACCCGGGCCGCCGTGTGGTCCAGCCCCAGCAGCCGGAGGGCCTCGCCGAGTTTCGCGTCCGTCATGCGCCCCATTATCGACGGCCCCCGTCGAGCCGTGGCCGATCCGTGCCAGTGGCGCTTCCCGGCACCGGCCGGGCACGGTGCGGGATACCGTCCGGGGGCCGCCGACGACCGGTGGTGGCGAGGGCACCCGGGCCGGAGCGGCGGGAAGCAGGCCCCGGCGGCTCCCCCCGTCCCTCGCCGCTGACGGATCCATCCAACGGATCCATCCAGAGGAAGGTGCACGACATGGCGAAAGGCCGGAAGAACGGTCTCTACTCCGGGATCTCCGACGAACTGTCCGCGCTGATGCGGACGGGGTGGGCGGACACCGAGCGGCACGACCTGCTCCCCGGCGAGCAGGCCCCGTACGCGGCCGCCCGCCGTGCCGCGCTCTCCGCGCGCTTCCCCGGCGAACGTCTCGTGATCCCCTCGGGGAACCTCAAGGTCCGTTCGAACGACGACACCTATCCGTTCCGGCCCCACTCGGCCTATGTCCACATGACCGGTGACCGGGCCCGGGACGGCGCCCTCGTCCTCGAACCCCGGGCGGACGGCGGCCACGACGCCTACTGCTACCAGCTGCCGAGGGACAGCAGGGACGACAACGAGTTCTGGACCGGGAACACGGCGGAGCTGTGGATGGGCCGGCGCCGCTCCCTCGCCGAGGCGGCCGTCGTCCTCGGTCTGCCCTGCCGCGACGTCCGCACGGCCGCCGGCGACCTCGCCGCCGCCTCCGGCGCGCCGACCCGGATCGTCCGGGGCGTCGACCCGTCCCTGGAGGCCGCCGTCACCACCGACGAGGAGCGCGACGGCGAACTGGAGGAGGCGCTCAGCGATCTCCGCCTCGTCAAGGACGACTGGGAGATCGGCGAACTCCGCAAGGCCGTCGACTCCACCGTCCGCGGATTCACCGACGTGATCGGCGAGCTGTCCCGGGCGGTCGCGACGTCCGAGCGGTGGATCGAGGGCACGTTCTTCCGCCGCGCGCGCCTGGAGGGCAACTCCGTCGGCTACGGCTCGATCTGCGCCGCCGGCGAGCATGCCACGATCATGCACTGGACGGACAACGACGGCCCGGTGCGCCCGGGGGACCTGCTCCTGCTCGACGCCGGTGTCGAGACGCACACCCTCTACACCGCCGACGTCACGCGCACGCTTCCCATCAGCGGCACCTTCACTCCTGTTCAGCGCACGGTCTACGACGCGGTGTACGAGGCGCAGGAGGCGGGCATGGCCGCCGTCAAGCCGGGCGCAGCGTACCGCGACTTCCACGAGGCGTCCCAGCGTCACCTGGCGTCCCGGCTGGTCGAGTGGGGCTTCATCGAAGGCCCGGTCGACCGCGCGTACGCACTCGGCCTCCAGCGCCGCTTCACCATGGCGGGCACCGGGCACATGCTCGGTCTGGACGTCCACGACTGCGCGCAGGCCCGGAACGACGACTACGTCGACGGCGTGCTGGAGCCGGGCATGGTGCTCACCGTCGAGCCCGGCCTGTACTTCCAGCCGGACGACCTCACCGTCCCCGAGGAGTGGCGCGGCATCGGCGTCCGGATCGAGGACGACCTGCTCGTCACCGACGGCGGTCACCAGAACCTGTCGGCGGGCCTGCCGAGGTCGGCGGACGAGGTGGAGGCGTGGATGGCCCGGTTCGCGGGCTGATCGCGGGCTGATCGCGGGCGCCGGCGGAGGGGCCCGGTGCCGCGGTCCCGGCCGCCGCCCGGTCGTCGCGCGGACGCCGCCGGCGGGGGAGCGTGCCGGGGGACGCCGTTGACCGCCGTCGGCCGGGCCCACGGGGACGTGTGCGTCGCCCTGCCCGGAGCGGGCTGCCGGAGGCACTTTAGGATCATGCGATGACGACCGACTCCACCGCACCGATCGATCCCCTGTCCCTGCCCACGGAGGAGTTCGCCTTCCCCGGGCCGCTGCGCGACCGGCTCGTCGCCGCGATCCTCGACGGGTCCAAGACGACGACGACCGGACTGGCGATCCAGTACGAGCGGGAACGGGAGCCGCTGCCCGAGGCCGGCCGGCGATCGGCGGTGGTCGACTCCGGTGACCGTCCGGTCTGCGTCATCGAGGTGACGTCGGTACGTGTCGTGCCCCTCGGCGAGGTGGACCTCGCCCATGCGCAGGCGGAGGGCGAGGGCCCCATCACCGTCGCCGAGTGGCGGACGCTGCACGAGGCCTTCTGGCACGGCGAGGAGATGCGTACGGCGTTGGGCGATCCCGCCTTCACGGTGGACGACACGACACCGGTGGTGCTGGAGAGCTTCCACGTCGTCGCCGATCTGCGCCCGGCGACGGGCTGAGGCCCCGGCGGCAGAAGGCCCGCGCGGGCGGTCGGCAAGAGGCCCGCGCAGGCCGTCGGCCGAAGGACCGCGCGGCCCGGCGGCAACCCGCCCACGGCACCCGGGCCCGGGTCGGCCGCTCAGGCGCCGGCCCCTGAGCGGGTGAGGACGATACTGGTCAGGGGCGCGTGCGTGGTCCAGCCGAGGGACTCGTACAGGCCCCGCCCCTCGCCGTCGCCCCGAGGACCCCGGTCCGGGGGCCGCCCTCGGCGAGAGCCGCGTCCGCCAGGGTGCGCATGACCACCCGCCCAGGCCCCGGCGGCGGTGCTCGGGTGCCGTCGCTATCCGGTCGAACACGGCCCATCCGGTACGGGGGGATTCGGCCGGCCGGCCGCTCGCGGCGTACCCTCCGTCCGCGTCGACCACGAGGGCCCGGGTGACGCCGCCCCGGCTCCAGGTGCGCAGCCGGTGGCCCGCGGGGAGAGCGGCGGAGGAGGGCCGCAGGGCCGTGGACATCAGGAAGCCGGGGGCCTCGATGGACCAACCGGGGGCGAGCCAGGGGGCGATGGTCTCCGCGGTGACGAACACCTTGAGCCAGGTGCCGGGGGCGGTGACGGCCTCCGTGAGCTTGCGGACGGTCGCCTCGTCGGCGTCGGGCAGGACATGCCGCGTCACATGACCGGGCAGCCCGACATCGACGGTGAGACCCCAGGGCTCCTCCTGGGGAGGAGCGGCCCCGCCCGAGACGGCCCAGCCGTCGACCCACGCCCGTACGATCCCGGTCTCCCCAGTTCCTCCGCGCGTCCTCAGGTGCCGAACGGCACAGCAGGGTACGTGGTCGGGTCCGCGCGGCCGCCGTCGGGGTGCGCCGGAGAGGGGGGCGGCCCGGGGAGAAGGGAGGCGGGCACGCGAGAGGGACCGTTTTCCCGCGCGCCCGCCCCGATCAGGGGGCCACCGACCGTGCGGTGGCGCTGTGTCGCGGCCCGCGGGTGGAGCGGCCGCTGCCGCTGCGGCTCCCGCAGCCCGTACGACTCACGTAGCTCACGTAGCTCATGCGGCTCGTATGCCGTATGCGGTTCATGCGGTTGATGTGGCTGATGTGGCTCATGCGGCGAACTCCGGGAAGGTGCGGGGCGCCGCTCCCGTGCGGCGGCGCACTCCGCCCGCGATGGCCGTGACCGTGCGCGGGCCCCTGCCCGTACCCCGGTCCGCTCCGCGCGGGGTGACCGCGCGCAGCCTCCTGGCCAACGGGCCGGTGTACGCGGTAGGTTCGGCGGCCGGCTGCGCCGCCTCCGCCGGGGAGGGGGCGGCGGCCGCCCTGTGCTCGCCGGTGCCGGGCAGGTGCGGACGCATGCGATACCCCTTCCGGTCGTGGTGACGTATGGCCGCCTCTCGAAGGGGCCGTGAAGGGCCGCCGGAGAGGTGTTGGTTAGGTTAGCCTAACCAAATCGATGATGCCATCCCTGCTGTGATCATGGCTGAATCTCGCCCCAACACCCTCCTGTCGTGACGGCCGGGACCCCGCGGCCGCGCCCGGCCGTGGGACGTGCTGTGGCAGGCCCCGCGCCGGCCCTCGTGCCCCGCCGGATCCGGCGCGCGGGCGAAGGACGGCACACGCCGGTCCTGCCCGGGGGGTTCGCACCGTCCGCGCGCAGGAGTAGAAACACATATGGGCCCCTGCCCGCGCAGGTCACCGTGGCAGGGCCTGGACCGGACCGAGCCACCGCCGGCGCGTGGGACAGGCGTCCCCGCAGGCCGTGCCTCCCGATGAGACCGGGGAGTCGACCGTGTATCTCCGTACCCATTCCTGCCAGTTGTCCTTCCCTCGCGACCACCGTGCGCGCATCCGCACGTCCCCCTCCGCCACCGTGAGCCGGGCCCGCCCGGCAGGGGGAACGGCAGGGGAGAGCCCTGCTGACGCGGTGTTCAGTACGGCTCCGTGCGACCGGCCCCGCCCGGTCACGGGCCACCCCCGTATACGCGGACACCGCCATTCCCAGCAGGCGGGAGGAGTGTTCCTTTCCGACATCGACGACGACGGATACCCGGGCCTCGAACCCGACGACGAGGACGACGCCTGCCCGTTGTGCGGCTACTGGATCTGCTCCTGCGACCAGGGGATCGGGGAGTGAGGCGCCCGGTGCTGCCACCGCCGTGCCCTGAGCGCCCGGCCCGCCCACTGCCCGCGGCACGGCCCGGCGGCCCCCGTGCCGCGCCGGGCGGGCCGCGGAAACATGGAGTGCCCACCTGCTCCTTATCCGGTCCAGACCATTGACAGGGGCGCGGGTCCAGGCCACTCTGCGGTGCCATGCCGAAACCCCGTGCCGTACTCGCCGCGCTCGTTCCCCTGCTCGTCGCCGTGGGGCTGAGCAGCCCGGCGCGGGCCGCCTCCTGGCCCGCCCCCGCGCCGGTGGTGAGCCAGGTGGACACCGAGGACCCGGTCTTCTTCGTCACCATCGACGACGGCTGGTACCACGACCCGGCCGCCGCCCGGATCCTGCTGGACCGCCAGGTGCCCGCGTCGCTCTTCCTGCTGCCCGGCGCGACCTCGTACGACACCGTCTACTTCCGCCGGATCGTCGACAACGGCCCGTCGCGGATCGAGAACCACGGGGTCCAGCACCAGGATCTGACGACCCTGGACGAGCAGGGGCAGCGGGCCGAACTCTGCGGCGCCCGGAGCCGGCATCTGGCCACCTTCGGCCAGGAACCCCGGCTGACCCGGCCCCCGTACGGCGCCTTCAACGCGGACACCCGTACCGCGGCGCGCGCCTGCGGCTCCAAGGCGGTGGTCACCTGGACCCATGACCAGACGACCTGGGGCACGCCTCCGCCGCCGCCGGAGCTGAGGGCCGGCGACATCGTGCTCCTCCACTTCACCCCGGACCTCGCCGCCGATCTGACCCGGGTACTGGCGGCGGCCGACGCGGCGGGGCTGAAGCCCGCGCGGCTGCGGGACTACATCCGGGACTGACCGGCCGGCCGGTCCGGGCGACCGGCCCGACCGCGGTCCGGGGGGATCCGTACGCGGGCGTCACCCCCGCGTCACGCGGTCGTCAAACCCGCCGGGATGGTCCGTAACCACCGGTGGGTCACGACAGTTGACCCCGGTATGTCTGCGAATCGCCCCGCGGTGCCCCCGTCCGGCCGGAGGGGTGACCCGTCGATGCTGCGGGTCGCCTCGGCGTCGCTCGTCGGAACCGCCATCGAGTTCTACGACTTCTTCGTCTACGGCACGGCGGCGGCGCTCGTCCTCGGGCCGCTGTTCTTCCCCACCTTCACTCCGCTCACCGGAACCCTGGCCGCCTTCGGCACCTTCGGCATCGGGTTCATCGCCCGCCCGCTCGGATCCGTCCTGTTCGGCCACATCGGCGACCGCTACGGACGGCGTCCCGTCCTGGTCGCCTCCCTGCTGACGACCGGACTCGCCACGGCCGCCGTGGGCTTCCTCCCGGCGTACACCACCATCGGGATCGCCGCCCCGATCCTCCTCCTGGTGCTCCGTTTCCTCCAGGGCCTCGGACTCGGCGGCGAGTGGGGCGGCGCCGTCCTGCTCACCGCCGAGCACGCGCCGCCGGGACGGCGCGCACTGTGGGGGAGCTTCCCCCAGATGGGGCCGCCGCTGGGGTTCCTGCTCGCCAACGGCACGATGCTGGCCCTGACCGCCTCGCTCTCCGACGCCCAGTTCCTCGCCTGGGGCTGGCGGGTGCCGTTCTGGGCCGCCGGGGTGCTGGCGGTGGGCGGTCTGCTGCTGCGCACCTCGCTCACCGAGACCCCGCACTTCCGTGAGCTGGCCGAGTCCGGCCGCCGGGCGGAGGCACCCGCCGTCGAAGTGGTACGCGACCACTGGCGGCTGCTGTTGCTGACCGCGGGGGGCCTGTCGGTCGGCTACGCGGTCTTCTACGCGGTGACCACCTGGTCCCTGGTGTACGGGACGGAGCAACTCGGCTTCAGCCCGACCCTGATGCTGGCCCTGGTGACGGCGGCGGTCACGGTCAACGGCCTCCTGACGCCGGTGGCCGCGCTCCTCGGCGACCGCTTCGGCCGCCGTCCGATGTGCCTGGCGGGCAGTGTGCTCGCGGCCCTGTGGATGTTCCCGTTCATCGCGCTCCTCGACACGGGGAGACCGGCGCTCATGCTCCTCGGGTTCGTCGTGGCGCTGATCGCGCTGGTCACCATGTTCGCGGTGATCGCCGCGTACCTGCCCGAGCTGTACGAGGCACGGATCCGGTGCACGGGGGCCGCGGTCGGCTACAACCTCGCCGGGGTCCTGGGCGGGGCGCTCACCCCCATCGTGGCGACGGCGGTCTCCGACGGCGACGGCCCGCCGTGGGGCGTCGCCCTCTGGCTCACCGGCATCGCGGTCCTGAGCACGGCCTGCTTCGCCGCCCTCCCGGAGACCCGGCCGACGGCGGCGCCGGCCCGTACCGCCACCACCGCCGACGAGGAGCCCGCGCCGGCCTAGGGTCTGTCCGGCGGAGCTTGCCGGGCCCTGGCACCGCGCTCTACCCCCCGGGCCTGGCGGCCCGGGGCCCCTCCTCCACCTGGCGATCCCTCCCCTCGGCCGTCTGGGGACCTGAGGGGACTACCCCTCTCGTCCGCCGGCGGGCCGGGGGAGACCCCGGGCACCAGACCCGAGACCCCCGGCCCGTCAGCGCCACCGGCCCACCCCGGCGGGCCGCTATCCGATGGAGACCACCCGGGCCCAGTCGGGCGGCGATTCCGGCACGTACTCCGCGTCCTCCTCGCGCCACGACCGCCTCCGGTGCTCCCGGGCGAACAGTCCCACCACCGTCCGGCACGCCGGACGCGCCTTCGGCCACCGGGTTTGGCCGTCGGTCAGGACCACGACGACATCCGGCCCCGGCCGTGACCGGAGCGCCCGGTCGAAGCCGGCGCGCAGGTCGGTGCCCCCGCCGCCCGTCAGCGGGATGCCCTCGGCGCGGCACAGCGCGTGCACGAGCGGGGCCGCCGCGTCGCACGGCAACACGGACACCAGGTCGCGGCGGCCGCCCACCGCCCGGCAGATGGCGGTGACCTCCAGGAGCGCACTGCCCAGTTCCGCGTCGCTGACCGAGCCGGAGGTGTCGATGACCACCGACACCCGGGGCGGCCTGCGGCGCAGGCTCGGCAGGACGACGCCGGGGATCCCGGACGAGCGGCGCGACGGGCGGCCGTAGGTGTAGTCCTCGCCCGCGCCGGAGCCGGACGTCGCCGCGCGGACCGCCGCGCCCAGCAGCTCCCGCCAGGGCTGCGGCGGATGGAACACCTCCTCCGCCCACCGCCGCCAGCCCTTCGGAGCGTTCCCCGGACGGCCGTTGATGCCCCGCGCCACCCGGAACCGGACCAGATCCCGTTCCTCCGCGCTGAGGCCGCGCGCCCCGTCCGGCCCGAGGTCCCACATGCGTTCCAGGCCGTCGGCGCCGCTGCCGCAGTCCAGCCAGGCCATGTCCTGGGTGTACGGACCGAGCCGGAACTGACGCAGATAGTCCTCCATGAGCTGCCCGCCGGACAGCCCCAGCGCCTCGGGGCCGACCGCGTCCCCGGGACCGACCAGGCCGTCCCCGAAGATGTCGTCGTTGATCTCGCAGTCCGCGGCGATGTTCATCCGCAGCCGTTCCGCCGGGCCGCTCAGCCGGTGCTCCCGCGCGAACCGGTCGCTGCGCCCGTGGTGGTCGCGGAGCAGGTGCGACACCTCGTGCACCCAGACGCCGGCCAACTCCTCGACGGGGGTGCGGTCCACGAACGCGGGGGAGACGTAGCACCGCCAGTGCCGGTCCACGGCCATCGTCGGCACCTGCCGGGACGCGACCGTGTGCAGGGCGAACAGGGCCGTCGCCAGATAGGGGCGGGCCCGGGCCGCGTGCAGCCGGGCCGTGAAGAGCTTGTCGCGGTCCAGGACCGCCGCCGGGTCCGGGAGCCCCGGGCCCGTGACGCCGGTCTGCGACTCCCCGGTCATCGGCCTGCCTTCGCCGCCGCGGCCGTGGCCCGTGCCGTCGTCCGGTCCGCCGCCCGATCGGCCGCCCGATCGGCCCGCCGGGAGAGGTCCACCGCTCCGGCGAGCCGTTCGATCGACGCCGGGACGTCCCAGTCCTCGCGGCGCAGCGAGGCCAGGGTGGTCGCGGGGACGACCACCAGATCCGGTGCGCCGGTCTCCACCGCCCGGGCCAGGAGGGCCCAGGCCGCGTCCCAGCGGGCCCGCTCCGGGCGGTTGCGGACCGCCGCCACCACCGCGTCGAGCACGGCCTGCCGCAGATCGCCCCGCTCGGGCAGGTCGGCACCCGCCGGGTCCGCGAGCAGGGTTTCGGGGTCCGGGAGGTCCATCCGGTCCAGGGCGGCCAGCAGTTCAAGGCCGGGGCCGTCCCCCACCGCGCCCCGGACCAGCGCGGAGAGTACGTCGCGGGAGGAGCCGGCGGCGGTCGCGAAGGCGATCAGGTGCAACGCCATCTCCCAGCTGCGGGGCGAAGGCCACGCCCCGCCCCGGCGGGCCTCGCCGGCGGGCAGCCGGTGGACGAGCCCGGGGCGCGCGGCGAGCAGCCCGCACACGGCACGCCGGGCGAAGTCCACGGCCTGCTCCAGCCTCTCCGGAGCGAGCCGTGGCAGCGTCGCCCGGGGCCAGGTCCCGCCCAGTCCGCGGACCACCACCTCGTGGTCGTGCGTCCACGGGAGATGGACGAACCGGTTGGCCAGCGGCGGGCTCAGCTCCCAGCCGTCGGCGGCCGAGGCACGGGGGTTGGCGGCGGCCACGATCCGGACCCCGGGCGGCAGGCGCAGGGCGCCGACCCGCCGTTCCAGGACGAGCCGGAGCAGGGCGGCCTGCACGGCCGGCGGCGCCGTGGACAGCTCGTCCAGGAAGAGCAGCCCCCGGCCGGCCCGTACCAGGCGTACGGCCCAGTCCGGCGGGGCCATCGGCACGCCCTGCTCGGCGGGGTCGTCCCCGACGACGGGCAGGCCGGAGAAGTCGGACGGCTCGTGGACGCTGGCGATCACCGTGGTGAGGGGAAGTTCCAGGGTGGCGGCGAGGTGGGTCAGGGCGGCCGTCTTGCCGATGCCCGGCTCGCCCCACAGCAGGACGGGCAGGTCGGCGGCGACGGCCAGCGTCAGCGCCTCCAGCTGCGCGTCGGCGCGCGGTTCGGTGGTCGAGTCGCGCAGCAGGGCCAGCAGGGCGTCGGCGACCTCCAGTCGGGGGACGCCGGCCGGGCCGGACACGGTATGGGGCGCGGTGGACGGGGAGTTCATGGGCATGCGGGATCACCTGGGGGTGCGGTGGTGGGAGGGACGGGGCGAGGCCCCGGCCCTCGGACCAGTGGTCAGGGGTCGGTTGTCAGGAAGCCGGAAGCCGTAAGCCGTAAGTCGGAAGGAGGCGGCAGGTCAGCGCGAGGAGGCGTGGCGCGGGTGCGAGCGCCGGTCGCGCCCGGGGGTGGGGCCGCCGGTACGCTCACGGCCGGTACGGGTGCGGCCGGGGCGAGGCCGCCCGTCGTCCGGTCCGTCGCGGTCGGGGTGGACACCGCCGGGCCCGGGGCCGGTCAGACCGGCCCGGAAGAGCCCGTACGCGATCCGCCGCCGCGCCGCCGCCTCCAGCTCCTCCCGCAGATCGCCGTCGCGCAGCAGCGCGCCGGGCCCCAGCAGGCCCTCGACCACGGCGAGCGCGCCGGCGGTGTCGCCGTGGTCGAGACGTCCGCGTACGTCGGGAAGACAGCTCGGACGGCGGTGCGCCTCGTCGATGGCCCGCAGACAGGGCAGGGGCGTGCCGGTCAGCGCCGCCAGCAGCTCCTCCCGGCGGATCTCGTCCGGGTCGTGGTCCAGCGCCGCCAGGACCCCGTCGACCAGGCCGATCCGGTGCCGCGCTCCCCGGCACTCCACGATCCGCGGCTGCCCGGCCCGGCCGGTCCTTCCCGCCGGGCCCGGCCCGGCGGGGGAGTGGCCCGGCATCAGCGCGGCGGCGACCAGCGGGTGGAGCGCGTCGGCCCCGATCAACCCGGCCCGGATCAGCTCCAGATCGGGCAGGACCCAGGTCGCCGCGTCGGGCAGGACGGGCACGGTGGACGTGCCGCCCCGGTCCGCCGGCGTGATCCGGAGGGTGGGCGGCCCCGCGCCCGCGCTCTCGCTGTCCCCGTCCAGGTGCAGGAGCAGCCGTTGCCGGGCCCCGAACCGTACGGCGACGGTGCCGGTGGACCGTCCCTCCGCCTGGAGCAGGATCCCCGCCTCCGCCGCCCACCGGTCGACGGCGCAGCGGTTGCCGTCGGGCACGCCGTGCGGACCGTTGGGCACCTCCGGGTACGGCACGGTGCGGCCGTCGGGGGGCGGTCCGTCGGCCCCGGACCGGAACCGCAGTTCAGGGGCGCTGCGCGCGTCCCACAGATGGCGGTGCAGATCGAGGCGGAACCGCCGGCTGGGGTGGGGGTGCGGATACCGGCGGGTGCCGGCGTCGGAGCGGGACCCGTGGCGGGACCCGTCCCACAGTGTCAGGACGATGCGCTGGCCGGCGTCCGCCCAGGCCGGTGGGGTCCGGGCCACGAGATGCACGGAGCGCGTACCCCTGCCGGGTCCGGAGCCGGTCTGCCCGGTGGTGGTGTCGTACCGGGCCAGGGGGATGGTCAGGCCGGGGCGCAGCAGCCCGTCGGGAGCGACCCTCGGCATGTGCCAGCGCAGCAGGTCGGGTGCGAGATGGCGGAGATCGGCCCGGATCCGGGAGGCGAGTTCCCGGCCGTGGGCGCGCGCCACGGAGCGGAGGTCGAGATCGGTGTCGATGCCCGCGGCGGCGCAGGCACCGGCCCAGTCACCGGCACGGCGGCGGGCGGTCGCGGTCTCGATCATGGACGGTGGCACGGCGAAACGGCGTACGCGGAGCCACAGGGAGAGACGGGTGTCCTCGTTCGCGAAGGGGGTGGGCATCAGCACTCACCTTGCGCGGACGGGTCCCCCAATCTGAGAGAAGGCTTCATCACCGGGGGATCGTACCGACCGTCGCTGCGATGTGCCAGGAGTTTTTGGCGAGTTCCCCGGCGGCTCCGGTGGCTCCGGCGGCCCGGGCGGCCCTGACAGGATGTCGGGGTGTCGGGACGCCGGGGCAGGTCACCGTGCCGGGCGGGCGCCGAGGAAGCGGGTGAGCAGCAGGCGCAGCATGGGTGCCTGCTCCAGCGGTGCGAACTCCGGGTCGGTGGCGACGCGGGCGAACAGGCCGTCGATCTGGGCGGCGATCCAGGTGGCGGTGGCGTCCGGGTCCAGGGTCGCGTCGATCCCGCCGTCGGCGGCGGCGCGGCGGAGCAGGCCGGCGATGCCGGCGCGCAGCGCACGGTCGTTGCGGGCGAGGAGGGCGGCGATGTGCTCGTCGCGCTGGGCCTCGGCGGCGGTGTCGAGGGCCAGGCCCGCGTAGGCGGGGTCGGCGGCGAGGTTCACCACGTCGTTGACCAGGCCGAACAGGGCGGCCAGCGGGTCCTTCGCCGTCGTCAGCGCGGCGAGGTGATCGGCGGTCTCGGCGCCGTCCTGCTCGATCAGGGCGGCGATGATGGCGTGCTTGCTCGGGAAGTAGTGGAAGACGTTCCCGGGGCTCATTCCGGCGCGGGCGCAGATGTCCGCCGTCCGGGTGCCGTGGAAGCCCTTCTCGGCGAAACAGGCCGCGGCGGCCTCCAGGATCCGGCGGCGTTTGGCGGCGTGCTTGACGGGATCGACGGTGCGCATGGTCCGTTCACCCTACCGCCCGGGCAGGACGGGGCGGCCGGGGCCGTCGGCGGCGGTCGGCGGCGGTCGGCGGCGGTTGGGGGCGGTCGGCGCGGGAGGCCGTTCGGTCGGCAGGGGTTGATCCCGGTCCGCCATCGGGTCTATTAATAGACCGACCAGTCGATCAATTAATTGGTCGTGATCCTTCGTTCTGCCCAGGAGGCACGCACGTGACGGACTCCCGACGAACCGACCCGCCGACGCCGACCACCCGCAGGGGCTTTCTGCACACCGTGGGCGCCGTCGGAGGCGCGGGCGCGGCCTTCGCCGCCATGGGCGCGCTCGGCCTCGCCCCGGCCGCCGCGAGCGCCACGGCCCCGCCGTTCCGCGCGCCGCGCGCCTCCGACTTCACCCTCACCGGCCGCAGCGCGGCGAGCGTCGCCGTGGTCGGCGCCGGTGTCGCCGGCCTCACCGCCGCGTACGAACTGCGCAAGGCCGGGTACGACGTGACGGTTCTCGACGCCCGCCCCCGCATCGGCGGCCGCAGCCTCACTGTGCGCGGCGGCGACACCCTCACCGACACCGAGGGCGTGACGCAGCGGGCGCGCTTCGCACCCGGCCAGTACTTCAACGCCGGGCCCGCGATGCTCCCGCAGTGGTCGCTCAGCACGGACTACTGCCGTGAACTCGGCGTGCCGCTGGAGGTGTTCTCGGTCTCCAACACGCGGACGTTCCTCCACGACCCGGACGCCCCGGGGGAGGTCCGCGCCCAGACCGCGCGGTCCGACGCGTACGGCGTGATCGCCGAACTCCTGGCCAAGGCGACGGACGGGGGCGCGCTCGACGCGCAGCTCTCGGCCGCCGACAAGGAACGCCTGCTGGAGTTCCTGCGGACGACGGGCGGCATCGGCGGCCGGTCCGAGGGCTGGGCCTACCCGGCGGACCCGAGGCTGCGCGGCTTCGCGGTGAACCCCGGCGCCGCCGGCTCCCCCGGCGTGCCACTGCCGCCGCCCGGTTCACTGGATCGCGTGTTCTCGCGGCAGGTGGCGTACCACTGGCTGCTCGACTCCGGCTTCGACATGGCGTCGACCCTGCTCCAGCCGGTCGGCGGGATGGACCGGATCACGGAGGCCCTGGCGGACCGCGTCGGACGGCAGCGGATCCGCTGCGGGGTCGAGGTCACGTCCATCGCCGAGGGCCCCGGGGGGACCCGGGTCACCTGTCGCGGCCCGGCGGGCACCGGCGTCCTCGATACGGCGTACTGCATCGTGACGACGCCGCCGCTCGTCGCGGCGGGCATCACCGGACTGCCGGCGGCGGCGACGGCCCTGTTGCGCACGTTCCTGCCGGAGTTCCCCGCCAAGATCGCCCTGGAGTACCGCCGCCGCTGGTGGGAGGACGACTTCGCCATCTACGGCGGTATCACGTCGTACGGCCACGACTCGTCGCTGTGGTATCCGTCGCACGACCACCACAGTGGGCGCGGCGTGCTCGTCGCCTTCGTGGAGGGCGCGGAGAACACGCTCCACCGGCTGTCCCCCGCCCGGCGGACGGAGGAGATGGTGAGGCGCGCCGAGCGTGTGCACGGGCCGAAGGCCCGCGCGGAGTTGGCGAGTTCGCTCTCGGTCCTGTGGGGGCGCGAACCCTTCCTGGAGAGCGGCTGGCAGGCGGCCGACATGGAGCACAACGCCGTCGTGAACAGCGCGGCCTTCCGCCCGCTCACCGAGCCGACGGGACGGGTCCTCTTCGCCGGGGACTGGCTCAGCAACACGCTGGGCTGGCAGCACGGTTCGATGGCGTCGGCACGCCGGGCGGTCGAAAGGGTCCACGCCCGGGCCCTGGCCGGCTGACGGGGGGAGCCGCCGGCGGTGCGGGGCCCGGCCGGCGGCAGCGCCCGGCAGGTCCCGCGCCCGTCCGGTCGGTGGATCGGGCCCCGCCCGGCCCGGCGGCGTACGGGCAGCACCCCCGTGCCTGCCCTGCCCCGGAGCACCGTGCCCCCGGAGCACCGTGGCCGGCGTCCATCCGCCGGAGACCGCCCGCCCGCTCAGGAACCCTCGTCCCCCGGCGCCCTCCCCTCGGACCTCCTCGCGCTGCACTGGTCGAGGGAGTGGGCGAGCCGGTCCCGGATCTCGGTCAGCCGCTCGATGCGCTGGTCGAGTCCCGCCAGTCGGCGCAGGGTGACGGAGACGAACGACTCGTGCACACCACCCTCCCACGCCGCCGCCGCGCCCGGATCCGGCCCCCGTTCCGGGTCCGGCCCCCCGCACCGACGCGGTGCCGTGCCCCCGCCCGGGTCGTCGTCCCCCAGGGCAGGGCCGGCCAGTAACCCGGCCAGCGACTGCACATCGCTGATCGTCAGCCCGGAGTCCATCAAATGACGCAGGGTGAGCAGCAGACGGATGTCCTCCTGCCCGTACTCGCGATGCCCCGAGGGCCCGCGCCGTGCCGCCAGCAGCCCCCGCTGCTCGTAGTAGCGCAGTGCGCGCGGGGTGACCCCCACGGCCGCGGCCGCTTCACCGATGCGCACTCCCGTCCTCCCCGTCCTCCAGGTCCGATTCCCCCGATGGCCCGGCGGCGCGGTCACCGCTCGCTCCTCAGAGTTCCACCAGGACCGAGCCGATATGACGGCCCGCCGGCAACTCGCACAACGCCTGCGGCGCCCGTTCGATTCCGGAGAGCCGGCTGTGCGGAAGGACGACGGTCCCCTCGCGCAGCGCCCGGCCGAACTCGTCCAGCCACCGCTCGTGCGCGTCCGCGTGGTCGTCGAGCCGCAGACCGCGCAGCGAGATCCCCCGCATGACGAGGGCGGCGGTGTCCACCTCGACCGGGCTGGCCAGCCCGCCGGTCATCTGCGCGGCGAGCACGCCGACGAGCGAGAACCGGGCCCCGGGGCGGGCGATCGCGAGCGCCGCCGCCAGCTGCTCCCCGCCGACGTTGTCGATGACGGCGTCGATGCCGTCGGGCGCCGCCGCGCGCAGCCGCCGCTCGAAGGAACCCCCGCCCCGCAGGACGACGGCGTCGTACCCCAGCTCCTCCGTCAGGAACTGCGCCCTGCGTTGCGAGCCGACGCTGCCGACCAGCCGCTTCGCGCCCCGGAGCCGCGCGAACTGCCCGGCGAGGACGCCGATCCCGCCCGCCGCCCCGCTGATGAACACGGTGTCCCCGGGGCGTACGCCGGCGGCCTCGACGCCCGCCCAGGCGGTGAACCCCTGCGACAGGTACGCGGCGGGGTCGGGCAGCGCCCCGGCGTCGACCGGCGTCGCGTCGGCCGCGTCCACCACCGCGTACTCGCGCCATCCGGCGAAGTGCGTGACGAGGTCCCCGGGGCGGGCCGTCGCACCCGGGCCCGGCGCGTCGACCACCTCGCCGAGGGCGGGGCCCCACAGCGGTGCGTCCACCTCGTACGGCGGGAGGGGCAGCCCGTCGCCGCCCCGCATCAGGGAGGACATCCCGGCCATCACGCTCATCAGCCGGTTGCGTACGAGCAGCTGCCCGGGGCCGGGTACGGGGACGGGGACCTCGACCAGGCGGAAGTTGTCGGGAGTGGGTGTCACGTCCGGGCGCGACACCTTGTGGATCTCGCGATGGTGGGTGGGCAGGGCGGCAGTGGGCATGTCGGTTCCTCGGGAACGTGCCGCGGTGCGGGCCGGCGCACCGGTGTCCTGGTGGCCCGGTGCTCCGCGTGCGCGGCGTCCGATGTGCGGTCGTTCCCACGCTAGAACCTGACGCGCGCGTCAAGGTCAAGTCCGTTCGGCGAAGAGGGCGTCAGACGAAGAGGGCGTCCGGCGTTGTGGACACCCGTGCCCGGGAGCGGGTTCACCGGGGGCCGAGGCGGCGCGAGGGGGTTCCGGGCAGGGCGAACACCCGACGGGACGCCCGGCCGGGGCGCGACAGTATCCCAATCAGTCATGCTCATTTCAACCATGGTCAACGTGGCGCCGCCCGGGGTAGGTTGTCGATCGCGTACCGGACGCGAAGTCCCGGAAAGCGGCGATCCCGCTGGGGACCGGCCTGTGCCGGAACGTGCCTGCCACCCCGTCACGAGGGACGGGTGGCCCGGCTCACGGCGGTCCTCGAAACCGCCCGCCCGCGCCCCGCCCTCCTGCCGCGCACCACCCTTTGCCGCCTCACGCGGCGAGCTGTCCCACCTTCAGCGCCCCGCCCCCGGGTCCACCGTCCCGGTGATCCCCAGCCCCGGGCCCGGCGCGTTCCCCCACACCCCGGCCGTCCGGAACACCGTGCGGTCGGACAACGAAAGGTGTCAGCCCCTCATGCGATCGACCCACCTCGGCGGCCTCGCCGCCGGCGCCCTCGGCCTCGCCCTCCCGCTCGCGCTGATCCCCGCCAACGCCTCCGCCGCCACGCCGCCGGCCCCGCTGCTCGCGGTCGCGCAGGCGCCTGCGGCCGGCGAGATCAAGGGACAGTACATCGTCACCGTCAAGGCGGGCTCCGACCCGGCCGCCGTCGCCGCCTCGCGCTCGGTCACGCCGGAGTACGTCTACGACGAGGTCCTCCACGGCTTCGCCGCGTCCCTGACCCCCGCCCAGCTCACGGCGGTGAGGGGCGACGCGCGGATCGTCTCCATCGAGGAGGACCAGAAGGCCGTCTCCTCCGCGACGCAGACCAACGCCCCCTGGGGCCTGGACCGAATAGACCAGCGCAGCGGGCGCAACGGCAGCTACACCTACACTGCCACCGGCGCCGGAGTCACCGCGTACATCATCGACTCCGGCATCGACACGAGCCACACCGACTTCGGCGGCCGGGCCCGCAATGTCTTCGACGCCTTCGGCGGCAACGGCCAGGACTGCAACGGCCACGGCACCCATGTCGCGGGCACCGTCGGCGGCGCGACGTACGGTGTGGCCAAGCGCGTGCAGCTGCGCGGCGTGAAGGTGCTCAACTGTCAGGGCTCCGGCTCCTTCTCCGCCATCATCGCGGGCTTCGACTGGGTGCGGCAGAACGCCGTGAAGCCCGCCGTCGCCAACGCCTCCCTCGGCGGCGGCTACTCGGCCGCCCTCAACAACGCGGCCACCGCCCTCGCCAACTCCGGTGTCCACACCACGGTCGCGGCCGGCAACAGCAACCAGGACGCCTGCAACTACTCCCCGGCGAGCGCCCCGAACGCCCTGTCCATCGCCGCCTCGGACTCCGGTGACGCGAAGGCCGGCTTCAGCAACTACGGCCAGTGCACCGACCTCTACGCCCCCGGCGTGGGCGTCGTCTCCACCCGCATGGGCGGCGGCACCACCAGCATGAACGGTACGTCGATGGCCGCACCCCACGTCGCGGGCGTCGCCGCGCTCTACAAGGCGACCCACGGCGAGGCGTCCAGCACCACCGTCAACAACTGGCTGATCAACAACAGCACCCCCAACGTGATCCGGGGCAACATCACCGGCACGCCGAACCGCCTGCTGTTCAAGTCCACGCTCTGACCGTCCCCACCCGCGACCGGGCCCGACCGGAACCCTCCGGCCGGGCCCGCCCGCCGCCCGCCCGCTCCTGGCCGAAGCCGGCCGACAGGGGCAGCCCACGTGCCCCCGCCGTCCCGACACCATCCGTGCCGGAGGACAGCAGTACGGACCCGCGGCGTCGAAGGGGAGTGGGAGTGAGCGGCCGGTGCCTACGCGCGTTCCACCCGGGGCGGTCCCAGCCGGATGCGCTCACGCGTCGCGTCGAACGGGCCGCGGAAGCCGTGCAGGTTCTCGAACCACCAGGTGACACCCACATCGGCGTACGAGGTCACCAGGCGCCGGTCGGCCTGCCCGCCGTCGCCCGCCGTGTAGCCGCCGACCGCGTAGTCGAACGGGCCGTCGGCCGTGCGGTGCCGGTGCACGTACGAGACGATCTCGCCGTAGGTGCCGGTCGGGATCATCGTCGGGGTCCACGCCTTGCGGCGTTCCAGGGAGAGCCGGCCCGGCAGGACGCCGTCCCAGCGGGCGGCGCGGCGGAAGGGGCGCCGGTTCGGCCAGTAGCCGGCGACCCAGACGGGGATGCGGGGGCGCTGCACGGGACGCGGCAGGAAGGTGGTCTCCGCGATCCGGAAGTGCCGACCCTGGTAGGCGAAGGGCTCTCCCGACCAGAGCCCGGTGATGATGTCCAGGGCCTCGTCCAGCTTCTCCGCGCGGATCCGTTCGTCGCCGTCCTCGCCAAAGTCGTCGAACTCGGAGTCGCGGGGGTAGCCGAGGCCGACGCCCAGGATGAGGCGCCCGCCCGAGAGGTGGTCCAGGGTCACCGCCTCCCGGGCGACCTTCCAGGGGCGGCGCCGGGCCAGGGGGGTGACCATCGGGCCGAAGCGGATGACGCTGGTCGCCGTCGCGACGGCGGCGAGGCTGATCCATGGGTCGACGATCGGCCCCCGGAAGCCCCGCATGAACATCAGGTGGTCCCAGAGGAAGAAGCCGTCCCAGCCGGCGTCCTCCGCCTCCCGCGCCAGGTCGGCCAGGCGCCTGGGGTCCCCGTAATCGCCGTGCGGCGGTACGGAGACCGCGTACCGGAGCACGGACGCGGGACGGCCGCCGGACGTGTCCCGAGGGGTGTCGGTCATGTCTGTCTCCTCTGTTGTGAGGTGGCGGGGACGGCGCCCCCGGGGGCCCGGGGGCCGGGGCGCGCACCGGTCACGCGGACCGCCGCCGCGCCGAGTTCGCCGGCCAGCCGCAGGGCCGTCCGGGCGTCGGCGCCCGAGGTCAGGGCCGTCAGCAGCCCCGCCGCGAAGGCGTCGCCCGCGCCCGTGGTGTCGACGGCGTCGACCGGCCGCGCCGCCACCGTGAACAGCGCGCCGTCCCGGTCGGCCCACAGGGCGCCCCGGGCACCCAGCTTCACGGCGACCTGCCGGGCCGTGGCGGTCAGTGCCCCGGCGGCCGGTCCTGGCCGGTCGTGGCCCGTCAGCGCGCGTGCCTCGTCCTCGTTGGCGATGAGCAGGTCGATGCCGCGCAGCCACTCCAGACACCGGCGGGTCCCCGTCCGCCGCAGCAGCTCGGCGGAGGCCGCGTCGACGCTGACGGTGAGACCGTGTTCACGGGCGGCGGCCAGGGCGCGCAGCCCGGCGGCCCGGGAGACGGGGTCCAGCAGGACGTACGCGGAGAGGTGGACGTGTCCCGCGTCCGGCAGCTCGATGAGCGCCACGTCGATGTCCTCCGGCGCGAGCAGGACGTTCGCACCCCGCTGCGACATCATGGTCCGCCGGCCCCCGAAGGAGACCACGACGACACTGCCCGTCGGCACACCGGGATGGCGGCGTGCCGCGCAGTCCACGCCCGCTTCGGTGAGTTCGGCGATCCTGGCCCGGCCGTCGGCGTCGTCGCCCACGCTCGTCACCAGGGTGACGGGAGTGCCCTGCCAGGCCAGCCACGCGGCTGTATTGGCCGCCTGACCGCCCGGGGTGATGCGGACGGCGGCCTCGTTGTCGTCGCCGTCGACCACGGGCCGCGCGGGGATGACGATCACGTCGGTGGTCACATGGCCGATCACGACGGTGCGCGGCGGCCCCTGCGGTACGGGGGCGGGCCCGGGCCGCCGGCCCCTTCGCCCGTCCTCGCTCATCCCCACAACCCGGGCAGGCCGACGCCGAGTCCGGCGAGCAGCCGGCGGAGCAGGGGCAGGGACAGGCCCTGGAGATTGCCGGGTTCGCCCGACACGCTCTCCACGAACCAGCCCCCCTTGTGGGAGATCTTGAAGGCGCCCGCCACGGCCAGCGGCTCGCCGGACGCGACATACCGGGCGATCTCCTCGTCGGTGGGGCGGGCGAACGTCACCTCCGTCGAGCACACGGCGGCGACCCGGCGGCCCGAGGCGGCGTCGACGACGCAGTGCCCGGTGTGGAAGACGGCGGTACGTCCCGCCATGCGTCTCCACTGCGCGATCGCGGGTCCGGCGCTGCCCGGCTTCCCGTGGGCGAGCCCGTCGAGTTCGAGGAGCGAGTCGCAGCCGATGACGACCCCCCGGTCCAGGGTGTCGGCGACCGTGGTGGCCTTCGCCCGGGCCAGGCGCAGCGTGAGCGCCGACGGCGACTCCCCCGGCAGGGCGCTCTCGTCGGCGCCGCTCACCACGACCTCGGGGTCGAGCCCCGCCCTGCGCAGCAGATCCAGCCGCGAGGGCGAGCCCGACGCGAGAACGACCCGTGTCATCCCTGCCCCTTCCCGGTGCTCCGGCCCGCCCGGCGCCCGCTTGCCGGCCTCACCCGGACGCCCAGAGCCCGGCGGCCAGCCGGCGGAGATAGGTCCCGTTCGACCGGGTGTCCCTGAAGACGAACTCCTCCGAGTCCAGCAGCGCGAACGACGGGTGGAACAGGGCGGACAGTTCGCTCAGCCGGTAGACCCGCTGCCGCAGCCCGGTCACCGGGTCGTAGGTGAGGGAGCGCCCGTCGGGGCCGAGGTCCACCAGTGGCCGGTAGTAGTCGTCCTCGGTGGTGAGGAAGTAGACGTACAGCAGCCCGCCGGGGCACAGGACGCGGCGGGCCTCCTCGGCGAGGGTGCGCAACTGCCGGTCCTCCACCACGTTCTCCACGCTGGTGAACGCCGTGACCAGGCTGAACGCCCCGTCCGCGAAGGGCAGCCGGTCGGCCATGGAGCCCTGGACGAGCCGCAGCGAGCCGTCCGTGTCCCGTGCGGCGGCCTTCGCGAGGGGGCGGTAGGCGAAGTCCATGCCGTGGTAGGCCAGACCCGTCTCGGTCAGGACGCCGGCGTTGCGGCCGCCGCCGCAGCCCAGGTCCAGCAGCCGCCGCGGCCCGCGCACCCGGGCGATCCGTGGCAGGCAGCCGCGCAGGAACGCGGTGCCGTGGGACGGTTGTCGGTTGGTCGAGGACGATATGGCGGGGTTGAGATATTCGCGTTCCCAGAGTTGCCGGCTCATGCCTCTTCCCTGTTCTCCTTCCCGTGTCACTCGCACACGTCGCACGCACCGCCGGTGGGCGGGCAGACAGCCGCCCCTTCCGTGCCCTCGCCGCCGTCGGCCGCGGGGCGGCTCGTCCAGTCGATGGCCTGCGCCGACCTGGACGTGTCCCGGTAGACGGTGATCCCCTTGCACCCCAGCTCCCAGGCCCGCCGGTAGAGCCGGGCCACATCCCCCGGGGTGGCGTGGGCCGGCAGGTTGACGGTCTTGGTGACCGCGTTGTCCACGTGCCGCTGGAAGGCGGCCTGCATCCGCACATGCCACTCCGGCGCGATCTCGTGCGCCGTCCGGAAGGCCCGCCGCACATCCGCCGGGACCCTCTCAAGGCCTTCGAGGCTGCCGCCGTTCTCCGCGATCAGCTCGACCAGCCCGTCGACGGGGATCCCCCGCCGCTCCAGTACGCCGAGCAGGGTCCGGTTCACCGAGCGCATGGTCCGGTCCCCGAAGACCTGCTGCGAGTACGTCATCCCGAAGAACGGCTCGATGCTGAAGCCCGTGTCGAAGATGACGGCGTTGTTCCCGCTGGGCGGCAGGGCGAGGACGGCGACGTTGCGCGGCTGCTCCGCCGCGTCCTTCCACCGGGACCTGGCCGCGTTGGGGAAGGGGCCACGCTCCCGGCCCAGTGCGCGACTCGCCTCGTCGGCGGCCCGCCGGAGCGCGGACGCCAGGGCGTCGGCGCAGGCCAGGGCCTCGTCCGAGTCGTAGGGGATCCCCGAGGACGCCAGACAGTCCGCCCAGCCGGTGACGCCCAGGCCGATCCGCCGGTTGGCCGTCACCGCCTCCCGGATCTCCTCGACGGGGAACCAGGACACCGAGATCGCGTTGTCGATCATGCGGATGCCGGCCGCGACCACCGTCCGCAGCCGCTCCTCGTCGAACAGCCGGGGCACCTCGCGCCGCTCCTGCGGCAGCAGCAGCCGGGGCAGGTTCACGTACCCCAGGTTGCACGCCTCGTACGGATAGAGCCCGATCTCGCCGCAGGGGTTGGTGGCGGTGATGTCGCCCAGGGTCTCCCGCAGCGGGTTCTCGCGGTTCATGTGGTCGAGGAAGACCAGCCCGGGGTCGCCGGTCTCGCAGGCCAGCGCGCACGCGGCCGAGAACAGGTCGACGGCGGGCAGCTTCTGGGTCACCTCCTTCGTACGGGGGTTGACCAGCGCCCAGTCCGCGCCCGCCGCCACCGCCCGCATGAACGCGTCACCGACACCGAGGGAGATGTTGGTCATGCTCAGCGAGCCGTCGACCCGCTTGGCCCCGATGAACTCCAGGACGTCGGGGTGGTCGACGTTCAGGATGGCCATGTTGCCGCTCTCGTACCGGCCGCGCTGACGGAAGAGCCGCGTCGCGTCGTCGAACATCCGCAGCAGGGCCACCGGGCCCGCGGCGAGCCCGCCGACGCCCCGGACCTCGTCCCCCCGGGGCCGTATCCGCGAGTAGTTGAAGCCGCAGCCGCCGCCGAACCCCTTGACGACCGACGAGTCGGAGAAGGTCTTGAGGACATCGGCCTGCGAGTCCGCCAGGGGAAAGACGAAACAGTTCGCGAGCTGCGGCCGCGCGGCCCCCGCGTTCGCGAGGGTCCTGCTGCCGGGATGGAACTCCAGCCGGGCCATCACCTCGTAGAAGGCCCTCGCCCAGGCCGGCTCCGCACCGGGTTCCTCGACGGCGGCCAGGGCCCCCGCGACCCGGCGGAAGAAGGACTCGGGGCTCTCGGTGGGCTCGCCGCTCCCGTCGACCGCGAGATAGCGCTCGCGGAGCAGCAGCCGGGCGTTGCCGGTGAGCGGGACCTCGTCGGTGCGGGTCGCGGTCAGGGCGCCCAGAACCGCGTCGAAGAGACGATCGGTGCTGACGCGCGTGCCGCTGTCGGTACTGCTGTCGGTACTGCTGTCTCTCTGGCCTGGCATACGGACGACCTCCCGGGCGGAGGGCGACAGGCGGCCGGGACGGAAGGAACGGCCGGGGCCCGGACGGCGGTCCGGCACACCCGGCGGCCTGTCACCGCGGTGGGTTCAGGGCTTCACAGGTCGCGCAGGGCCAGGGTCGCGGAGGACCGCAGCAACTCGGCGTCCCCGGCGATGTACGACGTGTCGGTGATGACCGTCTGGTCGGAGGGGCCCCGGCTGCACATGCACATGTGCCGCCCGGACGCGGTGGCCTGCGCCGCACGGGCCCCGCCACTGGCGACGATCTCCGTCGCTATGTCCTTCACCAGGTGCTCCTGGATCTGGAAGCGCCGGCTGAACGCCTGCACGAGACGCGGGAACTTGCCCAGGCCCAGGATGCGGTCCCCGGGGAGGTAGACGATGTCGACCGTCCCGAAGAACGGCAGGAAGTGATGGGCGCAGATCGAGTAGTAGTTGATGTCCCGGATCCGGACCGCGCCCGTGTGCTCGCCCTCGACCGTGCAGGTGGTCTTGAGGATCTTCGAGGTGTCCGTCTCGTAACCGCTCAGCAGCTCGCGATAGGCACGGACGATCCGGGGCTCGCTCTCGGGGGAGCGGTACCAGTCGAGTGCCCGTTTGTCCGTCGTCACGTTCTGTTCGATCCACTCGGCGATGGTCATCTGTACCTCCGCGTGCGATGGACGCGCCCGTGGCGCGGTGGGGGTGGGGGGCCGGGACCGGGTGCGCCCCCGCTCCCCGGTCCGGCCCGGTCCCAGGGGACGGCTCTTAACGCAAACGCCCTTCACTGAGCAGACGATCGAAAATGATCTGGTCGACGGGCGACGTCAGACGGCGGTCCGCGTACCGCAGCCAGACCACCTCGGCGATCTCCGACGACGGCACCGGCTCCCCGTCGTGGGCACACTCGTAACAGCGCATCCTGACCTCGACGCCGTCCGGATGCGCGTCGGCCTGCGCCCGGAACTCCCCGGCGAACCGGGCCGTTTCCCGGCGGAGGTCGACGGACAGCTCCTCCTTGATCTCGCGTACCAGAGTGTCCAGGTCGCTCTCGCCCGCCTCTCTCTTTCCACCGGGGAGGTAGTAGCGGGTCCGTCCCCGGGAACGGGTCGACAGGACACGCCCGTCGACGATGTGGATCCATGCGATTTTGTCGATCATGCGCTGCCGACCGGTTTTTCTTTCGTTGTCAGGATGTCGCGGACGTACTCGTGGGTGGCGAGGCCCTCGGCGAAGCGGACGGCCTCCTGCCCGAGGAGGTGGACGGCGGCCGCGTCCTCGTCGGGCAGCCCGGCCCAGGGTAGGGCACGCAACCACGCGTCCAGGGGCAGCCGGTAGGACTCCAGACCGGCCGTCAGGGCCGCCAGCGACGTCAGGGGGACTCCCCGTTCGACCACATCGGCCCACCACGCGGACCGGTGCTCCGCGTGCTCGGCGGGCGTGAACGAGCGGACCCCTCCGTCGTAGACGGCACAGCGTTCGAAGAGGCTGCCGGCGGCCCGCAGCCGCTCCCTCTCGTACTCCGGGGCCGAGACGGCCGGCGACCGCAGCAGATCGAACGGACAGCGCGTGAAGGGGGCCGGCGCGGCCAGGTCGGGCAGGTCGTAGAGGGATTCCAGCGCGACGACGGTCAGCGACGGCGCCGGCGCCCCACCCCCGTCCGGCGCGGCGGCGGCCAGCGCGGCCGCGACCCGGCGCACCCCCGCCAGCGAACCGATGGTGAGAAGGACGACCGACCGCAGCGGAACGCCCCGCGCGGCCGCGCGCCCCACCGCCTCCGTGAGCACGCGCGCCAGCGTGCCGCCGGTGCCGATGATGTCGCCGACCACCAGCGTCGTCGCACGGCCCAGCTCCCAGCGGTCGTAGACGAGTTCGACGGGTCCGTCCGCGGGCCGCTCGGTTCCGACGAAGCTCACCGTCGGGTCCGCGCCGAGGACCGTGCCGATCGCGTCCTCGACCGCGAAACTCAGCCCGCCCCGCAGCACGTCCAGGGCCGCGAACCCGTCGGCGGGGGTGTCCGCCACCGCCGGGACGTCCGCCTCGGCCAGCGCCCCCAGCGCCTCGGCGACGGCGGTCCGCGTCAGCCTGCGGTACTCGCCCCCGCAGACCGTGGGATCGGTGAGCAGCCGCCGTGACGACGGAGTGGAGCACACCAGAACCCGTGCCGGAACGGCGTCCGCGTCCGTGTACGCGTACAGGCTGCTCCCGCCCGCACCCAGGAGCCGTTTCATCGCTGCCTCCTCGTGACCTTCACGCCTTCGCACCCGTGTGCCTTCGCGTCCTCGCGTCCTCGCGTTCACGTGCCCTTGTGTCCTCGCGCCCTTGTGCCTTCATGCCTTGAGCGCCGGCCTGCGGGGTGCCCTGCCCCGCAGGGTCGCGATCAGCCGCTCGACGGCGTACGACGACTCCACGCCGTCACAGCTCTTGGCCGCGTCGGGCGCCGGCCCGTCGTTCACCACCTCGGCGACCAGGACGACTCCCGGCCGGGGGAGTGCCCCGGGCAGGTCGGCGGGCGTCCGCACGATCACGGCGGTCAGCCCGACCGCCGCGAACAGCAGCCGCCAGTCGAGCGGGCCGGTCCGGCTCGGCATGCCCCCGGCCGACTCGTAGATGCCGTTGTCCACGATCACGAGCGTGTGGTTGTCCAGGGCCGGCAGCCGGCTGCCCAGGGTCGGCAGCACGGACAGATTCATCAGGAAACTTCCGTCGGTGTCGACAGCGGCCACCGGCAAGGGTTTCATGGCGACGGCCATTCCGGTCGAGATCGCCGACACATCTCCCATGGTGTCGGTGAACAGGGTGCGCCGGGGCGCGAGCCGGAACAGTTCCTCACTGGTCCGCCCCAGCGACGAGACGAGCACACAATCGGCCGGCAGCCGGCCGAGGAATGCCGCCAGGAATTCATCGGTACGCATCGGCACTCCGCAGCTCGCGCAGAAAGGCGGGATTGGCGATCAGCGCCACCGAGCGCTGGCCGGTGCCCGCCGTCGCGTACGCCTGGTCGACCAGGCCCTCGAACCCGGCGAGCGAATCGACCTCCTGCGACACGACCGGGAACATCCGCAGGTGTCCGTGCATGGTCTCCTCGTGCGGCAGGCCCCACCAGTTCGCCTCGCCGAAGGCGCCGCGCCGGGACAGCAGCATGACGGTGTGCAGCCGGTGGCTCATCGTCAGCCGGGCCAGGGTCTCGCAGGCCCGGCGGAGCCCGGAGTTCTCCATGAGGACCAGGCTGCGGGCGCCCGCGAGCTGGGCCCCGGCGGCCAGGCCGACCGCCGTGGCCTCGTCGCACGCGGGGAGGTAGTCGATCTCGGACCGCAGCGAGGCCACCCGGTGCAGCGGGCCCAGGAGCGAGTCGGGCACTCCGCTGATCAGGCTCACACCGGCTTGGACCAGTGTGCTGTAGGCGGCGCTCGCGGACACCGGCGTTATTTCCCGGTCGAAAGGAGTTCGACGATGATGTTCGAGTAATGCGTGGTGCCGACATTCCGCAGCAGATGCGGCGGACCGGCCTGGTGATAGACGGAATCACCGGTCCTGTCGTCGCCCGGATGGATCGTGGAATCGATGTTCACCGTCTCGGTTTGCCCGCCGGCGACCACGACATAGACGTAGTCGCACGGATGCTGATGAATCGTGGTCTCCTCGCCCGGTGCCAGTTCGAGCGTCCAGATACGGACGTTCTCGTCCTGGTGCACCAGTTTCGTGCCTACCTGCTCGATTTCATCCGGCATCGCGGACACCTCTCCATGCCGACAGGGATGACGAAGGAAGCGGTGGCGCCCATGGTGATGTGATCGGACCTCGCCCGTGGCCATCGCCTGCGAGCCCTCGTCCGGGCAGCGGTTGTCAGCCGGGCCCATTCCATGGAAAGACGTCGGGAGGCGGTCGACAAGACCGCACAACAGGTCGGCTGAATCCCGAACCGCCGCACCCGGGCCGACAGGCCCCAACACGGCATATGGCCGACATGTCGCCGGGTGTCCTTTCCCGGCTCTCCGCTCAGAGGCCGGGCGCCCGCGGCCGATGGGGCCCTGCACCGGGTACGGGAGGGATCGGCGCAGGCCGGAGCGGGGATCACGGCGGCGCGGCGGGCCGCGTGCGCGAAGGTCGCCGATTCGGGCCATGGGCCGTCCGCCCGCTCCGGCCCTCGTCGGCCACCGGGGGCGGGGACGCGGATGCGAGGGGCCAGAACGAGCCAGCTGGGAAGAGGAGGTTGACTCCGCCCGGCGCGCTCCGTACCTTCCCTGGGCGCCTCAGGGACCCCCGCCGCCGGACGCCGGTGGTCAGAACCACCTCTCGATCTCCGCCGCCGCACCGTCCTCGGCCACCCCGAGCGTCGTGTGGTCGGCGATCCGCCGCAGCTCCGCCGGGGCATGCCCCATCGCCACCCCGCGCCCCGCCCAGGTGATCATCTCGGTGTCGTTGTGCCCGTCGCCGATGGCCAGCGCACGCCCCCGGTCCGTGGCGAGCATCGCCGCCACCTTCTCCAGGCCGGACGCCTTGGACACGCCCAGCGGCCCGAGATCGAGCCACGCCTCGAACCCCACCGCGTAACTGGCCCCCCGTATCCGCAGTCTCCTGGTCAGCGCGCGGAAGTCCTCGCTGGTCCGGCTCGGGTCGCGGATCACCGCGCGGATGACGGGACCGGAGCAGAGATCCGCGAGGGGGGAGACGATCTGCGGTCCGAGGAGCTTCCCGGCGGGGAAGCGATGGGTCACCAGATACCCGGTGCCCGCGATCTCGACGGCGACCCGGGCCGCCGGAACGTGCGCCAGCACGGCGTCCAGGACGGGACGGGCGTCGAACGTCTCCTGCGCCAGGATCCCGCCGTCGGGCATGCTCGCGATCACGGCCCCGTTGCTGCACACGGCGAGCCCGCCGGGCAGCCCGGTGCTCCGGAAGAGTTCCACCACCTCGAAGGAGGCCCGGCCGGTCGCGAGCACCACATGGCAGCCCGCCGCGTGCGCGCGCGCCAGGGCGGCGCGTACCCGGGGCGAGATCTCCCGCCCCGGCTCGACGAGCGTGCCGTCGATATCCAGGACGAGCATCTCGGGCGGCTCCGGCCCGGCACGGCCCGGCCCGCCGTCGTCCCGGTCCCCTGCGGTCAGGTCATGGCGGCTCATGGCGGTCGGCACCGCTCCTCTCCTGGCTGCTGTGCGGATGTGCGCGGAGCCCTTGAGCATCGGCCCCGCACGGGCGGGATTTCAAGGGGGACCCGTGTTCGGCGCGTACCCCTCCTGCCCGGTGCTGACCCCGACCCCGGGCCCGACCAGTACCCGGGTACTGCCGGCGCGGTGGTGCTGTCGTCATTCCCGGCCTGGGGGCATCGCCATGGTCACCGGCCGGCCTCCCATGGGTCAATGATCTTGCGGCGGACACACCGCCGACCCCGTCAACACCCGGAAAGACAGGCGGAATTGACGGGCCCGTGCACCTTCTCGTCGATATGAGGCAGACCGTCATGACCCAGATACCGAAATCCGCCCCCGACACCCGCCGGCGCCGGTCCGGATCCGCGCGCCGCGCCGTCGCCCTGGGGGTCGTGGCGGCGGCCACCGCCACCGCGGCCCTGGCGGCGCCTGCCTTGGCGACCGGCACGGAACCGGAGTCGCGGAAGGCGGGATTCGGCCGGGCCGAACTCCAGCGCGGCCTGGACGACATCGTCCGCGCCGACGGGGTGGTGGGCGTCCAGGCCACGCTGGTGCAGGGCGCGGGGCGGACGTACGCGCGCAGCGGCACCGCCGAACGCGGCACCGACCGGCCCATGCCGCACCAGGGCTCCTTCCGGATGGGCAGCAACACCAAGACCTTCGTCGCCACCGTGGTGCTCCAACTCGTCGCGGAGGGCCGGATGGGTCTGGACGACAGCGTGGAGCACCACCTGCCCGGTGTGGTCGGCGGCAACGGCCACGACGGCAGGAAGATCACCGTACGGCAGCTGCTCCAGCACACCAGCGGCCTGCCCGACTACGACGGCCATCTGCCGGGCGTCGTGGACGAGGAGAAGTTCCAGCAGCACCGCTACGACACCTACCGGCCCGCCCAACTGGTCGCGTTGGGCCTCAGCGAGAAGCCCCTCTTCGCACCCGGCGAGGGTTTCAGCTACTCCAACACCGGCTACATCCTCACCGGCATGATCATCAAGAAGGTGACGGGGCAGCACTGGAGCCAGGAGGTACGGGAGCGGATCATCGAACCGCTCGGTCTGAAGCACACCTTCTCCCCGGGTGCGCGCACCGGCCTGCCCGGACCCCACTCGAAGGCCTATCAGCAGTTCAAGCCCGGTGGGGCGCTGATCGACAGCACCGAGGTCAATATGTCCTGGGGCGACTCGGCGGGCGACCTCGTCACCACGTCGAACGACCTGGCGCGCTTCTGGCAGGGGCTGCTCGGCGGCAAGCTGCTGGGGAAGCGGCAGCTGGCGCAGATGCGGACGACGGTCCCGGCGCCCGACGAGAGCCTGCCGATGACCGAGAGGTCGGGGCTCGGCATCTTCTGGCGGGAACTCAGCTGCGGTGGCGGCTACTGGGGCCACGGCGGGAGCACGCTCGGCCACCTCAACGCCAACGGCTTCACCGGCAAGGGCGGGCGCGGAGCCATCGTGATGCGCAACTCCAACCTTGCGTTCGCCGACCGGGACATCCGTGCCGACAAGCTCGTCGACGCGGCCCTCTGCGACGGCAGGTGAGCCGAGGGCTCCGCACGTCCGCCCCGGGACCGGGTACCCCCTGGTCCCGGGGCCTTTTCACGTCGCCGGGGAGTCGGGGAGTCGGGAAGTCGGGCAGCCGGACGGGCGACTCCGAACCGGTGATTCCCGTGCCGCCGCGCGTACGACCCGACCCCGTACGCGCCCCTGCGGCAGGACGCCGGGGAACGCTCGGTCCCCGGGCCGCCCACCCGCCGCTCCCGGCGCGGAATGATCGGCCGAAGCGTCGGATACCGGCAGGCCAGGGCCCGGGTCCTGGCTGATCAGGGCCGCCGATGCCAGCTGAAAATTTCGTTCGTCAAGCAACTGTATCGCCCCGCCCCGGATCGTCCGGCATCGTTTCCCGGGTCGGCGGCGGGTGGCTGCGGCGATGCTTGCCTCGCGTCCGAAAATGTGCATATTCTTCGTTGCGCAACGAACTATCTGGTGGTTCTCGACCCCCGTCGTCCGGCTGTCGCCGAGCGCTCGGGCCGGGTCCCGCCACCCCCGTCCGCGTCATCCGGCGCCCGGGGGATCACCGCCCCCGCGTGCGGCCGTGCACCGGCCCCGGGGGTGCATCCGGTTGGGAGAAACGATCATGTCGACAGCACAGGGTTCCCCTTCGAGCGGACCGGGCGGCCAGGGCGGACCCGGCGGACCGGGCGGACCCGGCGGACCGGGCGGACCGGAAGGTCCCGTGGTCCGCGTCAGGGCCGCGGTGGTGCGCGAGCCCGGCGGCCCCTTCCTCCTGGAGGAGCTGGAGCTGGACGCCGTGCTCCGCCCCGACGAGGTCCTCGTCAGGGTGGTCGCGAGCGGCGTGTGCCAGACCGATGTGCACGTCCGCGACCAGGAGCTGCCCACCCCGCTGCCGGCCGTCCTCGGCCATGAGGGCGCGGGGGTCGTCGAACGGGTCGGCGCGGCGGTCACCACCGTCGCCCCCGGTGACCACGTGGTCATGTCCTACCAGTCGTGCGGCCACTGCCGCTCCTGCCTCAGCGGCGCCCCCGCGTACTGCGCCCGCTCCTTCCCCGCCAACTTCGGCGGCTCCCGGCTGGACGGGACCAACGCGCTGCGCTCCACCGCGACCGGCGACGACGAGAAGCTGCACGGGCACTTCTTCGGCCAGTCGTCCTTCGCCACCCACGCGCTCGCCACCGAACGCAATGTGGTCAAGGTCCCCGACGACCTGCCGCTGGCGACGCTGGCCCCCCTGGGCTGCGGTGTGCAGACCGGGGCGGGCGCCGTCCTCAACTCGCTGCGGGTCCCCGCCGGGGCGTCGATCGTCGTACTCGGCACCGGCACCGTCGGGCTGTCCGCCGTCATGGCCGCCCGGGCCGCCGGCGCGGACCCCGTCATCGCCGTGGACATCGTGCCCGAGCGCCTTGCCCTCGCCGCCGAACTCGGCGCCACCCACGCCATCGACGCCCGGGAGGAGGACGTAGCCGACCGGATCGCCGGCATCACCCGGGGCGGCGCCGACTTCGTCCTGGAGATCACCGCGCGGCCGGAGATGCTCACCCTCGCGGTGAACGCCCTCGCGCCGCTTGGCACCGCCGCCCTCATCGGCGGCGCCCGGGCCGGGGCCCATGCCCCGGTCAGCATGAACGCCCTGCTCGGAGGCCGGTCCGTACGCGGTATCGCCCAGGGCGACTCCATCCCCCAGCTGTTCATTCCGCAGCTGATCGCCCTCCATCGCGCCGGACGGTTCCCCTTCGACCGGCTCCTCACGTCCTACGGCTTCGACGAGATCAACGAATCCGTGGCCGACATGCTCCGCGGCGCGGTCATCAAGCCCGTCCTGAGCATCGGGGAGTGACACCCCCTCTCCCCACCCCGCGCCCGCGCGATCCGCACGGCGCCTCCCGCCCCTGAAAGGCACCACCGCCATGACCGACTTCCAGCAGCCCGGCACCCCCACCGACCGGCACCGTCTCGGCGCCGCCGGGATGCCGCTGCACACACTCGCCGACTACCGCCCCATACCGGCGGACAGCTACGGGTCCCTGTTCCTGCCCGAGCGGCTCGCCAAGGGCTACCACGTCGAGGAGATCGACGACGGCGCCTACTACGTCACCTCCGGCGCCTACGACACCATGTTCGTCAGCACCGGCAACGGGGTCGTGCTGGTGGACGCCCCGCCGCTGCTCGGCGAGAACCTGAAGCGGGCCATCGCCGAGGTCACCGACGAGCCCGTCACCCACCTGATCTACAGCCACTGGCACTCCGACCACATCGGGGCCGCCGGGATCTTCGCCGCGGACAAGCCCGAGGTCATCGCCCACGACTACACCCGCGAGATGATCGAGCGCTGGCCCGACCTCGGCGGTGAGCGCGGCCTGCCCCTGCCCACCGACACCATCACCGAGAGTGACACCCTCGACGTCAACGGGGTCCGGTTCCACCTCGACTACCACGGGGTCAACCACACCCCCGGCAACATCTTCATCTACGCCCCGCGGCAGAAGGCGCTGGCCGCGATCGACATCATCAGCCCCGGCTGGTCGGCGTTCAAGCACTGCGACGCCTCCGAGAACATCCGCGGCTGGGCCGAGGCCCACGACTGGATCCTCCAGTACGACTTCAAGGGCGTCGTCTCCGGCCACGTCAACCGCTACGGCACCCCCGAGGACGCCCGGGCGTCCCGCGACTACACCAACGACATCGTCGAGTTCTCCAAGGAGGCCCTCGACCACGGCCAGGAGTTCGAGTACATCGAGAAGATCGGCTTCTCCAACGCCTGGGTCCTGTGGGAGAACTACTTCAACGAGATGACCAACTACGTCACCCGGAAGACCCTGGAGAAGGTCACCGACAACGGCCAGACCTGGGCCCAGCGCCTCGCCGGCGCCGATGTCATGACCAAGTACCACGCCTACTCCGTCCTGGAGGCCCTGCGCCTGGAGTACGGCATGGTCTCCGGCTTCGAGAAGCTGATCCTGCCCCGCGCCGCAGCCTGATCCCGCCCGTTCCAGCGCCTGATCCCGCCCGGCTCCGACGGCCGGCCGGTGGGAGCGACGGGATACCAGGGGGGCGGTCCGAAGGCTCCGGGCCGCCCCGCCCGGCACCCCGATATCATTCGTTGTGGAACGAAACAGTGGAGGGAGCCATGGGTCCGATCAGCGAGGCCACCGCAGGCGAGAAGAGCCCCGCCGGGCGGCGGACCGGTTCCGCGTCCAGGGCGCTCGACCATACCGAGCGCGCCGTCTGGCTCGGTTTCCTCTCCACCCATCTCAAGCTGCTGCGCACCCTGGACGCGGAGCTGGTGGCCCAGGCCGGCCTGCCCATGTCCTCCTTCGAGGTGCTGCTGACGCTGGCCGAGGCCCCCGGCGGGCGGGTCCGGATGAAGGACGTCGCCGCGTCCCTGCTGATCAGCCGGAGCGGGCTCACCCGCATCGTGGACGACCTGGAGCGCAAGGGCCTCGTCACCCGTGAGAAGTGCCCCACCGACGCCCGGGGCTTCGACGCGGTGCTGACGGAGGACGGCAGGAAGCTGTACCGGCGGGCCCGCAAGGTGCATCTGACCGGTCTGCGGAGCGCGTTCCTGGACCCGCTCACCGACGAGCAGCTGGACTCGCTGGCCGGTGTCTGGCGGACGCTCGGCTTCGACGACGAGGCCAACGCCTGCTGACCCGCCCAGGGGCCACCGGCGGGAGGAATAGGGGCGGACCCTCCGGGGTTATTCGTTGAGCAATCAACAATATACCTCGTGAAAGAGCGCGTTCCATGGCCTTTGAACTGGGCATCTACCACTTCGGCGAGCTGACACCGGACCCCGTCACGGGCCGTCCCCCCACTCCCGGTGTCCGGCTGCGCCAGCTCGTCGAACAGGCGAAGGCCGCGGACGAGGCCGGCCTCGACGTCTTCGCCGTCGGCGAGCACCACCGTACGGACTTCGCCGTCTCCGCCCCCGCCGTCGTCCTCGCCGCCATGGCCGAGCACACCCGCGACATCCGGCTCTCCAGCGCCGTGACCGTCCTCAGCTCCGACGACCCCGTACGGGTCTTCCAGCAGTTCGCCACGGTCGACCTGCTCTCGGGCGGCCGCGCGGAGATCATCGCCGGGCGCGGCTCCTACATCGAGTCCTTCCCGCTCTTCGGCCACGACCTCGGCGACTACGCCCAGCTCTTCGCCGAGAAGCTGGACCTCCTGCTGCGGCTGCGCGCGGAGAACCCGGTCAGCTGGCAGGGCTCCCTGCGGCCCCCGCTCGCGGACGGCGACATCACCCCCCGGCCCGACCGGGAGATCCCCGTCTGGATCGCCGTCGGCGGCACCCCCGCCTCGGTGGTGCGCGCGGGCCGGCTCGGCCTGCCGCTGTCGCTGGCGATCATCGGCGGGAACTACCGGCAGTTCGCCCCGTTCGTGGACCTGTACCGGCGGACCGCCGCCGAGAGCGGACACGACCCGGCCCGGCTGAAGATCTCCGTCAACTCGCCCGGATTCGTCGCCGCGACCCACCGGGAGGCCGTCGAGATCTCGCACCCCTACTTCCAGGCGGGCTGGATGGCCAACCACCACCAGCGCGGACAGGGCGTCCCCATGCCGAAGGCCGCGTACGAGGCACAGGCATCCCCGTCCGGCGCGTTCTTCCTCGGCAGCACCCAGGAGGTCATCGACAAGATCCTGGCGCAGCACGAACTCTTCGGACACGACCGCATGATGATCCAGCTGGGCTTCGGCGACGTCCCCCAGAAGGAGATGATGAAGGCGATCGAGCTGCTGGGCTCCGAAGTGGCGCCCGTCGTACGCCGTGAGATCGCCGCCCGCACGGCCACCGCCACCGGGGGGACGTCATGACCGCCCCGCTGACCGTGGTCGCCGTCGTCGGCAGCCCCCAGAGCCCGTCCAGGACCGCCGCGCTCGCCCGGCTGATCCTCGACACCCTCGCGGGCCACACCGCGATCGACGCCCGGGTGATCGAACTCCACACCCTCGGACCGGAGCTGCCCGCGACCACCGACCGCGAGTCGGCCGGCGGCGCCGTCGAGGAGGCGCTCCGGGCCGTGGAGGGGGCCGACCTGGTCATCGCGGCCACCCCGGTCTTCCGCGGCTCCTACCCCGGCCTCTTCAAGCACTTCTTCGACCTGGTCGGCCAGTACTCCCTGGCCGCCAAGCCGGTGCTGCTCGCCGCCACCGGCGGCACCGAACGGCACGCGCTCGTGATCGAGCACGCGCTGCGCCCCCTCTTCGGCTTCCTCCAGGCGTGGACGGCGCCCGCCGGGATCTACCTCGGCTCCGGTGACTTCGACGGCACCACCATCCTCAACCCGGAGGTGTACGAGCGGATCGAGATGGCCGCCGCCGACGTCGTCCCCGTGGCCCATGCCCTGGCCTCCGTACGCGCTACAGGACGCGCCACAGGATCCGCCGGGCCGGTCGCGCGGCCGGCCTGACGGGCACGGACAGGGCCGCACGCCCCGCACGCCGGCCCTCGAAGGCACGGCCCTCGAAGGCGCGGACTTCGGCGGACGGCGGACTTCGGCAGGCGGCGGACTTCGGCGGACGGTCATCGCGTCGGACAGGCTCCGGACCCAGGTGCGCGGGGGGAAGTCCGGTCATTTCGGGGGATGGGGCACGACCGTCCGCACCGCCCCGTGACCAGCGGCGGAACGACCGCGTCAGGATGCGGCGAGGGGCTTGCCAGAATCTTGATCAAACCTAGAATCGGCTGCGGCTCAGGAGGCGGCACACGGGCATCGGGCAGCCGGGCACGGGAAGACGGGCGGGGCGCATTGACGATCGGGTACGCGGTGCTCGGGGACATCCGGGCCAACAGGGACGGGCGCTTCATGGACCTGGGCCCCGCACGACAGCGCACCGTACTCGCGGCTCTGCTGATGGACGCCAACCGGGTGGTGCCGGTGGCGGGGCTGGCCGACCGGGTGTGGGGCGCGCGCCCGCCGCGCCGCGTCGCCCCGGCGCTGTACACCTATCTGTCCCGGCTGCGGCGGGTGCTGGAGCGGTCGTCGGGGTCCGCCGTCGACCAGGTGCCCGGCTCCGGCCGGGTCTCCATCGTCCGGCGTCCCGGCGGGTACGAGCTGCTCGCCGGCCCGGACTCCGTGGACGTGCATCTCTTCCACGCCCTCGTCGCACGGGCGAGGTCGGCGGACGACGACAGCGCCATCGGCCTGTACGACCGGGCCCTCGCGCTCTGGCGGGGCGAGCCCTTCGCCGGGGTGGACACCCCCTGGTTCAACGCGGCCCGCGAGGCCCTGGCCGAGGAACGGCACGCCTGCCGGCTCGACCGCGACGACCTCGCCCTGCGCCACGGGCGCCATGCCGACCTCCTGCCCCACCTGGGCGCCAGCCATGAGACGAATCCCCTGGACGAGCGGCTGGCCGCCCAGTTCATGACCGCGCTCTACCGCAGCGGCCGGACCGCCGACGCGCTGCGCTGCTTCGAACGGGTGCGGTGCGCGCTCGCCGAGGAACTGGGCGGCGACCCCGGGCCCGAGCTGCGGCGGCTGCACCAGCGGCTGCTGGAGGGCGACCCGGGGCTCGGCGCTCCCGGCTGCCGGGAACGCGCGGCCACGGCTCCCGCGCCGCGCGACGCTCCCACCGCCGGGCGGCCCGACACCGCGCGGCCCGACACCGTGCGGCAGTCCAGGGTGCGGCAGGACGCCGTGCGCCTGGACGCCGTGCCGGACTCCGGGCGGCAGGATGCCGCCCCCCGGCAACTTCCCGCCGCTCCGCGCTGGTTCACCGGAAGACAGCGGGAACTCGCCGTGCTGGACCGGGCCCTCGGGCAGGCCGGCCGATCGGTCGGCCCCGCCGCGGTCGCCGTGATCAGCGGCGGGGGAGGGGTCGGGAAGACCTCGCTCGCCCTGCACTGGGCGCACCGCAACGCCGACTCCTTCCCCGACGGGCAGCTCCATGTGGACCTGCGGGGCTTCGACCGCTCCGGCGAGCCGCTGACGCCCTCGGCCGCGATCCGCGTACTCCTCGGCGGGCTCGGAGTCGACCCGGGGCGGGCCGGGACCGATCCGCAGGCCCTGACCGGCCGCTACCGCAGTCTGGTCGCGGACCGCCGCCTGCTGATCGTGCTGGACAACGCCGCCGACGCCGAACAGGTGTCCGCGCTCCTGCCCGGCGGCCCCGGACCCACCGTAGTGATCACCAGCCGGCGGTGGCTGACCGGGCTCGCCGTCACGCACGGGGCCCAACTGCTGCCCCTGGAGGTGTTCTCAGGACCCGAGTCCCGGGGGCTGCTCGGCCGCCATGTCGGCGAGGAGCGGATCGCCGCCGATCCCGGGGCCGCGACCGCCGTACTGGAGCACTGCGCCGGCCTGCCGCTGGCCATCGGGGTCGCGGGAGCCCGCGCGGCGGCCGGCCCCGGCTCCTCTCTGGCCGCCCTCGCGGAGGAGCTGCGGGACGAGAAGGGACGGCTGGACGCCCTGGACACGGGTGATCCGTCCGCCGATGTACGGGCGGCCTTCCTGCTCTCCTACCGCACCCTCGGCGGCGCGGCGGCGGAGGCGTTCCGGCTGCTGGCGGTGGCGCCAGGACCGGACATCGGGCTCGCCGCCGCCGGGAGCCTCCTCGGCCGCCCGCCCGCCGCGACCCGGTCCGTCCTGCGCGAGCTGGAGGCCGTCCACCTGGTGGAGCAGCACGCACCGGGCCGCTACCGGATGAACGACCTGACCCGTCTGTACGCGGCGGAGCACCGTGACGAGGGCGCGGGGGACCGGGCCCTGCGGCGGGTGCTCGATTTCTACGCGCACACCGCCCGCGCCGCCGAACGGCTGCTCGGCCCGCAGCGGCAGCCGGTATCCGCGGTGCGCACCGGGGCGGGCCCGGCCCCGGGGCCGGGGTCTGCGGGGCCGGGGACGGCGGTGGCGGGGACGGCGTCGCCCGCCGACCGCAGGGCCGCCCGGTCGTGGTTCCGCACCGAGCACTCCTGTCTGCTCGCGGCCCAGCGGCTGGCCGAACGGCGGCGGTGGGACACCCAGGTGTGGCAGCTGGCCCAGGTGCTCGACGGGTTCCTCCTGGGGCAGGGGCAGCTGTCCGACCACATGGCGGTGTGGCTCCGGGGGCTCGCGGCGGCCGAACGCCTCGGCTCCGGGGCCGCCCGCGCCTGGGCGCACCGGCGGCTGGCCCAGGACTGCGTCCGCGTCGGCGATCTCGCCGCCGCCCGCCGGCACGTCGGTCTCGCCCGCCTCGCGGCGGCGGAGCAGTCCCCGCCCACCACCGTCCCGGGCCGCGGCCGCGGCCACGCCGGGATCGCGCGGCTGCGCGCCGTACGCGTCGGAGCGGGCCCGGTCCCGGGGCCGCCCTGTCTGGCCTGAGCGGGTCGCCCGGACCGGCCGTTCGCCCATCGTGACCTGCGAATATCATCCGACTTATGATCGATTACGGCTTCATGGACCGCGCCGGACGGCCGGTCACCCTGCACGAGGTGGACGACGGGAACTGGCGCGCGGTGGCGGACGTCGCCCCGCGGGACGACCAGCGCCGGTTCGTCCCGCCGTCGGCTGCCCGCTATCTCCTGCTGTCCCTGCGCGAAGGCGTCTGGAACTCCCTCGCCGTCCGGGCCGGGGACACCGTCGCCGGGCATGTCATGTGGGCGCGGGACGACGAGGACGGCTCGTATTGGATCGGGGGCATGCTGATCGACGCCGCCGAGCAGGGCAAGGGGCTCGGCCGGGCGGCGGTGCGCACCCTCATGGCCTCGCTCGCGGAGCGCGCGGACTGCGCCGAGCTGCGCCTGTCGTACGAGCCGGACAACGCGGCGGCGGGGCACCTCTACACCTCGCTCGGCTTCCGGGCGACGACGGCCGTCGAGGGCGAGGAGATCGTCGCGGTGCTGGCCGCGCGGGAGGCCACCGCGCCACGGGCGGTCTGACGGCGGGGCCGGCGGGCGACGGGGCAGTGGGCCGGCGGTGCGTGCGGGGTGCGACGCCCCGCGCGCGGCCCTGTTTCCCGCCTCCGGCTTCCGCCCTCCGGTTCGGCCTTCCGGCCCCGGTCTCCCGGCCCGGTTCAGCAGGACGCGCGGGCCTCGTCCTCGAACTCCTCCCTGCTCGTCGTCGACGTGCCCGTCAGCACCTCGCCGGGCCGCAACGCGGCGACCTGCGCGGCGTCGAAGATCACCACGCCGCTGTACGCGTATGTGTCGTCGGGGTCCCCGAACGTCAGCCGGTAGGAGAGGCCCGGCCGCAGCTCCTGCGCCCCACGGGTCTCGGCCTGCCACCGCTTTGGCGGCGCGAACAGCGGGAAGTCCTTCTCCGCCCGCTCGGTCCCGCGCGCCTCCCAGCCGACCCAGCGCTCCGCGGCCGCGTCGGCCTCCCGCTCCGTGTCCCCGGCCCGCTCGGGGACCGTCCCGTGCAGCCGGGGCCCGCGCACCCGCCCGTCGTCGTCGCAGGGCCGGAGCAGCGCCCGGACGGTGCCGTCCGCGTCCACGGCGACCCCGGCGAGCGGCCGCTCCTCGGGCGAACACCCCGCCGGGGCCAGCACGGCCACCCCGGCGGCGACCGTGCTCCACCACCGCCGCCCGCCCCGGGTCCTGCCCCTCCCGTACCAGGTCACGTTCCGCACCGTACGGCCATGAGCAGCCCGCTCGCCCAGGTCATCCGGACCGTCCGGAAATCCGTGCGCCGCTCCAGCCGGTCCAGCAGCTCCGCGAGCGGGGCCGCGTGCCCCTCGGGCCAGCCGGGCTGCGGCAGCAGATCGTCGATCAGGTAGGTTCCCCCGGGAGCGACCAGCTCCAGGACCCGGTCGAGGTGGGTGAACTTCCCCGGCCAGGTGTCCGCGAAGACCAGATCGAAGGGCTCGCCGTCGTACCCGTCCAGCCATGCACCGCCGTCGCCGGCGACGAAGGTCACCCGGGGATCGGACCCCAGATGCTCACGGGCGAGGGCCTGGAGCGCGGTGTCCAGCTCCACCGACACCAGCCGGGAGCGCGGATCCATCCCGCTGAGGAGCCAGGCGGTGCCCTCGCCGACGCCGGTGCCGAGTTCGAGGATCCTGCCGCCGGGCCGCGCCGCCGCCAGGGCGGCCAGCAGCGCGCCGGTGCGTTCCTCGCTGGACATGCCGAAACCGGCCGCACGGGCCCGGGAGCGCAGCGACAGCAGGACCTCGGGAAAGCGCGTGGGAGTGTCGTCCATCGGAGGATGATCACGTCTCCCGGCCGGTGGGGCAACCGCATTTCGCCGCCCGGGAGGCCGTGCGGGAGCGCGTGCGGGAACGAGCGGGGGGACGAACGCGGGAACCAGTCCGGGAACGAGCCCGGGAACGATTGCGGGAGGCGGGAATGAGCGGCGGAGCCGTGGTGGCGGTGTCCGGGGCACTGCTGGTGACGGTGCTGGTGTGCGCGGTGGTCAGGCCGCGCGGCCTCCCGGAGGCGGCGGTGGCGGTCCCCGCCGCCGCCCTGGTCGTCGCCATCGGCGCGATCTCCCCCGCCGACGCGGCCGCCGAGGCGGAAGGGCTGCTTCCGGTGGTCGGGTTCCTGGCGGCGGTGCTCGTCCTGGCCCACCTCTGCGACGAGGAAGGACTGTTCCGGGCCTGCGGGGCCTGGATGGCGCGCGGCGCACCGACCCCCGGCCGGCTGCTGACCCGGGTCTTCGCCGCCGCGTCGGCCGTCACGGCGGTGCTCAGCCTGGACGCCACCGTGGTGCTGCTCACCCCGGTGGTGTTCGCGACCGCCGTCCGCCTCGGCGCGCGGGCCAAACCGCACGTGTACGCCTGCACCCACCTCGCCAACACGGCCTCCCTGCTGCTGCCGGTCTCCAATCTGACGAACCTGCTGGCCTTCACCGCCGCCGGGCTGTCCTTCCTGCATTTCACGGCACTGATGGCCCTGCCCTGGCTGGTCGCCATCGGCGTCGAGTACCTGATGTTCCGCCGCTTCTTCGCCCGGGACCTGCGGGCCGCCACCCCCGCACCGGAGGACGGGGAGGGACCGGTGGCCGTACCCGTCTTCGCGGTGGTGACCGTGGCCGGCACCCTCGCCGCCCTCGTCGTCGCCTCCGCCCTCGGGGCCGAACCGGTCTGGGCGGCGGTCGCCGGGGCTGCGGTGCTCGCGGTCCGCGCGCTGATCCGGCGGCGCACCACCCCACGGGCGCTCCTGCGGGCGGCGGCCCTGCCGTTCCTCGCGTTCGTCCTGGCGCTGGGCGTCGTGGTGAAGGCGGTCGTCGACGGCGGCCTCGGCGACGCGCTCGGCCGTCTCGTACCCGACGGCACCGGGCTCCCCGCCCTGCTGGCCTTCGCCGTGCTCGCCGCCGTCCTGGCGAACCTGGTGAACAACCTCCCCGCGACCCTGGTGCTGCTGCCGCTGGCCGCGCCCGCCGGCCCCGGGGCGGTCCTCGCGGTCCTCATCGGCGTCAACATCGGCCCCAACCTCACCTACGCCGGATCGCTCGCCACCCTGCTGTGGCGGCGTGTCCTGCACGCCCACGACACCGACGCCGACCTGGGCGAGTACACCCGGCTCGGACTTCTCACCGCGCCGCTCGCGCTCGTCCTCGCCACCGTGGCACTGTGGGGATCCCTGGCGCTGATCGGAGGCTGACATGGCCGTGGTGGTCTGGATCGTGGAGGGCACCTGGACCGCCTGCGTGGACGCCGCCCGCGCCCAGGCGCCCCGCGACGGACGGACCGTCCTGCTCCATGTCACCTCACCGGACCCGGCGGCCGTCGCCCGGGGCGCCTACGCCTCCCTGCTCGGCCGCGCCCACCTCGGCCGTGACCCCGCCGACCGGCTGGAACACCTGGCGGCCGCCTCGGCCGGGGATCTCCTGGCCCGGGCCGCCGAGCGGCTCGCCCGCCCCAGCACCCGCGTGACGCGCACCGGACGGGCCGAGCACGAGGTGGTCGCCGCCGCCGGGGACGCCGAACTGCTCGTCTGCGCCCGCGACGGCGACCGTGCCGACCCGGGCCCGCGCAGCCTCGGCCCGGCGACCCGCTTCGTGGTCGACCACGCCCTGTGCCCGGTGCTCCTCGTCTGGCCCGGGCCCCCGGTTCCGCCCTCCCGGGGCTCCTGAACCGCTGAGCCGCCGGCTGAACCGCTGAGCGGCCGACCGCTGTTCCGGGGCGCCCGCTCCCGTACCGACCGGGTGCCCGCTCCCGTGCCGATGGGGGGCCCGTTCCCGTGCCGATGCGGGGCCCGGGCGGCGCCGTTGTCAGACCCCCGTCCTACAGTCGGTACATGAGTGAACACGCGGCGGGAGACGCGGCTCCCGAAGGGCGGACACTGCGTCATCTCGTGGGCGGGGCGGTCTGGTCCGACCTGCTCACGAGGGCGTACGAGCGTTCCCACCCGGCAGGCGCCACCCTGCTCCGCCAGGACGAGCCGGGTACGCATGTGCTGGCCCTGGTCAGCGGTGTCGCCAAGGTGGTCAGACGGGAGCGGGACGGTGCGCTGACCCTGCTGGCGTTCCGCGGCCCCGGTGAACTGCTCGGCGAGGTCGCGGTCCTGGACGACCAGACGCGGTCCGCGAGTGTGCACGCGATATCGAGATGCGTGGTCGGTGTGGTCACCAAGGCCGACTTCCTGCGGTTCACCACCGAGCGCGACCTGTTCCCCGTCCTGGTGCGGTACGCGCTGGCCAAGCTGCGGGAATCCGACCAGGCACGGGGTGGCGGCGATGTCGCGGAGCGGATCGCGGCGACGCTGGTGGCGCTCGCCGACATGGCCGCGCCCGCCCCGCACCTGCCGGGCGGGCCGCTCGACCTGGCACTGACCAGACATGAACTCGCCCAGCATCTGCGGCTGTCGCGCAACACGATCAGCTCCGCGCTCACCGCGCTGGAGCCCCTGGGCGTCCGTCCCGGGCGGGGACACATCGTCGTCGGCGATCCGGCGGCGCTGCGCAGGGTGGTGGCCGGGGGCGGCGTCTGAACGACCGTGCCGTGTGACCGCGTTCACAGGGTCGGCGCACTCACTGTGCACACCGCGGGCGGCGCATCCGCGATGCTCTGGTGACCGGGGCGGCCGCCGAGGTGGCCGGCCCCGGCGCCGGCCCGTGATCGGAGCCGTGTCCCTTCCTGACCCTGTACCACCCTTTCTGTGCATGTATTTACCTATATCCACCTGTCTGTGTCCTGTCCCGTCTCCCGCCCCCCGAGGGCGAGCGGAGGAGAGCAAGCGATGTCCCAGTCCCCGACTCCCGGACCCCTCTGGCCCCAGGCCACCGCACAGCCCTGGACACAGAGCCGCCTCCTGCCGCCGTACCGGGCCCTCCTCGCCGTCGACGCCAAGGACTTCACCGGCCACCCGTCCGCCGAGCACGGCGTGATCAGCCGCGCCGTCGTCCAGCTGCTCGAAACCTCACTGCGGCGGGCCGGCCTCGGCGAGATCTGGGAGGACCGCCGCTTTCCCGCCTCCACCGGGGACGGCTACGTGTTCGGATTCGATCCGGCGTTCCTCCCCTTCGTCGTCCATCCCTGGCTGCACACCCTCCAGGACGTGCTCACCGAGTTCCGCGTGCACTCCCTGGGGGCCGCCCCCATCAGGCTCCGGGTGAGCCTGCACGTCGGCCCGCTGCCGGACTCCGGTGACGACTTCGACGGGAACGGCACACCCCGCAACGACACGCACCGGCTGCTCGACTCCCGCCCGGTCAAGGCCGTGCTGGCGGCCTCCGGGGAGAACGTCACCCATGTCGCCGCGATCCTCTCCGACCGCTGCTTCCAGGACGCCGTGGCCGGAGGCTGGACCGGTCGGCACCCCGATCACTTCATCGAGGTACCCGCGACCGTCGAGGGAAAGTCCTTTGAACAGCGGGCGTGGCTGTATGTTCCGGCGCCGTCCGGGCGCCTGTACGACCGGCGGGTCCTCGGCGACCGGGTCATCGACGACCACGAGGGGACGGCCCCGGCCGGGGCCGGTGCGCAGGAGGCGGCCAGGGCGGCCGGCCCCACCGTCGTGAACCGGGCCGACCGGGGCAATGTGAACACCGGCACCGTCCATGGCGGACAGCACGTCAGCAACAGCCGTACCGACAGCCGCACCGATGTCGGGGGCGACTGGATCGGCGGCGACCGGGTCGGCGGCAACAAGGCGGGAACGGTCCACGGCAACCAGGGCGACACCGTCCACGGGAACAAGCGCGAGGAGCGGCACCGGTGAGCACCCGACCGGAGACCCCCGCCCACGGGCCCGGGGAGCAGGCCCCCGGCGCTGCCGACGGCACCGGCACCGGCACCGGCATCGGCATCGGCGTTTCGACGGAGACGAGCGGGACGCCCGGTGCGTCCGGTACTCCCAGTACCCCCGGGACACCCGGTACTCCCGGGACACCCGGTGCACCTGATCATTCCGGCGTGAACGGCCGCCCCGGTGTGAACGGTTCCGGCGGCCCGCCGGACCGGGGCGGCGAGAGCGAGGAGGACATCGACGCCCTCTTCGCCGAAGTGCGCCGCACCGCGGCGGCCGACGGACGCCGCCACCCGTTCATCAACTACGCGCCGGGCGGCACCATCAACACCGGCGCCGTCCAGGGCGATCAGCGGGTCGAGAACCGGAGCGGCGCACCGGGCCCGGCCGGACGCCGGGTCAAGGCCCGGGAAGGGCCCATCCCGGCCGCCGAGATCCTGGAGGCGGCGTTCGGTTTCGCCGAGCCCGCCTGGTTCCCGGAGGCACGGGCACAGCTCGACACGGGAATCCTCTTCCTCACCGGCGAACGCGGCTCAGGACGTCGCACGGCCGCCCTCAACCTGCTCCGCCGCGGCGGCGGAGAGAGCCTTGCCCTGCGGGCCGTCGACAGCGACGTCGACCTCGCCTCCTGGGCCCCCGGCGACGGCGACACCGGGGTCCGCGGCTACCTCGTGGACGGGCTGCTGCCCGCGCACGCCCTCGGCCCCGGCATGATCGGCAACCTGCGGCGGCTGCTCACCGAGGCCGACGCCCGCATGGTCGTCGTCCTCGCCGAGGACCCACGGCTCGTCCACGCGCTGGAACGCGACCTCCACATCACCCCGGTGCGCTGCGAACCACCACCGACCCGGGCCCTGTTCGACGCACGGTTCGCCGCCGAGGTCCCGGACCCCGCCCGCCGGGCCCGCATCGTGGCCGGGCTCGCCCCCGGGCTGCTCACGGAGCTGCTCGCCGCCGACCTGGTCCCCGCCCAGGTGGCCGAGCTGGTGTCCGCCCTCGTCGGAGCCACCGGGGAGGCGGACACCGGGGAAGGGGGCACCGGAGAGGCGGACATCACGGGCCTGCGGGACCGGCTCAGCTTCCTCGCCGAACGGGAGGCGCCCGAGCTGCTGCGTAGTCTCGAAGGCGACCCCGAGGCACTCGCCTTCCTCCTGGCGACCTGCGTCTTCGAGGGCCACGACCACCGCATCGTCCGTGAGGAGGCGGACCGGCTGCTCGTCCTGGCCGCCGGACGGCTCGACCACACCCTCCCGGCCCCCGGGGGAGGTCCCGGCGACGGCCAGGGCCGTGCCCTGCCCAACCCCGGATTCGCCCTCCGCCGCTCCCTGGACGACCTCCTGCGGACCGTGGGCGCCCGCCGCGCACCCCGCGAGATCAGGACCGGCTCCCGGTTCACCTACACGGTCGAACCGGTGCGTTTCACCCGCCATGGGCAGGCGGAGGCCGTCCTGCGGCATGCCTGGCGGCAGTACGGGCAGCTCTCCGGGCTGCTCACCGAATGGCTGGGCGCCCACCGCGACGAGCACGACCTCACGGAGCCCGTCGGCCGCGTCATCGGCATGGCGGCCGGCTGGGGCGGGGGCCGCCGGGCACTCCAGCACATCCACACCCTCGCCCGGTCCGACACCGCGCGCGGCCGCTTCATCGCCGCGTACGCCCTGGGCATGGCCGCGGCGGACCCGGTGCTCGCCACCGAGGTCAAGTACCGGCTGGACGACTGGAGCGGACAGCGCGGCTGGCAGGTCCGGTCCACGGTCGCGTACGCCTGCGCCACCGACTTCGGCGCCGCCCGCCCCGGCCTCGCGCTGCGGCTGCTGCGAGGGATGTTCCGGGGCCTGACCGACCACCACGAGCGCACGGTGGGACGCGACATCCGCAACGCCCTGCTGGCGCTCTTCGCCTCCGGCAGCCAGCCCGTGGTCTTCGGAGTGCTCGCGGACTGGGCCGAGCACGGCGACCCGGCCGGCGAGCTGGCCCTCGCCACCTTCCCCCATCTGCTCCTGGCCGACTCCCTCTGGTTCCAGGAACAGCTCCTGCGGAACGGCGACCACACCGAGGCGATCGTCCGGCTGGTGCGCCGGGGCCTCGCCGACGAGTCCCTCTTCCCCGCGACCCGCAGCTCGCTGCTGCTCTGGTGCCGTCTCGCCCGGTGGAACAGCGAGCAGAGCGCCGCCGTGGACACCCTGCTCACCGAACTCGCCCGGGACATGGGCGTGGGCGAACTGCGCCTGTTCGTCGAGATCGACCGGGCCGACCAGAGCGACCTGCCGGGCCGGGCCGTGGCGCACGACGCGCTCGTGGCCTGGCGCTCCGGACACACCGCGGCGGCCGGCCCCGCACCGGCACCGCCGTCCGGCGGCACCGCACACCCGCACGGGAGGACACCATGACCCTGGCCGACACCGAAGCGCTCCCGCTGTGCGCCACCGCGCCGCGCGCACCCTGGTGGGAGATCATCAAGCAGCGCTGGTCGGGACGGGCCGACCGGGCCCTGGTCCTGCGGGACCGGAGCGGCGCTCTCCATCTGCACGGCGCGGACCGGGCCGCGGCACAGGTGCCCTACGCGCCGGCCCCGCAGCCGGCCGGTCACCACGCGAGCGTGGCCACGAGCACGGCCGGCGGCTACGACAGCGCCTTCCATGTCCGGCTGGGCGAGCACTTCGGGACCAGGACCGTGGCCCTGCCCACCGCGTACGCGACCGAGCCCGTGGACCTGAGGGTGCTGTGGTGGGTCCACGACCCGGTCCAGGTCGTGCGGACCTGGACCGCCCAGGGCTGGGACGAGGTACGGAAGAACCTCGACCAGCGGGTACGGGGGATGGAGGCGGACCGCGCCGGCCAGGGCCAGGGCCTCGGCGCGGACGACCTCGCCCGTGACCTCGCCGCGCCGCTGCCGCTGGCCGACGTCGGACTCACCTACCGCGTCACCGGTGCCCACGGCCAGGACGCGGGTGAACTGCGGCTGGGCCACGCCGAAGGCGGTACGCCGCAGTACTGGAACGCCTCCCACCGGGAGGAGTACCAGTTCTGCCTGGACGCCGTGCGCAACGGCCCGGCCTCGCTGGCGGCGCTCTGGCTGCTGCGCCACCCGGAGCAGGTCAGCCAGGTGCTCGACTGGTCGGTGGGCCACCGGGACCTGCTGCGCGCGGAGAGCACCTGGCAGGACGAGATGGCCGCGCTGCTGGGCAGCCTGACGGAACAGGAACGGCAGGAACTGTCCGGGCTGGTACGCGACCGGCTCCAGGCCCTCGGCCGGCGCGTGCCCCAGCAGGGCAACGGCACCCCCGGCCCGGCCCCCGCCCATGCTCCTGCCCCTGCCCCGCATGCGTACCCGTACGGCACCGGGGACGGCGGGACACCGTGAGGGGCTTCGCCCCGGTGGGCGACCGGGACGCCGTCACGGGGACGCTGCCGCCCACCGGGCACTCTCCCGTCCCGGGCCCGCCGGACCCGGCAACGGACGCCGCCCGGCGGGACCCGCTGGCCGCCATGGAGCGTCTGCTCGCCGCCAACAGCGCCGAGATCACGCGCGCCGACACCAAGGCCGCCGTTCTGCTGGGCTTCCTGGGGGCCGTCCTCGCCGCCTTCGTCGCGGCGACCCGCTCCGGCCCGGCGGGCGCGGCGGGAGGGCCGGGCGCGGCGGAGTCCACCGGGCCGGAGGGATGGCTGTGGTGGGGCGCCGTCGTCGTCGTCCTGGCGGGCATCTCCTGCTGTGTGAGCGCCATCGCGCCCCGGCGCAGGGCCGGGCGCCGCCACCGCACGGCGGGCCCCTGCTACTTCGAGCATCTGACGGTGGGGGCCACCCCGCTCCGGTACGCCTTCGAGCGGGCCGCGGGCGACCCGGCAGGGCCCCTGCTCGCCGCGCTCCAGGGGACCAGCGCCATCATCCGGGCCAAGTACCGCTGGATCGAACGGGCCACGGCACTGCTGTTCCTCTCCCTGCCGCTGCTCGCGCTGGGCGTCCGGCCGGGGTGACCGGCCCGCCGGCCAGGGGCTCCCCGCCACGGGGGTGCGGGGAGCCCCGGGGCCGTCGGCGCGTGAGCGCGTTCCGTCGGCGCCGGACATCGGCCCCCGCCCCGGGCGTGCCGTACCGGCTCGTGCGCGGGGGAGTCCGCCACGATGGGGGAGCGGCGCCGGCCGTGACGGCGGGTGCACGGGATGCGGGCGAGGAAGGCGGTGACAGCGATGACGGTGTCCGTCGGTGAACGGGCCCTGCGGCAGGCGCGGTTACGGGCGCGGCTGGCCCTGCTCTGCGCCGGGTCGGCGGTCGTCGTGGTGGTCGCCGTCGTCGGCGGCGGTGGGCTGCTGATCGTGGCGGGCGGACTCGCCGGGCTGGTCGTGGCCGCCGCGGGCACCTGGTGGGTCCTCGCCCACCGGGGGCCGCTGCGGATCCTGGGCGCGCTGGCGCTGGCCGCCGCCCCCCTGGCGGTGATCGCGCTCTACACCGCCCACGGACTGTGGGCCCCCGCCCTGCTGGCGGTCGCGCTCTGGGGCGCCGCGCTGGGCACGGCCCGGTCGGCGCTGCGGCGGGCCCGGCCGCCGTACCGGACCCGTACCGTGCCGGGGGCGCGCCCCGAACGCGCGGTGCTGATCATGAACCCGGCCTCCGGCGGCGGCAAGGTCGCCCGCTTCCACCTGGTCGAGCGCGCCGAGCGGCTGGGTGCGCGGGTCGTCCTCCTGCCCACCGGCACCCGGGCGGACGTGAGTGCCCTCGCCCGGCGGGCCGTGGCCGAGGGGGCGGACCTGCTCGGGGTCGCGGGCGGCGACGGCACCCAGGCACTCGTGGCGGGGGTGGCCGCCGCGCACGACCTGCCGTTCCTGGTGATCTCCGCCGGTACCCGCAACCACTTCGCGATGGACCTCGGCCTGGACCGGGCGGACCCTTCCCGCTGCCTCGACGCCCTGACCGACGGCGAGGAGATCCGGGTGGACCTGGGGTTCGTCGCGGACCGCCCCTTCGTCAACACCGTCTCCTTCGGGGTGTACGCGGAGGTCGTCCAGGACCCCCGCTACCGGGGCGCCCAGGCCGGGACGATCCTGGACGCCCTGCCCGGCCTGCTGCTCGACCGGCGGGCGGGACGGCTCGACGCCACCGCCGACGACACCCGCCTCCCCGGCCTCCAGGCGCTCCTGGTCAGCAACAACCCGTACACCACCGGTGATGTGCTGGGCGCGGGCCGCAGGGAGCGGCTGGACTCCGGCGCGCTCGGGATCCTCGGCATCCGGGTGGAAGGCGCGGCCCAGGCGGCGGACGTCGCCCTGCGCGGCACCCGGGCCACCGGCCTGACCATGCTGACGGCCGGCCGGGTCGAGGTGGGCTCCACCGCCCCGGAGCTGCCCGTCGCGGTCGACGGCGAGGCCCTGACCCTGCCCGCCCCCGTGGTCTGCTCGCTCCGCCCCCGCGCCCTGCGGGTCCTGGTCCCCCGCCACCGGCCCGGCGCCCCCCGGGCCGGACCCCGGCCCGACTGGCGGCTCGTCGCCCGGCTGGCGCTCGGCAGACCCGTGACCGGCCGGCCGGCGCCCGGGGACAGAAGCTAAGCCCGGCCGGCCGCCGCGAGCACGATCCGCCGCTGCTCGTCCCGGTGCCGGGTCAGGCCGGCCCGGAGCTGGTCCAGGTCGTCGGGGCGGCCCTCGTCCAGGGTGCGCAGGACGGGATCGAGGGCCACCAGGCTCCGTGCGGCGTTCGCCCCCGCGAGGAGCGACAGCAGCCCCGGGTCGGCGTCCGGCAGCGGACGGACCTCCCGGTAGCCCGCCAGGAAGGCGTCGAGGAGGGGCCGGTGGGTGTCCGTGGGAACCCCGTGGTCGGTGAGGTCGCGCACGGCATGGGCGACGTCCGCCGCGTACCACGACAGGGCCGCCTCGTCGAAGTCGAACGCGGTGGGGGAGCCGTCCTCGAAGGCGAGGTTGTCCAGCTCGAAGTCGCCGTGGACCACCCCGTACCGCGCGGGGTCCCGCGGCAGCCGGGCGAGCCGGGCGGTGAGCCGGTCCACGGCCGTCGCCAGTTCCCGGTCGTCCGCGTGGAGCAGGGCCGCGCGGCCGATCCCGTCCAGCGCGTGCGGCAGCCCGTCCCCGAGGCCGGCGGCCAGCTCATGGGTCCGGGCCAGCAGGGCGCCCCAGGCGCGGGCCTGCTCCCGGGACAGCTCCGGCAGCTCGATCTCCTCGCCGGGCGCGGCTTCGAGGCACATCGCCCGTACGGTCCCGAGCGGGGTGTCCACCGTCTCCACCAGCAGGCCGGCGGCCGACCGCACCGGGGAGGTCAGCGCGAGCCCCCGGCCGTGGAGGCGGTCCATCAGCCCGGCGACCGCGCCGAACCGCGCGAACGTGTCGGCCCCTTCAGGGACGAACCGCAGATAGCGGGCGGATCCGGGCTCCGGTGTCTCCGGGAGGACGAAGACGTGGGACGCGCTCGAACGCCACCACCGGGCCGTCCCCTCCGCGCAGCCCCAGCGGGCCGCCACGGCGTCGGCCACCGGGGAGCGCCAGGCCTCGTCCACCGTACGGGCAATTCCGCTTATGTCAGAGAGTCTCATCATATGCGGCAGGTTTCACTCCGCTCCCACCCGGCGCAAGTTCTTTTTCCCGGTGGGGCGTTGGCGTGTGAGCGGGACGACATTGCCGGTGGCCGCGTCCGGCAGCGCCGCCAGGGCCCGTTCGGCCTCCTCGACCTCGGTGAAGCCGAGCTTCCGGAAGATCGAGACGGCCTCCCGCAGCCAGGTTCCGGCCAGCTGGTGGCTGCCGTCCCCGGCCAGCGCCTGACCGAGTACGACGAGGACGCGGGCCTCGGTCCGCGCCAGCCCCAGCTCCCGGCAGAGCACCCGGGCCTCCTCAGCGACGGCCGCCCCCGTCGCCGCCGCTCCCGCCGCCAGATGGGTCTGGGCGATCCGGTACAACAGATTGGCCTCCAGGAAGCGCAGACCCAGCTCCCGGCTCAGCTCCAGAGCGGTCGTGTAGGACTCCATCGCGGTGTCCGTGTTGCCCAGCAGCCGGTGTGAGGTGCCCCGATGGCTGAGGATCTGCGCCTCGCCCATGCGGTCCCCGAGACCCCGGTAGAGCGCGAGCCCGGCCGTGGCCGTGCGGACGGCCTCCTCCGGTTCGCCCAGCGTCATATGCGCGTAGGTGAGGTTGCCGAGCGTGTTGGCCTCCCCGGACGGGTTGTCGACGGACCGGTGGGTCTGCCGGGCCTCCCGCAGCAGCGCCACGGTCCGCCGGTCGTAGCCCGAGGGGGACGCGAGGATCAGCGCCTGGACGTTCAGCGACTCGGCGAGCAGTACCCGGTTCCCGCTCCGCCGGCAGAGCCCCACCGCGCGCTCGATGGGGTCCGCGGCCTCACCCGGCCGGCTGACCTGCCACAACGCGCCGCTGAGCATATAGAGGGCGGCGGCCTGCGCATCCGGCGGTCCGGCCTCGCGGGTCGCGGCGACCACGGCCCGGCACAGCTCCACCACATCCCCCCACGCGTACGCCCGTTCCAGCAGCGGATCCAGGCCGAGCAGGACGAACGCCGCCTTGGCGGCCAGCTCCGGGGAGCGCCGCACCGCCTGCGCCAGCACCGCGAGCACCGCCTCGCGCTCCTGGTCGAACCAGTCGTGGGCGGAGCGCGGGTCGGGGAAGACCGGAGCAGGGTCGGCCGGACGGTCCAGCAGACCGGCGATCCGGTGGCCCGGACGGACACTCCGGTACGCGTGGTGGACCGTGGCCGTGAGCGAACGCAGCAGCCGCTCCAGCGCCCGTGTCACCTGCTCCTCGGGATCCGTCAGCGAGGTCAGCCGCCGGGCGAACAGCCGCAGCAGGTCGTGGTAGCGGTAGCGGCCTAGCTGCGGCGAGTGGAGCAGACCGGTGTGCAGCAGCTCGTCCAGGACCCGTTCGGCCTCGTACTCGTCGGTGTCCAGCAGCGCGGCGGCCATCGCCAGCGACACCGTCTCGGCCTGCGGCAGCGACAGCAGCCGGAAGGCCCGCGCCGGCTCGGGGGCGAGCTGGTCGTAACCGAGCTGGAAACAGGCCACCACGTCCAGATCGCCGGTACGCAGCTGGTCGAGCCGACGGCGCTCGTCGGAGAGCCGCCGCAGCGAGTCCGCGATCGTCGTCCGGGGCCGGGCGACGATCCGGCAGGCCACCACCCGTACGGCCAGCGGGAGATGTCCGCAGGTCGCGAGCAGCTCCCGGGCCGCGTCCGGCTCGGCCCGCACCCGGTCCCGGCCGATCACCGTGGTCAGCAGCTCCAGCGACTCGTCGGGGCGGAACGGCTCCAGCTCGACGGCGTGCGCGGGTACGGCGGTCAGCCGGGACCGGCTGGTGACGATCACCGCACAGCCGGGGTAGCCGGGCAGCAGCGGTCTGATCTGCTCCGCCCCCGCCGCGTTGTCCAGGACGACCAGCATCCGCTGCTCGGAGAGCACCGTCCGGAAGAGCGCGGCGCGCGCCTCCAGTTCGTCGGGTACGGCCGTCTCGGGCACCCCGAGGGCGTGGAGCAGCTGCCCGAGGACCGTCCGGGGGTCCGACGGGTGCTCGGTCACCCCGGCGAGGTCGACGAAGAGCTGCCCGGCGGGGAAGTGGGCGCGCAGCCGGTGCGCCACATGGACGGCGAGGGCCGTCTTCCCGCTGCCGCCGATGCCGGAGATGGCGCAGATGCGCACGGCCGGGTCGCAGGGGGCGGTGAGCAGGCCGAGGAGTTCGTCCACGAGCCGGTCCCGGCCGGTGAAGTCGGCCGTGTCGGCGGGCAGCTGGGCGGGGACGGGGGTGCCGGGGACGCCGGTCCGGGTGCCGATGTGGGCCGTGGGGGCGGTGCCCCGCGGGGTCGCGCTCGCCGGTACGGGTGGTTCGGCCGTGTCCCGGGAGTCCTCGGGGGTCCGGGGGCCGGGCGCCCGGGTGGCGGCGGCCGGGTCGGTGAAGGCCGGGTCGGCAGGGGACGGCAGCAGGTCGGGATCGGCCCGCAGAATCCTTTCGTACAGGGTACGGAGGCGGGGGTCCGGGTCGATGCCCAGCTCCCGGGAGAGCACGGCGCGGATGTCGCGGAAGACCTCCAGCGCCTCCGCCTGCCGGCCGCACTGGTAGAGGGCGCGCATCAGCAGCAGCCGCAGGCTCTCCCGCAGCGGGTGCTCGGCGGTGCGCCGGGTGAGATCGGTGACGGCCGCCCGCGCGTCACCGAGTTCGAGGTCCAGCTCGACCCGGGACTCCAGGACGCCCAGATACCGCTGGGTCAGCCGCTCCCGCCAGGTCTCGGCGAAGGGGCCGGTCAGACCGGTCAGCGGGGGGCCCTGCCAGCGGTCGGCGGCCCGGCGCAGCAGCGACTGTGCGCGGGCCGCGTCGCCCGCCCGCCGCGCCTCGGCGGCGGCCTCGACCTCCTGTTCGGCGAGGGTCACGTCCAGGCACCGGCCGTCCCCCGGCAGCCGCAGCGCGTAGGAGGAGCCGACGGAGACCAGCAGGCTGGGGCCGCCGAGGGCACGGTGGCCCGGTTCGAGGACGGTGCGGATCCGGGAGACGTAGGTGCGGATCGTGGTCGCGGCGGCCCGGGGGCAGTCGGCGCCCCACAGACCGTCGATCAGCTCCTCCATGGCCACCGGCTGGCCCTCGGCCAGCAGCAGCATCGCCAGCGCGGTGCGCTGCTGGGGCCCGGCGAGCGCCAGCTCCTCCGTACCCCGCCGACCCCGCACCGTACCGAGGAGGGTGAAGGCGAACGGACCGCTCTCGTTCACGCGTGGTCGTCCTTCCCGGGTTCCCGGCGAGCAGTCTTCCATGGCCGTCGACTCTTCGTTGACCAGCTCCGGAGCGACCGTGCGGTTACCCGGAGTGAGTGCGGGATTCCCTTCCGTCGGGAGCGGCATCCGGTGCGGCCCCGCCGTGCCGCCGTCGTCGTCCGGCCGGATGCCCGATCGGGGCCGGTGGCGGCCGGAGGGCGGCGGGCCGGGGGCGGGGTCGCCGTCGGAGCGTGTCAGTGACAGTCCGTGAAGCGGTCCGGGAGAGCCATGTGTTGACGAAATATTGATCAACTCCGGGCAGGATCAGCTCTGGTGGTCGACCGGAGAGATTGGGTTCGACCGGCAGGGGTTCCGTCGGCGCGTTCATTTGCGCAATGGACCCCGGTGGAAAAGCGGTGAAACCCCGGCAAGGCTCGCCATCCCTGCGGGTACGCCAGAGGTGGGAGAGGCCAGGGAGACCCGGGAGACCCGGGAGACCCGGGAGGCAGCGCGGGGAAGGGCGGGGGAAGGGCGGAACCGGCTCGGCGGTGGGTCCGTGCGCAGGGCCGGACCCCGGTGCCGGGTCCCCTCCGCCGCTCCTCGCCTCCTCCCGCCACCACCGCTCCCGTGCACGGCCCGCCCACCGACCGGGCCGTGCACGGGCCCCGGCCCGTCCCGGCGCTCGCGCGCCCGTCCGGCTGATGGCAGGGGCGCCCGCCGTCCGCCCGCCGTCCACTGTCCGCCCGTCGGTGGCGCCGTCCCGCCGCGCCTTGTGGACACGGGCCCGTGCAGCGGACAGGTGTGTCGGCGGCGGTATGGCCGATTCTCGCTGGTGTCCCGATCCGGCGGGGTGGGAACGCCCGCTCCGACCGGGTGCGTTCCGGCCCGTGCGCGGCCACCGCCCGCGCTCCCGGTACGGATCCGACGCACCCTCCGGACCAGGACGGGACCGTCCCGAGCGGGCCCCGGGCCGCTGCCCTGCGGGGAACCCGTTTGAATACGGGCCGACTCGTGAGCGATACTCCACTGCCTCCCGCGCATCTCTGTCTTGTTCTGATCGTTCTTTGGTCACCTCGTGATCATCGCTTCCTGGGGGAAACTGCTCGATGGGCGCAACTGTGCGTGCCGTACGTGCCCTGGTCCTGCTCGCCGGGTTCTATCTGCTCGGTGTCCTGCTGCTCGCCGTGCTCGGTGGCATCGACTATCTGCTCTACCTCTTCGTCCCCGCCGGACTCGCCGCCAAGCTCTACCTGGTCTCGGTCCTGCTGGCGATACCCGTGGTCCGCGGCATGTTCATGCTCCGCACCCCGCGCGCCGACGACCCGGACGGAGTGCGCGTCACCGAGGCCGGCGAGCCGGCGCTCTGGCGCACCGTACGGGACCTCGCCGAGCAGGTCGGCACCCGCGCGCCGGCCGAGATCTGGCTCACCGCCGACGTCAACGCCGCCGTGTCCGAGCGCGCCCGCTGCCTCGGCCTGCTGCCCGGCCCCCGCCGGCTGATCCTCGGCGTACCGCTGCTCCAGGGCCTGGGCCAGGCCCAGCTCCGCGCCGTCATCGCCCACGAGCTGGGCCACTACGCCAACTCCGACACCCGGCTCGCCGCGCTCACCGCACGCGGCCGGGCCCAGATCGTACGGACCATCCAGCACCTCGACGAACGCTCCGGCAACGCGGCCGAACGCGAGCGCGAGAAGCTGCGGAAGAAGGCCCGCAAGGCCGAGGCGAAGGGCCGCACGCCCCAGGAGATCCCCGGGGACGACACCCCCGGCCGCGCCGGTGTCACCTACCGGGCCATGGCCCGGATCTACCGCGCGTACGCGGCGTTCTACTTCCGCGCCACCCGCGCCGCCGCCCGCCGGCAGGAGTACGCCGCCGACCTCGCCTCCGCCCGGATCGCCGGCCGCGAGGCCACCGCGTCCGCCCTGCGCGAACTGCCGGTGCTGGACGCCGCCCACGACTACTACCTCCGCTCGTACGCGACCTTGGGCATGGAGGCCGGCGTCCTGCCGCCGCGCGGCGAGTTCTTCGGCGGATTCGGCCGGCTGCTCTCGGCCCGCGCGCTGGACCTGCTGCGGCTGCGCGGTGAACTCCCCGAGGAGCCCGAGTCCCCCTACGACTCCCACCCGCCCCTCGCCGACCGGGTCGCCCGGATCGAGGCACTGCCCGACGACGGCAGGACCGACGAGGACAGCGGCGCCGCCCTGGCCCTCCTGGCCGACCCCGAGCGCACCCTCACCGCCTTGGAGGACGCCGTCCTCACCCCGCGGGCACGGGCCCTGCCGCGCGCCGCCGACTGGCAGGACCTGCTGGAGCGCGCCATGCGGGGCAAGGTCGCCGACTACCGCTCCCCGCTGCACCAGGCCGTCGCGCGCTACACCGGCGAGCAGCCCACCCTCGCCACCCTCCTCGGGCTGATCGACGAGGGCAGGCTGTGGAAGGTCGCCCAGCGGATGCCGCTCTCGGACGAGGCCGCGGCGGCGGAGGGGCGCGCGTTCCGCGAGTTCGTCCGGCCCGCCCTGCACGCCTCCCTCAGCGGGATGGTCCTGGCGGAACTCGGCACGCACTCCCTGCTGAGCTGGGAGTTCTCCTGGACGGAGAGTGCCCGGGTCCATCTGCCGAAGACGGCCGACGGCGGTGAGCGGGATCTCGACGCCGCCGTGGATGCCGCCATCGCGGACACCCCCGACACCCGCCCGCTCCGGGACCTGCTGCCCGGCTCCTGACCCCCCGCCCCGGGGCCCGCCCCGGTCCCGCCGCCGCACCACCCCCTCACGAAAGATCGTTTCTTGTCCACACTGCTCTGGGTCGTCCTGACCCCCATCGCACTCGGTCTGATCGCGCTCGGCGCCTGGTTCCTCAAGGCCATCGTCCAGGGGGCCGTCGAGGGCTGGCGCTCGGCGTCCGACGAGGACGCGGACGACACCTACGAGACCCCGGCCGAAGTGCTCGCCGAGGGCTTCCTGCCCGCCGCGCGCCAGAACACCGACCACGCGTGTGCCGAGCCCGAGGAACTGGTCCGCTCCGGCGCGGCGGCCAAGGCCGGCGACTGGCAGCCCGCCGCCGCACTGCTGGCGGAGACGGGCCGTGACTGGGAGCGCCGGGCCCTGTACTCGGAGCGGCTGGCGGGGATCGCGGCCACGGACGACGCCTGGCTGCTCGCCTGGGAGGCGGCCCGCCCCGGCGACCCGGACGCCGCGCTGCTCCGCGCCCGCAGCACGGTCTTCCTGGCCTGGGAGATCCGGGGCGCGAAGCGCGCCCAGTACACGACGGGGGAGCAGTTCGAGGGCTTCCGCCGCACCCTGATCCGCTCCCGCGAGGAGAACGCGCGGGCGGCGGAACTCAACCCGGACGACCCTGCCCCGTACATCAGTGAGATCTGGACGGCGCTGGGACTCGGCTACCCGCAGGCCGACATGGACCGCATCTGGGACGAGATCACCGCCCGCGCGCCGCACCACTACGAGGCGCACTTCTCCGCGCTCCAGTACTGGTGCGGCAAGTGGCGGGGCTCCGAGAAGCTGGCCATGGACTTCGCGAAGAAGGCCGCGGACGCCGCGCCGCTGGGCTCCCTGATCAAGGTCTTTCCGCTGATCGCCCACTACGAGCACGACGAGTCGGACGACGCCGACGTCGAGCGCTCGCCCGAGATGCACGCACTGGTCGACGCCGCCCTCGCGGACGCCCACGCGGCCGACCCGGCGCACCCGCGCCTGGCGGAGGTGCGGCACCTGCTCGCGTACTACCTCTCCCTCCAGGACCGGGACGAAGCGGCGATGGAGCAGTTCCGCCTGGTGGACGGCTATGTCGACGCGCTGCCGTGGCGGTACTGGAACGACAAGGCGGAGCGGTACTGCCGGCTCCGGGACGAGACGGTCCTGAGGGTCGTCGAGAACCGCTGACGGAAGAAGAGGGGGGTGCGTGCGCAGCCCCCCTCTGTCTCCCCCGTCCCTCCTGCTCTGTCCGTGCTACGGGGCTTCGGCGCGCTGGGCGTGCTCGATGAGGTCGACCGTGGCGCGGGGGTCGGCGACCTCGACCACCAGCCGGGCGTACCGCTGGTCGGCCAGCTCGATGACGACGGCCTTCGAGGCGTCCCGCACGGCCCAGAAGACCCGGCCGTCGTCGGTGTGGAAGGTCCCCGCGGTGATCACTCCGGGGACATGGGTGCCGGGGGCGCGCAGGCCCTTCGGTTCCCGGATGATCCCGGGGTCCGCGGTGGCGCCGCGGACATGGGCCAGCGGGATGGCCAGCCGGTTCTTGAGCGCCCAGAACTTGTCCAGCCCCTCCAGCTCCACGATCAGGTCATCGCCGTCGATGCTCACCAGTGCCATGTGTACTCCTCGCGGGTGATGGTTCAGTGGCGGTCGAGCAGCCGGGCCAGCGCGGCGCGGGACCCGGTGGTCTCCGCTCCCGCCGTGCCCGACCGGACACGGATACGGAGCCCCAGAAGCGCGGCTGTCAGGGCGCCCGCCGGGCCGCCCCCCTCGGTCGGGCCCGGGGCGGCGAATGCCGAGTCGAGCGCGGCGAGCGCGCCGGTGACCAGCGTGGCGACCTCGGGGTCCGCCGGGGCGCGCTCGGCGGCCGCGAGCAGCAGCAGATCCAGCGCGGCGCCCCCGTCGGCGCCGCCGAGGGCCCCGTCCAGCCCCTCGGCGGGCCCACCGGCCTCGCGGATCCGCTCGATCAGCGGCGTGACCTCGTGCTCCAGTGACCATCGCAGCGCGGCGAGATAGAGCCCGCGTTTGCTGCCGAAGGTCTTGTACAGGCTGTTCCGGTGCACTCCGAGGTGGGTGACCAGCTCGTCGATGGAGACTCCGTCGTACGAGCGGCCGGCGAAGAGGCCGGCGGCCCGCCGTACCACCTCTGCTTCGTCAAATCCCCTGGGTCGTCCCATGGCACGACGGTACGCCCTAAAGGAACGATCGGTCAAGAACGACCGTTCCTCAAAGGCGTACCGTCTTCACTGTGCGGTTCCCGCGTGCCGGTTCCCCCGGCCGGTCACTCTCCGGACATGGCGGCGGCGATCCGCAGGTGCGGGGCCGCGTCGTCCGCGCGACCCTGCCGCTCCAGGGTCCGGCCCAGCATCAGATGGGCGTAGTGCTCCACCGGGTTCCGCTCCAGGATGTCCCGCAGCTCCGTCTCGGCCCTGGTCAGCTGGGCGGAGTGGTAGTAGGCGCGAGCGAGCAGCAGTCGCTGGGCGATCTGCTCCGGCGCTTCCTCCACCAGGCCGCGCAGGATCCGCGCGGCGGTCCCGTACTCCTTGGTGTCGAAGAACATCTGCGCCCGGTCCCACCGCTCGGCGGCGGTGCCGAACTCGTAGTAGGTCTCGCTCACGGTTTTCTCTCTCTCCCGGGGTTGTCACGGTGGCTTACGTCGGCGTCAACCGGCGGTGTTGGTTGAATATTCCACCGGTCCATCGTGTGGGGGCTGCCGACCGCGGCCGCCCGTGGAGGAATAGGTTGACCGCCATGAGCAATCTCGATCGTCAGGCCGCTCCCTCCGTCTGCGGCGGTCGCGGCTTCGTCGTCGCCGAACCCGTCCGCGAACTCCTCAGCCCCCGCCGCGTCCAGCTCGGGGAGTCCACCGAGGTCCGCCGGCTGCTGCCCAACCTCGGCCGCCGCATGGTGGGGGCCTGGGCCTTCGTCGACCACTACGGCCCGGACGACATCGCCGACGAGCCCGGTATGCAGGTTCCGCCCCACCCCCACATGGGGCTCCAGACCGTCAGCTGGCTCCACCAGGGCGAGGTGCTGCACCGGGACAGCACCGGCAGCCTCGCCACCATCAGACCCCGCGAACTGGGCCTGATGACCTCGGGCCGCGCGATCAGCCACTCCGAGGAGAGCCCCCGCCCGCACGCCCGCTTCCTGCACGGCGCCCAGCTCTGGGTGGCCCTGCCGGACTCCCACCGGGGCGTCGACCCGCACTTCGAGCACCACCCGGACCTCCCCACGGTCTCCGCCCCGGGCCTGAGCGCCACGATCCTCCTCGGCAGCCTCGACGGCGCCACGTCCCCCGGCACCACCTACACCCCGATCGTCGGCGCCGATCTGACCCTCACCCGGGGCGCCGACCTCCGGCTGCCGCTCCGGCCCGACTTCGAGTACGCGGTCCTCTCCATGTCGGGCGAGGTCCACGTCGACGGGGTCCCGGTCCTCCCCGGCTCCATGCTCTACCTCGGCTGCGGCCGCACCGCCCTTCCGCTGCGCGCGGAGTCGGACGCGGCCGTGATGCTGCTCGGCGGCGAGCCCTTCGAGGAGGAGCTGATCATGTGGTGGAACTTCATCGGACGAAGCAACGAGGAGATCGTGCAGGCGCGTTCGGACTGGATGGACGGTGCGCGCTTCGGCGAGGTGAAGGGGTACGACGGGGGGCCGCTGGCGGCTCCGGAACTGCCGCCGGGGCAGCTGAAGAAGCGTGGGCGGGTGCGCTGACCTGGCGTTTCGCAAGGCGGTGCAGTGTGGCTTTCGCAGCGGAAGGGCTGTGCCGGCCGGGCCCGCCGGAGCGGTCCGCGAGACCGCCCGGCGTGGCGCCGGGGCGGGTTGCGATCATTCCCGGGTGCGGCGCTCCGTCGTCAGGCCAGGCAGACCCCATGCTGATCCCATCCCCTCCGTCGGCAACGTCGACCGGCCCCGCTGCCGGACCCTCCTCGACACCACCGCGAACCGAGAGGACCACCACCCCCATGCCGCTGCCCGCCCCGCTCCACACCTCCGCCGGCCACACCTCGCCCGTGATCTGATCAGAAGGAACCGCCCGTGGAACCCCTCTCCCTTACCGCCGTCGCCAGCGTCACCGGCGGCACCCTCACCGACGTGCCCCACCCCGACACCCTCGTCACCGAGCCCCTCGTCTTCGACTCGCGCAGTGCGAAGCCGGGAAGCCTCTTCCTCGCGCTGGCCGGTGACCGTGTGGACGGGCACGCCTTCGCCGTGGACGCCGTGCGCGCCGGTGCCACCGCAGTCCTCGCCACGCGCCCGGTGGGAGTACCCGCCGTCGTGGTTGACGACGTCCTCACGGCGGCGGCCCGGCTCGCCGAGCACCTGGTCCGCTGCTGCCTGCCCGACACCACGGTGGTGGCGATCACCGGCTCCGCCGGGAAGACCAGTACCAAGGATCTCGTCGCCCGGCTCCTGTCCGCCTCCGGTCCGACCGTCGCCACCGAGCAGTCCTTCAACAACGAGATCGGCCTGCCGGTCACCGTCAGCAGGGCCACCGCCGGGACGCGGCACCTGGTCCTGGAGATGGGCGCCCGCCACCTCGGCGACATCCAAGCTCTCACCACCGTGGCACCGCCGGAGATCAGCGTCGTCACCAACGTCGGCACCGCCCACCTCGGCGAGTTCGGCAGCCAGGACGCCATCGCCCAGGCCAAGGGCGAGATCGTCGAAGCCCTGCCCCGCCAGGGCCTGGCCGTCCTCAACGCCGACGACCCGCTCGTCCGCGCCATGGCCACACGCACCGGCGCCCGGGTGGTCCTCTTCGGCGAGAGCGAGACAGCCGCGGTCCGCGCCACCGACATCGTCCTCGACCCCGAGGGGCGACCGCACTACACCCTGGTCACCCCGGCGGGCACCGCCCCCGTCCGGCTCCGCCTCGCCGGGAGCGTCCAGGTCCCCAACTCCCTGGCCGCCGCCGCGGTCGCCCTGGAAGCCGGGCTCGGCGCCGACGACGTAGCCGAACTCCTCGGCACGGCAAACCCCGTCTCCCGGTGGCGGATGGAGAGCACCACCCGGCCCGATGGCGTCACCATCGTCAACGACGCCTACAACGCCAACCCCGACTCCACGCGCTCCTCCCTCCAGACCCTCGCCGCCATGGGCCGGGCGGCCGGCCGGCGGACCGTCGCGGTCCTGGGGCAGATGAACGAACTCGGCGACGACTCCCGCACCGCCCACGAGAGCATCGGCCGCACCGCCGCCTCCCTCGGCGTCGACCAGCTCGTCGTCATCGGCGGCGACGAGGCCCGCTGGATGCAGGAGGCCGCCAAGGCCGCCGGCCTCGGCGCCGTCCACCTCCCCGACCAGGACACCGCCCTCGAACTCCTACGGCAGACCCTGCTCCCCGGCGACGTGGTGCTGGTCAAGGCCAGCCGGGACGTCCAGCTCCAACACCTCGCCGAAGCCCTCCACACGACCACCCCGTAGCACCTCCGCCGAGCCCGGGGCCCGGTCACCGGCCCCGGGCGGGCCGCCCGAAACCTCCACCCCCTCGCCGAGAGGTGATGCCGTCCTGACGGATCGACCGCAGTGTTGTGGCTCTCCGCCATAGAGGTCTTCCGGGTCGGCCCGCATCCCGGATCCGGCCCCTGACGACGGAGCCCTCGGGTGCCGGTGGCTGCGGACCTCCCCACATGACCCGCGGGCGTCTGACCTGCCGCCTTGCGCGTCCTCCGCCCTGAGGGGAAGCGGCGGAGCAGCCCTGGCGGAACCAGACATTTCCCGGTCGGTGGTGTGGTCGCCGAGATGTTCCGTTGCCAGACTCCCGGGCCGACGGAGCACACCGGGCTCCGCGGCCGGAAGGGGGGACGCCCGATGGCGTTCATGCGGTACAAGACGACCGGGTTCAGCTGGGCGATGGCCCACCCGGAGGGGGAGTGGGCGGCCGTCTTCGGACGGGGCGACCAAGGCGTCCGGCTCAACGAGCGGGGGGTGATCTCCTCGGGGCCGCTGACCACCGTGGAGCCGCTGTTCCAGGGGCTGGCGGCCCCGTACCGGGACCGCTGCGACGGCGCGGCGATGCTCCCCATGAACAGGGAGCCGTTCTGGCAACGCACCTGGCAGTCCGTCTTCTTCCGGGGCGAGAACTGCGTCCGCTACGACTGGAACCGCGGCAAGCAGTACGAGGGCCCCTGGTCCGGCGAGCACACCTGGGGGAGGCTGCCCGACTTCTACCGTACGCAGGTGGACGCGCTGCTCCTGGCCCCGTACACGGACGACGGGAACTGGCAGACGTACTTCTTCAAGGGCCCGCGGGTGCTGACCCTGCACTGGGTCAACGGCGTGGTCCGCGACGCCCTGATCACCGAGGGGCCGGACGCGTCCGGCTGCGCGGGCTGGGCGTCGCTGCCGGAGGATTTCCGCTCCGACCTGGACCATGTGATCGCCTACAAGAACGCCGCCGACGGCACCCGGCAGAGCCTGCTGTTCAAGGGCTCCCGCGGACTGGTGCTGAACTGGAGGACCGGCGTGGTGGCCCAGGGCGAGCTGAACGCGCTCGGGATACCCGGCCTGGCCGCGCTCCCGGCCGAGTACCGGACCCCGCTGCGGCCGGTCACCGGCCGCTACACCGGCGTCAGCGGAGCCGACCGCGTCGAGCTCCGTGTCGACCTGGAGGGCGAACGCTCCCTCGCCACGATCAGCGGCGACTTCTTCACCAACGGCGTCTGCGTCAATTCCTTCCGCACCGGGGCCGCGCTCGGCGTCGAGCAGACCGCCGGCACCTACACCCTCGCCCAGACCGGCCTGGAATGGTCCAGCAACACCTGGGTCACCCGGCTCGCCCTCACCATCCCCCGTGTCGCCGCCACCGCGAACGCGGCGAACGCCGCCCTCGTCCTCGACGCCCCCGGCAACAACCGGGTGCTGGCATTCGACTGCGCGTACGCCGGACAGGGGCTGCGCAGCGTGGACCTGGAGATCGACTCCGTGGTGGGCACGCAGGTCTTCCAGAGGTACGACACCGCCCAGGGCTGGAACCCGCCCGGCTACCGCAACCGCACCCTCACCGTCGCCTCCGCCTACGCGGAGGCCGGGATCGAGATCCGCGACGCCGGAAACGCCAACACGATCACGGCCGACACCGCGGGCGCCGACCTCGCCTGGTCCGACGCCGAACTGCACGCCGCGATGACGGCCAGCTCCAGCCTCCACCAGGACGTCCCGCAGTGGCGGTTCTGGGCGTTCGTCGCCACCCGCCACACCAACCCCGGCACCGCCGGGAAGATGTTCGACAGCCTCGGGGGCGTCCAGCGCCAGGGCATGGCCGTCTTCCACCAGTCCATGCGGGGCTTCGGCTGGATCGGCAACGCGAACGAACTCTTCTGCTACGTCCACGAGATCGGCCATGGCTTCAACCTGTTGCACTCCTGGCAGAAGCACCTGTCCCAGCCCCCGGCCCCGCTCGGCCCCGACCAGGGCTACGGCGACCTGTCCTGGATGAACTACCCCCAGAACTACAGCCAAGGCGAGGAAGCGTACTGGCGCAACTTCCGCTTCCAGTTCACCGACAACGAGCTGCGCCATCTGCGCCACGGCTTCTACCAGCATGTCATTCCCGGTGGCAGCTCCGGCTTCGGAGCCAACTCCGCGCTTGAGGACAGTGCCCTCGCCGCCGCCGAGACCTCCTTCCGCCCGAGCGACAACCCCTCCGGGCTCACCCTCACCCTCGGCGGCAAACAGGACTTCGGCTACGGCGAACCGGTCATGGCGGAGGTGCGGCTCGCGCTCGCCGGGGAGCGGGACGGGATCACGGTGACCGAGTCGATCGGGCCGAAGGGCGAGCGCACCGTCGTCGCCATCACCGACCCGCAGGGCCGCACCCGCCTCTTCCGCCCCCTCGCACGGACCTGCACCGGGCACGGTGGCGGCGAGTCCGCCGTCACCCTGAACGCGGAGCGGCCCGCCGTGTACGAGACCGTCTACCTCGGCTACGGCGCCGGCGGCCTGTACTTCGCCGAACCCGGCCTCTACAAGGTCACCGCCGTCCACACCGGCCTCGACGGCAGCCGTACCGTCTCCCCCACCCGCACCCTCCGCGTCCGCCTCCCCCTCGACCGGACCGACCAGCACGCCGGCGAACTCCTGACCGGGGACGACCAGGGCACCCTCCTCGCCCTCCTCGGCTCCGACGCCCCCTCCCTCTCCTCCGGCAACGACGCCCTCCAGGACCTCATCGACCGCTACGGCGACCACCCGCTCGCGGCCTACGCCCGCCTCGCCCGGGGAGCCAACGCCGGACGCCACTTCCAGACCGTCGCCGACGGCCGCCTGGCAGTGCGTCAGCCCGACACCGAAACCGCCGTCACCCAGCTCACCGACGCCATCGAGGCCTCCCGCACCGACCAGGACACCGGCCTGGACAACCTCACCCTCAACGCGGCCATGCGCCGCCTCGCCACCGTCCACGCCAAAGCGGGCGACCTCGAACGCGCCGACGCCGTCCTGACCGACCTCACCACCCACTTCCGCGACCAGGGCGTCCCCGCCCACGTCCAGGAACACATCCAGCAGCAAGCCGACGAGACCCGCGCCGCGATCACGGAACAGACCGGCGACCACTCCTGAGCCATCCGCTCAGGGGACGGGCCCACAGCCCTGTGGAGCCCGCCCCCTGGGCACGCGGCTCCCGGCCGCCCCGCCATGGCGCTGCCGTGCGCGTCGGATTCCCGCTGTCAGTCGGTGATGCCGTAGTAGGCGGCGAGGAACTGGGTGATGTCGGTGGTGTGGGGGAGGAGCTGGGGGAGGTGGGCGGTGAGGGCGACGCGGGTGGCGTCGGCGAGTTCGGAGATGGAGCCGGTGGCGGTGGAGGTGTAGGGGTCGAGGCGGCGGATGAGTTCGTAGTTGCTGGGGATGTCGACGGTGGTGAGTGCCTGCTCCAGCGGGGGCGCACCCGTCGGCGGGACCGGCGGGAGGACGCGGGAGATGTAGGTGACGCGGTGGAGGATGCGCCAGCAGGGGGGTTTGCGGTCGCTCTGGCGGGCCTGGCGCAGGGCGGCGGCGTTGGCGTCCTTGCTGCCGGCGAGCCAGAGGGGGTCGGCGACCTTGTGGTAGAAGTCGTCGAAGTGGGCGGAGTCCTGGGCGAGGTAGAAAGTCATGAAGCGGTACGCGTCGACCTTGCCGGGGGTGAGGACGGGTTTGCCGGCGCTGTTGTAGACGGGCTGGCCGTTGTTGTACTGCTGGAGGTCGCGGGTGGGGTTGCACTCGACTTCGAGGCTGTGGGTGCGGGTGGATTCCTTGGTGCGGTTGCGGGTGGTGGTGATGCCGCCGCCGACGGAGGCGTCGAGTTCGACGCCGGCGCCGATGCCGGCGATCTCGAAGCCGACCTCCAGGGAGAGGGAGACGGCGCCGGAGAGGCTGTAGGAGCCGCCGGTGGTCTGGGTGACGACATCGACGGTGCCGGTGGTCTCGGCGAAGAAGCCGCCGTCGGCGGTCCAGACGTAGGTGTTGGCGATGTTGCGGTTGGCGAAGGCGTCCTGGGTCCGGGTGGGGGCGGGTTTGTCCGGCGCGGGGGGCAGGGAGCCGGCGAAGGACTCCAGGAGGCGTTTGGCCCGCTCGGAGGTGGGGTCGGTGTCACCGGTGCCGGTGGAGACGTCGGCGTAGTAGCTCTCCAGCTGCTGGCGTTCGCGTAGGATGCGGCGTTTGATGGCGTACGCCTCGCGGGGCTTGAAGTAGCTGTACTCGCCGCGCTGGAGGGCGCCCGGGTAGGCGGGGTCCGTGACTTTGCCCGTGGGGCCGAAGCCGACGGTGCCGTCGAGGGTGCCCTGCTTGGTGTACTGGGGGTTGAGGGGGAAGCTGAGGATGTTCCAGTCCTTGGGGATGTCCGGGTTGGGCTGCATCCTGTACGCGACCAGCGCGCCGGTGTGGGCCAGGCGCAGGGCGTAGACGTCGGCGGTCTCGGACTGGACGAGGGCGTAGCCGGTGTTGGCGGGGACGTAGCGGCGGCCGATGGTGTCGTTGAGGAGCCGGGTGGGGTCTTCCCAGGTGCCCGTGAGGGTGGCGGTGGTGTCGCGCTCGGTGCTGGTGCCCTGGGAGACGGAGGTCTCGTCCGTCCAGGCGTTGGAGAATTCGAGGCTGCCGCCGACGCGGGCCTTGACGGTGACGCTCGCGAGGGGCTGGGCGGTGCCGAAGCCGAGGGGGGCGGTGAGGAGCAGGACCTGGGCATCGGTGTCGAGTCCGGCGGCGATGTCGAAGGAGGTGCTGACGCTGCGTTCGCTGGAGGAGGAGAGGGTGGAGGTGACCTCCTCGGCCTGCTGGAAGGTGACGCTGGAGCAGCCCGCGGGGTCGGTGCCACCGGTGAGGTTCTCGGAGGGTACGGGCGGGGCTCCTTCGATATAGCCGATCAGCTGGGGGTCGAACTGGACCTGGCTGACCCATTCGGTGATCAGGTCGCCGACCTTGTAGCCGGTGGTGAGGTGCCAGGTGCCGTCCTTGAGGTGCGTGTAGCAGCGTTTGAGGACACCGGTGGACTCCCCGGTGGCCGTGTACTGGAGGTCGGCGTACTCGGAGGCGGCCGGGGAGCGGCTGATGGTTTCGTGGAAGGGGGTGCGGATGCCGGCGAGGGCGGAGCGGACGGCGGCGGTGTCGGTGGAGACGGGCGCGGTGGACAGGATGATCCGGGGGCGGGTGGTGTCGGTGCCGATGTCGAGGTGGTTGCCGCGCAGGGACTGGTCGCGGACCGCTTCGGCCGTGGCGGTGGTGGAGTCGGCGTCGAAGGGCCAGTAGCCGAGGAGGTCCTGTTTGTCGCCCTTGAGGCGGGTGAAGAGGCTGTCGAGGAGTTGCTCGGGGGTTCGGGCGGTGCGCCACAGGCGCACCTCCTCCAGAACTCCGGCGTAGAAGTCGCTGTGGGTGCCGGCCTTCTTGAGGGCGCCGAGGGTGAGCTGGTCGTCGCCCCATTCGGTGAGCGGGTGGGTGGCGGGGATGTCGGCGGGGACGGCCCGGCCGTTGCGGTAGAGGGTGAAGGCGGAGGCGCGGGGGTCGGGGTCGGTGGTCCAGCGGGCGCCACGGAGTTTGAGGTCGAAGCCGCCGATCAGGTCGGCGGTGGTGTTGCCGTCGTTCTCCTCGAAGGTCCAGCGGGCGAGGAGGGCTTCGTCGCGGGGCTGGACGGGGGTGCCGAGCCGGTCGGTCTCGCGGGCCTTGCCCCAGATGCGGACCTCGCCGATGGTGCCGGTCAGCGGGTAGCGGCTGGTGCCGTCCTGGGCGTGGCCGATCTCCAGCGCGCCGTCGTTGCCGCGGGGGCCGGGGCCGGTGTAGCGGGTGGTGCCGTGGTGGTTCCCGTTGACGACGAAGGTGATGTCGCGCCATTCCTCGACGTCTACCCGCTCCACGACGTCGACGTTCCTGGTCGTGGTGGTGCCGGAGGCGTCGGTGACGGGGAAGGCCCGGGTGCCCTTGACCTCCTGGCTGGTGCGGCCGGCCCGGCGGACGACGGCGATGCGGTGGAAGCCGGCGGTCAGGGCGGTGGAGGAGGTGAAGCGTTTGACGACGGGTCCGGGCTCCTCGAACGCGAACTCCAGTTTCCCGCTCGGGAGGACGGTGAGCTGGTAGGGGACGCTGCCGCCGGAGCCGTCGCCGAGCCGGCCCTTGGAGAGGAGTCCCTGGCGTGTGCCGATGGCGTCGATCTTCGCGAAGACCTCAAGGGTCAGGTCACCACTGATGTCGAGGGCGTCGGCGTCGGAGGTCTGCGCCCAGGAGCTTCCGTCGAAGCGGAGGGCGTAGGACTCCTCGTAGACGGCGGCGAGGTGGGCCCAGTCCCCGCTGGGATAGCTCTCCCGGCCGGCCCGGGCCTTCTCGCCGAACGCGGCCTGGACGCGGTAGGAGGTGAGGGCGGAGTCGGCGGTCGCCGGGTCGCCCCAGACCCCGCCGTGCCGGTTGTTGCCGCTGAGGTCGGTGAACAGGAGCTGGCCTTCGGCGTAGGCGGTGCCGAGCCTGCTCTTCTCGTAGATCCAGGCGCCGGCGAGGCCCGGCTCGCCGGCCGGGAGGCGGCGGAAGCGGTCGGCGTGGATGTCGGCGGCGGAGCGGGCGGTGTTCCAGGTCCGCAGTTCCGCGAGCCGGCCGGAGAAGAAGACGGTCGTGCCGGTGTCCGTGCGGCCCACGATGAGGTGAGGGGCTGTGCCGGGCAGACCGGTGGCGGTACGGCGGGCGACCTCCATTCCGTCACGGAGGATGATCTGTACCTTGCTGGTCCGGTCGAAGGTGACCGCCCAGTGGTGCCACTCCCCGTCGGTGGTGGCGGTGGGGGTGGTCAGGGTCTGCGCGGCGGTACCGGTGCCGAAGCCGAAGCTGAACTTCCCGTCGGCGGTGAACCCCATGGTGAGGCCGTTGGTGACACAGGAGACAATGGTGTCCACGACCGTACGGCCGGTGGCGCGCTTGAGCCAGCACTCGATGGTGAAGTCGGTCTGGGTCGGGCTCGCGCCGCTGATCAGCATGGCGTCGTTGCTGCCGTCCAGGAGCATGCCCCCCGCGACGGGATCCCCCGGTACGAGGGTGAGTGCGGCCTTCGTCCGGTCCCGGTTGAGATGGAGGAGCCGGGCGCGGGTGCCGGGGATCCTGCCGGGGGCGGCCCAGGTCTCGACGGTGAGGTCCCCGGCCGGTGTGGTGACCCGGTCCAGCTGGGTGTCCGGCAGGGCGAGGCGGTGCGCGGCGCCGTCGAAGGAGAAGGCGCGGCCGGGTGAGTCCCCCCGCCAGCGGGCGCCGTAGCCCGTGACCCGAACGGTGGCGGTTCCGTTGGGGACGGGCAGGTCGCCCGCGTCGGCGCTGACGGTGATCCACCTGGACCCCTCGGCGAGGGACACCCCGGGGCGGGACGCGGTGGCACGGCCGGTGTCGTAGCGCACCTGGGACACCCCGGTCCCGGCCGTGGTCCCGGCCGAGGGCGACGGTGTGACACGCAAGGTGTTCGCCCCGGCGGCGGCGGTGGCGACGACCTGGTGGGTGGCCGTGCCGATCCGGACGTACGCCTCGGAGGGCACCGCGGCGGCGAGCGCCTGGGTCAGCCGGACCTGATCGCCGGAGACGCTGGCGACGACGCCGAGCTGGATGGGATCCTCCGGGGCACCATTGACGGCGGCGGCGAGGTCCCTGGCCCGCCTCGGCAGCCGGGTGAAGGTCTCCGTCTCGGTGCCGCGGGTCACCGTCAGATCGCACAGCCCGGCGGCGACCGCGTTGTTGACCGTGCAGTTCGCGACGGTGATGACCGTGCCGGTGGCCAGGTCGACACCGGGATCCCGGGCCGTGAACAGCGCGGTCTGCCCGCCCCCGGTCAGCTGCTGCACACCGCGGACCGCGTTGGTGTCGAGGTAGGCGGCGAAGAACTGGCCGTTCGCCCCCTGGAAGTAGAGCGCCACCCGGCCCGCCGCGCTGTCCATCAGGCAGGGGCCGGTGGCCGTGCGGGCGAACTTCAGCACCGCGCCCGCGCTGCTGAGCCCGGTCGCGTCGACACCGCCATGGGGCACGGACAGCACCAGATCGGCACTGCCCAGCAGCCCCCCGGTCAGCCGGGCCAGCTCATCACGCGCCAGCGCGATCTCGGCCTGCTTCGCGGCCAGGTCGACGGTGCGCTGGGCGACCAGGGCCGTGATCTCCGCGATCCGGGCGGTCTTGACCCGGATCTGCAGGTCCGGCGCGATCCCCTCCTTCTGCCACATCAACGTGTTGGCACCATAGGCCGACTGCCTGCTGTCAGCGATCCACAGCCCGCTGTGGACGTTCTGGAACCTCACCCCGATCTGCATATGGCCATCGATGTACCACTGGGCGGTGGCCGGAAGGGGAGCGGTGAGCGAACGCTGAACCAGGACGAGGTCCTCGTACTGCGCCGTGCTTCCGTTCTTCGGCTCCAGGACCCTTTCCTGGTGGTCGAGGCAGACCAGGGCCACGACCGGGTTGCCGAAGCGGGGGGTGGCGCCGGGCACCACCATGATCTGCCAGCGGACTGTCGGGAGGTAGGTCTGCGTCAGTCGAAGGAGCGGATCGCCTGCCGCGATGCCCAAGTAGTACCGCATGTCCTGGACCATCCACACGGCCCACTTGGTGGGGTCGTTGGAGGCTTCGGCGCCCGCGTTGGCGGCGGCGACCTCCGATTCCAGCTGGGCCTTCTCCGTCCTCAGCGCGGTGAGTTCGTTCTCGATGACCCGGGCCTGCTGCTCCAACTGGGTGACCAGCCGCTCCTGGGCGGAGACCCGGTCGGCCGTCTCCTCCACCGGGCGCCCCAGCTCGTTGAGGGTGAGCACGTCCGGGATGTCCGCGAGGCGCCCGTCGACTCCCACACCGAAGTCGACCGTGGCGATATGCGCGTCGGCGGTGGCAGTGGCGCTGGGGCGGGTCGCGCAGGCCAGGAGCACCCGGGCCTGCCGTTTGGCCGGTTTCGCGGCCTCGGCGTAGCCGGAGGTCACCTTCTCCTGCTGGTAGTAGAGACAGGCCGCCAGGCCGGAGACGACATCCCGGCCGGAGAGGGTGAAGCTGTCGCGGCGCACCCCGGGATGGTCGCCGACCGGGGCCTGCGAGGTCACCCAGGTGGCTGTCCCGGTGATGGTGGCGTGCGCGGCGGTGTCCGTCTGGTCGTACGCCGTCGTTCCCACGCCCTCGTCCAGGCGGTAGTAGGCGGCGAGGCCCGGCTCGTTGCCGATCAGGCGGTGCACCCGCTCGTCGGTGATCTCCGCCTGGGCACGGGCGCGGTTCCAGATCCGCACCTCGTCGATGACGCCATTGAAGAAACCGCCGCTCTGGGCCGCGCCGACGCGTAAGGAGGCGGTGCCGTCCTGAGGGTAGGGCAGGGTCGCGTTCCCGCTGAAGACGCCGTTGACGTAGAGGGTCGCCACCTTTCCGTCGAAGGAGGCGGCGACATGGGCATAGGCACCGGCCTGCACGGTCTGGGTCGCGGTCAGTGACCCGCCGCTGTGGTCCAGGATCACCTGGCCGGTGGCGGTCACCCGTAACTGGAAGCCCCCCTGGCCGCTCCCCGACCAGCGGGAGACGACCGGGCCGCCGGCCGCCTGCGGGCAGATCCACGCCTCCACCGCGTACGGGCGGCCCTGGAACTTCAGCGCGGACCCGGTCCCCAGATCCACAGAGGCGTTGGTGCCGTTCAGACGCAGTGCGGTCTCGGCGTGTTTGCTGTCGGGGACCACCGGGACCAGGGCCAGGCCGGTGAACGGGCAGGTCCCGGCGTCCCTCTCGTACACCGAGGCACGGTAGCGGGCGTCGGGACTGGTCCAGTACTGGGTGCCCTGGGTGTTGAACAGGCCGTCGGCGTCCTGCTCGACGTTGAAGGAGTCGATCCGGCCGGTGACCTTGTTGTGGGCGAAGAACTGCCACCGCTGCTGCCCCTGCACCGAGGTCGGCGTCAGCACCGCCGTGAACCGGCCCTGCGACAGATTCCGGATGAACCCCAGCTCCTGCGTCGGCTCGTGGAACGGCCGGCCGTCCATGTCGAAGGCGCCCAGGCTGTCCTTGGTCGACTCCGGCTCGCTCTTGTGCCGGCTGCGCTTGAACCGGACCTCGCCCACCGGCTTCAGCGCGCCGCCCGCCAGCAGGAACCGGTCGCACAGCAGGGTGTCCGCCACCAGGGGAACCTTCGTCCCCGACACGGTGAGGAAATCCGTCCTGGACAGGTCCCCCGACGCACCCCCGTCCGTGAGGGTGAACACGCCATCCGGGTGGGCCGCGTCGATCGCCTGCCGCAGCAGCACCACATGCGAGCCGTCGGAGAGAACCTGGAACGGCGCCGCGGCCGTGAGCCGGGCGGTCGTGGACAGGAACCGGTCCGTCTCCTCCTCGTCCAGCTCGTCGTCCGGACCGGCCTCGGTCCGGCCGCCCTTCTTCACGACCGGCATCCCGGTCGCCGGCAGGAGGGCATAGCCGACCCTCACGACCTCCGCCGGGAACGGCAGCTCGGCCGGGTTCTCCGACCAGTACGACGCATCCAGCTCCCCCTTCGCCGCGTCGTAGGAGGACAGGTCGAGAACCGTGTAGACGATCCTGCGCGCACTGTCCATCGCGAACGCGATCACCGTCCCCTGATGGCGCACCATCGTCGTATGGGTATAGGTGCGGTCGCTGTAGATCTTCACGAGACTCTGGTCAGCCGTGGTCATGGGCCATCCGTCCTCGGGCAGCCCACCTCCGTGCCGGAGGTGGGACGGGTGTCGGGTCAAGCGGCCGGGCAGACGCAAGCAACCGTCCTCCCAGGGCGGTGGAAGAAGCGGTCGAGCCGGGCCCGGCACAGCAGACCACACCCCATCCCCACCGGATATCGAACAAACAGTCAAAGACTTTTGCACGGCTACGGAATGGCGCATACCTTCTTGTCCCGCCACGGGACGGGTACCGCCACCAGCCACCGCGGCGTGTTCACCCGCACCGGCCACCGCCGTACCGCACACTCGCGGTACGTTCGGATACGGCGGGGGCACTGGGTGGGCCGCACTTCTGCGACCACCTGTGCAGAGCTTCGGGACCGGCCCCGAAGCTCTCCGGCGCGACCGGGAAGAATGGCCCGAACCCCCTCCGAGATGGGGCGTGGGACCGAGGGAACCGGACCTGCCCTGTCGATCCGCGCCACCACGCCGGCCAGAACGGGCCAAGGAACCAGCACCTCGACGCCGCCGGCGGGGTGCCCGGCTCCTCGCCGGTGAAGACGTCCGCGAAGGCACTGTCCAACTGGATTGAACGCATCGGACATACCCCCGTCGGCCTTCTCGCCCCCGGTGGTCAGGCGGGCGTGGCGCCGGCCGGGGCCGTGCCCGCCGGGGTGGTGCGGATGAACTCCCTGATCAGGTGGGCGGTCAGAGCGGGCTGGTCGAGCATGACCCAGGTACGGCTGTCGGGGACGGGTTCCAGCCGGGCGCCGGGTATCAGGGCCGCGAGCTGTTCGCCGTGGGAGAAGGGGAAGTGCCGGTCCTCGCGGGCGAATGCCAGCAGGGTGGGCCGGTCGAAGGCGGTGAGCCGCCCGGTGGCGTCGAGCAGGGCGGCCGGGGCGAGGTGCCGGGTGACCTCGGCACAGTCGCGCCGCACGCCGGGGTCGCGGAAGAAGGCCCCCATCCAGTCGTCGATCAGGTCGTGGGGCAGCGCACCCGCGGTGAGCAGTCCGTAGGCGAAGGGCAGCCGGCGCGCCGCGCGCAGCCGGAGCGCCTGATAGGCCAGGGTGAGCAGCCCGGGCACCCGGGCGGCGGGAGGGAGTGGGCGGAACCAGGGCGCCGGGCAGTTGCCGAAGCATTCGCCGCTGGTGAGGACGAGTCGGCCGATCCGTTCGGGATGGCGGGCGGCGACGATCTGGGCGACGGCGGTGCCGAGATCGTTGCCGACCAGGGTCACCCGGCGCAGGTCGAGCGCTTCGAGGAGACCGGCGACCAGACGGGCGATGCCCGGCAGGCTGAGATCGGTGCCGCGGTTCAGCGGGGTGCGATGGGCGCCGAGGGGCAGGTCGGGGATGACGCAGCGGAAGTCCGGGGCCAGCCGCTCGGCCACCGGTTCCCAGAGCCCGCCGGCCATGAGGTATCCGTGCAGCAGGAGTACGGGCTCTCCCTCGCCGGTGTCCCGGTAGTGGACGGTTCCCTGGTCGAGCGTGATCTGCGGCATGGTGAACGCCTCTCGCGTCAAATTGCATACAGACTGTATGTACGTAGAGTGCATGCAGACTGTACGGAACTCAAGGGGGCAGGATGGAATCGAGCGGAACCAAGCACACCCGGCGTTCCCGGGCGACCAGGGACGCCCTTGTCGCCGCCGCCCGGGGGCTGTTCGCCGAGCGCGGTTACGCGGGGGTGGGGACGGAGGAGATCGTCCGTGCCGCCGGGGTGACCCGCGGGGCGCTGTACCACCAGTTCCGGGACAAGACCGATCTCTTCGACGCCACGGTGCAGGCGGTCGAGGCGGAGTTGACCGGGCGGATCGCCGGCCAGGTCATGGGGGCCGCCACCGATCCGGTCCTGGCGCTGAAGGCGGGTGCCCGCGCCTTCCTGGAAGCCTTCGCCGAGCCGGATGTGGAACGCATCCTGCTGCTGGACGCCCCGGGGGTGCTGGGCTGGCGGCGCTGGCGGGAGATCGGGCAGGAGCATGGCCTCGGGGTGATCTCGAAGGCCCTGGAGGCGGCGATGGCGAGCGGAGCCCTGGCCGCCCGCCCGGTGGCCCCCCTGGCCCATGTCCTTCTCGGCGCCCTCGACGAGGCGGCGCTGATGGTCGCCCACTCCGACGATCCCGAGGCGACCCGTGTGGAGATGGCCGAAACCCTGGAGCACCTGCTGGACGGACTTCTCACCCGCGACGGGCGCTGAGGCCAGGGGTGCCCCTCACGGCGGTCGCCGGCGCCGGAGTACGGAGGCAGTGCGGTCGCGGTCCGGCCCTGCCGGGCAGCGGCTTCTCCTTTTCGGGACGCCGGGACGCCGGGACGGCGCCCGGCGCCCGGCGGGTGGCCGGGCGACGGGCGCCGTCCTTCGTGTCTTCGTGTCCTCGTGGACCGGGGGTTACTCGGTGACGTCGTAGTACTCGGCGAGGAGCAGGGTGATCTCCAACGCGTGCGGGAGCAGCTGGGGAAGGTGCTCGGTGAGGGCGGTACGGGTGGCGTCGGCGAGCCGGGCCTGGGAGCTGGTGGCGGTCGACACGTAGGGGTCGAGGCGGCGGATGAGTTCGTAGTTGCTGGCGACGTCGATGGTGCGCATCTTCTGTTCGAGCGGGGGCGCCGTGGTGGCGGGCACCGGGGGGAGGATGCGGGAGACGAAGGTGACACGGTGCAGGATGCGCCAGCACGGGGGAGTGCGGTCGCTGTGGCGGGCCTCGCGCAGGGCGGAGGCGTTGGGGTCGTTGCTGGTCTCCAGCCAGATCGGGTCGGCGACCTTGTTGTAGAAGTCGTTGAAGTGGCTGGTGTCCTGGCCGAGGTAGAAGGTCATGAAGCGGTACGCGTCAACCTTGCCCGCCACCAGGACGGGCGCTCCCGCCGCCGTGTACTGGGCCTTGCCGCTGCTGTCGTACTTCTGGAGGTCGCCGCTGGGGTTGCAGACCACATCGAGGCTGTGGGAGCGGGTGGCTTCCTTGGAGCGGTGCCGGGTGGTGGTCATGCCGCCGCCGAGAGAGGCGTCGAACTGGAGGCCGACACCGACGCCCGCGACGTCGAAGCCGACTTCCAGGGAGCCGGTGACGGCGCCGGAGAGGCTGTAGGAGCCGCCGGTGGTCTCGGTGACGACGTCGACGGTTCCGGTGGTCTCCGCGAAGAAGCCGCCGTCGGCGGTCCAGACGTACGTGTTGGCGATGTTGCGGTTGGCGAACGAGCCCGCCGCCTCGACCGGCTGGGCCTTCTCGGCGGCGTCCTTGGTGCCGACGATCGGAGCCAGGACCTTCGCCGCGCGCTCCGCGGTGGGGTCGGAGTCGCTGGTCTCGGTGGAGACGGTGCTGTAGTACGTCTCCAGCTCCTGGCGTTCGCGCAGGATGCGGCGTTTGATGGCGTACGCCTCGCGGGGCTTGAAGTAGCTGTACTCGCCGCGCTGGAAGGCGTTGGGATAGGCGGGGTCCAGGACCTTGCCCTGGTCGTTGAAGCCGACCGCGCCGTCCAGGGTGCCCTGCTTGGTGTACTGGGGGTTGATGGGGAACGTGATGATGTTCCAGTCCTTGGGGATGTCCGGGTTCGGGAGGATCCGGTACGCCACCAGCGCCCCCGAGTGCGCCAGGCGCAGCGCGTACACATCGGCGGTCTCGGACTGGACGAGCGCGTAGCCCTTGTTGGCGGGGAGGAAGCGGCGGCCGACGGCGCTGTTGAGGATGCGGGTCGGGTCCTCCCACGCGCCGGTGAGGGTGGCGCTGGTGTCGTGGGTGGTGCTGGTGCCCTGCCCCACCGAGGTCTCGTCCGTCCAGGCGTTGGAGAACTCCATCGAGCCGCCGATGTGCCCCTTGACGGTGACGGAGGCGAGCGGTTGCGCGGTGCCGATGCCGAGCGGGGCGGTGATCATGAGGATCTTCTCGTCGACCTCGGCGCCGGCGGCCATGCTGAAGCTCGCGTCGATGCTGCGTTCATGGGTGGAGGAGAGCGTGGAGACGACCTCGTCGGCCTGGTTGAAGGTGACGCTGGAGGACCCGGCGGGGTCGATCTGCCCGGTGAGGTTCTCGGAGGGGACCGGGGGCGCTCCTTCGATATAGCCGATGAGCTGCGGGTCGAACTGGACCTGGCTGACCCACTCGCTGACCAGGTCGCCGACCTTGTAGCCGGTGGTGAGGTGCCAGGCGCCGGCGGCGGTGTGCGTGTAGCAGCGCTTCAGGACGCCCTGGGCCTCACCGGTGGCGGTGTACTGGAGGTCGGCGTACTCGGTGGCGGCGGGCGGGGTGGAGATGTTCTGGTGGAAGGGGGTGCGGATGCCGGCCAGCGCGGAGCGGACGGCGGCGGTGTCGGTGGAGATCGGCGCGGTCGACGGGACCTTGTCGCCGGTGCGGTAGAGGTGGTTGCCGCGCAGGCCCTGGTCGAGTACGACGTCGGCGGCCTCGTTCGCGGTGGGGTCGAACGTCCAGTAGCCGATCAGGTCCTGCTTGTCGCCCTTGATACGGGTGAAGAGGTTGTCGAGGATCTGCTCGGGGGTGCGGGCGGTGCGCCAGTACCGGACGTCGTCCAGGGTGCCGTCGAAGTACTCGGAGGTCTGCGTGGAGTTCCGGAAGGTGCCGAGGGAGAAGCGGTCGAGGCCCCAGTCGGCGAGGGGGTTGGTGGCCGGGGTGTCGCAGGGGACGGAACGGCCGTTGCGGTAGACGGTGAAGGAGCCGGCGGCCGGGTTCGGGTCGGCCGCCCACTTCGCGCCGTGCAGCCGCAGATCGTAGCCGCCGGCCAGGTCGGCGGTGGTGTTGCCGGTGTTCTCCTCGAAGGTCCAGCGGGCGATCAGGCCCTCGTCGCGGGGGTGGAGCGGGGACCCGAGCTGATTGGTCTCCCGGGCCTTGCCCCAGATCCTGATCTCGCCGATGGTGCCCGTCAGCGGGTACAGGGCGCTGCCTTCCCCGATGCGGCCGATCTCCAGGGCGCCGTCGTTGCCGCGGGGGCCGGTGCCGGTGTAGCGGCCGGTGCCGGTCTCGGCGCCGTCGACGACGAAGCGGATGTCGTCCCAGGACTTGGTGTCGACATGGTCGATGGTGTCGACGGTCCTGTTCTGGGTGGTGCCGTTCTCGTCCTTGTAGGAGATGGTCCGGGTGCCCTTGACCTGGTCGCTGGAGCTGCCGGCCTTGCGGACGACGGCGATCCGGTGGAAGCCGGCCGTGAGGGCGGAGTCGGAGGTGTACCGGATGATCCGGGGGCCGGGCTCCTCGAAGGCGAACTCCAGCTTCCCGTTGGCCAGCACCGACAGCTGATAGGGGACCGTGGCCCCCGTGCCGTCGCCGAGGCGGCCCTTGGAGACCAGTCCCTGGCGCAGTCCGATGGCGTCGATGTGGGCGAAGACCTCGATGGTCAGATCCTCGGTCAGGTCGAGGGCATCCGCGTCGGGGGTGTCCGCCCAGGCCGAGCCGTTGAAGCGCAGCGCCCACGACTGCTCGTACACCGCCGCCACATGCGCCCACTCCCCGCAGAGATAGGTCTCGCGGCTGGTGCGGTGCTTGTCGCCGACCGCGGCCAGGATCTTGTAGCCCTTGACCGCGGACTCGCTCGCCGCCGCCGTGCCCCAGACACCGCCGTGCCGGCCCTGGCCGCTGATGTCGGGGAACTGGCTGAGCTGGGGACGGCTGCCGTCGTAGAGCCAGGCGCCGGTGAGACCGGGTTCGTTCGGGGCGACGCGCCGGTTCTGGTCGGCGGCGATGTCGGTGGCCGAGCGGGCCGTGTTCCAGGTCCGCAGCTCGGCCAGCCGGCCGGAGAAGTACGAGAAGGTGCCGGTGTCGCTGCGGCCGACGATGAGCTGGCCGGTGCCGCTCGGCACGGTGGTGGCGGTGCGCTGGGCGACCACGGCTCCGTCACGGAGGATGACCTGGGCACGGGTGGTGCGGTCGAAGGTGACGGCCCAGTGGTGCCACTCCCCGTCCGTGTACGTGGCGGTGGTGGTGAGGGTCTGCCCGGTGAAGCCGAAGGTGAACGCGCCGGAGGAGGTGAAGCCGACGTTCAGGCCGTTGGCGCCGAGCGCGACGATCGTGTCCGCGACCGTGCGCCCGGTGGTGCGCTTGAGCCAGCACTCGATGGTGAAGTCGGTCCCCGTGGGGTCGGCGCCGGGGATCGCCATGGCGGCATCGGTGCCGTTCAGGACCATGCCGCCGGTAGTGGGCTCGGGGCTCAGGGCGATCGCGGCCCTGGTGTCGCCGGTGCGTACATGGAAGACCCGGGACCGGGGTGTGGAAACGCGGCGCGGGTTGATCCATGCCTCGGCGGTCAGGTCGCCGGTGACGGCGACGCTGTCCAGCGTGCCGCCCATGACGAGGCCGTGGCTGGTGCCGTTGAGGGAGACCGCCCGGCCGGGGGCGTCGCCGCGCCAGCGGCTGCCGTGGCCGGCCACCAGGGCGGTGGCCGTGCCGTTCGGTACGAGGACATCCCGTTTGTCGGCGCCGACGGTGATCCAGCACGAGCCCTGGGCGAGGGAGGTGCCGGGGCGGGAGGAGGTGGCCCGGGCCGTGTCGTAGCGGATCAGGGACACCTCCGTGCCCTGGGCGAGCGGGGTGGCCGGGGCCGGGGTGACCCGCAGGGTCGTGCCGCCGGTGTCGGCGACGGTGGTGACGAGATGGGCGCTCTCCCCGATCAGCAGATGGGAGTGGACGGGAACGGCCACGGGCAGCGCGCGGGCGAGGGTGAGCTGGTCCCCCGTCGCGCCGGTCGCCGTGCCGAGCGAGAGCGGTTCGTCGGTGGCGCCGTTGACGGCGGCGGCCAGATCCTGGATGCGGCGCGGCAGCCGGGTGAAGGTCTCGGAGTCGGTGCCCCGGGTGATCGTCAGATCGCACAGGCCGGCGGCCGCCGCGCCGTTCACCGTGCAGTCGGTGATCCGGATCTGTGTCCCCGACAGGACGACACCCGGGTCGCGCGCGGTGAACAGGGCGGTCAGCCCACCGCCGGCCAGCTGCTGGCTGCCCCGCTCCGCCGAGGTGTCCAGATAGGCGGCGAAGAACTGGCCGTTGGCGCCCTGGAAGTAGAGGGCGACCCGGCCCGCCGCGCTGTCCATCAGATAGGGGGTGGCGGCGGTCCGGGCGAACTTGAGCAGCGCGCCCGCACTGCTGAGCCCGCGCACGTCGAGGCCGATATGGGGGACGGGCAGGACCAGGTCGGCCTCGCCCAGCAGGGTGGCGGTGCGGCGGGCCAGCTCCTCGCGGGCGGGCGGGATCTCGGCCTGCTTGGCGACGAGGTCGCGGTTGCGCTGGGCGAGGAGCGCGTTGACCACGGCGAGCCGGTCGACCTTGGCCTGGAGGGTCGTGTCCGGGATGACCCCGACCTTCTCGACGGTGAAGCCGACCGCGGATTTCTCATCGCGGAGCTGGAACCAGGAGAGGACGCCCATCCATACGTCCTGGCCGGCGTTCTGGAACTGGACACTGGTGTTCCAGGTGCCACGTACGTACCACTGCTGGTGGACCTCCGCGGTGTTGAGGGGCTGGAACTCTGCGCCATAGGTGTCGGCGCCCATGCGGTTGCGGAAGACGGTGTGCACGCCCATACCGGGTGCGCTGTCGTTCACCAGCGCGTACGTCGGGTTGCTGTACCGGGAGGCCGACCCGGCCCGCACCAGCCGCCATCGGGTGTACCGGGAGTTCCTGTCCCACAGCCCCACCAGGGTCCCCTGGGTCAGTGCTCCGCCGGCAGGGGCCAGGACGCTTCCGTTCCAGGAGAGCTGGACGATCCAGCGCGCCGGATCGTTGGCCGCGGCGTTGTTGGACGCCGCGATCGCCTGCTCCAGCGTCGTCTTCTCCCCCGTCAGGGAGGTGATCTCGGTCTGGATGGCGGTGGCCTGCTGTTCGAGGCCGGTGACGATCTGCTGCTGGGCGCTGACCAGGTCGCTGGTCTGCTCGACGGGACGGCCCAGTTCGGCCAGGGTGACGACGTCGGGGATGTCGGCGAGGCGTCCGTCGATGCCGACGCCGAAGTCGACGGTGGCGATATGGGCGTCGGCCGTCGCGTTGCCGGCGGGGCGGGTGGCGCAGGCCAGCAGGACCCGGGCGTTGCGCTTGGCGGGTTTGGGGTCGTCCTGGTAGCCGGCGACCGCGTCTTCCTGCTGGTAGTAGAGCGTGGCGCTGAGTCCGGAGACGATGTCGCGGCCGCTGAGGGTGAAGCTGTCGCGGCGCACCCCGGGGTGTTCGCCGACGGGGGCCTGGGAGGTCACCCACTGCGGAGGGGTGTCCAGGGTGGCGTGGGCGGCGGTGTCGGTCTGGTCGTAGGCGGTGGTGCCGCTGCCCTCGTCGAAACGGTAGTAGGCCACGAGCCCGGGTTCGTTGCCGATCAGCCGGTAGTGCGAGCTGTCGGCGATCTCGCTCTGGCCGCGGGACCGGTTCCAGATCCGTACCTCGTCGATGACGCCGCTGTAGAACGGGCCGCCCGCCTTGGCCCCGATGTGCAGCATGGCCGAACCGTCCCCGCTGCTGGGGAGGGCCTTGTCGCCGCTGAAGGCCCCGTTGACGTAGAGGGTCGCGGTGGTGCCGTCGAAGGACGCGGCGATGTGCGCCCAGGTGTCCGCCGGGATGTTCTGGAGGGAGGTGAGGGTGCCGCCGCTGTGGTCGAGGGCCACCTGGCCGGTGTTGGTGATCCGTAACTGGAAGCCGCCCTGGCTCGCGGTGCCGGACCAGCGGGCGAGCACCGGGCCGCCCGCCGCCCGGGGTTTGACCCAGGCCTCCACCGCGTAGGAGCGGCCCTGGAACTTGAGCGCGGGCGCCGCCCCCATGTTCAGGTATTGGGAGGTCCCGTTGAACTGGAGCGCGGTCTCGGGGTGCGGGATGTCGGGGGTGATGGGCACCAGCGAGAGGTTGGTGAACGGGCAGATCCCGGGCGCCCGCTCGTACACCGAACCCCGGTAGCGGGCGTCGGGGCTGGTCCAGTAGCGGCTGCCCTGGGTGTTGAAGAGGCCGTCGGCGGCCTGCTCGACGTTGAAGGAGTCGATCCGGCCGGTGGCGGTGTTGTGGGCGAAGAACTGCCACCGCTGCTGCCCCTGCACCGCCGTCGGGGTCAGGACAGCGGTGAACCGGCCCTGGGTCAGATTCCGGATGAACTCCAGCTGCTGGGTCGGCTCGTGGAACGGTTTGCCGTCCATGTCGGTGGCGCCCAGGCTGTCCTTGACCGACGCCGGGCGGGTCTTGTGCCGGCTCCGCTTGAACCGTACCTCCGACACCGGCTTGAGCACATTGCCGACCAGCAGGAAGCGGTCGCACAGCAGCGTGTCCGCCACCACCGGTATCTTCGCCGTCCCCGCCAGCTGGAAGTCGGTCCGGGCGGTGTTCCCGGAGGCGGCGCCGTTCGCCAGCTTGAACACCGCGTCCGTGTCGCTCGCGCCGATCGCCTGGCGCAGGAGCACCACATGGGTGCCGTCCGAGACCACCTGGAACGGGGCGTCGGCCGAAAGACGCGCGGTGGTGGACAGGAACCGGTCCGTCTCCTCCGGCGCCAGCTCCTCACCGGCGCCCGCCTCGGTCCGGCCGCCCTTCTTCACCACCGGCATCGCCGTCGCGCCCACCACCGAGTACCCGACCGTCACCAGCTCGTCGGGGAAGGGGACGTCCTGGGGGCTCTCCGACCAGTACGCGGCGTCCAGTTCACCCCGATCCTCGTCGTAGGCGGAGAGATCGAGGACGGTGTAGACGATCCGCCGCCGCTCGTCCATGGCGAACGCGAGCGCCGTGCCCTGATGGCGCACCATCGTGGTGCGGGTGTAGGTGCGGTCGCTGTAGATCTTGAGTGTGCCCTGATCGGATGTCACAGGATGTCCGTCCTGTCGTTCCACACCGCCGGCGGGGGTGCCGGATCGGTCGGGGCCTGGCAGTGGCGCATGACGACGGGGCCGCCGGGTCAGGGCGGCCTGGTGAACGGGAAGGGGGTGTACGGCTGCCATTCGAGCAGGTTTCGAGCACGCCGTATATCGAACACCTCTCATGTTCGCGAAACGACGCGAATCCGACCGGTCGGCCTTCCGGTGCGGTGATTGGCCCGAACGCGCCGCCGGCGCACGGCACCCGCAGCCGTCTTCCCTTCCTCCGACCCGGGCCGGAAACCGGCACGGGCTGCTGGAACGGGCATCCGGAACGGACGGTATCGACGCCGGCCCCCGCACGGCAGCGGCGACCGCCTCCGCTGGGTGGCGTCCTCACTGGCCGGAAAGGAGGGCGAACCGGGGGAGCTGCCGCCGGGGTGGAAGGCAGGGGACGGACGGACCGGCACCGAGTTCCCGCGCAGGGCCACCGACGCGGGGCACGGCGCACGCCGACGGACCGGCACGAGGTTCACCTGCGGTCCCCGTCAGCCGGGAGCGGACCGGGGGAAAGCGTCCGGACGCCCGCAACGGGTCACACATCGGCCTTGCCAAGGGAATACCCAGAGTTGGTCAAGAGAGGGAAAAGGCCAAACGGACAGATCCCTCACCCCGGCCCGCCGTCGGTCGGCGGCCCCGTGGGCCGTGCGCCACGGCGCAGCGGCAGCCGGACCGTGAACACCGTCTCGCCGGGCCTGCTCGCCAGTTCGATCGTGCCGCCGTGGGCATGGACCAGGGAGCCCGCGACCGACAGGCCCAGGCCGCTGCCACCGCGGTCGCGGGTGCGGGCCTTGTCCACCCGGTAGAAGCGGTCGAAGACGCGTTCACGGTCGGCGGGCGGGATGCCGGGGCCGGTGTCGGCCACCGTCACCAGGGCCTCGGCACCCGTCATCGCGACGCACACCGACACCTCGGTGCCCGGCGGGGTGTGCACGGCCGCATTCGCCAGGAGGTTGTCCACCACCTGACGCAGACGCTGCGCGTCCACCGCCGTGCACACCGGGGCCGGCCCGGTCGTCACCCGCAGCGGATGGCCGGGGTGGCTCGCCCGGAACGCGTCCGCGGCCTGCCGCACCAGCTCCACCAGGTCCGTGTCCGTCCACCGCAGCGGGGTCTCCACCTCGGACGCGTCCAGTCGGGCGAGGAGCAGCAGATCCTCCAGGAGGACGCCCATCCGGGCCGCCTCCGCGCGCAGCCGGGACAGATGCCGCTCGCGCTCCTGGGGCGCGTTCGCCGCCGCGTACTGGAACAGGTCCGCGTAGCCGCGTACCGACATCAGCGGGGTGCGCAGCTCGTGCGAGGCGTCCGCGACGAACCGGCGCAGCCGCCGCTCGGCCTTCGCGCGCACCGCGAACGATGCGTCGATGTGCTCCAGCATGGTGTTGAACGCGGTGCGCAGCTCCTCCACCTCCGGCCCGCCGCCCCCGCGGTCGGCGCGCAGCGGCAGCCGGGCCGCCGACTCGGTCAGATCGTGCGAGGCGATGCCGTGCGCGGTGTGCGCCATGTCGCTCAGCGGCTTCAGCCCGCGCCGCAGCGTCCACCGCCCCAGCACCACCAGCGCCAGCAGCGCCAGCGCGAAGGCGATCACCTGGACCGTGATCAGCCGGGTGACGGTGTTCTCGATGTCCGCCGTCGGCGCGGCCGTCACCAGCACCACCCCGGGCTCGACCTCGCAGGCCCGTATCCGGTAGGTACCCTCCTGCCCCAGGGGCCGGGAGTCGAGGAGGTCGTCGGCACCCGTATCGGCCAGCCTCCCGGCGAGCCCGGCGAACGCCGAGCTGTCCGCGGGCAGCGCGGCCGGCCGCCGCAGCCTCGGCTCGTCGCCGGAGACGTCGTACACCGCCTGGTACCAGCCCAGATACGTCTCCCGCCGGACCGTGCCGTGCTCGACGGCGTCCTTCGCCTGCACGACCTGGGCCGACTCCATCCGGTCACTGAGCTGACGTTCCAGATAGCCGTGCATGGACGTGGTCAGCACGGTGCCGACCACCACGAACACCACCAGCGACAGCACCCCGAGACCGAGCGCCAGCCGCGTGCCCAGCCGCAGCCTGCCGTAGAGGTGCCGCAGCCCGCCCGGCACCCGCCTCACTCGGCGGCCTGCCGGATGACGTACCCGAAGCCGCGGACCGTGCGGATCAGCGGCTCACCGGTCTCGTCCAGCTTGCGGCGGAGCCTGCTCACCACCAGTTCCACGACATTCGACCGGCCTCCGAAGCCGTACTCCCACACATGGTCCAGGATCTGGGCCTTGGTCAGCACGGTCGGGGAGCGGCGCATCAGATAGCGCAGCACCTCGTACTCGGTGGGGGTGAGGGTGAGGACCCTGCCCGCCCGGCGCACCTCCCGGGTGTCCTCGTCCATGGAGAGGTCGCCCACCCGGAGCACCGAGCGCTGGAAACCCGGCCCCGCGCTGCGCCGCAGCACGGTCCGCAGCCGGGCCATCAGCTCCTCCACCGCGAACGGCTTGACCAGATAGTCGTCCCCGCCCCGGGTCAGCCCCGCCACCCGGTCCGCGACACCGTCCCGGGCGGTGAGGAACACCACCGGCACCATCGTCCCCGAACGCCGCAGCCGGTCCAGCACCCCGAAGCCGTCCACGTCCGGCAGCATCACGTCCAGGACGACGATGTCCGGACGGAACTCGGCGGCGAGCCGCAGCGCGTCCTCGCCGGTGTTCGCCGTCATCGCGTCCCAGCCCTCGTAGCGGGCGACGGTCGCGACGAGGTCGGCGATGGGTGGGTCGTCGTCCACGACCAGCACTCGCACTCTGTCCACCCGTCCATACTGCGGCACGGCGCCGCCCGTTCCGCACCCCGCCGGGGAACCGGTGCCGATCGACAGGCACTTGAAAGCCCGGCGACAGGGGTTCGACAGCTTCCGCCCGCCATGCTCGGTGCACCGATTCCCGACCGAGGAGCCGCCGTCCATGGCAACCGTCCGTTCGCGTCCCATCCCCAGCAGCGGCATACGGCCGAGAGTGGTGGCCCGCACCGGTCTGTACGCCGGTCTGGCCGTGAACGCGGCCATCGTCGCGTACTTCTTCGTCCAGGCCGGGTTCGCCTCGAACGCGCTGATCGTGCTGGGCCGGCTGACGGGCCTGTACGCCGCGCTGCTGATGGCCTTCCAACTGCTGCTGGTGGCCCGGCTGCCCTGGCTGGACCGCCGGATCGGCATGGACCGGCTGTCCGACTGGCACCGCTGGACCGGTTTCTGCCTGATCCTGCTGCTCCTCGGCCACGCCGTCTTCATCGTGTCCGGGTACGCCCGGCCCACCGGCATGGATCCGGTCGACCAGCTGGTCGATCTCGCCCGGACCGTCGAGGGCGTCCTGCGGGCGGTCGTCGCCCTGCTGCTGATCCTCGTCGTCGGCGCGGTCTCCGTCCGCTTCGCCCGGCGCCGACTGGCCTACGAGACCTGGCACTTCGTCCACCTCTACACCTACCTCGCCGTGGTGCTGGCCTTCACCCACCAGATCGCCGCCGGTACCTCCTTCGCCTCCTCCGGCCTCGCCACCGCCTACTGGTACGCGCTGTGGGGGAGCGCGCTCGGCGCGGTGGTCGCCGGCCGCCTGCTGCTGCCGCTGTGGCGCAACCTGCGGCACCGGCTGGTGGTCCTCGCGGTCGTACCCGAGTCGGACAACGTGGTCTCCATCCATCTCACCGGCCGTGACCTGGACCGGCTGCCGGCGCGCGCGGGACAGTTCTTCCTGTGGCGGTTCCTCACCCGCGACCGCTGGTGGCAGGCCAACCCGTACTCCCTGTCGGCCGCGCCCGACGGCCGCACGCTCCGGCTGACCGTCAAGTCCGCCGGTGCCGGCAGCGCCGCCCTGCGCCATGTCGAACCGGGCACCCGGGTCTTCGCCGAGGGCCCCTACGGCGCCTTCACCGCCCTGCACCGCACCCGCCCGGACGCCGTGCTGATCGCGGGCGGTGTCGGAGTCACCCCGATCCGCGCGCTGTTGGAGGACATCCGCGGCCACATCGTCGTCCTCTACCGCGTCAGGAGTGTCCAGGACGCCGTGCTCCATGAGGAGATGCGTGAACTGGCACTCGCCCGCCGCGCCGAACTGCATCTGATCGCCGGCCCGGCCGACCCGGATCCGCTCGCCCCGCGCGCCCTGGCCGAACTGGTGCCGGACATCGCGGAGCGGGACGTGTACGTGTGCGGCCCGCCCGGCATGACCGGCGCGGTCCGCGGCAGCCTGCGTGAACTGGGCGTACCCAGGACGCAGATCCACTTCGAGCGGTTCAGCCTGGCCGGCTGAGGCGACGGCGGGCCGGCCGCGGCGGACACCCGTACCCACGAGGGCGACCACCGGGGCGACCACCGGGGCGACGCCTGAAACGACCACCGAAGCGACAAGGAAGTGACCGTGAAGCGAGTACTGCCCGTCCTGGCCCTGACCGTGATCGGGGTGCTCCCGCTGTGGCGCTACACCCCCTCCTACGGCAACGGCGCCACCGTCGTGGTCGCCCCGCCGCCCGCGCCCGCCCCCGCCGGGACCTCCGGCGCGGGCCACGCCGTCCGCACCGGGCCCACGATCGACACGGAGAAGGGTCCCGTGCAGGTCGAGGTCACCTTCGAGGGCGACACGATCCGCGCGGTACGGATGCTCCGGCAGCCGAACCATCCGCAGACCCACGCCGCGGTGCCGACGCTCATCGAGGACACCCTGCGCGTGCAGGGGGCCGACGTCGACACGGTGTCCGGGGCGACCGTCACCAGCGACGCCTACAAGGAGTCCCTCCAGGCCGCGATCGACGCGAAGGGCGAGTGACATGCACCGGGTCGAGCACGTGATGGGCTTCCCCGTCTCGCTGCGGATCGACGGCGAGGACGTGCCCGAAGGACTCGCGGACGCGGTGTTCGGGTGGCTGCGGGAGACCGACGCACGGTTCAGCCCCTTCCAGCCGGGCAGCGAGGTGCGCAGACTCGACCGGGGGGAGATCGGCCCGGACGGCATCAGCGCCGATCTGAGGGAGGTCCTGGACCTGTCGGAGCGGTACCGGGCCGAGACCGGGGGCGCCTTCGACGTACGGCTGCCGGGACGGGGGCTCGATCCCTGCGCGGTGGTCAAGGGGTGGTCCGTGCAGCGGGCGGCACAGCTGCTGCGGCGGGCGGGGGTGGGGAGATTCTGTCTGAACGCCGGCGGCGACGTGGTGGTCGGCGGCGGGCCCTGGCGGGTGGGGGTGCGCCATCCCGAGACGGCGGACCAGGTCTGCGCGGTCCTGGAACTCAGCGACGCGGCCGTGGCCACGTCCGCGCGGTACGCACGGGGGGACCACATCGTGGACGGGCGGACGGGGCTGCCCGCGACCGGGCTGCTGAGTCTGACGGTCGTCGCGCCCACGCTGACCGAGGCGGACGCGACGGCGACCGCCGCGTTCGCCCTGGGCACGGAGGGCATCGCCTGGGCCGCCGGACGGCACGGGTGCGAGGTGTTCGCCGTCGACGGGGACCGCCGGGTGCACAGGAGCGGCGGGTTGCCCGTCGTGGCCCCGGACGGAGGGGCCGGATGAGCCGGGCAGGACGGACGGACGGCCCCGGCATCCCCGTCGAGCCCGCACCCGGTCCAAAAACCGCCCTCCCGCCCCGCACCTCCCCGCGTTCTCCCAGGAAAGGTCCCTAGCGTGCGATCCATGGCAGATCAGAAACCTCAGATGAGCCGTCGTTCCCTCCTCGCCGCCGGTGGCGCGGGCGCCACCGCCCTGGGGCTGGGCAGTGTCCACCTCGCCACCTCCGACTCGGAGGCGGCCGCCACCGCGACCCCCCCGGCCTCCGGCTCCCCCTCGGCGCCGAATGTCCTGCCCCTGGTCAAGGAGACCACCGAGGGCCCGTACTACCTCGACTACGACAAGCAACGCGTCGACATCTCCGAGGGCCGACCGGGCACACCACTGGCCCTGCGCATCCGGCTGCTGAACGCGAAGGACGGCAAACCCGTGCCCGACGCGTCGGTCGACATCTGGCAGTGCGACGCGCTCGGCATCTACTCCGGGTACGAGGAGACCTCGGAGGCCATGAACAACGGCGAGCTGGTCTTCGACGGACCGATCCCCAAGCTGCCGCCGGACAGCAGGACCACCTTCCTGCGCGGCTTCCAGATGACCGGCCGCGACGGCTGGGTACGCTTCCGTACCGTCTTCCCCGGCTGGTACACCGGACGGACCGTGCACATCCACGTCAAGGTCCACACCAGGGGCGTCCTGCTGGACCGGGCGTACGCCCAGGGCGTCACCGTCCACACCGGACAGGTCTTCTTCCCCGAGGACCTCACCGCCGCCGTCAGCAGGGTACGCCCGTACACACGGAACGACCTGCCCCGCACCACCAACACCACGGACCCCTTCTACTCCGGTGACACGGCCGCCGACGGCCTGCTCGCCGTGGAGTGGGACCGCGCCGACGCGACCAGGCCGATCCAGGCGTCCATCACCACGGCCGTCGACCTGGAGGCGATCAACCCGGGACGGCGGGGCAACCCGCCACCCGGCCCGGTCCGGCCCGGCCCGTGACGAGCGGGCCCTCCACGGCGGCCTCCCTGCCGTACCGGGTGCTCGTCGTCGAGGACGACGACAGCATCCGCACCCTGCTGGAGTCCGTGCTCGGCCTCACCGGTTACACGGTGGCGAGCGTGGGCTCCGGCAGGGCCGCACTGCTGGAAGCGCAGCGGTTCGCACCGGATCTGATCATGCTGGACGTGATGCTGCCGGACCTCGACGGGTTCGAGGTGACCCGCACCCTGCGTGCGGCGGGCAACGGGACACCGGTGCTGTTCCTGACGGCGCGCGCCAACGACACCGTGACCGGCCTGCGCGCCGGCGGGGACGACTATGTCGTCAAGCCGTTCGGCATCGAGGAGGTGCTGCTCAGAGTCGCCGCGATCCTGCGCCGCACGGCCGACGGCCCGCACCAGGCGTCGAACAGCGGGGCCGAGGGGGAGGAGAAGGACGTACTCCTCTTCGCGGACCTGCGGCTGGACAGATCCCGCCACGAGGTGCACCGGGCCGGCGAGCACATCCCGCTGTCCCCGACCGAGTTCGATCTGCTCGCCTATCTGATGACCAACGCGGGCCGGGTCCTGCGCAGGATCCAGATCGTGGAACACGTCTGGCACTACGATTTCGCCGGGGACACCCGGATCATCGAGACGTACGTCAAATATCTGCGCCGCAAGATCGACCGCTTCGACCCCCCGCTGATCCACACGGTGCGGGGGGTCGGGTACACGCTGCGGCTGCCGCGTGACCAGAGCGCTCCGGACCCCCGGCGACCGCGGTGAACACGGTGAACGGGGTGAACACGGTGAACGGCCCGGGCGCCGCGCCGGACCGGAGGCGCCCGGCATCCCTGCGCCGCCGGCTGACCTGGGGCGTGACACTGCTGGTCACGGCGGTGGTGCTGGCGGTGGAGACCATCACCTTTGTGAGCCTGCGCTACTGGCTCCTGGAGAGCGTCGACCGCTCCCTGACCAGCTTCTGCCCGCCCGAGCCGGCCTTTCGGGACGCGGCGTCGGGCCGGGGCTTCCCGTCGTACGTGACGTCCCCCGGCGTCCTGCCGGCGGACTTCCGGATCCACTTCTACGGCACCGACGGCCGCCTGCTGACCGACGCGATCGCGGAGGGAACGGCCCCCGGCCCTTCGCTGCCGCCCACCTCGGACGCCCTCGTCGCCCAGGGACCGGCGGCGGGCGGAGAGCACCTGGCCTCGGTGCCGGCCGTCTCCGGCGACGGATCGTGGCGGACGATCGTCCGGCCCGGCCCGGACGGCATGCGGGCGGTGGTGAGCCTGCCGCTGGACCCGGTGCGGAACACCCTGCGCACCATGCTGCTGGCCGACGCCGCGCTGCTCCTCCTCACGGCGGCGGGCGCGCTGGCCGGCGCCCGGTGGGTGGTGCGGCTGGGGCTGCTGCCCCTGACCCGGATGGAGCGCGCCGCCCAGCAGATCACCGTGGGCAATCTGGACCTGCGCCTGCCCGACACGGACGAGCGCACGGAGACGGGCCGGCTGGGCAGCGTACTCAACACGATGCTGGACCAGCTCCAGAGCGCCCTGCGCGAGCGCGAGGCGTCCGAGGCGCGGCTGCGCCGCTTCCTGGACGACATGGGCCATGAACTGCGTACCCCGCTGACCGCGGTGCAGGGCTTCGCCGAACTCGCGTTGCGCCACGAGCAGCAGTCGGCGGAGGCCAACCGGCTCATCACGCAGAACGCGGCGCGCATGAGTCTGCTGGTGGACGACATGCAACTCCTGGCCAGGCTGGACCAGCAGCCGACCTACCGCGCCGAGCCGGTCGATCTGCTCTCCCTGGCGGCGGACGCGGTCGGCGCGACGGCCGTGGGCTCACCGTCGCGGGACATCAGTCTCGACCCGCTCCGTCCGGGGAGCGAGCTGGACGTGGTGGAGACCCCCGGTGACCCTCATCGCCTACGTCAGGTCATCGACAACCTGCTGTCCAACGCCTGCCGTCACACCCCGCCGGCGACCCCCGTCGCGGTCCGGGTCGGCAGGACACGGACGGCCCCGGACACGGGCGGCGTGAACGCCCCGCACCGCGCCAGCCCCACTCCGCCCCTGCCGCCTGGTGTCCCCGTCTGCGTCCTGGAGGTCGCCGACGAGGGCGCGGGACTGTCCGCCGAGGACGCCCACCAGGTCTTCGACCGCTTCTACCGCGCCGACCCCTCCCGCTCCCGCGACCGGGGCGGGAGCGGCCTGGGCCTGTCGATCGCGGCGACGATCGCCCAGGGGCACGGGGGGCGGCTGGAGCTGGACACGGGGAGCGGGCGGGGCTGCACGTTCCGGGTGCTGCTGCCGATCCTGCGGACCGGCGGGGACCCGGGCCCCGGGGCGGGCCTCGATGGCTGAGCCCGCGGGCGCGGTGCCCCGATGCCGGTCCGGCATCGGCCTGTCGGTGACGGACACGGCTCACGGCCCCCGCGACCACGACCGGGTCGCAGGGGCCGATGTCAGGCGAGCCCGTTCCGCTCCTTCAGCACGGGCGGAAGGAGCTGATCTTGTCGTTGATCCACCCGGGAAGGGTCGCCCACCACTCCCAGGGGCCGATCCTGAACTCCAGCCCGCCGTAGTTGGGGTGCTCGTAGAAGCAGATGGAGTAGTACGAATCGTTCACGATGGAGGAGACCTGGTCCTGGTACTGGCCCATGTTCGAGTTGACGTTGGGCATGTTGAAGGGGAGTGAGTATCCCCCGTAGTTGGCGTCCTTCCGAAGACACAGGCTGCGACCGTTCTCCATACAGCCGGCGGCCTCGGCGGGGGTGGCGTTCGCGAGCACACCGGCCGACGCGGTCAGTACGACGAGAGTGCCCAGGAGCGCCATCCGGCGCTTGACGTGCGAAAGGACGGAGATCCTGCCTTCGGCGCTGGAATGCATGGCTGCCTTTCTGTCGGCTTGCTGACCGGTACTTTCCGGCTCGGTAGCGGGATGAGCGGTGCGAGCGGTGCGGGGGAGGCCGGCCGGCAGGGCCGTCCGGCGGTGCGGACGGCCCGTGGTCAACAGGGGCGGTAGGACGAGATCTTGTTGTCGATCCAGGAGGGGATCGTGGCCCAGTTCTCGCCGGGGCCGATCCTGAACTCCAGTCCCCGGTGGGCGGAGTGCTCGTAGAAGCACATGGACAGGTTCGTGCTGTTGCTTATGGAGGACGTGGTGTCCCTCGCCGGTCCGCTGAGATCCGAGACGTACGTGGGAGCACCACTGGGGTACACCGGGATCGAGTAGTTGGGCTGGGCGTAGATGAAGACGCCGGCCAGAACGGTGATCGGATCCGTGGCCGTCGCGGCGGTGGTCGCCGGGGCGGCGGCCGCCGGGGTGGCGACCGCCGTGACGCCCGCCGCCGTGACCAGCGTGCCCACGGCACCGGCTACCGCCAACCGCTGCCTGATCTTCTTCGAGAACGACATGGACTGTCCTTTCCTCTCGGGGAGAAACCCGCCTCCGGCGCACCTCGGGCCCCGGGGCGGATGCACGGCATGACGCGATGGTGCAAATTCTTGCTGAAAGGAACAGTAAGAACTTTCCACCACTGGGCCGCCGGAGACAAGAGGTCTGTCCGTCTGAAACGCGGCCGCGGGGTGGCCGACCGTCCGGAGGGTCCCGACTCCCGTGGCGGCAGGGGGCGATGGCCCGGACCGCAGGTCCTGCCTGGGGAGGCCGACCGGGAACCCATGGCCCGTCACCAGCCTCCGGCCCGCGGTCTCCGAGGGTCCAATACACAGCCGTGATGGCAGCTGTCACGATCGCTGATCCCGCCGTGCGGCTCTCTGCCGGACCGCCTCCGCCAGGTGCCGTTCATGGCGTACCCGGGGCCGGCGGGATCAGTGGCCCGGCTCCGCCGGGCCGGCCTGGAGCAACTCGCCCTTGTCGTCGGCGTAGACCCGCAAGGCGGTCGCCGAGGGAGATTGAATCGTGTCAATCCCGCGCATCGCCGAATTGTCCTCCGAGGAGAAGGGCATGGCGGGCTTCGGACCGCCCAGGGGCCGCCCGGACCGGGGCGACAGCGGCGACGGAGGAGGGTGGAGCCGACCGGCCTCCACCTCGCCGCCGGCCGCGTCCGGTCGGCGAGGTGGTCCGAAAGGAGCGGCTCAGCCCGCGTCGACCAGCACGCGGCCGTCGGTCGGGATGCGGGACGCGGCCCCGGCTGCGTAGGCGGCCTCGACCCGTGCCTGTTCCGTCGCGTTGGGGAGCGCGTTCCGGCAGCTGGTGCCGGCGCTGGAGCCCGACATCAGCTGGGAGCACGGGCCGGGCTTGGTGTCCCACAGGCCCAGGTTGTGGCCGATCTCGTGCGCGGCGATGCGGGTCTTGTCGTGCCCCTGCGTGACCGCCTGGCTGCCGAGTTCGACACGGGCCTGGCCGCCGGGGCGGACCGGGCCGAGTGTGGCCTGCGGCCAGCCGCTGGTGGCCACGATCTGGATCTCGGCCCGGGCGCCGGGGGAGACCCTGACCAGCTTCACGTTGTCGACGTTCGCGTTCCACGAGGCGACTCCGGCCGTGACCGCCGCCTCCCAGCCGGTGGCCCGGCTGTCGTCGTAGCGGAGTGTCACCACGAGCGCCGCCGCGCTCTGTGCCGTGGCCGGATCCGGCGCCGACACGGCGTGCGCCGCCGGTGCCGTGGTCAGGGCGACTGCCACGAGGGTGCTGGCCAATCCCAGGCGTATGCAAGGCAGCATTGCTGTCCCTTCACATGTGGGGGCCTCGATTCCGTCCGGAACCGAGAGCGCGGCACGGCCACCGGCGGGCCGGCGCGCGCGGCTGGAGGCGCAGGACGGTGAGGGGAGCGCACCGGTTCGCTCGGATTCGACGTGCCAACCCGTTCCATGAGGCCGGGCATACGCCAACTCCACCCCTCTCCTCGCCGCCGGCGATCGTGGCAGACGGTACAACGCACCCCTCTCACCAACAAGCGATTGCGACCCCGCCTGCGGTGGGAATTTCGACCACGCCAGGCGGGCTCCGCCGCTTCCCGGCGTTCCTCGTTCCCGGGGTCAGGCGTCCTTGCGGAAGACGAGCACCTCCGTGGTGGCGACGCCCATGGGTGCCAGGAAGCCGGCTTCCAGGCCGCAGCCGAGGGTCGCGAAGAGATCCACACAGGTCCGGCGGGGCATGGCGGCCGGGTAGGAGTCGTGGCCCGCGCCGCCCTCGGTCGCCCAGGTGCGTACCGTCTCCGGGTCCAGGCAGGTCTCCGTCATGACATCGAAGACGATCCGGCCACCGGGCCGCGTGACGCGTGCCATCTCGAAGAAGTAGCGGACGGCGCAGAGGAAGGTCACAGTGTTGAAGACCTTGTGCGCCTGTACGAGGTCGACGCTGGCGTCGGGTGTCGGGGCGAGGCTGGACCCCTGGGCCGGCCGGGCGACCACGCCGAAGGTCTCCACCAGATGGGCGGCCCAGGGCGCCGCCGTCTCGTAGATCTCGTAGCGGTCCGGCGCACACTCCTTGAGGGTCTTCTCCAGGTACCGTCCGGACCCGGGGCCGATCTCCAGCACCGTCTTCGGGCTGTCGGCGAAGACGCCGAGAGCGCGTAGCTCGTCGATGGTGGACTGGGTGGCGCCCGGCGTCCCGTTCATGACCCCGTCGAGGTAGTCGCCGACCGACAGGCCGGCCGCCCGCGCGGCCCGCATCGTCGCCTCGAACGGGATGAAGTCGTCCACGCCACCCCGGTTGTCGGTGCTGCGGACGATGTCGAATCCCGTGCGTCCCAGGAGCCGCCTGACCCCCGACTTCAGTGCGGACGTTGTGCTGCCTGCTGCCCTCATGGGGCATGCCCCCTCAGATCGTGGCCACCCTCGGTGTCAGCATAGGATCACCGGCGCGGCCCCGCAGGGGGACGGTGAATTCGCCGCGCGGCTGCCGGACATCAGCCACCGCGCCGGGGGTCCACACCCGGTGGGTGCCGTTCCGGCAGGGCGGTCCGGCGATCCCCGGCGACCGGCGGACACCATTCCGCGGCAGTGTCCAGGTGTGGCCTACATCGACCACTCCCGTCACGGTTTTCCCACTGGAGTGCGTCAACAGGGCCTGGGTCCGGCCCGGTTGTGACGGTCGGCGCGCCTGCCGCCGCCGGTGGCGGCGGCCCGGAGAATTCCCGTCATCCCAGCTCACACGGCACGTCTTGGTCGTCCAACCATCCTTTGTGGAGCACCGGTCGGTGATTCACTGTCAAAGCTTGAACACGAATTGCACACATCCCCTCTCCATACCGGCCCCGATGGTCTAGATTGACCGTGCTTCAGCTGTTCGGGCACTGCCCGAACAACAATGATCTATGGGTCCGGCGCCACGGACAGCCAGTAGTCGCATCCCGGCGCCGGACGTGGGGGTGATCGATTCTTGGAGCCCGGTACGGGCCTCGGGTGCGGGGAGCACCCAAGGCTTCGAGGGGCTCCCGCCCATCCCGAGAGCCTGGCAGGAGAGACGCGTCCGCTGCCGCCGGGATGGGTTGTTCGACTACCGCCGAAACAGCCGGGAAGGTCATGTCCCGGGGGGTGGGGGACCCCCCGGGCGGAGGAACAGCGCGGCGTCGCGGGGGGCGGGGACCCCCCGAAGGGGAGGAACAGTGTTACGCGAACACGTCGAAACCGCTGGGGACCTGGGGGGGTTCTGTGCAGCAGGGGGAATTAGCCAGCCCGTTTCCGTCGGCACACGGACGGCTGGCGAACGGGACGATCAGCCGGACGGTGGTCGACTGGGAGGAGCGGTACCGCCGTACCGTGATCATCAGCGATACGGTGACCACCGCCTTCGTCGTGGCGGCGATCGGCAACTTCTTCGGGGCCCGGGACGCGGCCAACTGGCACGAGAAGTGGGGAATTCTCGCCTTCGGCACCGAGCTGCTGGTGCTGGGAGCGCTTGCGGTGAACCGCTCGTGGGCTCCGGCCGTACTCGGCCAGGGCGCCGAGGAGTTCCGCAGGCTCGGACGCTCGCTGTTCACGGCGGCCGTCGTCCTGGCGCTCGGCGGGATCGCCCTCACCTCGCGCAACATCAAGCTCTGGATCTTCGTCGCGATCCCCGCGATCGCGCTCCTCACCATGACCGCGCGGTATCTGCTCCGGCTCTCGTTGCACAAGCAGCGCAATGAGGGGCGGTGCCTGAGACCGGTGCTCGCCGCCGGGAGCCCGGACACCGTGCGCGACCTGATCGGCAGGGCCCGCAGGTTTCCGCACCTCGGCTGGCGGGTGGACGGGGTCTGCACGACGGACGGCCTCGGGCCCGACGGCGACCAGCTGGACGGAGTGCCGGTCGTCGGCCGGCTGGCGGACGTCGCCAACCACGTCCGCCGCGGCGGCTACCGGGTCGTCGCGGTCACCCCGGACCCGCACTGGTCGCCGGACCGGCTCCAGCGGCTGGCCTGGAACCTCGAAGGCAGCGACGCCGAGATGGTCGTGGCCCCCGTACTGATGGAGGTGGCCGGCCCGCGCCTGCACGTCGACGCGGTGCTCGGGATACCGCTGCTGCGGGTCAGCATGCCGACCTTCACCGGTGGCCGCCGGGTGGTCAAAGCGGTTGTCGACCGCATGGGCGCGGTGATCCTGCTGATGCTGTTCGCGCCGCTGATGGCGTTCGTCGGGCTGCTCGTGCTGCTGGAGAGCCGGGGCGGGGCGTTCTACCGCCAGCGCAGGGTCGGCAAGGACGGCCGCGAGTTCACCATTCTCAAGTTCCGCACCATGGTCGCCGGGGCCGACCGGGCACGTGCCGCGCTGGTCGACCGCAACGAGGGCGCCGGCCTGCTGTTCAAGCTCCGCCGGGATCCGCGGGTGACCCGGGTGGGAGCGGTGCTGCGCCGGTACTCGATCGACGAGCTGCCGCAGCTCTTCAATGTGCTGACGGGGTCGATGTCGCTCGTCGGCCCGCGGCCCCCGCTGCCGGAGGAGTCCGCCGCGTACGGTCCGGACATCCGGCGGCGGCTGCTGGTCAAACCCGGGCTCACCGGCCTGTGGCAGATCAGCGGACGCAGCGACCTGCCGTGGGAGGAGGCGGTGCGGCTGGACCTGCGGTACGTGGAGGACTGGTCGCTCGCCCTGGACACGGTGATTCTGTGGAAGACGATGCGCGCAGTGGTCTACGGGCAGGGGGCCTACTGATGCGCGGGGGGCGCCGGTTCAACGGTCCCGCCGATATGCGGACCGCAGGCCACAAGGGCCTGCCTGGGGGGAGGAACGAGTCATGAGAGTCAGCGTTTTCGGGCTCGGCTACGTGGGCTGTGTGTCGGCCGCGTGCCTGGCGAGCATGGGGCACGAGGTCATCGGGGTGGACGTGAACCAGGTGAAGGTCGACCTGGTCAACGACGGCAAGGCCCCGGTGGTCGAGGAGCGGATCGGCGAACTCATCGCCGAAGTCGTGCGGACCGGGGCGTTACGTGCCACCGGCGACGTCCGCGAAGCGGTCCTGGGCAGTGACATTTCACTGATCTGCGTGGGTACGCCGTCGGAGCCCAACGGCAGCCTGTGCACCACCTACCTGGAGCGGGTCACCGAGCAGATCGGCGCCGTACTGGCGGAGCGCGGCAAGGACGGTGAGTGCGGCGAGGACGGCGAGGGCGGCGGGCGGCAGACCGTCGTGTTCCGCAGCACCATGCTCCCCGGCACCGCTCTGAACCTGCTGGTACCGATCCTGGAGAAGGCCGTCGGCGGCACGGCCGGGGTGGACTTCGGGGTCGCGGTCAACCCGGAGTTCCTGCGCGAGGGCACCAGCGTGCGGGACTTCTTCGACCCGCCCAAGACCGTCATCGGCGAACTCGACCGCGCGAGCGGCGACGCGGTGGCGGCGCTGTACGACAGCCTGCCCGGCGAGGTCTTCCGGGTGTCCGTCCCGACGGCCGAGGCGATCAAGTACGCGGACAACGCGTTCCACGGACTCAAGGTCGGCTTCGCGAACGAACTGGGCGCGGTGTACCAGGCGCTCGGAGTGGACTCGCACCAGGTGATGGACGTGTTCCTGGCCGACCGCAAGCTGAACATCAGCCCCGCCTATCTGCGCCCCGGCTTCGCCTTCGGCGGCTCCTGCCTCCCCAAGGACCTGCGCAGCCTGGTCCACGCGGCGCAGCGGGCCGACGTCTCGGTGCCCATCCTCGCCAACGTGCTGCCCTCCAACTCCGCCCATTTGCAGCGCGCGGTGGAACTGGTCGAGCGCACCGGCAAGCGCCGGGTGGGCCTGTTCGGACTGTCCTTCAAACCCGGCACCGACGACCTCCGCGAGAGCCCGCTGGTCGAGCTGGCGGAGAGACTCTTCGGCAAGGGCTACGACCTGCGGATCCACGACGCCAACGTGAGCCTGTCCCGGCTGCTCGGCGCGAACCGCGAGTACATCGAGACCCGGCTGCCGCACCTCGCGCAGCTGCTCGCGGACTCCGTCGAGGAGGTGCTTCAGCACGCCGAGGTATGCCTGGTGGGGACCAGGGATCCGGCCGTGCTGGCGGCGCTGCCCCACGGCGACGGACCGGTGATTGTCGACCTCATCCGCCTTCCCGACGCCGAGACGCGCCGGACCGAACCGGGGTACATGGGCCTTGCTTGGTGACACATCGTTCGATGAAACAGCCGGCGGCGACCGGCCGGACCGGCGCGCGCTGATCCTGGTGGAGAACCTGTCGGTGCCGTTCGACCGGCGGGTGTGGCAGGAGTGCACGACCCTGCGCGACGCCGGCTGGACCGTGCACGTCATCTGCCCCCAGGGCACCAAACGGGACACCGAGCCGGAGGCGGAGATCGACGGGGTGCGGATCCACCGCTACCCGCTGCGCGCGGCCACCGGAGGGCCGGCCGGCTATCTGCGGGAGTACGGATCGGCGCTGTGGCACACGGCCCGGCTGGCCCGCAAGGTCGGCCCGGTCGACGTGGTCCACGCCTGCAACCCGCCCGACCTGCTGTTCCTGCCGGCCCTGTGGCTGAAGCGGCGCGGCGCGCGATTCGTCTTCGACCAGCACGACCTCGTACCGGAGCTGTACCTCTCCCGGTTCGACCGCGGCGAGGACCTGCTCTACCGGGCCGTGTGCGCGCTGGAACGCCTCACCTACCGGGCCGCCGACATCGTGCTCGCCACGAACGAGAGCTACCGGGATGTCGCGATCCGCCGTGGCGGTCAGCGGCCGGAGGACGTCTTCGTGGTGCGCAGCGCACCCCAGACCGACCGCTTCCAGCCGGTACCGCCCGAGCCGGAGCTGAAGCGCGGCAAGCCCCATCTGCTGTGCTACCTCGGCGTCATGGGCCCCCAGGACGGTGTCGACTACGCCCTGCGGGCCCTGGCGAAGCTGCGCGACGACATCGGGCGGACCGACTGGCACGCGGTGTTCGTCGGCGCCGGCGACGCCTTCGACGCGATGGTGCAGCTCTCCCGGCAGCTCGGACTCTCCGATCAGGTGCAGTTCACCGGGCGCATTCCGGACGCCGACCTCGTGCGCTACCTGTCCACCGCGGACGTCTGTCTCTCCCCCGACCCGCGCAATCCGCTCAACGACGTGTCGACCATGAACAAGGTCCTGGAGTACATGGCCATGGGCCGGCCGATCGTCTCCTTCGACCTCCGGGAGGCGCGCGTCTCCGCCGGTGACGCCGCCGTCTACGCACCCGCCAACGACGAGGCCGCGTTCGCCGGGCTCGTCGCGCAGCTGCTGGACGATCCGGAGCGGCGGGCCCGGATGGGCGCGATCGGCCAGGAGCGGATCGGCGGACAGCTCTCCTGGCGGAACTCGCAGACCTCGCTGCTCAACGCCTACGCCGCAGCCTGCCGTGACCGCACCGCGGTGCCGGCGGCCGAGAAAGTACGGACAGGGAAGTGGCCGCGTCGTTGAACGAAGACCCGATACGCCTGGTCACGATCGGGCGGATGTTCCGCCGGCGCCGGCGGCTCCTCACCGTCCTCACCCTGGTGGGCGCGCTCGCCGGCTACGGCACCTCGGTGCTGTTCCCACCGCGTTACACGGCGTCGGCATCGGTCCTGCTGCCCGGGCAGTGGGAGCAGCGCGAGCTGCTGACCCAGGTGGAGATCGCGACCAGCTCGGCCGTGATCGACCGCACCGCCGCCGTACTCGGCTGGAAGGGCGTCGGCGGAGCGGAGTTACGGGACCGGGTGAGCGCCAAGGCAGCCGACGGGAACATCATCACCATCTCCGGTACCGCCGAATCCCCGGAGCGCTCACAGCAGCTCGCCGACCGGGTGGCCCAGCAGCTCGTCGCCTTCGCCGAGCGGATCGCGGGCCGCGGCACCGACTCCGAGGAGACCACGGGACCCGAGGTACTGCGGCAGCAGGTGGAGGAGACCAACCGCCGCATCACCGACCTGGCCGAAGCGGCCGATCCGGGGCAGACCGTGGAGAGCGTCCAGGCCCGCACCGCACTGGAGAAACTGCGCACCACGCTGGCGGAGGCCATGAAGAAGCTGGACGAGGCCGACCCGGCGACCAACAAGGCCGGCCTGGTCGTCATGGGGCCGGCGACCCGGCCCACCGGCCAGGCGCCGCCGACGAGGACACAGCTCATCGGCGCCGGTGCGCTGCTGTTCCTGCTGCTCTCGGTCATCGGCCATCTCACCGCCGCCCGGATGAACCGCCGGCTGCGCACCGAACCGGAGATCGCCACGGCGCTGGGCTCGGCACCGCTGGGGAGCGTCGACGTCCCCGCCGAACGGCCCGCGCACCGGCCGCAGGGCCGCGACCCGCGGGCCTGGATCCGCCGGCTACTCGACCTCGACACCCGGTGGGACGTACCGACCCCGCGGACCTCCGGCGACGAGGACAGCAGACGGATCCGCTACCAGCGGGTGTGCGCCCGCCTGAAGGACCGGGCGCCCGGCACCCGGCGGCTGCTGGTCGTCGTACCGGACGGCGACGACATCGCCCGCCGGGCCGCCGCGCGCCTCGTCACCGAGGCCGGGAACGACCCTTCCCCCGCCTCGCCGGGCGGCGAACACCCCGTACTGCGGGTGGTGGAGGTCCCGGTGTCCCGGCCGCTGCTCCCGGACCGCGACACCGAGTCCGGTGCCCTGGTCGTGCTCAGCGCCGGCAGCTGGACCGCGGCGGAACTCGCCGGCATCGCCGGCGCCTGCGCGGACGGCGGGTACGAGGTCGTCGGCAGCGTCGTCGCCGGCGCCGTCCGCACCGCCCGTCCGGCGCGGCCCGCCGACCGTCCCGCGGACAAGGCCCCGGCGCTCGCCGCCCACGGCCACGCGACGGGGGAGTCGGAGTGAGCACGAGCACGACCGCGGAGCCGGCGGCAGCCGCTCCGCTGCTGGACCTGCAATCACTGGTGGTTGCGGTGCGCAGGCGCCGCCGCCTGTGGAGCGCCGCCGCACTCCTCGGGCTGCTGGGCGGTGCGGCGTCGGCGGTCCTGCTGGCGCCGCCGCCGACGGCCGTGACCAAGGTGCTGGTGGCCCATCAGGGGGACCATCCCAACGACACCGGAACGCTGATGCGCACCGATGTCGCCCTGCTGGGGACCACCCGTATCGCCGACAGGGCCCTGAAGTCCCTCAAGTCCTCCGACAAGCCGGAGGACTTCCTGGGGGAGTACCGGGGCACCGGCCTGACCAACAACCTGCTCCAGATCGATGTGACGGGCGACAGCGAGAAGGAAGCGGTGGCCCGGGCCGGGGCACTGGCCGACGCGTTCGTCGCGGACCATGTGCGGCGGATGCGGGAGGCCGCGACCGCCGAGGCCGAGGCCCTGCTCGACCAGCGCGACCGGATGCGCGGCGAGCTGGCCCAGGTCAACAAGACGATCGGGGACCGCTCGCCGGGGAGCGGGAACGACGCGGAGGCATCGGCGGACGACCCGAGAGCGTCGGCGAGCACCGAGTCGCTCTTCGCCCGCCGCGCCGAACTCAACTCGCGGATCGCCGACTTCGACCAGCGCGCGGCGGAGGCACGCACCGGCACGCCCCGGGTCGTCGCCGGCACCCAGATCGTGGACGCCCCGCGCGTGGTGAAGCACTCCCTGCCCAGGGCCGCCGTCACCAACGCCGTGATCGGGCTCGTCCTCGGGCTCGCCCTCGGACTCGCGCTGGCCGCGGTCGGCGCGGTGGTGGCGGACCGCCCCGTGCTGCGCCGGGAGATCGCCGCGAACCTGGGCGCCTCGGTCGTCGCGGAGCTGCGCCGGACGCCCCGCCGGCCGGCCTGGCCATGGCAGCGCCGGCGGACCCGGGCGGCCCGGACACGGCTCGTCACGACCCTGGCCCGGACCGTGCGCGGCTGTGCCGAACCGGTGTCGCTGCTGGAGCTGGGGTGTGCCCGCGAGACGAGCGCGATCGCCCTGGACGTCGCCGGGGCACTGGCGGCGGACGGGCCCGTGGCCGTCGTCGACGGTCTGCCCGGCCCACACCTCGCCAGGAGCCGCCACAAGCCGGGGGGCCCGGCGGTGGTCGGCGGCGAGGAGGCCGGGACCATACCGCAGGAGACGCGCCGGCTCGGCGTCGGCTCGGTCGCGCCCGGCACGGCATGGACCGACCTGCGCTACCTCGGCGGCCACACCGTGCTCGTCGTGCGCGCCGGGCACGGCAGCGCCGCATGGCTGCACACCGTGGCCCGGCAACTCGCCGACCAGGGCATCGCGGTGGCCGGCGTGGTGCTGATCGACCCCGATCCGCGTGACCGGACCGACGGCACGCTGTGGGACGGGCCGCACACCGCGCTGCGCGGCCCCGACGGGGGATCGGCCCGGCACAACGGCACGGTCGGCAGGCCGCGCACGGAGCGGCAGGCCCGGCAGAACGGGACGGGCCGGCTGCGGACGGAGCGGCTGTCGACGCCGGCCGCACGGGTCCCGGACAGCGACCAGGAGGGGCAGTAGACCATGTGTGGCATCGCAGGCACCTACCGATGGCCGGACGGAAAGGCCGTCACCGACCGGCTCACCGATGTCCTCGCCCACCGGGGTCCGGACGGGGCCGGCCGGTACAGCCACTCCACCGGCGACGGCGAAGTGCAGCTCGGGCACCGCCGGCTGGCCATCATCGACCTGTCCGAGGCCGGCGCCCAGCCGATGGTCTCGGGCGGCCTCGCCCTCACCTACAACGGCGAGCTGTACAACGCGCCCGAACTCCGCCGCGAACTGGCCGCCGCGGGGGTGCGCTTCCGGGGCACCTCCGACACCGAGGTGCTGCTGGAGGCCTGGCGCCGCTGGGGCACGGACTGCCTGCCCCGGCTGCGCGGCATGTTCGCGTTCGCGGTCTTCGACGAGCGCACCGGTGAGCTGGTGCTCGCCCGCGACCAGCTCGGCATCAAACCGCTGTTCCTGCTCCGGCGCGGTACGGGCCTGGCGTTCGCCTCCGAGCTCAAGGCGCTCGCCGCGGCCACCGGCGGGACGCTCCAGGTGGACCACGCGGCGCTGGTGGCCTCGCTGCTGTACTACTGGGTGCCGGACTCCCGGTGCGCGTTCCGGGAGGCGGAGAAGCTGCCGCCGGGGAGCTGGCTGCGGTGCCGGCCCGACGGCCGGGTGGAGCGCGGCCGGTTCTGGAACCTCCGCGACATCGCGGCCGAGGGCCGGGAGCGGGCCCGCGGCGGCGAACTGCCGGACCTGGCCGCCATCGTGGAGGAGTCGACCCGGCACCATCTGCTCTCCGACGTACCGGTGGCGACCTTCCTCTCCGGCGGTCTCGACTCCAGCTATCTGACCGCGCTGGCGGCCCGCGACCGGCCCGGGATCTCCGCGTACACGATCGGGTTCCGCGCCGAGGACGCCCGGTTCGAGGCGATGCCGGACGACCTGCGCTACGCCCGGCAGGTGGCGGAGCGGTTCGGCGTCGACCTGCACGAGATCGAGATCGCCCCGGACGTGCTCGACCTGCTGCCGCGGATGACCTACCACCTGGACGAGCCGATCGGCGACCCCGCCGCGATCAACACCTTCCTGATCTGCTCGGCCGCCCGGGAGGCCGGGGTCAAGGTGATGCTGTCGGGGATGGGCGCCGACGAGCTGTTCGCCGGGTACCGCAAGCACCTGGCCAACCGGCTCGCGCTGCGCTACCAGCGCGTCCCGCGGCCGCTGCGGCGCGGTGTGTCCGGGGCCGTGGGCCGGCTGCCGGTCGCCACATCCCGCCGGGGCTACCGGTCGGTGCGCTTCGCGAAGCGGTTCCTCTCCTTCGCCGACCTGCCGGAGGAGACCGCGTTCCGGCGCAGCTACACCATGTACGACCGGGGCGAACTGCTCGCCCTGATCGATCCGGACCTGGCCGGGACGGTCGACGACGTACTGACCGAGCACGCGGACGTCTACGCGGACAACGACCTCGACGACCACGTCAACCGCATGTGCCTGGGCGACGCCCGGATGTTCCTGCCGGGCCTGAACCTCGCCTACACGGACCGCTCCAGCATGGCCGCTTCGACCGAGGTGCGGGTGCCGTACGTGGACGTCGAGGTGGTGAAGGCGGCGTTCGCGGTGCCCGGCGATCGCAAGATCGTCGGACGGCAGGGCAAGGCCGTCCTGAAGGAGGCGGCCACCTCGATTCTGCCCCGGGAGATCGTCTACCGGCCCAAGGGCCTGTTCAGCGCCCCGCTGCGGGCCTGGATGAGCCGGGATCTGGCACCGCTGGTGCGCGAGGTGGTCAACGACGGCGAACTCGTCCGCTCCGGGTTCCTGCGCCGCGACGCGCTGGCCCGGCTCGTCGCCGAGGACGCCGCCGGGCAGCAGGACTTCTCCAAGCATCTGTGGCATGTGCTGACCCTTGAGTACTGGTATCGCGGCGCGACCTCCGGCTCCGGCCGGAGCGAGGCGGCCTGACAGCGCTGACCGTGCCGACCGTGCCGACAGCGTGGAAACAAATGAGGAGCTCGGGTGAAACAGGTTGTGCAGAACTACAAGAGCGGCGAGCTGGCGCTGCTCGACGTGCCGGTGCCGGGGTGCAAGCCGGGCGGTGTGCTGGTCCGTACCGCGTACTCGCTGATCTCCACCGGGACCGAGCTCATGAAGGTGTCCGAGGCGGGCATGTCGATGCTGGGCAAGGCCCGCTCCCGGCCGGACCAGGTGGCCAAGGTCGTGCAGAGCGTGGCCACCAACGGGGTCCCCGCCACCTACCGCAAGGTGATGGGCAAGCTGGACTCCTACACACCGCTGGGCTACTCGCTGTGCGGGGTGGTCGAGGAGGTCGGCGCCGGGATCGACGATGTGAAGGCCGGCGACCTCGTGGCCTGCGCCGGCAATGAGCACGCGCTGCACGCCGAGCTGAACTGGGTGCCGAAGAACCTCTACACCCCGGTCCCGGACGGCCTCGCGCCGCAGCACGCGGCCTTCGGCACCGTCGGCTCGATCGCGTTGCAGGGCGTCCGCCAGGGCGAGCCGCAACTCGGCGAGGTGGCGCTCGTCATCGGCCTCGGGCTGATCGGGCAGCTGGTGGTGCAGCTGCTGACCGCCTCCGGCGTCCGCGTCGTCGGCGCCGACCCCGACCCGGTGCGCTGCGAACTCGCCGAGCGGCTGGGCGCCGCCTCCTGCGGCGACCCCTCCTCCGCCGCCGTGGAGGCCGCCGTCGCCGAACTCACCGGCGGTCACGGCGTGGACCAGGTGTACCTGGCGGCCGGCGGCGGCAGCAACCAGCCCGTCGAGCTGGCGGCCCGGCTGAGCCGGGACCGCGGCCGGGTCGTCGACATCGGCAAGTGCCGGCTGGACCTGCCGTGGAACGCGTACTACGAGAAGGAGCTGGACGTCCGCTTCTCCCGCAGCTACGGTCCCGGGCGCTACGACCCGGCGTACGAGCTGGAGGGCCGCGACTACCCGATCGGCTATGTGCGCTGGACGGAGCGCCGCAACCTGGCGTGCTTCCTCGACCTCGCCGCCCGCGGCCGCGTCGACGTGGAGCCCCTGGTCTCCCACACCGCCGACTTCGCCGACGCCGTCGACACCTACCGGCGGCTGAAGGACGGCGACCTGAAGGCCGTGGCCGTGCTGTTCCGGTACCCCGGCCCCGACAGGGACACGACCGCGGACCCGGCTGGGAACACGACCGAGAGCACGACCGGGGCGCAGGCCCCGGCGGTGGCCGTGCCCGCGGTGAAGCGGCGCGACGGGAAGGCGACCACCCCGGCCCGGCCCGTCCAGGGGCCGGTGCGGCTGGCGTTCGTCGGCGCGGGGAACTACGCCACGTCGATGCTGCTGCCGCACCTGGCCCGGCGCGACGGCGTCGAGCTGTCGACCGTCGTCACCACGACGGCGCTGTCCGCGGCCAACGCGCAGCGGAAGTTCGGCTTCGCCGGGGCGACCACCGATCTCGACGCCGTACTCGGCGACACGTCCATCGACGCCGTGTTCGTGGTCACCCGGCACAGCTCGCACGCCGAACTGACCCGGAAGGCCCTGCTGGCGGGCAAGGCGGTGTTCGTGGAGAAGCCGCTGGCGCTCGGCGAGGACGAACTCGCCGGTGTGCTCGCGGCGGTGGAGGAGTCCGGCAACGACCGGCTCCAGGTGGGCTTCAACCGGCGCTTCGCCCCGCTGCTGCGGGAGGCCAGGAAGCGGTTCGGCGCCCGGACCGGTCCGGCGAGCCTGCGCTACCTGGTCAACGCGGGTCGCCTGGAGCACGGCAGCTGGTACCTCCGGCAGGGCACCGAGGGCTCGCGGTTCGCCGGCGAGGGCGGGCACTTCATCGACACGGCGAGCTGGCTGCTCGGGGCCGACCCGGTCGCGGTGTACGCCGTGGCCCCGCCCGGCAACGAGGACCTCCAGGTCGTGCTGCACTACCCGGACGGGTCCACCGCCACCCTCAGCTATGTCACCACCGGCTCGGCCGGCTTCCCCAAGGAGACGCTGGACCTCGTCGCGGACGGCAAGGTGCTGCGGCTCGACGACTTCGTCCGTGCCTCGGTGTACGGCCAGAAGCGGTGGGTCAGCTCCCGGCTGCCCAAGGCCCGGGACAAGGGCCAGTCCGCCGAGCTGGCCGCGTTCATCAAGGCCGTGCGGACCGGCGGCCCGATGCCGGTGCCGCTGGAGTCGCTGGTCGCCACCACGGCGGCCACCTTCGCGGTGCAGGCCGGCCTGGCCTCCGGCGCGCCGGTGACCCTGGCGGGGACGCAGTGACGGCGATCCCGGGGGGCGCGGGCTGGTATCTGCGGCGGCTGTCCCGGATGGGGCCGCGGGAGGTCGGCGGCCGGGCGGTCGACGCCGTACGCCGACGGCGGTGGCGGTCGGCGCCGCCCGCCGGCCCGGACGTGACCGGCGCCCGGTTCACCGCCGTCCTGCCCGCCGGGACGATCGCGGCGGTGCCGCCGGACGCCGCGAAACGTCTCGTCGCCGACGCGGACCGGCTGATGGACGGGCACGCCGTGTTCTTCGGCGTGGACCGCGACGACCTGGTGGACCCGGACTGGTTCCACGACCCGAAGACCGGGCGCCGGGCCCCGCTGAGCCATGCCTTCGACGTGCCGTACCGCGACGAAGAGGCGGTCGGGGACATCAAGCAGATCTGGGAGCTGTCCCGGCACCACCACCTCACCGTGCTCGCCACCGCCTACGCCCTCACCGGGGACGAGCGGTACGCCGAGCGGGTGGCCGCGCACCTGCGGTCGTGGTGGGCGGCCAACCCGCCGCTGCGCGGGGCGCACTGGATCAGCGGCATCGAGCTGGGCATCCGGCTGCTGTCCTGGGTGTGGATCCGCCGGCTCCTCGACGGCTGGCCGGGCGCGGCCGCGCTGTTCGAGGACAACCCCCGGGCCCGCCACCAGATCTGGCACCACCAGCGCTGGCTGGCCGCCTTCCCCAGCCGGGGATCCTCGGCGAACAACCACATCATCGCCGAGGCCGCCGGACAGGCCGCCGCCGCCTGCGCGTTCGCCTGGTTCCCCGCGTCCGCGCGGTGGCGGGCCGACGCACTGCGGTCGCTGGACCGGCAGCTACGGAGCAACACCTTCCGCTCCGGCCTCAACCGTGAGCTGGCCACCGAGTACCACGGGCTGGTGCTGGAACTCGGCCTGGCCGCCGTGGCCGAGGCGGACGCGGCCCGCGTGCCGGTCCCCGCGACCGTCCGGCTGGTGCTGCTGCGCATGACCGACGCGCTCGCGGCCGTCGTGGACAACCGGCTGCGGCCGCCCCGCCAGGGGGACGCGGACGACGGACACGGCCTGGTCGTGGACGGCGCGGGCACCGACCGCTGGGCCTCGCTGCTGGCCACCGGGGACGCCGTGTTCGGCCGGCTCCCCTGGTGGCCGGAGGTGACCGGCACCGATGTCCGCACCCCGCTGCTGGCCGCGCTCGTCCAACCGTACGCGCGGGTCGCGGCCGCACCGGCCGTGACCCGCCCGGCGCGCCGGCCGGCCCACTTCGCCGACGCGGGGCTCACCGTCCTGCGCGGCCCGGGGGAGATCTGGTGCCGCTGCGACGGCGGCCCGCACGGCTTCCTCTCCATCGCCGCGCACGCCCACGCGGACGCCCTGTCCGTGGAGGTCCGGCACGACGGGGTCGACATCCTCGCCGACCCGGGGACGTACTGCTACCACGGGCAGCCCGAGTGGCGGCAGTACTTCCGGTCGACCATCGGCCACAACACCCTGGAGCTGGACGGCGGTGACCAGTCCGGCTCCGGCGGCCCGTTCCTGTGGACCCGGCACGCCCGCAGCCGCGTCCTGGTGGCCGACACCACCGGCGGGAACACGGCCCGCTGGTGCGCCGAGCACGATGGCTACCAGGGCTCGGTGCACCGCCGCCGGGTGGAGCTGGACACCGCGACCGGGGAGCTGCGGATCACCGACGAGGTGAGCGGCCCGCGCCGGGCCGCGCGCCTGGCGTTCCACCTCGGGCCGGCGATCTCCGCGGACCTGGCGGGGAACCGGGCACGGCTCACCTGGACCCGGGACGGCGAGGACCGCTCCGCGGTGCTCGACCTGCCAGGACAGCTGGAGTGGCGGGCCCATCGCGGCGCGAGCGACCCGCCGCTGGGCTGGTACTCCGCCGGCTTCGGGCGCAAGGAACCCGCCACCACGCTGGTCGGCGGTGGCTTCGCCGACGGCACCGGGCCGTCGGGGGAGTTCACCACCGTGCTCAGGTTCGGCGACAGGCCGTAGGGGAGGACGCGTGCGGATCACCTGGCGGAAGTGGGCGGTGCCGGTGGTGGCGCCGGCCCTCCTGGCGACCGGCTGTGTGGGCTCGGACGACGCCCCGGCGGAGCCCGCCGGCGCGGCGTCCACGTCCGTGGCCCGGGTGTGCGCCAGGACCGTGCCCGGGCCGGCGACGGCACCGGCGGGCGCGGTGACGGTCGACCCGGCGGTGGTCGGCGACCTGGCCGAAAAGACCCGTAGCAGCCTTCCGGGCACCACGTTCTGGCTCCGCCCGGGGAAGCACCGGCTCGAACCGGGCCGCTACTCCCAGGTCGTCCCCAAGAAGGGGAACCGCTACCTCGGGGCGCCGGGCGCGGTGCTCGACGGCCGGCGGACCAACCAGTACGCGTTCGGGGGCGCCGCCCGCGATGTCACCATCCGCCATCTGACCGTGCAGGGATTCGTCGCCCCCCACAACGAGGGCGTGGTCAACCACGACTCGGCCGACGGATGGGTGATCGAGCACGCGAAGATCCAGTACAACTCCGGCGCGGGACTGATGGCCGGTGCCCGCCAGCGGGTCCGCGCCAGCTGTCTGCGCGGCAACGGCCAGTACGGCATGAACGCGTACAAGGCCGCCGGCCGCATCGGCGGCCTGGTGGTCGAGGGCAACGAGATCACCGCCAACAACACCGACGACTGGGAGCGGCGGAAGCCGGGCTGCGGCTGCACCGGAGGCGTCAAGTTCTGGGAGGTCGACGGCGCCGACGTCCGCGGCAACTGGGTGCACGACAACCGCGGAGCCGGGTTGTGGGCGGACACCAACAACAACGACTTCCGCATCGAGGACAATGTGCTGGAGGCCAACGACGGGGCCGCGCTGATCTACGAGACCAGCTACAACGCGGTCATCCGGAAGAACACGATCCGGCGGAACAACCGGGTCGAGGGCCGCAGATACGCCGACCGCGGCGACAGCTTCCCGTACGCGACCGTCTATCTGTCCGAGGCCGGCGGCGAACCACGGATCCGGGCCCGCACGGACAAGATCGAGATCTATCGGAACGTGCTGGAGGACAACTGGTCCGGGATCACCCTGTGGGAGAACGCCGACCGGTTCTGCAACAGCCCCGCCAACACCTCCTCCGGGAACTGCACCCTGCTGGTGCCACGCGCCGACCGCTGCGCGCGGCCGGGGATCGCCACCGCACCGCTCTACGCCGACTGCCGGTGGAAGACCCAGCGGGTGGAGATCCACGACAACCGCTTCGTCCTGGACAAGTCCGCCGTCGGATGCACGGTCAAGTGCGACCGCATGGCCGTGCTCGCCAACTACGGCACCTATCCCGACTGGTCGCCGTACCAGGGCGAGCGGGTGTCCCGGGCGATCACCCACCAGCAGCACAACCGCTGGTACGACAACGACTATCTCGGACCGTGGAAGTTCGTCGCCCACGACCCGAGCCGGGTGCTCGACTTCGGACAGTGGCAGGTCACGCCCTACCAGCAGGACGCGGGCAGCACCCTCGACCCACGGGCCGGTGGTTGAGATGGGCAAGGACACCGGGCACGGCGGCCCGGACGCGACGGACGCGACGGACGCGAGGGACGCGAGGGACGCGGCGGACACGGCCGGCCCGGCGGGCACCCCGGGCGAACGGCCCGGCGCCGGACCGCGCCCCGCCACCACCCCGAAGGCGGTCGGGATCGTCTGGGGGCTGCTGATCCTCAACACCCTCGGTTCCGCCGGGGCGAAGACCATCATCCCGCTGCCCCGCTCCCTCATCCAGATGGTCACCATGGGCGCCCTGGTCGCCGCGTTCGCGCTGGCGCTCGCGCTCAATCTCCGTCTGCGCATCCGGCCCAGCGCCTACCTGTTCCTGCTCACCCTGCTGCTGGTGCCGAGCGTGATCTCCAGCATGCAGCTGGAGTCCGGGTTCGGCGCGCTGTTCCGCTGCACCCGCCTGGGGCTCTTCGTCGGCACGCTGTGGCTGCTCAGCCGCTGGTGGGACGGCAGCCCGACGTTCGTCCGGCACCACATCCGGATGTACTTCGCGGTGCTCGGGTCGGTCGCCGCCGGCGCGGTCATCTCACCGGGCGCCGCCCTGCCCGAGGTCTACGGCGGGCGGCTCGTCGGCGCGCTGTGGCCGCTCACCCCGCCCCAGATCGGACAGTACGCCGCCGTGATCATCGGGCTCACCACGCTGCTCCTCCTGGGGCGCAGGACCGACCGGACGAGCGCGGCGGTCGTCATCGTGCCCTCCCTCGTCCTGCTCGCGCTGACCCATACCCGCACGGCCACACTCGGCCTGCTCATCGGGCTGGCACTGGCGATCGGCTCGCTCATCCTGACCAGCGCCGCCGCCCGCCGGTTCTTCACCTGGGCGGTACTGGTCTGTGTGGTGGCCGCGGTGGCGTTCAGCTCCGCGCTCCAGGCGTGGTTCCTGCGCGGGCAGAGTCAGGAGAACTTCTCCAACCTCACCGGCCGGGCCAAGGTCTGGGACGCCCTGCTGGCGGCCCCCCGGTCGACCTCGGAGTACCTGTTCGGCGTGGGCCTGGGCGACAAGTCGTTCGGCGGGCTGCCCATCGACAACAGCTGGCTGGCCGTCTACCACGAGCAGGGGCTGACCGGCACCGCCCTCGTGGCGGCGGCCATCATCGTGCTCGGCGGGGTCGCGCTGCTGCGGCCGCCCTCCCTGCCGAGAGCCTGCGCGATCTTCCTCGTCAGCTACTGCGCGATCGCGTCGTACACCGAGGCCGGTCTGGGCGACGCCTCCCCGTATCTGCTGCACCTGGCCGTGGCCGCCTCGCTGCTGGCAACGCCCGCCCCGGCCCCGCCCCGCCCGGTGCCGTGGGCCCCCCGACGACGTACCCCGCGCCGGACCCCTGGATCGGAGGTGACCTGAACATGCACATCCTCGTGGTGCACAACCGCTACTCCTCGGGGCAGCCGAGCGGCGAGAACAAGGTGGTCGACCAGGAGGTGGCGCTGCTGCGCGCGGCCGGCCACCGGGTCGACCTGTTCGAGCGGCGCAGCGACGACATCGCCGCCCGGTCCCTGCCGGGCAAGGTCGCGGTGCCGCTGCTCGTGCCCTGGAACCCGGCGGTCCGCAGGGAGCTGGCCGCCCGGCTCCGCGCCGATCGGCCGGACGTGGTCCACGTCCACAACGTCTTCCCGCTCCTGTCGCCCGCGGTGCTGGCTGCCTGCGCCGACGCCGGGGTGCCCGCCGTCGCCACGCTGCACAACTACACCCAGATCTGCCCGCCCGGCACGCTCCGGCGGGACGGCCGGCCGTGCACCGAGTGCGTCGGGTCGACGCCGCTGCCCGCCGTCCGGCACGGCTGCTACCGCGACTCCCGGCCGGCGACGGTGCCGCTCGCGGTCAGCCTGTCGGTCAACCGGCGGCGGTGGTGGTCCGGCGTGGAGCGGTTCTTCTGCATCTCCGCCGCGCAGCGCGACATCCTGGTACGGGCCGGCATGCCCGCCGGGCGGCTGGCGGTGAAGCACAACTTCGTGCCCGACCCGGACGTCCGCCGCTCGGGCGACGGCGAGCATCTGCTCTATCTGGGCCGGCTCGCGGAGGCCAAGGGCGTACGGGTGCTCATGGCCGCGTGGGACGAGATCGCCGCGGACGGCGGTGTGGGCGTGCCGCTCGTGATCGCCGGCGCGGGCCCGCTGGAGCGGGAGGTGACCGCCTGGGCGGCGGGCCGGGACGACGTGCGCTGCGTCGGCCTGTACGACGCACAGGAGTGCCGGCGGGCCATCGCGCGGTCGGTCGCCGTGGTGGCGCCCTCGACCTGGCAGGAGGCGTTCGGCCTGGTGGTCGTGGAGGCGATGGCGGCAGGGGTCCCGGCCCTCGCCGCCGGCCACGGCGCCTTCGTCGAACTCGTCGAGGACGGCGCGACCGGGCTGCTGCACCAGCCGGGCGAGCCCGCCCCGCTCGCGTCCCATCTGCGCCGGATCACGGCCGATCCGGTGCTCAACCGGGAGATGGGCGAGGCGGCCCGGCGCCGTTACGAACAGGGCTTCAGCCCGGCCGTCGGGCTGGAGCGCCTGATGGAGGGGTACCGGACCGCGATCGCGGGCCGGCCGGGCGGCGGGGACGGCCCGCCGCCGGCAGGGGACAGGAACACGGGCTCGCGGCGGGGCACCCGCGCGGGCAGGGATGGGGGCAGTAGATGACAGGATGCCGACTCTGCGGTTCGACGGCGCTGGCGAGCGTTGTCGATCTCGGAGCGACCCCGCCGTGCGAGAGCTTCCTCGCCGCGGACCAACTGGACCAGCCGGAACCGGCGTACCCGCTGCACCTGCGGGTCTGCACCGACTGCTGGCTGGCACAGATCCCTCCGCTGATCACGCCGGAGGAGACGTTCAAGGAGTACGCCTACTTCTCCTCCTTCTCGACCTCCTGGGTGGAGCACGCGCGCACGTTCGTCGCCGACGCCGCCACGCGGGTGGGCCTGCGCCCCGACTCCTTCGTGGTCGAGGTCGCGAGCAACGACGGCTACCTCCTCAAACACGTGGTGGAGCGGGGAATCCGCTGCCTGGGCATCGAGCCGTCGGTGAACGTCGGCGCCACCGCACGGGACGCGGGCGTGCCCACGCTCACCGAGTTCCTGTCCCCGGCCACCGGCGCGGCCGTCCGCGCCGAGCACGGCCCGGCGGATTTGGTCGTCGCCAACAACGTGTACGCGCACATCCCCGACGTGGTCGGCTTCACCCGGGGGCTGCGCTCCCTGGTCGCCGACGACGGCTGGGTCTCCATCGAGGTGCAGCACCTGCTGACCCTGATCGAGGACAACCAGTACGACACCATCTACCACGAGCACTTCCAGTACTACACGGTCGCGTCCGCGATCCGGGCGCTGGCGAGCGGCGGGCTCACGCTCGTGGATGTGGAACTGCTGCCCACGCACGGCGGCTCCATCCGGCTGTGGGCCCGGCCGGCCGAGGCGGCGGGCGAGCAGAGCCGGCGGGTGGCCGACGTACTGGACCGGGAGAAGGCCGCGGGTCTCCAGGAGCTGTCCGGGTACACCGAGTTCTCCGCCCGGGTCGCCAAGGTCCGCCGGGACCTGCTGCGGTTCCTCATCGAGGCGGCCGAGCGCGGCGAGACGGTCGTCGGCTACGGCGCCCCCGGCAAGGGCAACACCCTGCTCAACCACTGCGGCATCCGGCCCGATCTGCTCCCGTACACGGTCGACCGCAACCCCTACAAGCACGGCAGGTTCACCCCCGGCACCCGCATCCCGATCCTGCCGCCGGAGCGGATAGCCGCAGACCGGCCGGACTACGTCCTCGTCCTCCCCTGGAACCTGCGGGCCGAGCTGGTCGAGCAGCTGTCCTTTGTGCACGAGTGGGGCGGCCGGCTGGTCTTCCCCATCCCGGAACTGAGCATCGTCGAGGTCAGCGCATGAAAGAGGTCACGGAATGAAGGTCGTCCTGTTCTGCGGCGGTTACGGGATGCGGATGCGCAACGGAACCTCCGACGACGTGCCCAAGCCGATGGCGATGGTCGGCCCCCGGCCGCTGATCTGGCATGTCATGCGCTACTACGCGCACTTCGGGCACAGGGAGTTCATCCTGTGCCTCGGCTACGGGGCCCACCACATCAAGGACTACTTCCTCCACTACGAGGAGACGACGTCCAACGACTTCGTGCTGCGGGGCGGGCGGACCGAGCTGCTCTCCACCGACATCGCGGACTGGACGATCACGTTCGCGCAGACCGGCATCGAGTCACCGATCGGGGAGCGGCTGCGCCGGGTGCGGCACCACCTGGACGGCGACGAGATGTTCCTCGCCAACTACGCCGATGTGCTCTCCGACGCCCCGCTGCCCGAGATGGTCGACCAGTTCGCCCGGCGCGACGCCGGTGCCTCGATGATGGTGGTACCGCCGCAGTCCTCCTTCCACTGCGTGGACCTCGGCGAGGACGGCCTGGTGGGAGGCATCACCGCGGTGAGCGACATGCCGCTGTGGGAGAACGGCGGCTACTTCGTCCTCCGCCAGGAGGTCTTCGACCACATCCCCGAGGGCGGGGACCTCGTCGCCGACGGATGCGCCCAGCTCGCCAAGCGCGGCCGGCTCTCCGCGTACCAGCACCGCGGCTTCTGGAAGCCCACCGACACCGTGAAGGAACGGGCCGCGCTCGACACCGCCTACGCCCGGGGCGAACGCCCGTGGGCCGTGTGGGAACGGGACGCCGCCGGGGTGGGCGCATGATCCGGCTCACCACCGGGCGCCTGGAGCGGATCGCGGCGGTGGGCGCCCACTGCGACGACATCGCCATCGGCGCCGGCGGCACCTTGCTGACGCTGTGCCGGGCGCGGCCCGGCATCCGCGTCGACGCGCTCGTGCTCTCCGGCGGCGGCAGCGACCGGGAGCAGGAGGAGCGGGCCGCGCTCGCCGCCTTCTGCCCCGGCGCCGACCTGCGGCTGACCGTGCTCAAGCTGCCGGACGGCCGGCTGCCCGCACACTGGGAGGAGGCCAAGGCCGCCGTCGAGGAGCTGCGTGCGCAGACCGATCCCGACCTGGTCCTCGCCCCGCGCACCGACGACGCCCACCAGGACCACCGCGGCCTGGCGCGGCTGATGCCCACCGCGTTCCGCGACCACCTCGTCCTCGGCTACGAGATCGTCAAATGGGACGGCGACCTCGGCCGCCCGTCGGCGTACCAGCCACTGCCCCCGGAGACAGCCGAAGAGAAGGTGCGGCTGCTCCAGGAGCACTACCCCTCGCAGCGGCACCGGCCCTGGTACGACCGCGAGGCCTTCCTCGGCCTCGCCCGGATCCGCGGAATCGAATGCCACGCGCGCTACGCCGAGGCGTTCGCCGTCACCAAACTCACTCTCGACCTGGGGGAATGAACCTTGCGCGTCCTACTGACCGGACATCAGGGCTACTTGGGCACCGTCATGGCCCCGGTCCTCGCCGCCGCCGGACACGAGGTCACCGGCCTCGACTCCGGCCTCTTCGCCGACTGCGTACTCGGCCCCGCGCCCGCCGACCCCGAGGGACACCGCGTCGACCTGCGGGACGTCACGGCCGACCACGTGGCCGGCGTCGACGCCGTGATCCACCTCGCCGCGCTCTCCAACGACCCGCTCGGATCGCTGGCGCCCGGACTCACCTACGACATCAACCACCACGCGTCCGTCCACCTCGCCCGGCTGGCCCGCGACGCCGGAGTCAAGCGGTTCCTGTACGCGTCGACCTGCTCCGTCTACGGCGCCGCCGGCGGCGACGACCTCGTCACCGAGGATGCCCCGCTGCGCCCGGTCACGCCGTACGCCGAGTCCAAGGTGCGGGTGGAGGACGACCTGCACGCGCTGGCCGACGACGACTTCACCCCGGTGTACATGCGCAACGCCACCGCCTTCGGCTTCTCGCCCCGGCTGCGCGCCGACATCGTGCTGAACAACCTGGTGGGCCACGCCCTGCTCTCCGGCGAGGTGCTGGTGCTCTCCGACGGCACACCCTGGCGCCCGCTGGTCCACGCCGCCGACATCGCACAGGCCTTCACCGCCGCGCTGACCGCGCCCCGACAGGCCGTGCACGACCGGGCGTTCAACATCGGCAGCGAGACCAACAACGTCACCGTCGCCGAGATCGCCGAACAGGTCGCCGAGGCGGTGTCCGGCTCGAAGGTGAACATCACCGGCGAGAACGGCGCCGATCCGCGCTCCTACCGGGTGGACTTCGCCCGGTTCCGTACGGCGATCCCCGGCTTCGACTGCGCGTGGACGGTGAAACGGGGCGCCCTCGAACTCGCCGACGCCTACCGCGGGCACGGGCTCACCCAGGAGGACTTCGACCGGCGCTTCACCCGGCTGGCCGTGCTGCGCTCCGCGTCCGACACCGGCGCCGTCGACGACACCCTGCGGTGGCGCCGATGACCACGGCGGGGGAGGAGATGCACACGCTGGTGGAGCGGCTCTACCCGCTCTGCCGCAGCATCACCGGCAACGGTGTCCGCGCCACCCTGGACATCGTCGGCGAGTACATCCCCCTCCAGGTGCACGAGGTGCCGACCGGGACGCAGGTCCTCGACTGGACGGTGCCCCAGGAGTGGAACATCGAGGACGCGTACATCGCCGACAGCGCCGGCCACCGGGTCGTCGACTTCGCCGCGTCCAGCCTGCACGTCCTCGGCTACAGCGTGCCGGTGTCGGCGACCATGCCCCTGGCCGAGCTGCGCGCACATCTGCACACCCTGCCCGACCACCCCACCTGGGTGCCGTACCGCACCAGCTACTACCAGCCCCGATGGGGGTTCTGCCTCGCCCAGGAGACCCTGGACGCGCTGCCCGACGGCGACTACGAGGTGCGCGTCGACTCCACCCTCACCGACGGCCACCTCACCTACGCCGAACACGTGGTCCCCGGGCAGGTCCCCGACGAAGTGATCGTCTCCTGCCATGTCTGCCACCCGTCGCTCGCCAACGACAACCTGGCCGGCATCGCGGTGGCCGTCTTCCTGGCCCGGGCGCTCGCGGAGCGGACGCCGTACTACACCTACCGGTTCATCTTCGCCCCCGGCACCATCGGGGCGATCACCTGGCTGGCCCGCAACGCGGAACGGATCGAGCGGGTCAAACACGGCCTGGTGCTGGCCTGCGCCGGCGACGCGGGCTCGCTCACCTACAAGCGGAGCAGACGCGGCGACGCCGAGATCGACCGGGTGATGCGGCATGTGCTGCTCGCCTCCGACCGCCCGCACCACATCGCCGAGTTCACCCCGTACGGCTACGACGAGCGGCAGTACTGCTCACCCGGGTTCGACCTCGGCGTCGGCTCGCTCAGCCGGACCCCGTACGCCGGCTACCCCGAGTACCACACCTCGGCGGACAACCCGGACTTCGTCACCCCCCAGGCGATGGAGGACACCCTCGCGGTCTGCCGCGAGGCCTTCGCCGTCCTCGACCGCAACCGGCGCTACGTCAACCTCAGCCCCTACGGCGAACCCCAGCTGGGCCGGCGCGGGCTCTACGCGTCCCTCGGCGGCCGCAGCGATGCCCAGCAGGCCCAGATGGCGATGCTCTGGGTGCTCAGCCTCGCCGACGGCGAGCACGGGCTGCTGGACGTGGCCGAACGGTCCGGGCTGCCGTTCGACACCGTCGCCGCCGCCGCCGACGCCCTGCACGACGCCGGACTGATCAAGGCGTGACACCGATGACCACCGGGGAGGAGAAGGCGACGACACCGGCGGCCCGCCCGGCCGCCCGGCGGGCCATCGCCGGCCGGCTGTCCTGGGGACTGGCCGACCAGGCCGTGTGCAGCATGACCAACTTCGCGGTGGGCATCTACGTCGCACGCTCGCTGGGACTCGCCGCGTTCGGCGTGTTCAGCCTCGCCTGGGTCACCTACGGCGTGGTGCTCGGCGTCTCCCGCGGACTGGCCACCGACCCGCTCGTGGTGCGCTTCAGCGGCGTGCCGGCCGCGTCCTGGCGCACGGCGGCGGCCCGGTCGTCGGGGACCGCGCTCGGCGTCGGCGCCGCCTTCGGCGCGGCCTGCCTCACGGTCGGGACCGCCCTCGGCGGCACCGTCGGGAGCGCGTTCGCCGGCCTCGGCCTCGCCCTGCCCGGGCTGCTGCTCCAGGACGCCTGGCGGTACTCGTTCTTCGCCGCCGGCACCGGGCGCAAGGCGTTCACCAACGACCTCCTGGGGGGCATCGCCCTCATCCCCGCCATGGTGGTGGCGGCCCGGGTGGGCACCGTGGCCGCCTTCGTGCTCGCCTGGGGCACCGCCGCCACGGTGGCCGCCGTGTACGGCTGCCTCCAGTCCGGGATCCGGCCCCGGCCGGCCGGAGCCCGCCGGTGGCTCCGTGAGCAGCGCGACCTCGGCTACCGCTACCTGGTCGAGAACGTCGGCGTCAGCGGCGCGGCCCAACTGCGGGCGTACGGCCTCGGCGCCATCGTCGGGGTCAGCGCGGTGGGCGTGGTCCGGGGCGCCGAACTCCTGCTCGGCCCCTTCCTCGCCGTACTGATGGGGCTGTCGCTGGTCACCGTCCCGGAGGCGGCACGGGTCCTGCGGCGGGCCCCGCACCGGCTGGGCACCTTCTGCCTCCTGCTCGGCGGCGGGCAGGCCGCCGCCGCGCTGCTCTGGGGCGGGGCGCTGCTGCTGGTGCCGGACCGGGCCGGCGAGCTTGTCCTGGGCGCCGTCTGGCCCGCCGCGTCGGAACTCATCGTCCCGGCCACCCTCGGCGTCGTCGGCGCGAGCCTCGGCACCGGCGCGGCCGCCGGGCTGCGCGCCCTCGCCGCGGCCCGGCGCAGCCTGCGCTGCCAGCTGTTCGCCTCCGCCTGCTACGTCGGCGGCGGCCTCGGCGGAGCGGCCGTGGCCGGCACGGTCGGCTCCGCCTGGGGCGTCGCCGCCGCCACCGTCAGCGCCTCGGCCGTGTGGTGGCTCCACCTGCGGTCCGCCCTGCGCGAGCACCACCAGAACACCATCCGTGAAGTGAGGACACCATGACCGCCCAACCCCGGTTGAGTATCGGGCTGCCCGTCTACAACGGCGAGGAATACCTCGCCGAGGCGCTCGACGCCCTGCTCGGCCAGACCTACGAGGACTTCGAGCTCGTCATCTGCGACAACGCCTCGAAGGACGGGACCCAGGACATCTGCCGCCGGTACGCCGCGCGGGACTCGCGCATCCGGTACCTGCGGCTGCCCCGGAACATCGGCGCCGCGCCGAACCACAATTACGTGTTCACCCAGTGCCGCGGCGAACTGTTCAAGTGGGCATCGCACGACGACCTGTACGCCCGCGACCTGCTGCGGCGCTGCGTGGAGGCGCTGGACGAGCAGCCGCGGACGATCCTCGCGCACACCGGCCAGGCCGTCATCGACGGCGCGGGACAGGTGAAGGTCCCCTACGAGTACACGCTCGCCACCGACTCGCCCCGCGCCCCCGAGCGCTTCCGCAGCATGCTGTTCGAGCCCGGCGGCGACGACTTCTACGGAGTGATGCGGGCCGATGTGCTGCGCCGGGTGAAGCCGCACGACAGCTACCACCACGCGGACCGCACCTTCGTCGCCGAGATCGCCCTGCACGGGCCCTTCCACCAGGTGCCGGAGCTGCTGTACTTCCGCCGCGACCACCCCACCCGCGCCGAGCGGGCCAACCCCTCCAAGCGCTCCCGGTGCGTCAACCTGGACCCGCGCCGGGCCGGCCCGCTGCACCCGACGCCCCGGCTGCTCGCGGAGTACGTCTGGGGCTTCGTCGCGGCGATCCGGCGGGCGCCGCTGTCCCCGGCCGACCGGCGGGCCTGCCACCGCCACCTGGCCGCCTGGATGACCAGCCGGCTGAGGCCGGGCGCCGGCGAGCGGGTCGAGGACCGCGCCCCGGTCGACCCGGGCCGGCTCACCGTCTCCGTGGACGCCCTCGTCGCCGGCCGTGAGGGCAGGCAGGCATGACGTCCGCGCAGGGGACCCCGGTACGCGTCGGGGTGTTCGGCCTCCTCGGCTCCGGCAACATCGGCAACGACGGGTCGCTGGAGGCGGTCCTCGGCTACCTCCGCGCCGAGCACCCGCGGGCGGCCGTGGACGCGCTGTGCGGCGGACCCGAGGCCGTCACGGCCCGGTACGGGATCCCCGCGACCCGGCTGCACTGGTACCGCGGCGAGTACCGGACCGCGTCCCGTGCGGGCTCGATCGCGGCGAAGGCGCTGGGCAAGGTCGTCGACGTCTTCCGCACCGCCGCCTGGGTGCGCCGGCACGACGTGGTGATCGTGCCCGGCATGGGCGTCCTGGAGGCCACGCTGCCGCTGCGGCCGTGGGGCTTCCCGTACTCGCTGTTCCTGCTCTGCGCGAGCGGCCGGCTGCTGCGCACCCGCGTCGCGCTGGTCAGCGTCGGCGCCGCCCCGATCCGCGACCGGGCCACCCGGGCCCTGGTGCGCTGGTCGGCACGGCTGGCCACCTACCGCTCGTACCGGGACACCCACTCCCGCGACGCGCTGCGGACGATGGGCGTGGACACCGCGCACGACGAGGTCTACCCGGACCTCGCGTTCGCCCTGCCGGCGCCGCGGGCCGGCCGGGAACCGGGCCCGCCGGGACCGGTCTGCGTCGGCGTCATGGACTTCCACGGCGGCAACGACGACCGCGCCCGCGCCGAGGAGATCCACCGGCGCTACCTCGACGGGACGACCCGCTTCGTCCGCGCGCTGGTCCAGGACGGCAGGCCGGTGAGGCTGCTCACCGGCGACGCGTGCGACGCGCCGGTGGTCGCCGCGATCCTCGACGCGGTGGACTCGCCGCTCGTCACCGCCTCCGAGGCGGCCTCGCTGGCCGACCTGATGAGGGAGACGGCCGCCGCCGACACCGTGGTGGCGACCCGCTACCACAACCTGATCTGCGCGCTGAAGGCCGGCACGCCGACCCTCGCACTCAGCTACGCGGCGAAGAGCGACGCCCTCATGGCCCGGATGGGCCTGGCCGCGTACTGCCACCCGGCCCGCGAGGTCGACGCCGACCGGCTGCTCGCCCAGTTCCGGGAGCTGGAGCTGCGGTCGGCGGAGCTGCGGCGGATCCTCACCGAGCGCAACCAGGACGCCGCACGGCACCTGGAGGACCAGTTCACCGCCCTGACCACGGCCCTGTTCCCCACGGCCGCCCCCACCCATGCCCAGCCCCTGCGGGAGGCCTCATGAAGGCGATCGCGATCCCGGCGATCGACGGCGCGTACCTGTTCGAGCCGACACCGTACGCCGACGAACGCGGCTTCTTCTGCCGCACCTTCGACGCCGGCGTGGTCCGCTCGGTGGGCCTCGACCCGGACGCCTTCGTCCAGGACAGCCTGTCCCGCTCGGTCCGGGGGGTGCTGCGCGGTCTGCACCTGCGCTCCGGGGCGGGCGAGGCCAAGCTGGTGCGGTGCTCGTACGGGAGGATCTTCGACGTCGTCGTGGACCTGCGGCCCGGCTCGCCGACCTACCGCAACGTGGCCACCTTCGAACTGTCCGGCGAGACCCAGACGACCCTGTACATCCCGGCGGGGTGCGCCCACGGCTTCCAGGCGCTGACCGCGACCGCCGACACCTCGTACCGGATCGACCGCCCGCACGATCCGGCGGAGGACGTGACGATCGCCTTCGACGACCCGGAGCTGGCCATCGACTGGCCGCTTCCGGCGACGTCGGTGTCCCGGCGGGACCGGGAGGCGCCGAGCCTCGCCGAGGTCCTGAAGCACAGAGAAGAGAAGTGAGATCCGCGTGAACCCCGAAACCACCGCAGCCACCGCAGTCACGCAGGACGCCGACGCGTTCGCCCTGCCCCGGTCGCGGACCGCGAACGAGCGGCTGCACGCCCTGATCCCCGGGGGCGCGCACACCTACGCCAAGGGCGACGACCAGTATCCCGAGGACCTGGCCCCGGTGATCAGCCACGGCCGCGGCGCCCATGTGTGGGACGTCGACGGCAACCGCTACGCCGAGTACGGCTCCGGCCTGCGCTCGGTCAGCCTCGGCCACGCCCACCCACGCGTGATCGAGGCGGTGCGGCGGGAACTCGACCGCGGCAGCAACTTCGTCCGGCCGTCCATCGTGGAGGCCGAGGCCGCGGAGCGCTTCCTGGCCACCGTGCCGACCGCCGAGATGGTGAAGTTCGCGAAGAACGGCTCCGACGCCACCACCGCCGCGGTGCGCCTCGCCCGTGCCGTCACCGGCCGCCTCCGGGTGGCCGTCTGCGGCGACCATCCGTTCTTCTCCGTCGACGACTGGTTCATCGGCACCACGCCGATGTCCGCCGGCATCCCGGCGCAGACCACCGACCTCACCCTGGGGTTCCCCTACGGGGACCTGGCCGCCACGGAGGAACTGCTCACCCGGTACCGGGGCGAGGTCGCCTGTCTGATCCTCGAACCCGCCACCCACACCGAGCCGCCGCCCGGGTACCTCGCCGGCCTGCGCGAGCTGGCCGACCGGCACGGCTGCGTCCTGGTCTTCGACGAGATGATCACCGGTCTCCGCTGGTCCGAGGCGGGCGCCCAGGGCCTGTACGGCGTCGTCCCCGACCTCTCCACGTTCGGCAAGGCGCTGGGCAACGGGTTCGCCGTCTCCGCGCTGGCCGGGCGCCGCGACCTCATGGAGCGGGGCGGGCTGCGGCACTCCCGCGACCGGGTGTTCCTGCTGTCCACCACGCACGGCGCGGAGACCCACTCGCTGGCCGCCGCGATGGCCGTGCTCACCACCTACACCGAGGAGGGCATCACGGCGCGGCTGCACGCCCTCGGCGAGCGGCTGGCCACCGGTGTCCGTGCCGCCGCCGCCGGCATGGGCGTCGGCGACCACCTCGTCGTCCGGGGCCGGGCCAGCAATCTGGTCTATGCCACCCTCGACGAGAACGGGCAGCCGTCGCAGCGGTACCGCACCCTGTTCCTGCGCCGGCTCCTCGCGGGCGGGGTGCTCGCCCCGTCGTTCGTGGTGAGCAGCGCGCTCACCGACGCCGACATCGACCGGACCGTCGAGGTGGTGGCCCAGGCCTGTGCGGTGTACCGGAAGGCACTGGACGCCGGCGACCCCACCCCCTGGCTGGCCGGGCGCCCGATCAAGCCCGTGTTCCGCCGCCTGGCATGACGTGAGGCGACGTCAGCGGCGCTTGCGCAGGCCGCTGTCAGCCACCTGGTCGACCAGCCACGCGGTCGCCGGGACCACCGCCAGCGCGGTGCACCAGCCGCCGAGGACATCGGTCGGGTAGTGCGCGTCCAGCGCGACCTGCGCCCAGCCCATGGCGGCGCCGGCGACCAGCGCCGAGGAGAGCACGAGGAACGCGCCGGCCGTCCGGCCGAGGCCGAGCCGGCCGGCCGCGAGCAGCGCCCCCACGAGGGCGAGCGCCGTCAGGAACGCGGTGTGCCCGCTCGGGTAGGACAGGTGCTCGCCGTTGATGGTGCGTCCCACCAGGGGCTTGAGCAGCTTCGTCACACCCACGGCCAGGACGGCGGCGGCCACGGCGAGCACCGCCGCGCGGGGCCACCGCAGCAGCAGGCAGCCCGCCACGGCGGCCACGGCGAGCGCCGCCGCTCCGATGGGCTCCGCGAGGAAGTCCGTGGCCAGAGCGGCGTGCCGCCACGGCGGCCGCACACCGTACACCGCCGACTGGATCGACGCGTCCACGGTGCCGGGCCGGCTGTGGCCCGCGTACAGGAACCCGAACACGACGACCGTCAGCGCGGCGAGGACCGAGACCGGCCCGAGCGGTGTGCGCAGGGACGGGGGCAGCACGGCGGGCGCCGGCCGGCCGGTCACCCGCTGCCGTGTCCGGCGTGCCGTGTCCGGCGGGTGGTGTCCCTGGTCGTGGCCTCCTGGGGCGGGGTGAGGGCGCGGCCCCTGGTCCGACCGGTGGACAGTCATGCGTCAGCGCCTTCCTGTTCTCCCCTGCTCCAGGCCCTCGTGAAGACGGCCCGGCCCGCACCGGCCGGGTGAACTCGGCACCACGGGAAGCCGGTTCACGTGCTTTCCGGCTCCCGCCACCCTAGCCAACAACCCGTCGCGGCACAGCGCCGTCGGACATCTCAGCAGCAGCCCTTCGTCTCCGCGTCCGGGCAGGTCCGGTCGGCCTCGACCGCCGGCACCGGACTGACCACCCCCATGCCGTTCCCCGACGACCTGGCCGCGCTGCCGGCCGCGGCCGGAGTCGCCCCGCGCCCGTGACCGGCCCCGCCCCGGTGACCTGAGTCGCAGTCATGAAGGGGGAGCGCGGCCCGAAGGCTCACTTCAGGCTTTTCAGCGCGTGGTTGAGTTCCACGACGTTGACACGTTCCTGTCCGAGGAAGCCGAGGTCGGGGCCCTGGATGTGGCGGGTGACCAGTGCGTGGACCAGCAGTGGGTGCAGCCTGCGGGCCCGGGCGACGCGGGTGGCCTGCTGGCGGGCGTAGGCGGGGGAGATATGGGGGTCGAGGCCGGAGCCGCCGGCGGTGAGGGCGTCGGCCGGGATGCTGTGCGGTGGTACGCGGTCGAGGGCGGCGACGGCGGCTCGTCGCCGCTCGATGCTTGTGACCAGGTCGGCGTTGTCGGGGCCGAGGTTGGAGGCGCCGGAGTACTCCGGGTCGTACGCGCCCGCTCCCTTTCCTCCGTCGGCGGCGGAGGGGCGTGGCTGGAACCAGCGCGGGTCGGGCTGTCCGCCCGGGGTGGTGAAGTTCTGGCCGATGAGACGGGAACCCACGGGTGTGCCGTTGTCCTCGATGAGTGAGCCGTCGGCCTGATGGGGGAACGCGACCCGCGCGACGCCGGTGACGGCCAGGGGATAGGCGATGCCCGTGACGGCGGTGAAGACCAGGAGCATCCGCAGGGCGGACAGGTGCCGGCGGAGAGCGGGCGGGAGGTGGGGGGACACGGCGCTCGCCTTCTGCCCGCGGTCAGCGCAGGCCGGGGATGAACTGGACGACGAGGTCGATGAGTTTGATGCCGAGGAACGGCAGGACGAGGCCGCCCAGACCGTACAGCCAGATGTTGCGGCTCAGCAGCGCGGCGGCGGACGCGGGCCGGTAGCGCACACCGCGCAGGGCGAGCGGGATCAGCACGATGATGATCAGGGCGTTGAAGACGATCGCCGAGGTGATCGCGGACGTCGGGCTGTGCAGCCGCATGATGTTCAGCTTGTCCAGACCGGGATGGACCGCGGCGAACATCGCGGGGATGATCGCGAAGTACTTGGCGACATCGTTGGCGATGGAGAACGTGGTGAGCGCGCCCCGGGTGATGAGGAGCTGTTTGCCGATCTCCACGATCTCGATGAGCTTGGTGGGGTCGGAGTCGAGGTCGACCATGTTCCCGGCCTCCTTGGCGGCCGAGGTCCCGGTGTTCATCGCCACGCCGACATCGGCCTGGGCCAGCGCCGGGGCGTCGTTGGTGCCGTCCCCGGTCATCGCGACCAGCTTGCCGCCCGCCTGCTCCCTGCGGATGAAGTGCATCTTGTCCTCGGGGGTGGCCTCGGCGAGGAAGTCGTCCACCCCCGCCTCCTCGGCGATGGCCCGCGCGGTCAGCGGGTTGTCGCCCGTGATCATGACGGTACGGATGCCCATGGCGCGCAGTTCCGCGAAGCGTTCCCGGATGCCGTCCTTGACGACGTCCTTGAGGTGGACGACGCCCAGGACGCGGGCGCCCGACGGGTCGGCGGCGGCCACGACGAGCGGGGTTCCGCCGCTGTCGGAGATGGTGTCGACGGCGGCGCGCAGGCCGCCCGGGACCGTGCCGCCCGCATCCCGTACCCAGGCGGTGACGGAGGCCGCCGCGCCCTTGCGGATACGGCGGTCGTCGATGTCCACCCCGCTCATGCGGGTCTGCGCGGTGAAGGGCACGAACGAGGCCCGTGCAAGCTCCCCTTCGTCACGGGCGCGCAGGGCGTGCCGCTCTTTGGCGAGGACGACGACGGAGCGGCCCTCCGGTGTCTCGTCGGCGAGGGAGGAGAGCTGGGCGGCGTCGGCGAGTTCCTCCGCGTCCACGTCGCCGATGGGGACGAAGGCGGTGGCCTGGCGGTTGCCGAAGGTGATGGTGCCCGTCTTGTCGAGGAGCAGGGTATTGACGTCGCCCGCGGCTTCGACGGCCCGGCCGGACATGGCCAGCACATTGCGTTGCACGAGGCGGTCCATGCCCGAGATCCCGATCGCGGAGAGCAGGGCGCCGATGGTGGTGGGGATCAGGGCGACGACGAGCGCGACCAGGACGACGATGGGCTGTTCGGCCCCGGCGAAGACCGCGAAGGGCTGGAGGGTGACGACCGCGATCAGGAACACGATGGTCAGCGAGGCGAGCAGGATGTTCAACGCGATCTCGTTGGGGGTCTTCTGCCGGGCCGCGCCCTCGACCAGGGCGATCATCCGGTCGATGAAGGTCTCGCCCGGCCGGGAGGTCACCTTGACGACGATCCGGTCGGACAGCACCTTCGTCCCGCCGGTGACCGCGCTGCGGTCGCCGCCGGACTCCCGGATCACCGGGGCCGATTCGCCGGTGATCGCGGATTCGTCCACGGAGGCGACGCCTTCGACGACATCGCCGTCGCCGGGGATGGTCTGTCCCGGCTCGACCACGACATGGTCCCCGGGCCGCAGCCCGGCGGCGGGGACCGACTCCTCGGGCGGTGCGACGGCCCCCGGCCGCCAGTCCGGCAGGCGGCGGGCCGTCGTCAGACTCCGCGTCCGGCGCAGGTCGTCGGCCTGGGCCCGGCCCCGGCCCTCCGCGACCGCCTCGGCCAGGTTGGCGAAGACCACGGTCAGCCAGAGCCAGGCCGTGATCACCCAGGCGAAGACACCGGGGCGGGCGACGGCCGAGAGCGTGGTCAGGACCGCGCCGACCTCGACCACGAACATCACCGGGTGGTGAACCATGACACGTGGGTCGAGTTTGCGTACGGCGTCCGGGAGGGAGCGCAGCAGCTGCCGGGGGTCGAGGAGACCGCCGGCGACCCGGTGGGGCGAGTCCGGTGGCGGCACGGGTGAGGCGGCCGTGGTGAGGGACATCAGCGCAGCCCTTCCGCGAGCGGCCCCAGCGCGAGCGCGGGGAAGTAGGTGAGGCCGACGACGACGAGGATCACCGCGGTCAGCAGCCCCACGAACTGCGGCCGGTGGGTGGGCAGGGTGCCCGCGGTCACCGGCACCGTGCGCTGGGCGGCGAGCGACCCGGCGAGCGCCAGGACGAACACCATGGGCAGCAGCCGGCCGATCAGCATGACCAGCCCCAGCGCGGTGTTGTACCAGACGGTGTCGGCCGAGAGCCCGGCGAACGCGGAGCCGTTGTTGTTCGCCGCCGAGACGAACGCGTACAGCACCTCGGAGAAGCCGTGCGGTCCGGGATTCGCCATCGACGCCCGCTCCCCGGGCAGCGCCATCGCGATCCCCGCACCGGTCAGGGCGACAGCGGGAGTGGTGAGGATATAGAGAGACGCGAACTTCATCTCCCGGCCGCCCAGCTTCTTGCCCAGGTACTCCGGCGTGCGCCCGACCATCAGCCCGGCGACGAACACGGTCACGACCGCCAGGACCAGCATCCCGTACAGGCCCGATCCGGTGCCGCCGGGCGCGATCTCGCCGAGCATCATATTGAAGATCAGCAGCCCGCCGCCGCCCGGAGTGTACGAATCGTGGGCGGAGTTGGCGGCACCGCACGAGGTCAGGGTGGTGGCGACGGCGAACAGCGTCGAGGCCCGGATACCGAGCCGCTGCTCCTTCCCCTCCATCATCCCGCCGGCCGCGTGCCCGGCGGTGCTGCTGACGCTGTTCAGTTCGTTGGCGGTGACCACGGCGACCGACGCCGCCCAGAGCAGGGCCATCACGGCGAGGATCGCGTATCCCTGGCGGCGGTCGCCGGTCATCGTGCCGAAGGTGCGGGGGAGACAGACCGCGATCACCAGCATCAGATAGATCTCGACCAGATTGGTGAGTCCGGTGGGGTTCTCGAACGGGTGGGCGGAGTTGGCGTTGTAGAAGCCGCCGCCGTTGGTCCCGAGTTCCTTGATGGCCTCCTGCGAGGCGACGGGACCGCCCGTGAGGGACTGGACCTGGCCCGCGATGGTCGTGACGGACTGGTCCCCGTGGAGGTTCTGGATCACGCCGCCCGCCGCGAGGACAAGGGCGAAGACGAACGAGACCGGCAGCAGCACCCGTACGACGATCCGGGTCAGATCCACCCAGAAGTTCCCGACCCGGTCGGTCCGCTCCCGGGTGAAACCCCTGATGAGGGCGGCGACCACCGCGATGCCGATGGCGGCGGAGACGAAATTCTGCACCGCCAGACCCGCCATCTGCACCAGATGGCCCATCGTCCGCTCGCCCGCGTACGACTGCCAGTTCGTGTTGGTCACGAAGGACACGGCGGTGTTGAAGGACTGGTCCGGCGTCACCGGGCCCCTGCCCAGTGACAGCGGCAGATGGTTCTGCAACCGCAGGAACGCGTACAGGAACACCACCGACACCAGCGAGAACGCCAGCACACTGCGCACATACACCGGCCAGGTCTGATCGGTGTCCGGGCCCACTCCGCCCGCCCGGTAGACCAGCCGCTCGGCGCGCAGATGCCGGTTGCTGCTCAGGCAGCGAGCCAGGTGGTCGCCCAGCGGCCGGTAGGAGAGCGCGAGCGCGACCACCAGGGCCAGGATCTGCAACCAGCCCGCCGGCGTCTCGTTCATCAGAACCGGTCGGTTCATCAGAACCGGTCCGGGAACAGCAGACAGAACAGCAGATAGACCACCAGGCACACGGCGACCACGAGACCGACGGCGTTCTCCGCGCTCACAGCCGTTCGACTCCCCGCACCACCAGGAACAGCAGCCCGAGCACCACGAAGGTCAGGACGACGAACACCACATCGGCCACGGCGTCCCCTCCGCTCGGTTCGTGTGACAAGGCGATACGCGGAGCCGTTCGCGCGGCACCGGCTCCGGGTGATCGTGCCCGGTCGCACGGACCGGCACGATCACCGACACGGACGAGCGACCGAATCCCGCTGAACGGACGTATCCCGAGCCGGGCGGATGGCTCCCGGCCCGCCTCAGGACTCGGGCTTGCCCGCGACCGTGGGGAGGAGAATCCGCACGGAGAAGGCTTCCCCCGGGGCACCGGCCGGGGTGAGCGTGCCGCCCATGGCCTCGACGAGTTCCCTGGCCAGCTGCTGGGCGATCCCCTCGGTGCGCGCTCCGGCACCGTCGGACGCCCCGGGGGCCCCGGGGGACCCCGCTCCGTCGCTCACCCGGATGGCCAGCCTGCCGGGCAGGATCTTCACGGCGAGCGCGGGCGGCTCGTCCGCGGGGCTGTGGCGCAGCGCGTCGGCGGCCAGAGCGGTGAGCGCCCTCGTGAGGTGGGCGGCATCCGCGATCACGTCCGGCGGGTCGTCCGGCACCAGGAGACGGAGGGTGTGACCGCCGGGGCCCAGCTCGTCCAGGACCGCCGTCAGCACCTCGCTCAGCTCCACCGGGCGCAGGGCGAGGCCGAGCGCGCCGCCCTGGAGTCTGCTGAGCGTGTCGAGCGCGCCGACCAGCCGTCCGGCACGGCGGACGGACGATCGCGCGGAGGCCAGGAGACGGTTCCTCTCCTGGTCCGGGGAACTCCCCTCATGGCGCAGCCGGGCGAGTGCGTCGTCGGCGCCGTGCAGCACGGCCCGCAGCTCACGACCCGCTCTCAGCAGGAGCGACGCCCGGGTCCGCTCGGCGGCGGCACGGGTGTCCGTCTCGGCCGCCCGCCGCGCGAGACGACCCCGTGTCCAGGCCATACCGATCTGCGCGCCACAGGCCGCGAAGAGTTCGTAGTCGTCGGCGTTCAGCCCGCGACCGCGCGCCGCCAGGGTGAGACCGTCGTCGAGCACGGCTTCCACCTCGGCTTCGTCCGGGCGCTCCGGCGGTCGTTCCCCCGCTCCGGCGGCGACGAACCAGCGCGCCTCCCCGGCGGGTGCCGTGTCCCGTACGAGCAGACTGACCGCCGTCAGAGCGAAGTTCTCGCGGATCCGCTCGATCAGCACCGGCAGATCCTGACCGTGCATCATGTCCGTCGCCAGACGGCTCAGGACCCGCGCCTCGGACAGCGCCCGCCCCGCCCGGTACGAACGCCGTGCGGCCGTTCCGGTCGCCGTGCCGACCAGGGCGGCGACCGCGACGAACACGGCGAGCGCGAGGATCTCCTCCCCCCGGGCGATGTCCAGGGAATGCCGGGGGGAGACGAGATAGTAGTCGGCCAGCAGCCCGGCGGCGGCAGCGGCGGCCAGCGCGGGCCAGAGCCCGCCGACGAGCGCGACCACCACGACGGCCAGCAGATACAGCAACAGGGCTCCGGCCAGACCGACGCCGCCGCGCGCCGCTGTCAGGGCGAGGGTCAGGACGGGGAGCAGCACGGCGGCGGTGACCAGCGCGGCCCCGAGCCGCCGCCGCCCGATGCCCCGGACCGGGTGCTCCATCCTCAGCAGCGCCACCGGCCCCGCCGCCTCCTCATGGGTGACGATATGGACATCGATCGCACCGGACCCCCGGATCGTCCGCCGGCCCACCCCCGCCCGCAGCAGGGAGGACAGCCGGCCACGACGGCTCGCCCCCAGCACGATCTGCGTGACGTTCTCCGCCCGCGCGAAGCCCAGCAGGGCTTCGGCGACACCGTCCGCGGTCATCTGGTGGAACGTGCCGCCCAGCGATTCGAGGAGCACACGCTGCTCCCCCAGGGCCGGAGGGCTGCCCTCGGCGAGCCCCTCCCCGGAGACCACATGGAGCGCCAGCAGCTCGCTCCCGGGTGTCCGGGCGCTGATCCGGGCGGCGCGGCGGATCAGCGTCGCGCCCTCCTGGCCTCCGGTGAGACCGACCAGGATCCGCTCCCGGGTCTCCCAGGGAGCGGAGATGCCGTGCTCGGCCCGGTAGCGCTGAAGTCCTTCCTCCACCCGGTCGGCGAGCCACAGCAGCGCCAGCTCCCGCAGCGCGGTCAGGTTCCCGACCCGGAAGTAGTGGGTCAGCGACGCTGCGACACGGTCCGGCGGATAGATCTCACCGTGGGTCATCCGGCGCCGCAGCACCTCGGGCGGGAGGTCCACCAGCTCGATCCGGTCGGCGTTGCGGGCCACCTCGTCGGGCAGGGTCTCCCGCTGCCGTACGCCGGTGATCTGCTCGACCACGTCGTTGAGGGACTCCAGGTGCTGCACATTGAGCGTGGTGATCACATCGATGCCGGCGGCGAGCACCTCCTCCACGTCCTGCCACCGCTTCGCGTTCCGCGACAGCGGGACATTGGTGTGAGCCAGCTCGTCCACCAGCGCGATACCGGGAGCACGCGCGAGCAGCGCCGCCACATCCAGGTCGGTGAAGACCGCTCCCCGGTGCACCACCCTGCGGCGCGGCAGTGTCTCCAGCCCTTCGGCCATCTCCGCCGTCAGCCGCCGGCCGTGCGGTTCCACCAGACCGACCACCACATCGGCCCCCTGGGCACGCAGCCGCTGTCCCTCGGCCAGCATCGCGTAGGTCTTCCCCACCCCCGGCGCCGCCCCGAGGTACACCTGCAAACGACCACGCGCCATGACAGGACTCCCGCTCACTCACCGAGACAGACCCACCCGTTTCCCATGATGCGCCCGCCGGCACCCACGCAGGGCCCGCGGCGGGGCGCCGGCCGCCGGTGGCCGCTCATACGGGGCCCTCCCCGCCGTTCCGCACCGGCAGTACGGCAGGCACGCGCCAGACGCGCTCCGGCCCGCCGGGCGGGCCCTCCTCGGGCCCCGCCGAGACCCCATCCCTCGTCCGCCGGCGGGCCTGGGGAGACCCCATGCGCCAGACCCCGCTCCCTGACCCAGCCTGATCCGTAAGAAACGACCTGGCCCCCGAGGAAGGCGACCCGCAGGATGGTGCCCGGGCTGCCGACCGTGACCAGATCGGCGATCACTGTCACGGTGCCGGTCGGGTCCGTGATCGGGCCGGCGGGTGCGCTCAGCGGGCGGGCGGTGTCCAGGCCTCCTCCGCCGCCCGCGCGGTGGCGCAGGTGGGGAAGACCTGTTCGAGACCGACGATGCGGAAGAACCGGCTGACCCGGTCGGGCACCGCGGCCAGGACGACGGCCGCGCCGGCCGTCAGGGCGTGGTTGCGGGCGGCGATCAGGACGCTGATGCCGCTGGAGTCGCAGAAGGCGAGCCGGGCGAGGTCGATGACGAGCTGCTGCCCCGGGGCGAGCGCGAGACCCGGCAGCAGGGCGCGAACCCGTGGTGCGGTGCGATGGTCCAGATCCCCCGTCAGTTCGAGCACCGGTCCGGCGGGGGTGGCACGGGTGCGAACGGTCAGCGCGTGGGTCACGTCGGCTCTTCACGGGTGGGTCGGGGCACGTTGAGGGCGAGGACGGCGGTGTCGTCGTCCACTCCGGTGCCGAACGTGTCGAGCAGGTCACGGATCGCGGACACGGCGTCGACCGCGGTGGTGGGCGCCAGCGCCCGCGCGAACTCCAGGAAGGCCCGGTCCCCGTAGCGCTCCCCGGTGCCGGCGCCCGCGGTGCGGGCCTCGGTGAGGCCGTCGGTGTGCAGGAGGAGGGTGTCGCCGGGGTCGAGGCGGACGCTGGTGGTGGCGATATGGGGGTCGGGCAGGACCCCGATGAGCTGGCCGCCGGGGGTGGGCAGAGGGTCGGCACGGCCGTCGGCGCGCAGCAGCAGGGCCGGCGGGTGGCCGCCGCTGGCCAGGGTGACACGGAAGCCGCCCGCGTCGCCGTCGGGGGTGAGCAGGCCGAAGACGACGGTGCAGAACCGCGGGTCGTCGCCGTTGTACTCGTGGTTCAGCACGGTGTTGAGGTTGGCGAGGACGGCCGCAGGGGCCGGGTCGTAGACGGCGGCGGCCCGCAGGGTGTAGCGGGCCAGGGAGGTGACGGCCGCGGCGGCCGCGCCCTTGCCGCACACGTCGCCCAGGAAGAACCCCCAGGTCCCGGCGGCGAGGGGGAACAGGTCGTAGAAGTCGCCGCCGACCTCGTCGGTGGAGGCGATGTGGTAGTGCGCGGTGACGTCCAGGCCGGGCACATTGGCCAGGGCGGGTGGCAGCAGCGTCTTCTGGAGCGTGGTGTTCAGGCGTTTGAGGCGTTCGCGTTCCCGGTCCGACGCCCGGCGGGCACGGAGCAGTTCGTTCTCGTAGGCGCGGCTCTCGCGGGCGTCGAGGACGGTGGTGCGGATCAGCACCGGCCGTCCGTCGGCGTCCGTGCGGACGGTGGAGGTCACCACGACCGGCAGCGGGGTGCCGTCGGCCGCTCTCAGCTCCAGGGCGATGCCCCCGGCCTCGCCCCGACGGCGCAGCAGCGGCGCGACACGGGTCTCGTGGTGGTGGCGGCCGCCGGCGGTGAGGAGGTCACCGAAGGTCCGGCGGCCCACCAGATCGCGGCGGTCGTGGCCGAGCCAGTCCAGCAGCGTCGTGTTGATCTTCGCGATGGTGCCGTCCAGCCGGGTGGAGAGATAGCCGCAGGGGGCGTGCTCGTACAGCTCCTCCGCGCTGTCCTCCAGCAGCGCCGAGAACACCGCCTGCTCGTCACCGGGCCGCCCGTCCGGGGCCGGGCCGCCGCTGTCGCCGTGGTGACCGGACACATCCATGCGGCACATCCTGGCAGACGGCCCGGCCCGGCCCCGGACCCCGGCCTCGCGGGCCGGCGGACGGGCCCCGGGCCTCAGGCCCGGGAGGCGGGCACCGCGGGAGCGGATGCCCGGCGGCACCGTTCACAGCCTGCCCAGACTCTCCACGCGCTCTCGTACCAGGGAAGCCGCGTGCCCCAGGACGACACGGTCCGGCTCCTCCAGGTCCCACTCGACCACGCCCAGGACTCCCCGGGCGTCCAGGGCGACGGGGACCCCGACATTGACGTCGCGCACACCGTACTCACCGTTCAGGGCCACGGAAGCCGTCCAGTCCACCGGCCGTCCCCGTGTGAGGTCGTGAATCATCCGGGCGACACCGCCGGCCGTGGTCCACACCGTGGTGCGCGACACTCCGAGCCGGCTCCACCGGGCGTAGAAGCCGCGCAGGTCGGCGCGGATGTGGGCGCGCTGACGCCTGGACAGCCCCACGCGCCTGCCGCCGACCAGGATCCGGTCGAAGAGCGGGACGAAGGCGTCCCCGTGCTCACCGATGACCCAGGCCGTGATGTCCGCCGCGTCCTCGCCGAGGGCCCGGGCGACCGCCACGCGCAGACGCAGGCTGTCGTTCCACGAATAGCCCAGGATCCTGGCGCGCCCGATCCGCGCGTGCCGCCGCAGCCAGCTGCTGAACACATCGATCGGGTTCGTCACGACGATGACGTGCCCCCGCCAGTCCGCGGAGATCTTGGCGATCTCCCGGAAGTAGGGATGCACGATCTCCGCGTTTCCCGCCAGCGAATCCACCCGTGGCGCCCAGCCCGTCAACGGAACCGACGCGCTGACGACAACGACGTCCGAGTCATGGAAATCCGCGATCTCCCCGGCTCTGACGACCGGTGCCCGGCCCAGCGGCGCGAGTGATTGAGCGTCCATCAGCAGACAGGCGATGGACTGCGGGCTCCTGCCGATGAGCGCGAGTTCGTACGGTTCGCGGGCCTGGAGGAGGAGATGCGTGAGGGACGCCCCCACCCCGCCCGCCGCGCCGACGATCGTCACCTTGGGGGTTCTCACCGCGCTCGCACCGCCTTCGTGCCGGAGGCGGCCCGGCCGCAGACGGTCACCCAGCCGAACGAGCACATCGGATGGCTGTCCGGCGCGGTGAGGCTCTCGAACTCGGCGACCGGGTCGGGGCCGATCCAGGAGGACAGGCCCGGCCCGGCCGCCCGGACGGTGGAGCGGTACAGCTCGCCCCAGGGGGAGCCGCCGCTGTAGAAGGGCACCTCCATGGTCACGTCACCGAGGTCGAGCCCTGCTCGCCGGACGATGCGGGGCAGCTTGTGCCCGAGGCGGAAGTCGATGCCCGCGCCCTGTCCCCAGCGGCACCAGGCCGACCAGAAACGCTGGTGCTCCGGCCCGCCGAACACGGCGGCGCCGGCGTCGGGTTCCATCAGGACCAGTACGCCGTTCGGCCGCAGGGCTTTTGCCAGCCGCTCCACCACGGACTCCGGCCGGGGCAGGTGGTGCAGGAGCGCACGGCAGGTGACCAGGTCGAAGGCGCCCCGGGGGAGTTCGTCCGTGAGCACGTCGAGTTCGCGTACGGACAGGTTCGGGCGCCGCAGGTCGCTGAGGAACGACAGATTGATGTCGGTGGCCAGGACATGACCACGGGGGCCCACCTGGTCGGCCATCCAAGCGGCGATCGTGCCCGTGCCGGATCCGAGTTCCAGACAGCGCAGCCCCGCGCGCAGGCCGCCCGCCCTCAGCGCCCGCTGGTGCGCAGGGTCTGTCAACCGCGCCAGCAACTGGAGACGATCACGCTCCCTCCTCCCCGAGTCGGCGAAGACATAGGGGTGGGGCAGGGCGTGCTCCGGGGAGAATGCGCCCGTCATGAGGGATCTCCTTGTCTCGCGTCCTCTCGGCCGCACCCACGACCGGGGTGCGGACCGGATCACGCAGCGTCAGCCGTTGCTCATGCGACGGTTCCCGGGTGTCGCAGCCCGCTCCACGGGACCGTCCACGACGTGTGGGTGTTGACCTGGGCCGCGGTGGCGCCGGCCAGCTCCCGGTAGCGGGTCGCGATCCCCTCGGCCCGGCCGGGCGGCAGGGGTCCGCCGTGCTCTGCGGCTCGCGCGATGATCTCCTCCGGTCCCTGGTCCCGGTTGGCCAGCACCACCGCGTTGACGGCCGGCCGGCGTATCGCGTCGTAGCGGCGGAGCGCGGCCACCGGGTCGCTCTCCCGGGCCAGGCACCAGGCCAGTGCGCGGGTGTCGACGACGGACTGCGATCCGCCGTTCATGCCCATGGGGAACATCGGGTGGGCCGCGTCACCGAGCAGGGTGACCCGTCCGAAGCTCCAGCGCGGCAGCGGGTCGCGGTCGGCCATCGGGTATTCGAGGATCACCGAGGAGCGTTCGGCCAGCGCCGCGAGGTCGATCCACGGCAGATTCCAGGACGCGAGGCCGGCGCGGGCCTCGGCCGTCGTGATCCGCCGGCCGAGGCCGGCCCCGGGCGGGACGGACGGCCCGTGCCGCACCTCCAGCACCCAGTTCATCAGGGCGTCGCCGCCCTCGGCCGCCGGGTCCCCGATCGGGTAGGCGACGAACTTCGCGCCGGGGGTGCCTCCGGCCACCACGATCGTCCGGCCGTCGAGGAGGTGCGGGACGCGGGCGACCCCGCGCCACATATGGACGCCGTTCCCGTTCACGGGAGCCTCGCCGGGGTGGAGCCGGGCCCGGACGGCGGAGTCGATGCCGTCGGCGCCGACCAGGATGTCGGCGTCCTCGACCGTGGTCACTCCGCTCGCCCGGTTCAGGAACCGGGCCCGGACGCCGCGCCCGGTCTGCTCGAAGCTCCGGAACCGCAGTCCGGTACGGACCGCGTCCGGCCCGAGGCGTTCCCGGACCGCCGCCAGCAGCAGCATCTGCAACTGCCCCCGGTGCACGGAGTACTGCGGCCAGTGGTAGCCGGCCGCGAGCCCCAGCGGCTCCGCCCACACCTCCTCGCCCGCGCGGTCGCGGTAGCTCAGCCGGCGCGGGGGCAGGGCGATGGCGGCCAGCCGGCGGGCGAGTCCGAGTTCGGCCAGTTCCCGGACGGCGTGCGGCAGCAGATTGATGCCCACCCCGACGGCCTCGACCGTCCGCGCCGCTTCGTACACCCGGGGCTCGAAGCCGGCGGCGTGCAGACTCAGGGCGCAGGTCAACCCGGCTATGCCCCCGCCCACGACGGTCACTCTCATCGGTGTGTCCCTGCCTTCCGCCGAGGTCGCGAGGTCCGCCCCGGACTCGTCGGACGCGACGGGGAGCGTGGTGCCCTCAGCTTCCGGCCACCGGTCCGCGGACGTCCAATACACAGGGGTGATGGCAGCAGTCAGCAGCGGTGATCGCACCGTTGCCGTCGTTGTCACCGCATGCGCGACGGACCGGGGGCACGCCTGTGCACATGACGACCGGTCATCGGTGGCCGCGCCGGACGGTGGTGGACTACGGGGTGGCCCCGCCCCGCGCGGGCCCGTCGGTCAGCTCCGTCCACAGGTCGAGAAAGGCCCGCAGGGGCGCACTCGGCTGGGTCCCCAGCCGCCAGGCGAACACCTTCCTCAACCGGATGGCGGGTTCCAGCGGCACGACGACGAATCGCGGGTCGGCGGCGAGGACAGGGCTCGCGTCGGAGGTCAGCGCGATGCCGACCCGCTCCGCGACCAGTGCGATCTGGAGGGCGACGTCGTTCGTCGCGTAGGCGATGTCCAGCTCCAGCGACTTCGCGGCGAAGGCGTCGCGGATGAACGCGTGGATGCCGCTGTCGGGGCTGTAGCTGATGACGGGGCGCAGGGCCGCCTCGTCCAGGGTCATCGGACGGTCCGCCGCCCTGCTCCCGGCGGGGAGGACGGCGACGATCCGGTCCTCCAGGAGGGTCCGGGAGCCGACGGCGGCGGGCAGCCCTCCCGGCGGTGGCGCGATCACGGCGGCGTCGAGCCCTCCGTCGCGGACCCTCGCCAGCAGTTTCGGGCTCGACGACCCGGAGAGGCTCACCGAGACGCCGGGATACCGGCGGTGGTACTCCCCCAGCAGCCGGGGGACGCGGGTGCCTTCCAGGCCGCCGACGGTCCCCAGCGTGAGCGAGCCGCTGAGCAGCCCGGAACGGTCGGCGAACACCAGGGCCGCGGCCGCTGCCGCCGCCAGGGCCGCCCGGGCGTGCGGCAGCAGGGCGGCACCCCCGGAGGTGAGGACCACCTGCCGGGGCAGCCGCTGGAACAGCGGCTCGCCCAGCTCCCTCTCCAGGGTCTGGATCTGCTGGCTGATCGCGGGCTGGACGACATGGCAGCGAGCGGCCGCCTTGGTGAACGACCCCTCCTCCGCAACCGCGACGAAGTACTCAAGTGTGCGGAGTTCCATGGTGGGAGGCTATCAACTCCGGTGCTGTCGAACGGTGTTGCGGGAGGAGGGGCGCGGCCGCCCGGACCCGGTCGTCCTCCCGTCCCGCGCGTCGTGGTGCGTGCCGCCTCGTATGACCGCCATCCCGCGGTCGCCGGGCACCACGAGATGCCCGTCCGTCACCAGCATGAAGCGTTCGAGGCCCGGCACCAGCACATTGACGACGGCGAGGTGCTCCGTGACGTAGTGCTCCCGCCGGAGCACACCGAGACCGCTCTCCCGCAGCACGGACACCAGCCGTTCGAGATGCCCCGCCGGGGTCGCGGGAGCCTCGGTGTCCTCGAAACGGCGCACCTCGGCGCCCGGCAGACCGGCCGTGAAGTCCGAGAGGTAGCAGGCGTGCAGCTGCGCACAGGGCCCGGTGTCGTCACGGCGCGCGGGCAGCAGATGGGCGAACTGCTCCCGCAGCGGGATGGTGCAGTGGAGCTGGACGAGTTCGGTCAGCGCGCGGGTGATCGCGTACCGGCGGGAGAGCGAGGCACCCCATCCGCACACCCGCGCCGGCCGGCCCACGGGCGCGGGCAGATAGGCCATGTAGGCGGGCACATCGAGGTCGGTCGTCATGTCGATCAGATGCACCGGCCCGCCCGTGGCCGTCGTGGCGAAGGCGAGGAGCCCGGCCAGCGGGACGGGCAGCGAACCGGGGTCGACCAGGGCGAGGCGCTCGGGCCAGGGCCGGAGGAACTGTCCGGCCAGCAGCAGGGAGAGCGCGTCCCGCTCGATCAGTTCGTTGATCGCGTGCACCGTGGCCTCGACGGGTTCGGTGCCCGCGGCCCATCCGTTGTTCACCGAGTAGCGGCAGACGGTCCGGTAGTCGTAGGTGTCGCCGGAGCGGCGGCGCAGGGCCCGGCCCGCCTCGCCCAGATAGTCGGGCATCGACAGGAACACCGGTACGGACAGGTCGGGCCCGCCGGTCAGCGACCGGTAGGGCAGACAGCCCACCGGTCCGTCCGGTGCCTCCCCGAGCAGGGAGACCGGCAGGTCGGCCGCGAGCGGTCCGGCGGCGAGCCGGTGCGCGGGGACGGGCCGGATCTCCTCGCTGCGCAGCCCGTGCAGCCCGCTGAGGAAGTGCTCCAGGGACTCGAACAACGCTCCGGTCCTGGCCTCGTCGCGACTTCCCTTGCCCAGGCCGAGTCCGGTACGGATGTCCTCGCCGTCACGGCGCAGGACGCACCGCCAGGTGCCGGGGCTCCCGTCGAGGACGGGGGCGAGATCGGCCTCCACCCCCAGTTCCGCCACCGCGGCCACCGCATGGGCGAATGCCTCGGCCGGGGTGAGTCGGCGCTCTCCGGACTCGTCGGTCGCCAGAGGGATCGTTGCCATGGGAAACCCGTCTGCCGGGGAGTGCGGGCGCCGGCCGACCGGACGGCGACCCGCCGCCCGCACTCCGGATGTGCAGCCGTCCGGCTGCCGGTCAGTTCTCTTCGGGCAGTCCGACAGCCTCCGGCGGCTCCTCCGGCACCAGCTCCGCGATGACGCGCTGCTCGTGGGCCGAGAGGACGACTTCCTCCGCCTGGTAACCCCAGCGGTCCTGGAGTCCGCCCATGACGACACCTCCTCCACATCGGGAATCCGGCCGTCGGCAGGCGGCCTGCCCCCCAGCCTCCGGCCACCGGCCCGCGCGGGTCCAATACACAGTCGTGATGGCAGCCGTGACCATCGCTGATCCCACCGGGTCACCGGGTCCGCCGCGCCCCGGCACCGCGGCGGCCCCGGCGTCCCGGGGCCGCCGCGGAAAGGTTACGGCTGCTTCACGTCGTTGTAGTCGGTGCTGACCCGCACCTTGTCGATGTCGTGGTTCACCTCGTCCAAGGCCGCGCCGTACAGGCCCCACTTCGGCTGGTTCCCGGTGTCCCAGGTCCGGGCCGGGTACTCCTTCGCCCCATTGCTGAGCGTCTGCTTCGTCCCGTTGATCCACAGCTCGATGGTGCCGACGGCCGCGTCGCCGGAGAGCTTCAGCCCCAGGACGATGTGGTTCCAGTCGTTGGGCAGGATGTCCTTCTGCCAGAGGGTCACCGGGACGGGCGTGGCCGTGGTGCGGTGGATCAGGGTGAGCTTGTTGTTCACGACCTTCAGCACGACGGGCCAGTTCTGGAGGCCCTCGGGGTAGGACTTCCACTGGAAGATCGCGTGGTTGTCGACCGTGCTGGAGAGCCGGCTCTCCCAGCCCAGGTAGTACTTGTTCGCCTCGCCGGCCCTGGGGGTGAAGTCGTGCATCACGGGCGCGCCGGTGACATCGTCCGTGACCTTGATGCCCTTGCTCTCGCAGCGGTCGGAGCCCACCGGCTTGTGGTAGCGCCAGATCTTGCCGCGGGTGCCGCTGCTCGGCGCGGTGATGCTGCCCTTGTCCGGGGCGCAGTTGCTGCCGATGTGCCCGAAGGCGGCGGTGGCGGCGAGACCGGTGTCGGGGTCCCCGTTCCAGCCGCCCGCGGGCAGGACCGGTGCCGCGTGCGCCTGCCCGGCGAGCAGCGTCATCACGGCGGCGGTGGCGGCCAGCGCGCCGGCCGCGCCCGTGGTCACGTTCCTGCGTACGTTCCTCTGTACGGTCATGGGTCCTCGTCTCGGGGTGGGGCGGCGGACCGTCCGTCCCGGAACGGCCGTTCGCCCGAGCGTCTGCTGAGGAGGGAGAGGGCGGACGGACGCCGGAGGTTGCCTGGGCCACCGATCTCCTTTCGGCCCGGCGGCACCGTGGACGGCCCGGCGCACTCCGGGCGGACGTCCGCCCGGTGTCCGCCCGCGGTCAGGGCGCGCGCAGGGCGCGGACCGCGAGCCGGGCCGCCGTGCCGATCGCCGCGTCGGCGGCGGGCTGGCGGGCGGCGGTGCGGGCGGCGCGGGTGAAGACGGCCACCGCGTAGCGGCCGCCGTCGGGGTACTCGATCAGCCCGGCCTCGTTGCGCACGGTCGGCAGCGTGCCGGTCTTGCCGTAGACGCGGACGTCGTCGTACGGAAATCCGGAGGTGAGCCGGTGCGGCCACACCTGGAGGCCCAGGACGGCGCGCAGTTCGCGGGAGCGGTCCGGCGAGCACGCCTCGTCCCGCCAGAGCGCCGCGAGCAGCTGGGTCATCTCCCGGGGGGTGCTGCGGTTGGCGCGGGCCGGGTCCAGGACCCGCAGCCGGGCCAGGACCGCGGGGTCGGACGCCAGCCGGGCCGCATCGCCGCCGGAGTCCTCGTCGATGGAGGCGATGAGGTCGCGCATGGTCTGCACCGCGACGGTGCGGCGCAGGCCGAGGGCGCGCATGGCGTCGTTGATCTCGGTGAGGCCGACGCGGTCGATGAGCAGGTCGGCCGCCGCGTTGTCGCTCACGGTGAGGGCCATCGCGAGCAGGTCGCGGACGGACATCCGCACCGGTCCGCGCAGCATCGACAGGCCGGTGGGGCCCGGGGTGCGGTCACCGGGGGCCGAGTCCATCAGTTCGTCCAGGTCGATGCGGCCCTCGTCGGCGAGCCGCTGCACGGTGACCGCGAGGCAGAGCTTGTGGACGCTGGCGGTGCTGACCGGGGTGTCCGCGGCGACGGCGATCTCGGCGCCCGTCCCGAGGTCCAGCGCGTGCATCCAGCCGGTGACCCCCGCGTCGGTGAACACGGACCGGATACGGGACCGGACGCCGGGACCCGGGCGGGACGCCTCACCGGGCGCTCTCATACCGTGTACCCGTAGGCGGGGCCGGGCAGCGCGGTCCGCCGGGCCATGACGGTCTCCATCACCGGGACCATTCCTCCTCGTTCGGTGAGCACATCCTGCGCCACCTCGGCGAACAGCCGCACCACCGGGTCGTCCTGCCGGCCGCGCAGCCAGGCCGCGGACACCTGCTCCAGCAGGGGTTCGCCCGTCAGGGGGTGCCAGGCCGTGCCCGGCGGAAGCCTCCGGTCGCGGGTCGCGAAGGCCACGGCCGTCCCGGAGAGGACCATGCCGTCGACGAACTCGGGGTCCTGCCCGGCGATCACGGTGCCGGGCTCGAAGCCGTGCCTGCGGCAGAGCGCCAGGATCTCGGCGTGCAGGGCGGGCGCCGACGGCTGCGGGAACAGCACCAGGTCGAGCCCGCCGAGCGCGTCCAGCCGCACCGGGGCGCCCGCCTCCACGCCGGCCGGGCCGACGCCGCCGTCCGGCCCCGCGGGGTGGGGCAGCACCACCCCGTACGGCCGGCACAGCACCTCACCGAGGCCGAGGCCCGCCACGTCGACAGGGTGCCGCACCACCCCCACGTCGAGCGTCTCGGCACGCAGTTCGGCGAGCTGCGCCGGCGCGCCCCGCTCCCGCAGGGCGAGCCGTACCCCGGGGGACCTGTCACGGAATCCGCCGACCAGGGCCGCGACGACGGCACTGCCCAGCTCCGGCGGCACGGCCGCGCGCAGCACCCCCGCCGCGCCGCTGCGGACCCGGGCGGCCACCCCGAGGAGGGTGTCCGCCTGCTCGATCAGGGGCCGGGCCTGCGAGAGCAGCAGTCTGCCGCCCTCGGTCAGCTCGACGCCCCTGCCGGTGCGGTCGAAGAGGCGTACGCCGAGTTCCCGCTCCAGCCGCTGGATGCGCTGGGACAGCGAGGGCTGGGCCACCCCGAGCCGGGCGGCCGCGCGCCCGAAGTGTCCTTCTTCTGTAACGGCCACGAAGTACCGGACATGCTTGACCAGGTCCACGAACAGGGAGCATAGCCATTTCGCTATGAGCCCCGATCGCATTGTCGTGGCCGTCGTGGCCGTCGTGGCCGTCGGGCAGGCCCTGGGCCCGCCACCGGGGACGGTTCAGTCCGCGTCGCCGCCGGTGCCCTCCTCGCCGGTGCCGTCCTCCGCGTCACCGGAGGGGTCGCCGGACGGGTCGCCCGAGGGGTCGCCGCCGGGTTCGCCGGACGTCTCGGGCTTGGGCGGGTCGGGTATGTACACGTCGTTGAAGTCGGGGGCGTCCTTGCCGGCCAGCGCGCCGGTCATGGCGTCGCGCCAGACCGAGCCGGGGACGTCACCGCCGAAGACCTTGGGCTTGTACTGTCCGCCGATAGTGATGTCGAACATCTTCACCTGCTGGGTGGGGCTGCCGACCCAGACGGCGCCGGACAGGTTGGGGGTGTAGCCGACGAACCACGCGTTGCGCCGCCCGTCCGTCGTTCCCGTCTTGCCCGCGTTGTCCCGGCCGACGAGCCCGGCGGTGGCGCCGGTGCCCCGGTCGGAGACGACGCCGCCCAGCAGGGTGTTCATCGTGTCGGCGGTCCGCTCGGTCATCGCCCGCGCGCAGTCGGTCTTCGGGACCTTCAGCGCCTTGCCGTCGGCCGCGCGCACCGACTCGATGGCGACGGGGGTGCAGTACGTGCCCCGGTTGGCGAACGTGGCGTACGCGCCGGCCATGGTCAGCGGGGACATGCCCTCGGAGCCGAGCGTCAGCGAGGAGGGGGCGGCGCGCAGCTTGCTCCCGTCACCGACCTTCAGGCCCAGCTTGTCGGTCATCTCCACGACCGGGCAGAGGCCGATGTCGTCGACCATCTGCACGAAGTAGGTGTTGACCGACGCCTCCATGGCCTGCTTGAGGACGTACGGACCCTTCTCGGACGTCAGCTCGTTGGTGAGGTCGGCGTTCTCGGTGTTCACCCAGGGCTTGCCGCTGTCGCAGGTCGGGATGGAGGCCGGGTACGCCATCGAGTACGGGGACGGGTAGGACTGGCTCGCGGGCCGGCCCTCCTGGAGGGCGGCGGCGGCCACGAACGGCTTGAAGGTCGAGCCGACCGGGAAGCCGTAGTTGGACCCGCCCATCTTCTTGTCGACCGAGTAGTTGATCTGGCTCTCGTTGCGCCCGAAGCCGTAGGGCCGCGACTGCCCCATGGCGAGGATCTTGCCGGTGCCCGGCTGGACCAGGGTGACGGCGGCGGCGACCTTGTCCGTCTGGTAGACGTAGTCCTTGATCGACTTCTGGGCGGACTGCTGGGCCGCCGGGTCGAGCGTGGTCCGCACCGTGAGGCCGCCCCGGTTCCAGAGCTTGGCCCGCTCCTGCGGCGTTCTGCCGAAGACGGGGTCGGTGAGGAACACGTTCCGTACGTAGTCGCAGAAGAAGCCCGCGCCCTTGACGGCGGTGATGCAGCCGTTCTTCGGCTTGCTGACCCGGAGCCCGAGCGGGGACTTCTTCGCCTTCGCGGCCTGGGCGGGGGTGATGTCGCCGGTCTTCGCCATGCTGTCCAGGACGAGGTTGCGGCGCTGCTGGGCCCGCTGGGGGCTGACGGTCGGGTCGTAGTAGCTGGGGGACTGGACGAGTCCGGCGAGTGTCGCCGCCTCCTCCAGCGTCAGGTGCTTCGCCGACTTGGAGAAGTAGCGCTTGGCCGCGGCCTCGACGCCGTACGCCTGCTGCCCGAAGAAGGTGATGTTGAGGTAGTTCTCCAGGATCCGCTTCTTGCCCAGCTCCTCCTCGACCTGGATCGCGTACTTCAGCTCGCGGATCTTGCGGCCGGCGGTCTGCCGGTTCGCCTCGGCGACCTTGGCGACGTCGTTCCCGGCCTCCTCGACGAAGACGTTCTTCACATACTGCTGCGTCAGCGTGGAGGCCCCCTCGGTGACGCCGCCGCTCCTGGCGTTCTTGTTGAGCGCCCGCAGCACACCCTTGAGGTCGATGGCGCCGTGCTCGTAGAAGCGCGCGTCCTCGATCGCGATGATCGCCTTCTGCATGTGCGGCGAGATGTCCTTGAGCGGGACCACCGTACGGTCGCGCGAGAACACCGACGCGATCTTCTTGCCGTCGGCGTCCAGGATGGTGGTGCGCTGGCTGAGCGGCGGCGTCGTCAGATTCGCCGGCAGCTCGTCGAACTTCTTGACCGCGCCCTTGGCGGCGACCCCCAGCAGGCCCGCGCCCGGCAGGGCGACTCCGGCCAGGACCACTCCGGAGAGCGCGCTGACAGCGAGAAATCTCGCGGCCTGCCGGCTTCCCGACAGACGCCCGCCCGGGCTTTCCTCTTGCATCGATCCAACCTCATCCGTACTCGGGGCGTGCCACGAGGAGGCAGCGCCCCCGGGGCGGCCTCGTCGTCGGTGCCGGTCATGAGCCAGGGCAAGGATGTTCCACGACCTGACTGACTGTCCTCTGAGACAGTTCAGGACCCGTGCAGGGTTGCGCCGAATACGAGAGATCTTCAAATCGTTGCGAGGAGCGTCCCCGGCCCGGCCGCTCCGGGGAGGGCGGCCGTGCGACCACACGGTGATAGGTGCTCAGGCCCCGGAGCCGGGGTGTGCGCGGTCCCTGATCCCCGGGGTATAGTGATCATGTGCTCGCGGCCGGGAAGACCGGTTCGGGAGACCGGCGTTGGTGGTCCAAGGAAAGACACCCCACTTCCCGTGGGGGGATGCAGGTGCAAGGCCTGCTCAGCGCTCGATCAGGGCCCCGGCCTCCTCAGGGAGACCGGGGCCTTTCGCGTACGCCCACCGGGGCCACCCGGCCCCGGCGGGCATCCGGACCGTGAGGGGAACACCGTGATCATCATCGCCGGGGCGCTGTACGTGGACGCCGCCGACCGTGACACCTACCTCGCCGACTGCTCGGCCGTCGTCGAACAGGCCCGTACCGCTCCCGGGTGTCTCGACTTCGCCCTGTCCGCCGATCCGGTCCGGCCGGACCGGATCAACGTGTACGAGCGCTGGGCGACGGACGAGGATCTCGAACGCTTCCGGGACGCGGGCCCGGAGCCCGGGCAGGCGGCCCGGATCCGTGACGCCGACGTGCGCACGTACCGCGTATCGGGGGTCGAGGCGCCGTAGGGAGCGCGAGCCCGGCGGGGTCCCTGGCGAGCGGCCCTACGGGAGGTCGAGTGTCGGCCGGTAGACATCCAGCCAGGTGGCGAGGTCGAGGGTCCGTTCCAGGCCCAGCCGGGTCAGCCGGTCCATCCCGGTCGGCTCCCCACCGGTCGCGCCCTCCAGCCACCGCCGGTCCACCAGGTCGAACACCCCGTGGCTCCGGCGCGTCAGCAGGTCCTTCGCCTGCTGCTGGAGTTCCTGGAAGTAGTACGGGTCCTGCGTCGACGGGTAGGCGCTCTTCGGCCGCCAGGCGACCGACTCCGGCAGCAGGTGCTTGATGGCCCCGCGCAGCAGGCTCTTCTCCCGGCCGTCGTAGGTCTTCAGCGACCAGGGGGTGTTGTAGACGTACTCGACCAGCCGGTGGTCGCAGAACGGCACCCGCACCTCCAGGCCGACCGCCATGCTCAGCCGGTCCTTCCGGTCGAGCAGGAACCGCATGAACCGCGTCAGATGCAGATGGATCATGATCCGCATGCGGTACTCGAAGTCGTCCTCGGCGTCGTACGCGTCCCCGGAGTCGAGCCGTGCGACCTCGCCGACGGCCCGCGCGTACTCCTCCCGCCGGTAGGTGTCGAGGTCCAGCGCGGACCACAGTCCCGCGTCGAGTCCCGTCCCGTCCTTGTCGAACGCGCCGATGTTGAGGACGATCCACGGGAAGGCGGGCGCCTGCTGGATCTGGGGTATGTGCATGTGCTTGTACCCGCCGAACAGCTCGTCCGCCGACTCCCCGGACAGCGCCACCGTCGACCGCTTGCGGATCTCCTGGAAGAGCAGGTACGCGGAGAAGTCGATGTCGCCCATGCCGATCGGCACGTCCCGCGCGGTGATGACGGCCCTGCGGACCTCCGGGTCGGCCAGGGTCTTCGGGCCGATCACGATGTCGGCGTGGTCCGACCCGACATGCCGTGCGACCTCCTGGACGAAGGGCGCGTCCAGGGTGTCGCGCAGGTCGTCGGTGGTGAAGTTCTCGGCCTGGTCCGCGAAGTCGACCGAGAAGGTCCGTACCCGTTCGCCGCCGAGATGACCGGCGGCCAGCGCGGTGAGCGTGCCGGAGTCCAGGCCGCCGGAGAGCAGGACACACCGGGGCACGTCCGCGACCAGCTGCCGGCGCACGGTGTCGTCGAGGAGTTCCCGCACCCGCTCGACGGTGGTGTCCACGTCGTCGGTGTGGGGGCGGGTCTCCAGCCGCCAGTAGGTGCGCGTCCGCAGGCCGGCCGCGTCGACCGTGACCACGGTGCCGGGCCCGACCTGCTCCATGCCCGACCAGATCGCGTGCCCCGGTGTGAAGCAGTACGAGAGCGACTCGCGCAGCCCGTCCGCGTCGACCACCCGCTTCGCGAGCGGGTTGGCCAGGATCGCCTTCGGCTCCGAGCCGAACAGCAGGCCGTCGGGTGTCCGGTAGTAGTAGAGGGGTTTGATCCCCAGCCGGTCGCGGACCATGACCAGCTTCTGGTCCCGCGCGTCCCAGACGGCGAACGCGTACATGCCGTTGAGCCGGTCGACCAGCGCCTCGCCCCAGTGCAGATAGCCGCGCAGCACCACCTCCGTGTCACTCGCGGTCTGGAATCTCTCGCCCCGCCGGATCAGTTCGTCGCGCAGCTCGGTGAAGTTGTAGGTCTCGCCGCTGTAGACGAGCGAGACCTCGCCGTTCGGTGTGCGCGCGGACATCGGCTGCTTCCCGCCGGGCAGGTCGATGACGGCGAGCCGGCGATGGCCGAGTGCCGCGTGCCGCTCGACGAGGGTGCCGGAGGAGTCCGGGCCCCGGCACGCCATCGTCCCCGTCATCGCGTCGAGGGTGTCCCGTTCGTCCTTGAGGTCGCGGTCGAACGAGACCCAACCGGTGATTCCGCACATCTGCCCATCCTCCTGACGGCCTTCGGGGAGCGTCGGCCCCCCGGCTCACCTGCCGCGTCCATGGCGTGCGCCGGCCCCGGCGGCTTCCTGGAGGGGCCACCGGGGCCGGCGGACCGTCACCGCGGCCGTCTCGGGGGAGCCGCGCTCTCCCCGACGTACACGTCGATCCATTCCTTGAGGGGGGCGATGGCGGTCCACACCTCGCGCACCGTGTCGATCGCCCCCGGCCGGTGCATCCACGCGGCCCGCTCGTACTCCTTGATCACCACCGCGCCCTTCCAGCGCAGCGGCTCCGCACGGGGGTGGTCGGCGGGCAGCCCGGCCGGGACGCGCCGGAGCACGGGCTGCACACCCGGTCCCACCGGCATCCCCCGGTCGGCCAGCCGCCGCCGGACGGCCTCGAACGCCGCGCCGGAGTGCTCCTCGTCGATCGCCGACCGGAACCGCTTGACCTGGTCCGGGGCGAACGCCATGGCCCCGCCCGCCAGCCGGATGCCGTCGCCGTCGATCCGCAGGAAGGCCCCGATCCCGCCGACGGCCCGGTCGCTGGTCGTCACACCGACCCAGGTCTTGTAGGGGGACTTGTCCTTCGAGAACCTGACATCGCGGTGGGGCCGGAAGGTGCGCAGCGGACCGAACTCGTCCTCCAGATCCGCCATGAGCCGGTCGACCGGCTCCTTGACGGAGTTCTCCCAGGCCTCCTTGTGCGCTTCCCAGTAGGACTTGGAATTGTCCTTCTCCAGGCCCTCAAGAAAGGTGAAGAGTTCCGGGGGGAATCCGTCGAAGGGCGGGGTTACGCGCATGGCATCGTCAGTCGCCACTGTCGCTCACCTTTTTGTTGTAGTCGAGTGCTTCGGCCATCCAGAAGTCGAAGGACTCATCCGATTCGGTGCCGTAGTCGGCGACGATGATCCACCCCTTGGTCATCTTCTTGCCGCGCATTTCCGGCCATTCGGCTCCGTCGCGTTCGAGCAGTTCCTCGGCCCGGTCGGGATCGCAGCGCAGCATGAGACGGCCGTTGGGGTTCGCGGCCGCGGCCATTTTCCCATTGACCATGAAGGCGAGGCTCCCGAACATCTTCACCTCGCGCACCTGGTCCTCCCCCGCGAGGGCCTCACGAACGCGGTCGGCCATTTCCTTGTCGTATGCCACTTCCGTGCCCCTCCTACACCGTGGCGATCAGGGGCAGCGTGGGGTCGCCGCTCCATTCCACGAGGCCGTCATCGTAAAGGGCGACATCGTGCACGCCCAGCATCTTCAGGGCGAAGGCGTCGACGGTCGCGTCGACTCCCGCCGCGCAATAGGCGATGACCTTTCCGCCGTCCGTGGCACCGGCCTCCGCGAGACGGGAGGCGAGCTGTCCGCCGGGCAGGAAGCTGCCGGTCGCCGGGTCGATGAGGGCCGCGGCGGGCACATTGACACTGGAGGGGATGTGGCCGGTGCGACCGTGCGCGACCGGGATGCGTCCGGCGTGCTGGTCGGGCGAGAGCGCGTTGATCAGACAGACACCGGGGTCGTCGATGGCGGTTTGCACCTGCTCGCGGGTGACGAACAACTCGGGGCGGGGCCGGGGGACGAAGGTGCCCCGGACCGCCGCCGGTGTCCCGGTGGCCACGGGGCGGGATTCGGCGGTCCACTTCCGCCAGCCGCCGTTGAGCACGGCCGCGTTGTCGTGGCCCACCGAGTGCAGGAGCCACCAGAGCCGGGTGGCGAACGCCGTGTGCGCCCGGTCGTAGAGGACCACCGTGTCGCTGTTGCTGATGCCCAGATCCTCCAGCGCGGTGGCCAGCCGGCCGGCCGGCAGCAGACCGAACGGCTTGGGCGCGGTGGGGTCGGACAGCTCGGTCAGCAGGTCGGCGAAGACGGCGCCGGGGATATGGCCCTGGCCGTAGCCGTCCCGGCCGCTCCCGAGTTCGACCCCGCCCTCCGGCAGCGGCCGGAAGGCCACCGTGCAGTCGACGACGACGATCCCCGGCCGGCCCAGGCGCTCGGCGAGCCACTCCGTCTCCACCAGCGGCGATGAGGGCCCCGTACCGCCGGTGGCGTCCTGGTCGGGCAGCCGCCCACGGGTCATCAGGGCGGCGGCGAGCACGGCGATGAGCAGGGTGCAGCCGGCGCAGACGAGGAACGCGACATGGATGGCGTCCACGAAGGACTCGTTCACCGCCGTGGTGAAGTCACCACCGCTGACCGGCAGGTCCCCGGACCGGCCCGCCTCCTGCCCCGCACCGGCGCCCGCGCCGCCGACCCGCTCCGCGATCCGCCGGGCGGCCTCGGCGGGCACGTCCAGACCGGCGAGGGCGGCGACGACCTCGTCCTTGAAGCGGGCCACGACCACCGTGCCCAGCACCGCGGCCCCGGCGGTGAAGCCCGTGATACGGGTGGTGTTGATCACCGAGGAGCCTAGGCCCGCCCGGTGCGGGGGAGTGGAGGCCATCACCGCCACCGTCAGCGGCGCGAACATGCAGCCGATGCCCCCGCCGACCAGGCCGAGCTTCCACCACACCGCGCCGAAACCCGTACCCGGCTCGACCGTGGTCAGCAGCAGGAAACCGGCCGTGACCAGCAGCGCGCCCACGATGATCGGGATCCGCGGCCCGGTCCGGCCGGCCATCACGCTGGCGAGCGGCGAGAGGAAGAAGATGCCCAGCGTCAGCGGGAGGAGTCGCAGACCGGACTCCAGCGCGGAGTGGTTCTGCACGGCCTGGAAGTACTGGGCCATGAAGAACATCGCACCGACGATGACGAACCCGAGGAGCGAGGCGATCGCGCAGGAGGCCGTGAAGGTTCGGTTCCGGAACAGCTCCAGCGGGAACAGCGGTTCCCGGCTGCGCCGCTCCACGACGACGAACGCGCCGAACATCAGCACGGAACCGACCAGGAGCCCGATGATCAGCGGTGAACCCCACCCTTCGCGCTCGCCCTGGATCAGCCCCATGATCAGGCAGAACAGCCCGGCGGTGGCGAGGAGCTGGCCGGGGACGTCGAAGCCGCGGGTGTGCCGGTCCTTCGACTCGATCAGCCGCTGGACGCCGAGGAGCAGCGCCAGCGCCCCCACCGGCAGATTGAGCAGGAAGATCGCGTGCCAGCTGAAGGACTCGATCAGTACGCCGCCGACCAGCGGACCCAGGGCCAGGGCGACACCGGAGACGGCGGTCCAGATGCCGATCGCCTTGGCCCGGCCCAGCGGGTCGGTGAAGGTCGACACGAGCAGGGCCAGACTCGCCGTCTCGATGGCGGCGGCGCCGACACCCTGCACCACCCGGCCGACGATGAGGACGTCGAAACCGTCGGCGAAGCCGCACAGCGCGGAGCCCGCGATGAAGAGCACCAGGCCGGTGAGGAACACCCGTTTGCGGCCCAGCCGGTCCCCCAGGGTGCCCGTCATCAGCATCAGCGCCGCGAACGGCAGCGTATAGGCGTCGACGGTCCACTGGAGGTGCGAGATCTCCGCGCCGAGGTCCTTCTGGATCTCGGACAGCGCGACGAAGATGATGGACCCGTCGAGCAGGACCATGAAGGTACCCAGGCTGGTGACCAGAAGGGTCAGCGCCCTGATCCTGCGTGATGTTGTCTGCATGGTGCGTGAACTCCCTGAAGAATGGTGCGAGCCGCTTGGGGGGTTCTCAGCCGGCGACCGGCTGCTCCTGGTACTTCGGGAAGAGGCCGAGGAACTGCGGCGGTACGAGGAAGGGGTGCACCTCGACGCGGTCCCAGACCTTGTTGATGATGTAGGGCTCGCTTCTGAGCCATTCGTCGATCTCGTCGCGGGTCTCGAAATCCACGATCAGCACGCCGCCGGTCATCTTCCCGGCGCCGTCCAGGATGCCGCCGCCGAAGAGGAAGGAGCCGTCGGCCATCATTTTCTCGCCGTTGGCCATATGGGCCGGGCGGACACTCATCCGCCGTTCAAAGGTGCCCGGGTCGGTGCCGTCATACGCGATGACTGCGTACAGCAATGCCGGTGTCCTTTCCGTGTGAAGTCCGTGTGATGTCTCCGTGCTGCCGACTGCCGACTGCCGATGCCGACTGCCATTGCCGATGGGGGAGTCGGGGGGACGGATCACTCCGGGTCCCGCCGGCCCCACACCGAGACGGTGATCGGGGTGTAGAGGACCGTGTCCGAGGGCTGCTGGAGCTGGTCGAAGGCGGCCTCGATCTCCTTCGCCCCCATCAGGCCGACCTTGGTGATCACGGGGGCGAGTTTGGCCAGGCTCAGCACGATCGTCTGCATTTCGGGGGTGCCCGCCTGCACCGCGGTGAGCTGGCAGTCGGTGCCGAGGAAGGTCAGCCCGGTCCGGCGGAAGGCCGGCAGGAGCTTCATCCCGTACCCGGGGTCGGCCCCGCCGAAGTAGAAGAAGGTCTCCAGAGCGGTGGCCGCCCGGGTGAGCAGCGGCGAGGGCGGGTCGACCCGCTGGATGCTGCGGATGTCCGCCTCCTCCACGAGGAGGTGGCCGCCGGGCTTGAGGGCCTTGGCGAACTCGCCGAGCACGCGTTCCCGGTCCGGCAGATGCATCAGCAGGATCTTGCTGTGGACGAGGTCGTAGGCACCCTGCTCCAGTGGTGTCGTCGTGATGTCCTGCTGCCGGACCTCCAGGTTGGGGGCCGTGACCCCGTCCATGTACGTGGGCTCGATGTCGATGGCGTGGACCTTGCCGAAGTGGCCGACGCGGTTGGACAGCCAGCGGGCGATCGACCCGGCGCCCGCCCCGACCTCGGCGCACGTCCAGCCCTCGCCCACCCCGATCTTCTCCAGGTAGCGGATGGTGGCGGGGTCCGTGAGGGCCGCCACCTGCTCCAGACGGACCTTCTCGGGGTCGGTTTCGGGCTCGGCGGAATGCTGCACGTTCGTCAACTCCTCAGGAAGGCGGGTGTCCGGGGGTGTCAGACGCCGGTCACGAAGAGCTTGGGGACCTTCATCGCGAGCATCATGTCGCCCTCGACCTTCAGCTTTCCGGTCATGAAGGCGCGCATCGCGTCCTGCCGTCCCTCGGCGATCGCCATCCAGGTCTCACTGCTGGTGGTGAAGGTGGTGTCGGGTTCGGCGACGCCACCCGGGATCAGACGGCCCCGGCCGTCGACGATCTCGAAGGCCCAGACGCCCGGGTCCGCGTCGGTGATCCTCCATTGCAGGGTCCTGGTCAGCCCCACCGCGGCGTCGTGGTTGAACCGCGTCGAGAGGGCCGCGAACAGTTCCCCTACGGTCATGGACATGGAACGGCTCCTTGTGGTCAGCCCAGGCCGAGCCGGCGCTGGAGCTCCTTGACCTGCGGATAGACATCGAACAACTGGAGGTAGTTGCCCTCGGGGTCCTTGACGCCGAAGGTGCGGCCGAAGCCCATGTCGACCACCGGGGTCCGGATCTCGTAGCCGCCCTCCAGGGCCGTCCGGTGGGCCGCTTCGGCGTCGTCGACGGCGAACCCGAGCATGAGCCCGCCGCTGGCCACCGGGATGTCCGCCTGGGTCGGCTTGTCCGCCCTCGTCGCCACGTCCTGGACGATGATGCTGGAGCCGCGTTCCTCGGAGCGCAGCCAGACGAAGTCACCTTCGGGAGAGGTGAACGGGGGGACGACGCTGAAGCCAAGGAGGTCGGTGTAGAAGGCCTTGGTCCGCTCCACGTCGCCTGCGATGATGGTCACCGCATCCAGATGCGAGAGCACGGTCCGCGTCCCTCCCTCGTGAGTAGTGGATGGGTCCAAACAGCCCCCTGGGGGCTGCTCGGTGAAGGTAGTGCCGCCGACTTACCGGGTGCTTACGGGACGCGAAAGTGGGCGGCGCCGCACCCCGCGCACGCCGATCGGAGTGCCTTCCCTCCCACCCCCGGGCCGACACCTCCCCGGTCAGGTCGTCAGGCCGGCCGCACGGGGCGGACAGGACCCTTCCACGACGGGGTACATAAGCGACGAAGACTATGGCACCGGGTGGTTTATCCCGTGATGCGAGGGGAACCATGCCCCGAGCACCTGACGGTGTGTTCAAGGGGGCAGTGGGGGGACAGATGGAACGATCACAGGAGGCTGGGCCGACGCCGATATCCGCCGCATCCGCCGCAACTTCCGTACCTTCCGTATCCGCGGGGGACGGTGGTACACCGCCGGCCGGAGCCGACCGGGCGACGGACGCACGGCGGGAGTACGAGGCATGGCTGTTCGGCCCCTTCCGGGTGCGCCGCGGAGGCGCCCCGCTGGGGGACCCACGGGGCGGGCGGGCGAGCGCGCGCACCCTCCTCAAGTGGTTCCTGCTCAACCCCGGACAGAAGTTCCGGGACATCGAGCTGTCGGAGGTGCTCTGGCCCGGCCGGGCGGGAAACCGGGCGAACGGGCTCCATGTCACGCAGCACTCGCTCCGCCGGATCCTGGAGCCGGAGCTGCCCAGCCGCCGGCCGTCCAGGTTCATCCGGTCGGATCCGCACGGACACTACTGGTTCGACCCGTCCGACTGCTGGTGGACCGACACCGACGAGGTCGCCCTGCTGTCGGCGTCGGCGTGCGCCGCACGGCGGGCGGGCGATGCGAGGGCGGCGACAGCCTCCTACGAGCGACTCCTCGCCCACTACGAACAGGGCTTCCTCCCGGAGGAGGTCTACCGGGACGCCTTCGCGTCCTTCCGGGCGGCCCACGAGCGCGGCCACGAGGACACCCTCATCCAGCTGTTACGCCTGCACCGGGAGGCCGGCCATCTGTACGAGGTGCTGACCTGCGCGACGAGGATCCTGGACCGCGACCCCTACTCGGAGGAGGCGGCCACGTCCGTCGCGGAGATCCATCTGGAGCAGGGCAGCCCGACGGGGGCGATGGTGCAGCTGGAGCAGTTCGTCCGCACTCTGCGGGAGGACCTGGGGGTGGCGCCGGGGCCCGAACTCCTGGCGCTGCGGGAACGGGTGAGACGGGTGCGATGACGGCCCGCGCGCGGTACCGCACTGCGCGCGGCCGCCGGTCGTACGGGGTGCGGCACCAGGGCACGCGAGTCCCGGCGAGATCCGTCGGACAGGGCCTACGCCCGCCGGGCGAGGATCTCCTGGCTGATCGCGGCCAGCCGGTCCCAGTCGTCCGCCATCCCGGCGCGGCGTCCGATCTCGTGCATCACGGCGGTGAACAGGGCTCCGGACCTGACCAGTTGGGGACGGATGTGACCGAACACCTCCAGGGTCACGATGCCGTACAGCTGCGCCCAGGCCAGCTCGAAGAGCCAGATCAGCCCCAGTCCGTCCGCGCCCAGGAGCCTGGCGAGGTCGGGTTTGCCCGACCCGCCCGGGGAGTGGACCGCGACGAAGTCGTCGTCCAGCTCCGCACGGGAGGGCACGGGGAACGGGTACTGCTGCGACACCCCGATGAAGATCCGCCCGAAGAAGTCGGCGAATTTCTGCACGCCGTCGGCGGCGCCCTCCTGAGGGGGCGGTGCGAGCGGATGGAGCGGCTTCCCGGCCTTCGAGCGGGCGACGTGCTCGCCCGAAAGGGAGTTGGTGTGGAACACCAACTGGAACTCGTCGATATGGTCCAGCGCCCAGCAGCGGAAGGCGGTGGCGGCCGCCACCATCTGCGCCGCCGGATCGTCGTCCCCGTAGGGTTCGGCGGTCGCGGCCATCTCGCGGACGATCTCGGCGAAGATGTTGTTCGACAGGAGTCCGTTGAGCGCGGCCACATTGCCGACGTACCGGTAGAGCGCGGGCGCGGTGAAGCCCATCTCCGTCGCCACCGCGCGCAGCGTCACCTCCCGGCCCTCGCGCAGCAGCGCTCGGCCGACTTCGACGATTTCTTCGAGAGTGGACTGCCGGAGACGCTCCCGGCGACTTCGCACCGGACGCTTCTGTCCGACGCGTCCGGGGTCGACCTGGCTCATCCGGCACCTCCCAGTTGACCGTCAAGGCACGCAGAAGGGCAGGTGTGCCGCACCCGCCGGTTCCACCATAACGCTTGACAACCTTCGTGAACACCCTTCACCGTGAAGCCTGGTAACTGGCCCTATACCCATACACGATCGCTAGAGAACGACGGGGAGGGCGAACGTGCACGGTATGACGACCGGGGCGGCCCTGCTGCCGGGAACCGACCGGTTCCGGCCGCGGGAGCGGGAGCACGGTGCCACCTATCGGGCCTATCTGTTCGGGCCCTTCCGGGTCTTCAAGGGCGAGGAGGTCCTGGGCCAGCGCCGGCAGCGCCGGGAGAAGGCGCTGCTGCTGCTCAAGTGGTTCCTGCTGAACCCGGGCAAGCCGGCCTCCATGGACCAGCTCATCGACCTCGGGTGGCGGGACACCACCCCCGAGAAGGCGGCCAGCGGATTCCACGTCGGCATGCACTGCTTACGGCGGATGCTCGAACCGGATCTGCGCCCGGGGCAGGAGTCGTCCTTCATCCACCGCAGCGGCGCCAACTTCTACCGCTTCGAGGCAGGCGAGGGCTGGTGGAGCGACGCGAACGAGGTCGAGCGGCTCTTCGAGCAGGCGCGTGCCTGCGACGCCCACTGCGACGCGCGCCGCGCCTGTTTCTACTACAGCCGCGTCGCCGCCTACACCGTCCGCCGGTTCCTGGAGGACGAGGAGTCCCAGCAGCAGTGGCTCGCGCCGTACCGGAGACAGTACGAGGGCCTCTGTTCGCAGGCCCTGATCCGGCTGATCCAGATCCACCGGGCGCGGGGGGAGCTGGACGAGGCGCTGGAGTACGCCTACGAGAAGCTGCGGCTGGATCCGTACAACGAACTCGCCGCCACCACCATCATCGAGGCCCATCTCCAGCTCGGCAGACCGGCCCACGCGCTGCGCGAACTGTCCCTGTTCCTGGGGTCCCTGGAGCGCGACTTCGGGGCCGGGGCCTGCGGCAGTCTCCTGGCCCTGCGGGAACGGATCATGGACATACCCCGGGACGGGCGCGGGTCCGGCCTGCCCGCGCCCGTCCCGGTGCGCCGCTGAGAGCCCCGCGGCCACGGCCCCGGCCACAGCCGTAACCGGAACCGCAACCGGACTGCGCGGCGTCACCCACCGGTCGGCGTCCGCCGCGCCTGTTCCGCGGCGATGAAGGGCGCCTGGTTGAAGATGATCCGCAGATGGGTGATGACGCCGTCCCCGACGGTCAGGCACTCGGCCCCGGGGGCGCTCGCGACCGGCAGCGTCGTGGTGTCGTACATCATCAGCGCGGTCGTCTCGTCGCCGAACGCGGCGATCACGCGCGAGTCCGTGAGGATATGGCTGAAGGGCTCCATGAAGTCCCGGAAGGCCCGCGCGCCCCGGATGGGTCCGGCCGGTGCCTCGCACACGATGTCGTCGGCGACATAGGTCATCGCACGGTCGAAGTCGTGGCCGGTCCAGGCGCGGTGGTAGGCGAGCGCGGTCTCCAGGGCCGGGCTGGGGGCGTCGGTCATCGTGGTGTCGTGTCCTTCTCTCCGGGGCTTCCCCGGGACATCGCGCCGTCGGCGCCGGCCGGGGAGCCGATGGCCTACGCTTCCCCAACCGGGCACGGTCCGCCCGGGACACGCCGTTCGTCGTCACATCACCCCGTCGGACGATCGGGAGATCGGGCCCGTGGCGGTGGAGCGGCCACCCGCCCAGGGGCCCGATCGCGCCACGGCAGCCCGTCGGACCCTGCCCCCAAGGCGGCCCGCCACGGACCGCGTGCCCACCCGGTCACCGCCCCCACCTGCGCCGATGCCCCGGGCGCACGGCGAAAACGGCCTCAGCTTGCATCTGAAGTAAGTCGTCCGTAATCCCTTCCTCGGACATTCGTCGGGGACGAAGGGGGACGCATGACCCAACCAGCACGGCATCGGATATCCGACCTGTCCGCCGAGAAGCGGGCCCTGCTCGCCCGGAGACTCCGCACGCGCGCCGCCGACGAGGCCACCCGGCCCGACCGGTACGACGCCGTCATCCTGGGCGGCGGGGCCGCCGGCCTCACCCTGGCGCTCCACCTGCGCCGGGCGCGCCCCGGCATCCGGGTCCTCGTCGCCGAGCGGCAGGAGCACCCCGTGCCCGAGGCCGCGCACAAGGTCGGCGAGTCGACGGTGGAGATCGCCGCCCACTATCTGCGCGATGTCCTCGGACTCCGCGAGCACCTGGAGACCCGGCAGATCCGCAAGTTCGGCCTGCGCATGTTCTTCAGCGACGACGACAACACGGACATCGCCGGGCGGGTCGAACTGGGCAGTTCGGTCTTCCCGCCGCTGGCGACCTACCAGCTCGACCGGGGGCGCCTGGAGAACGAACTCGGCGCGGTCTGCTCCCGCGAGGGCGTCGACTTCCTCCCCGGGAGCAAGGTGCTCCAGGTCGAGTTCGCGACCGACGGCTCCCACCACCGGGTGCGGCTGCTCGCGGACGCCCAGGAGCGCGACGTCCGGGCGCGGTGGGTGATCGACGCCACCGGACGCAGCCACTTCCTGGAGCGGAGGTTCGGTCTCCGCAAGGAGGTGGGGCACAAGGCCAACGCCGCCTGGTTCCGGCTCGGCCACCCCATCGACCTCGGCACCTGGAGCGACGACCCGGACTGGCACGCCCGGATCCGCCAGGGCCGGCGCGAGCTGTCCACCAACCATCTGATGGGTCCCGGCTACTGGGTCTGGCTGATCCGGCTCGCCTCCGGGTCCATCAGCATCGGCATCGTCGCGGAGGCCGGCACGCACCCGTTCGAGGACTTCAACACCCTCGAACGGGCCCTGGACTGGCTGCGTGCCCACGAGCCGCAGTGCGCCCGGGCCGTCGAGGAACACCAGGACAAGATCCAGGACTTCCGGGTCATGAAGGACTACTCCTACAGCTGCGACCAGGTCTACGACGGCCGCGCCCGCTGGTGCCTGACCGGCGAGTCCGGGATCTTCCTCGATCCGCTCTACTCACCCGGTCTGGACCTCATCGCCGTCAGCAACGGACTCGTGGCCGACCTCGTCACCCGATCCCTCGACGGCGAGGACGTCGCCGTCCGGGCCTCCGTGCACGACGCGCTCTTCCGCCGGGTCACCGACATGTGGCTCGCCGTCTACGAGAACCAGTACGCGCTGATGGGCAACGCCCGCGTGATGGTCTCGAAGGTGATCTGGGACACCGCCTTCTACTGGGGGGTCTTCGGCCTCCTCTTCTTCCAGGGCCGATTCCCCCGGGTGGCCGACAGCCCCTCCGTCGCCGCCGACCTGGAACGCCTCGCCGACATCAGCAACCGGGTCCAGGCGTTCTTCCGCGAGTGGGCCGCCATCGAGGACTCCCCCCTCGAAGCCCGGTTCGTGGACCTCTACTCCCCGCTCGACTTCATGGTGAAGCTGCACGCGGGCATGGCCGACGACCTGCCCGACGACCGCTTCCCCGAGCGCTTCTCCGCCAACACCACGCTCTTCGCCCAGCTGGCCGGGCAGCTGATCACCGCGGTCATCGACGCCCACGGCGGCCGCTACGGCGACGACCGCGTCATCGCCCAGGTCCAGAGCTGGCAGCGGGACCCGTTGATCGCCGATCTGATCGCCGTCCACCGGCGCGAGCGGCACCACAGTCCCACCAGCGAGGGCTGGATCGCCCTGCGCGCGCCCGGCGCGGGGGAAGGCACCGCAGGTCACGATGGGAACGGAGCGGACAGCATGGAACAGCACAGCAGTGAGGTCAGCTATGTCTGACGCCATCGAACGCTTCGACGTGGTGATCCTCGGCGGCGGCATCGCCGGACTGACCCTGGCCCTCCAGCTCGGGCGCACCGACCCCGGGCTGCGCGTCGCGGTCCTCGAACGGCAGCGGCACCCCGTGCCCGAGGCCGCCCACAAGGTCGGCGAGTCCAGCGTGGAGGTCCAGGCCCACTATCTGCGCGACGTCCTCGGCCTGAAGGAACACCTCGAACGGGACCAGCTGCACAAGTTCGGCCTGCGGATGTTCTTCACGCACGCCGGCAACGAGGACATCACCCGCCGCGTCGAGTACGGCCAGATCTCCGCGGCGCCCCTCGCCTCCTACCAGCTCGACCGGGGCCGGCTGGAGAACGCCCTCGGCACACTCGTCACCGGCCTGGGGGTCTCCTTCCGCCAGCGCTGCAAGGTCCGGGACGTCGAGTTCGGCACCGACGGCGCCGACCACGTCGTGCGCTTCCTCGACGGCGACGACGAACACACCCTCCGGGCCCGCTGGGTGGTCGACGCGACGGGGCGCGCGGGCCTGCTCAAGCGCAAGCTGGGCCTGGCGCGGGCGCTCGGCCACCGCGCCAACTCCTCCTGGTTCCGGATCGACCACGAGGTCGACGTACAGGAGTGGTCGAAGGACGAGCGGTGGCGGGCCCGGGTCGACGGCGGTCTGCGCCGGCTGTCGACCAACCATCTGATGGGCCCCGGGTACTGGGTGTGGCTCATCCCGCTCGCGTCGGGGTCCACGAGCATCGGTATCGTCGCCGACGACGCGGCCCACTCCTTCGACGGATTCAACACCCTGGAACGGGCCCTGGAGTGGCTCGACGGACATGAGCCGCAGTGCGCGGCCGAGGTACGGCTCCACCTGGACAAGATCCAGGACTTCCGGGTGATGAAGGACTACGCCTACGGCTGCCGCCAGGTGTACTCCGGGGAACGGTGGTGCCTGACCGGGGAGGCGGGCGTCGCGATCGACCCGCTCTACTCCTCCGGCGGCGATCTGATGGCCATCAGCAACGGCCTGATCACCGATCTCGTCACCAGGGACCGCCGGGGCGAGGACATCGAGGAGCGGGCCGTCGCGCACAACCAGGTCTACCTGGTGCTCAGCGAGATCTGGCTGGTCGCCTACGAGGGCCAGTACCCCGTCATGGGCAATCCGCAGGTGATGGTGGCGAAGGTCATCTGGGACACGATCATCTACTGGGCCGTGCCCGGCCTGCTCTTCTTCCACGACAAGTTCCGCCGCTTCGGGGAGAGCCCGAGGGCCTTCGTCAACCTCCAGCGGACCTGGCTGCTGCACACCCGCGTACAGGAATTCCTCCGGGAGTGGCACCAGGTCGGCAACGAGCCCGCGTCCGATGTGTTCGCGGACCCCTACAGCCTGATGGACTTCATCGTGGATCTGCACAACGGCATGGCGGCCGGCCTGGACGACGAGGAGCTGGAGGAGCAGTTCGGACGGAACGTCGTCCTGCTGGAGGAGATCGCGGGCCAGCTGGTCAGCACGGTCATCGAGCGCCTGGAGCAGCGCGGCCCCGACGACGCGGCCAAGGCCCGGATCGAGCGGTGGCGCGGCGACGAACTGCTGCGGGAGGTGGTCGGACGGTACCGGGAGCGGTCGCCGTCGTCCGCCGCCGCCGTCGACAGCGCCTGGATCACCCTCGGGAGCCGGACGGAGGCGGTGGCCCCGTGAGCGACAGCAACCCGAGCGACGGAGACGTGACCGAGGTGAGCGGCGTGAGCGATGCGATGGGCGCGACCGGCGCGCAGGACACCGTGGCCGCGGCACCCGACGACATCGTGGACGTCGCCGTGATCGGGGGCGGAGCCGCCGGGCTGACCCTGGCGCTCCACCTGCGCGAGCAGCGCCCCGGCACCCGGATCGTGGTGCTGGAGCGCCAGGCGCACCCGGTGCCGGAGGCGGCCCACAAGGTCGGCGAGTCCACCGTGGAGATCGCCGGCTACTACCTGCGGGAGGTCCTGGGCCTCGGCCGGCACCTCCAGTCCCAGCAGCTGAACAAGTACGGACTGCGGGTGTTCTTCTCCAAGGACGGCAACGACGACATCACCCGCCGGGTGGAACTCGGCCACTCCGTCCGCCCGTCGGGCGCGGTCGGCACCTACCAGCTCGACCGGGGCCGGCTGGAGAACGCCCTCGGGCGCGAACTGGCCGAGCGGGGCGTGCGCTTCCTGTCCGGTGCGAAGGTCGAGGCCCTGGACCTGCTGCCCGGGGACGGGCACCACCGGCTCCGGGTCCGCACGGACGACGGCGCGACCCGGCAGTTCCAGGCCCGCTGGGTGGTCGACGCCACCGGCCGCGCCTCCCTGCTCAAGCGGCGGCTCGGCCTCGCGAAGAAGGTCGGCCACCGGGCCAACGCCGTCTGGTTCCGCGTCGGCTGCCCCATCGACGTCGACCAGTGGTCCGACGACCCCCAGTGGCACGCCCGGATCGAGGAGGGCCGCCGCGAGCTGTCCACCAACCATCTGATGGGTCCCGGCTACTGGGTCTGGCTGATCCGGCTCGCCTCCGGCTCCACCAGCGTCGGCATCGTCACCGACCCGGACCTCCACCCGTTCGAACAGCTCAACCGGTTCGAACGCGCCCTGGAATGGCTCGACGCGCACGAGCCGCAGTGCGCGGGCGTCATCCGCCGGGACCTGGACAAGATCCAGGACTTCCGGGTGATGAAGGACTACGCGTACAGCTGCGAGCAGGTCTTCTCCGAGGACCGCTGGTGCCTCGCGGGGGAGGCGGGCGTCTTCCTCGACCCCCTGTACTCCCCGGGGCTCGACCTGATCGCCATCAGCAACGGCCTGATCACCGACCTGATCACGCACGCGCTCGACGGCGAGGACATCCAGGAGCGCGCCGCCATCCACAACCAGGTGTTCCTGCTGATCGCCGACGGCTGGCTGAGCGTCTACGAGAGCCAGTACGCGCTGATGGGCAACGCCCGCGTGATGCTCGCCAAGGTCATCTGGGACACGGCCGTCTACTGGGCCGCCCCCGGGCTGCTCTACTTCCACGACGCGCTGCGGCACCTGGGCGACCGGCCCGACATGGTGACCGGGCTGGCCCGCTTCAGCACCGCCGGCCGCGACGTCCAGCGCTTCTTCCGGGAGTGGGCCGCCGTCGACGACGAACCCCGTGACCAGACGCCCTTCGTCCGCTTCTACGACTTCGACTTCATGAGCCGCCTCCACATCGGTATGACGGCGGGCCTCGCGGACGCGGAGCTGAGCGCGCAGTTCGCGGCCAACATCCTCTTTGTCGAGCATCTGTCGGGCCAGCTGGTGGCGACGGTGCTGGAGGAGTTCGAGGCCGAGCCCTGGAACGCGGCCAAGCAGGAGCAGGCGCGGCGCTGGCGGGCCGACGAAGCCCTCATGGCCCTGGTCGGGATCCATCTGCGGGAGCGGGACGCGATGCCGCTCAGCGACCAGTGGATCCGGCTCCGGCCGGCCGGCGAGGCCGTCGGCACGGGGGAGGTCCGATGACCAGCGTCCTGGGGGAGGGGGCGAGACCGCACGAGCGGATCGCCCGCCTGCCCGACGACCAGCGCGCCCGTCTCGTGCGGCGGCTGCGCGGCCGGACGGACGGCGCCGGGGACACGGACCGGTGGTTCGTCCGCCACCCCTCCACCGAGGCACCGCGGCTGAGGCTGTTCTGCTTCCCCTACGCCGGTGGCGGCGGTTCGGCGTTCCGCGAGTGGAGCGGTTGTCTGCCCGCCGGTGTCGAGCTGTGGGCGGCCCAGCTGCCGGGCCGGGAGTCCCGGGTCGCCGAACCGGCCCTGCGCCGTATGGACCCCCTGGTCGAAGCCCTGTACGAGGCCGTCCTGCCACGGCTGGAGCTGCCGTACGCCTTCTTCGGCCACAGCATGGGCGCCCTCGTCGCGTTCGAACTCACCCGGCTCCTGCGCCGCCGGGGGGCACCCCTGCCCACCCGGCTGCTCCTCGGCGCCTTCCGGGCGCCCCAGCTGCCGAACCCCCACATCAGGATCCACCACCTGCCCGACGAGGTGCTCAAGACGGTGCTCCGCAAGGAGGGCACGCCCCGGCAGGTGCTGGAGAGCGACGAGCTGATGCGCGCCCTGCTGCCCACGCTCCGGGCCGACCTGGAGCTGTGCGACACCTACCAACACCGCGAGGAACAGCCCCTGGCCGTGCCCCTGTCCGTCTTCGGGGGCCACCAGGACGTCCGCGTCGGCCGCGGTGATCTCGACAGCTGGCGCACCCAGACTGCCAAAACGTTCCGCCTCGTCATGCTCCCGGGGTCGCACTTCTTCCTCCACAGCTCGCAGGACCTGCTGCTGGCCGAGCTGTCCCGGGAACTCGGGCCGACCCCTCGTACCACGGAAGGGGAAGGACGCCATGACTGACCGGTCGCCGGCCGACGCGCCGCCGGAACCCCTCGCCATCATCGGAATCGGCTGCCGCTTTCCCGGTGGCGCCACCACTCCCGCCGCCTTCTGGGACCTGCTGTGCGCCGGTGTCGACGCCACCGGCGAGCTGCCCCGGGACCGCTGGGACGCGGGCAAGTTCTACGACCCGGACCCCGCCAAACTGGGCAAGACGAACACCGTACGGGGAGGGTTCCTCGACCGGATCGACACATTCGACGCCCCCTTCTTCGGGATCGCCCCCCGGGAGGCGATCTGGCTGGACCCCCAGCAGCGGCTGCTGCTCCAGGCCGCCTGGGAGGCCCTGGAGGACGGCGGCCAGGTCGCGGCCCGCCTCGCCGGCAGCGACACGGGCGTCTTCATGGGCGGCTTCACCCTGGACTACCAGCTGCTCCAGAACTACGGCGTGCACAGCCGTTACGAACTCCAGTCCCACTCGGCCACCGGCATGATGATGACGATGCTGGCCAACCGGCTGTCGTACGTGTTCGACTTCCGGGGGCCGAGCCTCGCCGTGGACACCGCCTGCTCGGGCTCGCTCGTCGCGGTCCACCTGGCCGCGCGGTCCCTGTGGAGCGGCGAGTGCTCGCTGGCACTGGCCGGCGGCGTGAACGTCATGATCGCGCCCAATATGACCATCGCCGAGTCCAAGGGCGGATTCCTCGCCCCCGACGGCCGCTGCAAGGCCTTCGACGCGTCCGCCGACGGCTACGCGCGGGGCGAGGGCGTCGGAGTCGTCCTGCTCAAGCCGCTGTCGCGGGCGCTCGCCGACCGCGACCGCGTCCACGCGCTGATCCGGGGGACGGCCGTCTCCCAGGACGGCCACAGCAACGGCATCACCGTACCCAACGGGGACGCGCAGGAGGCGGCGATCCGCGCGGCCTGCCGGCAGGCCGGCATCGCACCCCACGAGGTCCAGTACGTCGAGGCGCACGGAACCGGGACCCCGGTCGGGGACCCCGTCGAGGCCGGCGCCATCGGCCGGGTCTTCTCCGAGGGACGCCCCGCCGACCGGCCCCTGGTGATCGGATCGGTCAAGACCAACATCGGACACCTCGAAGCCGCCGCCGGAGTGGCCGGCCTGATCAAGACGGCGCTGGCGCTGGAGCACGGCCGGATCCCGGGGCAGCTGCACCACCGCACCCCCAACCCGGCCATCGACTTCGAGGGCCTGCGCCTGCGGGTCCAGACCCGGCCGGGCGACTGGCCCGAGGCGGCGGGACCGCGCCACGCCGGGGTGAACTCCTTCGGCTTCGGCGGCACCAACGCCCATGTGGTCCTGGAGGAACCCCCCGCCGCGCGGGAGCCCGCGCCGACCGCGCCGCAGCGGCGGCGGTATCTCGTCCCGCTGTCGGCCCGCGCCCCCGAGGCGCTGGCGGACCTGGCGGCGTCCCTGTCCGACGCCCTGTCCGGTGCCCCGGACGACCTGCGGGACATCGGCTGGACCCGGGCCCTGCGCCGCGACCACCACGACCACCGGCTCGCGGTCGTCGCGGGCACCGCCGCCGAGGCCGCCGCACGCCTTCGCGCCTTCGCCGCCGGGGACGAACCCCGGGGCGTGACCGCCGGGCACGTACCCGCCAAGGAGCGGCCGAAGCTGGCGTTCGTCTGCTCCGGCATGGGCCCCCAGTGGTGGGCCATGGCCCGGCGGCTGCTGGAGAGCGAACCCGTCTTCCACGCCGCCGTCCGACGCTGCGACCGGGAACTGGCGCAGCACACCGGCTGGTCCCTGCTCGCCGAACTCCTCGCACCCGAGGAGGAGTCCCGCATGGCCGAGACGGAGGTCGCCCAGCCCGCCAACTTCGCCGTCCAGGTGGGCCTGGCCGAGCTGTGGCGCTCCTTCGGCATCGAACCCGACGGCGTCGTCGGGCACAGCACCGGCGAGGTCGCCGCGCAGTACCTCGCCGGCGTCCTCCGCTTCGAGGACGCGATCAGGGTCACCTACTACCGCAGCAGCCTCCAGCAGCGGGCCACCGGCACCGGCCGGATGCTCGCCGTGGGCATGACCCCCGAGACCCTGAACCAGGCCGTCGCCGACGCGGGCCCCCTGGTCTCCGTCGCCGCCGTCAACAGCCCCACCGCCGTCACCCTCTCCGGTGACGCGGGGATCCTCCGGAGCATGGCCGACCAGCTGGAGACCTTCGGGGTCTTCCACCGGTTCCTGACCGTCAAGGTCCCCTACCACAGCCACTGCATGGACCCGCTGCGCGAGGACCTGGAGAAGGGACTCGCCGACATCCGCCCCGCCGTGGCCACGCTCCCGCTGTACTCGACCGTCACCGGCACCCGCGTCGACGGCCGGGGCGCCGACGCCCGCTACTGGTGGCAGAACGTCCGCGCCACCGTCCTGTTCGCCGCCGCGTTCCGGCAGATGCTCGCCGACGGCTACACCCACTTCGTGGAACTCGGACCCCACCCCGTCCTCGCCGGCTCCATGCGCGAACTCCTCGCGGAACAGCGGCAGGAAGGGCTCGTGGTGCCGTCGCTGCGGCGCGACGAACCCGACGACGACGTCCTCCTCGGCTCCCTCGGCGCCCTCTACAGCCACGGCCACGACGTGGACTGGACGGTCTTCTACGGCGAGGGCGCCCGCCTGGTGGACCTGCCGCCCTACCCGTGGCAGCTCAAGAGGTACTGGAACGAATCGGCCGAGGCCCGCGAGGACCGCCACAGCGCCGCCGTCCACCCCCTGCTCGGCCAGCCCATGAACGCCACCCACCCCACCTGGGAGCGGGAGATCACCCCACGGCTGCTGCCCTTCCTCGCCGACCACCGCGTCCAGGGGAACACCGTCCTCCCCGGCGCGGCCTTCGTCGAACTGGCCCTGGCGGCGGCCCACGAGGTCTACGGCGAAGGCGACTACACCCTCGACGCCCTGGAGCTGCGCAAGGCCCTCGTCCTGCCCGCCACCGCCGACCCCCGGCTGCGCACCACCCTCCACCAGGAGACGGGCCGCGTCGAGTTCGCCGGCTTCGCGGCCTCGCCCGGCGGCGCCCGCACCTGGACCCTGCACGCGAGCGCCCGCCTCGTACGGCGGCCACCGGACCGCGTCGCACGGGACCTCGCCGACGCCCGCGCCCGCTGCGGACAGCGCGTGTCCCACGACGCGTTCTACGACCTGGTCGAGCGGATGGGATTCCAGTACGGGCCCGCCTTCCGCACGGTCCAGGAGACAGCCACCGGCCCCGGGCGGGCCGTCGGACGGGTCACGGTCCCCGACTCCGTACGGGAGGACCTGGGGAGCTACCGCTTCCATCCCAGCCTGATCGACGCCGCCTTCCAGGTCCTGCTGACATCCGCCGCGCCACGGGAGACGGACGCGGCCCCCACCTTTGGGCCCTATCTGCCCGTGGGCATCGACAGCATCTCCGTCCTCGGCCGCCCCGCCGACGAGATGCACGTGGTGGCCGAGGTCGTCACCGCCGACGCGCGGGTCATCGTCAGCGACCTCGCCCTGTGCGACGCCGGCGGCCGGGTGCTCGTCGACATCCGGGGGTTTCGGGCGCAGTCCCTGGACACCGCGGCGGGCCTGACACCCGAACGCATCGACCAGGGGCTGTACGAGGTCCAGTGGCATCCCGCACCGACCGGCGGCGGCACGGAACCGGACGACCCGCAGGCCCTGTGGGTCCTCTTCACCGGCGCCGGCGGAGTCGGCGCCGAGACTGCCGCCCTGCTCACCCGTGCCGGACACCGCGTCGTCACCGTGGCCCCCGGACCGGTGCCCGAGCCCGTGGGGACCCCCGCGGACGGCTATGTGCTCGACCCCACCCGCCCCGAGCACTACCGGGAGGTGCTGGGCGAACTCGCGCACGGCGGCGGGATCGGCGGGGTGGTGCACCTGTGGGGCCTCGACCTGCCGTTCACCGAGGACATGCCGGTCACGGCGCTGGAGGACGGCCAGGACCGCGGAGCGCTCTCCGTACTGCACCTGATGCAGGCCCTCGCCGCGCAGGTCACCCGGCGGCTGCCCCGGGTATGGCTGGTCACCCGCCGGGCGCAGGCCGTCGGGGCGGCCCCGGGGCCCCTCGCCCTGCCGCAGTCCCCGATCTGGGGCATCGGCCGGGTCATCGGCCACCAGGAGTTCACCGGCCTGTGGGGCGGCATGATCGATCTCGATGCCGGGCCGGACGCGGAGGAGGCCCGCCGGCTCGTCCACGAGATCACCGCACGGGACGGCGAGGACCAGATCGCGTACCGGGACGGACAGCGCCACGTCGCCCGCCTGGCCCGCTCCGACAGCCTCGCACCGCCCTTCCCGCTGGCCCTGCGCGACGACGTGACCTATCTGGTCACCGGCGGCACGGGAGCCCTCGGACGCCTGGTCGCCGCCTTCCTGGCCGACCGGGGCGCACGCCACCTCGTCCTCATGTCACGCACCCCGCCGCCCCCGCCCGACACCTGGCGGACCCTGCCCGCCGACCACGCGCAGCGCGACCTCGTGGACGACCTGCTCCGGTGGGAGGCGCGCGGGATACGGGTCCACTGCGCCGCCGTCGACTGCGCCGACGAGGCCCGCCTGCACGCGTGGTCCGCCGAGCACCGGCGGCTCGGCCGGCCACCGGTCGGGGGAGTCGTGCACGCCGCCGGCGTCGTCGAGGACGAGCTGATGCCCCGGATGGGCCGGGACACCTTCCGGCGCGTGCTGCGGCCCAAGCTGAACAGCGGCTGGCTGCTGCACCGCCTGTTCGCCGGCACCCCCCTGGAGTTCTTCGTCCTGTTCGGCTCGGTCGGCTCCGTCATCGCCTCCGCCGGCCAGGCCAACTACGCCTCCGCCAACGCCTTCCTCGACGCGCTCGCCCACCACCGCCGGTCCCTGGGCCTGCCCGCCCTGAGCATCGGCTGGGGCCCGTGGTCGGTCGGCATGGTGGAGAAGCTGGGCCTGGAGCAGATGTACGCCCGGCGCGGCATCGAACTGATCACCCCCGAGGCCGGGGCACGGATCCTGGGACGCCTCATCGGCCAGCGGCCGGCCCAGGTGGTCGCGATCACCGCCGACTGGGCGAGTGCCCGGTCCGCGTCCCCGGGGGCACAGCTCCCGCCGATGTTCGGCGACCTCGGCGCGGCGGACGCCGACCACCCGGCTCAGACCGCCACCGACGCCGCCGCCGGTGCCGACGCCGTCCTCGCGGCCCTGCGCCGCACCCCGGAGCCGGACCGCCCGGACGCGCTCGCGGCCCATCTGCACGCCATCGCCGCACTCGTCCTCAAACTGGACCCGGCGGACTTCGGCGACGACGCCAACCTCAGCGGCCTCGGCATCGACTCGCTGATGGCCGTCGAGATCAAGTACCGCGTCGAGGCGACCCTGCGCGCGGACATCTCCGTCCTGGACCTGCTCCAGGGGGTGACCGTCCGCGACCTCGCCGCCCGGATCCTGCCCCTGATCGTCCTGGCGGAACCCGGCGCCCCGGCGGAACCCGGCGGGTCCCCACCCGGGGATCCCTCCGAAACGACCGCGACCGGCGCGGACACCCCGGGCGGCGAGGCGCCCGGGGACGAACTCGCCGCGCTGCTCGCCCAGGTCCCTCCCGACGAGCTGGAACGGCTCCTGGACGAGCTGGAAGCGGACCCACCGAGAACCCGACGGGAGTGAGGAACCATGGCCCTGTCGCTCAGGGGAGTGCGGCGCGCGGTGATGGGCGTCTCGGACGCGGAGGCGACCGCCTTCAGCCGGGGTGACACCCAGACCTGGAGACATCTGGAGACCGCCGTACGGACCGCGGTCGGTGGCTACCACGCCGTCCTGGACGGCAGCCGCTTCGAGGACCTCGTCCCCCGGCTGGACCGGACACCGCTGGAACTGCGCGGTTACGCCTACGAAGGCGCCGCCATGGGCCTGACCGGCCTGGACTGCTTCCTGCCGGGCCCCTCCCGGCTCCAGGCGTACCTGGAAGGACCGGGCAGTCCGCACCTCTACATGGCCCACATCGGGGCGGGTGAGGCGCTGGCCCGGCTGCGCCGCAGGCCGGAGCCGTTCCTGCGGCGCCTGACGGACCCCGCCCTGAAGTGGCTGGTACTGGACGGCTACGGCTTCCACGAGGGCTTCTTCAAACAGCGGCGGTTCGTGGAGCGGCAGCGCGTCCCCGCGCATCTGTCGCCCTTCGCCCGCCGCGTCTTCGACCAGGGCATCGGACGGAGCATCTGGTTCACCTCGGGGGCCCACCCCGGCCGGATCACCGCCACCATCGCCGCGTTCCCCGTCCACCGGCAGGGAGACCTGTGGCTCGGCACCGGTGTGGCCTGCGGATACGTCGGCGGCGTCGACCGGGCCACCGTCAAGGCCCTGCGCGCGGCCGCCGGCCGGCACGCCACCCGGATGGCGGTCGGCACGGCGTTCGTGGCCAAGGGCAGGCTCCGAGCCGGCAATCCGATCCCCGACACCGACCTGGCGTGCGAGGTGCTGTGCGGCATCTCCGGCCGGACGGCCGCCCGCCTGGTCGACCAGGCCTTCGAGGACCTGCCGGACACCGAGTCCGAGCCGGCCTACGACACCTTGCAGCGACGCCTTCAGACCAGTCTCGCGGTCGCGTCCTCGGCGACGGGAGAGGGCTCATGAGCGTCCTGGGGGCCGTGCTGAGACCGCTGTTCGACGTCACCCCGTCGGACCTGCCGGCCGTCGCCCTGGGCTCCGACGCCGCCGCCGAGCGGCTGAGCAGGGTGGTCTTCACCGTGACGGAGTGCTGCGAGACGACGCTCCTCAACCGGCGGGAGGCGGTGCTGCTGCGCAAGCTCGACGCGTACCCGCGGGAGCTGCGCGGATTCGCCTACGAGGGAGCGGGGGTCGCCCTCGCGGCCCTGGACCACCTGGCGCCGTGGCGGCAGCGCACCCGCCGCTTCGTGGCCGGGCCCGCCGGCCGCTATGTCTTCGCGGTCTACCTCGGGGCGGGGATGGGGCTCGCCCGGCTGGGCCGCGACCCCGAACCGTTCCGGCGACGGCTGCGGGACCCCGTGTTCGACTGGGCCGTCCTCGACGGGTACGGCTTCCACGAGGGCTTCTTCGCCCACCGCCGGCATGTCCAGGAACGCGCCACGCCCCGGTACCTCAGCGGCTACGGGCTGTCCGCCTTCGACCACGGTCTCGGGCGCAGCATCTGGTTCGCGACCGGCGCGGACGTCAAGCGGGTCGTGGCGACCATCGAGGCGTTCCCCGCGCCGCGGCGGGGCGACCTGTGGGCCGGTATCGGCCTGGCCTGTGGATACACCGGAGGGGTCGACGAGCCCACGGTCCGTGCGCTGCGGGCCCGCGCCGAAGGCCACCGGGACCGGCTCGCCGAAGGCGTGGTCGTCGCGGCCCGCGCCCGGCACCAGGTGGGCAACACGGCGGAGCACAACGAGATCGCCTGCCGTGTGGTCTGCGGAATCGACAGCCGCGCGGCCGCGGACATCGCCGCCGAGGCCCTGGCCGACCTGCCGACCGACGACATCGAACCGGCCTACGAGATCTGGCGCCGGCGCCTCCGCCGCCGCTTCGCCTGACCATCCACGTCGGCCACTCGCACAACGATGGGGGCAACGTGTCCAACTCGGAAATCGCCATCCGCTTCTTCCTCCAACTGACCGTGATCCTGGCGGCCTGCCGTGTCGTCGGGCTGCTCGCCAGGAGGCTGGGACAGCCTCAGGTCGTGGGGGAGATGATCACCGGCGTTCTGCTGGGGCCCTCCCTGCTGGGGCTGCTGGTCCCCGACTGGCAGGAGAGACTGTTCCCGGCCGGCTCGTCCATGACCGTGATCTACGTGGTCAGCCAGGTCGGACTGGTGCTGTACATGTTCCTGGTGGGCCTGGAGTTCGACACCGGGCTGATCCGGCACCGGCTCCCCAGCGCCGTCTCGATCTCGATGGCCGGAGTCTTCGTCCCCCTCGTGCTGGGCGCGCTGACCGCCTATCTGCTCGTCCAGGACGACGGCAGGTTCTTCACCGAAGGCGTCAAGACCTGGCAGGCCATGCTGTTCATGGGGTCGGCCATCGCCATCACCGCCTTCCCGATGCTCGCCCGGATCATCTTCGAGCGCCGGCTCACCGGGACCTCGCTGGGCACGCTCGCCCTGGCGGCCGGAGCCACCGACGACGCGATCTCCTGGTGCCTGCTCGCCGTCGTCCTCGCCGTGTTCAAGAACGACATGCAGATCGCGTTCCTGGCCATCGGCGGCGGCATCGCCTACGCCGTCGTCGTCCTGACGGCCGGCCGGCGGCTGCTGAGCCGGCTGGGGGACAAGGCCGAGCGGGACGGCGGGGTGGGTTCGCCCGTCCTGTCGGTGGTGCTGATGCTGCTCATGCTGGCGGCGTGGTTCACCGACTGGGTCGGGATCTACGCGGTGTTCGGGGCGTTCATCCTCGGTGCCGCGATGCCGCGCGGGATCTTCGCCGAACGCATCCGGGCCGGCTTCGAACCGCTCACGGTCCACCTGCTGCTGCCCCTGTTCTTCGTCTTCTCCGGCCTGAACACCGAGATCGGCCTCGTCAACAGCCCGGCCCTGTGGGGCGTCGCGCTGCTGATCCTCCTCGTCTCCGTCCTCGGCAAGGGCGTCGCCTGCTGGTTCGCGGCCCGGCTCAACAAGGAACCCCAGCGCGAGGCCCTGGCCATCGGCAGCCTGATGAACGCGCGGGGCCTCATGGAGCTGATCCTGCTCAACATCGGGCTCCAGGCCGGCCTGATCACCCCGACCCTCTTCACCATCCTCGTCTTCATGGCCATCGTGACCACCCTCATGGCCACCCCGCTGTTCGAGTTCGTCTACGGCCGGTTCCGGCCGCAGCCGACCGCCGGCGACAGCGCCCCCGACGGGAGTGCCCCGCCGCTGGCCGGAGCACGGAAGGGCACGCCATGAGCCCGCGCCTCGGCACCCTGCTCAAGCCGGTCTTCCCGCTGTCCGCCGACGCCTTCCCGAGGATGGCGGCCGAACGGTTCGGCGCGCAGGAGGACATGGACAGGACCTGGCTCACCTTCGAGCCGGTCGCCCGCACCCTGGTCGACAGCTTCTATCTGACGCTGGACCACCCACGGCACGAGGACCTCGTCCCCCGGCTGGACGCCGTACCGCCCGAACTGCGGGGCATCGCCTACGAAGGCGCCGGCATGGGGCTGATGCTGCTCGACAGCCTCTTCCCGTACAGACGGCGGCTGCCCGCCTTCCTCCACGGACCGGGGGCGCCCTACCGCTGCCTCGTCCACATCGGCGCGGGACTCGTCCTGCCCCGGGTGCCCGTCGCCCCACGGCGCTTCCTCGCCCGGCAGGACCCCTTCCTGCGCTGGCTGGTGATGGACGGCTACGGCTTCTACGAGGGCTTCTTCTCCTGGCGTGACATCGTCGAACGGCACCGCGCGCCGCGCCGGATCGGCGGCTACGCGGCCCGCGCATTCGACCACGGCGTCGGGCGCAGCCTGTGGTTCTCCACCGGCGCCAACGCCGGGCGGATCATCGACACCATCCGCGCCTTCCCGGACCACCGGCAGGGCGACCTGTGGAGCGGTATCGGCCTGGCCTGCGCGTACGCCGCCGGGGTCATGGACCGCGACGCCGTCGCGGCCCTCCTGGAGGCGGCCGGACCGCACCGGGGCGACCTCGCCACGGGCACGGCGGTGGCGTCCGTCTTCCGGGAGCAGTCCGGTCTGCCGGCCCCCCACACCGACCTGGCCTGCGACGTCGTCTGGGGCAGGGGAGCGGCCCCGGTCGCCGCCCTCGCCCACGCGGCGGGCCGTGCCGCGGGCCGGCCGGGCGCCACCGGCCGGACGGCCGGCGAACCCGCCTACGAGCGGTGGCGCCAGGAGATCCGGGCATCCTGGCCCGGCACACCCGCGCCCGCCCCGGCGGCGAACGAGGAGACCGGCACATGACCACGGCAGGAGCCGTCCGCAGGCGGCTGTTCGGCATCCCCTCCGCCCGGGCGGTGTTCTCCCGGCCGGGGTTCGCCCCCCAGGCATGGGAGCGGTTCGCCCCGGTCGCCCGCTCCCTCATGGAGGGCTACCACGCGGCCCTGGAGGACCCCAGGCTGCCGGCCCTCACCGCACGCCTGGACGCGGTGGAACCCTCGCTCACCGGCTTCGCCTACGAGGGCGCGGGCATGGGCCTCGCGGCACTGGACGCCGTCTCGCCCCGCAAACGGCGGCTCGACGCCTTCGTCGCCGGGCCCGGCGCCCCCCACATCTACCCGGTGTACGTCGGCGTGGGCCTCGCCTACGCCCGGCTGCGGCGCGCCCCGGAGGACCGCCTCGCGGGCCTCGATCCGCTGCTGGGATGGGTGACCGCCGACGGCTACGGCTTCCACGAGGCGTTCTTCCGACGCCGCCGCTGCGTCGAGAGGCACGCCGTACCGGCCCGGCTGTCCGCTCCCGGCCGCCGGTACTTCGACCAGGGCGTGGGCCGGGCCCTGTGGTTCTCGGGCGGCGCGCAGGTCGACCTCGTCGCCCGCCTCGTCGCCGGTTTCCCGCCCGCCCGGCACGCGGACCTGTGGAGTGGGGTCGGCCTGGCATCGGCCTACGGCGGCGGCGCCGACGAGGACGCCCTGCGCTCGGTCCTCACCCACGCCCCCGGCCACCGGCGCCGGCTCGCCCGTGGCGCGGCGACCGCCGCATGGGGACGTCGCACGGCGGGCAACGAGACCGAACACACCGACCTCGCCTGCCGGGTCTTCTGCGGCCGCGGCAGCGGGGACGCGGCGGCCGTCGTCGCGGAAGCCGCCCGGGACCTGCCCGTGATCAGCGTCGAACCGGCCTACGAGATCTGGCGCCGACGTATCGAGGAGGCCCTGGCCGTCTGAGCCCCACGGCACCGGCCGGGCGGGCGACACCACCGAGGCAACCCCGCACCACCAAAAGAGAACCCGCGGAAACCGCACGCGAACCCCGCAGCAACCCCCGCAGCAACCGCCGCAGCAACCCCCGAACGAACCCCGACGACAGGGAGTCGGCCGTGTACGACGCCATCGTGATCGGTGCCCGGGTGTCCGGTGCGCCCACCGCCATGCTGCTCGCCAGGAAGGGGCACCGGGTACTCCTCCTGGACCGGGCCACCTTTCCCAGCGACACCGTCTCCACCCACATGATCACGGTCGAGGGCAGTGCCCGGCTCCGCCGCTGGGGACTGCTCGGCCAGATCGAGGCATCCGGGTGCCCCGCCGTGACGAACATCGTCCTCGACCTCTGCTTCGACCGGTACGGCCACTTCGCCCTGGAGGGCTTCCCCTACCGCGACGACGACGGATTCGCCGCCATCTACGCCCCCAAACGCACCATCCTCGACAAGATCCTCGTGGACGCGGCGGCCGCGGCCGGCGCCGAGGTCCGCGAGGGGTTCTCCGTCCGGGAGGTGCTCACCGAGGGCGGCCGGGTCGTGGGGGTCCGCGGCCGGGGCGCCAGCGGGATCACCATCACCGAGCGGGCCCGTACGGTCGTCGGCGCGGACGGGCTGCGGTCGATCGTCGCGCAGACCGTCGCGGCGCCCGAGTACCACGTCGTCCCGCCCAAGGCCTTCGGCTACTACACCTACTGGGGCGGCGTGGAACTCAGGGGCCTGGAGTTCTACACCCGCCCCGGCAGCACCGTCATCGCCTTCCCCACCCACGACGACCAGGCCGCCGTGTTCGTGGAGCGGCCCGAGCGCGACTTCGCCGACTTCAAGGCCGATGTACGGGCCGGCTACCGCAAGACGGTCGACGACATCGCCCCCGAGCTGGGGGCACGCCTCGACGCCGGGAGCCTCGCGCACCGGTTCATGGGCGCGGGAAACCGTCCCAACTTCTTCCGCAAGCCCTACGGCCCCGGGTGGGCGCTGGTCGGCGACGCCGGCGTGCACAAGGACCCCATCACCGCCCAGGGCATCACCGACGCCTTCCGGGACGCCGAACTGCTCGCCACCGCCCTCGACGCCGGATTCTCCGGCCGGATGCCCCTGGAAACGGCCCTGCGCACCTACGCCTACCGGCGCGACGAGGCCCTGAAGCCCCTCTACGACTTCATCGTGGACCACGCCACCATGGAGCCGTTCGAACCCGGCTTCCAGGACGTCCTGGCCGCGATGCGGGGCGACCAGGACGCCGTCAACCGCTTCTTCGGCGTCATCCAGAACACCGTCCCCTGGGCGGAGTTCTTCTCCCCCCGCAACCTGTCCGCCCTGATGGGCCTGACCGGCCCGGACGTTGGTGCCGGCATCGGCTGAGCACCCGCATCCCGGCACCGATCCCGCCACCCCTTCCACGCGGAGACCCCCATGACCTACGTGATCACCGAAGCCTGCGCCGGGAACAAGGACACCGCCTGCTGGGAGGCGTGCCCCGCCGACGCGATCCACCCCGGCCCGAAGGACGCCTCCTTCGGCACGCACGTCCAGCTCTACATCGACCCGACCGAGTGCATCGACTGTAGCGCCTGCGAACCGGTGTGTCCGGTGGAGGCGATCTACCCCGAGGACGACGTACCGGAGGAGTCGCACGGCTCCATCGCGGTGAACAGGGACTTCTTCACGGCCCGGCCGGCCTGACCGTGCGTGGGGCCCCGACCGCGGACGGTGGTGGCGTTTCCCGCGTGCCCACGCGGGAACCCGGCGGGCGACCGTGACAACGACACCGGAAGGGCGGCGAGGGACATGGCCGGGGACGAGAAGGCCAGGGCGAAGGCCCAGCAGCTGAAGGGCAAGGTCCAGAAGGAGGCGGGACGCGCGGTCGGCAGCGAACGGACGGAGGCGAAGGGCCGCGCCAAGGAGGCCGAGGGCCACGCCCGCCAGGCGAAGGAGAAGATCAAGGACGTCTTCAAGAGCTGACCGCGCCGGGCGGGCGGCCGCAGCACCGGGGAGGCCCACCGGGCCGCGTCAGGAGCGGGCGACGAGCAGCACGGCGTACACGACGAGGACGCCGATGCCGAGGACGACACCCGTCCTGGCGAGGACCGTTCCGCCCGGGTCGCTCCGGCCGCCGCTGTGGCGGAGGGCGAGATGGCCGGTCAGCACCGCGAGGGGCGCGAGCAGCAGGCTCAGGAAGAAGAAGGCGAGGACCCCGGCGGCGACGCTGGCCACGGCCAGGGCCGAAGGCGCGGACCGGGTGCGAAGGCCGGGCAGGCTCCTGGATGCGTACACGTCTGACTCCCGTCGTCGATCCGTGCGGTGTGCTTGTGCCTGTGCGGCTACCCCGCCCGGCCCGTCCCACGCTCCGGATCACCGCACCCGGGCGGGATCAGCGCTTGCGGGCGAGTGCGCCGTACATCGCGATGTCCCGGTCGTCACAGACCGGCTCGCCGGGCTCGGGGCGCCAGTGATGGACCTGGCACAGGCCCGGTGGTACCAGGTCGAGGCCGTCGAAGAAGGACTCGGCCTCGGCGCGCGTACGCAGCTTCATGGGCATCCTCCGCCGCTCGTACTCCCGCGCGACCCGGCCGACCTCCTGCGGGGCGAAGTCGGCGGTACCGATGGTGGCGGCGAGGAAACTGCCCGGCGGAAGCGGGTCGAGAAGGCGCCGGAGAAGGACGTGGTCCTCCGGGGGGAGGATGAAGTGGAGCATGCCGATCACCATCAGGCCGACCGGTTCCCCCGGATCGAGAACGCTTCGGAACCCGGCCGAGCCGATGATCGCCCCGGGATCGCGCAGGTCCGCGTCGACATAGGCGGTCCGCCCCTCGGGGGCACTGGTGAGCAGGGCCTCGGCATGGGCGAGCACGATCGGATCGTTGTCGACGTACACGACACCGGCGTCCGGCCGCTCCGCCTGCACGACCTCGTGCAGATTGGGGGACGTGGGCAGCCCGGTCCCGATGTCCAGGAACTGACGGATCCCCTCCGCACGGGCGAGATGGCGCGCGGCCCGCTGCATGAACGCCCGGTTGGCGCGCATATGGACCGGCAGGGCCGGCCACTCCGCGCACATGGCCCGGCCCGCGTCGATGTCGACCTGGTAGTGGTCCTTGCCGCCGAGGATGTAGTCGTACACCCGGGCCGAATGCGCCCGGGTGGTGTCCACGCGCCCCGCCGCGCGGTCTGCCTCGTGTGCCATGAGTGAACTCCCGTCGCTCCAGGGGGAGTCCGCAGTCTAGGGCTGCGGGGACCTTCGGTGGGTATGCAGTGAACATCACCGGTGCCGGGTGAAGGCGCGGCGATCAGCAGGTTGGTGCCGGTGACTGTCATGCCGGGTGGCAGAGGCCCCGTCAGGACGTACCTGACGGGGCCTCTTTTTGATTTGCTAGTCGGGAGACCCGGCGGATCGGAGAATGAGGAGAATTCGATCGATCCACTCCCGAGCTTCTGCCCGGTCGTCTGAATTTACCCAGCCGCTCCAATACCAGCCGTCTGGAGGCAATGCCGATTCCACGGCTCTCATGGCCTCTGCAGTGAGGTTTCCGTCAATGGGCTTGGTGAGCCACTCCTCGATTGAGTGGTCCTCGTGCCAGGAGACTTCGCCTCCGGTGGAAGTATTTGCGGCTACAACCGCTGCGGCAACAATCACTTCTTCTGGGAGTACTGCGGAAGAAAGTCTCCCCTGCCCTTCCCGGGCGGAGTGAAACACCGACAGTAGCATGGCCTCGCGCTCTTGAGGTGACATGTCGTGCAGCTCTTCAAGAGTGTCCTCGGCGGTGTCGCTGTCGAAAGGGCCAGAGCCCCAGGTGCCCATAACCTCTCCTTTAAGGAATCATGGCAGATAGCCACCGGTCGCTACGGGTATTTCTGGATCCTTTGTATTGACTAGCGTGACGCCATTTTCCTTGTATCCCTCCATCATTGTTTGCTCGATTCGACGTGCGACGGTTTTTGAGATGCCAGCGGGTAGTTCGAAGTATGTGACGTTCTCGACGTCGTCCGGACCATATCCGGATTTGGCTACGGAATGCTTGGAGCGCATTGACTTATTCACGCGGTCCCTCATTCCATATTTGCTCGAAATTGAACTGCCGACATATTTCGATCCGTCGTTGAGGTGGATTGTGTATATGCCCGGCGTGTTGGGTACATCGAACCGTGTCCCCGGATTTGGTGTGCAATTTGCATTATGGACGAGAAGCGCTGTCCCGCCCGACACCACATAGTACGTGTGGAGATCGTCCACAGTCAGGTTATAGGTCTTGACCCGCTCTGCGTAAGCGCGGTTGGCCGTAACCAGGACAGTGGTGCCGACGTTTGTGAGCAGGGTCATGCCTGCTTTGAGGTCGACCGCGTTGACCCAGCGACGCTCGGACGGGGACCAGAAGGGGTGCTCGTCCGTCGCGATGAGCGGTTGGACGCCGCCTTCTGTCGCTATGGAGAGCTTGTTGAGCTTTCGGTCCGCGTCGGTGCGGATGAGATGCGTGACTGCTCGGGATCCCCATTCACCCTTTTCCGGGTCCAGGGCCATGACCATGTCACCGACCTCGACATCCTCGATGTCTTTGGTCGTTCCGTCCGCCATGAGGACAGCGGTACCGGCGAGGAAGGAGTTGGGGCACCTGCTGTTGGTCTTTGTTTTGGTGCTTGGTTTCCCCATCGGCTTGCGGCCGAGCAAGGTGCCCACGAGCCCGGCGAGTTGGTAGCCGGCACTGCCGGTGTCGACTCCGTGCTCGCCGATGTAGTTGTCCCACTGGGTTCCGTAGTCGCAGCCGGGAGCGCCGGCGCCGCCGTTCCAGCAGTCGCCATCGAAGGTCCATCCGAAGAGCTCGGACGTGTGAGCGGCGCTTGAGATGCCTCCGTACAGCACCTCCGATGGTATTTCGACTATGTTCCTACCCAGCGCCCAGGCACCGTCCAGGAAGCCCTTCGACTTGCCTCCGCCTCCACCGCTTCCGCCGCCGCCCATGTTGGCCGCGCCGCCGTGACCGCCTCCACCGCTTCCGCCGCCGCCACCCGTGCCTGCCTCTTCGCCGCTGTAGCAGTCTTTGACGCAGGTGCTCGGCTCCCGCTCCGGGTGGTACCCGGAGTCCTTGGTGGGGGCGCCGTTGTTGCACTTCGACAGGACTCCGGTGTGGCACTCGGGAACACCGAGGCCACTGGGATCGGAGCTGGTCATCGGGTTCTGCGCCGCGTAGCTGTAGCCGTTCAGGGTGTGCGGGATGCTGGTCTGGAGAAGCGGATCCACACTGATGAAGCGGCCGATGGCCGGGTCGTACTCACGCGCGCCGAGGTGGGTGAGACCGGTTGCTTTGGTGTCGTCGGTGCCACCGACGAAGCCCTTGCTGCCGGGCCAGGACGCGGGGGCGTCGCCCCGGATGCCGCCGAAGGGGAGGCTGCGGCGCTGGCTCACGCTCAGGTCGAACGCGTTGATGGCGAGCTGCCCGGTGCCGTGGTGGTCGGCGATGGTGAAGGTGTGGGTGCGGTCGTTGTTCTGGACTGCGGTGTGACCGCTACCGATGGGGACATAGCGGGTGGCCTTGGTCGCCGTGGCGCCCTTGGGCAGGGTGATCTCGGTGTGGCCGAGATAGAGGGTGGTCTCGGTCGGGGTGCGTCCGATGAGCCGATTGCCTTCGGCGTCGTACAGATACTCCGTGACCTTGCTGCCCTCGGTGACCTTGGCGAGCCTGCCCTCGATGTCCCATTCGAGGTTCTGGCCCGGACGGGTCTCGGTGTTGCCGACGGCGTCGTAGCCGTAGTTCCTGGTCTCCGGAGCCGGGCCGGTGCTGGAGACCGAGAGGAGGCTGTGCGGTCGAGGCTCCCCGGCCTTCGGGTAGGTGTAGCTACGGGTGATGTCGTTCGCCGTCTGGCCGGCGGGGTCGTGGAGGATCTCCGTCGCGCGGTTGCTGGCCTTGTTGTAGCGGTAGCTGTGCCAGTAGGGGGCCGGTCCACCGATCTTGTCCGTCGCGGGGGCGGTCGCACAGGTGGTGGCGGACTGGGTCCATGCCTCGGTCAGACGGGCGAGGTGGTCATAGGCGAAGCACTGGTTGTCGGTGCCGGTGCGGGAGACATCGGCCATCGACCGGACGTTGCCGGCGTCGTCGTAGCGGTAGGTGACATGACGGTCGACGCCGTTCTGTTCCTCGCGGTCGACCCGGGAGGTGGCGAGCCGTTGGGTGCCCCACTCGAAGGTGTTGGTGACCTGGACCTTCTTGCCGTCGGTCCGGTTCATCGTGTACTGGAGCGGCTTGCCGGTGAGACTGTGGGCGATACTCGCGGACACTCCGTCACCCGCGATGCCCACGGGACGGAGGATGTCGTCATGCGCGGTGACAATCGCTCCACCGGGCAGTCCGCCGGCGGCGGAGTAGCTGACCGATGCCGTCAGACCGGACGGCTTGAAGGCGGTGGCGTTCTGATAGGTGCCCTTGAGGAGATCTCCCTCGGCGCCGGGGATGACCACCGCTGTCCTGGTGGGACGGTACAGCCGGTCATAGGCCGTGACCCTGGAGATGTACGCCTGGTCCTTGTGGTAGCGGATGGACTCGGCGAGCTGCCCCTTGGCCTGGGAAACGGTGTCGTACACCCACTTGGCGCGCACGGTTCCGGTCGCGCTGCCCTCCCGCAGCTCGGTCTTCCGACCGAGGTTGTCGTAGATGTGATGGAGCGACCTGCTCCGGGCATCGGTCGTGGAAAGCAACTGACCGCGGTCGTCGTAGGAGCTCTTGGTGATTCCCTTGTCCGGGTCGCTGGACTCGGTCGGGCGGCCTAGCTGGTCGTAGTCGTAGCTCCAGGTGGCTCCGGACGGGCTGGTCAGCGTGGAGAGCTGACCGCTCGGGTGGTAACGGTACCGGGTGGAGTCGTAGGCGGAGTCGGCGGAACGCTCGTGGTGCTGACGGACCTCGGAGATGCGTCCGCGTCCGTCGAGGAGGTTGGTGATGGTGGTGCCGCCGGTCGGCGGGACGATGGTGGTGCGGTCGCCTTCGTAGGCGGTTGTCGTGGTGGACAGGACAGCGCCGCCGTCACTGTTGCCGGCGATCTGGCGCACCTGGGTCTCGCGGCCGAGGCCGTCGTAGGTGGTGAGGGTCTGGGTCTCGACCGACAGCGCCTCATCAGGGGTGAAGAGTTCGGGCTTGGCCTTCTGCGTCGTGTAGTAGGGCGCGAAGGTTTTGACGGCGTTGCCACGGTTGTCGTAGAAGACATCGGTCAGGATGGTGCCGCCGTTCGGTCCGGGCGACTGGGTCTGACGCTCTCGCAGGAGGCCGTCGTACAGGACCTGCGAGGAGATCTGTCCGTTGGTGTTGTTGATCGTCTTGCTGACCACTACCGACGGCTTGCCGTCCTGGATGTGGTAGACGAACTCGTGGCTCGGCAGTTCGGTGGTGCTCCGGTCGGCGAGCCAGACCTTGGAGCTGCGGCCGAGCGCGTCGTAGGTCTGCTCGGTGACGTTGCCGTTGGTGTCGGTGACCCGCACCGGAAGTCCGCGCGCGCCGAGGCTCTGGGTAGACGTCTGCGCGCTGCCCGGGACCTTGGTGTCGGCCGGCGGGGTAGTGGCCCTCACCTGTGTGGGCAGGCCGCTCGCCGGGATGTAGACGGTGGTATTGGTACGGCCGTCGGTGCGTGCCGTGCGCGTGGGTCCCTTGCCTGTCGGGACGGTGACATCGGCGGTCAGATCGGTGCTGGTGAGTACGCGGCCATAACCGTCGTACGTCGAACCTGTCTCCAGATAGACCGCCTGTGCGGCGTCCCGCTTCTTGAGGACGGCCCTGGCCGTGGCATCACCCTTGACCGGAGCCGCGTCGTAGGGCTTGCCGTCGTACGCCATGCGAACATCGGTGATGACGTCCTTGGTGCGATCGGTCGGTGCCGCACAGGCCTTGGCGACGGTCTCCACCCGGGAGGGCAGGCTCAGGATGGCGGAGGTACCGGTGGGGTAGGTGGTCCTGACGCACTGGTCGTCCTCGGCGGTTGCGTCGTCGCCGAGGTCGTCCACCTTGACGAGCCGGCCTGCGACCGTGTCGTAACTGTTCTCGGTGGAATTGGTGCGCCACTTGGCGCCCGCGCCGCTGTCGAGCGACTCCCAGCCCTTCACCTGCGTACTACCGGTGAAGTTGGCGGTCACCGTGCCCCAGGAGCGCTCCTTCTTGGCGGTCTCGTGGTGCCAGGGCCTGCTCACGGTCTTCGAGAGAACCTTGCCCCCGGGCTGGTCGAAGACGATGCTCTTGTAGCTGAAGCCGGCGAGGGCCTCATGGTCGGTGATCGGCAGGCCCTCGCCCTCGCCCAGGTTCACGATGGCGAGCTTCGTGCCGTCCTCCGGCTTCACGCCGGCCCGATCGCCGTGCATACCCCGCAGGTAGTAGGTGTCCTGCTGCGACTTCATGGCGGTGGCGCCGCCCTGGCCGCCGGACTGGACCCGGATGTGTCCGTATCCGCGCCACTGGGACCAGGTCCGCTCCTTTTCCTTGCTCAGGCCGTCGTCCTTGTCGAAGGCCCAGGCCGCGTCCCCCAGATACTCGTAGCGCGTCACCGCGTCGGGAGCGCCACTCCGGGTCCGGTCGCTGGTGGTGACGGAGGTGACGACGTACTTGTTGAACCAATGGGTCTCCGCCGCGCTGGTGGCGTCGCCGCCAAGGTACTGCGGGTAGCAGCGGGTGGTGTTCCTCTCCGGAGTGGGCAGGGCGTTCCAGTCACAGACGGCTGCGGAGTAATTGGCGCTGACTTTGCCCCCCATCTCGTCGTCGATGGTGGACAGTCGCTCCTTGATGAAGGGGGCGTAGCCGTCGCCGGATTTGTCGAGCCGGTTCTCCAGCTGGGTGTAGTGGAGGGTGGTCCGCGGCAGGGTGACGGCCGGGGCGGCCGTGTGCCCAGTGCGCTGGATGTCGGTGAGGATGAGCTGGTAGTCGACGTCCGCCCTGCCCCAGCGATGCCCCAATTTCCAGCTGTCGTTGCGGTCGTAGCCGCCGCTTGCGTTGAGCGTCTGGGTGGTGACCCCGGTCAGCCGCTTACGGCTCCAGAAGGACGGCGAGAGACGGCCCTTGTCGCATGTGCTGCCCGCAGCACAGTTCAGGTCCCAGGGAGTGTCGAACCAGTGGAATGCCTTGTCCTTGATGGTGTCCGGCAGACAGGTGACACCCGCCTCCGGCAGGCACCGCTCCTTGCTTTCGAAGTCCACCTGAGCAAGGGGCTTGTCGGTGTAGACACGACCTACCTTCAGACCGTAGTCGACACGCTTGAGGTAACCGCTGCGGGTGTAGGGGGTGTCGTCCTCGCTCTTGAGGTTGCGGCCGTAGGAATTCTCCTCCTTGTCATAGTGGTAGGTGATGACATTTCCGTGGGGGTCTCGGACGTAGTCAAGGTTCCACCGCCACCCCTGCTGGCACCAGGACTTGGCGAAGTCGGTCCCGTTGCACTCATCTCCCGCGTCGTTGCCGAAGACGGGGACGGTCCAGGTGGAGTTGGTGGCCTCCTTCCCCTCGGTCCAGCCGGGCAACCGGTTGTAGCCGAAGTAGTACTCAACGCCGTCGGGAGTGGTGAGCAGCCAGTACTCGCCGTCCTTGTCGCCGTTGCCCCGATCCGGGCTGAAGAGGCGCTGCACCTTGGTGCCGTCGTCGTTCTTGAGCTTGAAGGTGCCTTCCTCGAGATTGACCGGGACGAGTTCTCCACCCTTGCCATTGAAGGACAGGAAGGCGTTGTCGTACGCCCAGCACAGGTCGCCGGGCCTGCTGCCGTCGGCGTTCTCTACGCCGTCCTCGGAGCACGGCTTGTACCGGCGCTCGATGGAACCCGGCGACAGGTCGAAACCGTCACCGACCCAGGACGCCTGGTTGTTGGAGTTGCCGGTGCGACCGTCGATGGACCCTGAGGCGTAGTGGAGGCCGATTTTGGGCACCAGCCCCCCGGGGACACTGGGCACAGGCATGCTGTACGACCAGGTGAAGTCACCGGTGTTGAGATTGGTTTTCCAGGAGGCGGAAGACGCCAGAGAGGTCGCTTTGTAGGTGCCCCTGTCGCCCTCAGGGGCCGCCATGGCGGCCAGTACGGTCGGCGTACCGACGCGCATGGCGACGGACTGTGTCGTCAGAGTCTTCCTGGCGGTGTCATTGCCGGTGGGGAGGGGCTTCGCGGTGTGACATGCGTCCTTGGCGGGGTTGGTCAGCGCACAGGCAGGAAGCTCGACCAAGCGCAACCGGGAGGCGTAGGAGCCACCGAACGCCCCCGCGAAGTCGGCGTAGTCGAGGGCGACGTCGACCGGACCGGACTGTGCTGAGGTGGTACCTCGGCCGGGTTCAAGAGTGAACAGAACACCCTTCACCCCAGCGCGCTCGGTCTGCTTTCGGTCGAGCACATGGGTTTCGACGGTAGCGGGCGCGGTCCGCCGTGCGGCCGACGTGCTCCCTTGCTGCTTCCCGGCGGTGTTCGCTGCTGCGGCAGTGACCCGGATGAGGCCCTTCTGGGCTTGCGCGGACCGGACGGCGACGCCGGATCCGGCACGTGCCACGGTCACCGTGGTCCCTCCGGCGGTGGGCCAGGACGCCGGGGGAGCTTGCCGCGGGCCCTGAGGGCCGCGCCAGTCGGCCCGGGCAAGGGAAGTGGTGCCGAAACTTCCGGCGATCGGCTTTTCGGCCGAGGGAACCCCGGGCAACGGAGGCGGGGTGCGGATCCCCGCCTCCGCCGGAAAGGTGACGCCCTGAATCACGGTGGCGATCATCACCGTCGACAGGGCCAGCGTCGTACGCCTGAGCAAGGTTCTGCGCAGGCGTACCAATGGGGGTTTCATGGGTGCATTCCTCAATGTCGGATGTCGCGCGTTCCGGGTCGGGGCGCGCATGAACCATGAGTGGAGGAGACACGCCCGAGGCGTGCCGAGGACGGCGCCCGGGCATCAGCCCGGGCGCCGTGCGCGTTCGGTGTCAGATGTCTGTGGGGACCTCGGTGGGGGCGTCGAACAGCCTGGCCTTCACCATCTCGACCTGGGTGCCGCTCAGTGCTCCCTGGAAGACCCATACATCGTCGATGAGGCCGGGGAAGGGCTTGCCGGATGTCTCGTTCCGGGCCCGGCCGATCAGCAGGCTCTTGCCCGCTGTGAAGACCAGGGCGTTCTCGGTCCAGGAAAGGAGGTCGACGCACGTGGAGTCGTCGTTCTTGCCGTCCCCGTCGGTGTCGGCACACTCGTGTTCCTGGAGGGAGCCATTGACATAGAGACGGAGTTCCTTGTCATGGCCGTCGTAGACCAGAGCGAGATGTGTCCAGGCGTCCACCCGGAAGCCAGCTGTGTGCTTCACGCGTTTGACCACCGGCTTGTCCACGGGGTTGACACTGTCCTTGTCCGCGACGGCCACCTCCCAGTAGCCGGGGTCCGCAGGGTTGGCGGCGTTACCCGGCAGGTAGCGGATCTCGACGGCGCTGCGGAGGGCGCCGTCGGCCCCGATGAGGGCGACGCTGTGCCGGGGCTTGGCGGTGGCCCGCGCCCAGGCGGTGACGGTGAAGCTGCCGCTGGTGTCCACCGGGACCTGGGACATCGTGGCGAAGGCGTCGGAGCCGTTGAGTTCGAGCGCCTTGTTGTCCACCTGGGACCCGTCGCTGAGCCTCGCCGCTCCGCGCAGGGTCAGCGGCGTGCCGCCGGGGAGCCCGTTGGGGGTGGTCACCGTGGTTCCGGTGCTGACCTCCTCGAAGTTCCAGCGACCGTTGACCAGGGCGCGCTGCTTGAACAGTGCCTGCACCTCGGGGCCGGAGACCGGTCGGTCGAAGAGGCGTACGTCGTCGATGAGCCCGGGGAAGAAGGAGCCGGGCCGGCGATCGTAGGAGCCCGCGCCGATCTGCACCGGGCCACCCGCGTACCAGGTCTCCGAAACGATGGTACGGCCCGCCTCCGCGCCGTTGACGTAGAGCGTCAGTCGGTTGGCGACGGTGTCGTGGACCCCGACGAGATGCACCCACGCCTCGGCCCTGACCTCCTTGTCCTCGGCGACGGCCCGGATGGGTGCCGCTTCCGGGCTGTCAGCGGCGTACTGGTTGAACACCCATTTGTTGAGCGCACTGGAGTAGTAGAGCTCGAAGCCGGATTTGTGAGTGCCCGCCTGAGTGGCGACAATCGCCGCCTGGCCCGGTACGGAGTCGAGCCTGACCCATGCCGCTACGGCGAAGCCGCGCTGGTTGTTGAGGTGCGGGGCGGTGGTGACGGCGTAGTCGTCCTTGCCGTCCAGCTTGAGCGCGTGGCCGTCCATGCCCTTCACGCCGGTGACGGCGCCGCCCCTGAGGGCAGCCGCGTCGACATCGGCCCGGCCGATGACGTCGGTGGCACCGGCAGGCTCGTCCAGCGGGAAGACGGCGCGCGCGGGGCGGCCCTCACCGATGGACTGCTTGGAGTGCAGCAGGGTGACCTCGGTCGGCGACAGCGGCTTGTCAAAGACGCGCAGCTCGTCGATTGCACCAGGGAAGAAGGATTCGAGCTGTCCGCTGTAGGAACCCGCGCCGATCTGGAACCCCCGGCGGGCGTCCCAGGATCCGGTATGTGGTGCCGTGCCCACCAGCTTGCCCTGGACGTAGAGCTTGAGCTCCCCCGCGCCCTGGCTGTAGGTGCCGACCAGATGGGTCCACTCACCCGCACGTACTCCGCCTGCGGTGGATGCCATGGCACGCACCGGGGTGGCGGTTGCGGTGTCGGCGGTGTACTGGTTGAACACCCACCGGTCGTAGCTCTTGGAGTAGTAGAGCTCGAAGCCCGGGCGGTGGTTTCCTGGTTGGGCCGCGATGACCGCCGCCCCTTCCGGCAGCTTCGACAGCTTCACCCAGGCGGAGACGGAGAAGGCCGCCTCGGTGGCGACTGAGGAGAGGTCGGTCCGTGCGTAGTCGTCCACGCCGTCGAAGGACACGGCTGTTCCCACTGCCCCTGGCACGCCGGGCGTGGCTCCGCCGTGGAGGGTTGCGGACCGGTCACCCGCGGTTCCCTGGACCTCCGTCCGCTGCCCCGGTTCGTCCATCGCCCAGACGGCGCGTTCCGGCTGACCGGAGCGGACGCGGAACTGGTAGGTGCGGATCTCGCTGTTGATGCCGGCATCGTCGAACGCCTGTGCGGTGACATAGTTCAGCCCCGGCCGGGACGGCAGGACGGGAATCGTTCTGGCCGCCCCGCCCGATGTCGACAGTGTGTTCGCTTCGGTCGGATTGCCGTTGATGCCGTAGCGGTAGCGCTGAACATCGCTGTCGGACGCCTTGATCTCGAACAGCCCGTAGTTGCCGACGCCGTCCAGCCAGGGATCCTGCGGATTCGCGTTGTTGGAGGCAGGGTACTCGCGAGAGGTGATGCTGGGGGCCTTGGGGACCTTGTTGTCGAAGATGAAGTAGCAACCGGTCGGGTCGCCGGCGTTGGACCAGGGCGACTCCGCGCTCCCCGCTCCCTCGCCGTCGCGTGACTTCACGTACCACGAGACCTCACGATCCACGGGCAGGGGAGGCAGTTCGATGGTGAAGGTCGAGCGGGAAGACTGTTTGGTTGTCCAGGCGGGCGTCCAGCGCGGAATCACGCCCTTGCCGTCACCGCTGTCCCAGCTCGCCTGGAACTTCACCTGGACGGCGTCACCGTCAGGATCGGTGACATCCCTGACGGATATGGTGCCCCGGCTGCGCACCCGGGCCGGAGTGGCGTTCCCCGGGCAGGCGCCGCCGTACTCCATGAACATCTGTGTGTGCTTGATCTGCGGCGGCGGCCGGTTGTACAGCACGCGCAGATGAGCCCGGTCGGAAAAGCGCTTCCAGGCGTAGGCGTCGGTCTCGCTGGCCGCTCTGAGACCGAAGGTCATGGTCGGCGTCCGGTCATTGGCGGCCGCCTGAGCCTCTGCCCTGATGTCGAACTCGGCGTCCTTCGCCACGCAGCCCTCGAATCCGTGGGCGAAGGAACGCGATGCCAGCTCCTTGATCCAGAAGCCTGGTGTCAGCTGCGTGTTCCACGTCGTCCGGTCATTGATGGCCTTGGTCTGCCACAGCTCGACCCCACGTGCGGAGCACGAAGCGGACCAGGTGTTGCGGACGATGAACTCCGCCTTCTCGATCCGCTTGCCGGCCAGGCCCGAGGTGTCGATCTGGTAGAAGAGCCGCTTGGTGTCATGGGGGTTGCAGTAGTACCAGTTGCACAGCCCCAGTCCCTCGGTGGACTTGCCGTTGAACTCCCACTGCGGCTCGTTGTCCCAGTATTTCGAAGCCATCGTCCACGACGATGCCCGCGGCGAGTTCCACTGCGGATCGATGTACACCGGGTAGACGGTGTTCGGTCCTGTGAGCACTGTGGCGTCCGGTTTGAGGACCAGTGTGTCACCGGCAGCGGGCAGTTCCACGCCGACCGTGGCCAGTTTGCCCGAATCGCCGGCTCCTGGCTCCGTAGCACCCGACTCGCCGGCCGGGAATGCGGCGGCCCGCTTGCCCGCAGGTTGCTTCTGGGTGGCAGGGGTCGGCTGATTGCTGCCGCCTGACGGAGTGCTGGAGTCCCACATCACTGGCCGGGGGGCTTCGAACACCGTCCCCTGGGAGCTCTCGTCCACCGCCGTCAGCCCGCCGCTGGTGGTCTGACGCACCTCCAGCCCTTCGGATCCGAGGGCCAACCGCAGCTCGGTGAGCCTCTTGTTGGCCGCGGCCTCGGCGGACTTGACCACCAGGAGCTGGGTGAAGCCGTCCTCCTTGGCCCCCATCCGCAGGTCGACTCCGGGCAGTACCTCGCGGTAGGTGGCAGTGGGACCGTTCAGCTCGGGGGCGGGCAGGGGGTCCGGCCAGGACAAGGACAGCTCCCGCCCCGCCTTCTCCATCCGTACCAGCGGTGTGCTGCCGCCACCGGAGAACTCCAGTTCGACCGTGGCCGCTTTGGGGAGAACCCTTCCCGCCGGGGAGCGGGTCAGATCGGTGTCGACCGGTTTCCAGCCGCTCTGGGTGCGCACGCGCACCGGGCGAAGATGAATGCGGGACTCCAGCTTGCCCTGGGGCATGGCAAGGACATCGCTGGTCTCGCTCCGCAGCGAGGCGACCTCCACCGGGGTGCCGGAACGTTTTGCCTCCGCGAGCGCAGCATCAGTGGTGGCTACGGAGGGATTCCCCCCGTCAGTCCGGTCGGCCCCAACCGGTCCGGCGGGGAGGCCGGTTGGTGTCCGGGCTGGCATTACGGTCGATACAGCCCCTGTGGAGGGTTGCGCAACTGCCGGTGCGATACCGGCTGTCAGCGCGATGGCGAGACCTCCGGCCATTCCGCGGGCTGTCAACCGGTCTCTGCTCCGGCACCTCAGCCGGAGAACGCGATTCACTTGTGCCTCATCCACCCATTCAGACTTAGAGATTCACTCTTTTCACAAAGTCTCAGCAGAGTTAAGGGTGGTAGCGGAGCGCTGTCAAGGGGTTGCGCTATGAGTGCATCAATGTGAGATCGGGCCCGGAAAGGGCTGGTGGGCGGGCGCGTGCGGCCATGATCGTCAAGTGGTACGGTCACCCCGTGCATGCGGTTGATCGCTTCAGGTTATCCGGTCGCCCGGTCGTTGCGCATGCCGATCTCCGTCACTGCCTCGGGGCTCTCGTCGGCGGGTCCGGGGCAGACATGCCATGACGTCGACATGCCTTCTCCGAGGACGCGAAGTGGGCGCGAGCATGCTCGCGCTGACCTGACAGGAGAGTGGGGCTTCGGACTCCTGCTTCTGGACCTGCAACGGACGGCGGAGTCGTCATCGCTCTTCGCCACACGGACAGCGAAGGGCCCACTCGGAGACGCCCCCGGCGGCGGCGAGCCTGTGACCGGCGGTCACAGGATCAACGGCTGACTGGTTGCGGCCCGCCGCGCACGCGGACGATGGGTCCACCGCGCCGGCGGGCCCGCCGCCGGGCCGGGAAGCCGCCCCCGGGGCACCACGCCGGTCCGCGGATCCCCCGTCGATGCCCGAAAGGCAGTGAATCCGTGACCGCTCCACCGGACCCCGCCGGCCCCGAGACCCTCGACCGACTGCGGTACGCCGGAGTCTTCGCCCTGCTCTTCCTCTTCGGGACCGAGACCTTCCTCGTCTCCCCGCTGCTGCCGTCCATCGCCGACGACATCGACGTCAGCGAGGCCGCCGCCGCCTCCACCGTCACCGCGTACGTCCTCGTCTACGCCGTCTGCGCCCCCTTCCTCGGGCTGCTCAGCGACCGCTTCGGCAGACGCCGCACACTCATCGCCGGAGCCGTCCTCTTCCTGGTCTCCAACGTCATCGCCGCCCTCTCCACCGGGCTCACCCTGCTCGTGGTCTCCCGCGCCGTCGCCGGACTCGCCGCCGCGGCCGCGGGCCCCGCGATCTGGGCGCACATCGCCGAGACCGCCGGCGACGCCGTGCGGGGGCGGGCCCTCGGCCTCGGCATGGCGTTCTTCTCCTGCGGGCAGGTCGTCGGCGTGCCGCTGGGGGCCCTCCTCGCGGACGCGGCCGGGTGGCGCTCCGCGTTCCTCGCCATGGCCGTCGCCACCGGGGCCGCGCTGCCGCTGCTGCTGCGCCAGATCCCCGCGAGCCGCCCCGCGCCCGCCCGTACCGGGGCGGCCCGGGCCGTGCTCGCCGCCTGGGGCGATCCCGCGCTGCGCCGTGCCCTCGTCGTCAACACCGTCTTCCACGCCGCCAACCTGGGCGCGTACACCTTCCTCGGGGCCCTGCTCGACCACCGCTTCGACCTGTCGGTCACCGCACTCGGGCTCGTCGGCATCCTGGTGGGCGCCGGGAGCGTCGCCGGATCCCTGCTCGGGGGACGGCTCGGCGACCGCGCCCGTGCCGCCGGGACCGGCGGGGTGCCCCTCCTGCCGCTGTGGGGAGTCCTCATGGCGGGCGGCATCGCCCTCACGGCGTACGGGCCCACCCTGGTGCCCGCCCTCGTCGGCGTGGTGCTCTGGTTCGTCGCGAGCGGCGGCTTCGTCACCGATCAGCAGACCCTCGCCGGGACCGTCGACCCCGAGCTGCGCGCCACCTCCAGCGCCTGGCTGACGTCCACGATGTACGCGGGCACCGGCGTCGGCGCCTGGGCGCTGGGGCTCTTCGCCGATGTCGCCGCCGGAACCCTCGTCATCGGCACCGGACTCGCCCTCCTCGCGGCCGTCGGGGCGCTCGCCGTCACGGCCGGGTCGCGCCGGGTGGCCACCGGGGCCGGGGAGGACCGGACCGCTCACAAGCGCTGAGCCGACAGATTCGAGCCCCGGACCGCCCCCCGGCGGCCCGGGGCTCAGCCCACCGGCCGCAGCGGGCGGGCCACCAGCTCGGACATCCGCCGCCGGCCCTCCTCCGCGACCGGTGTGAACAGCAGGACCAGCGCGCTGGGGTCGTCCACGGGGTGGAACGACGACAACGACAGCTCCAGCCGCTGCGCACCGGCCGGTTCCACCGTCACCGTACGGGCCGTCAGTTCCGCCACCGAATGGCATCCCCACCAGTGGCGGAACTCCGGCGCGTCCCGCTCCATGTGCTCGTACACCTCGACCGTCCGGCCGTCGGTCAGCGCACGGCCCGCCTGCGCCCGGAAGTGCTGGAACACGTTCATCGCCAGCGGCTCCCAGTCGTGCAGCACCGTCCGCAGCCGCCCGTCGGCGACCATCAGCCACATCAGATTGCGCCGGTCGGCCGGGATCGAGGCGGGGCTGCCCCACAGTGCGCTCCAGGCCGTGTTCCAGCAGAGCAGGTCGAAGTGGCGGTCCAGCAGCACCGCGGGGCTCGCGGGCCAGGAGTCCAGCACCGGGCCGACCGCCGCCGCCAGCGCGTCACCGGCGGTGTCCCGGGGGCCGGGCTCCGGGCCGGGGTCGTGGTACCCGGCCAGCCGCATCGCGTGGCGCTGCCCGGCGGCGTCCAGCCGCAGGGCCCGGCTCACCGCCGCCAGGACCTGCCGGGACGCGGTGACCCGGCCCTGCTCCAGCCAGGTGTACCAGGCGAGACCCACCCCGGAGAGCGAGGCGACCTCCTCCCGGCGCAGCCCCGGGGTGCGTCTGCGGGCCGTGGCCACCAGACCCACGTCGGAGGGCTTCAGCAGCTCGCGGTGGGCCCGCAGGAAGGCGCCGAGTTCCGGGCTGGGGGCGGGGGTTGACGACATCGGGCACGTCTCCTCGAAGACCGGGGGAAGCGGGAAGAGGCGGGGGCGGGACGCCCGGCCAGCGTAGCCGCGCCTCCCGCCCCCGCGATACGGCAGCCGCGAGGACGGCCCCGCTCAGCCGTCCGTGCGCGGCGCCAGCCGCCACAGCCGGACCGGCATGTCGCTGACCCGGCCCCGCTCCCGCTGGCGCCGCCAGGCGCTCTCGCCGACCGCCGTGAAGAACTCCGCCCGCCGCTCGGGTGCCACCAGCCGCGCGTAGTAGTCGCCGAAGGTGGCCGCGTGGAAGTGCTCGTACTGGCGGGCGTCCGCCACCGACACCCGGGCCGCGCGCTCGGCGCCGGAGTCGACCGTGAAGTGACGGGACAGCAGTTCCTCCAGGCCGCCCGGGGTACGGGTGCGGACCGCGATCGGCAGGACCCCGTGCGTCGCGAACAGGCCGGGCACCGCCGCCGGTGCGATCCCCAGTGCGGCCAGTGCCTCCCGTACGATCTCGTCCTCCCCGCCGAACCCGTCACCGTCCCGGGCGGGGTGGTACGTCGTGAGCAGGAAGCGGCCGCCGGGCGCCAGCCGGCCGGCGATCCAGGCGAAGATCCGTTCCTCGTACGGGTGGAGCCAGTGCAGCACCGAGGTCATGGTGACGACGTCGGCGCGCTCCGGCAGGGCGGGCGGTTCGGTGAGATCGGCCGGGTGCAGCCGGACCCGGGGTCCGTGGGCGGCGAGCCGTTCGCCCGCCTCGGCGATGCGGTGCTCGGAGCGTTCGAGACCCACGGCCAGGCGCAGCGAGGGGAAGCGCTCCAGCGCCTCCTGGAGCAACTGCCCGATGCCGCAGCCCAGATCGAACAGGACGGCGGGTTCGCCGCCGATCCCGCCGAGGACCCAGTCGCGGTCGTGGACCTGCCGCAGCGCGCTGGCCCGGTCGTAGCCGGCGAGGGTGCGGGCCTGGGCCTCGGTGGCGGATGCGGGGGCGGTCATGCGCGGTCCTCCTGAACGGGAGCGGGAGCGGGGACAGGTGTGCCGAGGAGACGCCGGATCCGCTCGCGCGGGCCGCTCTGGTCGTACCGCTTGAAGAGATTGATGCGGTTACGGGTGAGATCGCCCCGGTGGACGTACTCGTACAGGTGCTGGCGCTGGCCGAAGGAGTCCCCGGTCAGTTCCCAGGCGAGCCGGAACAGCCGGGACTTCTCCTCGGCGCCGGTGTCCCGCCCGCGCATGTAGCGGTCGAGGTGGGGCCGGAGCCGGGGGTGGGCGAGGTCGTTCTCCGTGGGCTGCATCAGCAGTCCCGACGCCCCGATCCGGCGCAGGATGTCGACGGCCTCCCCGGCGATCTCCGCCGACCAGACCCGCCCGGCGGCGGTGTCGCCCGGCGCGAGGAGCCCGCTGTCGGTGACCCTCGCCCGTGCCTCCGCCGCGTCCAGCAGCAGTTCGGTCAGCTCCGCGTAGCCCGCGAGCCGGCCCAGGTCCTCCTGGACGTTGCGGAAGCCGTCCACCCCGATGGACTCGGCGACCAGGGTGGCCGTCGCCAGCAGGGCCCGCAGCCGCTCCCGGTAGCGGACATGCCCGATGTAGGCGCTCCAGGCGTTGATCCGCGCCAGTCCCTCCCGGGCGAGGAGCCCGTCCCGCAGCAGGAAGACCCGGTCCCACGGCACCGTCACATCGTCGAAGAAGAGCATGGCGTCCTGCTCGTCGAAGCGGGCGCCGACGGGATGGGAGTGGCCCCAGGGGGCGCTGCCGAGGGGTTCCCGGCAGAGGGTGATCAGCCCGGGGGTGTTCAGCGGCAGCGCGAACCAGACCACGAACCGCTCGCCGCGCCGCTGGGTGAACGACGCCGACAGATAGACGAGTACCTCGTGGGCGAGCGGCGCGAGGGTGGTGAGCTGCTTGGCCCCGCGGACGACGACGCCCCGGTCGTTCTCCTCCACCACCCGCAGCGCGAGATCGGGGTCGTCCACGGGGTCGGCCGATCGGTCGATCTGCGGATCGCCCAGGGCGTGGGAGAGCACCAGGTCGTGGGTGGCGCAGTGCCGGTACCAGGCGTCCGCGTTGGCCCCGGCGCCGGGACGCGCCTGTTCGAGGCGGTGGCGGAAGTCGTGGACGCCGACGGCGATGGACGCCATGAAGGCGGGGGAGCGGCCGTGCTGCCCCAGGGATTCGGCGTGCCAGAATTCGGCGCTGCGGCGCTGGGTCCGCAGCTCCTCCAGGGTCCGCGGCGGCTGGTAGCCGCGGGCGAGCCGCAGCCCGCTCTCCGGGTCCTTCCAGGTGAGCAGGGAGCGGTGGTCGGGGTCGTGCTGGAGGTCGAGCTGCCGGGCGAGTTCGTCGACGGCGGGCCGGAAGGCGGGGTGCCCGGCGGGATCGGTGATCCGTTTGCCGTCGAGGTACAGCTCGCGTCCGTCGGCGAGCGACGCGCGGTAGCGCTCACCGGTCAGCAGCCCCTCGTGCGCGAGGGCCGGGGACGGTTCCGGTCGGGTCATTCACGGGCTCCTGTCGGCGATGTGGGCAGGTGGTGGTGGAGGCGGTGGTAGCGGCCCTCGTGGTAGAGGAGGGGGTCGCCGGGGGTGGTGCCGGAGCCGACGACCCGTCCGACGAGGACGGTGTGGTCGCCGCCGGGGAGCACGGTGTGCAGCCGGCAGTCGAACCAGGCGACGTTCTCCTCCAGCACCGGCACCCCGGTGTCGTCCCGCATCGGCACCTGGGTGAACAGGCCCAGGGCGTGGCCCGCGCCCGGCGCGGCGAACCGGCGGGCCACCGCCTCCTGTCCGGCTCCGAGCACCGACACCGCGTACCGGCCGCTGGCGCGCGCTGCGGCGGCGAGCGGACTGCGGGCGGCGACCGCCACACTGATCAGCAGCGGATCCAGGGAGAGGGTGCACAGCGAGGAGACCGTCTTGGCGTAGACGTCCTCGCCGGACCGGGTCGTCAGCACACCGACGCCGGTGGTCCAGCGGCGGGCGGCGGCCCGGTAGGCGTCCGCCGCGTCCGCCGTGCGCGCGGAGCCCTCCGTACGGTCACCGGCGCGCGGGTGTTCGGCGACCGCTCGCGGGCGCGGGGTCGTCGCGCTCACCGCAGCCCCACCCGGTAGGCGCGGAGCCACTCGTCGATCTGGACGAGATGGTCGAGTCCACCGACCGGGTTGGGCGCGGTCCGCGGCCCCGGCAGGGCGCGCCCCTCGGCGAGGGCCCGCCGCACCCGCTCCCGGTCGACCAGGTCAAAGACGGGTGCCTGCGCGTCGGCGAGCAGGTCCCGGGCGCGGGCGGCGAGGACCTCGGTGTAGCGGACGGCAGGCGTCGACGGGTAGCCGCTCTTGGGCCGGTCCGCCACCTCGGGGGGCAGCAGATCACGGACCGCGTCCCGCAGCAGCCCCTTGGGCCGTCCGCCCGGGGTCTTCAGCGCCCACGGCACCCCCGCCGCGTACTCGACCAGCCGGTGGTCGCAGAACGGGACCCGGACCTCCAGGCCGACCGACATGCTGACCCGGTCGACCCGTTCCAGCAGCGGTGGCAGCCAGCGGGTGAGCGCCAGATGGAAGACCTCGCGGAGCCGCCGCTCCCGGCCGCTCTCGCCCGCGAGCCGGGGGGTGTCGGCGATCGCCCGGCGGTACTGCTCGGCCGTGTACTCCTCGGGGCGCACCTCGGCCGCCACCTCGGGCCGGAGCAGCGCGGCCGGCGTGGTGCGCCCGTGCAGCCAGGGGAACGTACCGGCGGCCAGCGCCTTCGGGTCGTGGAAGTAGGGGTACCCGCCGAAGATCTCGTCGGCGGCCTCGCCGGAGAGGGCGACCGTGGATCTGCGCCGCACCTCCCGGAAGAGCAGGTGCAGCGAGGCGTCCATCTCGCCCCAGCCGGGCCGGTCCCGGGCGCGCAGCACCGCGTTCCGGGCGTCGAGCAGATCGTCGTCGGGGATCACCACCGAGGTGTGCAGGGTGCCGATGTGCTCGGACGCCGCCCGGACGAAGGGGGCGTCGGCCCCGGTGCGCCAGGCGTCGGGGCTGCGGTCCTCGCTGCCGGGGAAGTCCACCGAGAAACTGGTGATCTTGGACTGTCCGGCCCGTTCCCGGGCCGCGGCCGCGAGCGCGGTCACCGCGCTGGAGTCCACCCCTCCGGAGAGCAGCGAGCAGAGCGGCACATCGGCGACGAGCTGGCGTTCCACGGTGTCGGCGAGGAGTTCGCGGACGGTGCGCAGGGTGGTGGCCGCGTCGTCGGTGTGCGGACGGGGCTCGGGCGCCCAGTAGCGGGTGGTACGGGTCGCGCTCCGGGTCACCGTCACGATCCGGCCGGGCAGCACCTCGTGCAGCCCCCGGAAGAGACCGTGGCCCGGCGTGGGCGCGGCCGGCAGGGCGAACAGCTCGGCGATGCCCTCGGCGTCGAGTTCGGCCCGGAAGCGGGGATGGGCCAGGACGGCCTTGGGCTCCGACCCGAAGAGCACCCCGGTGGGGTGCGGGTGCCAGAACAGCGGCTTGACGCCGAGGTGGTCCCGCACCAGCAGCAGTTCCTGCCGCCGCTCGTCCCACAGGGCGTAGGCGAAGATGCCGTTGAAGCGGCGCGGCGCGTCCGCACCCCACTGGAGGTGCGCCCGCAGCACCACCTCCGTGTCGGAGCGGGTGCGGAACGCGTGCCCCAGGGAGGCCAGTTCGCGGCGCAGCTCGGGGTGGTTGTACAGCTCCCCGTTGTACGAGAGGACCAGGCCCGGCGCGGCGGCGGCCCCGGTGTCCGTCATGGGCTGGGCGCCGCCGTCGGGGGCGATCACGGCGAGCCGCCGGTGGCCCAGGGCGGCGGTCCTGGAGAGCCAGACCCCGGAGTCGTCCGGGCCCCGGCAGGCCAGCGTCTCGGTCATCGCCCGCAGGGTCGCCTCGCCGTGCCGGCCGTCCGGCTCCCAGTCGGTCCAGCCGGTCACTCCGCACATTCAGGACTCCTCGGGTGTGTCGGGGGCGGTGGCCTCCCAGCGGCAGCCGTGGCCGGTGGGGCCGGTGCGCAGCTGGTGGGTGGGGAGGTAGCCCTTGGCGCGGATATTGGAGCCGATCGCCTCGGTGCAGTACGTGCAGGGGGACGCGAGGGTGAGGCGGACCCCGTTGCGCCGGGCCTGTTCCCGGTAGTCCCAGATGGCGCAGTGGGTGATGGTGACCGCCGCGTGCCGCGCCGGGCCCGCGGAGCGCTCGTCGTCGCAGTCGAACTCGTAGTCCGATCCGTAGAGTTCGGCCTGCCGGGCGACGCGGTGGAGCGGGTCGGCGGCGCCACGGCCGTGATCGGGCTCGACCCGGCGGTGCACCTCGGCGTTGGCGCGGGCCCAGTCGGCGAGGACGCTCTCGCCGTACCGGGTCACGAGGAAACGTTCCATCAGGGCCTGGCCGCGGAAGAAGAGGCGCTGCCACTCGCTCGCGGGAGCGGATCGCGCATCGGGCAGATCGGCGAACAGCTCGGCCTGGAGGGCGAACCAGCCGGCCAGTTCGTCCTGGTCGCCGAGTGAGGTGAGCAGACCGGTGAGACCGGCCTCCGCCTCGTGCAGCCGTCTTCGCCACAGGGCGGAGCGCTCCGCGTCCGCCATGGAGCGGTAGACGTTGCGGGACCGCTCGTCCCGCCGGGGCGGGCTGGCGGGGGATGCGGGGGGCGCCAGTACCGACGTACGGGCGCGGGGCACGTCGGACGGCTCCCGCCCGTCCGGCGGTCCGGCGGCGGGCACGGCCCCGGGGCCGGGGCCGGGTCTGGACCCGGAATCCGTCCCGGAGCGGGAGGACCCTCCTTCGGACACATCGCTCATCGGGGTCTCCTGATGCGAGTGAGGGTGGGGTGGGTGAGAGGGAGTGAGATGGGGTGGGGTGATGGACGGGACCGGGCGTCCCCCCAGGTCCCGTCCCTCACGCTAGGAGGTACGGGATCCGGCCAGAAGCCACGAACGGAGTCGGTGCCGGAGACCATCGGGCCAGGCCGGATGCTCCGAAGGTCGCCCCGGGCGGCGGGAGTTACGTGTCCGAATACGATGGGGTGAGCCGGGGACCTGGGCGCCCCGGGCGCGCTCCGGCACCGGGCGCCGGGGCGCGCGTGAGCCCGTACCCCGGTACGGGGATGTCCGGGATGTGAAAGGCAGGGGGGCGGGTCCACCGGTCCCGCCGTACGGGTCCGGCGGTCATCGCGCGGGCAGACGGACGTACGCTCCCGGAGCGCCCGGCCGCGATCGTCCGTGGCCGCGCCGGGAGCCGGGGGAGCGGTCGCGGGTACCCGGCCCGCATCCGTCAAGGACCGCGGGGCAGGGCGGGTTCATCGGTTTCGCCGTACGGATCCGGTGAACCTGCGGGCGGGAGCCGCGCGCGCTCGCGCCGACAACGCACGAGCATCCGTCAGGGGTCCCGCGTGCCTGGCGTGTTCCGGCGGGGGACGTGCGGGCCCGGTGGAGGACGAGCGCACCCCTCGCCGTGCGGATCCGGCGCGGAGGTACGGTCCCGTACTGCCCGGTCGCGGCTGCCCGCGCCCGCGCCGGGGTACGAGCGCGGGGCGCCGAAATCCGTACGGGACCGCGCCCCCGGTACCGCCGCCCGGGCCCCGGCCGCCCGGCCGACGGGGCGTCCCGCCGCCCGCCGGAGCGGACCCGGGCCGCCCCGGCGGGCGGTTCTCAGCCCGCCAGGCCGTGCCGGTGGGCGTAGAGCGCCGCCCGCAGCCGGTCCGACTGCCCGGTCTTGCGCATCGCCTGCGTGAGGTGCTTCTTCACGGTCGCCTCGGCGAGCGCCAGCTCACGCCCGATCTCCGCGTTGCTCAGCCCCCGGGCCAGCTGCGCCAGCACCTCCCGCTCCCGCTCCGTCAGGCCGCAGTGCTGCGGCGGGGGCTCGGCGGCCTGCCCCGCCAGGCTCGCCGCGTGCACCGGCGCCGGCGGCGGCGCCGGCAGGAAGACGGTGGCACCGCCCGCCGCCAGCGACACCGCGCCGATGATCTGCTCCTCCGGCAGGTCCAGCGGGAAGCAGCCGCTCGCCCCGGCGAGCAGCATCCGGCTGGCCTCCGTGGTGCTCTCGGCCCGCCGCAACAGCAGGACCCGCGCCCCCGGATGCCCCTCGGGGCCCCGCAGCCGCACCACGGCCGCCAGATCGTCGGCGAGCCGCGCACCGCCCCCGAGCAGCAGGACATCGGGCCGTACCCGCCGTACGGACTCCATCGCCCGGTCCGTGTCGCCGGAGCTGCCCACCACGGTCATGCCCGGTACGAGACCGAGCACGCCGCGCAGCCCCGCGCGGGCGACCGGGTGCGGCTCCACCAGGAAGACCCGGGTGGTCGCCGCGGCCCGGGGCCCCGTGTCGGGGCAGAGCGGATGCCCGCAGACGCACCCCGCGGGTTCCGGGAGACGGTAGGGGAGCGGCCGCCCCGCCGGCATCCGGTCCTCGGCGAGGAGTTGATGACCGGCGATCAGATCGAGCGGGTTGTCTATCTCGGCGTGCACGGACCGGGCCCCGCCCGGGGCGATCACGGCACACGGCTGCTTCCCGCTCTCCACCCCGGTCAGCGGGTGGGGAACGGCGGTGGCCTTGGGGGCGGGTTCTCGGAAGTGGTACGGCATCGCGATGGGTTCCCCTCGGACACGACGGTGGCACCGGACTCTTCGCACATCCCTGACCTGCCATCAGATCGAGCGGCGTCGGCGGCGACCTGGGCGCTGGGGGAGGGAACGGACCCGGCAGGAAAGGAAGGAGAGGAGGAGGCGCTGCTGTCCGGCGGCGGAGGTCAGCGCCCGGCGACGGCGCGACAGGTCTCGTCGAAGCACCTGCGGTGCCACGATCCGCAGATACCGACCAGGGTGAAGTCGGTGCGCCTGAGAGCCATAAGCCCAGCCTAGTGAGGGCTTCAGGTGCCGGTCAATGTCGGCCGTCGCACAGTTGTCCGCCCCGGAGGAAGTACCGGTCCACGCCGATCCTATGACCGGGAGTATCCGTATGAACGCCTGCCTGGCAACGGGCCCGTCCCGTCGCCCATCCTTCGACTCACCGCCCGGACCGGCCCGCCGGGAATCCGGACCGCCCCGCCCTCCCGGCCGTGCGCCGGGCCCCGCGGCGTAGCGGCGTCCTCCCGCCGGGGAGGGCACGCGACCCGGTCCACCAGCGCGTCGGCGCACCGGTGGACCGGGGCCGGGCGCCCCCGGAGCGGCCCACCGCCGCCGGCCGCCCGCCCGACCACCGGCCCGGCACAGGAGCACGGAGCAGCGGGAACACCGGTCCGCACGCCCACCCTCCCGTCACTCCCTCGTCCTCCCGCCCCGCCCGCTCTCCCGATCCCGGAAGGAACCCGACCATGCCCCGCCTCCCGAGCCCGCCCACCGCCGCCCGCCCCGGCGCGGCCCCCCGGAGGCCCGGCGCATGAGGCGCTACCTGCTCCGCCGGCTGCTGCTCGCCGTACCCACCGTCCTCGGGGTCACCCTCGTCGTCTTCCTGACCGCCACCCTCGTCCCCGGCGATCCGGTCACCGCCCTCCTCGGCCCCGGCGCCCCGCCCGCCGCCCGCGAGGAACTCACCGAACGGCTCGGCCTCGGCGAGCCCGCCCCCGTCCGCTACGCCGTCTGGCTCGGCCACCTCCTCCGCTTCGACCTCGGCGACTCCGTCTCCGCCCAGCGGCCCGTCGCCGAACTCCTGCTCCCCGCCGCCGGACAGACCCTGCTGCTCGCCGCCGCCGCGTTCGTCCTCGTCGTCGCCGGCGGCGTCCTGCTCGGCACCGTCGCGGCACTGCGCCCGCGCACGGCCCGGGGCCGCCTCGCCCGCGGCCTCGGCACCCTCGCCGTCTCCGCGCCCCAGTACTCCGTCGCCCTGCTGCTCATCGCCGTCTTCGCGGTCTGGCTGCGCTGGCTCCCGCCGGGCGGGACCCACGATGTCCTCGGCTCCTCCGGTGCCCTGGACCGGCTGCGCCACCTCGTCCTGCCCGCCGTCGCCGCCGCCCTCGTACCGATGGGACTCACCGCCCGCGTCTTCGGCGCCGCGCTGGCCGCCGTGCACACCTCGGACCTCGCCGACGGGCTGCGCGCCCGGGGACTGGGCCGCGCCGCCGTCCTGCGGCACTCCCTCCACAACGCGTCCCCCGCCCTGCTGACCATCGGCGGACTGCAACTCGCCTACCTCCTGGAAGGAGTCGTCTTCGTGGAGACCCTCTTCTCCTGGCCGGGGCTCGGACGGCTGCTGTACGACGCGCTGACCGCACGTGACCTCGCCCTCGTCCAGGGCGGGGTGCTCCTGGTCGCCGTCGCCTTCGTCGGGATCAACCTCCTGGTCGACACGGCGCACGCCCTGATCGACCCCCGGGTCAGGACCGCCCGGTGAGCCTCCTCGTACCCGGCACGGGCAAGGCGGCCGGGACCCGGCGGCGCCCCACCGGCGTCGCCGTCCCCGCCGCCCTGGCCGGACTGCTCGTCCTGATCGCGCTCGCCGGCCCCTGGCTGCCGCTGCCCGACCCGGCCGCCGGAACCCTCGACGACCGGCTCCTCGGCCCCGGCGCCCCCGGGCACCTCCTCGGCACCGACAGCCAGGGCCGCGACCTGCTCGCCCGGCTGGTCGCGGGCGCCCGGCCGTCACTCGTCGGCGGGGTCCTCCCCGTCGCCGTCGCCGCACTCGCCGGCACCGCCCTGGGCGCGGTCGCCGGACTCGGCGGACGCGTCACCGAACACACCGTGCTCCGCGCCCTCGACGTCCTCTACGCCTTCCCCGGCGTGCTGCTCGCCCTCACCGTCGCCACCGTGCTGGAACCCGGGCTGCCCACCACCGTCGTCTCCCTCTCGATCGTCCTCACCCCCGCCGTCGCCCGGGTCGTCCTCACCGAGGTACGCCGCGTCCGCACCGCCGAGTACCTGGAGGCCGCCCGCGTCGGCGGCGCCTCCCGCGGCGCCGTCCTGCTGTTCCAGGTCGCCCCCGTCGTCGCCCCGGCCGTCCTCGTCTACTGCTCCTCCCTCGTCGGGCTGTCCGTCGTCTACGCCGCCGGGCTCTCCTTCCTGGGCCTCGGCACACCGCCGCCGGCCGCCGAATGGGGCGCCATGCTGGACGAGCTGCGGCCCGTCCTCCTCACCCACCCCGGTGTCGCCGTCCTGCCCGCGCTCGCCGTCCTGTTCGTGTCGGTGGTGTTCAACACCCTCGGGGACGCGCTGCGGCGGCGCACCGGGGACGGCACCACCCCGCCCCCGGAGACCGTCCGATGACCGCCCGCCCCGCCGCCACCCGGAGCGGTCCCGCCGCCCCCGCCCTGGAGATCACCGGCCTCACCGTCCGCCACCCCGGCACGCCCCCCGCCGTCGACGGCGTCTCCCTCCGGCTCGCCGCCGGAGCCGCGCTCACCCTCGTCGGCGAGTCCGGCAGCGGCAAGACCACCCTCGCCCGCGCCGTCCTCGCCCTGCCCGCCCCGGGGACGACGACCACCGGCAGCGTCCGCGTCGACGGCACCGACCTGAGCGGCCTCGGCGCACGCGAACTCTCCCGGATCCGGGGCCGCCGCATCGGCTACGTACCCCAGGACCCCACCACCTCCCTCGACCCGCTCCGCCGGATCGGCTCCCAGATCACCGAGGTGCTGCTGCGCCACCGGGCCGCACCCGGCCGGCGCGCGGCCCGGGCCGCCGTCCCCGCCGTGCTGGCCCGCGCCGGCCTCACCGACCCCCACCGCATCGCCCGCAGCCGCCCTCACGAACTCTCCGGCGGACAGCGGCAGCGGGCCGCCATCGCCCTCGCGGTCTGCTGCGGCCCCCGGCTGCTCGTCGCCGACGAGCCCACCACCGCCCTCGACCCCCTCCTGCGCGTGCGGATCCTCGACCTCTTCACCGCCCTGCGCACCGAAACCGGCCTCGCCCTGCTGCTGATCACCCACGATCTGGCCGCCGCCCGCCGGATCGGCGGCACCGTCGCCGTGCTGCGGGCCGGCCGGATCGCCGAGACCGGGCCCGCCGCCGACGTCCTGCACCGCCCGAGCCACCCGTACACCGCCGACCTCGCCCGGCTGCCCGCAGTCGCCGCCGACCCGGGAGCCCGCCCATGACGACCGGCCCGCTGCTCACCCTCACCGGCGTCACCCACACCTACCCGGGGCGCGGACCCGACCCCGCCCGGACCGTCCTGCACGACATCCACCTCGACGTCCGGCCGGGGGAGACCGTCGGCCTGGTGGGGGAGTCCGGCTCCGGCAAGTCGACCCTCGCCCGGATCGCGCTGGGACTCCTCGCGCCGACCCGGGGCACGGTCCGCTTCGCCGGGGACGACCCGTACCGGTGGCGGGGGCGAAGCAGCCGGTCCGCGCGGGCCCGGCTCCAGTTCGTCCCCCAGCATCCGTACGGATCGCTCAACCCGGCGCTCCCCTGCGGCCACGCGGTCTCCTTCGCGCTGCGCGCCCAGGGCGTACCCCGCCGCGAGCGGCCCGGGCGGACCGCCGAACTCCTGCGGCTGGCGGGGCTCGACCCGGCGCTCGCGCCCCGCCGGCCCCGCGAACTGTCCGGCGGACAGCTCCAGCGGGTCGCCGTCGCCCGCGCCCTGGCCACCGACCCCTCCCTGGTGATCTGCGACGAACCCACCTCCGCCCTCGACCCGGGGGTCCAGGCCCGGCTCCTGGACCTGCTCGGCGGACTCCAGCAGAGCCACGGCCTGGCCTATCTCCTCATCTCGCACGACCTGGCCGTGGTCCGGCGGCTCGCCCACCGGGTGGTCGTGCTCCGCGCCGGCCGCGTGGTCGAACAGGGCCCCGCCGACCGGATCTGGGACGCGCCCGCGCACCCCTACACCCGGGCCCTGCTCGCGGCGGCCGACCTCGGAACGCCCCAGTCGCCACCGTCCCCGGCCACGCCACCCGACCTGACCGGCCTCCCCGTACCGCCGTTGCTGCCCGCCACCACCCGGACCCGGCCCGGGTGAACCACCCACCTCGGCCCGGGTGAACCACCCGCCCCACCCGCCACCAGCGTTCCGCGGACCGCGCACCCAGAGGACATCCATGACGCACCACCGCCCGCCCCGCCCCGCCCACCGGAGGCTGAGAGCCGCCGCGCTCCCCGCCGCCACCGCGCTGCTGCTCACGCTCCCCGGCTGCGCCGCCGACCCCGGCACGGGCCTGCCCGGCGGCAGGGGCGGCACCCTCGTCATCGGCGCGACCGGGAAACTCCCCAACACCGACACCGTGATCGGCGGCGCCGGCTTCGAGGGCAAACGGCTGGTCAGCTTTCAGCTGTACGAGGGCCTCACCCGCTACGACCTGTCCCGCACCGACACCGCGCCCGGCATCACCGGCGCCCTCGCCACCTCCTGGAAGGTCGCCCCCGACCGCCGCACCTGGACCTTCGAACTGCGCGAGGGCGTCACCTTCCAGGACGGCACCCCCTTCGACGCCGCCGCCGTCGTCTTCAACCTCGACCGCTACCTCGACCCGGACCACCCCCACCACACGGCCGCCCTCGGGGCCGCCGCCCAGGAGTACGCGGGCTCGATCGCCTCGTACCGCGCGCTGGGAACCCACCGGGTGGAGCTGGTGACCGGGAAGCCCAACGGCCACCTTCCCGAGGACCTCGCCCATGTGCTGATCGCCAGCCCCACCGCCGTCCGTGCCGGCGGCTCCACCGGACTGGCCCGGCGGCCCGTCGGCACCGGACCGTTCGCCTTCAAGTCCCAGCGGCCGGGGGAGGAGATCCAGCTCGTGCCCCACCGGCGCTACTGGCGCGGAGCCCCCCGGGTGGAACGACTGGTCGTCAAGGCGCTCCCCGACGCCGCCGCCCGCACCGCCGCCCTGCGGTCGGGCTCCGTCAACTGGATCGAATACCCCCACCCCGACGACCTCGCCGCGCTCAGGGCCGACGGCGCCCGCGTGGTCACCAACCACTACGACCACCTCTGGTACTGGATCCTCGACACGGAGAAGGGCCCCTGGAAGGACCCCCGGGTCCGCCGGGCCGCCAACTACGCCATCAACCGCGAGGCCATCGCGGAGAAACTCCTCCACGGCACCGCCGACCCCGCCTACCAGGCCGCGCCCCGCTCCACCCTCGCCCACGAACCGTCCGGCGACCTCTACGGCTACGACCCGGCGAAGGCCCGCAGGCTCCTCGCCGAAGCCGGCCGGGCCGGCGGCTTCCGGACCTCGGTCACCGTACCCACCGCCGGATCGGGCAATCTGCTCCCCGTCCCGATCGCCGAAGCGCTCCAGCGCGACCTCGCCGCCGTCGGCATCGACGTGGAGATCCGCACCACCGACTGGGCGACCCTGATCGGCGCCGAGGCCCGGGGCGAGGTCGCCCGGGGCTCCGACGCCATCGCCCAGTCCACCACCCTCTTCCAGTCCGAGGCGCTGCTGCCGCTCTTCATCGGCAGCGACAGCACCTTCTGGACCGGCGGCTACACCAACCCCCGGGTGGACGCCCTGCTCGCCACGGCCGCCGCCACGCCCGACCGCACCGCCCGCCAGCGCGACTACCGCAAGGCCCTCGCCGAGGTCACCCGGGACGCCCCGTGGCTCTTCGTCGTCAACGACCGCAACCCGAGGGCGCTCGCCCCCTCCGTCAAGGGGCTGGTACAGCCCCGGTCGTGGTTCCTCGACCTGACCACCGTCCGCGTCACCCCGTGACCCGTACCCCCACCGACCCACCGCGCCACCGGCCCGCCCCCGGGCGGGCCCCCGTGGCGGACACAGGAAGGACGGCCGGTTCCATGACCGCCGAGCAGCCCCCGCACCACCCCCGCACGGCGAGCGGCACCACCCCGCCGAACTGGGGCATCACCCTGCCCCTGCCCGGGCTGACCATCGACCGCCACCGCTTCCTCGTGGAGCGGCTGCCCGACCTCGGCTACACCGACGTGTGGAGCGCCGAGGGCGGCGGAACGGACGCGTTCACCCCGCTGGCCGCCACCGCCACCTGGTCGCCGTCGCTGCGGATCGCCACCGGGATCGTCCCCGTGCAGACCCGGGGCCCCGCCGTCCTCGCCCAGACCGCCGCCACCCTCGCCCAGCTCGCCCCCGGACGGCTCCTCCTCGGCCTCGGCTCCTCCGTCCCCGCGCACGTCACCGACATCAACGGCATCCCGTTCGACGAACCCTTCAAACGCACCCGCGACGTGCTGCGCTTCGTCACCCGGGCCCTGCGCGGCGAACACATCGCCGGCGACTTCGACACCTTCTCCATCACCGGCTACCGGCTGCCCCACCCGCCCGCCGAACCCGTCAAGGTCATCCTGGGCGCACTCCGCCCCGGCATGCTGCGCCTGGGCTTCCACGAGGGCGACGGGGCCATCACCAACCTGCTCTTCCCCGAGGACGTGCCCACCGTCCTCGACGCGGTCGGCCCGCAGCCCCCGGGCAAGGAACTCGTGGTGAAGGTGTTCGTGTGCCCCACCGAGGACACCGAGTACGCGCACCGGGCGACCCGGCCCTTCCTCGCCTGGATCCTCAACCGCGAGCCGTACCGCAAGTTCCACGAGTGGCTGGGCCACGGCGAACTGCTCCGCGAGTCCCACACCGCGTGGGCCGCGGGCGACCCCGAGGCCGCCCAGAAGGCCCTGCCCGACGAGGTCGTCGACGGCCTCTTCATCAGCGGCTCCCCGGAGGAGTGCCGCGAGCGCATCCGCGCCTACCACCGGCCCGGGGTGACGACCATCCAGCTGTACGTGTCCCTGCCGCCCGACGTCTTCGTGAGCCGCGCCCGGCTCCTGGACACGCTGGCGCGGCTGGGACCCGCGTCCCACTGACCCGCCCCGGGCGGGCCGGGACCGGTACGGACCGCGTCACCGGCCGAGGAAGGCCCGAGAAGTTCCGAGGAGTTCCGAGAAGTTCCGAGAAGGGCTGAAAAGGGCCGAGCAGGACCGAGGAAGGACGGAGCATGGAACTGGATCTGCGGGGCGGCGTCCGGGCGGCCCCCGTCGCGGGCGACACCCCCGGCGAACGGCAGGCGCTGCGGTTCGCCCCGGACCCGCCCGAGCGCGACGCCGACCCGGCGTACGTGGCCCGCAGCGCCCGGGAGAACGAGGAGGACGGGCTGGACAGCGCCCTGGTCGTGCAGTCCAGCTCCTGGCCCGACCCCTGGCTGGTGGGGGCGTGGGCGCTCGCCGCCACCAGCAGACTGCGTATCGCGGTGGCGCACCGCACGGGCGTCACCGCGCCCACGGCGGCGGCGCGCTCGCTGGCCACACTGGACCGGCTCTCCGGCGGCCGGGCCTCGGCCCATGTGATCGTCGGCTCCAGCGACACGGACGTCGCCCGCGACGGCGACCTCCTGCCGAAGGCCGACCGCTACCGCCGGGCCGGGGAGTATCTGGAGCTGTTCCGGCGCGGCCTGACCGAGCGTCAAGGCTTTGACCACCGGGGCGAGTTCTACCAGGTGCGAGACGCCCGCACCGGGGTGTGGCCCCGGCCGCGCGGGGAGCTGATCTCCTTCGGCGGCTCCTCGCCCGAAGGCGTCCGGCTCGCCGCCCGGTACGCGGAGGTGTACGCCGTCGCCCCCGGGCCCCTGCCGACGACCCGGCGGCGGATCGCCGAGGCCCGCGCGGCGGCGGCCGAACACGGCAGGACCCTGCGGATCTGGCGGCACGTCACCCTCGTCCTCGCCCGCACCGACGACGCGGCGGCGGACCGCGCCCGGCTCATCGGCCGGGACGCCGTCCGGCTGTCGACCGCGCCCGGCGCCGCCCGCCGGGCGGACGCCGTCCAACTGGACCGCGACCGCGAACGCGGCCTGACCGGGGCGGAGCCGGACCACGAGCGGATCACCGCCGCCGTCCGCCGCTCCCTGGCCGGGGCCTTCGTCGGATCGCCGGAGACCGTCGCCGAACGCATCGGCCGGCTCCGGACCGCGGGCGTCGACATCGTCCAGCTCGATGTGGCGGTGGAGACCGACGAGGACCGGGAGTTGCGCCGGGCCCTGGTCGCACGGCTGCGCAGCGGTTTCGTGCCGTCCCCGGCCCGGGGGAGCAGCCACCCGCGACGCGGCTGGTGACCCGGCCGCCTCCGGATGAGGGGCGCGTCAGCCCGCGAGCCGTGCCTCCAGTTCGGCGGTGTCGGCCGGGAACCAGGTCTGCCGCCCCCGGTCGCACTCCCGGACGAAGTCCCGCAGCGCCTCACTGGCGTCGGTGTGCCGGGAGATGTCACCGACGACGGCCAGCCCCATGCGGTAGTTGACGAACTTCTGGACGATGTCGCCCGCGACCCGCGTCCGCAGCCGGAAGAACGACTCGTCCAGCCGCTCCACGGGCAGGACGACCCACGAGGCGCCCAGGTAGCCGGCCTCGCCGATGAGGTCGAGGGCATCGCTCTCACCGGCGACGGGCGGGCCGTCGGCGGGGCACATCAGTACGGGCACGTCATGGATCGTTCGCAGCAAGGACATGACGGCGATCGTAGGCAACGCGTCCGCCGCCGGCCACGGGTTTCCCGCCCGCCCGGCCCCCCGTCCCGGGGCGGTGCTACGAACCGCCGGTCGGCCGGGTGTCCAGGGTGGAGCGCAGCTGGGTCAGGACCGTGGTGAGTTGCTGGAGCAGCTCGGGCGGGTACGGGGACAGGACCTCGTCCTGGCGCGCGTTGACCTGGGCGAAGAACGCGTCCGCGTGCTCCCTGGCCCGGGGCGTGCTGCGCAGGGTGACGATCCGCCGGTCCGTGTGTTCGCGGGTACGGGTGACGTACCCGGCCCCTTCGAGGCGGTTGAGCAGTGCGGTCATGGCCCCCGATGACAGCGGGATGCGGCCGCTGAGCAGAGCCGGGGACAGCGGGACGCCGTCGGCTTCGGCCGAGGCGATCTCCAGCAGGGCGAAGGCGTCGGTGGAGTGCACGCCGATCCGGGCGGCGAAGCGCCGGCCCAGCTCGGTGAAGCCCGCGCCGTAGGCCCTGAGGCACTCCGCCAGCTGCTCGCGCTGCGCCGCGATGCCGTCGGGCGTCGATTCGCCCACCGGGCCCCTCCCTTCCTTGCGCCGCCGGCGGATGCGTTCGCCGGAGCGCGTTGACAACGTGTCACGGAGCAGCATAGCTTCCTCGCGAAGTCACTCCACGGTGAAGTCACTTGCTTGTGAAGTTACTTTACTGTGGAGGTGCAACGGCTCGCGGGGCGCACCGGACCGCGAGCGCTCGCCCATCCCCCTACGCATGGAGCCCGGATGCTGAACGCTCCCTGTCTCGCGGGCATCGACCCGTTCGCCGCGACCGTCCGCGGTATCACCGAACCCGACCCGGTCCGCGCCGCCCTGCGGGCCGCCGGCCCCGTCGTCCAGGTGGACGCCCCGGCCGGCGGACGGGCCTGGATCGTGACCGACCACGCCCTGGCACGCGAGGTGCTCCTCGACCCCCGGATCTCCAAGGACCCCGCGTTCGCCCCTCCCGGCTGGGACCGCCGCACCGCCGGACTCGAACAGACCGCCGCCGAGCAACCGTCCCTGACCACCCTCGACGGCCCCGAACACACCGAACTGCGCCGCGCCCATGCCCCGCTCCTGTCCCCTCAGCGGATCCGCGGGCACTCCGACCGGATCCACGCGATCGCCCGGACGCTGCTCACCCGACTGGCCGCCGACCGGGCCGAGATCGACCTCATGGCCGACTTCACCACCCGCTACCCCCTCACCGTCCTCCTGGACCTGCTGGGCATCCCCCTGGAGAACATCGACCGGGCCGCCGACGCCTGCAAGCGGATGCTCAGCGACCAAGCCGGCGTACAGGGCGACGCGATCGCCGAACTCGCCGGACTCACCGCCTCCGGGCTCGGTGACAACTGCCGGGGCCTCGCCGCCGAACTGCGTGACCGGGTCCCCGCACACACCACCCGACAGCAACTGCAATACCACCTCTTCGCGCTGACCTTCGCCGGGCAGCTCACCACCGACGCCGCCCTCGGCACCCTGGTGGCGCACCTGCTCGCGGACCGCCCGCACCAGCCCCCGGCCGGCGGAGAAGACATCGACGAACTGGTCCGCGAGACACTCCGGCAGCACCCGCCCGCCCCCTTCACCCTCTGGCGGTTCACCACCACCGGGATCGAACTCGCCGGAACACGGCTTCCCTCCCGGGCGCCCGTGCTCGTCGACATCCAGGGAATCAACACCGACCCCGCCCGTCCGCCCGGTCCGGACCTAGCCTTCGGCGCCGGTCCGCACTTCTGCGTCGGCGCCCACCTCGCACAGCTCGAACTGCGCGCGGTGGCCACGGTGCTGCGAACCGACTTCCCCCGGGCCCGTCTCGCCGTGCCCTTCGCCGACCTCCAGCAGGCCCGCGGCGGCGGACTGCAAGGCAGCCGGCTGACCGCTCTCCCCGTCACCCTGCACGGCCGGCACTGACGGGCACGCCCGTACCCGACGACGACACCGCGACCCGGCCCCACGGGCCCCTACCGCAGACGGGATGGCGGAAGACACTCCCCGGGCCGCCCGCTCCGCCGCTCATTCCCGCTCCCGGGGGGCCGCCGCCGGGGCGAGGGCCGGCGGCCAGTCGGGGACGAGACCCGCACGGGGGTCCGGCAGCCCGAGCTGGTGCAGCCGGTCCAGCGCGCGAAAGGGCCGGATCCCGAGCCCGGCGAGGTTGTAGGTCGCGGTATGGGTCATCCGGGGGCTGCGCCGGATCCGCTCCAGGGCCCGGCGGGCCAGGACCCGGGACGGCCACGCGGCACCGATCACCATGCCCACCGCCTCGTGGCTCAGCCGGTCGACATGCCGGATCCAGGGCAGGCGCTCGGCCTCGTACCCGCGCAGCGCCCGGTCCACGGACCGGGGCCCGTCCACCCCGGCCGCGCCCAGATGGCGGGCGAGCGCCTCGGCGTCGGCGAGGGCGGTGTTCATGCCCTGGGCGGCCAGCGAGTGGACGGCGTGCGCCGCCTCACCGACCAGGACCAGACCGGGAACGGCCAGCGACGGGGCGACGAACCGCCGCAGCGCGAAGGTCTGCCGGGTGTCGTCCCCGCGCAGCCGCCCCGCCAGCGGTCCCAGCTCGGGCACCCCCCGGGCGAGGAGGGCGGCCCACGGCCCCGCGCCGTGGGTGCCGCGCAGTTCGCCCTCGGTGACCTGCGCGTACAACCGGGTCCTGGCCCCGGGCAGCGGGTACACCAGCCGCAGCCCATCCACGGTGTCGTACGCGGTGACCTCGTCGGGACGGGGCGGCGGGCCCGGGCACTCCCAGGCGACGAGCCGGTGCGGGTACGCGTGCGGCGCCGCCGGTATCCGGGCCTCCCTGCGCAGGCGGGAGGAGACGCCATCGGCGGCGACCACCAGCGCGCAGGGCTGGTCGTGGCGGCGGCCCCCCTCCCGTATCCGCACCCCGCGCACCCGGCCGGACGCGTCGCGCAGCAGCCCCTCCACGACCGCCCCGCGCCGGAACTCGACACCGTCCGGCAGCCCGTCGGCGAGCGCGCCCAGGATCGCCGGGTGCTCGGCGGCGAGGAGGGAGGTGTAGCCCGCCGGGAGGGTCCCGTACTCGAACGCCATCGTGGCCGTGCCGCAGGCGTCCCGGATCACCACCCGGGACAGGGGCGCGGCGCCCCGGCCGCGGAGCCCGTCGAGCACGCCCCACGCGCCGAGGACCCGTACGGCCGGCGGCTGGAGCACCTCCCCCTTGGCGAGCGCGGGGGTGTCGCGCCGCTTCTCCAGGACGACGACGTCCAGGCCCCGCCGGCCGAGGGCGAGCGCGGCGGCGAGCCCGGCGGCCCCGCCACCGCAGACGACGACGTCCGGCCGCCCGCTCACCGCGTCCCCCCGGCGCGGCGCGCGTGGTCGCGGCGCCCGGCGAGCGCTCCCGGGGCGAGCCCCTGGCCCGGCGGGCCGTCCCCGTACAGCGCGGGGTCCCGGATACGGGCGCGGATCCGGCCGGGTTGCCGACGGGCGCGGCCGGGGGAGCGGAGCAGCGCACACCGCGCGACGACCGCCGGGCCCGCCGCCCCGGGGGCGCCGGGCGCGTCCGGCTGAGTGTCCCGGTCGCCGTCCGGGTCGTGGCGGCGCGGCAGTCGGCCCGCCCTGCGGTCCACCAGCGGGGCGGTGCCCTCCGGGTCGAGGCCTGCGACCGCCGCCGTGGGGAGGAGTCGGGCGGGTGTGCGGAGGGCCCGCGCGGCCCCGTCCGGCGTGCCGGGTTCGTCGCGGTCCCCGGCGCGGCCCGGGTGGAGCCGGCCGGGTTTCCCGGGACGGGCGCGGTGGCCGTGCCACTCCCAGCTTCCGGTACGGGCCCGGTGGCGGTGGTCCTGGTCTCCGTCCCCGCCCATGGCGGCCCCTTCCCGGTGTCTCAGCTCCGCGGCTGTCGGTCGGTCCGCTCCGCCGCCCCTGCCCCCTCCGTCCGTCCTGTCCCGGCGGCGGTCCGGTGCGGGACGCGGGGCAATCGGACTGCGGACAGGACGAGCGTGATCGCGCGGTTCACCTCAGGCGGCCGTCGCCCGAACGAGCGAGCGCGCCGCGACCCGGCCGGACGGCGACCCAGAGCGTACGAAGAGCGCCCGCGGTGAACCAGACCCCCGCAGGACAGCGGCCGAGGATGACCAGATCCCACCGCCGTGAACGGTTGGTGACGATGGGTCATGGCCGGGGCCGGAGCTTCGGCGGGCGCCCGCACCGGCCCGCGCGGGGCGCTGCCGCCCGCACCGCCGCCGGCGGGGCCCGGTGGCGGGATCCCGGTGCCGCACGGGACGCCCACGTGTCCCGACTCACCGTCCGGAATGTGGAAACGACTACCCACCGACCGGGCGGGGGCCTAGTCTGACCGGGCAACTGGTTCGCCCTGCCCGCCAGGCAGGCGCGTCGTAAGAGGGAACCCGGTGGGAATCCGGGACTGCCCCGCAGCGGTGAGTGGGAACGACCGCCGTCATACGCACTGGACCCGGGACGGGTCTGGGAAGCGACGGCCAGTAGGTGTCCGCCGGAAGGCTCCGGTGGGTGTGCCCGCAAGTCCGAAGACCTGCCCGTTGCCCGTACACGGACCGTTTCGTGTGCGGATATCCCGGTGACCTCGTGGGCGGGTCGGCGACCATACCGAGCGGAGGACCGCGCCATGCCGCGCGCGGCCCGGGTCCGCCCGGTTCGTCACCCCTTCGCGCTCGCGTCCCGTCCCCGGGATCTCAGGGATTCATCTCGCGAAGGAGATCTCCGTGACATCGAAGTCCGCAGCCGCGGCAGCACGGTCCACCGTGTACGGCTACCCCCGCCAGGGACAGAACCGGGAACTCAAGAAGGCCATCGAGGGCTACTGGAAGGGCCGTGTCACCGCCGACGCCCTGACCGCCACCGCCGCCGAACTGCGCGAGCGGAACTGGCGGGAGCTGGCCGACGCCGGGATCGACGAGGTCCCCACCGGCGACTTCTCGTACTACGACCACGTCCTCGACACCACCGTCCTGGTCGGCGCGATCCCCGAGCGGCACCGGGCGGCCGTCGCCGCCGACCCGCTGGACGGCTACTTCGCCATGGCCCGCGGCACCCAGGACGTCGCCCCGCTGGAAATGACCAAGTGGTTCGACACCAACTACCACTACCTGGTGCCCGAGCTGGGCCCCGACACGGTCTTCAGCGCCGATCCGGCCAAGCAGATCGGCGAGCTGACCGAGGCCCTCGCGCTCGGGCACACCCCCCGCCCGGTCCTCGTCGGCCCCGTCACCTATCTCCTGCTCGCCAAGCCCGCCCCCGGCGTGGCCGCGGACTTCGACCCGCTGACCCTGCTGGACCGGCTCCTCCCGGTGTACGCGTCGGTCCTCGCCGATCTGCGCGCGGCGGGTGCCGAGTGGGTCCAGCTGGACGAGCCCGCCCTGGTGCAGGACCGCACCCCGGCCGAGCTGAACGCCGCCGCCCGCGCCTACCGGGACCTCGGCGGCCTCACGGACCGGCCCAGGCTGCTGGTCGCCTCCTACTTCGACCAGCTCGGCGAGGCCCTGCCCGTTCTGGCCAAGGCGCCCGTGGAGGGCCTGGCGCTGGACTTCACCGAGTCGGCCGCCGTCAACCTGGAGAAGCTGGCCGCCGTCGGCGGGCTGCCCGGCAAGCGCCTGGTCGCCGGTGTCGTCAACGGACGGAACATCTGGGTCAACGACCTGGAGAAGTCGCTGGCCACCCTCGGCACCCTGCTCGGTCTCGCGGACCGGGTCGATGTCGCCTCTTCCTCCTCGCTGCTGCACGTCCCCCTCGACGCCGCGCTCGAACGGGACGTCGACCCGCAGATCGTCCGCTGGCTGGCCTTCGCCCGGCAGAAGACCGCCGAGATCGCCACCCTCGCCAAGGGCCTCGCCCGGGGCACCGACGCCATCGCCGGCGAACTCGCCGCCAACCGGGCCGCCCTCGCCTCCCGCGCGGCCTCCCCCATCACCCGCGACCCCGCCGTCCGCGCCCGCACTGGAGCGATCACCGACGCGGACGCCCGCCGCGCCCAGCCGTACGGCGAGCGGACCGTGGCCCAGCGCACCCGCCTCGGCCTGCCCTACCTGCCGACCACCACCATCGGCTCCTTCCCCCAGACCGACGAACTGCGTGTCGCCCGCGCCGATCTGCGGGCCGGCCGGATCGACACCGCCGGGTACGAGGAGCGCATCCGGGCCGAGATCGCCGAGGTGATCTCGTTCCAGGAGAAGACCGGGATCGACGTCCTGGTGCACGGCGAGCCCGAGCGCAACGACATGGTGCAGTACTTCGCCGAACAGCTCACCGGCTATCTGGCCACCCAGCACGGCTGGGTCCAGTCCTACGGCACCCGCTATGTCCGTCCGCCGGTCCTCGCCGGGGACATCTCCCGCCCCGAGCCGATGACGGTCCGCTGGACCAGTCATGCGCAGTCCCTCACCGACAAGCCGGTCAAGGGCATGCTGACCGGCCCGGTCACCATGCTGGCCTGGTCCTTCGTCCGCGACGACCAGCCCCTCGGCGACACCGCCCGCCAGGTGGCCCTCGCCCTGCGCGACGAGGTCGGCGACCTGGAGGCCGCCGGAACCGCCGTCATCCAGGTCGACGAACCGGCGCTGCGCGAAACCCTCCCGCTGCGCACCGCCGACCACGCCGGCTACCTGGCCTGGGCGACGGAGTCCTTCCGCCTCACCACCAGCGGCGTCCAGCCCGGCACCCAGATCCACACCCATATGTGCTACGCCGAGTTCGGCGACATCGTCCAGGCCATCGACGACCTCGACGCCGATGTGATCAGCCTCGAAGCCGCCCGCTCGCACATGCAGGTCGCCCGGGAACTCGCCGCGCACGGCTACCCGCGCGAGGCGGGACCCGGCGTCTGGGACATCCACTCCCCGAGGGTGCCGTCCGCCGAGGAGGCCGCCGCTCTCCTGCGCACCGGCCTCAAGGCCATCCCGGCCGAGCGGCTCTGGGTCAACCCCGACTGCGGGCTGAAGACCCGGGGCTGGGCGGAGACCCGCGCCTCCCTGGAGAACCTGGTGGCCGCCGCCCGCACCGTACGCGGCGAACTCCCCGCCTCCTGACGGGCCGTGGCCGGGAGACGCCCATGCCCTCCCGGCCACACCCCGGACGCCCCGGCGTCGACCGATCCACCGGAAGGCATGGCTGAAAGGCCGTCGCCGGGCATACGATACGACCGCCCGCGATCACCGGACGCGACCGGCCCGGGGGCTTCTTACCCGTACAACGGATCCGAGGATCCTCAGGGCCGGGCCCGTACAGCCCGGTCCGTACGGGCAGCACGGCACCACAGCAGTATCCGCGTGCACAACCGGGGGAAGCCGGTGGGATTCCGGCGCTGACCTGCAACCGTGTGCGGCGTTGACACGCCGTGAGTCGGGAGACCCGGGGTGCGGAAACGCATCGCTTCCCACCGTCATGGTCTGCGGCGCGAAGCCCGGGGTCCCGCTCCCGCACCCCCGTCAGGCCCGCGCCGGGCCGGCGCGGAGGTGCCCCCACGGGCCCGGGCGCGCGGCGCCGACCGCGAGCCCGTCAAGGAAGGCACCCCATGCGCCAGACCCTTTTGCGCCGCGTCGTCATCGGCACCGCGGCCCTCGGCCTCACATGCGTCACCGGCCCCGCGGTCGCCGGCACCCAGGCCCCGGTCGTCCCGTCGACCAACGCGCCGGTCAAGGTGACCCTGACGGTCCAGGGTCCGAACGGACCGCTGTTCCACGGGAAGATCAGGACCAAGGGGCACGACGTGACCACCGCCACCGGCGGCACCCACAAGTGCGACGGCACCAACGGCGGCGCGTACCCGACCAAGGTCCCCACGCCGACGGCCGCCCTCGACGACGCCGCCCAGCGGTACCACTTCGCCTGGGACGGGACCTGGTACCCCGCGTTCGACGACTTCTTCGTCGACACGATCAAGAACGTCAGCGGGGGAGCCTCGGCGTACTGGAACATCTCCGTCAACGGGACCCCGACGCCCGTCGGTGGCTGCCAGTTCAAGCTGAACACGGGCGACCAGGTCGCCTTCACCTGGACCGCGTTCTGATCCACCCCTTCTCGAACGGTGGGCGGCGCCCCGGGTGCCGCCCACCGGCCGGGCCACCGGCCGGGCCACCTGCCGGGCCGGGGGTCACCGCGGGGGCAGCCGCCGGGCCTCGCGCTCCGTCACCGGCTCCCCGGCGCGCACACCGTGCAGGACGTGCGCCAGCACTTCCGCACCCCGGACCACGCGCGGCCCCGGCCGGTTGAAGTACGCGGGCCCGTCCAGCACCCACACCCGCCCGGCGCGGACGGCGGGCAGCTCCTCCCAGCCGGGGAGCGAGGTCAGCAGCTCCCTTTCGGCCAGGGTGCGTTCGGGGGCGAAGCCGCACGGCAGGACGAGGACGACATCCGGGCGGGCGGCCCGTACCGCCTCCCAGGTGACGGGCCCGGTGTGCGCCCCGGGCGCGGCGAGCAGGGGCCGGCCGCCGGCGGTGGAGATCTGCTCGGGCACCCAGTGACCGGCGGGCCAGAGCGGATCCAGCCACTCGACAGCGGCGACGCGCGGTGCGGCCAGACCCTCGGTGAGAGCGGCGACCCGCGCCAGCCGCTCCCGCAGCGCGGCCCGCCGCCGCACCGCCCGGTCCCGTACGCCGAGCAACTCGCCCACGGTGACCAGGCAGTCCAGTACATCGCCCAGGGTGCGCGGCTCCAGGCTCAGCACCCGGGGTCCGGGGCCGCCGCCCAGGACGCGCACGGCCCGGCGGACGCTCCGGTACGACACCGCGCACACCTCGCAGAGGTCCTGGGTGAGCACCACGTCGGGGGCGAGGGCCGCGAGCGCCCCGGTGTCCAGGGTGTAGAGCGAGGAACCGGAGTGGTCGGCGCCGCCGACGGCGTCGGAGATCTCCCGGCTGGTCAGCGTGGCGTCGGAGAACGAGGCCGCGGTGACGGCCGGGATCCGGTCGACGGTGCCGGCCGGCCAGTCGCACTCGTGGGTCCGGCCGACCAGGTCGGCGACGAGACCGAGTTCGGCCACGATGTCCGTGGCCGCGGGCAGCAGCGAGACGATGCGCATACGGCGACTCCGGGGCGACCGCGCGGACGGACGGGGACGCCCCCCACTCTAGGCGGGAGCCTCCGCCCCCACGCCGTCGGCCGCCTTCCGGAACACCCTTCCTTTTCGGTCGCAGGGAATGCGCCAGGGTGGCTGAAAGGATTCCCGGAGCGGGGCGGGCAGCCCGGAAAGGCCGAATCCGGACTGCTGCATTCCTGGTTGACTTCTCCTCAAAGCTCCTTCAAAACTGTTTCCCCTCGGGCCGCAGAGATCAGTCCGGAACAGGGAAACGCGCCATTTCGGCAAGGAGCGAGTGTGCGCGCCTCTCCCTTTCCGCAGCCGTCGGATCGCCCGAATCCTGACCTTTCCGTCGGGATATTTCCGCGCCCGGGAACGGCAAGGACCACCGCCATCGAAGGGAAAGGACACGCCATCGTGAAACCTGTCTGGATCAAGCCCGAGGTGCTGCCCATCGAGTTCGGCACCGTCCAGTCGTGCGCCTGTGCGTGCGGCGGCAGCGCCGGCGCCGGCGCCGGCGACGCCACCTGACGCACCCCGCCACGGGCGGGGGCCACGGCACCCCCCGGCGCCCTCGCCCGTACCCGAACCGGCCCGCACGCCCGCAGAGTGAGGTGACGGATGAAGCTGCTCGAACAATGGGACGCGCTGGTCGTGCCCGGTGACCTCGTCTACTTCCTGGACCGCGACTCCGGCACCCGGCTGGTCGCCAACCCCGAACTGGCCGCCTGGAGCGCGCTGGACGAGCGGGAGGCCGGCCTGCTCCGGGCGCTGGCCCGGCGCGGCAGACCGGACGAGCCCGCGGGGCCACCGCCCGCCGACCCGATGTGGGCGGAACGCACCCTGGCGAAGCTGGTGCTCAAGTGGCTCGTGTACCTGCCCGGCCGCCGGCCCGAGGTACGCCTCGCCGAACCCTCGCTGAAGATCGTCTACTACGCCGTCACGGACGGCTGCAATCTCCGCTGCCCCTACTGTTACGCCTCCTCCGAGAAGTGTCTGCCCGGGGAGATGACCACGGCCGAGTCGCTCGGCCTGGTGGACGCGATCGCCGACATGGGCGCGCGGACCCTCGTCCTCACCGGCGGCGAACCCATGCTGCGGAAGGACCTCTTCACCGTCGCCGGGCACGCCCGCGAACGCGGCCTCTCCGTCAATATGATCACCAACGGCACCATGATCAGGAAGCCGGAGACCGCCCGCCGGATCGCCGACCTGTTCTCCCTCGTGACGGTCAGCATCGACGGCGGCACCGCCGAACTGCACGAACGCACCCGGGGCGAAGGCACCTTCGCCCGCACCGCGCACGGCCTCTCCCTGCTCAACGACGCGGGCGTGGTCCCCGTGATCAACCATGTGGTGACCCCCGGGAACGTCGACGCCCTGGACGAGGTCTGCCGCTTCGTCTCCGGTCTGAAGATCCGCCGGGTGCGCCTGATGCACCACTCCGATCTCGGCCGGGCGGCCGGCGACGACTACGACTTCGGCTGGGCGGACTACCGGAAGATCCAGCAGTTCCTGTGGACGGACCCCCGGTCCGACGCACTGCTCCCCGACGGCCCCCGCGCCGCCAAACCGTGCTCCATCACCGGAAACTGCGGGATGGGCGGCAACGAGATCTACATCAATTCCCTCGGCGATGTCTATCCCTGCAAACTCGTCACCAAACAGGTCCACCTGGCGGGAAATGTGCGCCACAAACCCCTCGCCGAGTTGTTCCGCTCCCCGCTCCTCGCCGATATGCGCGGCAACAGCGTCGTCGAGGGAAAGAACCTCGAAGACTGCCGCCGCTGCTACATCCGGGGCGCCTGCGGCGGCGGCTGCCGCGGCTATCACATGGCCGAATCCGGCGACATCCACCGCAACGGCCGCCACCTCTGCCGCATGCTGCGCCAGTCCATGGTCGCCAACTGGTGGCAGGCCGTGGGCACCACCGGCCGGCGGCTCGCCGAGGCCCCGGACGAGCTGATGCGACCCCGCCTGGTCGGCGACGACACCGTCCACCCCGTCCACGAGGACTGGAAGTCCGCCGGCCGCCGGATGCTCCCCGTCCTGTCGAGTGCCGGGGCCGGGGGCTGCGGTACAAAGACGGCTCCGGCTCCGGCCCCCTGACCCGGCCCGAGCGAAGGGAAGCGCGATGACCCACCGGATCGCCCCCGATGTCGTCTGGCTCTCCGACGACGGGGAAGTACGCCTCTACGACCCCGGCTCGGGGGAGTTCCAGACCCTCAACAGCACCGCCACCGAACTCTGGCTGCTGGTCTCCGAGGGCCGCGGCACCGACGACATCACTGCGGAACTCGGCCGGCGCTACGGGGCCGAGGACCCGGGACAGCTCGACGAGATCGCCCGCGACGTGGCCGACTTCCTCACCCGGCTCACCGCCCAGGGCCTGCTGGTCACCGACGGCAGGCCACAGCCCGGCACGGAAGCGTCGGCCGATGCCTGAAGCCGTACCGGCGCCACCGGCCATCCGCGCACGCGACCTCGTCAAACGCTACCGGGGCATGGAACGCGACGCCGTCCACCAGCTCTCCTTCGACGTCGAACAGGGAGCGGTCATCGGGCTCCTCGGCGCCAACGGCGCCGGCAAGACCACCCTCACCAAGCTGCTCTGCGGCGTCACCACACCCGACCGGGGCAGTGTCCGGATCTTCGGCGCCGACCCCGCCGGCCGGGGCGGGCTGGTCAAACGCGCCATCGGCGTCGTCCACCAGAGCGGCCCCTTCGACATGATGCTGAGCGTCCTCGACAACCTGCGGATCGCCGCCGCGTTCAAAGGGCTCCGCTGGCGCGAGGCACAGGGCACCGTGACCGACGCCCTCGGCGCCTTCGGCCTGGAGAAGAAGGCGTCCCAGCTCGTCTTCACCCTCTCGGGCGGCGAACTGCGGCGCCTCCAGCTGATCCGGGCCCTCCTCGGTACCCCGCCGCTGCTGATCCTCGACGAGCCGTCCGCCGGACTCGACGTGACCGGCCGCCGCCAGGTCTGGACAATGCTGGGCGACCTGCGCCGCCGCCACGGCACCACCGTTCTGTGGACCAGCCACTACGTCGAGGAACTGGAACGCAACTGCCGGCAGGTACTGATCATCGACGCCGGCCGACTGGTCGAGTTCGCGTCCCCCCGCGCCCTCGCCGAACGGTTCGGCGGACAGGTCGCCCTCGTCCGCCCCCTCAGCGCCGGGGACACCGAACGGCTGGTGGGCGCGCTCGGCACCCGGCACGACGGCAGGCCCCTGCGGGTCGCCGTCAGCGACGGCCGGGTCGAGATCGCGGGCCGGGACATGCGCTCCCGGCTGCCGTCCCTGCTGACCCGGGTGACCGAACTCGGCATCGGCATCGACACCGTCGAATACCGGACCCCCTCGCTGGAGGACGCCTTCCTCGAACTCGTGGGAGCCGACCGTGACCGTTGACCTCGCCCGCAGGCCCCCCGAGCCGCCGCCGCCCCTGCGGGGCTCCCTCGCCGCGACCATGTACCGCGAGTACTGCCTGCTCACCCGCGACCGCACCAACCTGCTGCTCGCGATCGTCCCGAGCGCCGTCTACCTGCTGCTCTTCGCCACCTCGCTCGCCAACCTGGTGGGCGAGGTCCGCTACGGGGGCCGGACCGTCGGCTACGCCGAGTTCACCGTGCCCGCGGTCCTGCTCTCGTCCATGCTCGCGGCCGCGACCACCGCCGGGACCTCGCTCTTCCAGGAGCGGCTGGGCCGGATGGACGTCGAACTGTGGTCCTACCCCCTCGGCACCGGCGGCTACGTCCTGGGCAAACTCCTCGTCAGCACCCTGCTCATCCTCGCCCAGACCCTCGCGGCCCTCGTCGTCGCCCTCACCGTCCTCGACTTCCGCTGGCCGCCCGGCAACTGGGCGGCGGCGCTCTGCGCGACCGGCGTGGCCGCCCTCGCCTTCAACGGGCTCTATCTGCTGCTCGCCACGCGGTTCTCCGACTTCCGCCGCTTCAGCGTGACCATCAATGTCGTGGCCCCGGTGCTGCTCTTCTCCAGCCCGTCGTTCTATCCGGTCGACCGGATGGCCCCCGTGCTCCAGTGGCTGTCCTGGGCCAACCCGGTGACGTACGGGATCAGGGCCATCCGGGACGGCGCCCTCTTCGGCTTCGGCGCCGCCTGGCCCTGGCTGCTCGTCCTCGCCGGCATCGCCGCCGTCACGGGCCCGCTGCTGGCCCGCTCCCTGGTGGCCCGGGCCCGGGAACTCTGACCGGAACGGGGGACCCCGCGCTCGTACGAGTGACCCCGCGAGCCACGACGGGGACCACCGGGTATGTCACTTTCCGTGTCCGTCCGGTGTCCGTCCCGTGCCTGTCCCATGGCCGCGCCCCGTGTCCGCCCGGGGGAAGGCCCCCGGAGAGGTTTCGGGGCCGGCGCCCGGGGCACCCGGAGCGCGCCGGGGGAGGGGCGCCGCGCCCCTCGCCCGCTCCGGACCGTCCGCACCCGCCCGTACCGCCCGTGGCGCGGGGCCGGGGTCCGGACGTCGCGGCGCACGGACGGGGTCCCGGGAAGGAGCGAGGAATGCGGAACGAGGAACTGGCGGAGCTGGGACAACAACTACGGGTCGACGCGGTCCGCGCCGCCGAAGCGGCGGGCTCGGGCCACCCGACGTCCTCGATGTCGGCCGCCGATCTCGCCGCCGTCCTGCTCGCCCACCATCTGCGCTACGACTTCGACCAGCCCGACCACCCCGGCAACGACCGGCTGATCCTCTCCAAGGGACACGCCTCCCCGCTGCTGTACGCGCTCTACCGCGCGGCGGGCGTCATCGACGAGGCCGAACTGCTCACCTTCCGTCACGACGGCAGCCCCCTGGAGGGGCACCCCACCCCCCGGCTGCCCTGGGTCGACGTCGCCACCGGCTCCCTGGGCCAGGGCCTGCCGGTCGGCGTCGGCATGGCCCTCGCGGGCCGGCGGCTGGACCGTGTCCCGTACCGGATCTGGGTGGTCTGCGGCGACAGCGAGATGGCCGAGGGGTCCGTGTGGGAGGCCGTCGAACACGCCGCGTACGAGAAGCTCGACAACCTCACGCTGATCGTCGACGTCAACCGGCTCGGCCAGCGCGGCCCCACCCGCGAGGGCTGGGACCTCGACGCCTACGCCCAGCGGCTGCGGGCCTTCGGCTGGCACACCACCGAGGTGGACGGCCACGACGTCGCGGCCATCGACGCCGCCTACCGGCTCGCCGCCGCCACCTCCCACAAACCCTCGGCGGTGCTCGCCCGTACCCACAAGGGCCGGGGCGTCGCCGAGGTCGACGACCAGGAGGGCTTCCACGGCAAGCCGCTGCCGCACCCCGCGCGGGCGATCGAGGAACTGGGCGGCGTCCGGTCCGCCCATGTCCCCGTGGCCCCGCCGCCCGACACCGTCCTGACCCCGATCACCCCGGCCGGCCGGGTCGCGACACCCCACTACCGGGTGGGGGACGAGGTCGCCACCCGCGACGCCTTCGGTGCCGCGCTCGCCGCCCTCGGCTCCGTACGCGGCGATGTCGTCGCCCTCGACGGCGAGGTCGGCGACTCGACCCGGGCCGCCGCCTTCGCCCGCGCCCACCCCGAGCGCTACTTCGAGTTCTACATCGCCGAACAGCAGCTCGTGGCCGCCGCCGTGGGCCTGCGGGCCCGCGGCTACCTGCCGTTCGCCACGACCTTCGCCGCCTTCCTCACCCGGGCGCACGACTTCATCCGGATGGCCGCCGTCAGCGACGCCGGCATCCAGCTCTGCGGCTCCCACGCGGGCGTCTCCATCGGAGCGGACGGCCCCTCGCAGATGGGCCTGGAGGACCTGGCCATGCTGCGGGCCGTGCACGGCTCCACCGTCCTGTACCCCTGCGACGCCAACCAGACCGCCCGCCTCGTCCAGCACATGGCGCACCTGCCCGGCGTCGGCTATCTGCGGACCACCCGGGGGGCCACCCCGGTGCTGTACGGGCCGGACGAGGACTTCCCCGTCGGCGGCTCCCGCGTGCTGCGCTCCGGGGACCGCGACCGGGTCACCGTCGTCGCCGCCGGGATCACCGTCCACGAGGCCCTGAAGGCCGCCGACACCCTGGCCGGCGCCGGGATCGGGGTGCGGGTGATCGACCTGTACTCCGTCAAACCCGTCGACGCGGAAACCCTTCAGGCGGCCGCCGACGCCACCGACTGCCTGCTGACCGTGGAGGACCACCGGCCCGAGGGCGGCATCGGGGACGCGGTCGCCGAGGCCTTCGCCGACGGCCGCCCGCAGCCGCGACTGGTCCGCCTCGCCGTGCGCACGATGCCCGGCTCCGCCACCCCCGAGCAGCAGCTGAGCCATGCCGGCATCGACGCCGGGGCGATCACCGCCGCCGTCCGGCTGCTGGTGGGGGAGGCGGTCGTGCGCTGACCGGGACCCGTGCACCCGGGTACCGGCAGCGGCGCCGGGTGCGGTCAGGACATCGGAGCGGTACGGAGAGGGGTTGCCATGGGGTCGGACGCGGGGGCGGGTGCGGACGGGGACACGGACGGGGACGCGGACGGTGGCAGGAGCACCGTCCGGGGCCGCCGGGAGACCGTGGAGGAGCGGGCGGACCGGCGGTGGTCCGACCTCCTCCAGGAGGTGCGGGTCGCCCAGATGGGCGTGCAGATCCTGTTCGGCTTCCTGCTGACCGTGGTCTTCCAGTCGCGTTTCGCGGAGCTGCCGGACACGGACCGGAACATCTACCTCGTCACGGTGCTCCTCGGGGCCGCCGCGATGGGTGCGCTCATCGCCCCGGTGGCGCTGCACCGCATGCTCACCGGCCTGAGCGTGAAGCCGTGGCTCGTGGACTGGGCCGCACGGCTCACCGTCGTCGGTCTCGTGCTGCTGCTGTGCACGATGACGTCGTCGCTGCTGCTCATCCTGAGGGTCGTGCTGCACAACACCCTCGCCGTCTGGCTGGTGGCGCTGATGGTCGTCTGGTTCGTGCTCTGCTGGTTCGTCCTGCCGCTGTGGGCGCGTTCGTCGGGCCGCTCCGCTGACCCCCCGCCCCGGACCTGAGCCGCGCGCCCGCGGCACGGACCGGGCGCCGGTGGCGCGCGGATGCGGGAGCGCGGGGAGTTTGCCAGGGTGGTGGTAGGAGCAGGGGCTTCGCCCCCGTCCCTCCCCGCGGCGCGAACCGACCTCCCGGAGCAGGTGATGAGCGCGAACCGTGGCCGACATCCGCACCATGACGCTCCCGACACCGGCGACGAGCTGCGGCGCCTGGCCGGCCTCCCGGACGGCCCCGAGCGCGACGGGCTGCGCGAGGAGGTCGTCCGGGCCTGGCTGCCGATGGCCCACCGCATCGCCGGGCGCTACCGCGACCGGGGCGAGGCCCTGGACGACCTGCGGCAGGTGGCCGCCGTCGGGCTGGTGAAGGCCGTCGACCACTTCGACCCGGGACGCGGCGCCGCCTTCGAGAGCTACGCGGTGCCCACGATCACCGGGGAGGTCCGCCGGCACTTCCGCGACCACACGTGGTGCCTGCGGGTGCCCCGCCGTACGCAGGAGCTGCGCGGCCGGGTCCGCGCTGTCTACCAGGAACTCTCCCAGTCGGGCCGGGAGCCGTCCGTCACCGAGATCGCCGAACGGGCCGCGCTGGAGGTGGCCGAGGTACGGGAGGGCCTGTCGGCGCTGCACGCCCACACCGCCCTCTCCCTCGACGCGGAGCTGGCTCCCGGCGCCGACGGCGGGAGCGCCACCCTCGCGGACACCCTCGGCGCCCCCGATCCGGCGCTGGAGACCGTCGTCGAGCGGGAGGCGGTGAAGCGGCTCATCGGGGACCTGACCGAGCGGGAGCGGCGCATCCTGTACCTGCGGTTCTTCCGGGGGATGACCCAGAGCCGGATCGCGGAGGAGTTCGGCATCTCCCAGATGCACGTCTCCCGGCTGCTCAGCTCCACCTGCGCGCGGCTGCGGAGCAGGGTGACGGCGGGCGCGGCCTGAGCGCGCCCTCGGGGCGGAGCCGCCGGACGGCGTCCGGGACCTGGCGGCCCGGCGGTTCACGTACGGGCCGGCGGTCGACGTGCATGACCGGCCGGGGCCGGGGCAGGCGCGGTGTGAGGCGGCGAACGGACCGCGAACGGTCCGCCCCCGGCGACGACCGCGCACCGCCCGCCTCACTGTCCCGTACGACTCCTGAGAGAGGAATCCGCGTCATGAACGAGAACGCGTGGAACTACCCGGCCGCGGCCGGCCACACCGCCGGATCCGACCTCACCGGCTTCAAGGTGGAAGCGCTGGACGGCGGCATCGGGAAGGTCGGCAAGCACACCGAGGACGTCGACGCGGCCTTCCTGGTCGTCGACACCGGCCCGTGGATCTTCGGCAGGGAGGTGCTCCTGCCGGCCGGTACCGTCACCCGCGTCGACGCGGTGGAGGAGCGGATCCACGTCGACCGGACGAAGGAGCAGATCAAGGACGCGCCTTCGTTCCACAGCGATCAGCACCTCAGCGACTCCTCCTATCGCGACCTGCTCGGCTCCTACTACTGGCCGCCCCGTATGTGACCCGCTCCGGGCCCGGCCCCGGCCCGCTTGCGGCGGGTCAGGAGCGGGGGACGGCGAACGGCCCGCCGGTGCCGAAGGCGTGGGCGGCGAACCGTTCGCCGATCCTGCGGTGGGTGGCGGCGTCCGGGTGCAGCCCGTCGGGCAGCGGCAGCTCGGCGTGGTCCGCGGCCCCGTAGAGCGCGCGGCCGTCGAGGTGGGCCAGATACGGATCCCCGGCCGCCCGCTCCCGTACGATGCGGGCCAGTTCGTCCCGTACGACGGTGAGGGTCAGCCTGCCGGCGGCCCGCTCCCCGGGGTCGCCGCCGGCCCGGAACATGAGCCGTCCCGCGCCGAGTTCGCCGAGGTCCGGGACGCTGGGGCCGGGGGTGTCCTCGTGGATCGGGCACAGGATCGGCGAGACGACCAGCAGCGGGGTGGTGGGATGCCCCTCGCGGACGGTGTCGAGGAAGCCGTGCACCGCCGGGACGAAGGCCCGCAGCCGCATCAGATCGGTGTTGACCAGATTGATGCCGATCTTCACGCTGATCAGGTCGGCGGGGGTGTCCCGCAGGGCACGGGCGGTGAACGGGTCGAGCAGGGCGCCGCCGCTCAGCCCGAGGTTGATCAGCTCCACCCCGCCGAGCGAGGCGGCCAGGGCCGGCCAGGTCGTCGTGGGGCCCGCGGCGTCGGAGCCCTGGCTGATCGAGCTGCCGTGGTGGAGCCAGACCCTGCGGCCGGTGCCGGGCACCGCGGCCACGGGGGCGTCGGTGCGCAGCGCGACCAGCTCGGTCACCTCGTTGTGGGGCAGCCAGATCTCGACGTCCTTCGTCCCCCGTGGCAGGTCGGCGAAGCGGACCGTGCCGAGGGGGCCCGGCCGCCGCTCGGCGGCGCCGGTGGCCATGTCGACCAGCAGGACGTTGCCGCCGGTGGTCGTGGCCCGCCCGGCGGGACGGCCGTCGACGCGCAGTTCGTACCCGCCGTCCGGGCGGGGCGGCGCACCCCGGTACACCATCCGGGTGCGGAGGGTGTCCAGTTCGACCACGGTGGCGCTCGTGCGGAACGCCAGCCGGACACCGGAGGGCTGGGCCGACGCCAGGGCGAGCCCCGGGTCGGAGCACTGCGCGCGGGCGCGCGCGGGCAGCCGGTGCGGCAGCACGCCGGACGCGGTCCGCTCCAGTTCGAGCGCACCCCGCAGCAGGTCCATGGTGACGGCCGTGGTGATCGGGGCCGCGCCGGGACGGTCTCCTTCCCCTGCGGGCACGTTCGTGGATACGCCGGTGTTCGCGGGTGGGCCGCTCGCGGGTGTGGCACCGGGCTCCGGCGGGGGACGCTCATCCATCGTCCCAGCCTGTCCACCGGAGGCCGGGTCCGCACCTGTTTTTCCGGTGTTCCGGCGCGGCGTCCGAGGGCGCCTCACAACGGGGGGCGGGACCGCGGCTACCAGTAGTGGCGGCGGCCGCCGACCGCGTGTCCGAGGGCGCCGAGGATCCACAGGACGATACCGATCACCACCAGGATGATCCCGATCGTCCACAGGATGTTCAGGCCGGTGATGAGACCCACGATGAGCAGTACGACTCCGAGAACAATCATCACGACTCCCTGATGGCCCCCGGGAACGGGGACACCCGACAGAGGGCCACCCATAAACGGTATCTCTGATTCCGGTCGTGGGCACGGGCGCACGCGGACCGGGGGAGCGGCGGCCACCGGTGGCGCTCCCCGGCCCCGGCGACGGTCCCGGCGATGCTCCTCGGCGACCCCTCGTGACGGCGGTGATTTCCGCGTGATGGGCGCGGTTCCGCGGGTGCGGGCCGCCCGCGCCCCGGGCGAACCGGGCTCGGCCCCGCCCGCCGCTGTTCGTGGCGCCGTGACCGGTGCCGTGGTGGAGCGACACGGCCGTACCCCTTGACTGTGCTCAGTCAATAGGTATGGTCCAGACCAAGTACCACATGGGTAGCACCACTCCGCCGGGGATCCCCCGGCCGCCGGCCGACCCGACCGGTGGCCGCCCCGGCCCGCCCGTGCACCGGAGTGCTCCTCCCCCACACCCAAGGAGCTGACATGCACAGCAAGAAGAAACTGGCCCTCGCCCTCGGCGCGGGAATCGCCCCGCTCCTCGCCGTCTGTCTGCCCGCGAGTTCGGCCAGCGCGCACGGCTACATCTCCAACCCGCCGAGCCGCCAGGCGCAGTGCGCGGCCCGGACCATCGCCTGCGGACCCATCCAGTACGAACCGCAGAGCGTGGAGGGGCCCAAGGGCCTGCGGAGCTGTAGCGGGGGCAATGCCGCCTTCCGTGAGCTGGACGACGACGGCAAGGGCTGGCGGGTCAGCCCCGTCGGCCGGACGACCACGTTCAACTGGCGTCTGACGGCACCGCACGCGACCAGCACCTGGCAGTACTACGCCGGGGGCCGGAAGATCGCCGAGTTCAACGACGGGGGCGCCAGGCCCGGCACCACCGTGAACCACACGGTCAACTTCGGCTCCCTGAGCGGACAGCAGAAGGTCCTCGCGGTGTGGAACATCGCCGACACCCCGATGGCCTTCTACGTCTGCGTCGACGTCAGGGTCGGCTGACCCGGGGCCGCCCCCGGCCGCTCACCGGCCGGGGGCGGCCCGCGACGGCCCCGGCCGCGCGTCCCCTCGCAGGGGGTGCGCGGCCGGGGCGCGTCACGGCCCGGCCACCACCGCGGGACGACGACCCCACGCCCGGGCGCCGCCCACGACCTGCGAGGAGCACATGAACCGGGTACGGGTACGACCGGCCAGGGGCGCTCTCGTCACCGCCGCCGCCACCGCCGTCTGCCACAGCGTCCTGTCCCTGGGGTACGCGTGGGCCCGCGCGGCCGACGCGGACTCCGGCGGCGCCGCGTTCGGCGGCATCGTCGAGTTCGGCGCCACCACCCTCACCTCCTGGGCGCTGATGCCGCTGCTGCTGTGGGCGGGCATGCGGCTGCTGCGGGAGCACGGCACCGTACTCCTCACCGTCGTCGGCGCACTGGCCTGGTTCCTGCTCTCCGGGTACTTCATGGACGATGTCGACAGCGCGGGCGGCCATGTGCCGCCGGCCGCCCTCGCGGCCTACGTCCTGCTCGGCGCGGCCCTGGCCGTACCCGGGACAGCGGCCCCGGCCCGCAGGCCCGCGCGGCCCCGTTCCTGAGCTCCCCGGGCCCGCGCGGCCGGTGCGTCAGGCGCCCCAGCGCAGGGCGACGGTGTCGCCCACGTTGATCACCCTGCTCCGGTCGGCCCCGGCGGACGCGGAGCCGTCGACGCCGACCTTCCAGGTGTTCGACCCGCTGTTGGCCTTGCCGTTCACGGAGGTGACGGCCCCGCCGCCGGACGCCGGGACCACACCGGTGACACAGCCGGCCGGCGTCGCCCCGGCCCCGGCGGCGTCCAGCACCTCGCCCAGCGTGGCCGTGGCACCCGTCGGCGTGAAGGACACCGAGCAGACCTTCAGGTTCCCGGCGCCGTCGTCCACGCTCAGGGCCAGCCGGGTGCCCGTGCCCGCCGTGAACGACGGCTGGGCGACCCACCGGGGCGCGCCCGGGGTGACGGGGACCGGCGGCGCGCTGGTGAAGCCGCCGCCCGCGACCGCGCGCAGCGCGTCGATCGACGAGTACGCCGACGGCGTGGTGTCGCTGGGCTGGTACTTGAATCCGCCGCCGGGGTTGTACTGGTTGGCGATCAGGAAGTCGATCGGGGTCTTCCCCAGCGCGGTGAGGAAGTCACCGGTCTGCGGGTTGATGCCGCAGGCGTTGAGCCCGGCCACCGCCCACCCGTTGGAGCTGCTGTTCACGCCGTACAGGGAGTTGAACGCGCCGGAGCCGTTCACCAGCTTCGACTTGAGGAAGTTCTTGGCCTGGACGACGTCGGTGTCGGTGGTGGGGACGCCCGAGACACAGAGCGCGGCCAGGGCGGCGCCGGTCATGTCGATGTCGCTGGGCTTGGCGAGGGCGGTCGGGTCGCCCTCGGCCTTGGCGAAGGTCCAGCCCCCGTCCACATGCTGGTTGGCCCGGATCCGCGTGACGAGCGAGGTGGTGAGGGCCGCCGGTACCCGGGCACCGCCCGCCTGGGTCCGGGCGCCGCCGAGGGCGAGGGCGGCGAACACGGTCCCGTTGAAGTTGGCGGACGGGCCGAAGTAGCCCGGCTCCGCGCTCTGCCAGTAGCCGTACACATGGGCGATGAGGTTCCGGGAGGCCGAGACCCGCGCCGGGTCGATTCCCGCCGCGTACGCGTTGAGGACGGCCCGCTCGTAGTCGGTGACCACCGGCGCGGCCGAGGGCCAGCCGGGGGTGGAGAGCAGATTCCGGTAGACGGTACGGGCGTTCTTCGTCGTGTCGCCGCCCGGGGCCACGTCGACGACGGCCGTACCCGTGGCGGCGAACGCGCTGAACGCCCACTCGTGGGAGAGCCCGGCCCCCGCGTAGGAACCGTCCGCCGCCTGGAGGGACTTCAGATAGGCGACGCCGTTCGTCTTCGATGTCGCGATCTGGGCGGGCGTGGACGTGGCCGAGGCCGGCAGCACGGTGAGGACGAAGGCGCCCAGCGCGGCGGGCGCCGTGAGGACAAGACGGCGGGCGGTGCGGTGACGGTCCATGGCCAGCTCCTGGAATCGTGGACGCGGCCGGTCCCCGCACGGGCCGCCGCCGGCTGTGCGCCGGGTGGGTCCGCCTGCCGGGGGCCGCCGTCCGGATCGCGTGGTACGGCTTCCTGAAATATGCCTCGCCCCATGGGCATTCGGGCTCGGAGCGGTCGCCGGCCGCCCCACACCGCTGCGCGTCAGCCCCGGACTCTCACCGGGTTCCCCCATGTGGCAGCCCTGGACGCTACCCCAGTGACCTGCGGCCCGCCACCGTTCACCCAGGTCCGTCAACCGGAGCCGGAAGAGGCATCCTTGACGCCCTGACCGAATCCGTGTTCCCTTTCGGCTGATAAGCACTCAGCAAGCACTCAGCACCAGGGGAAGCCGGTCGAAGTCCGGCGCTGACCCGCAACCGTAGGCCCGGACCGGCGAAAGCCCCGGGCGAGCCGGAACACCTGGCGCCGAGCGGAGTACCGAGCGAGGAAACGCCGTCGCGGACTACGGCGTGGTCGTCACCGCCTCCCCGGCGCCCCGACGGGCCGCCGCGCGGGGGTGTTTCGCCACGCACGCGGACCGCCCCGGCAGAGACGAGGACCGCGGTGGGGACCGGAGAGCTGAGCACGCGGGCGACCGGAGCGCTGGGCGCACGGGGGGCCGGAGCGGGGCGGTGGCCGCTGTCCATGGCCCTCGCCGGGCTGCTCACGTTCGGCGCGGCCGTGACGTTCCTCACAGAACCGGCCCCGGCCCGGGCCGCGCCGGCCCGGCCGTGCGCCGGGGGAGCCGTCGTCGCCGTGGACTTCAAGCCGTTCGGCGGTACGGTCGAGAGCGGCTGCGACCTCACCCCCACCACCGGGTACGAGCTGCTGCGCGACGCGGGCTTCACGACCGCGGGCACCGTCCGCGACGGCCCCGCCTTCATCTGCCGCATCGGCTACGGACCGTTCAACTCCGGTACGGCGTATCCGACTCCGGACCGGGAGGACTGCGTCCTCACCCCGCCGGCCAGCGCCTACTGGTCGTACTGGATCGCCGCTCCCGGGCAGCGGAAGTGGACCTACAGCCCGCTCGGCGCGATGGCCCGGAACCTCAAACCCGGTGACGTCGACGCCTGGGTGTTCGGCGCCACGGGCGTCGGGGGCTCCACCGGAGCGCCCCGCTTCACCCCCGACGACGTCCGGGGCGGCGCGGGCCCGGGGCCCACCGGCTCCCCGGGACCCTCCGGGCCCACCGTCCCGCCGGGCGCGGTCGACGTACCCGCCGCCGTCCGCTGGGTCGGCGGCACCCTCAAGGACGGCGAGCGGGTGGTGACATCGGACGGCGGGCCCGACTTCCTGCTCACCACGGAGGCCGCCTTGGCCCTCGCCGCCGCCGACCGCAAGAGCCCCGCCGCCGCGCGGGCCGCCGCGTTCCTCGCGCGACCCGCCCACACCGAGGCGTACGCCTACCCGGCCGGGACGGAGCAGCCCCCGGACGCCACCGCCGCCGCCCGGCTGGCCCTGGTGGCGGAGGCGACCGGCGGCGACCCCCGTGACTTCGGGGGCCGCGACCTCCTCGGCGATCTGATGGCGCACGTCTGCCGAAGCGGCATCGGCGATGTCCCCGAGCCCGGGCCCGGCTGCCTCACCCGGGGCGACTTCCGCACCACCGGCCAGACGGACGGCCAGGCCATGGCCGTGATCGCGCTGGCGAACGGCAAGGTCGCCCCACCGGTCCACGCGGTCGGCCGGCTCCTCGCCCTCCAGTGCGACGACGGCGGGTTCACCGGCACCCTCATCCGGCCCGGGGAGTCCTGCGAGAGCGAGGTGGGAGCCACCGGTCTCGTCGCGCTGGCCCTGAAACGGGCCGGCGGCCACGACGCGGCACTGGGCAGGGCCCGCGACTGGCTGACGGGGACCCAGCAGCCGGGCGGCGGCTTCCCGGCCTCCCCGCACACGACGGCGGGCAGCGCCTACGCCACCGGCTGGGCCGCGCAGGCCCTGCGGGCGCTCGGCGACACCCGACGGGCCGCCGCCGCCGTCTCCTGGCTGTCGAAGCAGCAGTTCCCCGGCCCCACCGGCGGCGGCTTCGGCTTCGAGGAGGGCGCGACCGAGCCCGCCCTGTACGCCACCGGCCCGGCGGTCCTCGCCGGAGCGGGCACCGACCTGGTCGCGCTGACCACCCCGCCCCGGCCGACGAAACCGTCCACGAGCCCGAAGCCCACCCCGACCGGCCCGCGACCCCCGACGACCGGGCCGCCGGGCACGGGACCGGATCTGCGCAAGGGCACCGCGTACCTCACCGACCCCACCCGCCTCATCGAGGGCCGCTACTACGAGAATCTGCGCGGCAGCGGCTTCGCCGACTACGGCCTCACCATCGACGGCGCCTTCGCACTCGCCGCCACCGGACACGACAACGCCGCCCTGCGCGGGATCGTCGACTTCCTCGACCGGGGCGGCGAGGACGGCACCGGCCGGGGCGTCCACGACTGGACCCATGCCGGTACGGCGTACGCGGGCGGCGGCTCGATCGGCAAGGCCGCCCTCCTCGCCCAGGCCGTCGGCCGCGACCCCCGGGCCTTCGGCGGGAAGGACCTCGTCGCCGCCCTCGAACGCGCCGTCTGCCCCGCGAAGTCCCCACCCCCCGGCCGCTCCTGCGCCGCCCGGGGCGCCTACACCCACACCCCTTCCGTCTTCGGCCAGTCCCTGGCCGTGATCGCCCAGCTGCGGGCCGGTGAACGGGCCGCGGCCGCGAAACCCCTCGCCTATCTGCTGTCCCTCCAGCGGCCCGGCGGGGCCTGGCCCAGCCTGGTCCCGTCCACCCGGGACGAGGACGTCGACTCCACCGCCATGGCCGTGATGGCGCTGGATCTGGCGGGCGGCGCCGAAGCGGACGCCGCCGTGACGAAGGGCCTGCGCTGGCTCGCCTCCCGGCAGCTGAAGGACGGCGGCTTCCCCGGCGCGGCCGGGAACTCCGTCAACTCCGCGGCCCTCGCCGTCCAGGCCCTCTCCCTGGACCCGGCGGCCCACGCCGGCCGGATCGCGAAGGCGCGGAAGTTCCTCGCCGGGCAGCAGAACCGGGACGGCGGCTTCAACGTCGCCCGGGGCGGGCAGCCCGGCTCCGACGTCCGCGCCTCCACCCAGGCCGTCGGCGGCGCCACCGGGATCTCCTTCGCCACGCTGACCCGCGATCTGACCGGCACCGTGCCCCGGCCCGCACCCACCGGCCCGCAGAGCCCCGGCCCGACCCCGTCCCCGCCCCCGATCGTCACCACCGACGGCGGCGCCACCACCGGATCGTCCGGCGCCTCAGGCGCCCCGGGACCGGGCGGCGGCCTCGCCGCCACGGGCACCCAGGCCCTCGCCCTCGGCCTCGCCGCCGCCCTGCTGACCGGTGGCGGCTGGGCCCTGACCGCCGCCGTGCGCCACCGCCGCACCACCCACGAGGAGCAGCGATGACCATCCGACCCGCGCGCGCGGCCGGCCGTCTGGCCACGGCCGCTGGCCTGCTGCTGGCATCCCTCGCCGCGACCGCCGCACCCGCCCAGGCCGCCCCCCAGCCGATGGGACGCTGCACCACCACCTCCGGGGCGGTCCTCGCCGTGGACTTCAGCCGCTGGGGCGGCCCCGTCCACCGCTCCTGCGGCACCACCCCCACCACCGGGTACGAACTGCTCAACCAGGGCGGCTGGCGCACCACCGGCACCGGCCACGACGGCCCGGCGTTCATCTGCCGCATCGGCTACAGCGGCTTCCGCGGCGGTCAGCAGTTCCCGCCGCCCCAGCAGGAGGACTGCGTCCTCACCCCGCCCGCGTCCGCCTACTGGTCGTACTGGCACGCCGACCCCGGCGCCAACACCTGGACGTACAGCCGGCTCGGCGCGATGCTCTACAAGCCGAAGCCCGGCAGCGTCGACCTGTGGATCTTCGGCGGGACCGACACCGAGGGAACCGAGGGCCGGCCCACGGTCACCCCCGACCAGCTGCGCGCCCGCAACACCCGGCCGACGGGTGCGCCGGGGCCCGCGCCGAAGGACACCCGGACCGCCGCGCCGGTACGACCGGACACCGACACGGGACCCGCCCCGGAACGCCCCGCGCCCGCCCGGCCCACCACCACCGCGCCCCGCCCGCCGAAGCCGTCCCCTTCCCCGTCCCCTGCGCAGTCGAAGCCGAAGAAGCCGTCCCCGGCCTCCGCGTCCCCGGCGGACGCCACCGGAACACCATCCCCCACGGCCTCCTCCCGCGCGCCGTCGGCGGTCGCCGCCCCCGGGTCCGGCACCGAAATCGTCGACGCGGCCCCCGCCGCCGACGCCGACCACGACAGCGGCTCGTCCCTGCCGGCCGTGGCCACCGGCGCCCTCGTCCTGACCATCGGCGCGGCCGCCGCGTACGCCGCGCGCCGCCGCAAGCGCACCACGGGATAGCGCGTGCCCCCCACCACCACGACCGGGGCAGGACCCCGGCCGCAGGCCACCGGCACCGCACCGGACCCCCGGGGCCGCCGGCTGCCCCGCACCCTCCACCCGGTGGCCTGGTGGATCTGGGCCCTCGCCCTGGCCACCGCCGTCAGCCGGACCAACAACCCCCTGCTGCTCCTCCTCGTCCTCGCCGTCCTCGGCTACGTCATCACCCTGCGCCGGACCGAGGCCCCCTGGGCCAGAGGCTTCCAGTACTACCTCTGTCTGGCCCTGATCGTGGTCGCGATCCGCGTCGTCTTCCGGGCCGTCTTCGCCACCGGCCTCACCCCCGAGGACCACTTCCTCTTCGCCCTGCCGAGGATCCCGACCCCCGACTGGTACGCGGGCATCCAGATCGGCGGCCCCGTCTCGCTGGAGGCCCTGCTGTCGGCGGCCACCGACGGGCTGCGACTCGCCTGCATGCTGTGCTGCATCGGCGCCGCCAACACCCTCGCCAACCCCAAACGGGCCCTGCGGGTCCTGCCCGGTGCCCTGTACGAACTCGGCGTCGCCGTCACCGTCTCCCTCAGCGTCGCCCCCCAGCTGGTGCAGAGCGTCCAGCGCGTGCACCGGGCCCGGCGGCTGCGGGCCGCCAGGACCAAGGGGCTGCGGGCCCTGCGCGGCATCGTCGTCCCCGTCCTGGAGGACGCCCTCGAACGCTCCCTGCGGCTCGCCGCCGCCATGGACTCCCGGGGCTACGGCCGCGCGGGCCGCGCCACGAAGTCCTCCCGCCGGATCACCGGCGGGCTGATGCTCACCGGCATGTGCGGGCTGTGCGCGGGCGCGTACGGACTCCTCGACCCGACCGCCCCGAAACCGCTCGGCCTGCCCGCCATGGCCGCGGGCGGCCTGCTCTGCCTCGCCGGGCTGCGGCTCGGCGGCCGGCGCGTCACCCGGACCACCTACCGGCCCGACCCCTGGCGGCTGCCCGAATGGGCCGTGGCCGGCTGCGGCGTGCTCTGCGCCGTGCTCCTCTTCAGCGGCTCCGGCTTCGACCCCGCCGAACTCAACCCGTCCCTGTACCCGCTCACCTGGCCCACCCTGCCGCTCGTCCCGGCCGCCGCGATCCTGCTGGCCGGCGCCGCCGGATTCCTCGCACCGCCCCCGACCCCGCCCCCGACGGCGGCGGCGTCGCACCCCTCCGCACCCCGCCCACCCGAGGAATCCCAGTGATCACCTTCGACCGGCTCACCGTCCGCTACGACGACCGGGCCGAACCGGTCCTCAGGGACGTGGACCTGACCATCGCCGAGGGCGAGCTGTGTCTCGTCGTCGGCCACACCGGCGCCGGAAAGTCGACCCTCCTCGGCGCCGTCAACGGCCTCGTACCGCACTTCACCGGCGGCACCCTGCACGGCCGGGTCCTCGTCGACGGCCGCGACACCGAACACCACCCGCCGCGCGAACTCGCCGACGTCGTCGGGGTGGTGAGCCAGGACCCCCTCGACGGCTTCGTCACCGACACCGTCGAGGAGGAACTCGCCTACACCATGGAACAGCTCGCCGTCCCCCCGGCGACCATGCGCAAACGCGTCGAGGAGACCCTCGACCTCCTCGGCCTCGCCGATCTGCGGCACCGCCCGCTGCACCAGCTCTCCGGCGGCCAGCAGCAGCGGGTCGCCATCGGCTCCGTGCTCACCGCCCACCCCCGGATCCTGGTCCTGGACGAACCCACCTCCGCGCTCGACCCGACGGCCGCCGAGGAGGTCCTCGCCGCCGTCACCCGCCTCGTCCACGACCTCGGCGTCACCGTCCTGCTCGCCGAACACCGGCTGGAGCGGGTCGTCCAGTACGCCGACCGGGTGCTCCACCTCCCCGGCGACGGCCGCGTCGTCGCCGGGGAACCGGCCGAGATCTTCCGGACGACCACGATCGCCCCGCCCATCGTCGAACTGGGCCGCGCCGCCGGCTGGACCCCGCTGCCGCTGTCCGTCCGCGACGCCCGCCGGGCCGCCGCTCCGCTCCGTACCCGCCTCGCCGGCCGTACCCCGGGGCCGGTCCGCGCACCCGCCCCCGGCGGCCGCCCGGACCTGCTGACGGCCCGCGCGGTCACCGTCTCCTACCGGGGCGTGCCCGCCGTCCGCGAGGTCGACCTGACCCTGCGCGGCGGCGAGGTCACCGCGCTCATGGGCCGCAACGGCTCCGGCAAGTCCTCCCTGCTCTGGGCGGTCCAGGGGGCCGGGCCGCTCACCGGCGGCACGGTCCGCGTCAGTGCCCCCGGCGCCCGGCCCGCCGACCCCCGCAGGGTGAGTGCCGCCGAGGCCCGCCGGCTGGTCGGCCTCGTCCCGCAGACCCCCACCGACCTGCTCTACCTCGAATCCGTACGCCAGGAACTCGACCAGGCGGACCGCGACCGGGCGGACACCTCGTCCCAGGGCACGTCGTCCCAGGGCGCGTCGCGGCGGGACAGGCGGTCGCAGGACGGGCCGTCGCGGGACAGGCCCTCGGCCCGCGCCCTGCTGGACCGGCTCGCCCCCGGCATCCCCGACGACAGCCACCCCCGCGACCTGTCCGAGGGGCAGAAGCTGGCCCTCGTCCTCGCCCTGCAACTGGCCGCCTCACCACCGGTGCTGCTCCTGGACGAACCCACCCGGGGCCTCGACTACCGGGCCAAGGAGGAGCTGATCCGTATCGTCGACGGGCTGGCGGGGGAGGGGCGGGCCGTGGTGGTCTCCACCCACGACGTCGAGTTCGTCGCCCGCGCGGCGGACCGGGTCGTCGTCCTGGCCGAGGGCGACATCGTGGCCGACGGCCCGACCGCCGACGTCATCGTGGCCTCCCCGGTCCTCGCCCCGCAGACCGCGAAGATCCTGGCCCCGCACCCGTTCCTGACCGTGGCCCAGGTGACCGCCGCACTGGACACCGCTCCCGCTGCTCCCGCCGCTCCCGCCGCCGGGCCGGCCGGGGCCGTCTCATGAGCGGCCACGCCCGCGCCATCGGGATCGGCGGCCGCGCCCGCGTGGTCATCACGATGGCCGCGTTCCTCGGGATCGTCGCCTTCTTCTGGCCGTTCCTCGTCGCACCGGGCACCTTCGGCTCGCACTACGCCCCGCCGCTGATCTTCGGCGTCCTGCTGGTGGTCGTGCTCGCCGTGGTGATCTCGGAGATCGCCGAGGGCGGGATCGACTCCAAGGCCCTCGCCATGCTGGGCGTGCTCTCCGCCGTGAACGCGGCCCTGCGCCCCCTCGGCGCCGGCACGGCGGGCATCGAGACGGTCTTCTTCATCCTCGTCCTGGCGGGCCGCGTCTACGGCCCCGGCTTCGGCTTCACCCTCGGCTGTACGTCGCTCTTCGCGTCCGCGCTGATCACCGGGGGCGTCGGGCCGTGGATGCCGTACCAGATGTTCGGCTGCGCCTTCGTGGGCATGCTCGCAGGACTGCTGCCCCGGGCCACGGGCCGGCGCGAGATCGTGATGCTCGCGGTGTACGGGGCCGGGTCCGGCTATCTGTTCGGCTTTCTGCTGAACCTGTCGTTCTGGCCGTTCTCCCTCGACCCGGGCAGCTCGATCGCGTATCTGCCGGGACTGCCGTTCACCGAGCAGTTCCAGCGCTATCTCGCCTTCGACGTGGCCACGTCCCTGGGGTGGGACACGGGCCGGGCCGTGACCAATCTGGTCTGTGTGCTGCTGGCGGGCCCCGCCGTCCTCACGGTCTTCCGCCGCGCCGCCCGCAAGGCCCGCTTCCGGGCCCCCGTCCGCTTCGCCCCGGGGCCCGGGCCCGCCTCCGAGAAGACGGGCCCGGGCCCCGGAGGGTCCTGCTCAGGTGTTGATACAGGTGTTCCCGATCGGCGGGTTGAGGGCCGAGATGAGGCCGATCGAGTTCCCGCAGATGTTGATCGGTACGTGGACGGGGACCTGGACGACGTTGCCGGAGCCGACACCGGGGCTGCCGATGGCCGCGCCCTGGGCACCGGCGTCCGCGACGGCCGTACCGGCACCGGCGAGGACACCGGCCACCGCCAGGGCGGTCACTGTTGAGACGAATCTGCGCATGTTCTCTCCCGAAGGGGTGATGGACGTGCTCGGAGCACGATCACAACGGTAGGAACAGGCGTTCTGCCATGATTCGTCCGTTCGGTGGCGTGTCGCGGGACGGCGGGTGGCCGGGGCCCGGCGCGCGTCGTCCCGCGCGCCGGGCCCCGGCCGGGGTGGGTCAGGCGTACGTGTAGTACCGCGTGTGGTCGAGCATGTGGGCGGGCGTCACGGGGTTCGGGCCGCTGTCCCAGGGCGCCATGGGCTCATTGAGGTCGACCACACCGGCGGTGTTCCCGGTGGGCAGGTAGGCGCTGCTGCCCGGGTAGCGCCGCTGCCAGTCCGCCCACAGCTTGTCGACGAAGGCGTGGTGCAGCCAGAACACCGGGTCGTTGGGGGAGACGGGCTGCGCCATCTGCCCGCCGACCCAGATGTGGACCTGGTTGTGCAGCCAGGCCCCCTGGTTGCCCTCCAGGGTGTTGCGGAAGCCGGGCGCGCTCTCGTCCCACGGGGGCGCGTCGTACGTGGACTGCGCCATGGCCTGGTCCACGTCGCTCTGGAGCGGCAGTGGGTAGGTGCCGCCGAGGGTGCGTCTGAGGAACGGATGGGTGTCGGTCTGGACGGTGATGGGCCAGTTGCCGGTGGAGTGGGCGAAGGGCCCGTCCATCACCTGGGAGTCGCCGTCCCGCCCGGCGCCGCCGAGGAGGTCGGGCGTCCACGGGGAGGCGGTGCGGCTGCGGGCGGTCGTCCAGTCCCAGTAGGGGATCGACACGCCCCACTGGACCTTCTGGAGTTCCCGCTCGAAGGCGATCAGGTACTGGCGGTGCCACGGCAGGAAGGACGGCGTGTTGTGGCCGGTGCGTATGTGCGCCGGGTTCATGTCCTGGATGAACCGGGTGCGGTGCATGGTGACGAACTCGTCGTACACGCCCCTGCGCTTCACCTCCACCACGGCGTCGGTGAAGGCCTTCTTCTCGGCGGCCGTCAGGTTGGCCTGGTTCTTGCGTACGGTCATGAGTGGTCGCTCTCCGGGCTCAGGCGGTGGGAAGGGGGACGAGGTCCGCGCCCTGGAGGCTGGTGACCGCGGTGCGGGCCGCCTCGTAGGGGGTGCGGAAGGTCTCGTAGTGGTTGACCGCGCTCGTCCAGGTGCCGTCCGTCCGGTGCATCAGGTGGAGTTCGCGGCCGTCGATGAGGACGCGGTAGCCGGAGCCGTGGTGGGCGTGGGCCGCGCGGGAGCCCCTGGCGGGCAGGCCCTGGATCCGGCGGCCCTCGAAGACCTCGTCGAAGGGCGCGGGGCCGGCCGGGTGCTCATGGCCGCCGGCCTTCTTCGGTCCGGGCGCATCGGTGGCCGCGGTGGCGGCGGTGGCCGCTCCGGCGAGCGCCAGGCCGGCGGCGGCGCCGCTGAGGGCACCCACGACCTGACGGCGGCTGAGAGTGGACATGACTAGTAACCCCCTGAAAAGTGGCTGAACGTGACCCACCGGGATATTTCGAGTCACCGCACATGACTACCGATGGGGAGAGGGGAAGAAGAAGCCCGAGGATTCCGGTTGGCTGTCAAACAGCCAATTTCTACGAGGTGGTACCGAGGGTAAGGGTCCTGAGCAGGCGTTCCGCTCTGGTCCTTTTCCCTGGCGGAAGACGATATTCCGCCGGTGGTGCACCTTCTGTCTGGAGAACTTGCGGAACTCGGAGTGACTCCCCGCCGCAGGAGGCCGGGGAAAAACTCATGGAAAGATTGTCCGAAAACCGAACATCCGCTGTCCGCTCCGACCCCTCCCGGAACACCCGGCGCGATCACCCCGGGCCGACCGGGAGGCGGCGCTGCCCCCGGCGAACACGGCACCGGCAGGACCGGAGTCCGCTCCGGAGGGCACCGGCGCACCCCGATGGCATGCTGAGCCCGTGCCCGCTCACCCGATACCCCGTCACCACCCCACCCCCGAAATGATCGTCTGCGGCGACGACGGACTCGCCCGGCGCCTCGCGGACGAACTCCGCGAGGTCTACCAGCGCCGGGTGACCCTCGTCGTCCCCGTGGACGACCCGCCCGACACCGCCGGGCGCTGGTCGTCCGCGCGGGCGCTCGGACTGCTCGGGCGGGGCGGCGGGCCGGACGGCGGACGCGGACCCGCCGGGGAGCTGCGGATCGTCGAAGGGACCGAGCCCACCGAGGAGACCCTCGCCCAGGCGGGCGCCGCCACCGCCACCGCGCTCGCGCTCGTCTACGAGGACGACGAGACCAACGTCCGCGCCGCGCTCGCCGCCCGCCGGCTCAACCCCCGCCTCCGCCTGGTGATCCGCCTCTACAACCGCAAACTCGGCCAGCACCTGGAAGAACTCCTCGACCAGGCCGCGATCGTCGCCGAACCCGGCATCGACCTCGCCGAACTGGACTCCTCCACCACCGTCCTGTCCGACGCCGACACCGTCGCCCCCGCGCTCGCCGCCACCGTCCTCGCCGGGACGAGCAAGGTCATCCAGGCCGACGGCCTGCTGCTGCGCGCGGCCGAACGCCCGCCCCCGGAGCGCGGCGAGACCCCCGACCCCGGCCTGTGCACCCTCGCCCTGCTGTCGGCCACCACCCGCGACCCCGCCGGCAGCGAGGGCTCGGACGCCAGCGGCGCACTGGGCCCCCGGCTGCTCCCCGACGACCGCGAGGTCGAAGCGGCGGCCGGCCGGGGCACCGTCGTCCTGGAAGCGGTGTCGCACCAGGGCCCGGCGCGCACCGACCCCTGGCTCCAGGCACCCCCCGTGGGCTCGCTCTTCTCCCGGCGGCTCCGCTGGTCCCTCGCGATCCTGCTCACGGCGCTCGCCGCGCTCACCCTCACCTCCTGGCTCACCCTGGGCGGCCACCCGCTGGAAGCCGGCTACCACACCCTGCTCGACCTCTTCGCCCTCAACGAACCCGCCACCGAGGGCCCGGCGGGACGCCAGGTGCTCCAGCTGCTCGCCGCACTCGTGGGACTGCTGCTGCTCCCGGTCCTGGTCGCCGCCTTCCTGGAGGCGTTCGGGGCCTTCCGCACCGCGAGCGCCCTGCGCCGCCCGCCCCGGGGGCTCTCCGGCCATGTGGTCCTGCTCGGCCTCGGCAAGATCGGCACGCGGGTCCTGAGCCGGCTGCGGGAGCTGGACATCCCCGTGGTGTGCGTGGAGAGCGACCCGGAGGCCCGGGGTCTGCCGCTCGCCCGCAGGCTCCGGATCCCGGTGATCCTCGGCGATGTCACCGAGGAGGGCGTACTGGAGGCCGCCCGCACCCACCGCGCCGACGCCCTGCTCGCGCTGACCAGTTCGGACACCACCAATCTGGAGGCCGTCCTGTACGCCCGGTCGATCCGGCCGGATCTGCGGACGGTCCTGCGGCTGTACGACGACGAGTTCGCCACCGTCGTCCACCGCACCCTGCGCGCGGCCCACCCCCACGCCCTCACCCGCAGCCGCAGCGTCACCCATCTGGCGGCGCCCGCCTTCGCCGGGGCGATGATGGGCCGCAGGATCCTGGGCGCGATACCGGTCGAGCGCCGGGTCCTGCTCTTCGCCGCCCTCGACGTGGCCGGCCACCCCCGGCTGGAGGGCCGTACGGTCGCGGAGTCGTTCCGCCCGGGGGCCTGGCGGGTGATCGCCCTGGACGTGACCTCCCCCGGCGAGAGGAGCCCGGACCTGACGGCCGCCGCGTCCGGCGGTGCGCGTGCCGACCGCCCCGGTCTCGTCTGGGAACTGCCCCCGGGCCAGGTGCTCGCCGCCGGGGACCGGGTCGTCGTCGCGGCCACCCGGCAGGGGCTCGCCCAGCTGCTGGACGACGCCGGCACCCGCCCGCCGGGCCCCCGCCGCCCGGTGGACCGGCGCACCCGTGGCGGCGCGGTCCGCAGACCCCGGCTGCCCCGCCGTCACGGCCCCCGCCGGTCCGGTGGCGGCCGGGCCGGCGCGGGCCGGTGACGTCCAGGGACGGCACGATCGCCCGGGTGCGGCGGCCGGTCGAACGGCGGGTACCCGGCCCGCCGGACCCGCCCTCGTCGCGCGCCACCTCGCCGCGCAACACGCGGCACCGCGGCCCCGGCAAGATCCGTCAGACAGGCCCTACGGGTCAGCGGTAACGGATCACCCGCACCTCGTACTCGTGCAGCCCGTCGAGCGAGGTGAAGCTCTCCGCCGCACTGTCGACCAGGCCCACCGCCCCCTCCGGCGTCCGGAACCCGTTGAGGAGCAGACCCGTCGACGGACGGTTCCTGCCGTCCAGCCGCCGCGCCCACACCAGTGCCCGCCCACCCGGCGGCAGCGCGGCCAGCGCGCTCACGGCCTCCGTGACCGTCCGGTGCTCGGAGACCGACAGGACCGCGCCCAGCTGCCGCAGGGTCGGCTCGAACCAGGCCGCCGGACCGGGCTCCGGCGTCGGGCCGACGGGCTCGCCCCGGTCCCAGGCCGCGAAGTGGCCCCACGGATCGGAGTTCGGCAGCAGGAACGGCTGCCCGGGCCCCTTCGGCACCACCACCGCCGCGTCGACCATCGCATCGCGCCAGTCCCCGCTGCGCAGATACGCGGCGGAGTCGATGGCGAACAGCCAGCCCCGCGCCGTCTCGTCCCCGGGATCCGGGGCGACCAGCTCCACCGGCTCCCGGTACATCCGCCGCAGCCACGCCTCCGCCCTGGCACGGGCGGACGCGAAGTCATCGGCGGCCCGGGGGGAGGCCGGACGCGTACGGGCGAGCACCAGCTCCACCACCCCGGCGGTGTCCAACCGGCCGGGACCGCCGGTCATGCCGTCCAGGAAGACGACGTTCCCGCCGTCGTTGACCACATTCAGCAGATGCCCGCTGGCCTCGGCACCCCCCACCGCCCGCCGGACCCACACCACGCCCTGCGTGTCCGGGCCGGCCTCCTCGATCCGCCCCGCGACCTCGTCCCAGGTCCCGCACCGCGCCTGCTCCGCCCCCGGGAAGTACCGGCGCAGCAGCAGCTCCCACCACCCGGGCGCCTCGTGCGCGGGCTGCCACGGCAACGGCGTGGCCGTGGCCCCCGCGCCGAGCCGCGCCGCCGTCGCCACGACACACCCGCGCGCGTTGAGCCGCCGCGCCCGCGCCTGCGGTGCCCGCTGTGCCTCGGGCGTACGCGGGTATGCGGCGGCGTCGCCCCACGGGTCGTCGGCGGCCGGGTGGAAGGGCATTCCGCCGTCCTTCGGTACGACGAGGGACGCGGCGAGCATCGGCGTCTGCGCGTATCCCGGCATCGCCACCGTCCGGCACGCGAACAGCCAGGTCGCCCCGTCCTGCGCGACGGGTCCCTCAACGGCGGGCTCGACCAGTCCGTGGTAGGTCTGCTGGAGCCAGTGCCGGGCGATGTCCTGGGGGTTCGGATGCATGTTCACGCCTTGGGGTGAGGGGGCCGGACACCGGTCTCCCGGATGCGCCGGGATTCGTCCGGCGACGCGTTCGCCGGCGGGCCGTGGGGAGCGGAGCCGTCGCCCGGCACGATCCGGGGTACGGGGGGACGCGGCGCGGGACCGGGCCCCGCCGCGTTCACGGCGACGCCGCACGGGACGTACGCCGTCGTGAGCTGTCGCCACTCCTCCGTCGAGCCGGAGCCCATCCCCGTATCCCCTCGTGATCCCCACCGGAGTGCACGACCCTAGTCAACGCCGGGAATTACCGTCCCGTACGGGAGTTGGCGCCATGGCCGGAAAGCAATGGTTCGGCGCCCTGTGGACAGGGACGTTCGCGGCGCGGGGTCAGCCGTGAGGAGGACGGCGGGGTCGGCCCGAGGTCGCAGCCGGGGGTATGGGGAGCGGGACCGGCGGCTGAGGCCGGTTCATCCGTGGTGCCGACGATCCGTCAGGGGCCCGGTGCCTACCGTTTGTACATGATCACTTTCCGACGCGGTGCGATGGCCGCGCTGCTGGCGCTCTCCGTCACCCTGCCCCTGGCGCAGACGGCCACGGCCGCCGCCCCACCCGCGGTTTCCGCCCCCTCCTCCGTTCCGGCCGCCTTCTCGGGCGCGGAGGCGGAGCGGTCGGGACGGGTCGCCCTGCCCCGGCCCACCGGCCCGTACGCCGTGGGCACCTCGGGGCTGCACCTGACCGACACCGCCCGGCAGGACCCGTGGGAGCCCGGCGCGGGGGCCCGGCAGCTGCTGGTGTCGCTGCACTACCCCGCCCGCAAGCACACGGGCACCGGGCGCGCCCCCTATCTGAGCGCGGCCGAGGCGCGGGAGCTGGTGCGGGTGCTGGGGCCCGACATGGTGCCGCCGGGCAGCGGGGACCTGATCGCCGCCACCCGGACCTGGGCCCGGAAGGACGCGCGGCCGGCGCCGGGGACGTTCCCGCTCGTGGTCCTGTCGCCCGGTTTCGGGGCGTCGCGGCAGTCGCTGACGCAGCTCGCGGAGGCGCTGGCGAGCCAGGGCTATGTCGTCGCATCGGTGGACCACGCCTTCGAGTCGCGGGCGACCGCGTTCCCGGGCCGGGGTGTGCTGCCGTGCACGGCCTGCGACAAGACGGACAGCGGGCAGATCGGCTTCGACGCGGTGGCCCGGGGGCGGGCCGAGGACGTGTCGTTCGTCCTGGACCGGCTCACCGGGCCCGGCGCCGTCTGGCAGCACGCCGGAATGATCGACCCGCGCAGGATCGGGATGGCCGGGCACTCCATCGGCGGTGCCTCGGCCGCCCGCGCGATGGAGACGGACCCCCGGGTCGGTGCCGGGGTCAACATGGACGGTTCCTTCTTCTCGCCGGTCCCCCGCGAAGGGCTCGGCGGACGCCCGTTCCTGATGCTGGGCGCGGGGGACACCGGCCCGGGCGGGGACGGCAGCTGGGACGAGGCATGGCGGAACCTGGACGGCTGGAAGCGCTGGCTGACCGTCACCGGGACCCGGCACCACACCTTCAGTGACGCGCCCGTCCTCGTCGACCAGGTCCCGGGAGCGCCCGCCCGGCCCGGGGAGCTGCCGGGGAAGCGGTCGGCGCGGATCATGGGCACGTTCGTCACGGCCTTCTTCGACCGGCATCTGAAGGGCGCGGACCGGCCCGTCCTGGACGGGCCCACCGCCGCCGACCCGGAGGTCGTGTTCCACACCCCCTGAGAGGCCTTGCGGTCCCCGCGCCGCCGGGGCCGGTGCCGTGGGGTACGCGGACGGGGAGGGCTCCCGGTGCGGGAGCCCTCCCCGGGGGGAGAGCGCGGTGGGGACTTCGGGGACACGGCCTCAGCCGCCCGGACCGGCGGTCCCGGCGTTCACTTCAGGGCGCTGAGCTTCTGCCACTCCGTCCACGACAGGTTCCAGTTGCTGAACCCGTTGCCCTGCGGGGGGACGCCCTTGGTGTCCTGGCCCGTGGTCACGAAGGGGTCGCCGACCCTGACCTGGTCGTAGAAGCCCGCCGCGTTCTCGGTGCTCATGCCGATGCACCCGGAGCTCTTGTTGGCGCGGCCGAAGTAGCCGCTGTTCCACGGCGCGGCGTGCGCGTACATGCCGGACCAGGTGAGCCGCATCGAGTAGTCGACCATCTTGTCGTAGGCGTCGCCGAGGCCCACGGTCTCCGACCGCATGTTGATGGTGCCCTCCTTGGACATGAGCACCGTGGTGCCCTTCCAGGAGCGCCGCTTGTCGTCCGGGGTGCCACCGGAGACGGGGATGGTGCGCACCTTCTTCCCGTCGCGCTCCAGGGTGAGCTGCTTCGCGTCGAGGTCGACCTTGACGACCTGGTGCGAGCCGATGGTGAAGTCGGTGGAGTAGTCCCGTACGAACCAGCCGCCGGCCGGGCCCGAGTCGATGCCGTTCAGCTGGGCGTCGAGGGTGACCTTCGTGCCGGGCTTCCAGTACTCCTCGGGCCGCCAGTCCACGCGGTCCCGGCCGGACCAGTCCTTCATCCAGCCCCAGGAGCCCTCGGTGTCGTTCGAGGTGCTGACCTTCAGATGCTTCTCGACCTCGGCCTTGTTGGCGACGGGGTGGTCGAAGACGAAGGAGATGGGCTGGCCGATGCCGACGGTCGTCTTCTTGCCGGGCCGCAGTTCGACCTTGTTGACCTTCTGCGCCGCGGTGGTGGTGAAGGACGCCTTCTTCGTGTCCGTCGCGCCGCCGTCCGCGGAGGTCCTGGTGGTGACCTGGTACGTGGTGCCGGGCGCGGCCCTGCGCTCCGAGGTCCACACCGTGTTCTCGTCGGAGAGCCGGCCCTTGAGGGCCTTCCCCTTGCCGTCGGTGACCTCGACCGAGGCGAGACGGCCGCCCTGGGCCGTGACCCGGACCGGCTCGCCGGCCTTGGCCGCCTGGCCGCTGGGCGTCACGGTGACCGTGGCCGGCTTGCTGTTCGACTGGGATCCGCCGGCCTTGCCGTCCGTGGACCCGCCGGAGTCACCCGACGAGCAGGCGGTGAGCACCAGGGGGGCGAGCACCGCGGCAGCCACCGCGAGACGCGCGGACGGGTGACGCACGGGGTGCACGGATATCGGGCGCAACGGAACCTCCGTCAGAAAGGTCGGTGAGTCTGTGGAATCACAGGGACATCCGTGACCCTACTGCGGAAAGAGCGCAGGTGAGAGACGTTAAAGCTGTGTAACAGCCACTGATGGGAAACCGTCGGCGTACTGTCACATTCGCCCGTCGGCCGAGGTGAGGGGGCGGATCAGAGGGGCGGGCGCGCGGGAGCGGGGCCACCGGCTGGTGACCCCCGCCCGCACCGGTCCGGTCCGCCGTCAGCGCTTCAGCAGTGTGTCGATGTGCCGCCGGACCTTCGCCTCGATGGCCTGCTGGCCCTTGAGCACCGGGTGCGCCCGCTGCTGCCCGCCCGTGAGGCCGACGGGGAAGAACCAGGACTCGTTACGGGTGCACAGCTCGTGCCCCGCCGTCGTCTCCTGCACGGTGACGTACGCCAGCCCGGCCTCCTTCGCCCGCGCGGCGAGCACCCCGTCGACCTTCGTGCCGAGCGCGTTCAGGGCCTTGCGCTCGTCGTTCGACAGCCAGGCGCAGTTCTCCTCCCGGTCGGTGGCCGGGAAGAGCCGCGGATAGCCGACCACGACCATCGTGGCGTTGGGCGCCTTCCGCTGGATGCTCAGATAGTGGTTCTTGAGCCTGCCGCCGAGCGTGGCGAGTTCCTTCTCGGCCTTGGCCACGGCGCCGTCCCTGCCGAGGCACTTGCCCCAGAAGACGTAGCACGCCTCCAGCACGGTGCCGAAGCCGACGTCGTTGCCGCCGAGGGTCACGGTGACCACCGCCGGCTCGTCCTTGCCGGTGAGTCTGCCCAGCGCCGTCAGCTGGGGGATCTCCCCGTTGTACGACTGGGTCAGCGCCGTGGTCCGCGCCCCCGAGCAGGCGAGGTGCTTGACCCGGCTGACCGCCGTGTTGTTCTTGCCGAGCAGCACCGGCCACGCCTTCTGACTGCGGTGACAGCCCTTGCCCTTGACGTCCGTGCCCTTCACATAGGGCGGGTTGGCCTCTCCGGAGGAGTACGAGTCCCCGAGCGCGGCCAGCAGCTCGGGGCGGGGGTAGCGCAGGTTGTCGACGGCGAATCCCGCCGACTCGCCCGCCACCTGCTGCACCCGGAAGGAGGTGATGCCCTTGGCGGTGAGGGTGATCCGCACCATCCCCCGCCGGTCGGCCAGCTTCCGGGCGAGCTGCTTGCCCTTCGCGTCATGGGCGGTGACCGCGACCGAGTCGGGGTCGTCGATGTACCCCACGTCCAGCGAGAACGTGCCGACGGTGCGCGGCGCCCCGCCGACCTTGACGAAGTCGCCCCGGATACCGCCCTGGAAGCGCGGGCTCCCGGAGAGCGCGGGGGCGGTCGGGTTGGCGCCGTCCGGGCTGATGAACGGGGTTCCGCCACCGCCGGTGCCGGAGAAGACGACCCCGCGCGGCCGGTACTGCCGGGTGATCGCGGTGTCGACCGGGAACTCCGAGAAGGTGATGAGTTGTTCGCCCGCCGCCGGGGCCGCCGGTGTCACCCGGGCCGCCGCCTTGCCGGGCAGCGGGCCCGCCGCCGTCGAGACGGCTCCCCGCGCGTCGGGCGCGTCGACCGCCCGTGCCATGGGCGTGGCCAGCGCGCCGATCAGCAGCGCGGTCCCCAGCCAGGCCGTTCTCCGATGGATGCGCACAGGACTGCTCCCCCCTGGTCCCGGCCACGGTCGGCCGGAACCGCTGAACCGTCGGAATCGGGCAGCAGCTTGGCATGAGCAGGGCCCAAGAAGTGGCCGGAAGAAGAAAGTGCCACTGCCCGAGAAAAGTGGCACATCTCCGGACAGGTGGATGCCCGCGATGCCGCATCTGCGGTGAATTCCCCGGTCGGGGGTGGGGAAAGCGCTCTCCCTGACAGAGGATTCCCGGCCAATGAGCTTTCGGCCCGGCGGTGGAGCACCCGGTACGCCTCGGTGCGGCGCCGGACGACACCGTACCGAGGCGGTCGTACGGGCCCCGGGATCCAGGGTGATGACCGGCTCATCAGATCATCGGTGTGCCGTCGCTCCCGAGCCGATTCCGTAGGACGGGCGGTTGTTGACCGTGTCCGGGTCGAAGCCGCCCAGCCGGGCGAAGTCGGCCGAGAAGTCCTCCAGTTCCGAGCCCGGGAAGGTCTCCCGCCGGCCCCCGGCCTCCCCGCACCCGCCGTGTCCCGTCGTGCGCCGGAGCCGCGAACGCACGGGCAGGCGCTCCTCCTCGTACGCCGCCAGGGCCTCCCGGGGGTCCGGCCGCAGCGCGAGTTCCCGGGCGAGCACCCGGGCATCGATGATCGTCTGGGTGGCGCCGTTGGACCCCATCGGATGCATCGCGTGCGCGGCGTCGCCGATGAGGGTCACCGCCCCCTCGCTCCACCGGGGCAGGGGATCGCGGCCCGACGGGTGGTACGCGTACGCCTCCGACGAGCCACGGATCAGCCCCGGCACGTCGAGCCAGCCGAAGGCCAGGTCGGCGAACCCGTCCACGAACGTGCGGGGGTGCACCGGCCGGTGCGCACCGGCGGGCCCCGGCGCCGCCTCGCGGCCGGCGACCCGGGCCACGGCCCAGTTGACGAGGGCGCGGTCGTCCTCGCCGCCGGGCGGGGACAGGGGGTGCACGACGGCACGTCGCCGGTCGTCGCCGGTGATGACCATCGAGCGGCCGTCGAGGAAGGGCGCGGCCCAGGTGGTTCCCCGCCAGACGACCAGCCCGTTCCCGGGCGACGGCCCCTCGCCCGGGTGCAGACCGGCGCGCACGGCGGAACCCGCCCCGTCCGCCCCGATCAGGACGTCCGCGGTGAGGCGCGAAACGGCTCCGGCGGCGGGATGGCGGACGGCCACCTCGACCCGGCCGCCGGGGAGCTGGGCGAACCCCTCCACCCGGGCGTCGGTGACGATCGCGTCGGCCCCCAGCCGCTCGCCGACGGCCACGGCGAGCGCGAACTGGAGACCACCCCGGTGGACGGAGAGCTGGGGCCAGCGGTACCCGGCGTCCCGCCCGCGCGGCTCGCTCCAGACGAGCCGCCCGCGCCGGTCGTAGTAGCCGAGGCCGGCGGTCTCGGCGGACACCGCGGCGAGCGCGGGGAGCAGCCCCAGCTCGTCCAGCTCGCGCACCGCGTTCGGCAGGATGTTCAGGCCGACGCCCACGGGCTGGAGTTCGGGCACGGCTTCGAGGACCCGGACACCGCCCACCCCTGCCGCGTGCAGACTCAGCGCGGTGGTGAGTCCGGCGATCCCGGCACCGGCGATCAGAACGGTCACACGGTCCTCCGCTCGCCGGGCCGGCCGGCCGCGCGCCGGGCGCCGGCACGGACCGGGTGTGCCGTGGGCCCCGCGTTTCCGCGCGGCGCTCTCGCGGCGCGGCCCGGGCGTCCGGTCCGGGACGGCAGGACACGCACCCGCCGGGTGGCGTGCGGGGCGGGGACCCGTGGGGCGGTGGGGCGCGGCGGGGTGCCGGGATCGGGGTCGGCGACAGCTGGCATGACGGTCCTCCGGAAGGTCAGTGGGTAAGGATGGCCGGGTGCCCGCACGCCGGCCAGGTCCGGCCGGACACGGGGCAGGGCAGGGATGGCGGGGTCCTGCCCGCCGGGAGGAGGACCGGCCGGCTCGGCAGGCTCGCCACCGGCCCTGCGCGACGTGCCTCTGCCGCGGCCGGGCCTTCCGCCTGTCGCGCCGCCTGTTCCTCCGCCGGCCGCTCGGCCGACTGCCGGCCGGCCTCCCGGGGGACGCACAGCACTGCGCCGGTGCGGATGACCCGGGCACGGCGGGATCATCTGTCCGGGTGGACCTGCCTCCGGCCCGCGCCCCCGCCCGGAACGGGGACGCGCGGCGGCCCCGGGCCGCCGCGCGCCCTCACTCAGACCCCGGTCCGCTCCACGGGGATCCACGGCTCCGCGTCCGCCCGCGCCGCGTCCTGCGACAGCCGGGCCCGCAGGAATTCCTCCTTCTCCACGACCCTGTACCGCATGCTGCTGCTCCCTTCGACGATGAGGCGGAGGGACATCCGGGGCTGCGACGGCAGACGCGCACCGGTCCGCCCGGCCTCGCCGGCACCGACACCGTGCGTCGCGCGGAACACACGGGCGAACGCCTCCCCCGAGGTTCAGCCGCAACCCACCGCGACCTCCGGCAGCGTCCGCTCCCCGGCCGGTACCCCGGCACCCGCGGCCGACGCGGGCCGGCCGGCGGGCGGGGTCGTCAGCCGCCGTCCAGCGGACCGAGGAGCCAGGACCCCGGCCCGTGGGGGTCCTCGTCGAAGTAGTACGCGCGGATCGCCCCCAGCAGATCCTCCCGGCCGATCAGACCGTCGCCGTCGGTGTCCAGCCGGCCGAAGACCTCCCGGGCGTCCCCCTCCGCCATCCCCATCAGCGCGCCGGTCCACCGGACCTGCTCGTCCCGGGTCAGCCGCCCGTCGCCGTCCCTGTCGGCGATGTCCATGATCGCGTCGAGGAACGGCCCGTACGACGCGTCGAACGTCCTCGGGGTCACCAACAGCCCCGCCGCGAAGGCGACCTGGTACTCCTCCTCGCTGATCCGGCCGTCCCTCCCGGTGTCGGCGGCCTGCGACAGGTGCTCCCACAGCCCGAGGCTCAGCGCCCGCAGCCGCACCAGCGGGGCCGCCTGGGGCCCCAGACCGAACGCCACCCCCAGCCGGTCGACCGCGGTCTCGAAGTCATGGCGCTGGACAAAGCCGTCCCCATCCGTGTCGTACGTCGCGAACCGCCGCCTGAGCCTGCGTTCCAGAAACGGGCCGATCTGCGTCATCCGTCTGCTCCCTCGCTCTCCTGCCGACACTCGATCGGCCCCTGTCTACCCGAATCCGGAGCGGTACAAGGCCCGTTCACCACGACCGCCCCCCGAACCGCCCCCGAGCCGGCCGCTCCGGGAGCGGCCCGCCGCCGTCACCAGTCCCTGGCAGCGATCAGGTCCTCCACATCGGCGTCGGGGAACCCATAGGCGACCGCCACGAACCAGAACGCCTCCGCTATCTCCTCGCGCGCCACCGTCTCGATCTCGCTGTCCGCCGCCTCGAACGCCGCCGCCTCCAGCCGGTTGAACTCCTCCGTGGCCTCCCGGGTCAGCGCGCAGAGCGCCGCGTGGTCCCGGGGCCGCTCCGCCTCGATCCGCTCGCACAGTCCCCTGAGGATCGCCGTGCCCCGGTCGAGTACGTGATCCGGGAAGTAGGGGTCCGCGTAGAGCGCTCCCAGGAAGGTGTGCCGCGCGACCCGCTGGTTGGACAACGCCATGGTGCTCTCCCGCTTTCCCGGAGGCCGGTGCTCCCGCGCACGGCCGTTGCCCCGATTGTGCGCCGCCCCACTGACAGTCCCCGGTGGCCGCCGTGCCGAAGCCGATTGCGGAACTCCCCGAATTCCTTGATCGTTCCCATGGTGCCGCTCCCCGTGAACGGCCCGCATCCGTACCAGGACGAAGGAAGACACCGTATGACCAGCCCCACCCCCTCCGGATCCGCAGCCGGCACGGTCCGCCCCGCGACCCCCGAGGACATCCCCGCGGCGGTGCGCACCCTGACCCGGGCGTTCGCCGACTACCCGCACACCCGGCACGTGGTGGCGGCCGACGACCACGAGGAGCGGGTCCGCGGACTTCAGGAGCTGTTCCTGACCGCTGTCGGCATGCCGTACGGACGGGTCTGGATCGACGGGGACGGGCTCGCCGTCGCGGTGTGGACCACGCCGGACCAGGACCCGGGTCCCGGGTTCGCCGAAGTCGGTTCGCGCGTCGCCGAGCTGGCGGGCGACCGGGCCCCCTTCTACGAGGCCACGGAGCGCGCGGCTGAGCCGCACCGTCCCAAGGAGCCGGTCTGGTTCCTCGCCACGGTCGGCGTGGACCCGTCCGCGCAGGGCCGGGGCCTCGGCAGTGCCGTGATCCGACCCGGGCTGGCGGCCGCCGACCGCGCCGGGTACCCGGCCTATCTGGAGACGGCCACCGAGGCGAACGTCCGGCTGTACGAACGGCTCGGCTTCACGGTGACGGCCCAGGTGTCCGGGACCGACGGCGGCCCCACCACGTGGTGCATGCGCCGGGAGCCGGCCGCCGGGAGCTGAACCCCCGCCGCCCTGCCACCCGTACGGGTCCGTAGGGGCCCGGGGCCGTCCCGACGGCCCCCGGAGGTTCACGACGGTCCCGCGCGCTCCGGCCGCGCGGGACCGTAACGGCGGGCAGGACCTCCCCCTGCCATGCCCCAACAGGGCCCGATCGGTGGCCTGGTAGGCCGTACGGGTGAAGGAAGGTCCGGCGGGGGAGACGGGGCGCCACCCCGTCCACGCCGTCCGCGCAGGCTCTTTGGCGGGACTGCCTGTCATTCCCTGGCTGTCAGGGGGAGGGGACGTGCCAGGATGCTCGCGTACTCTTCGATCCCGCCCCGGCCGTCGGCCGGGGCCGCCGCGGTGTCTGGCATACGCGGCGGCATGGCGGGCACATCGAATGGATCGAGTACATCGAACTCGACGGAGAGCGAGCGGTGATGACCAGCGAAGCGGACACGTCCACCGACCAGGAGCAGGGCCGGAGCCTCAGGGAGCAGTACACGGCCCGGTTCGCGGCGGAGTTGGAGAGCAATCGGAACGAACAGACGGGCGTCCGGGCGGAACTGGAGCGGCTGTCGGGACGGCTCCAGGAACTGGAGAAGGACCACGACTGGCTGACCGGCATGCGCGAGGCGGCGCAGGACGGCGAGGACATCGCAGGAGTGCCGGCCCCCGAGCCGTCCCCGGTGCAGGAGGCGGCACCCGCCACCACGGCACCCGCCACCACGGCACCGGACGAGGCACCCGACGAGGCGCCGGCAGCGGTGGCGGAGACCGGCGAGGCTCCCGCCCCGGCGCCCCGGGCCTCCGTGCCCAAGCCGCGGCGTGCGCGGGAGGCCGCCAAGCCCGCCAAGCCCGCGAAGGAAGCCGGGTCCGGGGCCGCCAAGGCCAAGCCGGCGGCTCAGTCGGCCAAGGCGGCTCAGCCGGCGAAGGCGGCCAAGGCCGCCAAGTCGGCGCCGGCCCCCCGGCAGGCCACCCAGGTCCGGCGCCCGAAGGCGGCCCCGGGGGCGGCGGGCGAGAAGAAGGTCACCCTGCGCACGGCCGTGCTGGAGCTGCTGCGCGGCCACAGCGAGCCGCGCACGGCACGCGAGGTCGCCGACGAGATCGCACGGGTCCACCCGGAGCTGCGGACGAGTGTTCCGGTGGTCCGGGACGCCCTCAACGCCCATGTCGCCAAGGGTCTGGTGGAGCGTGAGGCCCGGCAGAAGTCGGTCTGGTACACGGCGGTCGCCGTGAGCGGGGCGCCTGCCGTGGCCGGCGCGGTGTCCGTCGGTGCGGAGGGGCGGCCCGCAGCCACGGACGAGGCGGGGACGGCCGCCGCGTCCGGCGCCTGACCGGCGTCGGTGGCGGCCGGGACCCGGCCTCCCGCGTACACCTGACCGGTCGTCCGCGGTGGCCGGGTCCCCGTGTCCCGCCCACGGGGACCCGCCCGCCTGCCCGTACGGCCCGTACGAGGTGTCAGTCCGCGGGTGACTCGACCACCCGCCACCGGCCCACCTCGCGGTACTCCGAGTCGTACACCGCCGAGCCGTCGCCCGGCCGCAGCGCGTAGTGGTGCAGATTGCCGCCCCAGTACCGCAGGACGCGGCCCAGCTCGCCCGCCGTGTCCTCCGTCATCTTTCCCTCGTCGAGCGTCACTTCGAGCACGAACTTCACGGTCGGCGACTCCTTCTTCCGGGGTCCGGGTGGCCGCCGTCCATCCTTCCATCCGTGCGCGGTGGAGGACTTCCCCCGCGCAACCGCGGGCCGGCCCGGCGGTGTGCCGGAAGGGTCGTCCGCAGGGAGCGGTGGGTCAGTGGGCCGGCGGCCGGAGCGCCCCTGCCCCGCCACCCGCTTCCGTTCCTGCTCCTGCTCCTGCTCCCGCTCCCGACTGCGTTCCTGTGCCGGAGCCGGCCGCCGGATCCGTTCCCGCGCTCGTCCCGCTCGTGCCACCCATGCCCTTCGTCCCGTCCGCGCCCCGTGGCTGTCCCGCCCTGCGGGCGATGAACTTGCCCGCCTCCCAGGCCACGAGCAGGACGAGCGCCGCCAGCAGCGCCCAGCCGAACTGCCGCAGATCGATCCGTTCCGTCCCCAGGATCCGCCGGAAGCCGTCCATCTGCGTCACCATCACCGCGAGCGCGAACTCGCCGAGGGCCGCCCAGTTCATCTGCTTGCTGTCGAAGGTCGACGTCCGCAGCACCGACTCCGTCTCGCTGCGGCACTCGAACGCGGCCACGATCAGACAGAGCGCGAACGCCGTGAACGCCATCGAGTTGCCGACGGCCGCGCTGCCGAAGTGCCGTTCGCCCAGCTGGATCAGGGCCAGCAGCAGGACGGTGAGGGCGAGCCCGGCGAGGCCGACGGTCAGCAGCAGCGACCGGGTCAGCACCGATTCCCCGCGCGGCCGTGGCAGCCGCCGCATCAGCCCGGGGCTCTCCCGGTCGAACCCGAGCGCGAAGCCGAAGGGCGCGTTGACGACGAAGTGGACCCACAGCACCTGCGCCGGGGTGAACGGCTCACCGGCCGCGATGTTCAGGACCGCCGCGCCGAGGAAGGTCAGGACGAAGGCCACCAGCAACAGCAGGACGAACCGGATGTACTTGGTGAGGTTGTCGTAGAGCTTCCTGCCCTCCCGCACGGCGAACACGATCGTGGCGAAGTTGTCGTCGGAGAGGATCATCCGGCCCGCGTTCTTCGCCACGTCCGTGCCGCTGCCCATCGCGATACCGATGTCGGCGGCCTTGATCGCGGGCGCGTCGTTGACGCCGTCGCCGGTCATCGCGACCACGTCGCCCTTCTTCTTCAGCGTCTCGGCGAGCAGGACCTTGTGCTCCGGCGCGACGCGCCCCACCACCCCGATGGAATCGATCCGGGCGAGCTGTTCCCGTTCGGACAGTGCCGCGAAGTCCGCGCCGAGGACCGCCTCACCGGGGATCCCGAGCTGCCGGGCGATCGCCGCGCCCGTCGTCACGTCGTCCCCCGTCACCATGCGGACCCGGATATGGGCGGCCTGCGCCCCGGCCACGGCGGCCCGCGACTCCGCGCGCGGCGGGTCGACCATGCCGACGAGGGCCGTGAGGGACAGCCCGGTGACATACCCGAGCAGGTCACCGGCGGGGTCGAAGTCCGCCGGGTCGAGATCCCGGACGGCGGCCGCCATCACCCGGTACCCCGCACCCCCCAGGCGCTGAGTCTCCTGCCGCGCCCACCGGCCCCGCTCCGCGTCGAAGGGCACGCTCTCCCCGGCCGCGAGCGCGCTCGTCACCCGCTCCAGCACCGCCGGGCCCGCGCCCTTGACGAAACAGCGCACCACGGGCCGCCCCGAGGCCCCGGCGGCCCGGGTGAAGACCGCCATGAGCTTGTGCTCAGGGTCGAACGGCAGGGTCGCGAGCCGGGGCAGCCGCTCCCGGGTGGCGCCGATGTCGAGCCCCGCTTTGTGGCCGAGGACCAGCAGCGCCCCCTCGGTCGGGTCGCCCACGACCTCGCCCGCCACCAGCTCCGCGTCATTGGCGACGAGGAACGGCAGGATCGCGTCCTCGACGCTCGCCGTGGAGCCGGCCGCCCGGTGCACCTGCCCGTCGAGTTCCCCGCCCGAACCGGACACGGTGTAGTGGTCGGTGGGGCTCACCACCTCCACGGCGCTCATCCGGTTCATGGTCAGGGTGCCGGTCTTGTCGGAGTTGATCGCCGAGGTGAAGCCCAGGGTCTCGACGGACGGCAGCTCCTTCACGATCGCGTTGTGCCTGGCCAGATTGAGACTGCCGACGGAGAGGATCACCTGCGTCACCGTCGGCAGGGCCTCGGGGATGGCCGCGATGGCGAGCGACACGGCGCTGACGAACAGGACGTCCCACGCCTCCCCCCGGCTCCGGCCGAGGGCGAACATCACCACCATGGTCAGCCCGGCCGCGCCCGCGATCCACAGCGTCAGGCTGTCGAGCTGCCGGGTGAGCGGCGAAGCCTCCCGCCGGGTGGTGGAGAGCATCCCGGAGATCCGGCCCAGCTCGGTGCCCGCGCCCGTGGCGGTGACGATCAGGACCCCGCTGCCATGGGTGACGGGGGTGTTCATGAAGGCCATGTCCGACTGGTCGCCGACACCGGGGCTGCCCGCGGGCAGCGGCCCGGTGTCCTTCGCCACGGGCAGGCTCTCCCCGGTGAGGGCGGACTCGTCGATCTGGAGCGCGGTCGCGGCCACGATGCGCCCGTCCGCCGGGACCTGGTCCCCGGCCGCCACGAGCACCACATCGCCCACGACCAGCCGCTCCGCCGGCATCTGCGACTCGGCCCCGTCCCGCCGCACCCGTGCCGTGGCCTTCATCATCGACTTCAGCGCGTTCATCGCGCTCTCGGCCTTGCCCTCCTGGCGCAGCCCGACGACCGCGTTCAGCAGGGTCAGCAGCGCCAGCAGGATCGCGGTGCTCCACTCCCGTACCAGCAGCGACACGATCGCCGCCGCCACCAGGATGAGCTGCATATAGCTGCGGTACTGGTCCAGGAAGCGCCGCCAGCCGGGCGGGGGCTTCTCCTCCGGGAGTGCGTTGGGCCCGTGCTCCGCCAGGAGCCGTGCCGCGTGCTCCGCCGTGAGCCCGGTCGCCGGGTCCACCCCGAGGGCGGTGGCGACCTCGGCCGCCGTGAGCGCGTACCAGGGCGTCGGCTCGGCAGGTCCGGCGCCGGGGGAGTCGGGCGGCCCGGCGGTGCTCACGCCCGCCCCCCGGCCTTCCCCGACCGGCCGCCCTTCTTCCCGCGCTTCCCGCTCTCCCGGGCCTTCCCGCCCTTCCCGCTCTTCCCGTCCTTCCCGTCCTTCTCGGCTCTCCGGGCCTTCGCCGACGCGTACGGATCCGCCCGCGCGCCTTTCGGCGCCTCCCGCTCCAGCTCCTTGCGGACGACCCGCAGCTCCTTGCGGGTCTCCTTGCCGACCGTGGGGTACTGCGGATCCAGCTCCATCAGCGTCCGCACCAGCACCGCCGAGGCGCAGAGCCGCGCGAACCACTTGCGGTCCGCCGGTACGACGTACCAGGGCGCCCACGGCGTACTGGTGGCCGACAGCATCTCCGAGAACGCGCGCTGGTAGTCGTCCCAGTACCGGCGCTCCCGCACATCGGCCGCCGAGAACTTCCAGTTCTTCTCCGGCAGATCGATCCGCTTGAGGAAGCGGATGCGCTGCTCCTCCCGGGAGAGATTGAGGAAGATCTTCACCACCGTGAAGCCGTTGTCGGTGAGCTGGCGCTCCCACTGGTTGATCTCCCGGTAGCGCCGCTTCCAGATCCCCGGGCGCAGGGCGGGCGGGGGCAGCTTCTGCCGCGCCAGCACCTCCTTGTGCACCCGGACGACGAGGACCTCCTCGTAGTGGGAGCGGTTGAAGACCGCGATGTTGCCGCGCTCGGGCAGCCTGCGCGCGTACCGCCACAGATAGTCGTGGTCCAGCTCCTCGGCCGACGGCACCTTGAAGCTGCTGACCTGCACCCCCTGCGGGTTCATCCCGCTCATGACATGACGGATGGTGCCGTCCTTGCCCCCGGCGTCCAGGGCCTGGAGGCAGACCAGGACGCCGTAGGTGTCCTGCGCCGCGAGCCGTGCCTGGTACTCGGTCAGCAGCTCCGTGCCGGAGCGCAGCAGCTCGGTGGCCTGGCGCCGGAGCAGACCGTCCCGGTAGCGGGGATCGAAGTCCTTGGCCAGGTCGACCCGCGACCCCGGGGCGACCCGCAGGGGCTCGATGAACTTCGCGAGGCGCGCGGCTCGTGTGTCCGCCATGGCCGACCAGCCCTTCTCCCCGTACGCCCGGGTACGGGGGACACCCGCCACGCTTCCGCCGGCGGCCCGGCGGCGCCAGACACGGAGGGCCGTTCGGGTGGAGCGGGGCGGCCGGGCGGCCGGGTGTCAGGCGTGGTCGCCGACGGCGGGGCCCGGGATGCCGGGGCGGGTGTCGAAGGACCAGAGATGGGTGCAGCCGGGGCACTGGAGATGCAGCACCGGCCCCTTGTTGGAGATCAAGTAGCGCCAGTGCTCACCGCAGTTGCGCCGGTCGGCGCAGGTCGCGCAGGAGCGGGCGTCGTCGCAGGAGGGGCAGGCCACCCAGGCCCTGCGGGCGTAGTCCGCCTGCGGGTCAATGGGCAGCCGCACGGCCCGGCTCCTCTCCCGGCAGGACGCCGGCGGCCACGAGCAGGTCGTACGTACGCCGCTGCTCGGCGTCGAGGCCCGAGTACAGGCGCTCGTACGCCTCCTCCTCACCGCGCAGGGCGGCCACCGGGTCCCAGTCGGGCCCGAGCGCGGCCACGACCTCGGCCCGGCGCCGGACCTCCTCGAAGGTGAGGTCGATCGTGAAATCGGTCAGCGGGCCGGCCGGTGATCCGGGCGCGGCGGGCAGGCCGCCGCCCATCCCCTCCCGCTCGCCGTTCTCGTCCTGCTTGTCGTGATCCATCATGAAACTTCCGCAGTTCTGGTGGTGTCACACCAGCTGTACCAGAGGTCCCGCCGCGCAAGGAAGGGTGACCTCAGTCTCCCCGGCCGATCCCGCAGGTCGCGGCCCGCCCCCGAGGGAAAGGTGACCGAGCGCGGTCGGTCCCGCACACGGCGAGATGTGTGGCGTGCGTCACAGAGTCACGGGTAGGTGCCGGGCCCCCGTGCCACCCCGCATGACCGCCGCCACCTGGCGCTCCGTGTCCGAACCGGCGCATTCCGTAAGCGAATTCGGCGGACGGAGTTCCGTCCCGCCGCCGGGCCGGACATCTGCGGTCAGTACCATGCAGGGGACAGGCGATCGGCCGGGCCGTGCCCGCGCCGAGGTGTTCACCGGCAGCCGGCGACTCCGGTTTACCGGCACTTCACGGGCGCGCACCTACGATCGCCGGATCGCCGTACGTGCGACGGGGGACGAGCACAGACCAGGGCGGCCAGCCATCGACAAGGAGATTTCCGTGCTTCGTTCATCCGGACCGCAGGGCACCACGGGCGGCGGCCGGCGCCGAATACATCCCGCGCTCGTGGTGGCGGGGGTCGTGGGCGTCGCGGGCCTGGGGTTCGGCGGTCTGTATCTGACGGGGCTGCTCGCCTTCGACGGCGAGGTGCCCGCGGGGACCCGGGTGCAGGGGGTGGACATCGGGGGGCTCACCCCCGAGCAGGCCGAACGGAAGCTGGAGCGCGACCTGGGGCAGCGCTGGCCCGCGCCCGTCGAGGTGCGCATCGGCGACCGCACCGGCACCGTCGACGCCCGGACCGCGGGCTTCACCCTGGACGCCGGGGAGACCGCGGCGCGCGCGGCGCGTTCCGGCTCCGATCCGTTCACTGTGATCGGGCGGCTGTTCTCCGACGCCGAGCGCGATGTCGAGCCGGTGCACCGCGTCGACGAGGCGAAGACCCGTACGGCGGTGGCCGCGCTGGCGCAGAAGTACGACCGTACGGCCCGTGAGGGCGCGATCACCTTCCGGGACGGCCGGGCCGTGCCCGTCCAGGCGCGCGTCGGCGAGGCCGTCGACCTCGACCGGGCGGCGGAATCACTGCGCTCCGCCGTCCTGGAGGAGGAGACCGGGCCCGTCGTCCTGCCGGTGCGGCGCAGCGAGCCGAAGGTGGGCGCCGACGAGGTCGACCGGGCCATGGCGGAGTTCGCCCGGCCCGCGATGTCCGGCCCGGTCACCGTCACCGTGGGCGCCGAGAGCGCGACGATCGGCGCGGACGCCGTCGGCAGGCATCTGACGATGAAGCCGGACAAGGCGAACCGGCTCACCCCCCGGCTGGACGCCGCCGCGCTGCGCAAGGACCCGGAGGTGAACCGCGCCATCGACGGCATCACCGACGAGCCCGTCGAGGGCACCCTGCGGGTCGCGGGCGAGCGTGTGGTCCTCGCCCAGGACGGCCGGCCCGGACAGACGGTCTCGGCGGCCGGCCTGGAGCGGGCCGTGCTGCCGGTGCTGACCCGCGAGGGCGCCGCCCGCACGGCCGCGCTGCCCACGCGGGAGGTCCGGCCCGAGCTGTCCCGGGAGACCTTCGACTCCCTGGGGCTGAAGGAGCAGATGTCCACCTTCACGGTGAACTTCGACCCGGCCCCGTACCGCACCACGAACATCGGCCGCGCGGTGGAGCTGATCAACGGCTCGCTGGTCAAGCCCGGCGAGGAGTGGAGCTTCAACGGGACGGTCGGCGAGCGGACCAAGGAGAACGGCTTCGTCGACGGCATCATCATCCAGGACGACCAGTACACGAAGGCCGCCGGCGGCGGGGTCTCCGCCGTCGCCACGACGATGTTCAACGCCGTCTTCTTCGCCGGGGTCAAGCCCGTCGAGTACGGCGCCCACTCCTTCTACATCGAGCGCTACCCGGAGGGCCGGGAGGCCACCGTCGCCTGGGGCAGTCTCGACCTGCGCTTCCTCAACGACTCCGGCAAGTCCCTCTACATCGCCGCCAGCTCCACCGACTCCTCCGTCACCATCTCCTTCTACGGTTCAAAGAAATACGACTCGGTGGAGGCGGTGAAGGGCCCCCGTACCGAGGTGAAGAAGCCCGGCAAGCGCGAGGGCCCGGAGAAGAACTGCCTGCCGCAGACGCCGCTCGACGGTTTCAACGTGACCGTGGAGCGGGTCCTCGGCTCCGGTGGCCAGGAGGTCAAGCGGGAGAAGTTCACGACCCGCTACACCCCCCGTGACGAGGTCACGTGCGAGGCGCCGATCACGCTCTGAGCCGTGCGTGCCCGTCTCCCGGTCCGGCTGTCTCCCGCTGCCGTGCCGGGGGACGCGTGTGTGCGGAGGGCTGTTCCCAGCTGTGGGTACGGGAGTCGAAGCGCCCCAGGAGACGGTTGGCCGCCACGGTGACGCGCAGCAGGGTGTGCGCCGGGTCGACGGCGGTGAGGACGCCCGTGTCGGGTGCCGGCGCCGGGCGGTGCACCAGGAGGACGGGGGGCGCGCCGAGCGCGTCGTCGTCGTACCGGGTGAAGAACTCGACGGAGGCGAGCCGCAGCGGGGTGTACGCGGGCAGCAGGTCGCCCCGGGGCAGGGGCGGCTGGCACTGCATGCGCAGCAGGCAGTCCAGCGCGATCAGGGGCAGCCGGTACGCGGTGGAGAGCCGCGGCGGGTCCGTGGTGGCGGGGGAGAACTCGCCCGTGCCGCCCCAGGGGTGCCGCCGGAGCCGGGTGAGCGCGGTGAAGGGCCCGCCGAGCAGGACCGGGCCGCCGGGCTGCTGGCACGGGTCGACGCTGGGCAGGGCGGGCAGGCGCGGCAGCCGGACGGCGGCGGGGGCGGGGGCGAGGGGGCCGATGTGGACGGTCGCCTCGGCGATCCGCGCGCCGTGGGACCCGTCGGCCATCGAGCCGTCTGCCGGGTCCGCGAGGCCGTCGTCCGGTTCCGCCGTCTCGATGACCACCCGTACCGCCGCCGGGCCCCGGGTCGGGGGGTGGACCGGGGGCTGCGCGCCGAGCCGGAGGGCCGGCAGCCCGCCTCCGGGGCGCGGGCGCAGGGGCCGGTGGAACCGTACTCCGGTGATGGCCCGCACCGGCCCGGACAGCAGTGCCGATGCGGCGCCGGCCGCGCACTCCAGCCACAGGACACCGGGTACGGCGGGCCCGGCACCGAGCCGGTGACAGGCCGTCAGGGCGGTGCCGGCGTCGGTGACCGCCAGCCGCCACCAGTGCCGGCAGGCACTCTCCTCGCGCAGTTCCGCCAGCCGGAACAGCGGTCCTGGGCCGTCGGGGGGCGTCTCCCGCTCCGGTGTGCGGCCGCTGGTGTCGTCTCTCATCCTCGCCCCGGTGTGCTCGGCGTGCACCTGCCGCGGTCCGGGTGGTCAGGACAGGCCGCCGGGCCAGGGATCCGGACGGAAGCAGTATGCCCATTTTATCCGCCGTGCCCTGGGCGTGCCCGGGCTCGGGGCGCCGGACGGCGGACCCGCCTGCGCCGACGCGTGCGCCAGTGACCCTGACCCCGTGCCCGCCCGGGGCCTGGGGAGGCCCCCGCACCCGTCCGTCGCCCTGCCCGGCTCCCCGGGGCCGGCGAGGACGCTGTCCACCGGGTGGGGTGCCGCCGGAACGGATCATGATTGCCGGAAGTTCGGTGCATGCTGCACGATTCCCTCATGGAGTCACTGACGGAGTCATTGAGGGACGCCTTCTCGCACCGGAACCACTATCTCGACACCGCCACCTACGGCCTGCCGCCGACCGCCGCCCACCGGGCAGCCCTCGCGGCCGAGCACGACCGCGCGGCCGGCCGGCTCGACATCGCGGAGATGGACCGCGCCGTCGAACGCTCACGGGCCGCCTTCGCCCGGCTTGTCGGGCTGCCGGCGCACCGGGTCGCCATCGGCTCCCAGGTCGCTCCGGCGGTGGGGCTGATCGCCGCCGGACTCCGCCCCGGTGCCCGGGTCCTGCTGGCGGAGGGCGACTTCACCTCCCTGCTCTTCCCCTTCCTCGCCGCCGCCGAACGCGGCGTGGGCGCACGGGCGGTGCCTCTGGACCGGCTGGCCGACGCGATCGGCCCCGGCACCGACCTGGTCGCCGTCTCCGCCGTCCAGTCCGCCGACGGCGCCCTCGCCCCCCTCGGCCGGATCCTGGACGCGGCCGCCGCCCACGGCACCCGGGTCCTGGTGGACGCCACCCAGGCGGCGGGCTGGCTCCCGCTGCCCGTCGACCGGATCGACCTGCTGGTCTGCGGCGGCTACAAATGGCTGCTCGGCCCCCGGGGCACCGCCTTCCTCGCCGGTACCGAGGAGGCCCTGGCCGAGGTGCCCGCCCTGGCCGCCAACTGGTACGCGGGCCGGGACGTCTGGGACAGCATCTACGGCACCCCACTGCGGCTCGCCGACGGCGCCCGGCGGCTGGACGCCTCTCCGGCCTGGGCCTCCTGGGCGGGACACGCCCCCGCGCTGGAACTCCTCGACGGCCTCGGGCCCGCCCGGATCCACGACCACGACCTGGCCCTGGCCAACCGCTTCCGGGCCGGCCTCGGCCTCCCCGCGGGCGACTCCGCGATCGTCTCGCTCACGGTCCCCGACGGCACCGCCGAACGGCTCGCCGCCCACGGCGTCGTGGCCTCCGTGCGCGGCGGACGGCTGCGGTGCTCCTTCCACATCTCCACGACCGACCAGGACGTGGACCGGGCACTGGACCTGCTGACCGGCTGACGTGCCGCAGCGCGGTGCTGACAGGATGACGCCATGTTCGAATTCGGTACGGAGGGCTACCGGCCCCTGTGGTCGCGCGGCCCCGGCGAGGTCGCGCGGGAGCACGGGCACCGGCTGCGCGCTCTCGCCGGCCGGACGCTGACCTGCGTCTGGACGGTCCGGGACCTGCGGGACGACACGTGGTTCCCGGACTGCCCCGTGCTGCTCGACTTCGACGGCGAACAGGCCGAGATCAACCACCGGCGGTTCGACGACCTCTCCGTCACCTGGAACACGGCCGACCCCGCCCGACCGGTCCACTGGCCCGGCGGCGACTTCGACCTGGCGTGGCGCCCGGAGCCCCGGCCCGGGGCACAGGCCCTGCGCGGGCTGCCCCTCGACCGGGTCGAACTGCTCGAAGAGGCCGGAGACGGCGATGACGCGGCCGAGGGGAGCGTCTCCGTGAGCTTCGTCTTCGCCACCGGCCGGGTGACCGTCATCAACGCCCTCGACGAGAACGGGCTCGACTTCGGCCCGCCCGACCCGCGTCTGCGGGTCCACGCACTCGGCTGACACCATCGATCGCCGGCGGGCCGCCGGGGCGTGTCTGACGGATGGTGCTGGGCTCGCGTGCCCGGGTACCGCTCCCCTGGGCCGTGCGGCCCGGGTGGTACCCCCACGCCGCGCTGTCGTCGGTCGCCGCTGGCCCCCTGGCTCCCTGGCCCTGGCGGCCCGGGAGGTGCCCCCACCGCAGGGACTCGCCCCCTGGGTCTGGCGGCCAGGGTGGGGGTGCCCCGGGCGGCGGAGCCAGGGGGAGTACGTACCCCCTCCTCCGCCTTGCGATCTGTCCCCTCGGCCCTGGGGTCTGCGGGGACCTCATTCCCTTGTCGGCTGGCGGGTCTGGGGAGATCCCGTTCCTTGTCCGCCGTCGGGTCTGGTGAGAGCCCGCCCTTCGTCCGTTGGCGGGCCTGCGGGGACCTCATTCCCTTGTCGGCTGGCGGGTCTGGGGAGACCCCGTCCCTTGTCCGCCGTCGGGTCTGGTGAGAGCCCGCCCTTCGTCCGCTGGCGGGCCTGCGGGGACCTCATTCCCTTGTCGGCTGGCGGGTCTGGGGAGACCCCGTCCCTTGTCCGCCGTCGGGTCTGGTGAGAGCCCACCCCTCGCCCGTCGGCGGGCCTGCGGAGAACGCATTCCTTGTCGGCCGGCGGGCCTGCGGAGACCCCATGCACCAGACCCCGCCCCCTCACCCAGCCTGATCCGTCAGACAGGCCCCAGGAGACCGAGGGCCTCCCGCGCGGTCTCGACATGGTCGGCGGAGTGACGGCAGTACGCCAGGACATGCCCCCTCGCCTCCGTGCCGCCGGCCCTCGCCAGCCCGCGCAGCGCGTCCGGGTGGCACGCGTACCGCCGGCCGTCCGCCACCAGCTCCGCCAGCGGGGCCACGCACTCCGGTGTGGCCCGCTCGCCGAGCGCCCGGACGGCGTCCGCCCGGACCCGGCCCGGTACCGGGGGCGAGAGCGCCAGCAGCGCCAGCGCGCCCGTGGCATCCGCCCCCGGGCACCGGGCGAGCGCCGCGACCAGGTCCGGGGCGATGTCCGGCCGGAGCCGGTGGGCCAGCCCGCACAGTACCGACGAGGCCGGCGCGCCGATGTGCCCCAGGGCGCGGACGGCGGCCCGGGCGACATCGGGGTCCGCGTCCCCGGCCACGACCGGGCCGAGCGCCTGCGCCGCCTGCGGCACCGGGAAGCCCCCCAGCGCCGAGGCGGCCCGGACCCGTACCGCCTCCCGGGGCTCCCGGAGACAGGCCAGCACCACCGGCAGCGACTCCGGCACACCGATCAGCCCGAGGGCGCACAGCGCACGGGCCCGTACCGTCCCCGCCTCCTCCCGGTCCGCCGCCAGTGCCGCCAGCCGCCCCGCCGCCGGCCGGTGCCGCAGTGCCCCCAGCGCATCGGCGGCAGCGGTCCGCAGGTCCGTCGGCTCCGTCGCGTCGACCGCCGCCAGCAGCGCAGGCGCGGCCCGCGCGCACCCCGCGAGCCCCAGGGCCGCGGCCGCACCCCGGCGGGCGGGACCCGTGCCGTGGGCGAGCAGCGCGAGCAGCCGCTCCTCGGGCGGTACGGGCAGCCCGGCCAGCGCCGCCGCCACCGCGTCGGTGATCCGCTCGTCGTCCAGCGCGGTCAGCAGCACCTCCGCCGCCTCGGGGCCGCCCGCCGCGACCACGGGGGCGGCGGCCCGGCGCACGATCGGCTGCGGGGCCTCGCGCAGCAGCCTGACCACCAGCCCGCCGCCCGCCGCGCCCAGGAGCCCGGGGTGCTCCCGCAGCACCGTCAGGGCGCGCACGACGACGGTCACGGACGGCCGGTGGTCACCGGGTGTCCGGCGCAGCGCGCCGTCGAGGATCCGGCGCAGTTCGGTGCGGCCCGCCGGGGTCCTGGCCAGCAGCCCGGCCGCGAGCGGTCCCGTACGCGGGGACGGGTCGGCGACCCCGGGCCGCAGCAGCTCCCCGGTACGCGGGTCCTGCGGGTCCGGCCAGCTGTCGTGGGGCAGCCGGGCCAGCGCGTCGATCGCCTCCGCGCGCACCGGGGGGACGGTGGCCGGGTCCCCGGCGACGGACAGCAGGACCGCGCCCGCGCGGGGGTCGCGCTGCGTGCCCAGCGCGCGGACCACCCGTATCCGGCCGAACGGGTCCGAGGCCGGCACCCGGTCCCACTCCGTCAGCAGCGCCGGCACCGCCTCCGGGGCCCGCAGCCGGGTCAGCGCGTGGACGAGGACCCACGGCGGGTCCTCGCCCTCCTCCCACCGGCGCAGCAGGACGGCGGCCGCCCCGGGCCCGCCGATCCGCCCCAGGGCACGGACCACGGTCTTCCGTCTGCGGTCGCTCTCCCCGGCCACCTCGTCCAGCAGCCGCAGCAGCGCGGGCACCGCGCGGGCCTCCCGCAGCCGCCCGAGGGCGGACGCGGCCCGCAGCCGGGTCCCGAGCCGTCCGGTGTCCCGGCCGCGCAGCAGGTCCAGCAGCGCGTCGGCGGCGGCGGGGGAGCCGATGTCGGCGAGCAGGGCCACGGATCCGTACGCGGTCGGCCGGTCGGCCTCCCGCGCGGCCCGGTACAGCCCGGGGACGTCTCCGTCGAGCCGCAGCCGCGCGATCGCGTATCCGTCCCAGCCGTCCTGGCCGGGCCCGTGCCCGCCCGTGTCCCCGGCCCCCCGTGGCATTCAGCGCTCCTGGTCCTCGTCGGCCTGGGCGACGTACAGCGGCGTACCGACGACGATCTCCAGCTCCCGCCCGTCGTCCCCGACGACCGTCGACCGCAGCAGCCGCCGGGCCAGGAACTCGCAGTACACGGGGGGCTCCCTGAGCCGGCGGGTGTACGCCAGGACCTGGCGCTGGGCTTCCTCGCCGCCGCCGGAACCGTCGCCGTACACCCGCCGCCAGTCCTCCGGCGGGTCCCGCAGCAGCCGGAAGAGCGACGGCAGCCCGGAGTGGCTGACCGGGATCGCCTCCGGCACCGGCCGCTGCCCCACCAGATGGTGCGCCGAGCCGATCAGGGCGACCACCGTGTCGCCCTCCCGGCCGGCCATGAACACCGGACCCTCGGCGCTGCCGTAGCCGGCGATCTGGAGGTCCAGGTCGCCCCGGAACCAGGAGGAGGGCCCGGTCATCCAGCTGACGTCGAACTCGCGGTCCAGATAGGACTCGACCAGCGCCAGCCGGTCGTAGTCGCTCAGCTCCCCGCGCGGCGACTGGAGCACCACCTTGAGGACCTTCAGATCGAGCTGGGCCTCGACCGCGAGCCGGCGCATCAGCCCGGCCGGGATCTGCCCGTACAGCATGTCCAGCTTGGCGCCGGACAGATACAGGTAGTAGCGCATGCGCCCTCAGACGCCGTCGTACGGGGTGCCGCTCATCGTTCTCCCCACCGAGGTCCGATCACACCGTTGCGGGCAGGATGCCACGGTTCACCGGACAGGGAGGGCATATCGCCGGCACAACGGACCGGGCACCTGGAACCGGACACGTGGAATCGGACACGTGGAATCGGGCACCTGGATCGGGCCTCGGCCGTACTGCCGGATGCCCGCCCGGGGTCAGGAGCGGCGGCGGGGCTTGCCGCTCCGGGTACCACCGGAGGAGGAACGTCCGGAACCGCTCCGGCCACCCCTGGCGCCCGCGGCACCCTGCCGGGCGCCGCCACCGGCCCCGCCCCGCTGCTTGTTGTCCTGCTTCTTCTTCTCCGGCTTCGCCCCGGAGCGCCCGGCCTTCTCCGGCGTGTCCTGCCGGCGGCCCCGGGTGCTGTTGACGGTCCGGCCGCGCACGATCCCGATGAGGTCCTCCACCCGGTCGGTGGTGGCGTCCTCCCGCCAGGAGAGCGCGACAGCGGACTGCGGTGCGTCCGTGACCGTCCGGTACGTCAGATCCTTGCGGTGGTGCAGCCGGGCCAGCGACTGCGGCACGACCAGCAGGCCCACCCCCGCCGCCACCAGCTCGATCGCGTCCGCCGTCGTCGCGGGCCGCTCCAGCGCGGGCAGCCCCGGCGGCGTCTCCCAGCCGAGGGTGTCGTCGAGCGGGTGCAGCACGATGTCGTCGGCCAGATCGGCGACGGACACCTCGTCCGCGGCCGTCACCGCGTGATCCTTCGGGACCACGACCACCGTGGTCTCGGTGTACAGGGGGATGGCGCTGAACACCGTCCGGTCCACCGGCAGCCGCACCAGGCCCGCGTCCGCGCCGCCGTCCCGCAGCAGCCCGCCGGCCTCGGCCGCGGACACCGCGATCAGCTCCAGCGGGGTGCCCGGCAGCCGCTCGTTCCAGATCCGTACCCATTTGGCCGGGGTCGCGCCCGGAACATAGGCGAGCCGGAACGAAGGGGATGCTTCCGAGGCGTTCACAGGCTCAGATTACCGTGCGTGGTCAGCGGCGGCGGCCACGGTCGATATCCTGGACCCCATGACGTCGCACCAGAGCACCCAGACCATGAAGCCCGCCACGGCGGCGAAGAAGCTGGGTGTGTACCTCGAAGCCACCCCCGCGGAGTTCCAGGAGGGTGTCGTCACCCGCGACGAGCTGAACGCGCTCCAGGCCGACCCGCCCGCGTGGCTGCGCGAGCTGCGGCGCAACGGCCCGCACCCGAGGCCGGTGGTCGCCGCGAAGCTGGGCGTCTCCATCTCGGGCCTTGCCCGCGCCGGGTACACCGACCCCCTCACCACCGAGCAGATCGAGGCGCTGGACCAGGAGGCTCCCGAGTGGCTCCTGAAGGAGCGCGAGACCCAGGCCGGGGTCCGCAAGGAGGCCGCCCGGCTGAAGGAGAAGCGCCAGGACCAGGAGCAGAAGGCCGAGAACGACGGCCCCGCGCGCTCCTGACCCCGTACGCCCCGATCCCCGCCCGAACCGTTTGCCGACCGCCCCGGTCGCACCGCCCGCCGGTGCCGCCGGGGCGGTCCGGTCTTCCGCCCGGGTGTCTTCAGACAGGCTGGATCCGGGCGTGCAGGAGGCAGAACTCATTGCCTTCCGGGTCGGCCAGGACATGCCAGCTCTCGGTGCCGGTCTGACCGATGTCGGCGGGCGTGGCGCCGAGCGCGAGCAGCCGCTCCAGCTCGGCGCCCTGGTCGCGGTCGGTGGCGCTGACATCGATATGGAGCCGGAGCTTCCGGGGCCTCGGCTCGCCGGTCGGGCTGAGGACGAGGACGGGCAGCGGGCCACCGAAGCCGGTGCCGGGCGGTCCGATCTCGATGCTTCCGTCGTCGTCCCGGCCGAGTTCGACGTAGTCGAGGACCGCGCTCCAGAAGGCGGCGAGCCTTTCGGGGTCGGTGCAGTCGACAACCAGTTCACTGATGCGGCATGCCATGCCCGTCAGTGTGCCGTGCGCGGCACCGCCGGACCCGTGATCACGTGATGCCGGGCGTGATGCCGGGCGTGATGCCGGGCGTGATGCCGGGCGTGGCGAAGGACCCGGTGAAGGACCCGGTGAAAGGACCCGGTGGGAGGGAAGGCCCCGCGCTCAGACCAGCCGGCCGTCGCGGGCGATCACCCGGCCGGCGCGCACGACCATCAGGGGCAGCGGCCGGTCGACCACCGCCTGGGCCGTCGAAGCCGCCGCCACCAGCACGAAGTCGGCGGGATCGCCGACCGCCAGCCGGGACGCGGGCAGCCCGAGCAGCGCGGCGCCGCCCTGCGCCACCACGTCGTAGCAGGCGTCCAGCTCCGCGTCGGTCCGGGCGTCGGTGCGGTACGCCAGCAGATGGGCGCGGGCGATCATGTCCCCGTCGCCGAAGGGGCTCCAGGCGTCCCGTACCCCGTCGGAGCCCGCCGCCACCAGCACCCCGTGCCCGGCGAGCGCCCCGGTCGGCAGGACCGGGTCCGCGCCGAGGGCACAGGTCGTGAGCGCGATCCCGGCCTCCGCCAGCAGCCCGCCGGTACCGGCCAGTTCCGCCGGGTCCGCCTCGGCGAGGCAGAAGACATGGCCGAGGGCGACCCGGCCGTACAGCCCCGCCGCGACCGTGCGGCGGGCGATCTCCCGGACCTGCCGCAACCCCTTCGGGCCACGGTCGTGCAGATGGATGTCGAGCGGCACCTGTCGGCGTACCGCCACGTCGAAGAGGAAGTCCAGCTGGCCGTCCAGGTCCCCGTCGACGCCCAGCGGGTCGATCCCGCCGAGGACGTCGGCCCCCTCGGACAGCGCCTGCTCCAGCAGTTCGGCGGTGCCGGGCCGGCTGACCAGGCCGAGCTGGGGGAAGGCGACGATCTGTACGTCGAGCAGGCCGGCCCGCGCATCGGCGGCGGCCCGGACCCCGTGCACGCCGGTGAGCCCGTGCACCGGCGAGACGTCGACATGGGCCCGCCAGGCGCGGGTGCCCCGGACGACGGCGTTGTCCATCAGCGCCCCGGCCCGCTCCGCGACCGGCGCGGCGATCTCGGACCGCGCCCGCAGATCCCCCTCGATGAGGTCCCGCAGCGACCCGGCGGGCTCCCGGCTCAGCCAGGGCCCGCCCCAGGTCGTCTTGTCCGGGTGGACATGGGCGTCCACGGGCGACGGCAGCGCGAGCGCGCCCCCGGCGTCCACCGTCGTCAGCCCGGCGGCCGGCCGGGCTGGGTCGTACGCGGCGATCCGGCCGTCCGCCACGAGCAGATCGCCGGGGCCGCCGCCGGGGGTGCGGACGCCGGTGAACAGAAGAGGGGGGAGGGCAGGGGTGTGCTGTGCCATGGGCCGGTGGACTCCTCGGTTCGTACGTCCGGTGCCTTCGCCGCGCGCGCACTGCCGCCCGCGCCGCCGGACCGGCCCCGCCGGGCGGCGCGCGCGGGCCGGCCGCGTGGGCGCCGCCGTACCGTCGCCGGGCCCGCTGCCCGGTCCGCCGCCGATCATCGCAGATCCCGCCCCACGCCCCGGGACCACCCCGGAACAGGGAGTTCCGGGATGGTCGGCGACCCTGCGCGCCGCCCCGGGCCCACCGCGCCGCCACCGCGCCGACGCCCGCCCGGCGAAGCGCCCCTCCGTCGTACAGCTGTACGTACACCTGTCCGTCATCGGGCGTAGCCCACAAGGGAGTTCCACTCTCCCCAAGCACGCCCCCCTTGCGCCGCCGCCCGATAGCGTCGTATTCCAGCTCCATACGAACGGGGGAGAACGGACGTGCGCAACGAGGACCGTGAACTGCCGCAATGTCCGGAAGTACGACACGGGATGACGACGGGGGCCGGCGTCGACGTCCAGCGGCGGCTGGAAATGCTCGTACGAGACTTCCGCAGCAGCCGGCCACCCATGCCCGTCGTCGTCCTGCACGCCGAGGACGCGACGGACGAGGACCGGGTCGTCGGCCTGGTGGAGGAGTTGTTCGCGGGACACGACGCGCACGGTTCGCGCTGCGCCGTCGCCCCCGCCGAACGGGAGGGCCCCACGGAGGTCCGCCGGGCCGCCGGGCTCGTCCGCGACCTGGGGGACCCCAAGCGCTGGGACGGGCGCCGCGCGCTCTACCGGCGCTACTCCTTCCCCCGGCTGCGACTGGTCCGGGCCATCGAGGACGCCGTCGGCGAACTGGACCCCGACTGGCCCGGACCGCCCTCCGGCACCGGCACCGCCCAGGGCCTCGCCGACCCCGCGCAGACCCTCCTCGACCAGCTGGCCCGCCAGCGCTGGCGGCCGAAGGGCAGCCACCGCTGGAGCGCCCGGCTGAACCTGTTCGACATGGCGCACATCCTCCCGGCCAGCCTGGTCGCCGTCCTCGCCGCACTGCTGGCCCGGACGGACTGGTCCATCGCCCTCGCGTCGGGCGCCGGCTTCCTGGTGCTGCTGATGCTGCTCGACAACATCCTCCCCGGCCGGGCGCCCATCTTCCTGTGGCTGCGCCGGGAGAGCCGCTGGTTCATGACCACGACCTTCCTGCGCGCCGCCTCGCCCGGCCGCCCCACCGAGGTCTCCCTGCTCAGACCGGTCCGCTCCTGGAACGCCATCGCCGCCCGCGCCCACGACGTCGCCGAGGCCCTGAAGACCGGGGACGACTTCCAGCTCCAGCTGTACGTCCTGGCGCTCTGCGAGGACCTGCGCGACAGCCACCGCCGGTGGAGCTGGGACCTGCGCGGCTTCAAACGCACCCGGCCCCCGGTGCTCCTGCTGCCCCGGGCGAGCGCGGCGAACGGCGGCATCGAGCTGATCAAGGCGGTCAGCGACGTCCGCAGCCGCCGCAGCGAACTCGACCCGCTGCTCATCGTCGCCTCCGTGTCGCTGACCGACGTGACCCGGCTCCAGCGCAGCGTGATCTCCCAGCCCGGTACGGCGCCCTGGACCTGGTACCAGGAGTGGGGCCGCAATCTGCGGGCCGGGCAGTCGCCGAGCCGGGCCCTGGCCGAACTGCCCTGGGTGATCAAGGTGCCGCTGCCGAGCGACCGGCTGGTACCGTCCGCGGACGGCCAGCGGCACTGCGCCAAGGCCCTCTCCCGCCCCAGCGCCGCCCGGCTGGTGTGGTCGCTGCACACCCTCGTCCTGGTGACCGCCCTGCTGGCCACCGGCGTCGGGCTGCGCGCGGCGGATCTCGACGAACGGTACTGCTCCGCCTCCCTGCTGACGGCCAACAAGGACACCGTCCGCGTGGAGGAGGGCCCCGACCCCACGGAGTGCATCGGCATCGCCACCGGCGGGGTCCGCTTCTCCGACTGGCTGGCCGACGGCGGCAAGGCCCCCCGCCGGGAGCAGGTCCCGTGGACCGTGCGCGCACTGGAGCAGAGCATCAGCGCCGAGAACCGCAAGGTGGTCGAGGAACACCCCGGCAACTATGTGACCGTGGTCTACCTGGGGCCGCTCAGCGCCTCCACCGGGGAGCGGACCTCACCGGTGAAGGGCATAGAGGAGCTGGCAGGGGTCTATCTGGCGCAGGCCGCCATCAACGACACCAGCACCGTCCAGCTGCGGGTCCTCGTCGCCAACGGCGGGGTGGACATGCGGCACCAGGTGCGGGCGGCCGAGGCCGTCGCCGAGTACGCGGCCGACGACCCGACCGTCGTCGGCGTGATCGGGGCCGGGCGCGACCTGCGCTCCAGCCGGGACACCGCCCGCGTGCTGCGGGACGCGGAGCTGCCCGTCGTCTCCGGGACCAACTCGGCCACCTATCTGCCGCGCGAGTTCGCCAACTGGTTCAGCCTGGCCGCCACCGACGAGTGGCAGGCCGAGCAGCTGGGCCTGATCGCCGGACAGCTGCGGACCCCCGGCAGCCGGCAGTACGCGCTCGTCCTCGCCCGCGACACCAAGCGGACCCACGACCTCTACACCGACGAACAGGCCAAGTACGGCGAGGAGATGCTGCGGCAGCAGGGGTACACCCTCCTCGGGCAGCGCCGGTACGCCGTCACATCGGGCCGCCCCGGCCTGGAGGTGCACACCGAGGAGTTCTGCCGGGGCCGGGTGCCCTCGGTGATCTACTTCGCGGGCCGGGTCGAGGACGTACCGCCGCTGATGACCCAGCTCAACACGGAGGAGGGCTGCGCCAGCCGCGACATCTCCGTACTCACCGGCGACGATCTGTCCAAGGCCAACTTCTCGGCCGACGGCCAGGGCGTGACCTCCGGGGTGACGCTCTACCACGCGGCCCTGGCCAAGCTCTCCTCCGAGCGCAGGACCCTCTTCTACCGGAACGCCGCGCGCTATCTGAGCGAGCTGGGCATGGTACGGCCCCACTCGTCCGCGAACCCCGCCCTGCGGAGCGGGCAGACCGCCCTCGCGCACGACGCGACCCAGGCCCTGCACAAGGCCGCGAGCCGCAGCGGCCAGCCGCAGAGCCGCGCCGCGACCTGGGTGAACATGCGCACGGTCCGGCTGTGGGGGATGGCCACCGGCACCATCGACTTCACCGGTGCCCGGCCGTACGCCGACCGCGAGGGCCACAGCATCGTCCTGAACGAGGTCCGGGGCGCGGCCGACGGCTCGCCCCGGCTCACCGAGGTCTGCGCCCGCTCGGCGGGGGACGCCCGGCCGCTGACCGCCGCCCACTGCGCCCTGCCCGGAGCCCGCTGAGACACCCGCGCGGACAGGACTCCGGCCGGGACCCGTACGACGGGTCCCGGCCGGAGTGGTGACAGAGGTGGTGATACGGGGCCGGGTCAGTGGGGCCGCAGATCGCCCTTGCCGCAGGCGACGCCGTCCCGGTTCCGGTCGAGCCGGTGCGGGTCACGGCCGCCGTTGACCTTCAGCCGGCCGAAGTCGCGGTCCGCGAGCCACTCGCAGCGCGCCGCGGTCGTCGCCCGCACCGTCTTCGGGAAGGCGGTGGGCACACAGACGCCCGCCGCGCCGTAGGCCCGCTCACAGCCGGTGACCGTCGGGCTCACCGGGACCGAGTCTCGCTTCGCGAGCCGCTTCCTGACGGGGTTCGCCGGCTGGTCCGCGAAGTCGTGGACATGCGCCGACGGGGCGTGGGACGCGTGCCGTGCCGCCCCGGTCCGCGGCCCCAGATGGACCCACTCGGCCACCGAGGGAATCCCGTTGGCGTCGACCGCGAAGAGCATGTACCAGCCGGGCGGAGCGAGGTTGGGGTTGCTGGTGACATTGAGGTCGATGGTGCTGCCGTTGACGGTCAGTGGCAGATCGACGAAACGCTGGTTGGGGTCCGACGAGTGGGTGACCGCCGCCGGGCGGATCAGCTCCGCCTTGGCGATGGGCCGGTTCACCGTGATCCGCTGGGTGTCGCCGTAGTTCCAGCGGTCGTCCGGGACCGATGTGATCCGCGGCCGGGGGCCCCTGAGCAGATACGGCGGGGTGTAGACCGACACATTGTGGTTGTAGGTGTTGTTGCCGGGGTTGTCGCCGACCGACATCACCCGCCCGTCGGGCAGCAGGAACGACGAGGAGTGGTAGCCGCGCGGGACCGGGTCCTTCGCCAGGTCCGGCGTGTAGGTGTTGGTCACCGGGTCAAAGAAGGACGCCTCGAACACCGGGTCGGCCCGGTCGTGCAGCGCGCCGCCGGTCTCGAAGACCTTCCCGTCGGGCAGCAGCACGGCCGAGATGTACATCTTGCCCTCGCTGCCCCGCTGCGCCCGCCGGACCCCGCCCTGCTCCACCTCGCCCTGCGGGAGCGGCGGACCCGGCCGGTAGGCCGGGGCGGCCTCCTTGAGGTCGATGATGTCGGTGAGCCGGTTGGCCGCCGGGTTGGACTCGTTGTTGCCGCCGCCGATCGTCAGGACCCGCTGGTCCTGCGCGGGCGGCAGCAGCACGCTCGCCGACTGGTCGCGCTGGTCCTTGTTCTGGAGGCCCGGCACATCGGTGATGGTGTTGCGGTCGTAGTCGTAGATCGACGCGCCGGTCCCCGGGGTGCCGTTGCCGAAGACATGGCTGCCCGAGTAGAAGAGCCGCCCGTCCTGCATCAGGATCATCGACGGGTACAGGCCCCAGTACGACCAGGTCTGGTTCACCTGGCTGGTCGGCAGCCACCGGTTCTGCGCGGCGGACCAGCGCTCCGCCGTCACATTGCCGGTCGAGTCCTGCTTCAGGCCGCCGAAGGTGATGACGTCGCCGTTGCCCAGGATCGTCGCGGACGGGTACCAGTGACCCTCGCTCAGGTCATTGGTTCTGATGTAGCTCTCGGTGTCCGGGTCAAAGAGGTACGAGTCCTTCAGCCCCTGGTAGCCGATCCGCCCGTCGGGCGTCGGGAAGCCCTTGTTGCCGCTCATGATCAGGACCTTGCCGTCCTGGAGCTGGACATGACCGGCGCAGAACATGTCCACCGGGGTCGGGATCTGCTTCCAGGTACCGGGGCCCGGGTCGTAGACGGCCGAGGTGAACGTGCCCGCCTCGAACATCGACTCGGAGTTGCCCGAGCCGGCGATCACCAGCACCTTGCCGTTGTGCAGGACCACCGAGTGCACCGAGCGCACCGGGTTCCGCGTCGGCAGCACCTCCCAGCGGCCCTTCAGGCACTCCGCCGGGGTGCCCGTGCACTCCGGGTCGGGCGTGGGGACGGTCACCTCCTCCATGGCGTAGTCGTCCGTGGTGACCGAGCCCACCCCGTACACCGAGACACCCCAGCTGATCCGGTCGGTGTTCGGCGGCACGGCGGGTGTCCGCACCTCGGCGCGGGTGTAGTCCGCGCTGAGCGGAAGCGTCCTCAGATCGGTCCAGTACCCCCAGGTCCCGGTGGTGGTGTCGTGCCGGAACAGGGTGACGGACACGTCCGCCGTGGTGCTCTTGTACCAGAGCGACAGGTCGTACTGCCGGTCCGGCGACACCGTGGGCGAGCAGAGCGGAGTCTCCGTGATCAGCGCCTTGCGGTCGCCGTCGACCCGGCGGCCGAGGGAGACCTTCATGGCCGCCGAGCCGGTGCGCGCGTCGGCGACCGTCTCGTACGTGACGTCGTTGTTCCCCCAGCCGGCCTTCTTCCAGCAGTCCGGCATTCCGTCGTTCCCGGGACCCCCGGGGGTCTCGAAGCCCGGATTCAGGATCAGGTTGGGGCCGGCGGACGCGGGGGTGGGGGCGGTGACGAGCAGCGCCGCGGTCATCCCCGTGACGGCCAGCAGTGCGGCGGATCTGGACCGGCGAATGACTGATGGCAAGATGTTCTCCTTTCCGTGCGGAAGCAGGGGTACGGGCCCCGCACGGCATGCGAGGGCCCGGGGCGCGGGCGGTCCCGGGGCACGGGCGGCCGAGGGAGGTCGATGGGGGACTGGGGGGTGAGGGGGGCACGCCCGTGCCGGGGACTCAGGTCCGCCGACGGAACCGGCCCGCACGGCCCGCGCGCGGCAGATAGACCAGGGTCTCCGTGGCCGCGAACCGCAGGACGAAGGTGAGCAGCAGCGCCAGCGCCGTCGCCGGCAGGACCGCCATCCCCATCGACCCCACCAGCAGGGCGATCAGCGGGATCCGCAGGATCAGATCGGCGTTGGCCAGCAGCGCGAAGCGGCCCATCCGGTCCGCCCAGTGGCGGTGCCCGCGGCGGTCCCGGAACAGCAGCACCTCGATCAGCAGGAAGTTCCACGCCACGCCGAACTGGTTGGCGACGACCTCGGCGGGCAGATAGTGCATCCCCGCCCCCGTCAGCAGATGGAGCGCCAGCAGATTGGGCAGGAAGCCGGTGAGGCCGATCAGCCCGAAGGCCACCATCCGGGCCGCCGGCGACGCGGTGCGCAGCTCCGTGAGATGCCGCAGGAACCGCATGCCCTCCCGCGCGGTGGACTTGGACGTACCGGCGTACCGGTCCTGGAAGACGAACGGCACCTCCGTGACCGCCCGGGGCCGGCAGCGCACCGCCAGCTCCAGCAGGATCTTGTAGCCGAGCGGCTTGAGCGCGCCGGCCCCGACCGCGTCCGCGACCGCGCCGCGCCGGACGGCGAAGAACCCGCTCATCGGATCGCTGATCCCGCGCAGGCCGCGCGGGAAGAGACCCTTCGCCAGCCAGGTCGCTCCCCGGGACACCGCGATGCGGTAGCCGCCCGCGAGGCCCGCCCGGCTGCCGCCCCGGATGTACCGGCTGGCGACCACGAGATCGGCGCCCGCGGACTCGCCCGCCGCGACCAGGTCGGGTACGAGCGCCGGCGGGTGCTGGAGATCGGCGTCCATGACGACGATCCAGTCCGAGCCCGCGTTCCGCAGCCCTTCGACGACCGCCCCGCCCAGCCCGCCGACGGGCTCGGACCGGTGCAGCACCGTCACCGGGAAGGGGCAGTCCCGGGCCGCGCTCCGGATCACCTCCGGCGTGGTGTCCGTGGAGTCGTCCACGAAGACGACCTCGCAGGGCAGCCGGGAGGGCACGGACTCGGTGAGCCGGCGCAGCAGTTCGCGGACGTTCTCCGCCTCGTTGAAGGTCGGGACGACGATGGTGACCGCGCCCGGCTCGGCGAGCTGCGCGGCGCGGAGCCGGTCGGCGGGCCGCCGCTCGCCGTCGCCGTCCCCGTCGCCGAGTTCCGGATCGCCGAGCGCGCCGACGCCGGTACGGGGTGTGGTCATCGCTCGCCTCCGTCGGGGGAGTCCACGACCCGGCGGATCTCGATCCGGTCGGGTCCCGTGCCGAAGACGGCGACGGGGCGGGAGTGCTGAAGCGCCGCCTTGACACGGGGCAGGTCGACGGAGTCCCTGCGGACCGTCGGGGACGAGACGACATAGTCGATGTCCCGCCAGCCCCGGGGCAGGGTCTTCGTGACCGCCGGGTCCAGATCGGCCTTGTAGAACCAGATCGCCCCGGTGCCGGGGGCGAAGCCGTCGTGCACCAGGTCCAGCCAGAGCGCGTCGTCGACGAGGACCCGGGTCGACCCCGGGTCGGCGACCTCCCGCTCCAGCCAGGCGGCGGCCCCTCGGTAGGGCGCGTTGGCGTCGAGGGTGAGGGCGTCCCTGTTCCCGTCGATCCAGCGGGGCACCAGCAGGGCGACGGAGGCCAGGGCCAGCGCGGCGACGACACCCCGGCGCGGGGTGAGGAGTCCGCGCCGGCCGTCCGCGGTCAGGAGCCCGCGCCACCCGGCCGCCGGCGGCGGGCCGCTCCGCGGCGCGAGGTCCCCGGCGGTCCGGGCCGGCACCGGCCGGTTCAGCACGGCGTGGACGACGCTCGCCGCCGCCCCGGCCAGGACCAGCGCCAGGAACGGCAGGCCCTGGATCACGTACATCGCGGGCAGATAGCCCGTGGGGCGCATCGCCACCAGCGTCAGGATCGCCACCGCGCACGCGGGGCCGGCCAGCGCCCGCGCGGTCACCGACCAGCGCAGCACGCACAGCAGCAGCAGGCCGCCGGCGACCCCGCCGATCGGCAGCACCTGGTCGTAGTAGAGCCAGGACCGGAGCACGTCGTACGAGCCCGAGCCCGGGTCGAAGATGAAGCCGGACCCCTCCCGGCCCATCTGGTAGACGATCCCGTCGATCAGCGACACATGCCCGGGGCCGGGGAACAGCTCGTTCTTGAGCAGGGCGTACAGCGGGTACGACAGACCGATCAGGACACAGGAGGTGATCGCGCCGGTCACGGCGAACTTCCGGGTGTCACGGTGGCTGTGCGTCCACATCGTCACCAGCAGCGCCGGCAGGACCACCAGCATGGTCTCCTTGGTGAGCACCCCCACCGCGCTCGCCACCCCGGCCGCGAAGTGGTGCCACAGATGCCGGCTCGGGGACGCCGCCAGGCAGAACGCCAGCAGGATCCACATCACCGCCAGGTTGTCGAGGAAGATCTCGCGCTGGAGGACGACGGAGAGCGGCGAGAGCCCGAAGAGCAGCATCGCGAGCGCCGCCGACCAGCGGGGCAGGAAGAGCCGCCGGGCCAGGACGTACAGCAGCACCGCGCTGGCCGCGCTGACCAGCAGCATGGCGAACCGCATCGTCGCCACGGACATCGACTCGGGGGAGAGGAGCGCCGGCAGATAGGTGAGCCCGGCGATCTGGATCCAGCCCAGCGGCGGATGGTCGTACCAGTAGGTGTAGTGGGCCAGGCCCCGGCCCTCCTGCACCGCCCACGCCTGCGCGAGATAGGTGCCCTCGTCGTCGCTGAGAGTGGGGAAGTTCGTGATGTTCCAGCCCTGGACGAGCAGGATCACCGTGAGAAGGGCGAGGCAGAGCAGCAGATCGGGGCGGGAGCTGCGGAAGCGGACGACGGGCCGGGGCACGGCACGCACCCGGACCCCGTCGGGTATCTCCTCCGGCTCCGGTCGCGCGGCCACGGCCGGTCCGGCGGGCCGGAGTTCGGGTATCTCGGGCGCGAGGTCCGCCGGCAGGGCGGTGTCCTGCGGGGTGGCGTCCTGGGGGGTGGTGTCCTCGGGCATGGGCAGGGTGGTCGTCACCGGCGGACGTCCTCTCGCGTGTCGGTGAGGTGCGCCCCGACATGGCTGGTCAGCTCCCACTCGCCCTGGCCCCGCTGCTCCCGCCAGACCGCGCGCATGGCGGCCCCGGCCAGAAGCACCTGGTAGAAGGGGCCGCCGAGGACGAGCTTGAGGTAGTGCACGAACCGCACCCGCAGGCCGTACTGCTTGCCGAAGTCGTGCAGTCCCACGATCTCGAAGACAAAGGTGACCATGGCCGTGATCAGCGGCAGGAAGGTCATGATGGCGACGCCCACGGGGACGTCGAGGAAGAGCGCGATGGCGACGTTGACGGGGATGATGATGCCCGAGAACGCCTGGAGGAACGGGGTCATCAGGGTGTAGCGGGCGAGCAGCCGCTGCCGCCTGGTGGGCAGTCGCCGCCAGTCCTTCTTGCGGTAGACCTGGAGGAAGCCCTGGTTCCAGCGGGTCCGCTGCTTCATCAGGCTCAGCAGGCTGTCCGGGGTCTCCTCCCGGGTGACCATGTCGCTGTCGTAGGCGACGACGACCTTCTTGCCGCTGGAGGAGAGCCGCACGCCCAGGTCGCAGTCCTCGGCCAGGCAGTGCGGGTCCCATCCGTCCACCGCGCGCAGGACATCGGTGCGGACGAAGACCGTGTTGCCGCCGAGCGGGATGAATCCTTTCTCCGCGTGGAGGTGGAGCCGGCTGCGGAACCAGAAGAAGTACTCCAGGCAGTTGCGGAGGCTGTACCAGCTGGAGTGGAAGTTGATCAGCTGGACGCCGCCCTGGACCACGTCGGCGCCGGTGCTGGTGAAGGCGTGGTCGACATGGCTCAGCAGCTCCGGGTGGACCTGGTCCTCGGCGTCGAAGACCCCGACGACATCGCCGCGGCAGTACGGCAGCGCCGTGTTGAGGGCCTTGGGCTTGTTCTTCTTCTCATGGGTGTCGATGACGACCCGGACCCGCAGGGGGTCCCGGAGGGCGGCGCGCTCGGCGACCGCGCCCGTCCCGGGGTCGTCATGACCGATGATCACGATGATCTCGTAGCGGGAGTGCGTGGACTCCAGCAGACGTTCGATGGTGTGCTCCAGCACCGCCTGCTCGTGCCGGGCGGGCAGCAGCAGGGAGAAGGAGAGCCCGACCTCGCTGTCGGGCCGGTCGAAGCTGGTGGCGGCCAGCGTCTCGGGCGTACGCCAGGCGTGCATCTGCCACCAGAGCGTGAAGGCCGCCATCCAGAACAGGGCCACGGAAATGGCGACAACGAACATTGACAACAACAAACTGAGCTCCCCCTCGGGCCCCCCTCGCGCACGGCGCTCGGGGCCCGGGGGCCGATCGTGCACGTGCGCGCGCAGCCATGCGGTCTCATGTGGCGCACACTCCCCCGTGTGCACTCCAGGCTGCTCCTTGCGCAGAGGGGACCCTATCTTCGGAATGTGAGGGTCCGGTACTCATTCGTCAAACACTGGCGCATTGCCGTCTCTTGGCGGGATTTTGACTATGCTCCCTCGCGGTTGGTCGTTTCCCGGCCGTTCGCCGTGTGGCCCCTCGGCTCCGTGGACGAGGGCACGGTCCGGCGCGGATGCTCCCAGGTGTCCCGGAGGAGGGCGGAAAACCGGTCAATGCCTCTGTGGAGAACGGAAGTTCCCGGACCTGCCGCGCGTGTCGGAAAAGCGCCGCCCTCCACAGAGGTGAAGGACGTGTGGGGGAGCGGGTGCCCGACCGGGGCGCGCTGCCCGGTCCTCTCCGCTCCCCGGCCCGGTGTCGGGGAGCGGTGCCCAACCCCCTCGGGAGACACTCCGGTTGACGGCGTCGTGATCGGTCGCCTACGCCGTCGGCGCCGGCTTCCCGCCCGTCGTGTGCCGCGGACGCGGGGTGCGGGCGGTGAAGCGCAGCCGCAGCCCCTTGGGCCGTATCACCGCACCGGGGTTGGGGCGGGACCGGCTGCCCGGTGCGGCCGTCCAGGTCCAGTGCGCGGCGAACGTGGCGAGCGCGAGGGTGGCCTCGATGGTCGCGAAGACATCGCCGATGCACTTCCGGGGACCCGAGGCGAACGGGACGAACCCGTGCCGGGGCGGGGTCCGTCCGTCCGCCCACCGGTCCGGGTCGAAGCGCTCGGGGTCGGCGTACAGCGCGGGGTCCCGGTGGACGAGGTAGGGGCTGTACGCGACCGTCGCCCCGGCGGGCACGGTGTACGGTCCGAGCCGGGTCTCCGCGGCGACCTCCCGGGTGAGGAGCCAGACGGGGCTGTGCAGCCGGAGCGATTCGGTGAGGATTCCCCGGGTCGTCTCCAGCCGCTCCACGTCGTCGTAGCCGGCCGGTCGTCCGCCGAGCACCGTGTCGACCTCGTCCCGCAGCCGCTCCTGGAGTTCCGGGTGCTCCGCCAGCGCGGCCAGGGCCCAGGACAGGGCGCTGGCGGTGGTCTCCGTGCCCGCGATGAAGAAACCGGAGAGCTGGTCCTTGACCTCCGTGTCGGTGAGCCGCGCGCCGCCGGTGTCGGCGCCCGCCTCCTCGTCCCGGGCGGAGAGCAGGATCGAGAGCAGGTCCCCCCGGTCCCCGCCGGTGGCCCGGTACTCGCTGATGACCTGCCGGTAGAGGGCGTCCATCCGCCGCCGGGCCTGCTCGTAACGGCGATAGGCCGGCAGCGGGAGCCGGTCGGCCGAGCGTGGCAGCAGCGACCGGAGGAAGATGCCGTCGACCAGGGTGATGCTGTCGGTGACGAACTGATCCGACGACCGCTCCGACAGGTCGTGGGAGAACATCGACCGGGCCGTCACCTCGGCGCTGAGCCGCATCATCAGGGGCACCGGATCGACGGGCTCCCCGGCCGGCCAGGAGCGGACCGCCCGTTCGACGGCATCGGACATGATGGCCGCGTACCCCGGTAACCGGGAGAGATGGAACGCGGGCTGGGTCAGTCGCCGCTGCCGCTGGTGCCTGCTGTGCGGGCAGGTGATCAGATTCTCGCCGATGACCTCGCGGGCCCGGTCGAAGAGGGCTCCGCCCTTGTCGAAGGTGCGGGCGTCCATGAACAACTGGCGGGTCAGCTCCGTGTCACAGACCATCAGGGTGGGGCTGAGGCCGAGCTGCACCTCGACCAGCTTCCCGTGGCGGGGCAGCGAGGACAGGAACCGGAGCGGCGCGCGGTAGATGGTCGGCGCGTGCCCGACGAGGGGGAGGGCTCCGGGAGCCTTGGGTATGGGAGGCGTCTTGGCTGTCATGGTCCACTTCTTCTCTGCGGTACGGCGCGGGGGCGTGCTCCGCGTGACCGCGGGGGTGCTCCGCGGCCCGGAGTGGGGGACGGGACGGCGGTCCCCGGGGCCGGGACCGCTGTGGCGCGAGGACAGCGTAGTGACCGGCGGGGATGTGCCCAAGAGGCCATGACGGGCCGTTGGCCGGGGTCAGCGGGTCGGTGACGCGCCGGGGCAGGGGGCGGGAGGGCGGCCGAAGCGACCGTCGGCGGCCATCGCCCCGGTACAGGTCCCGGTACAGGTCACGGTGGACGTCACCGGGGCCGCCGGCGCTCGCCGGACGCCCGGGGCGGCCTCGGCCTCACTGCCGAGCAGCGACAGCACGCCGGCGGTCAGCGTTCCGGTGAGTACGGCGGGGAGCAGCTTGCGGGTGCGCATGAGGCACCGCCTTCCCGGCGGAACGAGTTCACCCCCGTGAACATGGGGCGAAGTCCTGAATATCGGCCGATGCGTGAACGTAGGGACGGCCGGGAGGAGTGTCAAGGCCTCCGTCAGGGCCCGTCGCCGGACGGCGCGTTCCGTCCCGGCCGTGCCGCCCACCGGCCAGGTGCGGGCGGGCGCAACGCGGGGCGGACGACGGGGTGGGGCGCGCCACCGGGAACGGGCCCGGGCCCGGGCCGGGCCCGGGGCACGACACGCCCGGGTGGCGGCGGGGATCCGCCCCGGACGTGCCCCGGGTCCGCCGCCGGCCTGTGCGGCACCCTCAGGTCCCGGTCGGCACCCAGGCGGTCAGATGCTCCGGGGTGCCACTCGGCCGCACCCCGTGGACGAACTCCCGGCGCAGTACGGGATACGGTTCGCCCGCCGCGAAGAAGTTCCGCCGCATCCGGTCGAGTTCGTCCAGGCGGTACGCCTCCAGCGGCCGTTCGGCCTCCTCCCGCTCCCGGCCGGACCGCTTCCGGGCGATCCGGTCCGCCAGCTCCGCCGCACCGGCCAGCGCGGCCGCCCGCAGCTCGACCCCGGCCCGGAACTCCTCCTGGCCGCCCGGGAAGGTCCGGTCGATCAGGCCCAGCTCCGCCGCGTACGCGGCACTCACCGGCAGCGCCCGCGAGGTCAGCCGCTCCGCCTCGGCGGCACCCACCCGGCGGGGCAGCGTATAGGTCCAGTACTCCGAGCCGTACAGACCCATCAGCCGGTAGTGCGGATTGAGGACCGCCGCCTCCCTGCACCACACCTCGTCGGCGGCGAGCGCCAGCATCAGGCCGCCCGCCGCCGCGTTGCCGGGCAGCGCGGCCACCGTCAGCCGGTCGGTGGTGGTGAGCACGGCGTGGACGAGGTCGTCCATGGCGTTGATGTTCTCCCAGGACTCCCCGCCCGGGTCCGCCGAGGTCTCGATGGTCCCCAGGTGGATGCCGTTCGAGAAGAAGTCCCGGCGCGGCCCGAGCACCAGGACCGAGGTGGGCCGGGCGCAGGCGGCCCGGTAGGCGGCCAGCAGCCGGCGGCAGCGCCCGGTGTCCATCGCCCCGCCGGGGAAGGAGAACTCCAGGAATCCGGCGCGGCCCAGCTCCCGGTAGCGGATCTCCGCCCAGGTGGTGCGGTCCGCCGAGGCGACCGGATCGGCGGCCTTCTCCGGCACCCCGGCCAGCCGCTCGCCGAGCACCGCGGTGGCGGCCAGCTTCACGGTGACCGGGCCACCGGGGACCCGCCGTCGCCGCAGCTGGGGAATCCACACCGCGCCGTCCGTCGTGGCCCGGCAGATCGCTCCGTCCCGGGTGGCCAGCACGGCGCCGGGCCCGCCCCGCAGCCCGTCCAGCCCGTCCAGGCCGTCCAGCTCGTCTGCGGGGTGCCCGCCGTGCAGGAAGTACTCCTCGCCGTACAGCTCGTCGAGGACCCCGGGCCGGGAGTCCGCGGCCCGCAGCTTGCGCAGCACGGTGGCCGTGTCGTCCCGGTCCCAGTCGATCCGCCGGGCCTCCTGCCGCATCAGGGGCCGCAGACGGCCGCGGACGTCGGGGGCCGAGTAGTCCAGTGGCTCGGGGGTGAAGGTGCCCGACGCGAACCGCTCCACCGCGAGCAGCACCGCCGCCACCGCCGCGTCGGCGACCTCGCCCCGGTACAGCTCGCTCTTGCCGCAGGGCACGACCCGGAACGGCACGGACGCCCAGATGTCCCCGGCGTCCATCTCCGCGTCGGCCTGGAGCACGGTCACCCCCCACTCCTGGGCGCCCTCCTGGATCGCCCAGTCGAGGGAGGAGGGGCCCCGGTCGCCCTTGGGGCCCGGGTGCACGATCAGGACCGTACGGCCGGCCCAGATGTCCTTTGGGACCACCGCCGTGAGCATGGGCGCGATGATCAGATCGGGGTCCGTCGCGCGGACGGCCTCCCGCAGGGGCTCGTCGCCGCGGACGAGATGGACGGCGACGGTGTGGTCCTCGTCCCGCAGCACGGTGTGGACGCGCTGGGTGAGGCTGTTGAAGGCGCTGGCGATCAGCAGGATACGCAAGGGTGCCCTCCGTGATGGGGCCCGGCGCGTGGGCGCGCGGGCACGGCTGGTCCGCGCGGCCGGGGTCCGGGAGCGGGAGTGGCCGGTTCTGCCCTGGAGAACGTGCCGTCCCGGTGCCCGGTTCACCCGGACGCGTGATGTGTCCGGGGTCGGCCGGTTTCCCTGGGGGTTCGGCCCCTTCCGGCCGCGGCGCGGCGGTCGGTCCGCGTGCGTCCGCGCCCCGGTCACTTTTCCATGTGATGCTCGGTTTCCCCTGCATTCCGCCTGTACTTTCCGGCCGGGCCGGGCAGTCGGCGCAGCGATGGCACCTGGTCCACCGTTTTCCGGACAGGTCGGCAAGTACCTGTCCGGAAAGCAGCGGCTGGGGGGATGTCCCATGGGCACCATGGGACATGGCCATGCACGACCCCACTCCAGCGGCAAACGTTTTTCCGCTCCGCCCGTCCCGCGCGGCGGCGGACGGCACCTCCGTACCGGCCGGCGCCGGGCCGGAGACAACCCTGCCGGAGAGCGCTGTACGGGGCAGATCCGCGCCGCGGGAACCCGTACCGCGGGAGCCGTCCGTGCCCCCGGGGTCCGCCTACTACACGGCGGCCGGCGAGGTGGCCGGACGGCTCACGGAGGCGGGGCTGACCACCCCCCAGGACCGCCGGCCGGGCAGCAGGCCGGGGGAGTTCTGCACGGTGGAGGCGACCCATCCGGACACCTGGCCGCCCGGCGCCGCCTTCTGTGTCGAGGTCACCCACTTCCCGGCGGCGGCCTACCGCTGGCGGTTCGGCGGGGAGGACCCGCCGGGGGCCGCCGAGCACCGCAGGGAGCGGCTGGCGGCGGTCGCCGAGGCGCTGCGCGGCTTCGGCTACACGGTGGAGACCGTGGACCGGGGCGGCTGGCGGCCCGGCCAGCTCGCGCTGCGCGTCCACCGGCCGGCCGTCCCCGGCCCCGTACCCGAGGGCCCGTGACACCGGTCCGTTCCCGGCGGGCCTGACCGCTCCCGGCGGCCCGTACCCCTACCCTCGGAACCCTCGGATCCGCCCGTCGACGAGGAGGAGTGGGACATGCCCGACGCACCGGGTCCGGCGGGAGTCGCGGTACCGGACAGCGCGCTCGCCCGGGAGGCCACCGAGCTGATCCGGGACACCACCGGGGAGCTGATCTACCACCACTCCCGCCGGGTCTACTTCTTCGGCAGCCTCCAGGGCCGCCGCCGGGGCCTCGCCTTCGACCCCGAACTGCTCTACGTCGGAGCCCTCTTCCACGATGTCGGGCTCGGCGTGGAGCACCGCGGCAGCGGCCGGCGGTTCGAGATCGACGGGGCCGAGGCGGCGGCGGACTTCCTGCGGGCGCGTGAGGTCCCCGAGGACGCCGTCCGCCGGGTCTGGACGGCGATCGCCCTGCACACGACGCCTGAGATCCCGGCGTTCCTCGATCCCGAGGTCGCCCTCGTCACGGCCGGAGTGGAGTACGACGTCCTGGGCATCGGCTACGACGACGTCGGCGCGGCCGACCGGGCCGAGATCACCGCCCTGCATCCGCGCCCCGACTTCAAACGGCGGATCCTCGCCGCCTTCACCGAGGGCATCGCGCCCAAGCCGCAGACCACCTTCGGCAATGTGAAGGCCGATGTGCTGGAGCACTTCGTCCCCGGTTTCGAACGCGGTGACTTCGTCCGCGTCATCCAGGACTCACCCTGGCCGGAGTAGCACCCCGGCGCCGCGGCGGGACGGTCGCCGGCTGCCGACCGCCTGCCGCTCGCACCGGGCCGGCACCCGACCGGCTCCCGACCGGGTTTCCCCGCCCGGACCACCGGCCCGGACGGGGGAGAACCGGCCAACCTTCCGCCCGCCGCCGCCCGCCCGTCCCGCGGGCGGCACGGCTCACACGTTGGGCACCTTGAGCCTGTCCCAGCTCGCGCGGCCCGGGATGCCGTCGGCGGCCTGCCCCGTGTAACCCAGCTTGCGCTGCCATGCCGCGTACGACTTCCGGTCGGCCTCGCTCCAGGACGGGCCGGGGCCGACCGCGTACCGTCCGCACCCCTCGGCCACCAGCCGCCGTCCCATCGCGGTGATGATCGCGCTGCGCCGTCCCACGGCGAAGAAGGCCGCGCCCGGGAAGGGCTCGTACGACACCGGCTTCGGCTTGGGCTTCGGCTTCGGTTGGGGCTTCGGCTTGGGCTTGGTCTGCGGCGGCTTCGCCGGCGGCTCGGCCGGCCGGCCCGAGTCCCCCGTGAGACGCCCCGCGATCCGCGCGCGCATCGCGTCCATGGTGAAACCCCGCGGGTCGATCTTCCCCGGCTGCCACTCCAAATGCCCGATCACCGAGCGCTGCGACCAGCCGTGCGCACGGCAGATCGCGGCCGACGCCCGCTCGATCGCGAGGAGCTGGGCCTCGGGCCACGGGTCCGTCCCATTGCCCAGGTTGATGCATTCGAAACCGTAGAAATAGCGATTGCCGTCGGTGTCGGCGTCATTGTCGACCGGGAGGGGTTCCTCACCGATCACCGCACGCAGTACCTCCCCGTCGCCGAGCCCGGCGTGGTTCGCACGGCCGTTGCCCACCAGATAGACCGTGCCGTCCTTGGCTATGACCCCGTGACAGAGGGGACCGGGGAGGGACGAGTGCCCGTTGTAGCACAGCTCGACGGACCCCTGGGTGCCCGAGGTGACGGTGTGATGGACCATCACCCCGTGGACCGGCCCCCAGGGTCCTTTGTGATTGCGGTTGTGTGTGCGCCAGCTCCGGTGCTCGACCACGCGCAGACCTTCGTTCCGCAGGACTTCCACAAGTCTGTCAGCGGATAGCGGTGTCGCCATGGGCTGTGCTCCTTCGTTCCGATCTTTCCCAGCCGTCGTCAGTCGTCCGACCGCTCTTGATCATTCTGCCCGCCGGGAGCCGTCGCCGAACCGCTTCCGGGGGATGTTTCCGAAGGGGTTGCTGGGGTTTGGCCCGGGTGATCCGCTTCGGTGGCGCTCCGGCCCCCCGCGGGGCTTTCTGCGCCGGCGCCGGACGCACCCGCGCCCGCCGTCCCCGCCGCGCCCTCCGAGCCCTCCGTCCCCGTCGCCGCCGCCGGTGCCCCGGCCACCGCCACCGGGACGGCCAGCGGCGCGAACGACAGCCGCAGATCCACCACCGACCCCTCGCCCAGCACCCACGCCAACGGCGCCCGGTGGACCCGGATTCCGCACGACGGCTGGAGCAGCGGCCGTCCCGCCGTGTCCGCCGGCCACTCCACGTCCCCCGTCGCCGTCCGCGCCGCGACGGTCCAGAAGTCGCCCGTACGGTAGGTCGCACCCGGCTCGAACCAGACGAACACGCCGTCCTCCAGCGGCAGCCAGCTCCCCTCCTCGACCCGGTGCGCGCCCCGGCGCAGCGGCGGGGCGGCGGGTCCGGCCGGCCCCCGGCCACCGGAGCGGCCGGGGGAGCGGCGGTGGTCCCAGCGGCGCAGGAACGGGTGGAGTTCGGGCCGCCGCCCCACGGCCGGGTCCGGCTCCGCCGACAGCCGCACCCGGCGGCCCGGCAGGTCGACCTCCTCGATCCGCAGCAGCGGCCGTGCCCCGCCCCGGCTGACGGCGGCCGTGTCCAGCGGCTCCACCCAGTCGCCCACCTGGAGCCCGAGCCGGTCGTCGCCCCCGAGCGAGGCCAGTTCCGCCCAGGTGCCGTCCAGACACTCCACGGCGAGGGCGACCGAACCGTTCTCCCGCGACCACTTGAAGGTCGCCTCCCCGGCCTGGCCGCCCTCGTGGATCTCCACCCGGTACAGCTGGTTCTCCGGCCCCCGGTACCGGGACTCCGGCGGCAGCGCGCAGGGGTCGTCGTCGGCGTGGTCGGGCCGTTCGGTGCGGGCCGCCAGCCGGGCCGTCGACGCCTGCCGGGCCGACCAGTCGGCGAACGCGGCCCGGACGCGGTCCGGTCCGGCGCCGTCCTCCACGCCCAGCTCCTCGCCCGCGAGCGGCAGCACCTGCCAGACGGTCCTGATCCGGGCCGAGGTGTCCGCGACCGCCGGGCCGAGCCCCACCTCGCGCAGCAGCGGATCCTCGACGGCCGTCACCGAGCGCTCCCACACCGTCAGATGCACCAGGTACGGGAACGTGGTGGGGAGCCGGTCCGCCGCGCACTCGGGGTCGCGGTGGGCGTCGGGCTGGTCCCAGTAGGTCCAGGTCCGGGGAGCCGCGTCGGACGCCGGTGCCGTGCCGCCCTCGCCCGGTGCGTGCCCGGCGTCGGGAACCGGGGTTCCCGGGAGGGGCCGGGTCGCGTCGAGGGGGATTCCGGCCACGTAGTACCGGCCACCCCCGATCGTCAGGTCGTCCAGCTCCCGGCTCCGGCCCTCGAAACCCACCGCGAAGCCGGTGGCCCCGGCCGGCCCGCCGTGGGGGCCGATGAGGTCGGCGGCCACCCGGCGGGCCGTCACCAGCTGGATCGCGGCCTGTTCGTTGGCGTCCGCGTCGAGCTGCACCCGGCCCTGCTGGGCGATCACGGCGGCATAGGGCCGGTCCGGCCGGAAGGTGACACGGGAGAGATCAGCGTGCATGGGAAGGGATCCCCTTCGGTGCTCTGGCGTTCGGTGGACGTCGGTCGGCGGGCCCCCGGGCGGCGGCACGGGCGGCGGTGTGCGCTCCGGGCGGCCCTGGCGGTCCTGATGGCCGCCGGGGTGTGGCATCGGACGGCGGCTCAGGTGACACAGAAGATCCCCGCGTCGGCTCCGGCCGGGGTGTACTCCGCGAGCCGCGCCCGCAGACCGTCGAGCCGCTGCGGCAGATACAGGTCGTGGAAGGCGCCCTGTTCCGCGCCGTCGTCGGCGCCCCGCTCCACCCGGCGGTCTCCGGTGCCGTCGGCCGGTTCCCGGCAGCCGTGCGCCAACTGCGCGTACCCCGGCGTGCCGTACCGCTCGCTCGTGAACAGCGGGCGTGCCACCGGCCGCGGCCCGTCGGCGGGCTCCGGCAGACAGCGGAAGCGGCGCGGGGTCCGCGACCCCGGCGCCACCCAGGAGTACCGCACACAGCCCACACCCCGCCGGGCCACCCGCAGCGGCCCGGTGAAGAGGCTGTTCTCGGCGATCCGCACCGCGTGTGTCCGGATCTCGCCGATCACGGTGGTCCGGTGCGCGTGCAGGACGGCGTGCGCGTACCGGCAGTCGGGCGCGGACAGCGCCGTCCGGTCGTGCCCGGTGGCATCCAGCACGCTGTCGCTGATGTGGATCTCCACCGGGTCCCGGGACACCTCGTCGCCGATGACCTCGACCGTGCCCAGCACACTGTGCTCGACCGCGACACAGGCCGTGGTGCACTCCAGCACCAGACTCGGCTCCCCGGGCGCGTGCGGATCGCACGCGGGCTCCAGCGACCAGCCCGGCACCAGGGTGCAGTGCCGCAGCGTCACCGAGCCCACGGGGCCGCTGACATGGATCCCCCGGCCCGTGACCAGCAGCCCGTCCAGCACCAGCCGGGGTGGCTCGCCCTCGCCCCCGACGGCCCGGACATTGAGGGCGTCCGGCCGGTTGCTGTACCAGTCGAGCAGCCGGATCACCGGCCGGGTGCCCTCCGCCGCCCGCAGCTCCAGCCGGTCGCCCGGCTCCAGATCGAAGTCGAGCTGTTCCTGATGGGCGCCGCTGTGCGCGATCTCGATCACGCCGTCGGGGCCCTCCCCTGCGGCCCCCCGGTCCCGGCGCCAGTCGGTGTACGCGTCCATGATCCGCTCGTACGCCTCGCCGGAACCCACCCGGTAGACCCGCGCGGACGGCGGTGTCACCCGGTCCCGGGGGTACTCGCCGCCGCCCATGTCGGCGGAGAACGCGTAGTGGTAGGTCACCCACACCCCCTTGCGCGGCGCCCGGCGCGCCCCGAAGGCGATCCGGCCCAGCACCGGGTCGACGGCGATCTGCCCCCGCCGGGGCCGGTAGCGCCAGCCGGACAGATCCGCCACCACGAGGTCCGCCATCGGCACCGGCTCCCCGTCGCCGTCCCGCCAGACCGCCAGCGACCGGTCGGGGCCGTAGAGGTCGGGAAGGCGGTCCGCGAGCGTCCGGCGGCCGATGTACGCGGGGACGTGGTCCAGCGCCGCGATGTGCGTCGCCGACGGCTCCGGCACCGGCCGGGTCACCAGCGGGCTGTCGTTGCCCAGGATCGAGAAGGTGTACAGATGACGGGCCCGGTCGACGCAGTAGGCGGGGGCCCGGGTGACCCGGTACGGCTTCAGCCGCCACACGAACAGCCCGACACCCCCCGGCGACGCGCTCCCCCGGGTACGGGCCGACGCGGCACGCCGGACATCCGCCGACCGTGCCACCGTGCCGAACGGCCCCTGCGCCTGGTCCAGCGCGGACCCGTCGCGGAGATCCGCCAGCCGGCCGCGCCCGGCCCGCCGCGCGTTCACCGCCGCCGTGCCCGACCCGTACAGCCGCACCGGCTGATGCGCCGCCAGCGAGCGCGAGAACTCCACCGCCCGCGCGGGCAGCCCCGCGACCGACGCGGCCAGCTCCTCCAGCAGCGGGAGGGTGCCCTTGCGGCGGCGGTGGGCGACGGTGGCCGCGACATCGCGGCGCGGCGACAGGGCCTCGGCGAGCCGGTCGCGCGCCGCGGCGTCTCGGCCGCCGAGCCCCGCGGTGAGCACCCGCTCGTACCCCGGCAGCGGGCGGTGGCCGACCAGATCCCCGATGTACGGCAGCACCCAGGGCGCCGCCGTCTCCACGAACCAGTCGTCGTACCCCTGCTCGACGCCGTCCCGCACCCGGTCGGCCTGCTCGGCGATCACCGCGAGCAGGGCGCGCAGCGGCTCGCCCTCGTCGGCGTCCCGCATCCGGTGCCGGCGCGGCAACAGCTCCGCCAGACCGTCCGGTTCCCTGCTCATGTCCGAACCCTCCCTCCGGCGCCGCCCGCGAGCGGGGGCGCCTCTGTGTCGCCGTGCGATGGTCCCGGGCACCCCACGGCCACGGCCGCCGTGCCCGTGCGCGGCCCGCCGGGATGCCCGCCGGGCGCGTGACGCATGCTCGTACGCCCCGGTGGTGCCGGTGTGGTGCGGTACTGGACGCCGGGCCGCCGGCGCCGTGCCGCAGTGCCCGGGTCCCATGTCCGCCGTGGGCCGCCGGGTCGTGTCGTCGGCGTTCCGTCTGCGCGCTGTGCTCCGGCACCGCATTTCCGTTGGGTCTGGCGGGCCGGGTGGGGGTGCCCCCGTCGTCCGCCGTGCGGGCGTACGCGCCGGCCTGTGCTGGGTCCGGTCTCCGGGCGCACGACGCTGCTGTGCAGGCACTCCCCGGGCACGGGCGTCGGCGCGGTCGCGGTACGCGGCGGCGGTGCGGCGTCCCGGTGTCGGGGGCGCGTACGCCGTGGGCCGCCAGGTCGTGTCGTCGGCGTCTGTGCCCCGGCCCCGTAGTCCTGTTGGGTGTGGCGGGCCGGGTGGGGGTGTCCTCGTCCTCCGTCGTGCGGGCGTACGCGCCGGCCCGTGCCGGGTCCGGTCTCCGGGCGCACGACGCCGCTGCGAAGACACTCCCCGGACACGGACACGGACACGGGCGCGGACACGGACACGGGCGCGGTACGTGGTGACGCCGGCCGCTCCGATGGCGTTCTCACGGCCTCACCTCCCTGAGGACCAGCGCGTCCGGGTCCCCCGGCGACAGCAGCGCGAGCCGGGCCGGCCGGATGCCCCGGAAGACGAGGACCAGCCGCCCCTTCGGCAGCGGCCGGGTATCGGTGATGTCCGGATTGAGCCGGAGCAGCCGGGCCAGGGGGATGCCGTGCCGGGCGGCGACGGAGGTCAGGGTCTCGCCGCCGTCGGCGGTGACCCGGTACGTCCGTTCCTCGTACCGCGCGAACCGCCCCGGCACATCCGCGGGTGGGGCCGCCGCGGAACCGGCCGGCGCCGCGCCGTCCGGCGTCCCCGAGAACGCGTCCACGTCGACGTACTCCACCCCCGGTACCGTGTGCGCGGTCGCCAGGACGTCCGAGAGCCGGGCGGGCGCCCCCAGTTCCCGTTCTCCGGCGCCGAAGCGGCGCAGCAGTGCCTGCCGCAGCGCCGGCTCCACCACCGCCCAGGTGTGGCCGGCCGCCACCTTCACCCGCGCGGCGAGCCGCAGCCGTACCGGTTCGCGCACCGCCACCAGGACCGGCAGATCCAGGTCGCCGTGGCGGGCGAGCGCCGCCCGCAGGGTCCGAAGCGCCGCGGAGTCCTCGCCGACGGGGACGTCGTCCACGCCGGCGACCGTCAGATGCAGCACCCGCCGCCGCCCGTCGGACAGTTCACGGGCGGACGCCCGGCCGATCCCGGCGCGGGAGCGCGCGAAGTCCTCGTAGTCGGCCACGGACACCAGCCGGTCCAGCGCCGACACCGCGAGCGGGATCCGCCGCCGCAGCGACGTCGGCCCGTCCGGGTCCGCGCCGCCGGTCGCGGGCAGCGGATTGGTGACCGACACGACGCCCAGCGGCCGGGTCACCGTCTGCGTGACCCGGCCGGCGGCGACATTGCCCGCCGCCCCGGTGCCGAAGCGGTAGCGGGCACGGACGTTCTCGTGCCCGGTGGGCAGCCGGGCCCCCGCCACCCCGTCGCCGAACGTCACCGTCGTCCGCCCGTCGGCGCCGGTCCCCGTCACGAACACCCGGTCCCGGGGGCCGCGCCCGGAGAGGCTGTCCACCTCGTGCCACAGCAGCCCGTCGACCCGCACTTCCAGCGACGCCGCCGCCCCCGCCGCGCTGTCGGCGGGCAGCCAGGTCAGCGGCGACTGCCACAGTGCGAACGACTGCCCGGGGCGGCTCGCGTCGCCGCTGCCGATCGGTTCGTCCCGGCTCTCCCCGTGCGACGCGGCGACCACGTTGCCCAGGATCCGCACCGCTGTCCGCCGGTAGCGGTACCGCAGATCGGCGGTGAGGGTGAGCACGGTGTGCGGCGGGCCGCCCGGGGAGAGGGAATCCGGGCGGTGCTCCACCGCCGCGATCACCGCCCGCTCGGCGGCGGTCGCCCCCGCCGGCCCCGGGACGTCCGTGCGCTCACCCGTGAACAGCAGCTCCCGGCCCGGCCGCAGCCCCTCGTGCCACCCCGCCAGCTCGACCTCGTTGCCGTGGACCTCGTCGCCCAGCGGCTCGCCCGCCGGGCGCAGCGCCGTACCACCCGCGTGCACGGTCGTCTCCCGGATCGTGGAGAGCAGCACGTCGTGCTCGTCGAGCCAGGGATCGGCGAGCGTCAGCTCGGTGCCCCGCCCGGTGATCCCGAAATCCGTGTACACGGCGGTGCGCACCCCCGTCACCCGGGTGGTGACCAGGGCCAGTTCCCGGCTGCCGGGGATGCCGCCCGCCGCGCCCTTGGTGGGGCGCTCGATCGCCACCCAGCCGCCGACGGTGATCTCCGGATGGACCGCGTCCAACGCCAGCACCCGGCGCTCGGCGGCGGCCGGTACCGTGGCCACGCCGATCTCGACGGCCGGCGGCTCGCCCGCCGTCGTGAACCGGACATCCACCTCGAAGCCGCCGTGCGTCACCCGGTACCGGTCCCCGGGCGTCAGCCGCCAGGTCAGCGGCTCACCGCTGACGACGGCCACCTCGACGCTCCCGTCGTCGGCGGGCCGCGACACCAGCAGCGTCACCGCGGGCAGCGCGCCGGAGAACCGTACGGTCACCCCCGGCTCCCGGGAGTCCCCGGAGCGCGTCCCCAGCCAGTCGAGCCCCAGCTCGGGAGCGGTGCCCGCGTCGAGGGCCACCCGGCCGGGACCGAGCGCGAAGTCGGTCCGGGACGGCAGCTGTTCCGAACGCTGCGCCGAGGCACCGCGTTCGACGTGCTGGAACTCCGCCCGCACCGGGACACGCCCGGCGGTGTCGAACACCACCCGTGTCGACGTCAGCGTGGCGGCCCCCAGCGGCCAGTCCGTCTGCTGGACCACCCGGCCCCGCTCGTCCTGGACCGGCCGCAGCGGGGCCGTCGCCCCGAACGGGGCCGCCGTCACCGGCAGCGCCCGCACCTCCCGCAGCAGCGGCGCCTGCCCCGGGTCCCCGGACACGGCCCGCAGGGCGGGCAGCCGGTCCCGCAGGCCGCGCACCGCGTCACCGCCGCCGCTTTCGGCACGTTCGTCGTCGGCGCGGGAGGGATCGAGTTCAGCCACCCGCTCCCGCAGCTCCGCGAACACCGCCTCCAGCTGCTCGAACCAGGCGGCCACCGGTGGATGGGCCGCCGTCAGCGCCTGCGCCTCGGACGACCGCTCCTGCGGCCCCGCCAGCCGGGCGTCGAACGCGGCCGGTGTGCCGATCGCGCCGAGACCGGCCCGCAGCGGCGCCAGCACCTGGTCGTCGAAGGTGTCGATGTACCTGCTCACCGGGCGCGGATTGGGGTTGTCCACGGTGGGCTCCCCGTCCTCCGTCTCCCGGGGGTCCTCGGTGATCCACCGGCGCACCTCCGCGAGCAGCTCCCGCAGCGACGGCGGCGGCGCCTCGGGCAGCCCGATCGCCGTCACCCCGTCCTCGCGGTCCACCCGCAGCCGGGCCACCGGCAGCAGCAGCCGCTGCCCCCGCGAACCGTCCCCGAAGACGAACAGCACCCGGTCGCCGACCCGCACACCGGTGTCCGTGCCGCCGACCTCGATCCACGAACGGCCGCGCACCTCGCGGGCGGTCAGCCGGTCCGGCCGGCGCAGCCGCACCGGCAGCACGTTCCACGCGGCCCGCGCCGTCAGCTCCGCGTCGGTCTCGAAGGTCTGTGGCTCCTCGCCCGGCGCCGCCGGCACGCTCGCAGCGCGCGCCCCGCGCGGGATCACCACCGGGGCGTCCTCGTCCGCCGGATCGCGATCCAGCGCGTACGCGAGCCAGGTGTCCGCCGACAGACCGGGGCGCGGCCGGTACCCCACCAGCCGTCCCAGCAGCTCCAGCGAGCGCCGCTCCTTCGCCGTCCGCAGATACCCCTCGTCGGCGATCCGCTCCGCGTGGAACGTGAGCAGGTCGCCGACCACCGCCCAGGCGTCCAGCAGCGCGATCGCCGGGTCCTCGGGGGTGCGGACGGTCAGCCGCTCCAGCGCCGGGTACGCGGGGGACGCCAGCCGGTCCACCATCGCCGCCAGGAACGACCCGTGGGTGCCGACGCGGTACTCCAGCGCCGTACGCCCCGGCGGGTTGTACAGGCCCGCGGGCGCCCGGCTCTCGTCGTGCCCGCCACCACCGCCGTCGCAGCCGCAGCCGCCACCGTCGCAACCGCCGTCGCAGCCGTAGCCGGGGTCGCGGCCCTCCTCGGTGAACCCGCTCATCGGGCACCTCCGCTCAGCTCGATCGACAGGCGGCCGTTCCCGGGCCGATCCGGGTCGTTGTCGCACCGCGCGACCTCCAGCGGGCCGATCCGCAGCACACCCGACGCGAGCGCCGCCCCGCCCCGGGGCTCCGGCTCGAAGAGCCGCGCCAGCCGGGTCACCCGGACATCCACCACGCCCCGCACCGCCGCGGCGACCGCCACCAGCCGGCTCAGCCGCACCGGCTCCCCGAACTCCAGCGCGTCCGGGTGGAAGAACCCGATCCGCCCACCGGGCAGCCGCCCGGCGCCCAGCAGCCGGTACAGCTCGGCGAGGATCCGCCCGTGCTGGTGCCCCGGCGCCGCGCACACCGACAGCGCCACGTCCAGCGGCACGCTCCGGGCCGGAGCGACCACCACCTCGTGGCCGATCCTGCGGTACCGCTCCAGCGCGTACGCCACCGCGTCCAGCAGCCGGGCCGGCGGATCGGCGGTGCCCGCCGCGTCCACCGCGACATGCGCCTCCCGCGCCGAACCGGTCCAGCGCAGTTCGGCCGCGGCCCGCCGCACCCCCGGCACCCGCCCGGCCAGCTTCGCGTAGTCCGCCGCGGTGACCGCCCGCAGCCGGGTCCGCCGGGGCTCCAGCGGGGCCGCCCGGCGCACCGCGTCCAGGGTCTCCGGCTCCGTACCGCCCACCGCGGGCAGCGGATTGCGCACCGCCGACACTGGCGGCGGACCGCACTCCCCGCGCTGTACGTGCTGTGGGTCCGTCCGGCACACCACCAGGTGCGTGATGGACTCGGCGCCCACGTTCCCCGCCGTGCCGCCGCCGATCCGGTACCGCAGCTCCAGCCGCGACCCGGGCGCCGGGCGTGCCCCGTACCGCCCGTCCCCGAACCGCAGCGCCAGCCGCCCGTCGTCCGTCAGCTCCCCGACCAGGTGCGCGTCGCGCGGCCCGGAGTCCAGCAGATCCCGCCGGGGCGTCCAGCGAGGGCCGCCGTCCGCGGAGACGGCCGTCACCGCCGGCAGCGCCTCCCGCGGATCCTGTCCCACGGCCGCCGCCGCCGGACCACGCAGCACCGGATCGTCCGGATCCAGCCCGGCCGCGTACCGCGCGCCCCAGCTCCGCTCGATCTCCCAGGCCACCGACGCGTCCAGGACCGTGCCCGCCAGCGCCCGCGCCCGCAGCACTTCCAGCCGACGTGTTCCGGCCGCCAGCAGCCGCCCGGAGCGGTGCAGCAACTCCCGCAGCGCCCGCACCGGATGCCGCCGCAGCCCGATCCGCTCCAGCAGCCCCAGACCGAACAGGACCGCCAGCTCCTCGATCTCCTCCTCCGCCAACCCGTCGCCGTCCCGGGCACTGCGCCACAGCTCCACCAGCCGCTCCCGGACCCGTCCCGGGATCCCCGCCAGCCGCTCGGCCTGCCCCGCCGCCACATCACCCGGCCGGGGGAACGGCACCGCCTGCACCACCGGGAAACGCGCCAGCACGGGCCGCAGCCGGGGCGCGATCCCCGGATACACCGACTGCGCCAGCAGCGTCCGTACCCGCTCGGCCTGCTCGTACGCGGTCCCCGGCAGCACCCGCTCGACATCCGGGGCGACCAGTTCCAGCCGCAGGCCGGAACGTACCACCGCCTCCTCGCCCACCGCCGCGAACAACTCCCGCAGCTGCGGCCCGGTCAGCAGCCGCCCGCTCTCCGTCTGCGCGATCCGGGCCGCGAGCAGCGCGCCCGGGGCGTTCCCCCGGTCCTCACCGGGGCAGCCGGGACCACAGGGGTCGCAGGAGCCCGGTACGGCGGGTTCCGGCGGCACGGGCACGGTTTCCGGCCCGCCGCAGCAGAACGTCAGCGAACGGCCGTGGTCCACCAGGACGACATTGCCCCGGGCCACGCTCACGTCCGGCACCGGCTCGCAGCGCGGGCCGCCCCGTACGGCGAGGACCACGGGGAAACGCAGCGCGTCCGCCCGCGCCCAGGCCACCTCCAGCACCGGCTGCCCGCAGAGAGCGTCGACGGCCGGGGTGACCGACGTGAGCCGGACGGCCTGCCGGTGCGCCGGGTCCGCGTCGCCGGGCGTCCCTGACCGCGCCCCCCTGACCTCCTCGATCAGCAGCAGGTCGCCCGGCGTCAGCCGCAGCGCCCGCTCCTCGCACGCCTCGTCCGCCCAGGCGTCCCGCAGGGTCGCCGCCGTGGCGCCCCGGGGCAGCGCGCAGACCTCCTCGCCCCAGGTCCAGAAGGAGATCGTGTTGTGCGCGGGCCACAGCGCCGGCTCTTCGGCCGCGACCGGCTCGAAGACCTCCACCGGGCCGCGCTCCGCCAGCGCCCCCAGCTCCCGGTCGTCCACCACGGTCCCGGGCTCGGACACCTCCCGCGCGAACGGGCCCCCCGCGCCGACCGGATCGACGGCGGCGAACCGGAACGACCCCGCCGCCAGCGTCACCGCCCGCTCCACCGCGACGGTGACGAACGCCCGCGCGTTCACCCCGTCGTGCATCGGATAGTCCACGAGCCGCGCGTGGCGGCGGACCGAGACCCTGCGGCGCGCGGTGTCGAGATACGCCTCCGTGGCCACCGCGTCCTGCTGATAGGAGATCAGATCCCCGGTGTGCGCCAGCAGATCCACCAGCGTGACACCCAGATCCGCGGGGTTGCGCTCGACCCAGCCGGGCGCGGTGAGCGCCAGCCGCTCCAGCAGCAGGGTGCGCAGGGTGTCGAAATCGCGCGCCGTGTAGTCCACGACCGGTGCGCCGCCGCCGTCCGGTCCGTGTCCGCTGTCCGCCGCACATCCGCCGCCGGATCCGCAGCCGTCGTCCGGCGCACACCCGCATTCGTCGACCGGCCCGCAGTCGAACGGGGACGGACACTCCGCGGAGAAGACGAAGCCCGCCGCGAAGTACCGCTGGTCGAACCCGGGGAACGGCGCCTCACCCGGCCGCCCGTACGGATCCGTCTCCACCACGGAGAGCCGGTAACGGGAGGTGTCCCCGGTCCGGTCGAGGGTGACCACCAGCCGGTCGTCCAGCTCCGGGTCCTCCTCCCGCTCGACGGCCACCTCCACCGCCCGCAGCCCGGTGATCCGCCGGCCGCCGTCGATCCGGACATGCTCCGGACCCAGCCCCTCCGGGGCCTTGCCCAGGAAGGTGACCACCAGCGTCAGCCCGTCGTCCCCGGCCTCGACCGTGTCGACGCCGTTCAGGGCGGCCTCCCGGACCCGCCCGCGCCTGACGTCCGTACGGCACACCGGCCCGCCGTGCGCCGTGTCCGCGCCGCTCATGCCGGCCCCCTCCCCGCGAACGACTCGTCCCGGCGGGTGCCGGTGGCGCGCACGGTGTAGCTCAGCCGCACCCGCACGGTGTTCTCCTCGGCCCCCGAACTCTCCACATCCAGCTCCGCCACCTCGATCAGCTCCCCCAGCCAGCGCTGGAGCGCCGCCAGCACCGACAGCTCCACCGCCGACGCCAGCTCCGGGCTGCCCGGCGCGAAGACCAGGTCGAGCAGGCCGCAGCCGAAGTCCGGCAGCATCACCCGCTCCCCGGGCGCGGTGAACAGCAACTGTTCGATCAGATCCCGCACATGCTCGTCGTAGGCGGCCCCGGCGGTACGGCCCCGGCGGTCGATCCGGAACGGGAAGGCGATGTCCGTACGCCGCGTCCTCACCGGCCCGTCACCCCCCGGCCCGCGACGGCCGTCACCACCGGCAGCCCCTGCGGAACCAGCGCGGCGCTGTAGCAGAGCCCCGCCGTGCGCTCCCGCACCACCGGGGAACCGCCACTCCGCACCCCGCCGGCCTCCGGCGTCCAGCGGACCGACACACAAGGCTGCGGCACCCCGCCCACGGTGTGCGGACAGCCGCTCACCGCGAGCACGTCGCCGGCGGTCAGAACCGGCCGTCCGTCGACCCGCACCGCCGCCGACGCCCAGGCGGCCGGGACGGCCACCGCACGGCCGCCGTGCGGGCAGGCGATCGCCGTACCACTGGTCACCACGTTTCCGGACACCCTGTCACTCCCGTTCATGAGGAACCCGGCACGATCAGACGGCCGTTGTTGATGTCGACCTCGTCACCGGAGAGCACCACCGAGGCGCCCCGGCCGTTGGAGATGGTCACGCCCCGCTCGTCGATCTGCACATACGCGCCGCCCGGGGCGCGCAGCAGGATCCCCGTACCGCCCGGCAGGTCCGACAGCACCAGCTTGTGACCCCCCGGCGTCTCGACCACCACCGGATGCGAACCGGGAACCTCGGCCCGTGCGTCGGACGGCAGTTCGGCCACCGACCCGTACCAGCTGCCCGTCCACACGGGGAAACTGGGATCGCCCTGCTCGAACTCGATCCAGACCCCGGAGCCGATCTCGGGGACCACGTACTGCCCGGAGCCCCGCCCGGTGAACGGCAGACACGGCAGCGCCCACGTGGACGTCTCCCGGCCCAGGACGTCCGGCACCTCCGCCGTGATCCTGCCGAGCCCCAGCGGGTCCCTGTTGTCCGTCACCCGGCCGCGGAACTTGCCGAGGAAGCGGTTGTTCGCCGGTGCCATGCCCAGTGTTCTCCTGACGTGTCCGTGTGCGTCCGTGCGCTTCCGTCTGCTAGGGACGTACGGTCGTGCTCCGCGCGATCAGGCCCTCGCGGGAGAGGGTGAAGTTCTGCTGGTACGAACCGGGGCGCAGATTGTGCGTCACGGACTTGACGTAGTAGTCGCCGTCGTAGGTCACCCCGGAGCCCCGCACACCCACCAGCTCCCGGGGCCGCAGCACATAGCCGTGCCGGGCCACGTCCAGCGACCCCGACCCCGAGATGGCGTCCGCCGAGGTCGCCGCCCGCGCCAGCGCCTCCGCCTGGGCCTGCCCCAGCTCCTTCTTCGCGGTGCCGGAGAGCGTCCGGCGCTTCAGCGCGGGCGTGGCGCGGCGGCCCAGCGGCGGGCGCAGCGGCCCGATGTCCGGCTGCGGCAGCAGCCGCGCGTCCCGCGTGAGCGGGTCCTGTACGCGCGCCTGCGGCTCCTCCCGGGCGGTGCCGTCGTACGCGAACGTCAGCTGGTCCACGGTGGAGTTGCTGTCCATGTTGACGTTGAGCGCGTGCTGCCGCAGGCCCAGCCGCAGCTCCGGCCCCCAGAAGGCGGTGGAGTGCCCCGGGACCGGGCCGGGCACGAGATAGAAGGTGTAGCCGTTCGCACGGGCCAGGTCGTTGACGTACTGGAGGTCCGTACCGGTGCGGCAGTCCACGCGCAGCCGCTCCCGGGGCGGCTGCGGCACCTGCTCGCGGATGATGTGCGTACGGATGCCGTAGCCGGCGTACCGGGCGAGGATCCGCTCGACCCGCTGCGACGGCGCGAGGCTCGGGTAGCGCTCCGCCCGCTCCTCCAGATCCATCAGCAGCGTCAGATCCTCGCCGGTGACCGTCAGCGTGGTCTGCCCGGGGCGGTTGCTGGCGCCCACCTCCTGGCGCACGATCAGCCCGTCCAGCAGAACGGTCGTCGTGCCCCGCACCGTGATCGTGACGATCACCCTGCTCTTCGGGTCGAAGTACCCCTCCGGCAGCAGCCGCGTCGCGATCAGCCCCCTCTTGGTGAGGTCGAACGCCAGCTGGAAGCCGCCGCGTTCCCCGGCGGTGCTGGTGATCTGCGCGGACAGCAGCGCCTCCATCACCTCCGGGGAAACCTGCCGCACCAGCCGCGCGCCCATGTGCAGGGTGAGATGGACGGGCCCCGCCCCGATCGGCTCATCCGGCATGGAACCCGCCCGGCCCCGGCACCCGGATCTGCCGGCCCGGCTCGCCGGTCAGCTCCCCGGGGTCGAGCACCGGGTTGGCGTCGGCGATCCGCCACCACTGCCCGGGATCCCCGAGATACCGCTGCCCCAGATGGTCGACCCGCTCGCCCTCCCGCACCGTGTGCCCGGCCTCCTCGCCGTCGTCCGCCTCCAGCGGCGGCAGCAACCGCCGCCGCAGATAGCGCACCGGGGTCCCGTCGGGCAGGACGTGCACCCCGATCCCCGTCTCGTGGTACCGGCTGCTCCGCGGATACGGATGCGCCCCCGGAACCGTGTCCAGCGCGCTCTCGTACGGCTCGATCATGCCCGCAACCCCCTTCCCAGCCCCAACTCCGCGAGCCGCCCGCCCCGCACGGCGGCGGCCAGCCGCTCCTTCTGCGCCAGATGCGCCATGTACAGATCCGCCCCCCGGTGCCCGGCCGGCAGGTCGCTCACCGTCAGCACCTTCATGCCGATGCTCAGCGACGCCCGGATCGGGTTCAGCTGGATGTCGAACGCGGATTCGTTGATGGACAGCTCGGTCAGCCGCACCGGCATCACGCGCTTGCTGCCCCAGGTGAACACGGTCAGGGGCATCTCGATCGGGCTGATCTCGATGCTCCCCTTCTTGGTGAGCCGGGTCGCCTCCCGCAGCTGCGCCGTCGTCGGCTGCACCAGCATCTCCAGCACCGCGAGCTGCGGATGGATCCCGTCCGGCGCCGGCACCTCGAACTGGTCGGTGGCGTCGATCTCGGCGGTGAACTTCCAGCTCTCCTGCGCGGGCCCCTTGAGCCGCAACGCCTCGTTCCGATCCCCACTCCCGGCGCCACCGCCCCCTCCGCCGCCGGCACCGGAGTCGGCGCTGTCGCCGGCGGACTGGGGGGAGAGGGAGCGCTCCAGGGTGTCGGGGTTGAACTGGAGGACGATGACGCGGGTGGGGGTGCCGGAGTCGGGGTCGAGGACGACGATGCCGGAGCGGATGGGGCGGGGGATGTCGGCGTAGCGGGTCATGACTCCTATGCCTGTTCAGGTACTGAAAGGTTGGAGACGATTTTCTAACGCAAGCGTTCAGCGAAGAGCTCTTGGAGCGGAGCGTAGGCGAGTCCAGGGAAGATCCGTGGAAAAACTTGAAGCATTGTCTGAATATTCCTCCTAACATAACTGAACTGTGATTCGCGAAGCGGGGCTTCAGTGAAGAGGTAATGCCATCCGAAAGTCCCTTTGGTGACAAGTAGATTTTCCATGTAGGCGGCATAGTCAATTCTCATCCTGTAAGTTCCAAGGGAGACGTCCGTGATCCAGATCTCCGGAGCTGAAGAATCTTCCCCCATGCGCATGGACGCCATAATTCCAGCTCCAGTTTCGGGTGTGTCATCGATGACTCGGAAGTGTGAGTGGAGTCGCTGGAGATCCTTGGGGGCTTCTTTCCAGGAGATGTGAGGAGGTGGAGCCGTGACAGCGAAGAGGAGTGGTTTTACGTGAAACTCGCCGGACAGCTTTACTGTGGACTCCTGGAGTGACCATTGGGCCGCTACTTCTTCGAATCTGAAGAGTACTTCACGGGTTCCTGCGGGGAATCTTGCATTGCAAAGCGCTCCAATCACTTGGAGCATTTCGGATGCGCTGCCGAAGTCCTCGTTTACGGGACTGCATCGCAGCACTTCACACTCAATTGAGGGATGTTTCGATAGGGATTCGAGTGTCATTTTGATTCTTCTTTCAAATTCCATCAGATTTGTCATTCCGTGATCCCTAGATTTCGATCGACGGGTCGTGAAGTAGCCTTGATGTGACAGTGATGAAGTCGGGAAGTTTTGGCGCCCCGCGCTTCTTTGTGGTTTCGTATATGGTTAGCTTTTTGACCGCATCGGCCTTGCTGCCGAATGGTCCAAGCTCTTTGATCTTCCGGCCGAAGCTGTCCGTTGTCCCTAGTGCGATCGCAATTTTTTCGGCCGAGTCTCTAGTCAGGTTGGTGACACCTTTGGGGATTAGGGATGGAAGGCTGATGATTCCTGAGTCTGCGGTGCGGCTGGGGGACTCAGGCTTCTCCTCCCATTTTCTGATTGAATTAACGAAGTATCCACCCCATTTGGAGACGATTCTTTTGGGGAGATATTCATGCCAAAGCAAGGTTCCGGGTGGCTGGAACTCAACCTTCATCTGGTACCAGATGATCTCTTCCTTGCTTGGGTCCTTTCTGGCCTTGTCCGCATCGTCCTCCACGTCCCGGAGGAATTGGTTATTGATTGCCAGAGGGGCTGGTACGAGGTTTGATCCGGTGGCGAGCCCGCCAATTCGATCTGGTAGCAAATGCATTCTCAGCCAATATTCTGGAGGGCCGGAGTGCTTGCCGATTTTGATTTCCTCCCAGCCTTTTGGGTTTCCCTTCTTGGCGAGGTGTGATGGTTCGCCTCGCCGAGTACTTTCCTTGATGTAGTGAGCCTTGCTGTTTTTCGGCGCCAGCTCCCTGTCGGCGAAGGCAGGGAAGATGGTCGCAGGGAGGGGAGGTTTTCCCTCCCCGTAAATTCGATTCGAAAAATTGTCCGCGAGAGAGTCGAGTCTGGCCTGCAGGTCCCGGAAATCCAGTTGCCATTTGGCAGGAACTGCGCTCCTCGGGACTCTCCTCGGGAGTCTCCTCTGGATGATTTTAACTTGCCTATAATCGTCCCATGCTGCCCGGTGGAAGCTGCTCTGTTGTTCCTTCTTTTTGGAATCCTGCATTTCGTTGATTTCGATTTTCCAGAATCGGAGGAATTGTGGGGCGTCAATGACAGAGCTGTGTACGTTGAGTTCTGCTCCCCCACCCCGCCCGCTGAACTTCAAGGTATGCAGTACACCGGGAGTGTCACGGAAGCGTGTCGAAGGAAGGTTGAGGTCGCGCGTTTTCTCCCGGCGCCTTCTCCTCTCGTCTTCCCGGCGGTGATCCCGCCGCATCCGTTCCCGCATCCGGCGCCACTTGTCCCTCAGCCGCCGGGCCAGATTCCTGAGTCGGTCGCGCAGTGCGCGTGCCTTGCCGCGGAGGGCGCGGATCGCGCGGCGGACCTTGGCCAGGGCCGCTTTGACGGCCTGGCGGGCGCGGTTCAGAGCGCGGGTGCGGGGTTTGGGGCGAGGGGACTCCTTGGTGCCGGGGTGTTTGTCGTCGCGGTCGGGGCGGCGGGAGGCGGGGCGGGAGTCTTTGGGCTTGGCCGGTTCCGGGCGGCGCCCGGTCGGTTTGCCCGGCTCGGGGCGCTTCGGGGTGGGGCGGCGGTCCGGTTTGGCCGGGGGCCCCAGGCTGCGGGACGCGTTGGTCAGCCCCCGGCCCGCCGTATTGACGTAGCGGCCGTCCCGGCGGCGCTCCTCGTCGTCCCGCTTCTCCTTGGCGGGTGCGGGCTTCGGTGTCGGCTTGCGCCCCGGGGTCGGTGCCGGCGCGGGGCGGTCGTCCTTCTTGGCCGGCTGCCCGGGCCGGGGGGCCGGGTCGTCCTTCGGGTCCTTGCGGGGCTCGGGCCTCTTCGGGTCGGGGGTCCGGTCCTTGGGGTCCGTCCCCTTGCCGCCGAGCCGCGCGGCACGGTCCCTCAGGGCCTGCCCCACCTTCCCGAGGTACTTGCCGACGCCGCTGACCAACCACTGGTAGATCAGCTCCAGCAGCGCGACCACACCCGAGGCCACGGCCTTCGCGAACAGCAGGGCCGCGTTCCCTCCCTTGACGGCCTTGAGGAAGGACATGAATGCCCCGAACGCCCGCAGGATCGCCCCCAACGCCTCGTACGCGGTCTTGAGGGCGTCGATGATGGCCATGACCCAGCCGGCCCCGGGAATCAGCTTCGCGACCACCTTGGTCACGATCAGCTCGCCGATGATCAGGGGAAGTTGGGGAAGCGCCTCGTCCCAGGCCATCTGGGCCATCTCCTCCTTGGACACCCCTCCCTTGATCAATCGCTGGAACATGTCCATCGGAATCCCGATGAGCTGCTGGAGCTTCTGGTTGAACCACTCCCGGACCGCTGCCTTGATCTCGGTGAACAGATGTTGACGAGCGCCGGTCACCGCCGCGTCCTTCGCCTTGACCAGCCAGCCGCCGGGGTCGCTCAGGATGTCGGTGGCGATGTCGGCCCACTCGCCCAGCCCTTTGAGGATCGCCGCACCGATCTCCAGCGACTTGACCGTCACGGTCTCCGCGATGTCGACCGCGAGCAGCAGGCCGCCCTCCATCAGGTCCAGACCGGCGAGGAGCATTCCGCCGAGCCCGTCGATGAGGGTTCCCGCGACCTTCTTGAGCTTGTCCGCCGCCTGGTTGACCTTTCGCACGGCGGCGTCGCGGTAGCCGTTGATGGTCCTGCGCCACTTGTCCCGGAGCGCGGGATAGTCCTTGAGCAGTTCGTCGCCGAGCCGGATCAGCATGTCGGCGAATTCGTTGATCTGCTCGATGACCCACTTGCGGGCTGTGTCGATGAGGGCGAAGACCTGCTTCTTGAACTCCTCGATGACACCCTTGACCAGGTTGCGGGCCCTCTCGAAGACATCCTTGATGGCCTTCTTCAGTTTGTTGAACTGCTCCTTGATCCAGTTCAGGCCCTTCTCGAACCAGTTCCCGGAGTCCTTCTTGCCGTCGTCCCGCTTCTGTACGACTTCCTGTTCCGAGCTGGTGCGCTTGTCGTCGATCTTCTTCTGATCTTCCTTGGTGCGTTTGTCGACGTCCTGGTCGGTCTTCTCCTGTTTATCCGTGATGTCCTTGCGGACCTTGGTGAACTGCTTGCTCTTCTTTCCGTCGGCTGCGGCGAGCTTGTCGTCCTGCTCCTTACGCCAACCACCGCGGGAGCGGACGATCTCGGCACGGCCACGGTCCCGGGCGTCGGCCTGTTCCTTGGTGTTGGCGGTGACCTCCCGCCGGACGCTCTGCTCATGGGTGCGGCGGTCCTGCCGGGCCTTGGTCTCCTTCGCACGGCGCACGGTCGCCATGCTCTGCCGGGCGCGTCCGAAGGCCTGCTTGATCTGCGGGCCCTGCTCGTGCTCCGCCACCGCGGAGACGGCTTCCAGTGGCAGGCCCGCGCCCGGTGCCCCGGCGGGCCGTGTGCCCGGACCGGCCTGTCGCTTACCGCCGCTCACCTTCGCGGTCAGCGTCTCCCTGGGCACGTCCGGATAGATCTGATCCTCGCCCATGGGCCGGGCCGCGTCGTCGCGCCCCGCGGTGTGGAGTTCGGCACTCCTGTCGTCGAGGAGCCGAGCCTGCTGGTCGGTGCGCTGGGGGTCCGAGTCCTCCGTGAGCGGGAGTTTGGGCGCGTCACCGACCTTCGCCCCCTGCAGCCCCTTGTCCGTGGTGGGCAGCCCGCTGATGGAATTCGTCAGCTTGTCCAGGGGCAGGAGTTTGGACAGCAGTTTCCGTGCGAGCGCCCCACCTACCGCGATGGTGATGTCCCACCAGCCCGGTTCCTTCATCCGGCCGCCGGGGAGATCTCCGCTCGGGGTTTTCTCGCCGGTGATCTCGGGTGTCCTGCCCTGTGCCGCCTGGGTTTCCCCGACCTGCTCCGAGGTGTACGTCCCCGGAGCGTCCGGCCGGGGGCCGCCGCGCACCGTCGTGGGCGAACCCACCGGCCGCTCCATGGCGGGAGGTGCCGCCTGCAACGCCCCGCGTTCCTTGCCTGCTGTCGTGCCGACCGCCGTATCGACGCCTTTGAGGGTCGTCAGCGCCAGATGGGGCGGGAGACCGGCTGCCGCCGCGAGCCCGGCCTCGGGCGGGACACCGGCGACGTTCGGGGCCGCCGCCTTCTTGGGTGCTGCCGTCGGCCGTCCACCCGCGCCGCCCCCTGCGGTGGGCCGCCCACCGGTCCTGGCCCGTGGCGGGGCCTTGGCCTTCACAGGGCGGTCGTCATCGACCCGCGCCCGCTCGTGGCGTGGTGGACCCTCCGACCGCGGAGCTGCGGGGACGACCTCACGGGCAGGGGGAACGACACTGGTGTCGCCGCCTGAAGGCGCGCGCGGCGCGGACGCACGGGCAGGGGTCACCGAAGCAATCGGTTTGGCCGGCGCCTGGGTCCGCGTACCGCCGGCGGGACTGCCGCCTCCGGCACCGCCACCACCCGGGGCCGCACCGGTCGCCTGGCCCCGGGCGTCCTCGTCCGCCCTGGCCAGCTTTCCCGGGGCGCTTGCGCCGCCGGTCGCCTCGTTCCCGGTCGGCTCCGCACCGGACGGGGAACCGGCGCGGCGGGTCTCGGAGGCCAGGTCCCGGTCCTGCGCCTCCCCGGACCGGGCGTCCTCGTCCGTTTCCCGGTCGCCCGTCGCCACCTGAGGCGGTGCGGACCGATCCGCAGCGTCGCTCCCGGGGTCCGGTCCGACCTCTTGGTCCAAGGGGCGGTCGGTGGCCAGACCACCGTCCGGTTCCGGATCGGTCCTCTCCGTCTCGCTGTCGGCCTCCTCCAGCGAGGATGCCAGCTCCTCGGCCTCCTCGGCCTGCATGCGGGGCGGCGATGGTGGTGTCGCCCTGCTCCGCCCCGCTTCCTGGTCCGTTCCCGGCGCGGAAGCGGCCGGTGTCGAGGCATCGAGCGTACTCGGGGGAAGGGACGAAGCGGCCTCGGGAGCGGGCTCGACGGCCTCTTCCTCGCCCAGCAACCCCTCCAGTTCGGCCAGGGCTTCTGCGACACCGCTCTCCTCAAGGCCCAGCGGCTCGTCCTCCGGGCCCGAAACAGGCGGTGCTGGGTCCGTGGCCGGGGGCCCGGCCCGGGTGTCGTCCTGCTCGGCCGCACTCCGGTCGACCGGTCCCGGCCGGACCGAGCCGGTCCGGCGCACGGCCGTGCCCGCCTGCCGAACGGCCTCCTGCTGGGGTTCGGCGGTGTCGGCCGCCTCCTTCCGCTCGCCCTCCTGCTCCTGGCCGGTGGCGGTCTTCCCGTCCTGTGCGCTGCCCTTCTCCTCCGCCGCCTGTGCGGGCTCCTCCCGCTCCAGGGGTTTCGCCTCCGCTGCCCCTGCGGCGGAGGCGGTCGACTCCCGCGTGGCGCCCGTGCTTCCCTGTGCCGAGGCCCCGCCGGAGCCTGACCGTCCCGGCTCTCCCGCCGCCCCGCCGGATCCCTCGGCCGTCCGCGGATCGACCGCGGGGCGGCGCCGGGCCGCCGCGACGCGCTCGTCCTCGACCCGTTCCGCGTTCTCCAGCCGTGCCCGCCAGGCGGCTTCGTCGCTCTCGTGTTCCCGCTCGATCTCCTCAAGGGCGTCGGGCAGCGCGTGCGGGGTCGTCGATGCCTCGAACGGCAGGGAGTCCGGGTCGGTTTCCTCCGCCAGCCGCACCAGCCGGTCGTGCTCCGGGGCCGGCAGCCTGATCTCCAGCCGGTCCAGCACCAGATCCTGGAGATCGGGGGACATCCGCCCCAGGTGGAGCCGTACCCGGCCCGATGAATCGGTGGGGTCGCCGCGCAACGACCGCAGGACATCGTTCGCGAGCCGGTCCACCAGCGTCGCCGGATCCACCGCCTCCAGGCGGGCCCGGTCCGCGTCCACCGTCGCGTAGCGGAGCCAGCCCGGAGTGGCGTGGCCCGGTTCCACCGACGTCGACGCCCCGGGGGCGTCCTGCTCGGTCAGCGCGCGGGCCGTCGATTCCGCCTCGCGTTCGACGGGCTGGTGGGCGAGGCTCACCGCGCCCGGGTCGCGGCCCGCGCGGAGGGTGCCCAGGCCGTCCGGGTTCTGGAGGGTGTGCAGGAGTTCATGGGCGAGGAGACGGTGGCCGGCGGCGGTGCCGGGGACGTAGGCGCCCTCGCGGAAGAGGATGTCCTGGCCCACGGCGACCGCGTCCGCGCCGAGGAGGGCGGTCAGGGCGCCCGCGTCGCGGTCCGTGTGCAGGCGGACCCGGCCCAGGTCGTGGCCGAGGCGTTCCTCCAGGTCGCGGCGGACGCCCGGGTCGAGGGGCTGGCCCGCGCCCGACACGATGCGGCGGGGCTCCGGGAGCGCGGCACGGGACGGGCGCTTCTTCCCGCGGGCCCGGTCGGGGGCGCGGCCGTCCTGCGCGGGGGAGTGCGTGGTCACAGCGGTTCACCCCCGCCCGAGAGACCGGTGTGCACCGCACGCGCCAGGGCCTCGCCGAGGCGGGTCGCCGAGACGGTCGCCGGCAGCCGCGGCAGCCCGCCCAGCGCGGCGAGGGCCCGGTCGCCCCCGGCGGCGAGCGGCACGCCCCCGGCCCGTACCAGCCGGGTCAGCTCCGTGTGGAACGCGGCGGACACCCGCTCCGGGTCCACCCCGTCGAACCCGGTCAGGACCAGCTCGCCGATGTCCACCCGTACCGTACGGGCCGCCTCGTTCAGACCCATCCGTGCACCTCCGACGGTGTCAGGGAGCGGTCCAGCTTGAGATATTCGGTCCGCGCGGCCGCCAGCAGATGCCGCATCCCGAGCCGGTCCCCCTCCTCGGCGGCGAGGAACGCGCCGGAGAGCGCGATATTGCGGATCGAACCGCCCGCTACCGTCAGCCGGGCCAGCAGGGCGCAGTCGACGTCCTTCAGCGGCGCCCGCGCGGGCAGCACCCGCCGCCAGATCTCGGCGCGTTCGCTCTCGCCGGGGAAGGGGAAGTCGACGACGAAACGGATCCGCCGCAGGAACGCGCTGTCCAGCGCCTGCTTCATATTGGTCGTCAGCACCGCGAGACCCCGGTACGCCTCCATCCGCATCAGCAGATAGCTGACCTCCAGATTCGCGTACCGGTCATGGCTGTCCTTGACCTCGCTGCGCTTGCCGAACAGGGCGTCGGCCTCGTCGAACAGGAGCAGCGCCCCGCCGCGTTCGGCCGCGTCGAAGACCCGCCGCAGGTTCTTCTCGGTCTCCCCGATGTACTTGCTGACCACCTGCGAGAGATCGACGACGAAGAGATCGAGCCCCAGTTCCCGCGCCATCACCTCGGCGGCGAGGGTCTTGCCCGTGCCCGAGCCGCCGGCGAAGAGCGCGGTGACGCCCAGACCGCTGCGCAGCGTCGCCGCGAAGCCCCACTCCTCGTGGACGGTCGGGCGCTGCCGCACATGGGCGACGATCTCGCGCAGGGTCCGCACCTGCCGCTCCGGCAGGACGAGGTCGTCCCAGCCGGCCCGGGGCTCCACCCGGCGGCCCAGCTCGTCCATGCCCACCCGCGCCTCGGCGAGCCCGGCCCGCCAGGCGGCGGTGGCCGCGCCGGGGCCGCCGGACGGGTCGCGGGCGGCGGCCGCCCCCGCCGAGCGGATCAGATGCGGCGGCAGGGAGAACTGCGCGGCCAGGGAGCGCAGATCGCCGGCGGAGACCTGGGGCATCCCGGCGAACGCCGCCGCCCACAGCTCCCGCTGCTCGTCCTCGTCCAGGACGGGCACGGTCACCCGCTCGCCGCGCGGGTGCTCGGTGCGCCGGGGGCCGGCGCCGGAGACGGCCAGGGGCACGGCCGCGCTCTCGATGAACGCCTCGGTGGCGGCGGCCCGTTCCCGGTCCGGGTCGCCGACCTCCAGCAGCAGCGCGGCGGGCAGCAGCACCGCCTCCCGCTGCCAGAGCCGGGCCAGCCGGTCGCGGTCCGCGGGGTCGGCGGGGATGTCGTCGGCGGCCATCGTGTACAGGCCCAATCCGCTCCGCCTCGCGGCCTCGGCCGCGATGTCGGCCCGGGACCGGGGGTCCCCGCCGACCAGTTCCACCCGGAGCGGGGCGTACGGGGCCGGGGCCGACCACCCCGCCGCCACCCGGTCCGCCGCCTTCCCGTACGACGGGGGCAGGGACTCCGGTACGGGGGTACGGCGCAGCATCCCGTGCAGCCGCGCGTCCAGATAGGGCGAGTCCAGCAGGAAGTGGAGGATGCGTTCGTCCAGCCGGAGCCGGGAGGTCGTCAGCGGGGACTCGTCGGCCGGTTCGACCAGCCGCCAGCGGCGCAGCGGCGCGACCGGGGTCAGCGCGCTCCAGTGGGGTTCCCCGAGGGCGGCGAGCGCCAGCGAGAAGGTCGGGTACGCGCGGCCCGGGTCGCCGCTCGCCGCCGCGCACCGGGCGGCCGTCGTCGGGTCCAGTTCGACGGCGGCGCACAACAGGACGACCTCCCGCTCGAACCGGGTGAGCCCGAAGCAGTCGGCGAGCGCCGTCAGCGCCGCGGGAGGGGGAGGGAGAGGGGGAGCCGGCGGCGACGGCACAGAGGGATCCGGTGTTCCGCCCGAACGAGAATCAGAAACGAAGTCAGAAACGGAGCCACAAACGGAATCAGAAACGGAATCAGAACGCGAAACAGGAACGGGATCCGGGCCGGGCACCCCGGGCGTGGCCCGCTCCGCGTGCGCGTCCACCCGGGCCAGCACCTCCGCCACCGCCGCCGCCAGCGCCCGCGCCCCCTCGTCCGCACCCCCCGTCCCCCGCACGCGCCTCAGCCCTTCCCGCTGTCCGGCCCGGTGGACCTCGGTGACGTACGGGAGGAACGGGCCCGGCGGCCCGCCGGCTTCCGCGCGGGCACCCGCCGCTGGGGTGACTCCTCCGCGGCCGTCGCCGCCCCCTCCGGAGGCTGGGGCTCGGCGGGCGGGTCCTCACCGGCGCCCGGCGGCTCCGGGGCCCCCGGCGCACCGAACGGAAGCGCCCGTACCGTCCGTTCGTGGACCGGCACCCCCGGCGCGGGCAGCTCCCGGCCCTCGATGAGGACCAGCGTGGCCTGATACGCGACGGAGAGCGTGTAGGGCGTCTGATGGAGCATTCCCCAGAGCTTGGACGTCTCGTCGATGTCCATCACCGTGGGCGTGAACCGGACCCGCTGCGGCGAGAGGGCGAGATCGCTGCCCGCCAGATGCGGGCGCTCCGCCGCCCGTTCGATCACGTCCCGGGGGAGGACGGGGATCTCGTGCAGCGTCCGCACCACGCTCCCCAGGAGCCGCTGGCCCACCAGTTCCGCCTCCTCCCCGTAGGCGCTGATCAGGTAGTGCAGGTCCAGCGGCGCCGCGGGGCGCTTGAGCAGGGTGCCGTCCGACGCCCGCGTGGGCAGGTCGTGATGGCGCATCGAGGGGTTCGGGGCGACCTGGTAGAGGAAGACGTTGACGGTGGGTTCGACCGGCGGGTCCGCGGGCGGCCTGCGGGTGACGACCTTGACGGCGATGTCCGTCTCGGGGCCGATGTTGCTCTCGATCAGCAGCGCGAGGGCCTGGGTGACGGTCGCGATGGCGAGGGAGTTGCTCACCTCCTCACTCCTCCTTTCCGCGGGCGAGATAGCGTTCGAGGCTCACGGCCGGGGCCCGGCGTCCGGCCGGAGTGGGCCGGGCGCCGGCGGGCGACGCGGCGGGCGGCGGGGCCGCGCTCACTTCCAGCCGGCCGATTTCCACCCGCACCACCCGCTCGGGCACGGGCGGTCTCGGCACCCGGCGGCCGACGCCGGGGAGCGCCGCCGCCCGCACACCCCGTTCCCCGGCTCCCGGGGCGCGGGCCACGGCCGGTGGACGCACGGGAGTGGCGGGTGCGTCCGGTGCGGCGACCGGGTGGTGCGCCGGGCCCGCCGCCGGGGCGGGCGGACGCCGGTCCGCGGTGCGGCGGCGCCCCCCGGACGGCCGGGGTCCCGGCGCCACCGGCGGCACCGGACCCGGCCGCGGCCCCGCGTCCCGTGCCGGGGCCGGCGGGAGCCCCTCCGGCGCGGACGGCCCGGGAACGGACCGGACGACGGACTTCCGCTCGGGTGGCGAACCGGGCGCGGGCCGTGGCGGGACCTCCCGTACGGGTACGGGCGCGGGCGCCGTCGGCAGCAGCGGCGCGGGCTCCCCGGGCTCGGGCGGAGCGCTCCGTACCGCCTCCACCCGTTCGAACGGACCGGGCAGCCGGGGCCGTGCCAGGGGCGTCCCGGGCGCCGGGCCGTCGGGCGCGTACCGGGCGAGCAGCCGGTCGAAGTGGTCAGACATCAGCGCACAGCTCCAGGTAGTAGCGCCGCCGCAGCGGGCTGAGCGCCAGGATCTCCGGCTCGCTCCACCCGTAGGCGGTGGCGAGGAGATGGACGTCGAGCAGCAGGTCCCGTGCCCAGTGGTCCACCTCGGTCCAGAGGAAGGAGGCGATGTCCAGCTCGGCGGGAGTGCTCGCGGAGCACTCGGGGCAGCGGACGTCCAGGGTCGTCGCCGCCGCCGGGTCGGCCTCCTCGGCGGCCCGCGCGATCCGCCGCCGTACCGTGTCGGGCAGCAGCCGCGCCAGCCCTGCCGCCGGGACGGGCGTCCCGTCGTGCGCCGCCGTGACCGCGCAGCGCTCCAGCAGCCGTTCGCGGGCCGTCTCCCGGTCGGGCGCGGAGGCCGCCGCCAGGACGTCGGCGACGGTGGGCAGCCGGAACTCCACGCTCCAGGTGCCCTCCGTCACCCGCAGCGGCCCCTCGGGTACGGGGGTGTCCGCGCCCGGCGGGGCGGCGTCGAGGTCAAACTCCATCTCCTCGCCGCACCCCGCGCACGCCACCCGGATCTGCATCCGCTCGCCGAAGAGCGCACGGCGCAGGGCGTACAGGTCGGCCTCGCGCTCCCCGGCGGTCAGCGCGAGCAGTTCGCCCTCGCCCGCCGCGGGCCGGGCGGCCCGGTGGAGCAGCCGGGAGCGGTCCCCGGCGGGCCGGGCGAGCCCGGCCTCCCAGACGGCCAGCAGCTCGGCGGGTCCCGTCGCTGTCATCGCTCACCCCCCTGTCCGTACGTGGCGCCGTTCAGGCCGGGTGGGTGAACGAGGGCTCGGTGGGCTCCTCCGTCTCGTAGTCGCGTTCCCAGCCCTCGCACTCCAGCTTGACGCTCTGGATGGCGACGGCGTTGGCGTTGGCGTCCAGCTCGCCGAGGACCTGGTACTCGCTCACCCAGGCCCGGTAGAGCTTGTGGGAGACCGCCACCTGGCCGGCCTCGTTGAGCACCTGGATGACGATGTCCTTGCGGAAGTCGCGCAGCGAGACCTCCGCGCCGAGCCCCGCCCCGACCTGCCAGACCTTGTTGGCCCAGCGGTCGAACTCCGGGTCGTGGGTGACCCCGCGTTCGAGTGTCACCCCTTCGAATTCCGAGCGGCCCGGGGATTTCCGGGGGGAACTGGGGTCGCCGCCGTGGCGGTGCTTGACGACCTCGGTGGTCCGCTTCAAGGGACTGATCTTGCTGATGCCCGCGACCGTCCGACCGTCCCACAGAACCAGGAACTTGAAATTCTTGTACGGGTCGAATCGGTGGGCGTTGACCTGGAACTCAGCCATCGGTGTCCATGTCCTTAGAGGTCCTGGGAAGTCCTGGGAAGTTCTGGAGTTCGGGGAAGTCCTCGGTGGCTACCGGTGGTTCCCGCCGTGTGCGCCGGGGCGCTCCGGATCGTCAGAGGGCGAGGTCACCGGCGATCTGCTGAATCTTCACGATCACGAACTCGGCGGGCTTCACCGGGGCGAAACCGATCACCACATTCACGATTCCGCGTTCGATGTCGGACGGGGTCGTGGTGTCCTTGTCGCACTTGACGAAGTACGCCTCGCGGGGCGTGGTGCCCTTGAACGCGCCCTGCCGGAAGAGATCGTTGAGATAGGCGGAGGCGTTGAGCCGGATCTGCTGCCAGAGCTGTTCCCCGTTGGGTTCGAAGACCACCCAGCGCAGCCCCCGGTACACGCTCTCCTCGATGTGCAGCGCGAGCCGGCGGACCGGCACCCAGCGCCACTCGCCGTCCAGCGCGTCCGCGCCGGCCAGGGTGCGCGTGCCCCACACCAGGGGGCCCGCGACCGGGAAGGCCCGCAGGCAGTTCAGGCCCAGCGGGTTGAGCAGCCCGTTCTCCCGGTCGGTGAGGGGCACGGCGAGCGAGTGCGTGCCCGCGAGCCGGGCGTCGGTCCCGGCCGGGGCCTTCCACACCCCGCGTTCGCCGTCGGTCCGGGCGATGACCCCGGCGATGGCGCCGGAGGGCGGGAAGGAGCCCAGCCGTCCGGTGAGCGGGTCGGTGAGCCGCAGCTGCGGGAAGTAGATCGCGGCATGATCGCTGCGTACGGGGTCGAAGGCGCCGATCCCGGCCCGGGCCGCGTCCACGCTCGTCCAGGCCGCCGGGGCGTCCACCAGCTGGAAGATCCGCTGGTCCCGGCAGAGCCTGTCGGCGGCCGAGATCACGGTGACCATGTCCTCGGTGGAGTCGTAGCCCGCGAGTTCGGGCAGGGAGAGCAGATTGACGTCGGGCACGTCGCGCAGGGCCTGGATGCCGGTCTTCTCCGCCTCGCTGCCGATGAGGTCGCGCGGGCCCGGGGCCTCGCCGTCGCGGCCGCCGCTCAGCGGGAAGACCGGCGGGTTGACGGAGGTCTCCAGGCCGAGGTCGTTGGCGGCCTCGCCGATGAACCGCACCACGTCGCCGGGGTCGGTGGAGCCGGCGACGACCTGGAGGCGGCGGCCGAAGGGGATGACCCTGACCCCGGCGTAGGTGTGCTTGCCGGGGGCGTCGGGCAGGGCCCGCAGCTTCCGTTCGAGCAGCAGGGCGAGCCCGGTGACATCGGTCGGAGCCTCGCCGTCCGCGCCGGGCCGGTACAGGGTGAACTCCCGCTCCACCGCACCGATCTTGACCTGGAGGTCCACGGCGAGGTCCGGCAGCCGGTCGGCGAAGGGCCGGGAGACGGTCCCGGAGGGGTCCGGCCGGTCCTCGGCCAGCGCCTTCGCCCGGACCAGCGCGGATCCGGCGTTCACGACGCCCTCGACGAAACGGTCGTGGCCGCGGTCCATGGAGAGCCCGGTGAACGCCTCGCGGGCACCCGAACGCGGGTCCAGGACCTGGAGGTTGAAGGTCGCGTCGGGCGCGGGCGTGTCCTGGTCGACGACGACCCGCAGCCCCGACCCCCAGCCGCCCGGCTCCTTGGCCCGGATCTCCAGAACGGGACAGGCGCTGTGCCCCTCGGTGGACTCCAGGGCGACGCACGCCTCCTCGCCGGTGCCCGCCCGGGCCACCCGGACGACGACCGCCACGCCGCCGCCGTTGCCGAAGAACTGGTGCACGGCGTGACCGACGGGGGCGCCGGCGGTCAGTCCGCCGAAACGGCGCTCGAATTCGGCGAAACCGGTGATGCGCACGGGCTGATTGAGCGGACCACGGCGGGTGTGCCCCACGAACGCGGTCACCGACGTGGTGACCGGGGCGATGGTCCGGACGGTGCTGGGAAGCTCTTCGATGTAAACGCCGGGATGGCCCATGTGCACAGGCATTCCCCCTCCATTCCCTTCGCGCACCAGGAGAGTTGGGGAGGGGAGGTGAAGAGAGTGCGTCCAGCCGTCGCACGAAAAATGTGCGTGACTCGGCGGTGCTCGCCGTCTTTCCCCCGTCGCACACCCCGTGCGATATCGGTATCGCCGGGCCTTCGGCATACGCGTGTGCAGTGGATCCCGGTGCCTGCGTGCCCCTCGGAGTCTTGTTCTCGCCACGGTCCAGGGTCAAGAGGTTGTTTCGGTCAGCCCATTGATCATTTTTCCGATGGGCATATGGAGGGCGTCCGGTCAGGTCAGAGAGATATCACGCGGTAATGGCGGCGGGATATTCACCGGGACTTCACGGTGATGGGCGGGAAAACTCGACGGTCCCCGCGCCGGCCACCCGTCACCGCCGGAAAAAAGGCCCGCGCGCCGGTACGGAAGTCGTACCGGCGCGCGGGCGCGGACCCCTGCCGGGGCGTCAGCCCGTCAGCTCGCGCACCAGCGCGGCGACCTGCTCCGTCTCGATGAGGAAGCCGTCGTGGCCGTACGGCGACTCGATCGTCCGCAGCCGGTCGGCGCCCGGGATGCCGTCGGCCAGCCTGCGCTGCTGCGCCAGGGGGTAGAGCCGGTCGGAGTCGACCCCGGCGACCAGGGTCCTGGCCCGTACCCGGCGCAGCGCGCTCTCCGTACCCCCGCGGCCCCGGCCGATGTCATGGCTGTTCATGGCCTCGGTCAGGACCACATAGCTGCCCGCGTCGAACCGGCGGGCCAGCTTGTCGGCGTGGTGGTCGAGATACGACTCCACCCGGTAGCGGCCGCCGCGCCACGGGTGCTCGGTGTCCTGGGGCGCGCGGCCGAAGCGGGAGGCGAGTTCGGCCTCGCTGCGGTAGGTGACATGGGCGAGCCGGCGGGCCGTGCCCAGCCCCCGGTGCGGGCCCCCGCCGGGGCCCGCTTCGTGGTAGTCGCCGCCGCGCCACCGGGGATCCGCGCGGATCGCGTGCAGCTGCACCCCGGCCCAGGCGATCTGTTCGGCGCTGGCCTCCGCCGTACTCGCGAGCACCAGGAGCGCGGCGCACCGCTCCGGCCGGCCCACCGCCCACTCCAGGGCCCGCATGCCGCCCATGGAGCCGCCGAGGACCAGCGCCCACCGCCCGATCCCCAGGTGATCGGCGACGGCGGCCTCGGCCTCGACCTGGTCACGGGTGGTCAGGAAGGGGAACGCGCCGCCCCAGCGGGCTGTGGAACCACCCCGACCACCCCGATCGTCCCGACCGGCCGGGCCCGCCGGATTCTCTGCGTCCTCTCCGTACTCTCCGTCCTCTCCGTACTCCCGGTACGAGGCCGGGCCGGTGCTGCCCTGGCAGCCGCCCAGCACATTGGGGGCGACCACGAACCAGCGGTCGGTGTCGAGCGCCCGGCCGGGCCCGACCAGGGCGTCCCACCAGCCGGTGGTGGGGTGGCCGGGCCCGGCAGGACCGGCGACATGGCTGTCGCCGGTGAGCGCGTGCAGCACGAGGACCGCGTTGGAACCGTCCGGGGCGGGCCGCCCCCAGGTCTCGTAGGCGATCCTCACGTCCGGGAGCGCCCCGCCCGCCTCCAGCGGCAGGGGCGCCGGGAGGCGGACCCAGCGGCGGCGGCCGGCCGGGTCCCCCTCCTGCCAGGCCCCCGAGGCGGGCGGCGGGGCGGCCACGGGGAGCCGTGCGCCGGGCACCGTGTTCAGGACGCGCCCTTCGCGGCCCGGAACCCCGCCTCCAGGTCGGCGGTGAGGTCCGTCAGATTCTCGATGCCGGCCGAGAGCCGCACCAGACCCGGCGTGGTGCCGGTCGCCACCAGCTGCTCCGGGGTGAGCTGGCTGTGGGTGGTGGACGCCGGGTGGATGATCAGACTCCGGACGTCGCCGATGTTGGCGAGATGGCTGAACAGCTCCACGCCGTCCACGAACCGCCGCCCCGCCTCCACCCCGTCCCGCAGCTCGAAGGAGAGCACCGCGCCCGCCCCCTGCGGCAGATAGCGCCGGGCCGCCTCGTACCAGCGGTTGCCCGGCAGCCCCGGGTAGTGCACGGCCGCCACCTCGTCGCGCTCGCTCAGCCACCGCGCCAGCGCGAGGGCGTTGGCGGAGTGGCGCTCCATCCGCAGGCTCAGCGTCTCGATCCCCTGGAGCAGCAGGAAGGCCGAGTGCGGGGCGAGGGCCGGGCCGATGTCCCGCAGCAGCTGCACCCGCAGCTTCACGGCGAACGCGCCCGCGCCCAGGTCGGGCCAGTAGCGCAGCCCGTGGTAGCTGGGGTCGGGCTCGGTGAAGTCGGGGAAGCGCTCGGGGTGCGCGCCGAAGTCGAAGGACCCGGCGTCCACCACCACGCCGCCGATCGTGGTGCCGTGCCCGCCGAGGAACTTGGTCGCCGAGTGCACCACGATGTCCGCGCCGTGCTCGATCGGACGCAGCAGGTACGGCGTCGGCACCGTGTTGTCGACGATCAGCGGTACGCCGGCGGCGTGCGCGGTGTCGGCGACCCCGGCGACATCGAGGACGTTGCCGCGCGGGTTGCCCAGCGTCTCCGCGAAGAACGCCTTGGTGGTGGGCCGGACGGCGGCCCGCCAGGCGTCCAGGTCGTCGGGGTCGTCGACGAAGGAGACCTCGATGCCGAGCCTCGGCAGGGTGTGGCGGAAGAGGTTGTACGTACCGCCGTAGAGCGAGGTGCTGGAGACGATGTGGTCGCCCGCGCCGGCCAGGGTCAGGATGGCCAGGGTCTCCGCCGCCTGCCCGGAACTCAGCGCGACCGCGGCCACGCCCTGCTCCAGGGCGGCGACCCGCTGCTCCAGGACGTCCGTGGTCGGGTTGTGGATCCGGGTGTAGATATGGCCGGGCTCGGCCAGCGAGAACAGGTCCGCTGCGTGCTGGGTGTCCCGGAAGACGAAGGACGTCGTCTGGTAGATGGGCACCGCGCGGGCCCCGGTGGCCGGGTCGGGCGCGGCGCCGGCGTGCAGCTGCCGGGTCTCGAACGACCAGCCGGGACGGGCGTCGGCGGCGGGCTCGTCGGGCGTGTGACCGGCGGCCACCTCGTCGAGGGGCTGGCTCATGCGTTTCCTCCGTGCGTTGTCCGCCCGCCTGGCCCGGGGGAGGGCGGGCAGGCGGGACCTGGCGCACACGTCCGCCACCGGAACCGGCCCGGCGGACGCTCCCGGACCGTCCGGGACTGTGCCGCCCAGCACCGTAACGACCGAAAAATCGAACATGGAACGTGGCGGGCGGTATCTCCACACTGCCGCAATACGCAGGCAATGTTCCGTACGGCGGCCGCCGGGCGATGGAGGGCCGACGGAGGGGCGGCGGACCCCGGGAAGGGGGATCAGGCGGGCCGGCGGGAACGGTTCGGACGGTGAACGGGCGCTGCCCCAGGAAGTCCTCGCCGACCTGTCCCGACGTGAACAGGTTCGGGCTCTGGTCCCGGGGCGTGCGGCGCAGGATCGCCTGGTGGAAGGCCTGGTACCCGCCGTCGTCGAAGGCGCCGTCGCCCCAGACCTCCAGCAGGGTCCCGGTGAACTTCCCGTTGACCGGCCCGTCGGAGGCGACCTGGTGGTCCTGGCAGGCGGAGATCAGCAGGGCGCTCGCGTCCTGCCGCCCGCCGGACTCGGCCAGGTCCCGCCGGATCCCGTCGTACAGCTCCCGGTCCCGCTCGAAGACCTCCCGCTGCCGGTCCGGCGGCATCAGCCGGGGCGAGGGACCGCCCGTGTCGGCGGGCAGCTCGATGGCGGTCCCGCTGTGGCAGCAGTCGAGGAACGTCGGGATCCGTACACCGTCGGCGAAGTACGAGAACTCCCGGTCCAGCTCGTCGTCGAGGAACTCCCGGTCGTAGAGGACCAGGGTCTCGTCGAGCAGGTCGTCCTCCAGGTCCCTGCCGGTGTCCGGGAGCCGGCCGCCGTGGCCCGAGCAGGTGAGGAGGAAGATGTCGCCGGGGTCCAGCGCCCGGGCCGCCCGGCCCAGTTCGGCGGCGACGTTCTCCACCGTGCCGTCGGCGGTGAGCACCACCGTGTCCTCGAATCCGGCGGCACGGGCGATCCGGGCCATGTCCCGGGCGTCGTTCTCGCAGGCCACCAGCCGGCCGTCCCAGCCTCCGTACCGGGCCGGGTCGACGCTGTTGAGTCCGATGTGCAGGGATCGGCCGGTGGCCATGGCAGCTCCGTAGGGTGTCGGTGGTGCGGCGGGGCCCGTACCGGGGGTGCGAGGGGGCGGGGAGGACCCCGGGCGGGGGAGCGGCGGGCCCGCCCCGCCGCGTTCCATCCGTTCCATGGACCGGCGCCGTCCCAACCGCCGGCCCGCGGGCAACCCCCCGAACGGGCCCGCTCCGCCGGATGGTCCCCGGGGGGGCATCGGAGTGGCGTCCCCCGTGCCCCCGGCGCGCGCGGACTGCCCGGTGGTAGGGGCCGGACATGAGCCCATCGGACGATTCCCCCGCCCCGGCGCCCGACGCGGCCGCCGCGCGGTCCCTGGGCGACCGGCAGGGGTACGACGAGCACTTCCTCGGCACGCCCGTGCCGCTGCCGGTGCCCGCCGACCCCGGCGTCGGGACCGTGGTCCTGCCGTACACCCATTTCACCGTCGTGCACCGGCCCGACCGGCGGCTGGCCGCCGCCACCGGGGTCTGCATCGACGGCTCCCTGCCCCAGGAGGACGTGCCGCGCGGCGACGACTGGCGGCTCGACCCCCGGCTGCCGGGATCCGCGCAGGCGGGCAAGGAGATCTACGCGAACAACCGGCTGGACCGGGGCCATCTGGTGCGCCGGCTCGATCCCGTGTGGGGCGGGAGGGGGAGGCCGAACAGGCCAACTCGGACAGCTTCCACTTCACCAACGCCGCCCCGCAGATGGACCTCTTCAACCAGGGCAAGGAGTTGTGGCAGGGTCTGGAGAACCATCTGCTCGACCACGCGGCGCGGTTCGACCGGAGGCTGAGCGTCTTCACCGGGCCGGTGCTCCACGACTCCGATCCGCCCTACCCGGGCATCCAGGTCCCCCTGCGGTTCTGGAAGGTGGCGGCCTTCGTCCAGTCCGGGGCGCTGGCCTCGACGGCGTACCTCCTCGACCAGAGCCCCGACCTCACCCGGGACGCCGACCGGGCGTTCGCCGGGGCCCGGCCGGGCGAGCCGCCGCCGCTGGGGCCGTTCCGGACCTTCCAGGTGCCGGTCTCCGACATCGCCGAGCTGACCGGTCTCGAACTGGGGCCGCTGCCCGGCGCCGACCTGATGCCGCTCGCCCGCGATCCGCAACTGCGCTGGCGGCGGCTGGAGTCGTACGACGACATCGCCCTCGGCGGACGGGGCGACTGAGGCGACCGCGCCGGCGGAGGGGCCCGGGGCGAAGGGAAGCGGTGCGGCGGGAAGGCGGTGCGCGCGGCATCGAATGGCGACCGCCCCGGACCCGGCCGATACTGTCCTTGACCGGCGTCGCCGCGGTGTCGGGAGGCAACGATGGGCACCACGGAAGCCCCCCGCGTCCTCTATGTGCACGGAATCGGCAACAAGGCCGCACCGGACGCGCTCAAGTCCCAGTGGGACCGGGCCCTCTTCGGCCGGGACCTGGGGGACGCCTCCCGGGTGGCGTACTGGGCCGGGGTCCGGCACGCCCGGCCGCTGCCCGACGGCCGGTTGGACCCGGCGGAAGGCGCGGCGGAGCCCACCGGGTCCGTCTCCGCCTCCGCCCTCGCGGAGTCCCCCGAGTCCCCTGAATCCGCCGAGGAGTTCGTCGAACGGCTCCTGGCCGGCGCGGGGGAGGCGGCCACCGAGTCCGTCCCGGGCCGGGGTCCCGACACCGGCGAGTGGGAGGCACTGCGGCAGTGGCTGCGCCGGACCACCCAACTGGCCGACGCCCTCGCCGCGCGGGAGACCGGTCCGGCCGCCCCGCAGCCCGGCCCCGGCCCCGACGCCGACGCGGGTTCCGGTTCCGGGCACGATCCCGTCCATGAACAGGGGGACGACCGCGACCACGAGAACGGGTACGAGGTGCTGCCCCTGCCCCGCCCGGTCCGCACCCCCGTCTTCCGGGCCCTCGTCAAGGTCGCCTTCACCGACGTCCACGCCTACTTCTTCGGCGGGGACGGCCCCGCGATCCGCCGGATCGTGGCGGACGCGCTGGCGGACTTCGACGGCCACCGGGGCGTCGTCGTCGGCCACAGCCTCGGCTCCGTGATCGCGTACGAGGCACTGGCCGAGCGCCACCGCGATCTCGGCCTCTTCCTGACCGCCGGATCGCCGCTCGCGGTCACCGAGTTCAAGGACCTGCTGGCCGTCCCGCCCGCCGTCCCGCCCGGGGTCCGCTCCTGGCACAACGTCTGCGACCTGCGGGACCTGGTCTCCCTCGGCCATCTGCTCGCCCCCGCCTACCCACCGGCCGGGCGGATCACCGATCTGCTCGTCACCAACACCAGCAGAAACCACCACGGCATCACCGGCTATCTGCGGAACGCGCAGGTCCGGGCGGCGTTGCGGCTGGTCGTGGCCGATCTGTACCCCGCGGCACCCCGCTGACCTGCCTTGCACTGCTCCACTATGGGTGGAAAAATCACCTCTGTGAGCAACTGATCCGTCCCGGATGACCGGGCCGGATGGGCAGGTGCACCATGCCATTGGCCGAAACGGAGTGGGATCTCGTCACGCTCTGGGTACGCGAGTACCTGCTCGACACCACGGACCCGCACGGCCGGCTCGTGGCGTACGGCTTCCCCTCCGACTTCGTGGCCGCCCTCCGGCTGACCGCCGTGAGCACCGAGAACGCGCACTCCCTCGTCCGGGCGTCCCGCAAGGACATCGAACGGCAGCTGCGGCTGATCGACATCCTCACCTCCGCCGACCGGCTCGCGGTGCTCCCCGAGATCGCCAAGGCGCGGGAGTTCCGCAACCGGCTCCGCGAGGACAGCCGGGCCCACGCCTCCCAGGACACCTTCCGCACCTGCGTACTGAAGAACGGCACGGAGGTCTTCATCGACCGCCGGGACCTCCGCGAGACGCTGCGCCGCTTCGTGGACGACCCCGAGAAGTCCGTCCTGCTGGTCGACGGCGACCCCGGCAGCGGCCGTTCGTACACGTACAACCTGATCCGCCACATCGGCCAGCACCAGGGCTTCCGGCCCGCGCGCGTCACCCTCTCCCGGACCTCCACCGCCGACCGGGTCGTGCGCCGGCTCGCCGCGTTCGTCGCCGAGCCCGGCACCACGGCCTCCCCGCTCGACCCCACCGGGCTCAACGACGCGCTGCCGTCGATCGAGGACGCCGTGCACTGGGTGGTCGGCCGTGCCACCGCCGCGGACGACCGGTTCTGGCTGGTTCTCGATGAGTGCGACCGGCTGGATCCCAGCTCCGACGTCTGGGACTTCATCGGTCAGCTCGCCCTCGCCGTCTACGAGCACACCGCCGTCAGCGCCGGGCAGTCCCCCCGGCTCGTCCTCCTCGGCTACGGGTCCTCGATGCGCCAGCTCCCGTACGACCTGCGGGGCAGCCTCTGCCGGGACACCGCCCGCGCCGCCGGGCCCGACGATCTGCGCACCTTCTTCGACCAGTACTTCCACGAGCGGCCGCCGCCCTTCCTCGACGCCGGGCAGCAGCCGGACCCCGTTGTCGACGCCCTGGTCGACGCCGCCGTCGCCGAGGTGCTGCGGGCGACCGGGCAGGACAGCGGCGACGAGGGCTACATGCGCCGGGTCTGTACCGCGGCCGAGGGGGCGATCCGTGTCTACCACTCCCTCTGACGCCGCCTCGGACCCGCCCCACCCCGCGCCCGGGGCACCCCCGGGGACACCGCCCACCACCCCGGCCGACGTGGTACGGATCTTCACCGCCCGGCTGCGCGAGGAACTGCGCTCCGGCGAGGGCCCCGGCGGCCCCGCCCCGGCCCGCCGGGCCTACCGCGAAGCCGCCTGCCTCCTCTCCCACTTCGACCCCACCCTCCTCAGGCTCCCCGGCGAGGAACAGCCCACCGGCGGTGCCGTGCTCGAACTCGTCGACGACTGCACCACCACCGGGACCAAGGAAGGGACCGTGTGGAGCCTGCGGCGGGAGGTGCGGGACGAGACCCTGCGCTCACTCTCGGGACCCGGTGCCGCCCGGCGCGCGCTCGAACACAACCTGGGCGCGGTCCAGGACGAACGGTGCGGCGGCCCGGAGCGGGTCGCCCTCGCCTGCCTCGCCGGCACCCCGCCGCGGATCGACGGACTCGGCCCGCAGGGCCTCGCCGATCTGCTGCGCGCGGTGCTCTGGCTCTCCCGGGTACCGGGCACGGGCGGGCTGCCCGACCCCTCATCGGTCCACCACGCCCTGGCGCGGGCCCGGCTGCTGCAACCCCTGGAACGCCTGGTCAGCCATCCGTTCCAGGGACGTGCACGGGAACTCGCCGCGCTCCGGGCGTACGTCCGCGGGGCCCTGGACCTCCCGGCGGCGCCCCCGGCGGCCCCCGGGGGCGCCGGGACGGGTGCCGCGCCCGCCCCGCCCGTCCCGCCGCTGGTCATCCACGGCCCCGGCGGCATGGGCAAGAGCACCCTGCTCGCCCGCTTCCTCCTCGACAGCATCCACGGCCACGCCTCCGGCTTCCCCTTCGCCTACATCGACTTCGAACGCCCCACCCTCTCCGTCCACGAACCGGTCACCCTGATCGCCGAGACCGCCCGGCAGCTCGCCATCCAGTACCCCGGCCGGCGGGCCGGGTTCGAGGCCCTCGTGGACGAATGCCACCGCACCGCCCGCAGCCAGCGCGAGGGCCAGGAACGGGTCACCCAGCTGCACGGGCTCGCCACCACCCGCTCGGTCCTCGGGCGCAGTTCCTCGCAGGAGTTCCAGACACTGGCGACCGCCCGCGAGAGTGACCTCATCCGACGCACCGCCGCCGAACTGGTGGCGGCGGTCGCGGAGGCCGGGCAGGACGGGGCACCCCTGGTGATGGTGGTCGACTCCTTCGAGGCGGCCCAGTACCGGGGTTCGCCCGTCCTCGGCCGGATGTGGGCCATGTGCGTCTCCCTCCAGAGCGTCTACCCCCGGCTGCGGATCGTGATCTCCGGGCGGGCCTCCGTCGAGCACCCCGCCGACTTCCCCCGCTCCCCGGACATCGAACTGTCGGAACTCGACCCGGACGCCGCCGTCGCCCTGCTCACCAGCAGCGGGGTGAGCGACCCCGAGGTCGCGCGGGCCCTGGCCGAACGCGTCGGCGGCCACCCCCTCAGCCTCCGCCTCGCCGCCCGCGCCGCCACCCTCGCGGCCCCCGCCGATGGCACTGCCGATGCCACCGCCGAGGACAGGGCAGACGCGGGGTACGCGGGCGCGGGGCCGCCTGGGACGGACGCCGACGAGCTGATCCGCAGCCTGCCCGAACGGCGCGACACCGTCTTCCGCCGGGTCGACCAGATGCTCGTCCAGGGCATCCTCTACGACCGGATCCTGCACCACATCCCCGACCCCGAGGTCCGCCGGCTCGCCCACCCCGGCCTCGTCCTGCGGGTCATCACCCCCGGCATCATCCAGGAAGTACTGGCCGGACCCTGCGGACTGGGCGTCGACACCCCCGAGGACGCCCTGCGGCTCTACGGCGAACTCGCCCGGCTGGACCTCGTGGAACCGGCGGGACCCGGCGCGGTCCGCCACCGGGGCGACGTCCGCGCCATCATGCTCCGGCTGCCCGGCGGCGACCGCACCGGCGTCATGCGGGCCGTCGAACAGAACGCCGTCGCCTACTACGCCGCCCGCGACGGACTGGAGGCCCGCGCCGAGGAGATCTACCACCGGCTCCGGCTCGACGAGGACCCCCGCACCGTCGAGGAGCGCTGGCTGCCCGGCGTCGAACGGCTGCTCGCCGGAGCCGTCGACGACATGCCTCACCGCGCGGCCGCCCTGCTCACCGCCCGCCTCGGCGGGGAGGCGCCCCGCCCCGTCCTCGCCGGGGCCGAACAGGAGGACTGGGAGCGGATCGCCGCCCGCGAGGTGGAGGACCTGCTGGCCCAGGGGTTCGCCGAAGCGGCCCTGGAACGGCTGTCGGAGCGCCGCCCCTGGACCCCCTGCGCGCCGCTCCACCCCCTGCTGGGGGAGACCTTGCACCGGATCGGCCGCGCCGACGAGGCCCGCACCGCCGTCGCGGACGCCACCGCCGCCGCCGAGGCGGCGGGCTGCTCCGGCACCCTGCTGGAACTGCTGCTGCTCGCCGCCCGGCTCTCCGAGGAGGCCGGCGACACCGGCGCGGCCGACCGCGCGCTGCGCCGCGCCGAGGATCTCGCCGTCGACCTCGGACAGGACCTGGAGGCGATGGGCGCCCTGCTGGCACGCGCCCGCCTCGGCGGAACCGAAGGCACCGGATCCGCCGCCGGCAGCCGGCTCGCGCAGCGGCTGCGGCACACCCCCGACGCCGTCCTCGCCGACCAGCCCGCCCTGGTGCGCGCGGTCGCCTCGCAGGTGTACGGACGGGACCCCGGCGCCCTCGACCACGCGCTGGAGGTCGTGGGGCTGCCCACCGACGACGAGGCCGTCGAGACCCTGGGCGCCGCGATCCGGACCGCCGCCTCCCGCCGTCCCGAACTCCTCGGCACCCTGATGGGGCTGCTGCGCGACGCTGCGGGCCCCACCGGCCCCTCGGCCAGCACCGGACCCACCAGCACCAGCGACATCCTGCGGCTCGCCCGCGACCGGGGCACCCTCGACACCCTGGCCCGGCGGCTGCTCGACGTACCCGACCCGAGCGGCGAGATCGCCGCGGCGGTGGCCGCCGCGATGGGCGCCGGCACGGGAGCAGCACCGCCCACCGCCCCACCTGCTGCCCCACCCGCCGCGCCGCCCACCGCCCCACCCGCCGCGCCGCTCCCGGGCGCCCCGGGCCCGCGCGGGGCGCCCCCGGGCGAAGGGAACGGCCTCGTACGGCCTGGTCGCCCATGACCGCCTATCTGCCCCCGGAGGACATCCTGCTGATCCGGGACGCCGCCGTCGAGACCGGCCTCGCCGACCCCACCGTCCGCCCGCTGCTCCTCGACGGGATCCTGCCCCGCTACCGGGGCACCCTCCCCATGCTCCCCGCCCCCGGCCGGCAGGTGCACTCCGACCTCCAGGAGATGAACCGCGTCGAACGGCTCGTGGACGGCTCCGTACCGCTGGAGACCTGGCTGCGCAACGCCGTCGCCCAGACCACCGAGGCCACGGCGCTCGCCCTGTTCCAGCGCGCCCTGGACGAAGTGGCCCGCAGCGCCGGGGGAGAGCCGGACATCGCGGCCCGCCTGCCCGCGGCCGAGACCAAGGAGGAGATCGTCCACCGCGACGACACCGTCCCCTTCGGCTTCCTGCGGGGCGGCGACCTGGCGGGGGCCGCCGTCGCCCGGCTCAAGGTCCCGCCCTACCGGGACGGCGCCCCGCTCCGGCCGAACGGCTTCCCGCACGCGGGCACGGGCTGGCTCGTCGCCCCCGGGCTCCTCGTCACCAACCACCACGTCGTCAACGCCCGCAGCGCCACGGGCGGGGAACGCCCCCACGCCGACGCAGCCGACCTGGAACTCCAGGCCCGCCACACCCGGGTCCTCTTCGACTTCGAGGACGACGACCCCGACACCCTCGACGCGCTGGGAGAGGCGGCCGGCACGGAAGGCGCGGTGGCCGCGCTCGCGGCGGCGGACGCGGAACTCGACTACGCGGTGCTGCGGTTGGCCGAGGCGCCCGGCAGATCCGCGCTGCGCCTCGCGGCCCGCCCGATGACGGTCGCCGACGGGGAGATCGTCGCCGTCAACATCATCCAGCACCCCGGGGGACGCGCCAAGCGGGTCGGGCTGCGCAACAACCTGGTCTACGCGGCCGACGAGCAGGATGTGCGCTACTTCACGGACACCCGGGGCGGCTCCTCCGGGTCGCCCGTGCTCACCGACGACTGGAAGGTGGTCGCGCTCCACCGGGGGACCCGCCGGGTGGAGGACGTCCGCTTCCAGGGCAGGTCGACCGCGTTCGTCAACGTCGGCACCCAGATCAGCCGGGTCATGGGCCATCTGGCGGCCACCAGCCCCGCGCTCCACGAGGAGATCGCGGCGGCACAGCACGATCGAACCGTACCGGCCGACTGAAACGAGACAGGCCGACTGAGCCGCACAGCACGACTGAGCCGTACAGAACGACCGAACCGCCGGATCCCCCGGCGGGACCGGACCGGAGCGGAACGGAGCGGAACGGAGGAGCGCGCCATGGGCAGCCGTACACGATCACCGGTGGCCGCGGGCCCCGAGCGGATCTTCGCCGATCCCGGGGCCGTCGCCCGGCGGGTGCGCGACCGGCTCCGGCAGGAGGTGCCCGAGTCGGCCCGGGAGCTGTCCGCCGAAGAGGAGCCCGCCGAGCGGGTGCTCGAAGGGGCCCGGCGGGAGCGGGACCGGGTCCTCGCGGCGGGCGCGGCCGGTCTGGAGAAGCTGGCCGGCGGCCGCGCCGACGAGATCCGCGACGACGAGTCCTTCGGGATGGAGGCCATCGTCCTGCTGGAGGGCCGGCCCGCCATCCTCGTCGAGAACCAGGACTTCGCCGCTCAGGGCGGCGACTGGGCGGTCCTCGACGAGCGTCGGGACGCGATCCGCCGGTCCATCGCCCGGGTGGGCCGGGTCGAGGTCGGCGGGCATCCCAGCCTGGACTGGCTCGGTACCGCCTTCGTCGTCGGCGACGACGTGGTGATGACCAACCGTCATGTGGCCGCCGAGTTCGCCCGCCAGGACGGCGCGGGCTGGACCTTCCAGGGCGGCATGAGCGCCCGGATCACCCCCGGCGAGGACTGTCCGGGGCCGTCGGCGACGGCCGGGGGCCCGGCCTACCGGGTCGCCGGCGTCATCGGGATCCACCCCGATCTCGACCTCGCCCTGCTGCGGATCGAGCCGGACCCCGTCGCCGGTCCGCCGCCCACGCCCTTCGCCGTCGCCGCGACCGGCCCCGGCGCCCTTGAGGGCCGGCCCGTCTACTGCGTCGGCTACCCCGCCTACGACGGACGCCGTAACGAACCGGCCGCGATGCGCCGGATCTTCATGGACGTCTACAACGTCAAACGGCTCCAGCCGGGCACCGTGACCGAACTCCTCCCCGGCGGCGCGGTCCTGGCGCACGACTGCTCGACCCTCGGCGGCAACAGCGGCTCCCCGGTCGTCGACCTCTTCGACGAGCGGGTCGTCGGCCTGCACTTCGGTGGCCGCTACGGCGTCGGCAACTACGCCGTACCGCTGTGGCGGTTCACGGACGATCCGCTGCTGCGGAGCGCCGGGGTGAACTTCGTCTGACACCCGGCCGGAGCGGCCGGACCGGCCGTCCGGGAACCACGGCCGCTGTCGGCGCACTCCCGGCGTACCCCTGGCGCACTTTCGCGCGCCGGGCGCGCGTCCAGTGCTGCGCGGGCCGCTGGGCGTGAGATGTCCTGAAGTGCTCGGTACACGCTCCTTCCGGTTGTCCCGCCGGTTCTCGTACGGCGTGGACGAATGTTGCGCGCACTGGCTGGAATGCGACCGGATGGCTTACTCGGTCACTGGCTGAAAATCGCCTTCAAGCGGGCCGTCCGGCGCCTGCTTCCCTGAAAGGAGCGAACCGCGAGTAACAGCACCTGCAAGGGGGCGTGACCCATGACCGCCACCGGTTCCGGACACTCCTGTACCTGCGCCGCCCACCGGGCTCTGGACCCCATCGGGACAGACCACCGGCCCGGCGGCGCGGACCGGATCCTCGACCCCTGGGAAGTCCGCGCGGACTTCCCCATCCTGCGCCGGACCGTCGGCGGCGGACTGCCGCTGAGATACCTCGACTCCGCCGCCACCTCCCAGAAGCCCGACTCCGTCCTGGACGCCGAGAGCGACTACTACCGGCTCCACAACGCCACCGTCCACCGCAGCTTCCACGAGCTGGCCCGGGAGGCCACGGACCTCCTGGAGCGCTCCCGTGCCCGGATCGCGGCCTTCGTCGGCGCCGGGCCCGAGGAGATCGTCCTGACGAAGAACGCCTCGGAAGCCCTCAACCTGGTCGCCTACGGCCTGATGAACGCGCCGCACGCCCGCAGGGACCTGCGTTCCCTCGCCATCGGGCCCGGTGACAGCGTCGTCGTCACCGAGATGGAACACCACTCCAACCTGATGCCGTGGCAGCAGCTCTGCCAGCACACCGGCGCCACCCTGCGCTGGCTCACCATCACCCCCGACGGCCGGCTCGACCTCGACCGGCTGGACGAGATCGTCGACGAGACCACCCGGGTGTTCGCCTTCACCCACCAGTCCAATGTGTACGGAACGGTCAACCCGGTCGCCCGGCTCGTCCGCCGGGCCCGTGCGGTGGGGGCGCTCACCGTGCTGGACGCCTGCCAGTCGGTCCCGCATCTGCCGGTGGACGTCGCGGCCCTCGGCGTCGACTTCCTCGCCTTCTCCGGCCACAAGATGTGCGGCCCGACCGGCATCGGGGTCCTCTGGGGCCGGCCCGACCGGCTGGCCGCCCTGCCGCCCTTCCTCACCGGCGGCGAGATGAACGACACCGTCGCCATGGACCACGCGACCTTCGCCGACCCGCCCCACCGGTTCGAGGCGGGCACCCCCGTCGTGGCACAGACCGTCGCGCTCGCCGCCGCCTGCGCCTACCTCGACGGACTCGGCCGGCGCCGGATCGCCGACCACGGCGAACGCCTCACCGCACGCGCCCTGGACGCCCTGAACGCCATCGAGGGCGTCCGGATCGTCGGACCCGGCGACACCACCGACCGGGGCCCGGCGCTCTCCTTCGCCGTCTCCGGGCACCACCCCGAGGAGGTGGGGGAGCACCTGGACGCGCGCGGCATCGCGATCCGGGTGGGACATCTGTGCGCCCGCCCCGCGTGCCTGCGCTTCGGGCTGCCCGCGACCACCCGCGCCTCGTTCTACGCGTACACCACCGAGGAGGACGTCGACGCGTTCACCCGGGCGATCGCGGAGCTGGCCGAGCCGAGCGCGTACCCCGGCGCGGCGCTGTCCGGACCGGCCGCGGCCGTCCCGGAGGCGACCGTACCGGCGGCGACCGTCCCCGCCGGGTCCGGGGACGGGCGCCCGGCCCGGGGCGGCGGGCCGGGCGCGGCCGGCGGCCGCGACGAGACGGCCGCGTTCCTCGACCGGGTCTTCGCTGACGCCGCCACCGCCGCCACGGGACTCTCCGTCTCGCTCGGCGACCGCCTCGGCCTCTACCGGGCCATGGCCGGCGCCGGCCCCCTCACCGCCGCCGCGCTCGCCGCCCGTACCGGCACCCAGGAGCTGTACGTACGGGAGTGGCTGCACACGCAGGTCGGCGCGGGCTATGTCCGGGCCGTCCCCCTCGACGGGTCCGGAACCGGGGACGAGTCCGGGGCCGGGCGCGGCTACGAACTCCCCGCCGCGCACGCCCCCGTCCTCGCCGACCCGGACGCCCCCGCCGCCGGGGTCGGCATCTTCGCCTCGCTCCGCACCCTCTACGGCGTCGAGGACCGGCTCGCGGAGTGCTTCCGCCGGGGCGGCGGCATCGACTGGGGCGAGTACCCGCCGCAGATGTTCCGCAGCGTCGCCCGGTTCTTCCGCCCCGCGTACCGCGCCAACATCACCCAGAAGTGGATCCCCGCCCTCGACGGAGTCGAGACCCGGCTCGCCGAGGGCGCCAAGGTCGCCGACGTGGGCTGCGGCGTCGGTTACTCGACCCTGCTCATGGCCAAGGCGTACCCCCGCTCCGTCTTCCACGGCTACGACACCCACCGGGAGTCCATCGACCGGGCCAGGATCATCGCCGAGGAACGCGAGCTGGACGACCGGGCCCGCTTCGACACGGTGCCCGCCGCCGAGCTGGCCCGCTCGGGCCGCGGCTTCGACCTCGTCACCCTCTTCAACTGTCTGCACGACATGGGCGACCCGCTCGCCGCGCTGAAGGGCGCCCGCGAGGCGATCGGACCCGACGGCACCGTGATGCTCGTGGAGCCCAACGCCGAGGCCGACCCCACCGCCAACGACCACCCCGTGGGCCGGCTCTTCATGGCCCTGTCCACCGCGCTCTGCCTGCCGGCCGCCGCCGCGCAGAACGGACCGCTCGCCCTCGGCAACCACGCCGGGGAGGCCACCCTGCGCCGGCTGGCGCGGGAGGCCGGCTTCACCCGCTGGCGGCGGGCCGCCGAGACCCCCCGCAGCGCGGTCTACGAGCTGCGCGCCTGACCGCCCCGGGCGCCCGTCCGGGTGACGGGCTCCGCTCCGCGGTCCGATGACGGAGAGTCACGGCCAGGGGGCGGAGTCCATCACCCGAACGCGTCGTTCCGCGCCACCGCACCCGCCCGGCACCGGGGGAGGCCGCCGCGCCGGAGTTGCGGGCACCCCCCGGTCATGAGTCCGTGAAGGCATGCTCAGCCGGATATCACCGTCAGGAGGAGATATGCGCACCATGCCGAACGGTCAGGAGACCGACAAACTGTCCGTGGTGTACTCGGTCCATGTCGTCGAAGGGGGCGAGCGGGGCTTCCGCGACGCCTACGACCGCATACGGAAGTCCGTCGCGAGCGTTCCCGGGCACATCATCGACCGGCTGGGCGAGCCCATCGACGACTCCCGGCAGTGGGTGATCACCAGCGAGTGGGAGACCCCCGAGCACTTCTTCGCCTGGCAGCAGGGGGAGGACCACCGGGCCCTGCTCGCCCCGCTGCGGCAGTGGGTCGACCAGACCCAGTCGCTCCGCTTCCGCGTCGTCCAGGAGACCGCGGGGGCCGAGGCATGACCGACCACACCGGCCCCGGCCCCGTCGCCGTGCTGGGCCTCGGCTCGATGGGCAGCGGACTCGCCGGGCGCCTGCTCGACCAGGGCGTGCGGGTACGCGTCTGGAACCGGACCGCCGAACGGACCGAACCGCTCGCCCGCGCGGGCGCCGTGGCCGCCGCCCACCCCGCCGAGGCCGTCGCCGGGACCAGCGCGGCGATCTGCACGGTCGCCGACAGCGAGGCCCTCTCCGCCGTCCTGCGCGGACCGGACGGCATCCTCTCCGACGGCCCCTACCCCGGGGCCCTGGTCTGTGCCAGCACCGTCGCCCCCGAGGACGTCGTCCGCCTCACCGGAGGAGTGCGCTCCGTCCTCGATGTCGGCATGCTGGGCAACCGCGACCACGCCCGCAGCGGCGAACTGCGCCTCTTCGTCGGCGGCGAGGACCAGGTCTTCGCCGCCGGTCTGCCCCTGCTGGAACTCCTCGGCAAGGAAGTCGTCCATCTGGGCGTCCTCGGCTCCGGCATGCGGATGAAACTGCTCCTCAACCTCCTCATGGGCATCGAGGTGCAGGCGATGGCCGAGGCCGTCGAACTCGCCGCCGCCAGCGGCCTGGACCGGGGCCGCGTCCTCGGCGCCATCGCCGGCAGCGGCTTCGCCTCCCCGGTGATGGCCTTCAAGGCGAAGCGACTGGCCGCGGGCCGCTTCGGCGAACCCGACTTCCGGCTCCGGCTGATGGCCAAGGACCTGCTGCTCGCGGCGGGCCAGGCCGAACGCGCCGGGCTCGCACTGCCCCTGCTGGAAGCCGCGCGGGACACCCACGTACGCGCCACCGAGCGGGGACACGGCGACGAGGACTGCGTCGCCGTCGCCCACGCCCTGGCACCCGACCCCCCCGACCCGGGACCACAGAGATGATCATTGATATTCACGGGCACCTGTCCCCGCCCGAGGCCGCCAAGCGCTTTCCGATGCCCCCGAGCCTGACCGACGTCGACGGCATGCTCGCCGCCCGCGCCCGCGCCGGTATCGACCTCACCCTCATCGGCAGCCCCGTCGGCGCGGGGGCCATGGCCCGCGTCCCCGGCGTCGACAACTACCGCCAGCCCCGCGACCGGCTGCGCCGCTTCCACGCCTGGCTCTCCGGACTCATCGGCACCTTCCCCGACCAGCTGCGCGGCTATGTGTACGCCAACCCCTTCGGCGACGACGACCATCTGGAAGGGGTCCGGGAGACGCTGGCCGACCCCGCGTTCGTCGGGCTGATCACCACCTCCAGCGTCCACGGCGAACTCCTCGGCTCGCCCCGCTCCGACGCGTTCTTCGCCCTCGCGGCGGAGAGCGGTGCGCCGGTGCTGGTGCACGCCCCCGCCGAGCCGATCGGCACCGAGGGCGTGACCTCCCACGGCTTCGTCGAGCAGATCGGGCGCTTCGGCGATGTCCAGCTCGGACTCTCCATGATCGCCTTCGGCGGGTGGCTGGAGAAGTACCCCGGGCTGCGGGTGATCGGGGCGACGGGCGGGGGCGCGCTGGCGCTGCTGCCCGAACGGCTCCAGACCGCCGCCCGCCCCCGGCACTGGGGCCAGGGGCCGCCGGCACCCGGTGCCTCCGCTCCCGGCGGCCCACCGCCGCCCGCCGGACCGGGATCGACCGGACCCGAATCGGCCGGGCTGGAATCGACCGGGCCGGAATTCGCCGTGCCGCCGCTCCCCGTGCCGCCGACCGCCGACCCGGGCGCCGCGCTGCGCCGCATGTACGTCGACACCAGCACCTTCAGCCCCGCCCATCTGGGCCTCAACGCAGAGGTACTGGGGCCCGAACGGATGCTCTTCGGCACCGACTCGCCGCCCATCGACGTGCCGCTGGAGGACTTCATCCGCATGATCGAGAAGCTCCCCGTCGACAAGGCGGCCCAGCAGCTCATCCTCGGCGGCAACGCCGAGGCCCTCTTCGACCTGAGGAAGCGCCCATGACCAGCGTGGAGGACCCGGCGGCCGCAGCCGAGCGGTGCACCCCCGAGTTCCGGCGGAACCCCTACCCGGTCTACGGCCACCTCCGGGACACCGCGCCCGTCTGCCCCCTCAACCCCCCGCACGGCATCAGCACCTACCTGATCACCCGGTACGAGGACGCCCGCACCGCCCTCGCCGAACCCCGGCTGAGCAAGGACATGTACGGCGCGCTGGACTCGTACCGGCGGATCTTCGGCGACTCCTCCGTCGCGCTGGACGACCACATGCTCAACTCCGACCCGCCCAAGCACACCCGGCTGCGCCGGCTGGTCAGCTCCCAGTTCACCCCGCACCGGGTCGAGTCGCTGCGGCCGCACATCCGGCAGATCGTCACCGGACTGCTGGACGACTGCCCCGTCGGTGAACCGGTCGACCTGCTGACCGCGTTCGCGTTCCCGCTGCCGATCATCGTCATCTGCGAACTGCTCGGAGTCCCGCCGGAGGACCGGCCCAAGGTCCAGACCTGGTCGATCACGGTGGCCCAGACCGGATTCAGCAAGGAGTCCAAGCAGGCCCAGCAGCGCGCCGAGGAGGCCCTGCACGCCTACTTCGCCGAACTCGTCGAGCAGAAGCGGCAACGCCCCAGCGACGACCTGCTCAGCGCGATGATCGCCGCCCGTGACGAGGACGGCAGACTCACCGAGCACGAACTCATCTCCACCGCCTTCCTGCTGATGTTCGCGGGCCACAAGACCAACGCCTACCTCATCGGCAACGCCGTCCACCATCTCCTCACCCACCCCGACCAGCTCCGTGCGGTACGGGAGGACCCGGAGCTGGTCCCCCGGGCCGTGGAGGAGGTGCTGCGGTACGACGGCTCCGTGGAGACGGCCACCTTCCGGTACGCCACCGAGGACGTGGAGATCGCCGGCACCACCATCCCGCGCGGGGCGCTGGTGCAGATCGCCCTCAACTCCGCCAACCGCGACCCGCTGAAGTTCGACGCGCCCGACACCTTCGACGTGCGCCGTCCCGCGAACACGCAGAGCGCCCACCTCGGTTTCGGCCACGGCATCCACTACTGCCTGGGCGCGGCGCTGGCCCGGCTGGAGACCCGGCTCGCCCTCACCGGGCTCCTCGAACGGTTCCCCCGCATCACCCCGGCGGACCCCGCGCGGGAGCCGCAGTGGCTGGTGGTACCGTTCCCAGCCTTCCGCGGACTCGCGGAGCTGCCCGTCGTCCTGGAACCGCCGGCGCCCTGACCGAGGGGGCGCGGCGGGGCCCCCGGGGCGGCGGAACGACCGACACACGGCAGAACGGACCCTGTATGACCCTCTGGACCACCCGTCCGGAAACCCCTGGCGACATTCCCGCGATCCACGCGGTCAACGCGGCCGCCTTTGAAACGGAGGCGGAGGCGGATCTCGTGGACGCGCTGCGCGCCGACCCCGGCGCCTGGATCGACGGACTCTCCTGGATCGCCCAGGCGCCCGACGGCACCGTCGCGGCGCATGCCCTGCTCACCCGCTGCCATGTCGGTGACGCGCCCGCGCTGGCCCTCGCCCCGTGCGCGGTGCTTCCCGCGTATCAGCGGCAGGGCGCCGGGGGTGCGGCGATCCGGTCGGCGCTGGAGTCCGCGCGGGAGTGGGGAGAGGGGCTGGTGGTGGTCCTGGGGCATCCCGGCTACTACCCCCGGTTCGGCTTCGAGCCCGCGTCCCGCTGGGGCATCCGGGCCCCCTTCGACGTACCCGACGAGGCCATGATGGCCCTGGTGCTCGACTCCGACCGGCCGGTGCCGTCGGGCGTCATCCGCTACGCGGCGCCCTTCGGCGTCTGAGCCCCGCCAGGACACGCGCCCCGGCCCCGGTGACCGCCCCAGGCAACCACCGGGGGCCGGGGCCGTCCCGGACCCCGGCCCTGCCCTGCGGATCCGGGCCGTGGGCCCCGGCCACCGCCGCCACCGCGGCCGCCGTCCTCGCCCTGCTCCACGCCGAACTGCCGGTTCCCGCCCGCCCCGCGGTGCCTGGAGTTCACCACGGGGCTGCCCCGGACCGCATCCGGCAAGCTGCGCCGCGCGGCACCGCGCGACCGGCCGCCGGGGACGGAGCACCGTCCGGAACCCAAACGGGTGTACGAGCAGGGGGAGCGGACCGGGGGAGCGGGCGGTGCGCGGGTCAGCGGGCGTTCGCGCCCCGGGCGCCCACCTGGGCGAGTTCGGCACGGACGGCCGCGTGCAGCTCGTCGCCCCGGTCCTGGAGGTAGAAGTGGCCGCCGGGGAAGACGTGCATCGCGAACGGCCCCTCGGTGTACTGCCGCCAGCCCTCGACGTCGGTCACCGAGGCACGCGGGTCCGCGTCCCCCGAAAGCCCCACCACCGGGCAGCGCAGCGGCGGGCCCGGCACGTGCTCGTAGGTCTCCACCGCGTGGTAGTCGTTGCGGATCGAGGGCATCACCAGCTCCCGCAGCTCCGGGTCGGCCAGCGCCTCGACCGCCGAGCCGCCGAGCGTCATCAGCTCCCGCAGGATGCCCTCGTCGTCGAGGAGGTGCACCTGTGAGCTGTGCTGGAGGTGCGGCGGGCGCCGCCCGGACAGGAACACCAGCACCGGGGCGCCCGGCCCGCCGGCCGCCTCAAGACGCCGCGCCACCTCGTACGCCACGGTCGCGCCCATGCTGTGCCCGAAGAGGGCGAGCGGCCGGTCGTCGGCGACCGACGCGAGCACCGGCACGATGCGGTCCACCAGGCCGGGGATGGTGTCCACACACGGCTCCGACCGGCGGTCCTGACGGCCCGGGTACTGGACCCCCGTCACGTCCACCGCCGGCGACAGCGCCTTCACCATCGGGTGGTAGGCACTGGCCGAGCCCCCGGCGTGGGGAAAGCACACCAGCCGGATCGCCGCCTCGGGCGCGGGGGAGTAGTTCCGCAGCCACAACCGAGTGTCGCCGACGTGCTGAGCCATGGTCCGCTCGCCCTCTCTCACTGCCCGGTCCCCCGGGTGGTTCTCCCCGCCGTCGGCGGGCCGCCGTCATGCCCGGGAGAGTATGCCCGCCCCGTGCGGTGGGCCGCCAGTGACCAGCGACTTCAAGTGCTGGGGCCGTGCGGGTGTGTCCCGTACGGCCCCCGGTCGTCGTCCTGCGGGTTGTCAGTTCTTGCGGTGGTTGATGTCGTCGGTGAGTTGGGGGAGGACGGTGTGGAGGTCGCCGACGACGCCGTAGTCGGCGAGGTCGAAGATGGGGGCCTCGGGGTCCTTGTTGACGGCGACGATGGTCTTGGAGGTCTGCATGCCGGCGCGGTGCTGGATGGCGCCGGAGATCCCGGAGGCGATGTAGAGCTGGGGGGAGACGCTCTTGCCGGTCTGGCCGACCTGGTGGGAGTGGGGGTACCAGCCGGAGTCGACGGCGGCGCGGGAGGCGCCGACGGCCGCGCCGAGGGCGTCGGCGAGGGCCTCGATCACCGCGAAGCTGTCGGCGCTGCCGACGCCGCGGCCGCCGGAGACCACGATCGCGGCCTCGGCCAGCTCGGGCCGTCCCGAGGCGGCCCGCGGCGCCCGCTCGGTGATGCGGGCGGCGGTGGCGGGGTCGGAGAAGACCACGGCCAGGTCCTCCGCCACGGCGCCGGTGGGGGCCTCCTCGACGGGGGCGCTGTTGGGCTTGACGGTGATGACGGGGATGCCGCGGGTGACGCGGGAGCGGGTGGTGAAGGAGCCGGCGAACACCGACTGCACCACCACCGGACCCTCACCATCACCATCGCCGTCACTGTTGCCGGGTTCGATGTCGACGGCGTCGGTGATCAGGCCGGAGCCGGTGCGCAGGGCGAGACGGGCGGCGGTCTCCCGGCCCTCGCCGCTGGAGGGCACCAGCACCGCCACCGGGCCGACCGCCTCATGGGCGCTCGTGAGGGCGTCGAGTTCGGGGACCACCAGGTACTGCCCGAAACGCTCGTCCTCGCAGACGAGGACGCGGACGGCGCCGTGCCGGGCGAGGGTGCCGGCGGTGGCGCGGGCGCCGGGGCCGGTCGCGAGGGCGACCGGGTCACCCAGACGGCGGGCCAGCGTCAGGAGTTCGAGGGTGGGCTTGCGGACCGCGCCGCCCTCGTGATCGACAAGAACAAGAACCTCAGCCATGACCGGGCACACACACTTTCTCTACGAAGAACCGGAAGCAGGGGATGGAACGGCGGGGGCGGGGGTCAGACGAATTTGCGTTCGGCGAGGAAGGCCGCGGCCTTCAGGCCGCCGTCGCCCTCGTCGGTGACCAGCTGCCCCTTCACCCGGGCGGGGCGCTCGGCCGCGTCCTCGACCCGCGTCCACGACCCGCCGAGGCCGATGTCGCCCGGGTCGATGCCGAGGTCGTCCAGGTCCCAGGACACCACCGGCTTCTTCTTCGCCGCCATGATCCCCTTGAACGACGGGTAGCGGGCCTCACCGGACTGGTCCGTCACCGACACCACCGCCGGCAGCGACGCCTCCACGCGCACCGTCGCACTGTCACCGTCCCGCCGCCCCGACACCGTGCCACCCTCCACGGCCACCTCGGACAGCAGCGACACCTGCGGCACCCCCAGCCGCTCCGCGAGCAGCGCCGGCAGCACCCCCATCCCGCCGTCCGTGGACGCCATCCCGCACAGCACCAGATCAAAGCCGGCCTTCTCCACCGCCTTCGCCACCACCAGCGACGTCCCCATCACATCCGACCCGTGCACCCCGTCGTCCTCGACATGCACCCCCCGGTCCGCACCCATCCGCAGACCCTTCGCGACCGCCTCCCGCGCATCCTCCGGACCCACCGTCAGAACGGTCACCTCCACCTCACCCTCCGAGGCCTCCGAAATCCGCAGCGCCTGCTCCACCGCGTACTCGTCCAGCTCCGACAACAGACCGTCCGCATCCTCACGATCCACCGTCAGATCCCCACCGAACCGCCGCTCACCCGCCGCATCCGGCACAAACTTCACACAGACAACGATCCTCAAGCTCACGACGCTTTCTCCTACCGGTGGGTGGTCCGTTGTCGCGAGGCTATGGCACTGAGTACCCCATGTAAAGGCACCTAGTGCCAAAATATGGCTTCCGGTGCTACGTTGCCCCGCATGACGCAGCCACGCAGAGCACGCAAGGCCACCCCGGCCCTCCCCGGGGACGGGACGGCGGCCGCCCGGGCGCCCATGCGCGAGGCGCTGGCGGAGGCTGCGTTCCAGCTCTTCCTGGAGCACGGGTTCGAGCGCACCACTGTCGACGACATCGTGGCACGGGCGGGCGTGGGACGGCGGTCGTTCTTCCGTTATTTCCCGTCCAAGGAGGACGCGGTCTTCCCCGACCACGAGAGCAGTCTCGCGGAGATGACGGCCTTTCTGGAGGCCCGGCCCGACGGCGATCCGCTGGACCGGGTCTTCGACGCGGCCCGGATCGTGCTGCGGATGTACGCGGCCAACCCCGAGTTCTCCGTCCAGCGCTACCGGCTCACCCGCGAGGTGCCGGGCCTGCGCACCTATGAGCTGTCCGTGGTCCGCCGCTACGAACGCACCCTGGCCGGCTATCTGCGGCGGCGCCTCGGCGCGGCCCCCGACGGCTCGCTGCGTGCGGAGATGATCGCCTCGGCGGTGGTCGCCGCGCACAACAACGGCCTGCGGGCCTGGCTGCGTTCGGGTGGCTCCGGCGATGCCCGTCTCGCGGTGGAGCACGCCTTCGCCCTGGTCCGCGAGGTGTGGGCGGGCCGGATCGACCCGCTCGGGCCCCCGCCGCCCCCGGTGGTGGCCCTCCCGGCGGCGGGCGGCGCCGACGGCGAGGTGGTGGTCATGGTGGCCTCCCGCAGGACCCCGCTCTGGCGGGTCGTCCAAGAGCTGGAAGCGGTCCTCGCGGAGGGCTGAGAACCGCCCGCCGAACCCACCGCCGCCGCCCGCCCGGATGTTGGAGAGCACCCAGTGCCTATACGTGGCGGCACTCAGTGCCATATGGTGCTGGGGCGCCTCCGCGAGGCGGGGCGCCCTGGAGCCGAGTGCAGGGAGTCGAGATGCATCGAGACATGTCCCAGCCCGGAGCCTGCGCCGCGCCACCGGTGCGGGGCGAGTCCGGCCTCATCTATCAGCGCTGCCGCTGGTGCGGCACCGCGTCGTTCCGGCGGATGCTCTGCCCCGTCTGCGCCTCCAGCGATCTGGAGTCCGCGTGCAGCGAGGGCGAGGGGGTCGTCATCCAGTCGGCCGTGGTCAACCGCTACACCCGGGTGGCGCGCAACGAGTCGCTGGTGCGCTTCCCGGAGGGCTTCACGCTCCGCTGCCGGGTGGTCGGCACCGCGCCGCACCTGGTCTGGGTCGGGGCCAGGGTCCGGCCCACGGCCGGAACCGACCCCCGCGCGGGGGAGGCGGTCCTGGAGATCTGCGATCCCGTCACCCCCGTCTCCCCCTACTGACCTGCCCGGCCGGCCCCCGCCCCGGGGCCCCGGGGGCGGCGATCACGCCCGCAGCGCCTCCAGGAGCCGGGCGAGCGCCGCCCGCGTGTCCGCCATGTCCTGCGGCTGTGCCGAGGTGGCGAGCCAGAGCGCGGCCTCGTTCATCGCGCCCGAGAGCAGATGCGCCAGCGGGGCGACGGGCTGACGGGCCACCACCCCGTGCTCCATCAGTTCCGCGAGTGCCTCGCCCAGGTGGCGCGCCGACGACTCCTCGTCCATGCCCCGCCACTCGTTCCAGCCGAGCACGGCGGGGCCGTCGACGAGCATGATCCGCTGGATGCCGGGTCCGGTGGCCGCCGTGAGGAACTCCTGGCAGCCCGCCGTCAGCCGCTCCCAGGGGTCCTCCCGGGCGTCCGCCGCCCCGGCCACCCGCCGCCCCACGTCCTCCTGCACCTCCCGCAGCACCGCGCGGAAGAGATCCGCCTTTCCGCTGAAGTGGTGGTAGAGCGCGCCCTTGGTGACCTCGGCGGCGGCGACGATCTCCGCGAGCCCCACCGCGCCGTACCCCTCCGTCGCGAACAGCTCCCTGCTCACGTCCAGCAGTCTCCTGCGGGTCCGCTCCCGCTGCCGCTCCCTGGCCGTCTGTCCCATCCCCGGTGGCTCCTTCCGTCCCCTGTTGACATACCGATGGTACGTCAATACCGTCTCTCACCTACCATCGGTATGTGAACGAAGGGTCGCACCCATGCTGAGCAGCTTCTACCCCGTGATCGCCACCTCCCGGATCGAGGAGTCCAAGGACTTCTACACCCGGCTGATGGGCTTCGGGATCACCTTCGAGGCGGACTGGTACGTCAGCCTCCGCCGGCCCGGCACCCTCCCGTACGAACTGGCCCTGCTGGACCACACCCACCCCACCATCCCCGAGGGCTACCGCAACGAGGTCAGCGGACTCCTGCTCAACTTCGAGGTCGACGACGTCGACGCCGAATGGGAGCGCCTGGTCGTCCGCGAAGGCCTCACCCCCCGGCTGGAGTTGCGCAGCGAGGACTTCGGACAGCGCCACTTCATCGTCGCCGACCCCAGCGGGGTGCTCATCGACGTCATCACCGAGATCCCGCCGACCGGCCAGTACGCCCGCAGCACTGACAGTGCCGACGGCACCGCCACCGGCTGAACCCCGCGCCCGGACGGCCCCGTACGGCGTGCGCGCCCCCGGGGCCCGGGCTGCAATGGGAGGATGACGAACGGGAGCGACACGCAGGCGCCTCCCGACGACTGCCTCGCCCGCAACGACTGGATCTGCGGCGAGTACCTGACCACCCGGCGCGACATCCTCCTCGACGCGGTCTCCCAGCACCTCCAGCTCACCGCCGTCTCCGTGCTGATCGCCCTCGCCCTCTCCGTGCCCCTCGCGGTCGCCGCCCGCCGCTGGCGCTGGGCCGCCGGACCGGTCCTCGGCCTCACCACCGTCCTCTACGCCATCCCGTCGCTGGCGATGTTCTCCCTGCTCCTGCCCCTGTACGGGCTCTCCGGCGCGCTCGTCGTCGCCGGCCTCGTCCTCTACTCGCTCACCCTGCTGGTACGGAACATCCTCGCCGGACTGCGCGCCGTCCCCGAGGAGACCCGGCGGGCGGCCCGCGGTCTCGGCTACGGGCCGCTGCGCCTGCTGCTCGCCGTCGAACTCCCGCTCGCCCTGCCCGCCGCCATGGCCGGGCTGCGGATCGCGACCGTCTCCGCGGTCTCCCTGGTCACCATCGGCGCCATCGTGGGCCACGGCGGCCTCGGCAACCTCATCTACTCCGGGATGAACACCTACTTCAAGGCGCAGGTGCTCACCGCGTCCGCGCTCTGCGTCGTCATCGCGATCGCCGCCGATCTGCTGCTGCTCGGCGTCCAGCGGCTCGCCACCCCCTGGACCCGGGCGGTGGCCGCGTGAACACCCTCGCCGACGCCTGGCAGTGGCTCACCGACCCCGCCCACTGGTCCGGCGACGGCGGCATCTGGCAGCGCCTCGGCGAACACCTCTACCTCACCGCCGTCTGCCTCGGCATCAGCTGCCTGATCGCCCTGCCCGTCGCCCTCGTCCTCGGCCACCTCGGCAGGGGCGGCGCGCTCGCCGTCAACATCTCCCACATCGGCCGCGCCGTCCCCACCTTCGCCGTCCTCGTCCTGCTGCTCCTCAGCCCGATCGGCACCTGGGGCTCCTGGCCCACCGTCATCGCGCTGGTGCTCTTCGCCGTACCCCCGCTGCTCGTCAACGCCTACACCGGCATGCGCGAGGTCGACCGCGACGTGGTGCGCTCCGCCCGGGGCATGGGCATGACCGGACGCCAGATGCTGTACGGGGTGGAGATCCCGCTGGCGCTGCCGCTGATCCTCACCGGGGTCCGGATCGCCGCCGTGCAACTGGTCGCCACCGCCACCCTCGCGGCCCTCGCGGGCGGCGGCGGCCTCGGCCGGATCATCACCGCCGGTTTCAATCTCGCCTCCACCCCGCAGGTCGTCGCGGGCGCGACGCTGGTCGCCGTCTTCGCCCTCCTCGTCGAGGGACTGTTCGTCGTGGGCGGGCGGCTGGCCCCCGCCTGGGCGCGGGAGGGCGGCTGATGCGGCCCCGGTCCAGGAGCGCCGCGCTCGCCCTGGCCACCGGCGTCCTCGCCGTCGCCGGCGCCTGCATGACCGGGCCCGCGCTGGAGAACCGCGAGGCCGTCACCGCGCCCCCCGGCGACAGCCGCCATCTGACCGTGGGCTCGGCCGGGTTCACCGAGAGCGACCTGATCGCCCGGATGTACGCGCTGCTGCTGCGCCACGCCGGGCTCACCGCCGACGTCCTCACCGTCACCAACCGGGAGATCTACGAACCGGCCCTGGAGAGCGGCCGGATCGACGTGGTCCCCGAGTACGCGGCGACCTTCGCCGACTGGCTGAACGCCCGGACCAACGGGCCCGGCGCGCCCCCCGCCGGATCGCCCGACCTCGCCCGGACCATGACCGCGCTGCGGCGGCTGGCCACCCCGCGCGGACTCGACGTCCTGCCGCCGGGCCGGGCGGTCGACCAGAACGCCTTCGCGGTCGCCCGGGACTACGCCGCCCGCCACCGGCTGCGGACCCTCAGCGACCTCGGCCGATCGGGACTCCCGGTACGGCTCGCGGCGGGCGACGAATGCGTGGAACGCCCCTACTGCGCACCCGGCCTGAGACGCGTCTACGGCATCGACATCACCGCCGTCGACCCCAAGGGCGTCGGCACCACCCAGGCCAAACAGGCCGTCCAGCGGGGCCAGGACCAGATGGTGCTGACGACCACGACCGACGCGACCCTCGGCGCCTTCGGGCTGGTGCTGCTCCAGGACGACCGGCACCTCCAGAACGCCGACTACATCGTGCCGGTGGTCAACCGGGCGCGCGCCGGCGGCCCCCGCGCCGTCGGCGCCCTGAACCGCCTCAACACCGTCCTCACCACCGCCGACCTGGCCGGGCTGAACGAGCGGGTGGACAGCTGGCGCCGGCTCCCCGACGACGTGGCCCGGCAGTACCTCCAGGAACGGGGGCTGCTGGGCCCCGCGGCCGCTCCGCCCGCCGCGCCGCCACCGGCACCGGCCCGCCGGCTCTTCCCGCCCCCCGACCACGGCCACCCCCAGGGCCCGCACGAGCATCCCCTGCCCGGGCTGCCCGCCCGTACCGGACGGTCCTGGGTCCCGGACGGGGCCTGGTGGATCCGGCGCGCGGCCGTGATCCGGCCGCCCGGCGGCCCCGCCGGAAGCGGCACCGTGTCGCCGTGCCCCGGGGCCGGCGCCTGTCCGGCGGCGGGCCCGCGCCGTCCGTGATCGGTGCGCTGGTGGCCCACCCGGCACGGCACCCGCACACCCCTGTCGGATTATTCCCTTTGCGTCCGCTTTGGCATTCGTGGGGCCTATATCACATACGAGCGTGCCTAGTGGCGTGAGCGGGTGCCGGGGGCCGGTGGGGCACCGAAGCGGGCGGGCCGGGGCGGACGCGTCCACTATCCGGCTTAGCGTTCCGGGCATTGTCACCGCTTCCCGGCGCCGCTAAGAATCTGCGCACCCGCCGCCACCGGAGCGCAGAACGGCTCCCTTCCGTGCGCGGCTCTCCCCATCGGAAGGGAATCCGGCATGTCCGTTCTCCGTACCCGCAGCCGTCTCCGTACGCACCGCCGGGCCACGGCCCGTACCACCGTCGCCGGGGGCCTCGTGCTCTCCGGCGCCATGGCCGTCGTCCTCGCCCTGCTCCCCACCACCGCCTCGGCGGCGCCGGCCGCCGCCCCGGCCGCGCCCGCCGCCGTGACCTACGCGAACAATCTGGACGGGTGGATCCTGGAGGCGCTCGACATCATGAGCGCCAACGGCATCCCCGGCAGCTACGAGGGCCTGCACCGCAACATCATGCGGGAGTCCAGCGGCAATCCGCTGGCCGTCAACAACTGGGACATCAACGCCGTCAACGGCACCCCCTCGAAGGGCCTGCTCCAGGTCATCGACCCGACCTTCGACGCCTACTGGGTGGCCGGGACCCCGAACGACCCCTTCCATCCCGTCGCCAACATCGTCGCCGCCGCCAACTACGCCGCCGACCGGTACGGCTCGATCGACAACGTCTTCGGAGCCTACTGACCCGGGCCCCGCCCGGCATGATCCCCCCGCGTGGCCGGTAGTCGACTGTGCGGGGGGACGGGCCACTCCCCACAATGAGGCCCTCCCGGGGCCTGGTGCCCCCGGGAGGGCCGCCGTTCACGAGGGGACACGCCGATGCCGAGGACGATCCGTACCGCCCTGTGCGCCGCCGCCACCGTCGTGTGCGCCGCCTTCTCCCTGCCCGCGACGGCGGCGCAGGCGGCCGAGGAGACGCCGAGGAACCCGGTGGTGCGCGGCGGGGACACCCTCCACGCCGCCGGCGGCGTCGCCTGCACGGTCGGCTTCAACGTCCGCCGGGGCACGCTCTACTACGCCCTGCTCCCGCCCAGCTGCGTCAACCTCGCCACCACCTGGTACGCGGACCCGGCGCTCACCGTGCCGGCCGGCTCCCGGGTCGCCTCCACGACGCAGGTCGGAGTCGTCCAGTACACCAATCCCGCCGTGTCCCACCCGGGGGAGGTGAACCTGCTCAACGGGACGACCGTGGACATCACCGCCGCCGGCACCCCGGCATCGGGCCAGCCCTACTGCCACGTCGGCCAGGTCTCCGGACAGCGCTGCGGAACCTGGGGCACCGCGGCGAGTGCCTGCTCGACGCCCGGAGACCTCGGCGGTCCGGCGTTCTCCGGCACCACCGCGCTCGGGCTCATCGCCCGGAACAACGGCGTCTGCCCCACAGGGACCACGACGTACTGGCCGATCTCCGTCATCAACCAGTTCGGACTGTCCGTCTACTGAGTGCCGTCCGCGCTGCCGCCCCTTACGACGTGCGCTCCGTGTGCAGACTCTCCAACCGCCGCTGGAGCACCGTGAGCGCCCCGCGCTGACGGCCCGGGACCCGGCGGCGCAGCGCCACCAGCCGGGGCGCCAGCGCCCGCGCGGCCGGGGCGTCACGGATCTGTTCCCACTGGTGGTGGGCCCGGTCGACGGCGCCCTCGACCTCCGGGTCGTCCGCCGGCTGGGAGCGGGTGAGCCGGGCGTCGGCGACCGTCATCCACAACTCGCAGCTGAGCGCCGGCTCGTCGGCCAGCCGGGCCAGGTCCGCCCGTACCTCCAGCCAGTGGAGCGCCTGCGCCGAACCCGGTCCGTGCGCCCGCAGCTCCTGCTGCTCCCAGGCGGCCGCTGCCGCCGCCGCCTCGGTGTGCCGTCCGGCCCGCGCGGCGGCCAGTATCGCCGGATGGGGGTCGGCCGTGGCCGGGGCGGCGGGCGCGGACCCGGCGAACGGCGGGGCAGGGGCCTCCCGCACGGCCGGCTCCCCGCCCAGCAGCAGCACGTCCGCCGATCCGGCCCCGGACTCGGCCCCCGCCAGCTCGTGCAGGGTGTCCGCGTCGGGCCGGGCACCGCTGCGCCAGATCGCCGCGCAGGCCCGCAGATACGCCGGACCGGCGGCGTCCGGGTCGCGGGTCCTGCGGGGGGCGGGCCGGGCCACCCGGCCGTACATCCGCACCCCGAGGCCCAGCCCCAGGCCCTCCTCGGCCGCCCAGCGCCATGCCTCCTGATCGGCCACCAGATCCACGAAGACCGTGGTGGTGCCGGGCCGGCGGATCGTCAGTTCGGTGGCGAGCCAGTGCCAGGGCAGCCCGGTGTAGCGGAGGGTCGACGGCGTGGACCGGGCGAGCGCGAGATGCGGCAGCCGCTGCTTGCGGTCGAGATGGAGCTGTCCGGCGAGGAAGAGCCGGAGCGGGCCCGCCGTGGCGGCGGCCGATCTGATCCGGGTGAGGACGGTCTGCGGGTCGACGGGGTCGGCCAGTTCGACCACCGTCGCCGCCGGTGTCCCGGCCAGGACGCCCGGTGGCACCGCCGCCAGCGCGGGCAGTACGGAACTCGCGTCGACCAGCCGCCCCCTGCCCACCGGCGCGGCCGCGACGAGCAGCGCGGTTCCCGGCGCGGCGGTGTCCCCTCCCGTGATCAGCACACCCCGCACGGTATCCGACTCCGCGCCCCGGTCCGTCCCCCGGCGGCCCAGGGGGCCCGCCCCGCCGACCGGCCCGGCACCCCGGCGGCCTCCCGCGCCGGGTCCGCCTGCCGGTACGGGCACCGGCGCGTACGGACGTTGACGCCGGGCCACCGGCCCCGGGACGCGTCCCGGGGACGCGCGGGCACCGGCCCGCACCCGCCGGAGATGTGCGCGGTCCGTGCCCCGGGAGCCGGCCGGCAGGCACGGTCCCGACGGGGTACGGGGGAGCCCGCCGGGATCCGGCGCAGGGCCCGGCGGCACGGGACTCCGGCGCAGGGCCAGGGGTACGTTCCCCGTCAGCCGCGGGGACTTCCCTCGTGTCCGCCCCTGCGTCCCCGAACGGGATCGGGACCGGGACCGGGATGCAGGACGGCGGTGGCCGAAAACCGTGCACACCCCCCGGCCGGAAGGGCGTGCACGCGCGCTCACGTGCGCCCCTGCCGCGCGGGTCCACCGGAGCGCGCGGCGCGGTCAGGCGTCCGACACCGAGTGGAACTCCACCTCGTCGCGCGGGATGCCGCGCTCGTCCGCGTCCACCGACCGCCGCAGCGCCTCGTGGAGCCGTGCCGGGGTCAGCACCCCCAGGAAGCGGGACCCGTCGACCACCGCGATCCACCCGGCGTCGTGCTGGAGCATCTCGCTGAACGCCCTTTTGAGCGTGGACCCGAGGGGCACCCACGCCTCCATCCGCCGGGCGAGAGAGCCCACCGTGGCCCCCTCCCCGGCGAGGTCGAGCGTGTCCGCCGCCACCCAGCCGTGCAGATCGCCGGCGGGGGAGACGACCACCGCCCAGCGCGCCCCCACGGAGCGCAGCCGGCGGGCCGCCGCCCCCGCCGGCTCGTCCAGCCGGGCCAGCGGCGGCTCCTCCAGGTCGTCCGGCTCGATCCGGGTGACCGCGAGCCTCTTCAGCCCCCGGTCGGCGCCGACGAACCGGGCGACATAGGCGTTGGCGGGCGCCCCCAGGACCGTACCCGGGGTGTCGAACTGCTCGATCCGCCCCTGCCCGTACACGGCGATCCGGTCCCCCATCCGCACCGCCTCCTCGATGTCGTGGGTGACGAGCAGCACCGTCTTGCGCACGGTGGCCTGGAGCGCCAGGAACTCGTTCTGGAGGTGTTCGCGCACCACCGGGTCGACCGCGCCGAAGGGCTCGTCCATCAGCAGCACCGGCGGATCGGCGGCCAGCGCGCGGGCGACACCGACCCGCTGGCGCTGGCCGCCGGAGAGCTGCGCGGGGTAGCGCGGCCCGTGGACGGCGGGGTCGAGCCCCACCAGTTCGAGGAGTTCCGCCGCCCGTGCGCGGGCCCGTGCGCGTTTCCAGCCGATGAGCGCGGGGACGGTCGCGGTGTTGTCGAGAACCGTACGGTGCGGGAAGAGCCCGACCTGCTGGATGACATAGCCCATCCGGCGCCGCAGCCGGACCGGGTCGACCGTGGAGACGTCCTCCCCGTCGACGAGGATCCGGCCCGCCGTGGGCTCGATCAGCCGGTTGACCATCATCATGGTGGTGGTCTTGCCGCAGCCCGACGGACCCACCAGAGTGACCAGCTCACCCTTCGCGACCTCGAAGGACAGGCCGTCGACGGCGGTGGTGCCGTCCGGGTAGACCTTGCCGACCTGCTCGAACCGGATCATGTCTCCACGCTAGGAGCCGGGCCCCGGGGGCGCACACGGGCCGGGCGCACACGGGCCATCCGGGTGGCCGGATCCGGCCACCGCGATCTCTCTTGTCATGACCCTTGCCAGTGGCCGACGGGTGCTGCTTCCATCGGTTAGGAAAGTTTCCTTCCAGTCCCGGTACCCTCACCAGGCAACGGAGACCCTCATGACACCCCCACGCAACGCGCTGCGCTCACTCGCCGGCGCGGGCATCCTCACCGCCGCCCTGCTCGCCGGAGTGACAGCCGCCCCCGCCGCCCCCACCGGTGCGACCCCCGCCCCCGCCGCCCCCGCCGGCGGCACCGACCACCGCGCCGCCGTGCTCGAAGCCGAGGACGCCACCGTCGCCCGGGGCGCGGTCGAGTCCAACCACCGCGGCTACACCGGCCGTGGCTTCGTCAACTACGACAACGTCACCGGCAGCAGCGTCGAATGGACCGTCGAGGCCGGCGCCGCCGGGAGCGTCCCCCTCACCCTCCGGTTCGCCAACGGCACCACCACCGACCGCCCGATGACCCTCACCGTCAACGGGACCCCCGTCGCCACCGGCCGCTCCTTCCCCGGCACCGGCGCCTGGACCCGCTGGCAGACCACCACCCTCGACGTGAACCTCCAGGAAGGCACCAACACCGTCCGGGCGACCGCCACCACCGCCAACGGGGGCCCCAACGTGGACAGCCTCACCGTGGGCGACTCCGGCGGACCGGGCCCCGGCCCCGGCGGCACCCCCGTCGCCGCCAACGGCCAGCTCCGGGTCTGCGGCACCAAGCTCTGCAACCAGAACGGCAAGGCCGTCCAGCTGCGCGGCATGTCCACCCACGGACTCCAGTGGTACTCCCAGTGCGCCACCGCCGCCTCCCTCGACGCCCTCGCCCAGGACTGGAAGGGCGACGTCCTGCGCATCTCCCTGTACATCCAGGAGGGCGGCTACGAGACCGACCCGCGCGGGTTCACCGACCGGGTCCACAACCTCATCGAACAGGCCAGCGCGCGCGGCATGTACGCCCTCGTCGACTGGCACATGCTGACCCCCGGCGACCCGCACGCCAACCTCGCCCGCGCCAAGACGTTCTTCACCGAGATCGCCCAGCGCCACAACGACAAGAAGAACCTGCTGTTCGAGATCGCCAACGAGCCCAGCGGAGTCTCCTGGGCGCGGATCAAGAGCTACGCCGAGCAGCTGATCCCGGTCATCCGCCGGTACGACCCCGAGACCCCCGTCCTCGTCGGCACCCGCGCCTGGTCCTCCCTCGGCGTCTCCGAGGGCGCCACCGAGGCCGAGATCGTCAACAGCCCCGTGAACGCCACCAACATCATGTACACCTTCCACTTCTACGCGGCCTCGCACCGCGACGAGTACCTGAACGCGCTCTCCCGCGCCGCCGACCGGCTCCCCATGTTCGTCACCGAGTTCGGCACCCAGACCTACACCGGCGACGGCGGCAACGACTTCGCCTACGCCCAGCGCTACCTCGACCTCATGGCCAGCAAGAAGATCAGCTGGACCAGCTGGAACTACTCCGACGACCACCGCTCCGGAGCCGTCTTCAAGGAAGGCACCTGCAACGCGGGCGGGCCCTACGCCGGCACCTCCTCCCTCAAGCCGGCCGGGGTGTGGATCCGCGACCGGATGAGGACCCCGGACGACTTCCGCACCCGCTGACCCCGCCCGGAGGCACCTCCACGGCCCACCCGCCCCTGCGGCGGGTGGGCCGTGGAGGTGTCTGTCCTCCTGTGTGGCGCACCACCCGCGCCCGCCCCCGGGAGATCCATGTGATCCCATGGGCGGGCGTGCCGTACCGAACAGGAGTGTGTCCGTGACCAGCTACCGCCAGCCCGGCGTCGTCCTCACCGACCATGTCTTCACCGTCCCCCTCGACCACGACCGCCCCGACGGCGAACAGATCGAGATCTACGCCCGGGAGGTCGTCGCCGGCTCCCGCGCCGGTGAGGACCTGCCCTGGCTGGTCTACCTGGAAGGCGGCCCCGGCTGCGCGGCCCGCCGCTTCGTCGGCACCCAGGCATGGCTGGAACGCGCCGTACGCGAATACCGCGTCCTGCTCCTCGACCAGCGCGGCACCGGCCGCTCCACCCCGCAGAACCGCCAGACCCTCGCCGCCCGCGGCGACGCCCGCGCCCAGGCCGACCACCTCGCCCTCTTCCGCGCCGACAGCATCGTCCGCGACTGCGAGACCATCCGGCGCCGCCTCACCGGCGGAGCGCCCTGGAGCGTCCTCGGCCAGAGCTTCGGCGGCTTCTGCGCCACCCACTACCTCTCCTTCGCCCCCGAAGGACTCCGCGAGGTCTTCATCACCGGCGGACTGCCCTCCCTCGACGGCCACGCCGACGACGTCTACCGCGCCGCCTACCCCCGTATCGAGCGCAAGGTCGCCGCGCACTACGACCGCTACCCCCAGGACGTGGCGCGCGCCCGCGAGATCGCCGCCCACCTCGCGGCCCACCCCGCCGTCCTGCCCACCGGCTACCGCCTCACCCCCGAGGCGTTCCAGTCGCTCGGCCTCCTCCTCGGCTCCGGCGACGGCAGCCACCGTCTCCACTACCTGCTGGAGAACGCCTTCGTCCGGGCCGGCGACCGGCGCGAACTCTCCGACTCCTTCCAGGAGGCGGTCGCCGCCGAGCTGTCCTTCGCCGGAAATCCCCTCTACGCCGTCCTCCACGAGGCGTGCTACGCCCAGGGCGACCGGCCCACCGCCTGGTCCGCCGAACGCGTCCGGGCCGAGTTCCCCCGGTTCGACGCCGCCACCGCCCTCGACGGCGACGCGCCGCTGCTGTTCACCGGCGAGACCATCCACCCCTGGCACTTCGAGGCCGATCCCGCGCTGCGCCCGCTGCGGGAGTGCGCCGACCTGCTCGCCGCCCGGACCGACTGGGCCCCGCTGTACGACGCCGGACGGCTCGCCACCACCACCGTCCCGGTCGCCGCCGCCGTCTACCACGACGACATGTACGTCGACACCGGGCACTCCCTGCGCACCGCCCGCGCCATCCGCGGCCTGCGGACCTGGGTCACCGACGAGTACGAGCACGACGGCGTGCGCGCGAGCGGGACCCGGGTCCTGGACCGGCTGATCGCCCTGTCGCGCGACGAGGTCTGACCCCCGCCCGTAGGCTTTCGATCATGGCAGACACGACAGGAACAACAGGAACGACAGACACCACAGGGGCGACGGGGGCGGCGGAGTCCGGCCTCCCGCCGCTGGCGCCGATGCCCGGCGACTGGCGGCGCGCTCTCGCCGTCGTCGCCCACCCCGACGACCTCGAATACGGCTGCGCCGCGGCCATCGCGGGCTGGATCGACGGCGGCCGGGAGGTCTCCTATCTCCTGGCCACCCGGGGTGAGGCCGGCATCGACACCCTCGACCCGGCCGTGTGCGCCCCGCTGCGCGAGCGCGAGCAGCGGGCGAGCGCGGCCGTCGTCGGCGTGACGTCGGTGGAGTTCCTGGACCACCGGGACGGCGTGGTCGAGTACGGCACCGCGCTGCGCCGGGACATCGCGGCCGCCATCCGGCGCCACCGCCCCGAGCTGCTCATCACGCTCAACCACCGGGACACCTGGGGCGGCACGGTCTGGAACACCCCCGACCACCGGGCCGTCGGCCGGGCGAGCCTGGACGCGGCGGCGGACGCGGGCAACCGCTGGATCTTCCCCGAACTCCGCACCGAGCAGGGCCTCGAACCGTGGGACGGAGTCCGCTGGATCGCCGTCGCCGGCTCCACCGAGCCCACCCACGCGGTCGACGCCCGGCCCGGTCTGGAGCGTTCGGTGGCCTCCCTCATGGAGCACCGCACCTACATCGAGGCGCTGACCGACGCCGACCCGGAGACATACTGCCGGGACTTCCTCACCGGCAACGCCCGGCGGGCGGCCGACCGTTTCGGCGGGGTGCCCGCCGTGACCTTCGAGCTGTTCCCGCGCTGACCCCGGGACGCGGACATCTCAGCCGATGGTCGTGTCATGCACGGCGTCCACTCGTTCTCCTGTGTGAGGGCCCGGCACCCGCGCGGGCCCGACCGAGGAGAGACGATGCGGATCCAGATCAGCGCCCCCGGGGGAGGCGACGGGGCCGTCGCCGACCTGCACCGGTGGCTCCGGCTCGACGACGAGGTCCGGCGGGACACCCGGATACGGCTGACGCACCGCCCGGCCCCGGGCACGATGGGCACGGTCGACATCATCGACCTGGTCGTCGGGCAGAGCGTGGCGGTGCTCAACCTCGCCCTGTCGTACGCCGCGTGGCGCGCGGCCCGGCGCACCGCCCCGCCGGTGACCCTCACCACCCCGGGGGCGACGGTCACCCTGACGGGGGCGTCCGACGACGAGATCCGGCGGCTGGTGCACCTGCTGAACACCCGCCCGCCGGCCGAGCCGACCCCGCCGACCCCGCCGGACCCTCCGCGGCAGGACGCGGAGGACCGCCCGGGGCCCGGGGCCCGGTGAGCCATGCCCCTGCCCGACCCCGCGCGCTCCCGCGCGGTACTGATCGGCGTCGACGCCTACACCGAGCTGGGGCCGCTGCCCGCCGTACGGAACAACCTCACCGCCCTCAAGGGGCTGCTCACCGACCCCGGGCTCTGGGGTCTGGACCCCGGGCACTGCGTGGTGGTCGACCGGCCCGCGTCGACCGATGACGTCCTGGACGCGGTGCACAGCGCCGCCGAAGCGGCCACGGACGCCTTCCTCCTCTACTTCGCGGGCCACGGGCTGCTGTCGCCGGACGCCGAACTGCGGCTCGCGCTGCCGACGGCGCAGAGCGAGCGGCTGTACCGCTCCGTCGCCTACCGCGACATCCGCCATGAGCTGATGTTCACCTGCAACGCGCCCAGCAGGGTCGTGATCCTGGACTGCTGCTACAGCGGGCGCGCGCTCGACGGCCACATGGGCGGGCCTGTCGGTCCTGTGCCGGCGGCTGTCGCGGGTACGTACGTGATGACGGCGTCCGCCGGGTTCCAGCCCGCGTGGGCCCCGCCGGGGGAGCGGTTCACGGCCTTCACGGGGGAGCTGGTCGCCACCATCGAGGAGGGCGTCCCCGGCGCCTGCGACCCGGTGGGCATGGCGGCCGTCTTCACCGAGGTGCGGACCCGGCTGAGAGCCAAGGGGTGGCCGGAGCCGCAGCAACTCGCGCACAAGGACGGGCACGCCATCGCCCTCGTCCGCAACCGTGCCGCCGGCGCCCCCGCCACGGAACGGCCCCCGGCGCCGGACCTCGCGGAGCCCGGCGCCCCAGGCGGTGGCGGGGACGGCGTTCCGGTCGGTGACAGGGACGGTGCCCATGCGGGCGGGCCGCCGGACGACCCCCGCGGCTCCGGGTGGCGGCGGGCCGTGACGGTGGCCGCCGGTGTGCTGCTCGCCATCACCCTCCCGTTCGGCCTGCTCGCCGACACGCCACAAGACGGCCCCCGCGCCTCGCCCGGGGCGGAGCCGTCCCCGACCGGGTCCCGCTTCGGCGACCACCGCACCGCCGACCCCTGCGCGCTGCTCGACCCCGCCGTGTTCGCCCGCTTCGGCCGGGCCCGGCTCGACCGCGACTACGGCAACTTCGACCGCTGCGACGTCCTGGTGGACATCGGCGACGGCGACCCGGTGGACGTCGTGGTCGACCTCGACACCACCGGACGGCCCGACGGCTGGGACCCCGACCGGCGCATCGGAGCCATCGGCGTCGAGGAGGATCCGTCCGACGGCCGCGGTTGCAGCCGCAGACTGCTGGCCGACGGGGAGCAGGAGGTGACCGTCCGGGTGCTGGCCAAACGGTGGGAGACCACGCCCGCGCTCTGTCCGCTGGCCGACGCGGCCACCGGCCACGCCGCCGCCGTGCTCGGCCGGGGCACGCTGCCCCGGCGCTCCCCCCTGGCCGCCGGCTCCCTCGGCCGGTACGACGCCTGCCGGCTGCTCACCTCCCGCGCCCTCGAAGTCGTGCCCGGGATCGACGCCAGGGCCGACGACATGGAATTCGGCCACTTCGCGTGCGAATGGTCCAGCACCACCCGGAACATGTGGGTGGAACTGCGGTTCGACCGGGGAACCCCGCTGGACGGCGCGGAGGGGGCCCTCACCCGGATCGCCGGCCGGACCGCCGTGGTCCAGCCGGGCGGGGAGGGCGAGGACACCTGTCTCATCCGCTTCGTCCACCGCTCCTATGACGACCAGGACGGGAACACCGCCGTCGAGACGGTGAACGTCACGGTCGGCGGCGACCGCCCCGAGGAAGCGCTGTGCCGGACCGCGACCACGCTGGCGACCTCGGCCGCCGGCCGGCTCGGACCCGCCTGACCACGGCCCCCGCCCCCTGCCCCTCCGCCGCTGCTCCCCGCCCACGGTCGCTCAGAACTCGACGAGCACCTGGTCCAGGGACTTGCGCACCAGATCGGGCACCTGGCAGTCGGGCGCCGGATACCCCACCGGGATCACGGCGAACGCCTTCTCGTTCGCCGGCCGTCCCAGGACGTCGGAGAGGAAGCGCATGGGGCTGGGGGTGTGGATCAGCGCGGCGAGACCGGACAGATGGAGCGCGGACAGCAGCATGCCGACCGCGATGCCCACGGACTCGTCCACGTAGTAGTGCTTGCGCTTGGTGCCGTCCTCGCCCAGCCAGTAGCGCTGCTGGAAGACCACGATCAGCGCGGGCGCGTCCGTGAGGTGCGGCTTGACCTCGTCGGTGCCCAGCGGGCGCAGGGCGGCGAGCCATTCCTCGCCCAGCCGGCCGTCGTAGGAGAGACGTTCCTCCTCCTCGGCGGCGTCCCGGATGCGCCGCCGTACACCGGGGTCCCGCACCAGGACGAAGGTCCACGGCTGCTGATGCGCCCCCGATGGCGCGGTGGCGGCACAGGCGATGGCGTCCCGGACCACGTCGAGGGGGACGGGGTCGGTGGCGAACTGCCGGACCGTGCGCCGCTCGTCCATCCGGGCACGCAACTCGGCCGCACGGGCCAGGGATTCGGCGGGTGCCATCCGGCCGGGGCGGTAGGGCACCGGCCGGTACGGGTCGCCGTGGGTGGGGGTCCAGTGTCGTGTCGTGGTGGCCATGGGGGCGAGTGTGCCCGGTGGGACGCGTACGCGACAGGGGGCGCGGGGCGGCTGCCGCGGCCGGCCCCGGCCGCCCCCCCGTCAGGCCGGGGGCGGCAACTGCGCCGGTACGGGGTACGCCTCCTGGGCACCCGGCCGGGTCACGGCCGCCGCGCCCACCCGGGCCGCGTAACGGGCGGCCGCCGCCGGCTCCTCGCCCCGCCCGAGCCGCCAGGCCAGCGCCGCCGTGAACGCGTCGCCCGCACCCGTGGTGTCGACCGCGCTCACCCGGGGGGCGGCGACCCGTTCCACCACCCCCGTACGGCCGTCGGCGGTGAGCGCGCCCGCCGCGCCCAGCGTCACCACCACCGAGCGGGGGCCGAGGGCGAGCAGGGACCGCGCCCAGCCGGCCGGATCCGGCCCGGCGCCGTCACCGAGGAGGACACGGGCCTCGTGCTCGTTGACGACGAGCGGATCACAGGCCGTCAGCACCTCGGCGGGCAGCGGACCGGCGGGGGAGGGGTTGAGGACGAACCGGCCCGCGCCACCGAGCACCCGTACCGTCTCCACCACCGTCGCGAGGGGGATCTCCAACTGCGCGGAGACCACCCGGGCCGCCCGCACGAGCCGGGCCGCCGACCGGATGTCGCCGGGGGTCAGCAGCGCGTTGGCGCCCGGGGACACCACGATGCTGTTGTCGCCCGACGGGTCGACGGTGATCAGCGCGACCCCGGTGGGGGCGCCGCCGGTGAGCACCCCGTCCACCGCGACCCCCGCCGCGCGCTGGGCCTGGAGCAGCAGCCGCCCGTGCGCGTCGTCGCCGACCCGGGCGAGCAGCGCCGTACGGGCGCCGAGCCGGGCCGCCGCGACGGCCTGGTTGGCGCCCTTGCCGCCGGGGTGGACGGCGAGATCGGAGCCGAGGACGGTCTCGCCCGCGCCGGGCCTGCGCTCCACCCGCACCACCAGATCGGCGTTGGCCGACCCCACCACCAGCAGATCGAACGCGTCCGGGGCGCCGCCCCGTTCACCAGCGGGCGCCGCTGCCCCGGCCGTTCCATCCGTTCGCGTCATGCGATCCCTCTTCCCTCGCTGCCGTGGGTCGGCCGTGGGCCGGCCCGTCTCCGTCGGCCGGGCCGCCGCTCCGGTTGTACTCCCGTACCCGCAACGACGGATGCCGCCCGTCCGCTGTGGGCGGGGCGCTGGGCCGAAGGGGCGACAGCGGCCGCCGGGGGTTCCCCGAAGGCAAGCGACCGCTTAGTATGCGGCGGCGAGCACCGTACCGACGACGGCAGGGGGAGGCCCCACCATGCAGGCATGGCGAGTGCACCGCAACGGCGAGCCGGGCGAGGTGATGCGGCTCGAAGAGGTGGACCGGCCGGTGCCCGGCGCCGGACAGCTCCTGGTACGGGTCCGCGCCGCCAATGTCAACTTCCCCGACGCGCTGATGGTCCGCGGGAAGTACCAGGTCCAGCCGCCGCTGCCGTTCACCCCCGGCGTGGAGATCTGCGGCGAGACCGCCGACGGGCGCCGGATCATCGGCAACCCCGCGCTGCCGTACGGAGGGTTCGCCGAGTACGCCGTCGTGGACGAGGCGGCGGCGCTGCCCGCCCCCGAGGCCCTGGACGACGCCGAGGCGGCCGCCCTGCACATCGGTTATCAGACAGGCTGGTTCGCGCTGCACCGCCGCGCCCGGCTCACGGCGGGCGAGACCCTGCTCGTGCACGCGGCGGCCGGCGGGGTCGGCAGCGCCGCCGTCCAGCTCGGCCGCGCCGCCGGAGCCCGCGTCATCGGTGTCGTCTCCGGCCCCGACAAGGCCCGTGCCGCCCGCGGACTCGGCTGCGACGTCGTCGTCGACCGGCGCTCCGAGGACGTGGTCGCGGCCGTGAAGGAGGCGACCGGCGGCCGGGGCGCGGACGTGGTCTACGACCCGGTGGGCGGCGACGCGTACACCTGGTCCGCCAAGTGCGTCGCCTTCGAGGGGCGGATCCTCGTCGTCGGCTTCGCGAGCGGCACCGTCCCCGCCCCCGCGCTCCACCACGCCCTGGTGAAGAACTACGCGATCCTCGGCGTCCACTGGGGCCTGTACGTGCGCAAGGACCCGGCCGCCGTCCTCGACTGCCACGACCGGCTCACCACCCTGGCCGCGCAGGGCGTGGTCAAGCCGCTCATCAGCGAACGGGTCCCGCTGGCGGGCGCCGCCGACGCGGTCCGGCGGGTCGCGGACGGCACCACCACCGGCCGGCTCGCGGTCCTGCCCGGGGCCCCGCCCGGAGAGGACACCGACCGGAGCGCCGCCGTCCGCGAGGGGGCCGGCCGATGACGGCCGCCGCCCCCGCCGATGCCGGCGCCCTGCGCGCCCGGACCCGGGACCTGCTCGCCGCGCACCCCCCGGCCGACACCGACCGGACCGACTTCCTCCGCGCCCGCTTCGACGCCGGGCTCGCCTGGGTGCACTACCCCGAGGGACTCGGCGGCCTGGGCGCCCCCCGCGCCCTCCAGTCCGTCGTGGACGACGGACTCGCCGCCGCCGGCGCCCCCGACAACGACCCCCGCCGGATCGGCATCGGCCTCGGCATGGCCGCCCCGACCCTGCTCGCCCACGGCTCCGACGAGGTCAGACGCCGCTTCCTGCGCCCTCTGTGGGTCGGCGAGGAGGTGTGGTGCCAGCTCTTCAGCGAACCCGGGGCCGGCTCCGACCTGGCGGCGCTCGCGACCCGCGCGGTCCGCGACGGCGACGACTGGATCGTCACCGGCCAGAAAGTGTGGACCTCCAGCGCCCACACCGCCCGCTGGGCCATCCTCATCGCCCGCAGCGACCCCGGCCTCCCCAAGCACCGGGGCCTCACCTACTTCGTCTGCGACATGACCGCCCCGGGCGTCGACGTCCGCCCGCTGCGCCAGCTCACCGGCGAGGCCGAGTTCAACGAGGTCTTCCTCAGCGGCGTACGGATCCCCGACCGCCACCGGCTCGGCGCCGTCGGCGCGGGCTGGCAGGTCGCCCGGACCACTCTGATGAACGAGCGCGTCTCCATCGGCGGACGGCGGCTGCCACGCGAGGGCGGCATGATCGCCCCGGCCGCCCGGACCTGGCGGGAGCGGCCCGAGCTGCGCACCCACGCCCTCCACCAGCGGCTGCTGACCCTCTGGGTCGAGGCCGAGGCCGCCCGCCTCGCGGGCGAGCGCCTGCGCCAGCAGCTCGCCGCCGGGGTGCCCGGCCCCGAGGGCAGCGCCATGAAGCTCTTCTTCGCCCGCCTCAACCAGGAGATCAGCGCACTGGAGGTGGAACTGCGCGGCCCGGAGGGGCTGCTGTACGACGACTGGACGCTGCGCCGCCCCGAGCTGGTCGACTTCACCGGCCGGGACGCGGGCTACCGCTATCTCCGCGCCAAGGGCAACTCCATCGAGGGCGGCACCAGCGAGGTGCTGCTGAACATCGTCGCCGAACGGGTGCTCGGGCTGCCGTCCGAGCCGCGCGACGACAAGGACATCGCCTGGAAGGATCTGGCCCGATGACCCCGGCGCCGACCCCCGCCCCGGTACCCGCGCCCCGGTCCACCGCCGTGGACGCCCCGCTCGACCTGCTCTACTCCGACACCGAGGACGAGCTGCGCGCCGCCGTCCGCTCGCTGCTCACCGACCGTGCCGACACGGCCGCCCTGCTCGCCCGCGCCGAGGCGGGCGACCCCGGCGACCCCGGTCTGTGGACCGCCCTCGCCCACGGCATCGGCGCCGCCGGACTCCTCGTCCCCGAGCAGTACGGCGGCCAGGGCGCGAGCCACCGCGAGGCCGCCGTCGTCCTGGAGGAGCTGGGCCGGGCCGTCACCCCCGCCCCGTATCTCACCAGCTCCGTCATCGCCACCGAGGCCCTGCTCGCCCTCGGGCCCGAGGCGCCCGGGGTCACCGGGGCCGCCGGGCTCCTCACGGACCTCGCCACCGGCCGGGCCACCGCCGCCCTGGTCGTGCCGTACGCCACCGCGCCGTCCGCGCCCTACCCGGCCGTGCCGGACGGCGGCAGGGCCGACGGCGTCGCCGGCGCGCTGGAGGCCGATGTGCTGCTGATTCCCCGCGCCGACGGCCTGTACGCGCTGGACCGGGCCGGGGCCCGGGTCGCGGCGCTGACCACCCTCGACCTCACCCGCCCGCTGGCCACCGTCACCGTGCCCGCCGGGGGTACCCGGCTCGCCGGCCGGGACGCCGCCGCCCCCGCGGTGGCCCGGGCCCTGCTCACCGGGGCCGGACTGCTCGCCTCCGAGCAGCTGGGCGTGGCCGAGTGGTGTCTGGAGGAGACCGTCGCCCACACCGGCCGGCGCCACCAGTTCAACCGGCCCATCGGCTCCTTCCAGGCGCTCAAGCACCGCATGGCCCAGCTCTGGCTGGGCATCGTCTCCGCCCGGGCCGTCGCCCGCGCCGCCGCCGCCGCGCTCGCCGCGGACCGACCCGCCGCGGACACGCCCACCGCCGGGGCCGGCGCCGACACCGGGATCGCCGTCGCCGTCGCCCAGTCCCATGCCGCGACGGTCGCCGTCCGCACCGCCGAGGAGTGCGTGCAGCTGCACGCCGGGATCGGAATGACCTGGGAACACCCCGCCCACCTCTATCTCAAAAGAGCTAAATCGTCTCAAATCGCTCTTGGCTCCCCGGGGGCGCACCACGCGGCCCTCGCGGAACTGATCGATCTGCCCGCCCCCTGAGCCGTACGCCCCCCTGCCCCCGCTCCCTGCTCCCGCTCCTGACCCCCGGTGGCCTCCGCATACACCGGCCCGCCCGCCAGAAGCCCAGGTCGGGCCGGTGTATGCGCCATCCTTTAGGTGCGGTTTAATTGCGAGCTGTTCGCAAAAACAGCTGAGTATCAGTAGGGGTGTGGGAGCCGTGCCTTCCCGTTCGATCCGATCGCGCCGTACGCTGCGCGGCCTGGCCGCCGTCGGAACGGCGGGCGCGCTGACCATGGGCGCCGCGGCCTGTTCCACCCCCGGCAACGACTCCGGCGGCGCGGACGCCGGCACCTCCGCCGTCGTCGGCATCGCCTACGAGCCGGAGACCCTGAGCCCCCTGCTCGGCTACGGCAAGGACGGCAACTCCAAGATCTTCGACGGGCTGCTCGCCCTCGACGAGCGGATGCAGCTGAAGCCCGCGCTCGCCGCCGCCCTCCCCGACATCAGCGCGGACGGCCTGACCTACACGTACAAGCTCCGCAAGGGCGTCACCTTCAGCGACGGCAAGCCCTTCGGCGCCAAGGACGTGGTCTTCACCTACCGCACCGTCCTGGACGAGAAGACGAACAACCCCTCCCGGTCCGAACTCGAAGCGGTCAAGGACATCAGGGCCACCGGCGACGACACCGTCGTCTTCACCCTGAAATACCCCTACGCGCCCTTCGCCCAGCGGACCGTGCACCCCATCGTCCCCGCCCACATAGCCTCCGGCCAGGACGCCAACACCGGCCCCTTCACCAGTAAGCCGATCGGCACCGGCCCGTACACCCTGGCCGACTGGTCCAGGGGCGAGAAGATCAGCTTCAAGGCGAACCCCACCTACTGGGGCGGAAAGCCCGCGGTGGAACGGTTCACCATGGCGATCATCAAGGACGACGACGTCCGCGCCACCCGGCTGCGCGCCGGGGACCTCGACGGCGCGATCCTGCCGCCCAACCTCGCCAAGGGCTTCGCCGGGGACAAGGGGAAGAAGACCCACACCGCGAAGACCTACGACTACCGCACCGTGACCCTGCCGACCCACCACCGGGTCACCGGCGACACCGCCGTCCGCCGCGCCCTCGACGTCGCCGTCGACCGGCAGACCATGGTCGACCGGATCCTGGAGGGCGCGGGCAAGCCCGCCTACGGCCCCGTCCCCACCGACAGCGAGTGGTTCACCCGGGGCACCGAGCGCGCCCACGACCTCGACGCCGCGAAGAAGATCCTGGACGAGGCCGGCTGGAAGCCCGGGAAGGACGGCGTCCGGGAGAAGGACGGCGTCCGCGCCGAGTTCCCGCTCTGGTACCTCTCCGGCGACAAGCTCCGCCAGGACCACGCCCTCGCCTACGCCTCCGACGCCAAGAAGGCCGGCATCTCCATCAAGACCCAGGCCGGCACCTGGGAGGTCATCGAGCCCCGGATGAAGCAGGACGCCGTCCTCGCCGGCGGCGGCTCCCCGGCCGACCCCGACTTCGACCAGTACCTGCTGCTGACCTCCTCCCTCGCGGGCGACGGCTTCAACAACATGGCCTGGTACGACAACAAGACCGTCGACAAGGCGCTCCGGCAGGCCCGGGAGAGCGGCGACAAGGCGGTCCGCAAGGCGGCGTACGACACCGTCCAGCGCGAACTGGTGAAGAACCCCGGCTACACCTTCCTCACCCACATCGACCACCTCTACGTCGTCAACGACGAGTGGACCGGGCTCAGCACCCAGGTCGAGCCGCACGACCACGGCCTCGCCAACGGCCCGTGGTGGAACGTCCAGGACTGGAAGCCCAAGAAGTGAGCGCCGGCCTCCGCGTGGAGAAGGCGGGCGGCCGCCGACTCCCCTGGGGGCCCATGGCACGGATGGCGGGACGGCGGACCCTGTTCGCCATCCCCGTCCTGCTGGTGGTGACCTTCGGGGTCTTCGCCGTCGCCGACGCCTCCCCGTTCGACCCCGTCAAGGCGTACACCGGCGGCGCCGGACTGACCGCCTCCCAGGAGAACCTGGACCAGATCCGCGCCAACCTCGGCGTCGACCGCCCCCTGGCCGACCGCTGGTGGTCGTGGCTCACCTCCGCCCTGACGGGCGACCTCGGCGACTCCAGCTCCCTGCGGCAGCCCGTCGCGGACGCCATCGCCGAACGCGTCGGCTGGTCCGTGCTCCTCGCCACCACCGCCTTCCTCGTCGCCGTCGTCCTCGGCACCACCCTCGGCGTGCTGGCCGCGCGCCGCCGGGGCGGCTGGCTCGACCGGGCCGCCGGCTCCGCCGCGTACACCCTCGAAGCCGCCCCCGCCTTCTGGCTCGGGCTGCTCGCCATCTGGTTCTTCTCCCTCGAACTCGGCGTCCTGCCCGCCGGGGGACTCACCGACACCGGCAGCGACGTCGTCACCGCCGGCCAGGTCGCCACCCATCTGGTGCTGCCCGCCGCCGTCCTCGGCGTCACCCAGCTGCCCTGGTTCTTCCTCTTCGTCCGGCAGGGCGTCGGCGACGCCCTGGACGAGGACCCCGTACGCGGCGCCCGCGCCCGCGGCCTCAGCGAGCGGAGGGTCCTCCTCGGCCACGCCCTGCGCTCCGGGATGCTGCCCGCCCTCACCCTCGTCGGCTCCCGCGTCCCCGAACTGATCACCGGCGCCCTGCTCGTCGAGACCGTCTTCAGCTGGCCCGGCATCGCCGCCGCGACCGTCGACGCCGCCCTCGCCGCGGACTTCCCGCTGCTCGCGGCCCTCACCGTGCTCGCCACCGCCGCCGTGCTCGCCGGAAACCTGCTCTCCGACCTGCTGTACGGACTCGCCGACCCGAGAGTGGGCTTCGATGGCTGACACCACCACCGGCACCGGCACCACCACCGGCACCCGTGCCAAGGCCGGCACCGGCACCGGCACCGGGCCCGTCTGGCGCTCCGCCGGACGCACCCGCCGCTCCACCCGGACCGTCCGGGTCACGGTCTCCGCCGTCCTCGTCGCCGCCGCCGTGCTCGCCGTCCTGGTCGTCCCCCCGGTCGTCCAACTCGACGAACAGGCCGTCGACCTCTCCCAGAAGCTCCTCCCGCCGTCCTGGGAACACCCCTTCGGCACCGACGACGTCGGCCGCGACCTGCTGCTGCGCTGTGTCTACGGGCTGCGGGTCTCCCTGCTCGTCGGCGTGGTCGCAGCCCTCGTCGCCACCGTCATCGGCACCCTCGTCGGCGCGGCCGCCGCAGCCTTCGGCGGCTGGACCGACCGGATCGTGATGCGGCTCGTCGACACCTTCTCCTCGGTGCCCCATCTGCTCCTCGGCATCTTCATCGTGGCGATGTTCCGCCCCGGGGTCTGGCCGGTCATCGCCTCCGTGGCCCTCACCCACTGGCTCTCCACCGCCCGGATCGTCCGTTCCGAAGTGCTCTCCCTGCGCTCCCGGCCCTTCGTGGACGCGGCCGTCTCCGGCGGCGCCTCCCGCCTGCGGGTCACCCTCCGCCACCTCGTCCCCGGCGTCCTGCCCCAGGCCGGCCTCGCCGCCGTCCTGATGATCCCGCACGCCATCTGGCACGAGTCGGCGCTCTCCTTCCTCGGCCTCGGCCTCCCCAGCCACCAGGCCAGCCTGGGCAATCTGGTGCAGAGCGCGCGCGGCACCCTCCTCGCCGGGGACTGGTGGCCCACCCTCTTCCCCGGGCTCTTCCTGATCGTCCCCACCCTGGCCGTCGCCGGTCTGGCCGGCGCCTGGCGGGAACGGATCAACCCCCGCCGCCGATCGGAGCTGATGCTGTGAGCGCCCCCCGCGCCGCCACCGCCCCCGCCACCGTCCTGTCGGTACGCGACCTCTCGGTACGGTTCCGGATGCGCGGCGGCCGCCATGTCGCCGCCGTCACCTCCGCCACCTTCGACCTCGCGGCGGGGGAGTGCCTGGCCCTCGTCGGCGAGAGCGGATGCGGCAAGTCCGTGCTCGCCTCCGCCCTCCTCGGGCTGCTCCCCGGCAACGCCCAGACCGCCGGGACCGCCACCGTCGACGGGGTCGAACTGCTCGGCGCCGGCGAACGCACCCTCGCCACGTCCGTACGGGGACGGCGCGTCGGACTCGTACCCCAGAGCCCCGCCGCCCACCTCACCCCCGTCCGCACCGTCCGCGCCCATCTGGAGGAGACCCTGCGGGAACTCGCCGGCACCCCCCGCCGCCAGGTGCGGGCCGCCGCCGTCGCCGCGGCCGAACGGGCCGCCTTCCCCGCCGACCACCTCGACCGCTACCCCCACGAACTCTCCGGCGGACTCGCCCAGCGGGCCGCCACCGCGCTCGCCCTCATCGGCGACGCGCCCCTCCTGCTCGCCGACGAACCCACCACCGGACTCGACCGCGACCTGGTGAACCACACCGCCGACGAACTCCGCCGGCACGTCCGCCACGTCACCGACGGCACGGCCGGCCGCGCCCTGCTGATGATCACCCACGATCTGGTGGCGGCGGAGCGGATCGCCGACCGGGTCGCCGTGATGTACGCGGGACGCATCGTGGAGATCTCCCGCGCGGCCGACTTCTTCGGCGGACCCGGCCCCCGCCACCCCTACGCCCGGGGACTGCTCGCCGCCCTCCCCGAACGCGACTTCGTCCCCATCCCCGGACTCCCGCCCGAACTGGGCGACCTGCCGCCCGGCTGCGCCTTCGCCGCCCGCTGCGACCGGGCCACGGACCGCTGCGCCGGCGTCCCGGACTTCACCGGCGGCCTCGCCTGCCACCACCCGTCCCCCGGCCCGGTGCCGGGAGCCGCCGCCGTACGGGGGAGCGCCACCCATGCTTGAACTCGACGCGATCACCGCCGGATACGACCGGCGCGCCCCCGTGGTACGGGATGTCTCGCTGCGGCTGGCCCCCGGCGAGGCGGTCGGACTCCTCGGCCCCAGCGGCTGCGGCAAGTCGACACTCGCCCGCGTCGCGGCACTGCTGCACCGCCCGTACGCGGGCCGGGTCGTCCTCGACGGCGAACCGGTCACCGGCGCCCGGCACACCGCCCCGCGCGACCGGCGGACCGCCATCGGAGTCGTCTTCCAGCAGCCGAGGATGTCCGCCGACCCCCGCCTCACCCTCCACGACCTGATCGCCGAACCGCTGCGGGCCACCGGCCGGGGCGCCGGGGCGGGCACCCGCGTCGCCGAACTCGCCGGGGCGGTCGGCCTCACCGGGGAACTGCTGACCCGCCGGCCCCACGAGGTCAGCGACGGACAGCTCCAGCGGGCCTGCCTGGCCCGGGCCCTGGTCCTGCGGCCGCGCTGGCTGATCTGCGACGAGATGACGGCGATGCTGGACGCCTCCACGACCGCCGCGCTGGTCGCGGTGGTCGAGGAGTACCGCCGCACCGAGGGCGCAGGCCTGCTCGCCGTCTCCCACGACCGGGTGCTGCTGAACCGCTGGTGCGACCGGATCGTGGACTGGTCCGAGACCGGGGCACAGCGGTAGCGTCAAGCGGCGCCGTCAGGGCAGGCGCGGCCGGCAGAGGTTGAGCACCGGATCGAAGACGAAGTTCAGGACGCAGGTGTACGGCACCGGCTCCCGAAGGAAGTTGCAGACGTAGTAGACCCTGTCGTCGCTGTCGTCGGCGATGACATCGCCCGGGTTGACGCACTGGCGCACCGGCGCCGCCGAAACCGCCGGCTCCGCCGGGGTGGCGTGGGCGACGGGGACCGTGGCCCCGCCGAGCAGGAACGCGGCGGCGGCCACAGCGGCCAGCCTCGGGCGCAGATGTGTGAACATCGACGAAAACCACCTCTCGGACGGATACCGGGCGCCCGTCCCTGCGGCAGGCGCGCTGCGGCTTCCCCTCCACCGAACCCGCCCCCCGCACCCTGGGCCCGGCCGGCGGGCCGAACGGATGACCGGCGTCACCCTCCCGCAGCCGGACGACCGGCCGGCGGGCACCGGCTCCCGGGGGTACCGGACCGGCCGAACTCCCGCCCCGGCCCCTCCCCGTGGACCCCGCACGGGCCGATACTCGGGTGTCCCTCCCGTTCCCACGAGCCCGGAGGTCCCACCGTGTCACCCACGCGCCGCAGAGCCGTCACCACCCTCGCCGCCGCGCTGGCGGGCACCGCAGCCGTCCCCGCCCTCGCCCACACCGCCCACGCCGCCGAACGCACCGGCCCCCCGCGCCGCCGCCCGCTGCGGCACGCCCACGCCCACAACGACTACCTCCACCCGCGCCCGCTGCACGACGCCCTGTCCCACGGCTTCACCAGCGTGGAGGCCGACATCTTCCTGGTCGACGGCGAACTGCTGGTCGCCCACACCCCCGCCGAGCTGGACCCCGCCCGCACCCTCCGCTCCCTCTACCTCGAACCGCTGCTCGCCCGGGTCCGGGAGAACGACGGCACCGTCCACCCCGGGCACCACCGGCCTGTACAGCTGCTGGTCGACATCAAGGCGGACGGCGCCGCCTGCTACCTGGAGCTGGACCGCCAGCTGCGCGCGTACCGCCGCCTGTTCACCTCGTACGCCGACGGCCGGGTGAGCTCCGGCGCCGTCACCGCCGTGGTCTCCGGCGACCGGGCCGCCCGCGTCCCCATGGCCGCCCAGCGGCGCCGCCTCGCGTTCTACGACGGCCGCCTCGACGACCTGCCCACCGCCGTGCCCGCCTCCTTCATCCCCCTCGTCTCCAGCAACTGGAACACGGCCTTCACCTGGCAGGGCGCGGGGCCCTTCCCTGCGGCGGAGCGCGAGCGGCTGCGGACCCTGGTCGGCGCCGCCCACGCGGCCCGCCGCCGTATCCGCTTCTGGGCCACCCCCGACACGCCGGGGCCCGCACGGGAAGCGGTCTGGCGGGAGCTGCTCGCCGCCGGGGCCGACCACCTCAACACCGACGATCTGCCCGGCCTGGAACGGTTCCTCCGCACCCACCGGCCCCCTGCCGACTCCGTCTAGCCGGCCGGCCGTATCGCCGCCGGGGCCGCGTACCGCCCCGGCGGCCCGGCTCGCCGACCGCCCGTCACCGGACGTCCGCCGCCTCAATCACCCGTACGGCGGACACGCCAGTCGGCCACCCCCGCCCTCCACTGCGCCAGACTACGGCCGAATGCCGCAAACCCGACAGGTGTGTCCGGCTGTCCGCCGGGCGTGCCCGTCCCGCACGGTGAAGGAGACCGGCGATGGCCGTCTCGATCTCGGTGGTCCTGCTGATGCTGGTACTCGCGGTGATCTTCATGCGCAACAACGGGCTGAAGTTCTCCCACGCGCTCGTCTGCGCGCTGCTGGGCTTCTTCCTCGCGGGCACCAGCATGGCGCCCTCCATCCACGAGGGGGTCGCCGCCACCGCCGACGTCGTGAGCGGTCTGCACCCCTGAACGGGCACCGGCGCACCCGCCACGGGGCCGGTCAGCCCGCCACGAGATGCGAACGGATCAGGAAGCGCACGCCCTCGGGGGCCTCCAGCGAGAAGCCGCTGCCGCGCCCCTCGACCACGTCCACGACGAGCCGGGTGTGGCTCCACCGCTCGTACTGCGCGGCCGACATCCAGAAGCCGACGGTCTCCGGGACCCCCGCCACCACCAGTTCCGCCAGGAGTACGTCGGAGCCCCCGGTGCGGAACTCGCCGCGCGGGTAGCACATGGGCGCGCTGCCGTCGCAGCAGCCGCCCGACTGATGGAACATCAAGGGCCCGTGGTCCGCGTGCAGCCGGCGCAACAACCCGGCCGCCGCCTCGGTCAGTTCCACTCGGGGTGAGTCCGCCATGGGGCCAGTGAACCATCCGCCGGGTTGCGGCACCGTTGCGTCACCCGTGCGTCAAGCGATCGTGCCTTCCCTTCGACACGGTCGCCCGGAGATGATTCGGTGGTCCCGGCGGCAGGCAGGTCCGCCGCCGCGCCGCCCCCGAACGCGCGGCACACGACGACGACACGATGGGAGCCACATGCCTCTGGAAGGCGAGTACCAGCCGAGTCCGGCGCAGTGGGTACGGGACCAGGTGGAGCTGTACGAGAGCTCCGGCGGCACCGAGGGCACCACCCTGCGCGGCATGCCGGTGGTCATCCTGACCACCGTGGGTGCCAGGAGCGGGCTGATCCGCAAGTCCCCGCTGATGCGGGTGGAGCACGAGGGCCGGTACGCGATCGTGGCCTCCGCCGGCGGCGCGGCCAAGCACCCGGTCTGGTACCACAACGTGGTGGCGGACCCCCGGGTGGAGCTTCAGGACGGGCCCGTGCGCCGCGACATGGTGGCGCGTGAGGTGACGGGCGAGGAGAAGGCCCTGTGGTGGGCGCGCGCCGTCGAGGCGTATCCGGACTACGCCGACTACCAGGAGAAGACGGACCGCGCGATTCCGGTCTTTGTCGTGGAGACCCCCTCCACCGGCGGCTGACACCGGCGCCCGGGTCCCGGGGCGTGCGCCCGCGCGCACCGGGACCCCGGAGCGGCGCCGACTCCGCTCCGGGATCGTGCGGTGGTCGTTTCAGTGAACACCCCACCACGTTGCGAGCGGGTTGCGACGGGGCGACCCCCGCGTGATCGCTGGTGGCCGCGCTCGTGATCCTGCTCGTGGCCGTGGCCGTGGTCGCGGCGACGCGTGGGCGGGCGTACGCGGACACCGGACGCGCGCCCCGGGGCGGGCCGACCGGGAGCAGAATCGTTTCTTCGGGCACATGTCCGGCCGCATGTCCGAGCACCGGACCGGCTTCCCGGACCGGCTTCCCGGACCGGCGGCCGAACAGCCGCCGGCCCGGAGCGTCCTAACGCCCGGCGACGACCGTGGCCTGCGGGGCGGGCACCCCCGCGGAGCCCGCCGGGGCCCCGGCCGGCCCGACGCCGCCGCCGCGCGGCGGGCCGGGGACGTGGTTGTCGGCCAGGGCCAGGCCCGCCGAGCCGAGAATCAGCAGGGCGGCGGTGGCGGTGGCGATGGATATACGGTGCCCTCTGTGCATCAGGCAACCCCCTCGTGGTCGTGGAGCATCGGGTGTGCGACGCGGACGCGCTGTTCCCCGGTTGTCACCGGAGGAGAAACGTCCCCGCCGGGCTGATGATCCAATAAAGCGGGTGGGGAGAGAAGGGCGCCACGCGGGCCGCCGGGGAAACGTTCGCGAACGGAACGCCCCCGGTGCCTGTCCGGCCCCGCACGCCCAACCCGGCCGCCAGCCAAGGGAGATGGCCGCGCCGCCACCCCACCCCCCGTACCCGGGCCGGCCGATGCGCGGGCTCACTCCTCCGCCGCGGCGGCCTCCACGATCGAGAGCACCGCCGGGGTGGGCACCACCCGTACGAGCCGCAGCCCGGACGCCGCGAAGAGCCGGGCGAAGTCGGCCTCCGTGCGCTCACGGCCGGTCAGCGACGCCATCATCATCAGATCCAGCGCCTTGCCCTGATGCGGCGCGTTGCCGTCCGGTATCACCGCGTCGATCACCAGCACCCGGCCGCCGGGGGCCAGGGCCGCACGGCAGTGACGCAGAACGGTCACGCACCGGTCGTCGTCCCAGTCGTGCAGGATCCGCTTGAGCAGCAGGATGTCCCCCGCCGGCACGGACCGGAAGAAGTCGCCCTCGGCCGTCTCCCAGCGGCCCGCCGGGTCGGCGCCGCCGGGCACGGCGTCGGCGAGCCCGTGCCCCGCCAGCACATGGCCCTGGTCGTGCAGGACACCGCGCAGCGTGGGCCCGGCGGACAGCACCTCCCGCAGCAGCCCGCCGTAACCGCCGCCCACGTCCACCACCGTGGCCCCCTCCGGGAACTCCCAGCTCCCGGCGATGGGCCCGTTCTCCGCGTCCGACAGCGAGGCCATGCCCGCGTGGAACACGGCGGCCGTCTCCGCGTCCTGGGAGAAGTGGGTGAAGAAATCCGTCGCGAAGATGGCGTCGAAGGCCGAGCCGCCGTCGGTCAGACACCGCGCCATCTCTCCGGCCGGGCGCCACATCGTGGGGTCCGTCAGCATCAGCACCGCCGCGCGGGCCGACACCGGGGCGTCCGTGCGCAGCGCGTCCCCGTCGGCCGTGAGCCGGAAACGGCCGCCGCCGTCCTCCTCGAACAGGCCCCGGGTGGCCAGCAGCCGCAGCACCCGGTGGAGACTGCCCGCGTCGGTCCCGGTCGCCGCCGCCAACTCCCCGGGCGTACGCGGCCCGTCCGCCAGATGGTCCGCGACCCCCACGGACGCCGCCGCGCGCAGCGCCGCCGTACAGAGGAACTCCACCGCCTGCGCCACGACCAGGGCGTTGCTCCGCCGTGCCGCCTGCGCCCCGTCCACCGGGTGCGTGCTGTCGCTCATCTGACCGCCTCCAAGGAGTGTGCGGCGGGCGCCGGTCGGCCGCCGCCGCGCCAGCATGGCAGCCCGCCACCGGGCCTGCGGCCCGTTCCCGCCACCCGCCGATCACCCCGGCGCGGGACCTCCCCGTGTGTCCCGCTGCCCCGCCGACGACACCCCCGGGGCTCACCGGGCCGCCGTGGAAACCCCGTTGCGCCCCGGTACCCGCTCACTTACGGTCCCGGACATGCTGCCTGTCGTGGAGACGGACGAGACGGACGAGGAGTGGGACGCGGTCGTCCCGGACGAGACGGTGATGCGTCCCGGGGCGGCGGACCTCTGTGCGCGCCTGGGCCTCGCCGCCGCCCCGCCGCCCCGCTGACCCGCTTCCCGGACGGGTCGCGGCCCGTCCACGCGGTCGGTGACGACCTGGTGCTCAAACTGTTCCCCGGGACCGCCGCCCGGGACGCCGTCGCCGAGAGCCGAGTCCTGGCCCACCTCCAGGAGCGGCTGCCCGTCCCCACCCCCGCGTGCACGACGCCGGCGCGTACGAGAACGGCTGGCGGTACGTCCTGATCTCCCGGCTGCGCGGCGAGAACCTGGCCGGCTCCTGGGCGCGTGTGTCCCCCGCCGGCCGGGAACGGCTGGTCTCCCGGATCGGGGAGACGCTCGCCGTACTGCACTCCCTGAGCCCACAACCCCTCGCCGATGTCCCCCTGACCCAGCCCGATCCGTAAGAATCGACCTGGACGGTCCCGTCCCCCTCCGGCCCCGGCTGCCGATCACGGGCGGAGCCCACGGCCCGCGCCCTCCCCGGGGCAGGGCCTCAGGGGGACACCGGTGCCGCGGGCCCGGACAGCAGCGGGCCGAGGGTGGTGACCGGTCGGGCGGCGGAGCCGAGGAGGAGCGCCACCCCCACCGCGCCCGGGTCCGGAACGCCGGAGGCCCGCGCCCCCAGATAGCTGGCGCGGCCCCGCCGGGCCGTCAGGCCCGCCGTGCGCCGGACCCCGTCCCACGCGGCGGTGGCCGCGCGGTCCAGGGCCTGCCCCGGCGGGGTGGCCGGGGGGCACGCGGCCAGGGCGAGCGCGGCCGGGTGCAGCGCGTCCAGGAGTGTCTTGTCGCCGGGCGCCGCCCCGCCCACCCGGCGGATCGCCGCCATGCCCCGGCCGGTGCCGGCCGCGAGCGCCCGGGTGGTCAGCAGGGGCGCGTCCGCCTCGGCCGCCGCCGCCAGCTCCTGGAAGAGCAGGCCGAACAGCGGTCCGCTGGTTCCCCCGACATGGTCGAGGAAGGCGGTGGCCAGCAGCCGCAGGGGCTCATGGGCCGCCCGCGGCCCCGCCGCCCGGTCCAGGGCGCCGACCCCGGTCCGCAGCCCGGAGCGGAGGTTCGCCCCGAAGTCGCCGTCCCCGGCCAGCTGGTCGAGCGCCGTCAGCTCGGACTCGCAGCTCTCCACCGACCGCGCGAACGCCCGCACCCAGCGCTCGGTGAACGCGCCGTCCTCGGCCATCGCACCCGTCCCGTGTCCGTCGTCGGTCCCTCGTCCTGTGCCGTCTGCCGGGCGCCCCGTGCCGGCTGCGCCTACCACCGCCAGGCCGGTGTGCTCACCGGGGCGTCGTACAACCCGGTCGTCTCGTCGTCGGCGGTGAGCAGGGTGAGGCAGAAGCCCCGGGTGTCGAGCGCGGTGACGAAGTCGCCCACCATGCTCCGCCGCAGCGCGAACCCCAGGTCGTCCAGGGTCCGCGCCAGCTCGCGCAGGACCGCGTACAGCTCCAGCCGGGTGACCGAGCCCAGGCCGCTCACCAGCGCGATCAGCGTGCCGTCCGGTGGCGGCGGCAGCGCGGCGAGCAGCGCCGTGGTCATCCGGTCGACCAGGGTGTCCAGGGGCTCCTCGGGGATGGTCCGCCCGGCCCGCTCGCCGTGGATGCCCACGCCGTACTCCAGCACCCCCGGCGGCAGGTCGAACGCCGGCCGGCCGGTCGCCGGCGCGGTGGGCGGCGCGGACGCCACGGCGACGCTGCGGCACCGGCCGGTCAGCCGGGTGCCCAGGTCGGTCAGTTCGGCCAGCCCGAGCCCCCGGTCGGCGGCGGCGCCCAGCAGCTTCTCCAGCAGGACGGTGGCGCCGGTGCCGCGCCGGCCCACCGCGACCGCCGGGCCGTCCGACGCGATGTCGTCGTCCACGAGCACCCGTGCGCACGGCACCCGCTCATGGGCGAGCCGTTCCGCGGCGATCCCGAAGTTGATCCGGTCGCCGGTGTAGTTCTTGACGATGTGCAGGACGCCCTCGCGCCGGGCCACCGCCCGCGACGCCTCGAAGATCTGCCGGTTGTGCGGGGAGGCGAACACCTGCCCGGGGCAGGCGGCGTCCAGCATGCCCGCCCCCACGAACCCGGTGTGCAGGGGCTCGTGCCCGCAGCCGCCGCCGGAGACCACACCGACCCGCCGCAGTGGGGAGCTGTGCCGGGCCCGCAGAAAGCCGTGTTCGGGGTGGTAGGCGACCAGGTCCCCGTGGGCGCGGGCGAACCCCTCCAGGGCGTCGGCCACCAGCGACCGCGCCGACCGCGCGAAGTACAGGGCCATGGGCATCTCCCGACGAGGCCAGCGCCCAGGGTCGATACGGACAGTGACCGATCGTTCCGTTCCCCCCAGCCTGCGACCGCCGTCCGGCGCCCGCAATCCGGCCCCGCCCGTCCGGGGAGCCCCCGGCCCGCCGGACGGCACCGGCGGGCCGGCCCGTCAGAGCGCCACGAGCACCTTGCCCAGCCGGTCGCCCCGGTCGCCGTAGAGGCTGTGGTACGCGTCCGGGATGCTGTCGAAGCCGTGGTGCAGCGTGTACTCGTGGACGATCTCGCCCCGGCGGATGCCGCCGCCCAGCTCCTCGTGGAGCGCCCGCCAGTTCGCGGGGGTGAACCATTCGAGCGAGAACACCCCCCGGATCGTGGTCCGGGGAAACATGATCCAGGGCAGCAGCCGGGGACCCTGGGTGTCCCCGCCGACCTGGGTCGCCCACTGCCAGCAGACCGCGACCTGGCTGTCCACCGCGAGCAGCGGGAACACCGCGTCCGTGACCGGGCCCCCGAGATTGTCGAAGTACCGGTCCACCCCGCCCGGGGCGGCTTCCCGCAGCAGGGCGCCCACCGCCCGGGCGCTGTCGCCGTGCCGGTACGGGACCACGGCGTCGAAGCCCAGCTTCAGCAGCCGGTCGGCCTTCGCGGGACTGGAGGTGGTGCCCACCACCCGCGCGCCCGCCCGCTTGGCCAGCTGCCCCACCAGCGAGCCGACCGTGCCCGAGGCGCCGCTGACCACGAGCGTGTGACCGGCCGTCACCGTCATGAACCGGTTGAGCGTCCCCCACGCCGTCATCCCCGGCCCGCCCAGGGCGCCGAGCGCGGTCGGCAGCGGCACCTCCGCGTCGTACCAGCCGGGGTCGAGCCGCCGGTACGCCGGGAAGACCATGGGAAAGGTGCCCGTCTGCCACGCCTTCGGGGCGCCGTCGCTGATCAGATGGGTGCGCCAGCCGCCGAAGCCCTGCACCAGGTCGCCCGGCCGGTGCGGCGCCAGCGGCCCGGCCGCCAGCACCTCCATGATCGAATCGGCGCCCATCGGGTCGCCGATGGGGGTGTCCAGGGCGATGCCCTGGAGATAGGGGTCGACCGACACATACAGGGTCCGCAGCAGCATCTCGTCCGGCGCCAGGTCGGTGTCCAGCTCCTCGTCCACCTTCGTGTACACCCGGCCCACGTCGGGAACCCCCCGCATGTGCTCGCTGACCACCCAGCTCTGGGCCTTCACTCCCACGCGTCCTCCTGTGACGTCGGTGCCGGGGCCCCGTCCGGGGCCGGATCCGGCGGCCGGGGGAGCGGTACGGGATCGTCCGCGCCCACGCCGACCGGAATGACCACATGGGTCGGCGGCGGCGCGCTCTCGTCGATCCACGCCGTGAACTCCCGGCCGTCGTCCCGGCAGACGAACTGCATGACATGGCGGCCGGCCGCCGCCGCCCGGATCAGCCCGCCCGTGGTCGCCCACACCCCGGACTGGTAGAAACCGGCCAGGCCCGGCAGCCCCGGCCCGTACTTCTTGACCAGCTCCTCCAGCGTCTCGCCGCTCTCCACGAAAGGCTGCCAGCCGAGCACCGTGCCGTCGTAGTTCCCCGTGTACCGCACCTGGGTGAGCGGGGTGGAGACGTCACGGACGGCGATCGCGTCCCGGATCCCCGGATAGCGCTCCTCCAGGAACCGCGTGATCGCCTCCCGGGCCCGCCGCTTGGCGGCGTAGTAGCCCCGCCCGTGCCGCACCGGCAGGGTGTGCAGCTCCTCGCCCGCCCGTACCCGGCTGATCTGCTCCGGCCCCTCGTCCAGGGCCCGCCAGGGCGCGATGTCGCAGAAGTAGGTGGCGTAGACGACGGTCGTGCCCCGGGGTGACAGCTCCGGGTAGTGCCGGCTGCGGAACTGCACATTGATGCTCGGATGGCGGATGCCGGTCAGCTCGGCCGCCATCCGTTCGTCCAGCAGGTGCGTCGTGCACGGCTCCCCGTCGGGGAACTCCCGGCGCAGCCCGAGGAAGAGCGTGAAGTAGCCGGGGAAGACCATGCCCGGCTCCTGGATGGTCCGGGTGTAGAGCCGGTCGTACTCCGGACCGAGGGAGCGCCCCTTGAGGAACTTCGTCATCGTCGTGTGCCCGTCGCACGCGGAGACCACGATGTCCGAACGCAGCTCGCTCCCGTCGCTCAGGCGCACCCCCACCGCCCGGTCGTCCTCGACCAGCACCTCCTCGACCTTCGCGTTGTACGCGACCTCGCCGCCGAGCGCCGTGTACCGGGCCTCGATCGAGCGGGCGAGCCCCAGCGAACCGCCCTCCGGCACCCCCGCCGACAGATTGGCGTGCGAGGCGAGCTGGAAGTGGAACGGCAGCACCGGGAAGGCGGGGTGCCGCTCGTAGAGGATGTAGTTGAACGCCTCGCGCAGCAGCGGGTGCTGGAACCGTGCCGAGAAGTCCGCCATCAGCACCCCGATCGTGCTGCTGACGGCCCGCGCGTACGGCAGGAAGGACGCCAGCATCCGCCATCGCTCCGCCCGTCCCATCAGTCCCACGGGCTTGAGGAAGGGATAGACGGCGAGCGCCTTGCGGAAGGCGCGCAGCTGGTCGCAGAAGCGCCGGATCAGCTCGGCGTCGGCGGGGGAGATCTCCGTCAGATGGGCCTGGAGCCGGTCCGGGTCGGAGTAGAAGCGGACGGTCCGCCCGGCCTGGTCGCGGACGATGTTGAAGACATCGAAGTGGCGCACCTGCTTGCCCTGGAGTGCGCCCAGCTCCAGCCAGATCTGGTGCATCTCGTTGCCCGGCCCGCTGCCCAGCAGCCAGCTGACGCAGCAGTCCAGCATGAAGTCGCCGCGTGACCAGGCCGTGCAGCAGCCTCCGGGGACCTCGTGCATCTCCAGGATCCGGCTGCGGTAGCCGTTCATCTGCGCGTAGCAGCCGGTGGACAGGCCACCGAGCCCGGCCCCGATGATGATCATCGTCTCCCGGCCGGAACCGGACCCCTGGCCGGATCCCGACCCCGCCCTCGACGCCGTACCCGCGTCCGCGCCCGATTCCGTCGCCGCCCGCCGCTGAAATGCCCTCATGCCCCGGAGACCTCCCGCCCGAGCCGCCCGTCCCGCCGGTCCAGCTGGGGCAGCCGGCCCAGCCGCCCCGGGTGCCACGGCTCCCGCGCCGGGCTCTCCCGGGCCGTGAACGGCAGCCCCCACTCGTCGCACAGGTACTGCACCGCGAAGCGCCCCGTCGACGCCGCCCGGATCAGCCCGCCGAGACCCACCCACTGCCCGGCCATGGAGAACCCGGCGAGCCCCGGCAGCCGCATCCGGTCCTTGCCCACCAGCGCCGCCGCCACGTCGTCGGCCTCCGAGAACGCCTTCCACGCCAGGATGCTGCCGTCGAAGTTGCCCGTGTACCGCTTGGTGGTCGCGGGCGAGGCCACGTCCAGCACCTCGATCCGCTCGCCGATGCCGGGCCGCTGCCGTTCCAGGAACTCCTTGACGAACGCCGCCACCTGCCGCTTCAGCGCCCAGTACGCCTTCCGGTCCCGGGTCCGCAGCTCCTTCCAGAAGGCGAAGTCGCTGAAGTACGTGCAGTGGATCACCGAATGCCCCGGTGGCGCGAAACCGTCCGAGTAGTGCGACCGCAGCTGCACCACCAGACTCCGCTGGAGCGCCCCCGGCAGCCGCGCCGCGTCCCCGGGGGAGAGGAGGTAGGTGGTGCTGTGCGCCCGGTCGGCGCCCAGATCGCCCCGTACCCCCGCGAAGACCGAGACCACCGCCGGGAAGAGCGTGCCCCGCTCCGTCAGCAGCTCCCCGTACAGCCGCTCGATCCGGGGCCCGGTGTACCGGCCGCCCAGCAGCGTCCGCACGGTGGTGTGGCCGTCGCAGGCCGCCACCACGTGGTCCGCGTAGTACCGCCGCCCGTCGGCCAGCTCGATCCCGATCGCGCGGTCCCGCTCCACCAGGATCCGCGCCACCCGCGAACGGTAGGAGACCGCCCCGCCCAGCGCCGTGTACCGCTCCTCCACCGACCGGGCGAGCCCCAGCGAACCGCCCTGCGGGAAACCCGCGTTGCGGCGGTGCGCGGCGGCCATGTTGAACAGGTACGGCAGCAGTGGGAAGCCCTCCGGATCCTGGAAGAACACGTTCCGGAACGCCCGTCTCAGCAGCGGATCCGTGAACCGGTCCGCGAAGGCGTGCATCGGCGTCGCCGCCGTCCGCCAGAACAGCCGGAACGACGGCAGCACCGTCCGCAGCAGCGCCGCCCGCTCCCGTACGCTCCGCAGCGCCGGGGCGGTCAGGAACGGGTACAGCTCGATGTCCGTGAACCGGCGCAGATCCCGGCAGAACGAGCGGATCAGCGGCGCGTCCGCCGGGGAGATCCCCAGCAGATGCGCCTCCAGCCGCCCCGGGTCGTTCCAGAACATCACCGACCGGCCGTCCTCGTCGGTGACCCGGTTGAACATGTCGAAGTGGGTCACGCTCTTGCCGTCGAGCGCGCCCAGCTCCCGCCAGATCGTGTGCGCCTCGTTCCCCGGCGCCGTCCCGATCAGCCACTCGATGCAGTAGTCGAAGACATAGCCGTCCCGCGCCCACGCCGTGCAGCAGCCCCCGGGCAGCACATGCTTCTCGAAGATCCGGCTGCGCATCCCGTTCATCTGGGCGTAGCAGCCGGTGGCCATCCCCGCGATGCCCGCACCGACGACGATCACCCGGGGCCGGCGGTCGCCGCCGCCCCGCCCGGCCGGCCCGCCGTCGCCGCCGCCGTCCGCACGGCCGGGGCGCTCGGTCCACTCCCGCTCCTCGTCAGCGTGCACGGCCGGCCGCCCCGTCCCCCGCGCCCGCCAGCATCCGGCGGACCAGCTCCGCGTTCCGGGCGAGATGCCCCGTGTCGAGCATGTCGGCGTGGGAGCCCGAACCGCGCACCACCGTGTGCGCGGTCGCGGAACTGCCGTGCCAGGCACCGGGCACCCCCGCCGCGTACAGCTCCACACCGTCCTCGTCCGCGATCACCCCGACCGCCGCCGTGACCGTGCCCCCGTTGGGGGTGCGCCCGCAGAACGCCAGATAGTCCGCCGCGTGCTCCATCGTCTGTGCCGTCACGATCTCCGAACCGGTGTGCTTGCGCAGATGCTCCGCCAGCTCCTTCTCGAAGGCCGCCAGATGCTCCGGGCCCGGCACGAAGGGCTCGTCGATCCGGTGCGAGTCGAGGATCACCACCTGCGCCACCGGGCGCCCGCGCCGCTCCAGCTCCTTCGCGGTCTCGAAGGCCAGATTCCCGCCGAGCGAGTAGCCGAGCAGCAGACACCGCCCCTCGGGCCGCAGCGCGTCCACCAGATCCGCGTACCGCGTCACCTTGTCGTCCCCGGGCAGATACTCGAACGAGAACAGCCGGTGCTCCGCCAGCTCCCCGGCGAGCCCCCGGTACACCAGCGCCTGACCGCCCGCCGGCGGGAAGCAGAACACCGGCTCGCCCCCGTCGTCGTTGAAACCGATCCAGGGCCGCTCCCCGCCGCCGTCCGCCACGGTGATCCGCTCCACCGCCGCCGCCATCCCGTGCAGGGTCGTGACCTGGTAGAGCCTGCTCACCGGAATGGGCACCCCGAACTCCGCCTGAAGATGGTGGATCAGCTCGATCAGCTTGATGGAGCTGCCCCCCGACTCGAAGAAGTCCTCGTCCCGCCCGATCCGCTCCCGGCCCAGCAGCCCGCTCCAGTGCCGGGCCATGCTCACCTCGTACGGGGTCACCGGCGGCTCGTACGCGTCGTCCGGCTCCGCGGCTCCGCCCGGCGGCGGCAGCACCGCCGTGTCCACCTTGCCGTGCGCGGTCAGCGGCAGCGCCGGCACCATGACGAAGTACGCCGGGATCATGTACGTGGGCAGGAACCGCGCGAGGTAGCGGCGCAGCTCCCGCCGGCCCGGCGCCGTCCCTTCCGCCGGTACGCAGTACGCGCAGAGCACCGCCTCGCCCCGGGCGTCCGGCCGCACCGCGACCACCGCCCGCGCCACCTCGGGACGCGCCGCCAGCAGCACCGCGATCTCGTCGGTCTCGATCCGGTGGCCGTGCAGCTTCACCTGGCTGTCCGCCCGCCCCAGCAGATGCACCCGGCCCAGGGCGTCCCAGCGGGCCAGATCGCCGGTGCGGTAGAGCCGCTCCGGGGCCGCGCCCGCGCCCCGGCCCAGGGTACGGACCACGAACCGCTCCGCCGTGCGGTCCGGATCACCCGCGTACCCCGTGGCCACCCCCTCCCCGCCGATCCACAGCTCACCGGGGACCCCTGGCGGCACCGGCTCGCCGTGCCGGTCCAGGACGTGCAGCGTGCTGTTGGCGAGCGGCCGGCCGATCGGCACCGTCCGCCCCGGCTCCAGACCCTCCGCCGGGCCCTCGAACCAGGCGCTGTCGACGCTGGCCTCCGTCACCCCGTACGAGTTGATCACCCGGGTCCGGGGGCCGCCCAGGGCCCGCAGCCGCTCGTACTCCGCCACCTTCCAGGTGTCCGAGCCCACCACCAGCAGCCGCATGAACTCCAGCCCGAGACCCAGCCGCACACAGTGGTCCATCAGCCCGCGCACCACCGCCGGCACGAACTCGGCACAGTCCACGCCCTCCTCGCGCAGCGTCCGGTGGAGCCGCGCCGGGTCGAAGAGGAGATCCCGGTCCGCCAGCACCAGCGTGCCTCCGGAGCAGAGCGCCCGCACCCAGTCCCCGGTGAAGACATCGAACGACGGCGCCGCCATCTGGAGGTGGCACCCCGGCTCGTCCGCCAGCCCGTACAGTTCCCGCCACGCGGCGTACGCGGAGGCCAGATTGCGGTGGCTGATCTCGACGGCCTTGGGCCGCCCGGTGGAACCGGAGGTGTGGATCACATACGCGGGGGAGTCCGGCGCGACCGGCACAGGAGGCAGCGGCACCGTCCCCGCCGCCACCCCGCCGGGACCGGCCAGCACCAGCGTCTCCACCGGCAGCTCCGGCAGCCCCGCCCGCCCGGCCACGTCCGCCACGACCACCAGCACCGCCCCCGAGGTACGGACCGTATGGGCGATCCGGTCGGCGGGCAGCTCCGGCGGCAGCGGCAGATAGGCACCGCCCGCCCGCAGCACCGCCAGCAGCGCCACGATCAGCTCCGGCGACTTCTCCAGGCAGAGCGCGACCACCGCACCCGGCCCCACCCCGCGCTCCCGCAGCCCGCGCGCCAGTGTCCCCGAACGCCGCTCCAGCTCCGCGTACGTCAGCCGCAGACCCTCACCGTCCCCGGGCGACGCCGGCACCCGCACCGCGACGGTGTCGGGCCACCGCTCCGCCGCGCGCGCGACCAGCCGGTGCACCGGCACGTCCAGGTGGTCCGGCGCCCCGTCCGCCCACGGCTCCCCGCCGCCCCGGGGCAGCGCCGAACGCCCGGCCCCGCTCCACCCGTCGACCAGCCGCTCCCGCTCCGCCGCGCCCAGCATGTCCAGCCGGGTGACGGGCCGTTCGGCGGGGGCCCGCGTCAGCTCGTCCAGGAGCCGGGTGTAGTGCCCCGCCATCCGCCGCACCGTCGCGGCCGTGAACAGGTCGGTGTTGTACTTGAACACGCAGTGGAACCGGTTCTCCGTCTCCTCCTCGTACACCGAGAGCGTGATGTCGAACTGGCCCTCCTCCTCGGGGAGTTCGATGTACTCCAGCCGGTAGCCGTACTTCTCCGTGGCCACCTTGTGGGTGAGCAGGATGAACATCGCCTGGAAGACGGCCGAGCGGCTGGGGTCGTGCTGGAGCCCCAGCTCCTCCACCAGCAGCACGAACGGATACTCCTGGTTGTCCAGGCCGCCCAGGACCGAGCGGCGCACCTGGTCCAGGAGGGCGGCCACCGACGGCTCCCCGGAGAGGTCCGCGTGCAGCGGCAGCGGATTGACGAAGTACCCGTACACCGGCGCGAACTCCTGCCGGGTCCGGCCCGTCACCGGACTGCCGACGACGATGTGGTCCTGACCCGAGTAGCGGTGCAGCAGGACGTAGTAGGCGCTCAGCAGCACCACGAACGGCGTCACCCCGTGGGCCCGGGCCAGCCGGTGCACCCGGGCGCTCACCTCCGCGTCCAGGACGAAGAACTCGGAGGCCCCGTTGTGGGTCTGCACCGCCGGGCGGGGCTTGTCCACCGGCAGGTCCAGCAGCGGCACCCGCTCCGGCAGGTGCCCCCGCCAGTAGTCCAGCATCCGGGCCGCCTCCGGGCCCGCCAGGAAGCGGTTCTGCTCATTGAGGAAGTCCAGGTAGCGGGCGGGTACGGGCGGCAGCGCCGCCTCCTCGCCCCGCCGCAGCCCCTCGTACACCGCGAGCAGTTCCTCGATGAAGGTGAAGGTCGAGACCGCGTCCGAGACGATGTGGTGCACCGCCTTCATGATCACCCAGCGGTCGGGGGCCCGCTGGAAGAGCCGGAAGCGGAAGAGCGGGTCCCGGGCGAGGTCGTACGGCCGGCGGTACTCGGCCACGATGGCCGCGTGGATCTCCTCCCAGCTCCGGTCCCGGACGTCGAAGAGCCCGAGGTCCACCTCCGCGCCCGCCGACACCCGCTGCACCGGCCGGCCCTCCACCAGCAGGAAGTTGGTGCGCAGCGCGGGATGACGCTCGACCAGACGGCGGACCGCCGCGAACATCAGATCCGGGTCCAGGGCGACCCGCACCTCCACCGCGCCGCCGATGTTGTACGCGTACCCCTCCGGATTGAGCTGCTTGAGGAACCACAGCGCCTTCTGGTTCTGGGTCAGGGGGTACTCGCGCTCGTCCGTGAAGACCGCCGGCTCCCCGGCCCCCGGCCGGCCGGCGGCCCCCGGGCCGTCCGCCAGCTCCACCAGACCCGTGTACAGGCGCTCCGTCAGCTCCGTCACCGGCACCCCGCTGAGCAGGGCCACCACCGGCAGCGCGATCCCGAACTCGGCCTGCACCCGGCCCCGCAGCTCCATCGCGAGCAGGGAGTCCAGGCCCAGGGCGCCCAGGCCCTCCGCCGGGTCGATCGCCGCCGGCGCGCACCGCAGCACCGCCGCCGCGAGCGCGGTGAACCGCTCCGCCACCAGCGCCCGCCGCTCCGGCTCCCCGGCCAGCTCCCCGAAGGCGTCGAGAAGGCCCCCGCCGCCGCCGGGACCGGGCCGGGGTGCCGCCGCCGCCAACTCGGCCACCAGCGGCGGCGGCGACGGGTACCAGGACAGGAAGGCCGGCCAGTCGACCACCGTGGCGATCAGCAGCTGGGCCCGGTCCTGGCCGATGACCCGCTCCAGCACCGCCATGCCCGTCGCCGGCGCCAGCGAACTCATCCCCCGGTCGACGAGATAGTGCTCGACCAGACCCAGTTCCTCGATCATCCCGGTGGCCCAGGGGCCCCAGGCCAGGCTGAGCGCCGGGAGCCCCCGGGCCCGCCGGTGGTGCGCCAGCGCGTCCAGGAAGGCGTTGCCCGCCGCGTAGTTGGTCTGGCCCGCCGTCGTCAGCAGCGAGGCGATCGAGGAGAAGAGCACGAAGTGCTCCAGCGGCTCGTCCGCGAACAGCCGGTGCAGCAGCTGCGCGCCGACGGCCTTCGGCCCGTGGGCCGCGTCGAAGGTGTCCCGGTCCATCTCCGGCAGCAGCGCGTCCCGCACCTGGCCGGCGAGGTGGAACACCCCCCGCAGCGGCTCCGCGCCGGCCCGCCGCCGGGCCGCGTACCAGGCGGACAGGTCCGCCGCGTCGGTCAGGTCGGCGGACACGGCCTCCACCCGGGCCCCCGACGCCTCCAGCGCCCGCACGAAGGCGACGGCGCCGCCCGCGGGCGAGGCCGGGTCGACGGCCGCCCATCCCTCCCGGGCGGGCAGCCGGGTCCGGCCCACCAGGACCAGCCGGCGGGCCCCCCGGGCCACCAGGGTGCGGCACAGCAGCCGGCCCAGTGCGCCGAAGGCACCGGTGACCAGATAGGCGCCGTCGGCGCGCAGTCGCAGCGGCAGCGGCCGGGTCAGCCCCTCGGCCCGGCGGATCCGGCTGGTGAACCGGGTGCCGCCGCGCAGCGCCACCTCCTCCTCGTCCCCGGCGGTGATCTCCCCCAGCAGCGCCCGTGCCTCGTCCGCCGGGGCGGAGCGCTCGGGGTCGAGATCGATCAGGGTGCCCCGGTGGCCGGTCAGCTCCTGGTGCCACAGCACCCGGCCCACGCCCCAGGCGGGTGCGCCCAGCGGCTCCACGTCCGCGCCCGGCAGCACCGCCTGGGCGCCCCGGGTGACGACATGGAGCGCGCCGCCGGTGCCTGAGGAGAGCAGCGCCCGCGCCAGCGCCACCAGCGAGTAGGCGCCGGTGCAGCCGTGTTCGCGCAGCTCCGGCCCCTCGATGTCGGCGACGGCGGGGAGGTCGAGGTTCCACAGGTGGACCACGGCGCCGAAGCCGGCCGGGCCGGCGGGGCGCAGCTCGGCCAGGAGCCGTTCCCACTGTGCGGGGGAGTCCGGTGCGACGGTCGCGGGCCCGGCGCTGTCGTTGCGGTACCGGTCGCCGGGGCGCACCAGACGGCTGCGGGTGCCCCGGGCGGCGAGCCGGGCGGCCAGGGCGTCGCCGATGCCGCCCTCGTCGGCGAGGATCAGCCAGTCGGCCCCGGCGGTGTCCTCCTGCGGCCCGTCGAGGGGCGGCCGCTGGGTCCAGACCGTCTCGGTGAGCCAGGAGTCGATGGTGGCGCGGCCCGCGGACGCCGCGCCGGCCCCCTCCGTGCCGGCCGCCCGGAATCCGCTGATCCGTCCGATCGCCGTCCCGTCGTGCGCGTAGACGGCGATGTCGCCGACGAGTTCGTCCCCGTCGGTCCGGGTGACGGTGGCGTGGGCCCACAGCGGGCCTTCCGCGCCGGGCGCGAGCGCGACCTCGCCGATCGCGAGCGGCAGCCGGACCCCGGTGCCCGCCGCGCCGCCGCCGTTCCCGCCGTCGTCGGTGGCATCGAGGAGCTGGGGGGTCAGCAGCGACTGGAAGCAGGCGTCGAGGAGGACGGGGTGCAGATGATGGCCCGTGGCATCCGTGGCATCCGTGGCATCCATGGCGGGCGTGGCGGGCGTGGCGGGCGCGGCGTGGGTGCCGGGCGTGTGCGCCGCCGCCGGGGCGCGCAGCCGGGCCAGGGCCTCCCCGGGGCCGATCCACACCTCCTCGATGGCCTGGAACGCCGGCCCGTAGTCGTAACCGAGGGCGGAGAGAGCCGCGTAGCAGGCGGCGCCGTCGAGCCGGAGCGCGCTGCGGTCCCGGATCGGCCCGGCGTCGAGCGCGGGCCCGTGGGAGCGGCGCTGACCGGCCCGGACCACCCCGTACGCGTGGGTGGTCCGCTCCGCCTCGTCGGGTGCCGTGCCGTCCGCCGGCCCCGACGCCACGCTGAAGGCGGCGTTCTCCGAAGAGAGGGAGAAGGTCACGGATCTGCTCTCGCCCTCGGGGAGGAAGAGGGCCCGGCGCAGTTCGACGTCGGCGAGGACCGCGCCCTGGCCGCCCCCGCTCAGCGCCCGTACCGCCTGCGCCGCCATCTCCAGATAGCCGGCCGCCGGGAAGACCACGGTGCCCTGGATGCGGTGGTCGGCGAGGTAGGGCAGGGTCTCGGTGTCGAGGGCCGCCAGCCAGGTGGGGTCGGGGTGGTCGGTGCGGCGGCCGAGGAGGGGGTGGTCGAGCCGGCCGAGCCGGACCCGGGCCACGGGCTCCGGTTCGGTCCAGTGGCGGTCCCGCCGCCACGGGTAGCGCGGCAGCGGCACGGTCCGCCCGGCCGGCTGGAGGACGTCCCAGGCGATGTCCGCGCCCAGGTTGTGCAGCATGGCCAGGGAGGAGGCGAAGCAGCCGGTCTCGCTCTCCTGGCGGCGGATCGAGGGCAGGACCCGGCCGGTGAGCCCGCGGGCGTCGAGGCATTCGCGGATGGCGTGGCCGAGCACCGGGTGCGGGCCGATCTCCAGGAAGAGCCGGTGGCCGTCGTCGGCGAGGCGGTCGATCGCGGCCCGGAACCGGACCCGGTCGCGGACGTTGGTCCACCAGTAGGCGGCGTCCAGCTCCCGCCCGTCGGCGCGCTCGCCGTGGCCGGTGGTCCACAGGGGCACCCGCGCGGGCCGGGGGGCGAGTCCGTCGAGCGCGTTCAGCAGCTCCTGTCTGATGGTCTCCATTCCGGCGCTGTGGTACGGCACCCGCACGGTGAGGAACCGGGTGAAGATCTGCTGGGCCGTCAGCTCCTCGGCGAGCCGCCTCAGGGCCTCCTCGTCCCCGGCGAGGGTGACCCCCGTGGGGCTGTTGACGGCGGCGACGGACACCCGGTCGCCGTACGGGCCCACCCGGCGCTCCGCCTCCTCCTCGGTGAGGGCGGCGGCGAGCATGGTCCCGGTGCCGGACAGCGTCTGCTGGAGTCTGCTGCGGTGCAGGGCGATCCGTACCGCGTCGGCGAGGGAGTGGACGCCGGCCGCGTGGAAGGCGGCGATCTCGCCGGTGCTGTGGCCCACGATCGCGTCGGGGACGATGCCGTAGTGGCGCCAGAGGGCGGCCAGCGCGACCTGGAGGGCGAAGTTGGCGGGCTGGGCGAGCCAGGTCTCGCCCATGCGGGAGTCCGCCTCGTCGGCGGCCATCTCGTCGACCAGGGACCAGCCGGCCTGGGCGCGGATCTCCCGGTCGCAGTCGAGCAGGGCGGCACGGAAGACCGGCTCGCGGTCGAAGAGTTCGCGGCCCATGCCCCACCACTGCGGTCCCATGCCGGTGAAGACCCAGACCAGGGTGCGGTCCGCCGCGTCCAGCCGTCTGCCCCGCACCACCCCCGGGTGGGGCTCGCCGCGCACGGCGGCCGCCAGGGCCTCGTCGAGGGATGCACGTGAGGAGTGCACCAGGGTCAGCCGGGACTCCAGGTGCTGACGGCGGTGGGCGAGGGTGTGCCCCAGGTCGGCGGGGGTCGGCGGGGCGGCTCCGGGCTCGGTGTGCTCCCCGGCGAGTTCGCCGCGGATGCCCTCGGCGACCCGGGTCAGGGCCTCGTCGGTGCGGGCGGTCAGCGGGAGCAGTGTCCACGGACGCGGGACGGCCGCCGGGGGTGGGACGGCCGTCGGCGCCTCCTCCAGCACCACATGGGCGTTGGTGCCGCCGAAGCCGAAGGAGTTCACGGCGGCCCGCGCGGGGCCGGTGTGCTCGGGCCAGTCGGTGACCCGGGTGGGGATCTCGTACGGGAGCCGCTCCGGGTCGATGGCCGGATTGAGCCGTTCCAGGTTGATGTGGGGCGGGATCCGCCGGTGCTTCAGGCTGAGCGCGGTCTTGATCAGTCCGGCGATCCCGGCGGCGGCCTCGGTGTGGCCGATGTTCGTCTTGACCGAGCCGACGTAGCAGCGCGCGCCCGGGGCCCGTCCGATGGCGAGGGCCCGGCCCAGCGCGTTGGCCTCGATCGGGTCGCCGAGCGGGGTGGAGGTGCCGTGCGCCTCCATGTACTGCACCTGGCCGGGGGTGATGCCGGCCTCCGCGCAGACCCGTTCGACCAGGGCGACCTGGGCGTCGGGGTTGGGGACGGTGATGCCCTGGGTGCGGCCGTCCTGGTTGACGCCGGTGCCCAGGATCACGGCGTGCACGGGGTCGCCGTCGCGCACGGCGTCCGCGAGGAGCTTGAGGGCGACGACGCCGACCCCCTCGGCCCGGACATAGCCGTTGGCCGAGGCGTCGAAGGTGCGGGAGGTGCCGTCGGGCGAGAGGAAGCCGCCCTTGGTCTCGGCGATGGTGTACTGCGGCGCCATGTGCAGCAGCGCCCCGCCCGCGAGCGCGAGCCGGCTCTCGCCCCGGTACAGGCTCTGGCAGGCGAGGTGCACGGCGACCAGGGAGGAGCTGCACGCGGTGTCCACGGAGAGGCTGGGGCCCCGGAAGTCGAAGCAGTACGAGATCCGGTTGGACACCATCGTCATCATGGTGCCGGTCGCGGTGTGCGCGGCCAGGGTGTCGAAGGCGAGATCGGAGAACTGGAGGATCTTGTAGTCGAGGGTGAACGCGCCCATGAAGACGGAGACATCGCTGCCCGCCAGCTCCCCGGGCCGCTGGCCGCCGTCCTCCAGCGCCTCCCAGGCCACCTCCAGCAGTTTGCGCTGCTGCGGGTCCATGTGGTCGGCCTCGCGCGGGCTGATGCCGAAGAAGGCCGGGTCGAACTCGTCGAAGCCGTCGATGTAGCCGCCCCTGCCGCCGGTCAGCCGTCCCCGTTTCGCCGTGTCCCTGCTGGCCAGGGTGCGGATGTCGTAGCGGTCGGCGGGGGTGGGGGTGATGCAGTCCTTTCCGTCCAGGAGATTGCGCCAGAAGCTCCGGTGGTCCGACGCGCCGCCTGGCAGCCGGCAGCCGATGCCGATGATGGCCACCGGGCCTCGCCGGGGGGTGGGGGTCGCGTCGTTCATGGTGGGGCTCCTCACGTCGTGGCGCAGCGGCACGGAGGGATACGGGGACGGGTCGGTACGGGGGCGGGCCTGGCACCGGGAGAGGACGGTGGGGCGGTCCTCCCGGGGACGGTGCCGGGACCGGCGCTCCGGACGGGGCGGGTCCGGGGCATGGCGGGGCGGGTGGTGCGGGCCCGGGGGTGGTGGGCGGCTGGTTCAGCCGCTTCCGCCACGGCGCGGGAGCAACGGGTGGAGCAGGCTGGCGACGATCTCGCCGGTGCCGGGGAAGGACGCGGGGTCCTTCAGCCCCACGGCGGCGGGCACCCGGCCGGGCCGCCAGGTGTAGCTGCCGAAGAGGTGGTCCCAGACCGAGAGGTCGGAGCCGTAGTGACCGGCCTCGGCCAGCGCGGTGCTGTGGTGCAGCCGGTGCTGTTCGGGGCTGGCGAGCACATGGTTGAGCCGCCCGATGCGCACATCGATGTTGGCGTGGACGAAGTAGCCCTGGGCGGTGACGAACAGGCCCGCGGCGAAGACCGAGGTGCCGGAGAACCCGGCCACGGCGAGGGAGAGCTGGACGGTGCCCTGGACGAGGACGATGTCCAGGAGGTGGTTGACGCCGTTGTTGGCGACGTTCACCTTCCCGGGTACGTGGTGCACCCCGTGCAGCCGCCACAGCAGGGGGTTGGTGTGGCCCAGCCGGTGCAGCAGATATCCGGCGAGCGAGCCGGTGAGCAGGGCGCCGGGGATCTCGGCCCACAGCCGGGCGCCGGTCCCGCCGGGGGAGAGCGCCCCCACGGCGAGGGTCACCAGGGCCTGGGCCAGTGCGCTGCCCGCCATGGTGAGCAGGAAGTAGACGCCGTACCAGCGCCATTCGGCCCGGCTCGGATGCCACTGGCGGTCGTACGGGATCAGCCGCTCCAGGGCGCCGAGGTAGAGCAGGACACCGACCAGGAAGGCGGGACTGACCAGGGCCGGTGGCCACCCGAGGACCAGGGCCGCCGCGCCCGTCGCCGCGGTGGCGGCCAGCAGGACGGGATAGGCGGCTGCGCGCAGGACCGCTCCCGCCCAAAGCCCGGTGGCCGGGGTGGCCTTCGCAGCGGCGCCGGGTGTCTGTCCGAACGCGTCCATCCACGGCTCCTTCGCGAGTGGCTCGGGCACAGCGGAAGGAGATCCCGGTCGGCGCCGGACGCCCGGGGAGGAAATTCCCCCCAGCCTTATCGCATTTCTGCGACCGGGCACGCCGAACCCGGTTCGGACACTCGTGAAATCATCGCATGATGCGATGTCATGGTGTGCGGCCGGGATGCAGATCCCCTGGGCGTCCGACGGGGTATTTCCGCTCGCTGTCTGTGTCGTCGCCCCTATCCCATGGTCATTGAACCGGATTTTCGCCACGCCGGGAACCTGCGGACTGAACGCTTAATCAGTGTGAGTTACATAGTGGTACTAGTGGGCTGATGCGAGAATCGTTTTTCCCGTGATGCGGGGCAGGGAAGTCATCCGAATTCCCGTTGGAATCCCTCCGGGGAATCACGCCGGGCCGCCCGGTATTTCCGCACGGCCGAGCGGCGGGGTGAATGCGGTGTCCGGCCCCGCGGTCACCCCGCCGGTCCTTATGCCCCCGGGGTCAGCACGACGGGCACGCGGGTGTGGCCGCTGGAGATGAACGAGGGCAGCGGCGACAGCTCACCGGCCGGCACGGCTAGCCGCAGCCCGGGGAAGCGCGTGAACAGCGCGCGCAACGCCGTGGTGGCCTCCAGGCGGGCGAGGGGGGCGCCGAGGCAGAGGTGCACGCCGTGCCCGAAGGCCAGATGCCCCTGGGTGATGCCCCGGTCGAGGACGAAGCTGTCGGCGCTCTCCCCGTGCCAGCCGGGGTGGCGGTTGGCCGCCCCGTACGACGCCAGGATGGCCTCGCCCCGGTGGATGACGCGCCCGTCGGGCAGGGTGATGTCCCGGACCGCGTACCGCAGCGGCAGATGCCGTACGGGCGGCTGGAGCCGCAGGGTCTCCTCGACGACGGCCTCCCAGGAGGCCCGGCCGTCCTGCACCCGGGCGAGCTGCTCCGGATGGCCGAGCAGGGTGACGACCGCCTGGTCGATCAGGTTGACGGTGGTCTCGAACCCGGCCGCGACGATCAGCATCAGGGTGTCCCTCAGCTCCTCCTCGGTGAGGGCGGACCCGTCGCCCTCCTCGTCCCGGGTGGCGATGAGCCGCGAGGTCAGATCGTCGCCCGGCGTCGCCCGCTTCTCCTCGATGAGCGTCTCGAACAGGCCGTAGAGCCAGGCGTTGTTGGCGGCGGCCTCCGCCGGGGTGGCGGTGGTGGCGAAGATGCCCTCCACGGCCCTGCGGAACTCGGGATACCGCTCCGCGGGCACACCCATCAGTTCGCCGATCACCGCCAGCGGCAGCGGATAGGCGAACCGCTCCCGCAGATCGACGGGCTCGGCGGGGTCCCCCGCCGCCAGCTCGTCGAGGAGTCGGCCGGTTATCTCCTCGACCCGGCCGGCCAGCGCCGCTATCCGGCGGGGCGCGAAGGAGGGGCGGACCAGCCGCCGCAGCCGGCCGTGGTCCTCGCCGTAGGCGGTGAACATGTTCTGGACGATCACCCACAGGACGAGCGGCCAGCCCGCCACGGCCTCCTCGAACCCGGGCCAGTGCCGCCGCCCGTCCTTGGAGACGTCGGGACTGGTCAGTAACTCCTTGAGGAGATCGGGGTCCGTCACCGACCACGCGGTGACGCCGAGCACGTCGACCAGGGTGGCGGGGCCGCGGGCGCGGAGTCTGCGTTCCTCGGCCACGGCGTCGGCGGCGGTCGGATCGAGGACGTAGGGTGCTTCGGTCATCGGCGGGGCTCCGTTTCGGTCCGGTCGCGGGCGTGCCCGCCGCCGGGGCGGGCGGGCGCCATCCTCCCCCGGCGGCGGGGCCCTTGGGAACGGATGTTTCCCGCCGGTACGGGGGCGTGCCGCCGGGCCGGGTCAATGGCCCGTCAACACATCCGGGCCGGAACGTTGAAAGAATGTCGACCGTCGCTGTGCACACTCGGTGGGCATGACGTTACGACGCACCGCCACGCGGCTGAGAACCACCGCCACCGCCGTTCTGGCCACCGCCCTCCTCGGCTCGCTCGTCGCCGCCGGCACCGCGCGGGCCGGATCCGGCCCCCGGGCCGCCGACGACCCCGTCCCCCGCACCCCGGCCGCCGCGGCGGCCGCCCAGCAGTTCCTGCCGGCCCCCGTCGTCCCCGCCCCCTGCTCCGGGGACGGCACCTCCGGCCCCCGGGTCCAGCTCCTGTACGTCCGCGGACAGGGCCAGGCCGACCGGCTGGACGCCCTGCGCTCCGACTTCCGCATCCGCGCCGGGAAGATCAACGGCCGGATCGTCCAGAGCAGCGACGCCATGGGGGAGCGCCGTGAGGTGCGCTACGTCCACGACGCCTCCTGCGACCCGACCGTGACCCGCGTCGTCCTGCCCGCCCCCACCGTGGACGACATCCCCGACCTGGCGGTCGCGCTCGCCGCCCAGGGCTTCGGCCGCCAGGACCGCAAGTACGTGGTCTGGGCCGAGAACAACGCCTGCGGCCTGGCCTTCCCCGTGCCCGGAGCCCCCGGTGGGGACGCCCGGCCGGGCGCCGCCAACGCCTACAACCACGGCGGCGGCTATGCGATGGTCGGCCTGAACCACTCCGGCTGCATCAACAACAACGACATCGAACTCCACGAGCTGATGCACGGGCTCGGCGCGGTCCGGGGCGAGGCCCCCCGGGGCACCCCCGGCGGCCACTGCGACTTCGCCAACGACGTCATGTGCTACAACGACAACACGGTGCCCGGCTGGCCGTGGCCCCAGCCGCTGCGGCCCTGTCCCCAGCCGGGCATCCCCGACAACATCAGCCGGCTCGACTGTAGCCGCGACACCTACTTCAATCCGAAGCCCCAGCCGGGCAGCTATCTCGCCCGCGGCTGGAACTCCGCCGACAGCGCCTTCCTGATCCGGCCCGACCACCTCGTGCCCGCGATCGCCACCCCGCGCACCGCCAGTGGACGCACCGCCGACCTCGACCAGGCGTGGACCGCCGACGACACCCGGATCAAGGCCGAGAACGACTACGGCCCCGCCGCCCAGCGGTGGCACCTGGCGAAACTCCCCGACAACCGCTACCGCATCAGCTCCGTCCTCGCCCATCAGAAGGTCATGGCCGTCAACACGAACGGCGGCCGGACCGTGGACGGCACCACCCGGTTCACCCATCTGATGCCGTGGGCCGACGCCGAACACCAGAAGTGGACCCTGCGCCCCGTCGGCAACCGCCAGTACGAGGTCGTCGGCCACGACAACGGCTGTCTGACCGCCGAGACCTTCGGACAGGCGCTGCGGACCGCCGCGTGCGACGGATCCGCCAAGCAGCGCTGGGAATTCCGGTTCTGACCGGCTTCCCGCCCTGACCGGCTCCGGCGCGCGCGGTGGCCCACGCCCCGCCGCGCCGGAGCCACCCCGGTGCCGCATCGGCACACCCACCCGGACGGCCCCCACAGCGCCGAGACCGCTCAGCGGCCCGGCGCCCTGGCACAGAGATCCTCCAGCGCGAACGCCCGCGCCTCGCGCTGGAGCCGCCGCTCGTCCTCCAGCTGCCGCAGCAGCCTCTCCAGCAGGGCGTCGTCCCCGGGGTCCTGGAGGAATTCCAGCACGGCCCGCTGAAAAGCCCCCCGCAGCGTCGGCGGCATCGCGTCGGACGCGTCGAAGCACACCACGTCCGCCTCCGTGAACAGCCGCAGCACCTTCGCCGTCGCCGGGGTCCGCCGCCCGGGGCCCGTGGTGCCGTCCGCGAAGAGCGGCACCTCCTCGGGCCGGGCCGCCTCGATCCACTCCTCGCGGGCCCTCGGGGAGGTCAGCTCCTCCAGCAGCTCCCAGGCCTCGTCGCTCGGCGCGAACACGGCCGCCATGTCCCCCGACACCTGGTAGTCCCGGCCGCCACGCGGCAGCCCCCGTACGAACTCCGCGGTCGGGTACGGCAGTACCTCCGGGTCCTGGTAGTGGCGGCGGATGAACGAACCCTGGTGCTCCAGTTCGCAGTCACCGCCGTTGAGCAGCCCCCGGCCGGCGGGGCCGTCGAACCGGGTGGAGACGGCGGCCGGACCCGTGCCCCGGCCCTGCGCGAGGAGCAGATCGCGCCACTGCCGCCACGCCCCGCGCACCTGCCGGCCGGTCCACTCCAGGGAGCCGACGGCCCACAGCTCGTACACCGCCGGGCCGTGCTTCTGGAGCAGCAGGTCCTCGATCCAGTCCGTGCCCGGCCAGCCGGACACCGGGCCCGACGCCATGCCCAGGCACCAGCGCCCGTCGGTGCCGCCGGGACGGCTCCACACGATGCTCTTGAGATCGACCCGCACCGGCACCCAGTACGCGTGCTGCCGCAGCTCCCCGTCCTCGCCCCGCAGCGTGATCCGGGGCCCCCACGCCCCCATGGGCCGCGACGCCAGGCGCTCCGGCAGCGGATGGGCCGAACCGTCCCGCGCGTACTCGGCCAGCTCGCCCAGGCCGTTGAGGACGGCGACATCGGGCGGCGTGTCCGTGCGCAACTGCGCCACCAGCGTCTCCCGCAGCGAGCGCGTGCCCTCGTAGGCGTAACGGACCCCGGTCCGCTCGCCGATCCGCTCCAGTACGGCCTCGAACGGCTCCGCCTCGGCGCCCGTCCACGGGCCCACGACCACCAGGGTCCGTTCGCCCCCGCCGGCCGAACAGCCCCCCGACACCAGGGCCGCCCCGGTGAACAACACCCCCGCCAGGACCGCACGGAGCAGGGAACACACAGGTCTCATAGGGTCCGCCAGAGGATCGTCAGATGTCTGCGGTTGTAGAGGAAGAGGGTGAAGCCGCACCCCAGGGCGCCCACCGTGCCCGGCACCAGGGCCAGGGCGCTGAGCCGGGTCCACGCCGGGGGCAGGGCGCGTTCCAGCCGCCCGGCCAGCTCCTCCCGGGCGTCCTCGATGTCCCGTTCGGCGGCGAGTCCACGGTCGATCTCCACCTTGATCCCGGTGCTCCGGCCCCGGTCGGCCGAGACCTCCGCGAGCGCGCCCACCGTCTCCCCGGCGTACCGCTGGGCGCGGTGCTGCCCCACCACCCCGAACACCAGCATCGCGAGCACCAGCAGCACCGGCGTCGCGCACACCGTCAGCAGGGGGCTGTGCAGCCGGATCCGCCCCCGCAGGAAGTCCAGGGTGCCGGCCACCGCGACGGCGAAGACCAGCGCCGTCAGCGCCGCCCCGGCCGCCGCGGCCGCCGTCAGCGGATGCCACCCCGACAACCGGGCCGCGTCCGCGCGCAGCTCCCGCTCCAGCGCCCGGATCCGGTCGAGCACGGCCGTGGACCCGTCGGGCCCCCGGCCGTCCCCCAGCAGGTCCGCCGCGTACGCGAGCCCCGCCTTCCGCAGCCCGTCCCGCTCCTGCCGGGTGCCCGCCAGGATGATCAGGTCGTTGTACGAGACGACCAGCCCCGACACCACCCGCAGCTCCTGCTCCTGCGAGCGCCGCAGCGCGCCCGTCTGGGCGGCGTTGTTCAGGCTCTGCGACGCCTCGGTGAGCAGCGACGGATACCGCTCGCCCAGCCCCACCAGATCGGTCTGGCGCAGCGGCCCCCCGTCGCCCGCGCCGAGCCGCCGCTCCGCCTCGTACCGCGCGAGCGTCAGGGCGACCCTGCTGTGCGTCAGTTCGGCCAGTGCCGGGGTGTAGCGGTCCCGCAGCTGCTCGGTACGGCCGTGCAGGGTGAAGTAGGCGACGGACGCGAGCGCCAGCAGGGTCAGCGCGAGGACCGGCAGCAGCACCATCCGCGCCAGCAGGAACCGGCCGGTGGGCCGCCGCCCGCCGGGGGTGATCCCCGCCGCCCGGTGCCAGGCCCGCCGGGCGGCCCCTGCCCACCACGGCCCGGTGCCCCGGCCGGCGCGCGCGGGCGCGATCTCCCGGGGACGGTCCATCACGGCCTCCCGTTCGCCGGGGTGGTGCCCCCGGGGTCGCCGGCGCGGCCCGCCGACCGGCCGCCGAAGAGCCGGTGGCGCCGCTCGCCGCGCCGGTGGTGCCGAAAGCCGACGGGCCGGGTGTCGTACGCGTTGTCGACCAGGGCCTCGGCCAGCTCCTGGTGCCCGTCCCCGGAGACCAGCGGCACCTGCTCGAACAGCCGCAGATAGCAGGCGGCGAGGTCCTCGCGCAGCTCCCGCTCGGAACGCGGCGCGGGCACCGGCTCGGGCAGCCCGGCCAGCTCGGCGTGGAGCGCGCCCAGCGGGTCCCCGGCGCCGGGCGCGGTCCGCTGTGGCGCGGCGAGGTGCAGCAGCAGCTCCAGCAGGTCGGTACGGAGCCGTTCCTGCGCGTGCCGGTCGGTCAGCCCCTCCTTGCGGGAGAGCCGGTCCAGCGCCACCCAGGCCCGGGAGACCGCCGCCGGGTCCGGCGGGCCGCCGTCCGGGGGCGGGTCGGCGAGGATCCGCACCATCGCGGTCCTGGCCGCCGTCCGGTGCCGGGAGTCCGCCGGGACCGCGCCGAGCCGGTCCAGGGCCTCCTGCGGCCGGCCGGCGGCGAGATGGATCCGCGCGAGCCCGAAGGCGGCCCCGCCGAGGGCCCGGTTCCGCTGCCACACCGCGTCGTACAACTGCCCGGCCCGGTCCGTCCGGTCCAGTTTCTCGTGGCAGTAGCCCAGCGCCAGCTTCGGCGCGTACTCGCCGGGGATCGCCGCGTACACCGTCTCGAAGCAGTCCCGCGCGTCCCCCACCCGGCCCTGGACGAGCCGGAGCAGGCCCCGGTGCCAGTGCAGCCGCCAGTCGTGCGCGGCCAGGGCCCCCACCGCCGTCCCGGCCCGGTCCAGCTCAGCCCCGGCGGCGTCGCACTCCGCGGCCCGCCCGGCGGCGGGGTGGTCGCCGGCCAGCTCCAGATGGAGCCGGCAGCGCAGCAGCGACCGCTCGGGGGAGTCGCCCCAGGCGCTGGAGAGCTGGAGCAGCCCCGCGGGGTCGTCGTACGAGGTGCGCTGGAGCTTGGTCCAGTTCGCGTCGGCCGCGGCCGGCAGGGGCACCGGCAGGCCGAGGGCGACCTCGGCGGGCGTCGGCGGCGGGGCGGTCAGCCGGCGCTTGCGGGTGCCGCCCGACCGCCACTGGGCGAGCGGCGGGGCCTTGCCCAGCTCGCCGTCGAGGGCGGCGGGCGCGGGCGCGAACAGCGGGGACGGTTCGAAGGTCTCCACGCCCAGCCGGCGCGACCGCAGCTCCCGCAGGACGCCCCGGAGCTGGAGCGCCATCTCGGCCGCCGTGGCGAACCGCTGCTCGGGCTCGGCGGCCGTGGCCCGGACGATCACCCGCTCCAGCGGGGTCGGCCCGGTCGCCGACGGCTCCGCCGCCGCCCCCGGCTCCCCGGGCACCATGGCGAACAGATGCCGGAGCACGACACCGACGGCGTACAGATCGGCCGCGACCGTCACCCTGCCGTACCGGGTCTCCGGCGCCGGATGGGTCACCGGCCCCGCCGCCCCGATCCGGCGCACCCCGGCCACGTCGATCAGCTTGATGCCGTCGCCGCAGTGCATGACGTTGGTGAGGGACAGATCGCCGTAGACGAGCCCCAGCTCGACATGGAGATAGGTGAGCGCTTCGAGGACACGCAGCCCGTACGCGGCGATGAACTCGTGCACACGCTGGTCGTCGAAGGGCGGGACGCGGTCGGCGATCTGGTCGGCGACCCAGCTCAGAGGGGCGCCGTCGGCGAACTCCATCACGATGAACATGGCGGTGTTCCCCGGGTGCGCGGGGTGCCGGGCGTAGTTGAAGACCTTGATGATCGAGGGATGGTTGAGGCCGACCAGCCGCAGCCGCTCCCGCAGCGCGGTCTCCGCCGCCCGGGGGTCGCCGGGGTCGAGCACGCCCTTGAGGGCGACCGCCCGGTCCTCCAGGAGCTGGTCGCGCGCGAGGTACACCTGGCCGAAACTGCCCCGCCCGAGCCGGCCGATGACCCGGTACTGCTGGTTCAGCTCCTGCCCCCGGTCCAGTCCGGAGTCCGGTACGGGAGCGGGTGAGGGGTCGCTCTCCACCAGGTCGTCGGGGTCGCCGACGGTGACATGGGGCAGATCGGTGAGCCCGCCGCCCGCCGGCAGCACGACGTACCGCCGGTGCGGCCCCGCCGGCTCCCAGGAGACCAGCGAGTCCTCGACGTCGGTACGGAGCCGGGACAGCTCGTACGCCAGGGCCGCGCTGGTCCGGGAGGAGGTCTCGCCGCGCAGCCGCTCCAGCCGGGCGGCGAACCTGCGGGACGCGGGCGGGGCGAGCCGTACGGTGTGCCGGTCGGTCCGGCCCCGCTCGGCGCGGTGGAACCGGCGCTCCCGGGACGCCAGCAGCTCCAGCCGGGCGGCGACGGCGTCCGCCCGGCGCTCGGCCCACGCCCCGTCGAGCAGTTCGTCCGCGACCCGCTCCAGCAGCGGGGACGCGGGGTCGCGGAAGGCGAGCAGGACCCTGCTGCGGCCCCGGCTCAGCAGGGCCCGCAGCAGCGGCAGCACGTCCTCCGCGCGGGGGGCCAGGCGGTCGACGGAGACGAAGGCGGCGGCGAGGGGCGGGCCCTCGCCGGCGATCCGCTCCAGCAGGGCCTGTGTGTCGTCGCCGGCGGCCGTCGTGCCGTCGTCGAGTCCGGCGCGGCCCGCCGCGTGGGCGACCAGCTCCGCCACGGTCCGGCCGGTCGCCTCCACGGCGAGGTCGATGGAACCGGCCGGCGGGCCGGGCACGGCGGAGCGGCCAGGGGTGCGGGAGTCGCGTTCCCGGTCGGCGAGGTTGAGGGTCTCGTGGATCGCGGCCAGGGCGTCGTCGTCGCCGTCCTCGGCGAAGACCAGCTCGACGGCTTCGGCGGACCCGGCACGGGCGCCGGGGCGCGGGGTGCGGCCCGATGGGTCGCCGCCGTCCAGCCAGCCCGCCACGGTGCGCCGCAGACCGGGGGAGCGGTGCGGGCCCGGGGGCCCGGGGGTGAGCGGGATGGTGTGCGAGACGGCCCGGGGGCCCGCCACCATCCGCTCCCGGCCGGCGGCGGGCAGCCGGCGCAGCAGGGTCTCGGTCGGGATCATCCGGACGGGGCCGTCCGGGCGGTCCGACGGGGCCAGGACGCCGATGATCCGGCCGGTGCGGGCGTGGACCACACCGCCGCCGCCGAAGCCGTGGCGGGCCTGTGCCGCACCGGTGTCCAGCCGCACCCAGCCGGGGCGGTCGCTCTCCGTGTCGCGTCCCAGGATCCGGGCGGGCACCTCCCGGCCGCCGGGCCGCTCCGCCGGGTAGCCGACCAGCCGCACCGGCTCGCCGGGGGCGGGGGTCTGCCGGTGGAGCACGGCGGGCGGTACGGGTGGGGTCCCGGTCAGCCGGAGCAGCGCGATGCCGCCGTCCCCGTCCCCGTCCCCGCTGGCCGCCCCGCCACCGCCGTCGCCGCCGCTGCCGTCGTCCGTGATCACGTCGGCGGGCAGCGGGCGGCTGTGAGCACCGGCGGCGGGGAAGTCCGCGTAGAGCCGGGCGGGTGCCCGGGAGGCCGGGCCGCCGCCCAGTCCGGTGCGGGGTACGGACGGTCCCGGGGCGGCCCGGGTGTCGCCGTCCACCGGCCCGGGGCCCGGCTCCGGCTCCCGCTCCGATTCCGGCCCCGGCTCCGCATCCCGCGCTGATCCTGGTCTCGACCCCCGTTCCGGTCCCCGTTCCGGTCCCCGTTCCGGTCCCGGTTCCGATCGGGGTTCCGGGGCGCGGTGGTCCGCGGGCTCCGGATCCAGGACCCGGGCACAGGTGAGCACCAGGCCGTCCGCCAGCAGTACCCCGGCGCCGACCGGTGGCGCCCCGGGACTGTCCCGCAGGAACAGCCGTACGCGCCAACCCCCGTCCCCCGCAGCCGGGTTGGACGCTCCCCCGAAGTCCTTCATACCGGGAAACGATAGCCCCGGGGCGGGGTGTTCCGTCCCTGTTCGACCGGAAAGGCCAGGTGATGCCCGTGTCCTATCACCCGGTGAGGGGGAGGCCGCCCCGGACGGTGTGCCCCCGGGGGACGGGGAGGCTTCCGGGACCCCTGGGGTATCGGCCGGCCGGGGGAAGCGAACCCCCGTCCGGAGGACAGGACATGAGCGCCGTTCGAATCCTTGAATGCCCCTATACGTGTAGAAAAGACGCATGGCGGGATTCGAGGGCACCTCTGGGCGGCCGGCGGCCGACGGGCACGCGCCACCTCCTGACCGGCACGCGCCCCCTGACCGGCGCACGGGCGCCCGGTCCCTGCTGACGCTGCGCACCGTCGTCGGACAGATGTTCGTCCTGCTGCTCGCGACGGTGCTGCTGCTCACGGTGGGCGCGGTCGTCCTGCTGCTGGTCATGGCCCGCCAGGAGAGCGTCCAGGAGGCCGGCAGCCGCTCCCTGGCCCTCGCCCAGGGCCTCGCCGTCTCCCCGGGCGCGGCCGCCGCCATCGAGTCCCCGAACGCCACCGCCCTGCTCCAGCCCCTGGCCGAGGAGGCACGCAAGGGTGCCCACGTCGACTTCGTCGTCTACCTGAACCGCCAGGGCACCCGCCTCACCCATCCGCTGCCCGACCGGATCGGCAAGCACACCTCCACCCGGATGGCCCCCCTGCTCGCCGGGCGGACCGTCGTCGAGGAGTGGAACGGCACCCTCGGCCCCCAGGTACGCGCCTACGTCCCCGTCGAACGGCCCGACGGCACCGTCGCCGGCGCGGTCGGCGCCGGGGTCACCCTCGCCAGCGTCCGGTCCGCCGCCGCCGAACAGCTCCCCCTCGTCCTCGGGGTGGCCGCCGTCGCCGTCGCCCTCACCACCGGCTGCGCCGCCCTGCTCGGCCGGCGGCTGCTGCGGCAGACCCACGGCCTCGGCCCCGCCGAGATCACCCGGATGTACGAACACCACGACGCCGTTCTCCACTCGGTCCGCGAGGGCGTCCTGATCGTCGACCCCGACGGCCGGCTCGTCCTCGCCAACGCCGAGGCCCGGCGCCTGCTCGACCTCCCCCCGGACGCCGAGGGCCACGCGGTGGCCGCACTCGACCTGCCGCCCGGCATCGCCGCGCTGCTCGTCTCCGGCCGCGAGGCGACCGACGAGCCGCACCACGCACGCGAACGGACCCTCGTGGTCAGCCAGCGCCCCACCCAGGGCCGGGCCGGGCCCGCGGGCCGGGTCGCCACCGTACGGGACACCACCGAACTCCTCGCGGCCTTCGGCCGGGCCGAAGCCGTGCAGCGGCGCCTGGACGTCCTCTACGACGCCGGGGTCCACATCGGCACCACCCTGGAGGTGCCCCGCACCGCGCGGGAGATCGCCGAGACCACCGTCGGCCGGTTCGCCGACTTCGTCACCGTCGACCTCGTGGAGGCCGTCCTGCGCGGCGAGGAACTGCCCGGCACCGAGGGCGAGGTGCGCCGGGTCTGCGTCGCCGGGATCCACGACGACCCCCCGCTCTACCCGGAGGGCGAACTGATCCGGCTCCGCCCCTCGACCCCGCAGGCCCAGGGCCTGGCCACCGGAGCACCGGTGCTGGAGGCCGACCTGGCGAACGCGCCGGGCTGGCAGGCCCAGTCCCCGCAGCGGGCCCGGCGGATCGTCGACTACGGCATCAATTCCCTGATCACCGCCCCGCTCAGCGCCCGGGGCGTCCTCCTCGGGGTGGCCAGCTTCTGGCGCACGCGCGCCTCCGAACCCTTCGACGCCGACGACGTGGCCCTCGCCGAGGAGGTCGCCGCCCGCGGGGCCGTCTCCCTCGACAACGCCCGCCGCTACACCCGCGAACACACCATGGCGGTCACCCTCCAGCACAGCCTGATGCCCCGCTATCTGCCGGTCCAGGACGCGGTGGAGGTCGCCTACCGCTATCTGCCCGCGCAGGCCGGCGTCGGCGGCGACTGGTTCGACGTCATCCCGCTGCCCGGCGCCCGCGTCGCCCTCGTCGTCGGCGACGTCGTCGGCCACGGCCTGCACGCGGCCGCCACCATGGGACGGCTGCGGACGGCCGTGCACAACTTCTCCGCCCTCGACCTGCCGCCCGACGACATCCTCGGACACCTCGACGAACTCGTCGGCCGCATGGACCAGGAGCGCACGGCCGGCGACGACGGCCCCGACGTCACCGGCGCCACCTGCCTGTACGCCATCTACGACCCCGTCGGCGGCGAGTGCGTCCTCGCCCGCGCGGGCCACCCCCCGCCGGTCGTGGTCCACCCCGACGGCCGGGTGGAGTTCCCCGACGTACCGGTCTCACCGCCGCTCGGCACCGGCTCGGGGCTGCCCATCGAGACGGCCGTGATCCCGCTCCCCGAGGGCTCCCGGCTCGTCCTGTACACCGACGGCCTGATCGAGAGCCGCGGCCAGGACATCGACACCGGACTCGCCCGGCTGCGCGACGCCGTCTCCGGACGGCCCGAACTGACCCCGGAGGAGACCTGCCAGGCCGTCCTCACCGCCCTCCCGGAGCACCAGCAGCGGGACGACGTCGCCCTCCTGGTCGCCCGTACCCGGCTGCTCGACCCCGCCCGGATCGCCGAGTGGCGGGTGCCGTCCGACACCGCCGCCGTCGGCCCCGTACGCTCCGAATGCGCCCGCAGACTCCAGGAGTGGGGACTCGCGGACATCACCTTCACCACCGAACTGATCCTCAGCGAACTCATCACCAACGCCGTCCGCTACGCCACCCAGCCCATCACCGTCCGGCTGATCCACGGCACCACACTGATCTGCGAGGTCTTCGACGGCAGCAGCACCTCGCCGCATCTGCGCCGGGCCACCACCACCGACGAGGGCGGCCGCGGCCTCTTCCTCGTGGCCCAGCTCGCCGACCGCTGGGGCACCCGCTACACCGCACGCGGCAAGGTGATCTGGACCGAGCAGACCCTCGACGGGCCCGCCGCGCCGCCCGGCGGCCCCGACCTCACCGACGCGCTGCTCGACCAGTGGAACCTGTGACACGGCCCGGCCGGCTCCGGCGGTCCGCGGGCCCGGCCGGCCCCGCCCGGCTCCGGTCGCGGGGCACGGGAGGCCGGAGAACAATGGTGCCGGTACTGCCAGCCGACGACGGCGGGCGGCGTGTCCGGTGGGCGTCGCCCCGCCGGAGGCCGCGCCCGCCGGAGGGATGATCGCGGTGACGACTTCGCCCTTCGGGTCCGGCGACCCTTTCTCCGATCTGTTCAACCGCTTCTTCGGGATGAGCCCGGCGGCCTCCCCGCCCGCCGTGCAGCGCGTCCCCATCGGACGTCTGCTCAGCGACTCCGCGCACGAACTCCTCGCGGCGGCGGGCGCCCGCGCCGCCGAGGACGGATCCGACCTCGACACCCCCCATCTGCTCTGGGCCGCCACCCGGGTGCCCGCGGGCCGCCAGGCCCTGGAGCAGGCGGGCGTCGACCCGGACCGGCTGGCCGACCGGGTGGCCCGCGGCCTGCCCCGTGGCACCGGCGGCACCGAGCCCGCCCTCACCCCCGCGGCGAAACGCGCGCTGCTGGCCGCGCACGCCCGCTCCCAGGCCGTGGGCGCCTCCTACATCGGCCCCGAACACATCCTCGCCGCCCTGGCGGACGACCCCGCCTCCGGCGCGGCGGGCGTCCCCCGCTCCGGATCCCTCGGCAGCGGCGCCGGCAGCGGCGGCGGTGGCGCCGCGCGCGAGAGTTCCGGCGGCGGCCCCGGGGAGACGCCCACCCTGGACGAGTACGGCCGCGACCTCACCGAGGAGGCCCGGGGCGGCAGGCTCGACCCCGTGGTCGGCCGCGCCCAGGAGATCGAACAGACCGTCGAGGTACTGTCCCGGCGCACCAAGAACAACCCCGTGCTCATCGGCGACCCCGGCGTCGGCAAGACCGCCATCGTCGAAGGACTCGCCCAGCGGATCATCGCCGGAGAGGTCCCCAAGTCCCTCCGCGACCGCCGGGTGGTCTCCCTCGACCTCGCCGGACTCGTCGCGGGATCCAAGTACCGGGGCGAGTTCGAGGAACGGCTGAAGAAGGTGATCGACGAGGTCACCGCCGCCGACAAGAGCGTGATCCTCTTCATCGACGAACTCCACACCGTCGTCGGCGCGGGCGGCGGCGGAGAGGGCGCCATGGACGCCGGGAACATCCTCAAACCCGCGCTCGCCCGGGGCGACCTCAGCGTCGTCGGCGCCACCACCATCGACGAGTACCGCAAGTACGTCGAGAAGGACGCCGCCCTGGAACGCCGCTTCCAGCCCGTCATGGTGCCCGAGCCGTCCGTGGACGAGACGGTCCAGATCCTGCGCGGACTGCGCGACTCCTACGAGGCCCACCACCAGGTCCGCTTCACCGACGAGGCACTGGACGCGGCGGCCACCCTCTCCGACCGCTACATCAGCGACCGCTTCCTCCCCGACAAGGCCATCGACCTGATGGACCAGACCGGGGCCCGGGTCGGGCTGCGCTCGCTGGGCGCCCCCACCGAGGTCGTGGACCTGGAGGACCGTCTGACCCGGCTGCGGCGGGAGAAGGACGAGGCCGTCAGCTCCGAGGACTACGAGCGCGCCGCCGGGCTCAAGGAACGCATCGGCGAACTCAAGGAGGAGCTGTCCCAGGTCGGCGCCGACCGCGGAGAGACAGCCGATGTCACCGCCGACGACATCGCCGAAGTGCTCTCCGCCCGTACCGGCATCCCCGTCTCCCAGCTCACCGAGACCGAGCGGCACCGTCTGATGAAGCTGGAGGACGCCCTGCACGAGCGGGTGATCGGCCAGGACGAGGCCGTCACCGCCGTCTCCCAGGCCGTCCGCCGCGGCCGGGCCGGCATGGGCGACCCCGACCGGCCCACCGGCAGCTTCCTCTTCCTCGGCCCCACCGGCGTCGGCAAGACCGAACTGGCCAAGGCGCTCGCCGAACTGCTCTTCGGGGACGCCGACCGCATGGTCCGCTTCGACATGAGCGAGTTCCAGGAGAAGCACACCGTCTCCCGGCTCGTCGGCTCCCCGCCCGGCTACGTCGGCTACGAGGAGGCCGGACAGCTCACCGAGGCCGTACGCCGCAAGCCCTACAGCGTGGTCCTCTTCGACGAGGTCGAAAAGGCCCACCCCGACGTCTTCAACCTGCTGCTCCAGGTGCTGGACGACGGCCGGCTCACCGACGCCCAGGGCCGCACGGTCGACTTCCGGCACACCGTGGTCATCATGACCAGCAACATCGGCTCCCAGCGCATCCTGGACCACCACGGGGACGTGGACCAGATCCGGGACGACCTGATGGCCGATCTGCGCGCCCACTTCCGGCCGGAGTTCCTCAACCGCATCGACGAGGTCATCGTCTTCCACGGCCTCACCCGGGCGGACCTGGTCCGCATCGTGGACCTGCTGCTGGAGGGCACCCGGCGCCGGCTGCACGCCCAGCACGTCGGCTTCGAGATCACCGAACCGGCGAAGGAGTGGCTGGCCAACACGGGCTACCAGCCCGAGTTCGGCGCCCGGCCGCTGCGCCGGACCATCCAGACCGAGCTGGACAACCGGCTCTCCACCCTCCTGCTCGACGGCACCCTCGACCCCGGGGACACCGTCCTCGCCGACGTCCGCGACGGCGAGCTGACCCTGTCGGTGAAGGAGGGCACCCCTGCCGAGGACGTGCCCGGGGAGACCGGGGAGAACAGGGAGACGGGTGAGGCGGAGGACCGCCGGGAGAGCTGAGCACCGCGACCGTGAACAGGCCCGTCCGGCACGCCGGACGGGCCTGTTCCGGTGACGCGCCGCGGGTCAGGCGGCCGCGGCCGGTGTCTGGCTCAGCGCGTACAGGATCGCCGGCAGCACGCCGAGCAGTCCGATGAGCGAGGCGAGCACCACCGGGAGCCGGCGGTGCCGGGCGAGGGTGGTGACCACCCGGGCGACGAGGGCGAAGTAGGCGAGCGCCACCAGCGCCCCGGCCGCGACGGCGGCGGGGATGAGAGTCGGATCCATGATCGTGGTTGTCTCCTTGCGTGCATGCCCAGTCCGGATGGAGGAACGCCGCGCATGCCCGGGAGGCCGTCAAGGACCCGTGGCGAGCGGGTCTCGGTGCACTCAGGGCATGGCGACACGACGACCGTAGCCCAAGAAGGCTACGGAACAACAGAGTTGAGGAAAGACGACAGGGCGAGGCAGCCTGGGAAGCCATCCCAGGGCCCCGCCTGTCGATGCGTCACCGGACTGGGCACGCCCGCATGAAGCTCGATGCCACTATTCCCGCAGGAGATATACGATCGATATATCAGGGGCGGTAACGCATATACGATTCGTAGACGCCCATGAGGTGCCGACGGGGGTGCGGGGTGCGGGGTGTGGGGTGACGGCGATGCGGCGGGTCTGCGCTTCAGCGTGCTCGGACCGGTGCGTGTCCGGCGTGACGGGGAGTACCTGCCGGCCGGCTCCCCTCAGCAACGAGCCCTGCTGTGCATGCTGTTGCTGCGCGAGGGCCGCAATGTCACCGTCTCGGAGCTGATCGACGCCATGTGGGGCGACGAGCCGCCCTCGCAGGCCGTCGCCGGCACCCGGACCTACGTCTCCCGGCTGCGCAAGATCCTCGGTGCGACCACCCTGGTGAGCGAAGCGGGCGGCTATGCCATCCGGGTCCCGTGGGACACCGTCGACCTCTTCGTCGCCCAGGACCTGGCACTGCGGGCCGAGCGCGCCCGGACCGCCGGGGACCGCGACCTGTCCCGTGCCCTGATCTCCGAGGCGCTGGGGCTGTGGGACGGGGAGCCGCTGGCGAACGTCCCCGGCCCGTTCGCGGAACGCCAGCGCACCCGGCTGGACGAGTGGCGGCTCCAGCTCCTGGAGACCCGCCTCGATCTCGACCTGGAGGCGGGTGACCATGCCGACGCCGTCTCCGAGCTGACCGTGCTGACCGCCGCCCACCCACTGCGCGAGCGGCTGCGCGAACTGCTCATGCTCGCGCTCTACCGCAGCGGCCGGCAGGCGGAGGCCCTGGCGGTGTACGCGGACATCCGCCATGTGCTCGTCGGACAGTTGGGTGTCGACCCCGGGCCCGAGCTGGCCCGGCTCCAGCAGCGGATCCTCCGCGCCGACGACGGACTGAAGCGGCCGGAATCGGCCCCGCCGCCCGTCCGCGCCGACATCCGGCCCGCCCAGCTCCCCGCCGACGTACCGGACTTCACCGGCCGGTCGGACCAGGTACGGGAGCTGGCCGACCGGCTCGCCGACCCCTCGTTGCGGGTGCCTGCGGTGTCGGTCGTCACCGGCATGGCCGGGGTGGGCAAGAGCGCCCTCGCCGTCCACGCCGCCCACGCGCTCCGGTCCCGCTTCCCCGACGGCCAGCTCTACATCGACCTCCGGGGCTGGGACAGGCGCCCCGTCGAACCGGCCGCCGCCCTCGGCGCGTTCCTGCGCTCACTGGGCGTCCCCGATGAGCGCGTCCCCGACGGGGAGGCCGACCGGGCCGCGCTCTTCCGTTCGGCGCTCGACGAGCGGCGGCTGCTGTTCGTCCTGGACGACGCCCGGGACGCGGCCCACGTCCGGCCGCTGCTCCCCGGCACCGCCGGCTGCGCCACCCTGATCACCAGCCGGGCCCGGCTGACCGATCTCGCCGGGGCGCACCTCGTCGGCCTCGACGGGCTGCCGCCGGGGGAGGCCCTCCAGCTCTTCACCCGGATCGTCGGCGAGGAGCGGGTGCGGGCCGAGCCCGAGGCCGCCCTCGACACCGTCACCGCCTGCGGCTTCCTCCCGCTGGCCATCCGGCTGGTCGCCTCCCGGCTGGCCGCCCACCGCACCTGGACCGTCTCCGGCCTGGCGGCCCGGCTCAGGGCCGGCGGACGCCGGCTCGACCAGTTCCAGACCGGCGGCCTCGGCGTCAGAACCGCTCTCGACATCGCCTATGAGCGGCTGGGGCCCGAACAGGCGCGTGCCTTCCGGCTGTTCGGGCTCGCCGAAGGGCCCGACATCTCCCTCGAAGCGGCGGCGGCCCTGCTCGACCTCGGCCCGTTCGAGGCCGAGGACGTCCTGGAGCCGCTGGTGGACACCTCGCTCCTGGAGTCGGCCGCCCCCGGCCGCTACCACTGCCACGACCTCACCCGTCTCTACGCGCGTGCCCGCGCCGAACGCGACGACACCCCGGACGAGCGCGCGGCCGCGCTCTCCCGTCTGCTCGACTTCTATCTGGCCACCGCCGCGCGGGCGTTCGCCGGCGACTCGCTGGGGCCTCTTCCGGAGCCCGCCGGGCACAGGGGGCTTCTCTTCCCCGACCGCCGCACGGCCCTCGACTGGCTGGAGTCGGAGGCCCGCCCCCTCCTGGCCTGCGCCCGGCAGGCGGCGGCAGGTCCCGGTCCCGGCCGCGCCGTCGATCTGCTCCTGGCCGCCCGGGACCTCGCCGGATCCGGGGCACACGCCGGGCAGTACGCGGAGGTGGCGGGGATCGTCCGGGCGGCGACCCGGGAGTGGTCCGACCCCGGCGTCCTGACGCTGCCGGGAGCCTGAGGCGGGAGAGCCCGTCCGTACCCCCTCCCCCGTGAAGGAGGTACGGACGCGCGGCGCGTCCAGGGGACACGGATGCACTGTCCGTGAAGACCCTGAATTGTGTGAAAACCATTAACTACAGGAGAAGCCGTCGACGCAAGTCCCCCATGACCCCTGTCGGGAGCGTCACTCCTTCCGTAGGGGCCGACACCGACAGCGGACCAGCCTGGAGAACGATGGTGGAGAAGGAGAGCGGATACGCCCGGCGCGCGGGATCACGCCGTGAGCGGCTGCGGGCCGAACTCGCCCGGGACGCACGGCTCGCGGCCCGCGAGATCATCGCCACGGAGGGCCTGGCCGGGCTCTCCCTGTCCGGGGTCGCCCGGCGCGTCGGCGTCAGCCCACCGGCCCTGTACCGGTATTTCGACGGACGTAGCGGGCTCGTCCGGGCGCTGTACGACGATCTGACGGCCGAGATCGTGGCCGAGATCACCGGCGCCTCCGGCCGGCAGGACCCGGACGACTTCAGCGCCCGTCTGCATGCCGCCACCCGGGCGGTGCTCGACTGGTCGACGGCGAACCGGGCCGAGTTCGGGCTGCTGATGGGGGGTTCCTTCCCCCGGGCCGACGGCGAATCGCCGGACCTGGGGGCGCGGTTCACCCGGGAGGTGGGAGCGGCGTTCGGCCGGATCTTCCTGGAGCTGTACGCGTCGGGCGGCCTGGAGTGCCGGGCCGACTCCGGGATCCGGCCCCGACTCCGCCGCCAGCTCCGGGTCTACCGGGACTCCCTCGGGCTCGATCTGCCGCTCGGCGTCGTCCTGCTCATGATCACCTGCTGGCGGCAGATCTACGGGCTGGTCGCCATGGCCGTGCACGAGCATCTGGCGTTCGCCTTCGGGGACGGCGACGCGCTCTTCGAGGAGATGATCGAGGATCTGCTCGGGACGCTGGGGCTCACCCGGAGTCCGCGTCTGCGCTGAGCCGGGCCGGGCCAGAGCGGGGCGGGGCGCGGTGAATGGCCCGGATGTGCCTCAGGGGCGGACCAGGTGCCCGGTGAACCACTCCGCCGCCGCGTCGGTGACCTGTTCCAGGGTGCCGGGCTCCGCGAAGAGATGGCCGGCGCCCTCGATCACCAGCAGCCGGTTCTCGCAGCGCAACCGGTCGCGGGCCCACCGGTTCAGTTCCAGCACGCGGTGATCGGCGCCTCCCACCAGCAGCAGGGTGGGGGCGGTCACGGCGGGCAGCCGGGCGGCGGCCAGGTCGGGGCGGCCGCCCCGGGAGACCACGGCGGCACAGGGGGAGCCGGTTTCCGCCGCCGCCCACAGCGCGGCGGCGGCCCCCGTACTCGCACCGAAGTAGCCGATGGCCAACTCCCGGCAGCCCGGCCGGGCGAGCAGCCACCGGGTGGCGGCGCTCAGCCGTCCGGCCAGCAGCTCCGTATCGAAGACCAGGGCCCGGTCCGCCGCTTCGGGGACGGTCAGCAGGTCGAGGAGGAGGGTGGCGAGCCCGGCGCGGCCGAGCCCCGCCGCGACCCGCCGGTTGCGCGGGCTGTGCCGGCCGCTGCCGCTGCCATGCGCGAAGAGGACCGCTCCGGTGGCGCCGGCGGGCACGGCCAGGGTCCCGCCCAGCCGGGCGGCCCCGACCGGAATCCAGACCTCGGTGTCCGGCGGATCCACCCGCCCCATGCCGTTTCCGGCTCCGTTTCCGGTTCCGGTTCCGTTGTGCGGTGGAGCGGTGCCGGGCAGCTGCCGGGCCGCGCGCCGCAGGGCGCCGACGACCTCGTCGTCGGAGGTCTGGGCGAAGTCCGTGTAGAACTGGCCGACCGCCGCGAAGTCCGCCGGGGTCTCCAGTGCGATCAACTCGTCGGCCTCACCCGCGAGCACGGCCGTCCAGCGCGGCGGCGCGACCGGCACGGCGAGCACGATCCGCGCGGCACCACGGGCGCGGGCGATACGGCAGGCGGCCCGGGCCGTGGAACCGGTCGCCACGCCGTCGTCCACCAGCACGACGGTACGGCCCGCCAGCGGCTCCGGCGGGCGCTCGCCCCGGTACCGGGCCGCCCGCTCGGTCAGCACGGCCCGCTCGCGCTCCTCCACGGCGGCCAGCTCGGCGGGGGACACCCCTGACCGCCGCACCACGTCGTCGTTGACGACCCGTACCCCGTCCTCGCCGATGGCGCCCATGCCCAGCTCCGGCTGGTAGGGCACGCCCAGCTTGCGCACCAGGCAGACGTCGAGCGGGGCGCCGAGGGCCTCGGCCACCTCGGCGGCGACCGGGACACCGCCCCGGGGCAGGCCCAGGACCACCGGGCTCCGCTCCCTGAGCGGGCCCAGCCGTCCGGCCAGCCGCCGGCCCGCGTCGACCCTGTCCATGAAGAGCATGCGCCGCCTCCCGTGGAGTGCGGCCCCCGGGACCTCTCGCTCGCGCCGTCCCCTGGTCATTGTCCCCGTACGGGCCCGTCCCGGCAGCCCGGCGCAGGAGTGCGGCCCGCCCCGGACAGCCCCCGGCGGCCATCGCCCCCCTTTCGATCACAGAGAGTGCCGGAGTGGCTCCAGGGCGTCGCCATCGTGAACCGCCCCGGGGTGACGCGGTCCCCGACCGTTCGCCATCACCAGTTCGCCACCACGAAGTGAACAAAAGGGGTAAGTGCCAATAAAAGCATCGATCGAGTGGCGCCCCTTGAAAGATCAAAGCGACGGATGGTTAACATATGAGCGACGCCTAGCTCGAAAGATGGATCCTGTGACTGTCAACGAGGACTCGTTCACCAACTGGAAGAACCGCGAAGAGATCGCGGAATCGATGATCCCCGTCATCGGGAAGCTGCACCGGGAGCGGGACGTCACCGTCCTGCTGCACAGCCGCTCCCTGGTGAACAAGTCGGTGGTCAGCATCCTCAAGACCCACCGCTTCGCCCGGCAGATCGCCGGCGAGGAGCTGTCGGTCACCGACACGATGCCGTTCCTCCAGGCGCTCACCACGCTCGACCTCGGTCCGTCGCAGATCGACCTCGGCATGCTCGCCGCGACCTACCGGAACGACGACCGCGGCCTGACCGTGGCGGAGTTCACCGCCGAGGCCGTCGCCGGCGCCACCGGCACCGGCAAGATCGAGCGCAGCGAGCCGCGTGACGTCGTGCTCTACGGCTTCGGCCGCATCGGCCGCCTCGTCGCCCGCCTCCTCATCGAGAAGGCCGGCTCCGGCAACGGCCTGCGGCTGCGCGCCATCGTCGTCCGCCCGAGCGGCGGCCGCGCCGCCGACGACCTCGTCAAGCGCGCCTCGCTGCTGCGCCGCGACTCCATCCACGGCCAGTTCCAGGGCACGATCACCGTCGACGAGGCGAGCAACACGATCGTCGCCAACGGCAACGAGATCAAGGTGATCCACGCGGGCGACCCGTCGGAGATCGACTACACGGCGTACGGCATCAAGGACGCCATCCTCATCGACAACACCGGCAAGTGGCGCGACCGCGAGGGCCTGTCGAGGCATCTGCGCCCCGGCATCGACAAGGTCGTCCTGACCGCGCCCGGCAAGGGCGACGTCCCGAACATCGTGCACGGTGTCAACCACGACACCATCAAGCCGGACGAGCAGATCCTGTCCTGCGCGTCCTGCACCACCAACGCGATCGTCCCGCCGCTGAAGGCGATGGCCGACGAGTACGGCGTGCTGCGCGGCCACGTGGAGACCGTCCACTCGTTCACCAACGACCAGAACCTGCTGGACAACTACCACAAGGCCGACCGCCGGGGCCGCTCCGCGCCGCTCAACATGGTCATCACCGAGACCGGTGCCGCCTCCGCCGTCGCCAAGGCCCTGCCCGACCTCGACGCCCCGATCACCGGCAGCTCGATCCGGGTCCCCGTGCCGGACGTCTCGATCGCCATCCTCAGCCTGCGCCTCGGCCGTGAGACCACCCGCGAGGAGGTCCTCGACCACCTGCGCCAGGTGTCGCTGACCTCGCCGCTGAAGCGCCAGATCGACTTCACCACCGCCCCCGACGCGGTGTCGAGCGACTTCATCGGCTCGCGGCACGCCTCGATCGTCGACGCCGGGGCCACCAAGGTCGACGGCGACAACGCGATCCTCTACCTCTGGTACGACAACGAGTTCGGCTACTCCTGCCAGGTCATCCGGGTCGTGCAGTACGTCTCCGGCGTGGAGTACCCGACCTACCCGGCGCCGCTGGCCTGAGGCCGCCTCCGCCGCCCGGCGGCGGGGGAGCCACCTCGCTTGCCCGGCACCGGGGGAGTCGCCTCCGCAGCACCGTCCGGTCCGCCGTCCCGTCCCCGGGACGGCGGACCGCGCCGTGTCCGGGCGTACGGTCGGACCGGGGCGGGTCGGCCGCCCCGTCGTGCACCACGGAGGAGGAAGTGTGACGATCACCGCCGAACACCTCGGGCGGGCCGTGGACGAGCTGGGGCTCGCCGGGCGGCCCGTCCTGGTCCACGCCGCCCTGCGATCCTTCGGGGAACCCCTCGACGGCGGCGCGGACGCCCTCACTGACGCCCTCGTCGACCGGGGCTGCACCGTCCTCGTCCCAGCCTTCACCGAACCGCACTTCGGGGTGGCGCCACCGCCGTCGCCGCCGATGCGCCCGGCCCGCAACGGAATCGACTACTCCAGGCCGTGGCCGCGCGAGCCACTGGCGGCGCCCGACGTCTACACACCCGGCTGCGGACTGGTCAACCCCCACCTCGGGGCCTTCCCCGCCGCCCTCGTCGCCCGCCCCGGCGTCCACCGGGGCGGCCATCCGCTGAACTCGTTCGCCGCCGTCGGCCCGGACGCCGCCGCGCTCGTCCGCGACCAGAGCCCGGTGGACGTGTACGCCCCGCTGCGCGCGCTGGCCGAGCGGGACGGACGGAGCCTGCTCATCGGCGTCGGACTGAACCGGATGACCGTACTCCACCTCGCTGAGCAGCAGTCCGGGCGCCGGCTGTTCCGGCGCTGGGCGAGGACCGGGGACGGCCGCACCGCGCTGGTGGAGGTCGGCTCCTGCTCGGAGGGGTTCCCCCGGCTGGAACCCCTGCTCCGCGCCCGCGCCCGGACCACGACCGTCGGCGCCGCCCGCTGGCTCGCCCATCCCGTCCGCGAGGTCCTGGCCGCCGTGGCGCCCGTGCTGGCCGCCGAACCGGGGCTGACCCGCTGCTCCGCGGAGTGCCTGGCCTGTGCCCACGCGGCCTCGGGCGGACCGGTGGAGACCGTCCCCCTGGGCTGACCCGTCGGCACCGGCACCGGCCCCGGTCCACCGGGCCGGTGCCGGGGCCGCGGTCACGACCAGGCGCCGGTCACGACCAGATACCGGTCGCACCGGTCCGGGCGGCGTAGGTGCCGAAGTCGACCGGCTCGCGGCCGAGCAGTGTCCGTACCGCGTCAGTCGTTCCCGTGTGGAGCCCGGTGCGCAGAACCTCGAACATCGTCCCGAGTTCCCGGGCCACCTCCTCGGGCACCCCGCCCTCCCGCAGCTCCTCCTGGTACCGCTCCGGCGTGATCTCCTCGTACACGATGGTCCGGCCCGCCGCCTCGGCCATGGCGGCCACCGCCGCCCCGAAAGTGAGCACCCGGGGGCCCGTCAGGTCGTACACCCGGCCGTGATGGCCCTCCGACGTCAGCAGGACCGCCGCGACGTCCGCGATGTCCTGGGCGTCGATGAAGGGGTCCCCCACCCCGCCGGTGGGCAGGGCGAGCCGGCCCGACCGCAGCTGGGGCAGCCACACGTCCTCGAAGTTCTGGTTGAAGTTGTTCGGGCGGATGATCGACCACCGCGCACCGGAGCCCCGCACGGCCCGCTCGGCCGCGGCCATCCCCTGGAACAGCTCCGGGGGAAGCTGACCCATGCCCCGTCCGGAGAGCACCACGAAGCGGCCGACGCCCGCCTCGGTCGCGCGCCGGACGAACACCGGTACCGGGGCCGGGTCGTCGGGAACCATCAGATAGACCGCCGTCACCCCGTCGAGGGCGGCCTGCCAGGTGTCCTCGTCGAACCAGTCGAACCGGAACTCGCCGGAGCGGGACGCCGCCCGGACCGATCTGCCCTGCGCCCGCAGGGTGCGTACCAGCCGGCTCCCGGTCTTCCCCGTCGCTCCCAGAACCAGAATCGTCTGCTTATGTGTTGTCATGTTCGGCAACTCAACCGCCCCGGCGGAGCGGGGGACATGGCCGGTCGTCCACGGATCATGCGTGATCGTCCCGGCGTGCCCAGGGGGCCGTCCGGGGCACGTTCACGGGCCGCCGGTGTCCGTCCCGGCGGCTATCGTGAACTCCATGGATCCGTTCGACGATCTTCTCCGGGGCGTCCGCGCCGACGGCGACGGCCTCAGCCGGACGGAGTTGTCGCCGCCGTGGTCGCTGCGGTTCGCCGACGACGAGGCGTCCCTGACGCTGTGCACACCGCTGCGGGGCGAGGGCTGGATCACCCGGGGACCCGACGGCAGCCCCCGGCCGCTGCGGGCCGGCGATGTCGTCGTCACCCACGGGCCGGGTCCGCTCCTCCTGACCGACCGGCCACCGGGGTCGCCCGCCCCGCCCGCCGACCGGACGGTGCTGCTCGTCGGGACGTACCGGGTACGCGCCGAGCGGTCCCGCTGGCTGCTCGCCGTCCTGCCGCCCGTCCTGATGATGCCCGCCAGCGAGGAGTCCGGCCCCCTGCTCGACTTCCTGGACGCGGACACCGCCACCCGCCCACAGGGGCGGCGGGTCGTGCTGGACCGGCTGCTCGACTGGCTGTTGGTGTGCACGTTACGGGGCTGGTTCGACCAGTCGGGAGAGGCGTGCCCCGGATGGTTTCGGGCGCTGGGCGACGAGGTGACCGGCCCGGTGCTCCGGGCGATGCACGCGGCCCCCGGCCGGGCCTGGACGCTCGCGGCTCTGGCCCGCGAGGCGGGGGTGTCCCGCACGGCGCTGGCGCAGCGCTTCGCCGACCTGGTGGGCAGGCCCCCGCTGACCTATCTCACCGACTGGCGGATGGCCCTGGCCGCCGATCTGCTGACCGGGTCGGCTGCGACCGTCGCGGCGGTCGCCCACCAGGTCGGGTACGCGGACGCGTTCGGCTTCAGCTCCGCGTTCAAGCGGGTCCACGGGGTGAGCCCCACCGCCTACCGGGGAGGGTCCCGTACGGTCGCCACCGGGGGCCGGGCCGCTGAGGAGTGCACACCGGTCCCGTCCCCCTGATCGGGCGGACGTCGCAGGTCCCAGGGCCCGACGGACACGGTGGACCCGGCGGCGGGCGCCCCGGGGTGAGGACATGTCACGGGCCCGCGTGGCACGGGAACGGGAGCGTGATCCGGCCAACCCGGGCCGGCCCCCGGGCGCCGGCGGTGCCATTCGCGGAGGCTGACGGCCCGCCGGGCCACCCGATGGCGCCAGGACACCGGCCACACACCGCCCCGCCCCGCACCGCGCCGCCGCAGAACGTCTGAACGGGTCTCCCCGGTGATCCGTTCTTGAGGTATGACCCGTGACCTCGTCGCCGTGGCCGCGACCTTCACCGCCGACCCCCTGCCACCCCTGTTACGCGACGCTCTGGAGCACATCGAGGCCCCGCACCGCGTCGAGTCCGCGCCGTACGGGCAACTCGTGGAGCAACTGCTCTCGCCGTCCGGCCACTTCGCCCGCAACACCACCGGAATCAACGCCGGACTGGTCCGCACCGCGGACTGGGCCGGTTCCCCTGAGCGCGTGGACGCCTTCGTCGCGGCGGCCCGGGAGTTCGCCGCAGCTCATGGCACGCCGACCGTGTTCGTCCTCTGCCCCGACCCGCCCGAGCCCGGCGTGGAACACCCCGGACGCGAGCCCGCGCCCGCCCGGCTCCTCGCCGGGCTGAGGGACGTCCCCGGTCTCGCCCTCGTCGACGCCGCCGACTGGTTCACCGCCTACGGCTGCCACGACGTCCACGACACCGAAGCCGCCGACATCGCCCACATCCCCTACACCGACGAGGCGTTCGCCGTCCTGGCGGTGGGCATCGCCCGGGTCGTCCACTCCACTCTCGCCCGCCCCCGCAAGGTGATCGTCGCCGACTGCGACGAGACCCTGTGGGGCGGTGCGTGCGGCGACCGCGCCCCCGCCGACCTGGACCTCGGGGGCCACTTCGCGCAGGTGCGGCGGTTCCTGCGGCACAAGCACGACGAGGGCTTCGTCCTCGCCCTGGCCAGCCGCAACGACCCGGACAGTGTCGAACGGGTGTTCACGGAACGTGCCCGCGACCTGCTGCTGACGCGCGAGCACTTCGTCGCCGCCCGCGTCGACTGGAAACCCAAGTCCCAAAGCATCCTCTCGCTGGCCGACGAGCTGCGCCTCGGCGTGGACGCCTTCGTCCTCGTGGACGACGACCCGTACGTGTGCGCCGAGGTCGCCGAGGCCCTGCCGGAGGTGGCCGTGGTCCATGTCGGCCCCGGGACCGACCCGCCGGCCGTGCTGCGGCACTGCTGGGAGCTGGACCGGTTCTTCTCCACCGCCGAGGACCGCACACGCAACGACGGCTACCGGGCCGACGCACTGCGGCGCGAGGCCGGCGCCGGTGCCACCGACACCGCCCTCCTCAACGAACGGCTCGGCACCGTCGTCGCCGTCGACCGGGCCGGCCCCGCCGACCTGCCCCGTATCGGCCAGCTCCTCGCCAGGACGAACCAGTTCACCTCGGCGACGGCGGGCGCGGCCGATCTGCCCGCGCTGCTGCGGCGCCCCGCCGCCACCGCCTGGACCGCGCGGCTGCGGGACCGGTTCGGCGACTACGGCACCATCGCCGCCGCCGTCGCCACGCCCGGCGACGACGGCACCACCCACGTGGACTGCTTCGCGATGAGCTGCCGGGCCCTGGACCGGGGCGTCGCCGAGGCCCTCTTCACGGCCGTCGCCGAGGACGGTCCGTCCCCCTCACTACGGGTGCGTTTCCGGCGCACCGGACGCAACGGACCGGCCCTGGAGTTCCTCCGCCGCCACGGCTCGGCGGACCCCGCGCCCACCGGGCGGGACGAGGACCCCCTGACCGACCTGGTCTTCGCCGTCCCCGTGTCCCGGCTCGCCCCCACCCCCGTCGAAGGAGCCAGGCCCTGATGCCCGACCGCCCCTCCTCCCTCACCCCCCAGTCCCTGATCCGGCGGGGCCGGACCCGCAGTCGCACAGCCGCCCAGGCCGCCCACCGGGTGCGCGACTTCCTGCGTACGCAGAACGGGGTCACCGCCGTCGAGACCGGCCCCGCACCCGGAGGCGACCGGGTGCTCGCCACGGTGTGGGTCGAGGACACCCCCTGCGGCCTGCCGCGCCGCACCCTCCCGGACGGCACCCCGCTCTACGAACTCAATGGCTACGAGACCGACTACCTGTACCAGGAGATCTTCCAGGACCGGGTGTACGCCCCCGTCGGCCTGCGCATGCCGGCCCGGCCCGTGATCCTCGACATCGGCGCCAACATCGGCGTCTGCTCGCTCTTCCTCACCCGGGCCCACCCCGGGGCGACCGTCTACGCCTTCGAACCCTCCCCGGACGCCTTCACCGCCCTCGCCGCCAACGTCCTGGCACTCGGCCTGCCCGTGGTCGCCCTGCCCTGGGCGGTGGGCGGCGCCGCCGGCACGGCGGCCATGACCGTCTACCCGGGCGCGACCGTCTACTCCGGCCTCCACGCGGAGGACGCCGCCGACCACGCCGCGATCAGCGCCGCCATCGACACGGCCGTCGACACCGGGACCCGGGCCGGCACCCAGGTGGCCGGCGAACTGGCCGGCGAACGGATGCGGGGCGCACGCACCGCCGGGGTCACTGTGATCGCCCTGCGCGACGTGCTCGACAGGCTCGGCGGAGCCGATGTGGACCTGCTGAAACTGGACGCCGAGGGAGCGGAGGCCGACATCCTCGGGTCGCTGGTCGCGCGGGACTGGTCACGTATCCGGCAGATCATCATGGAGGTGCACCGCGAGTCCGAGGTGGCGAACCTGGTCGCGCTGCTCACGGACGCCGGCTACGACTGCGCGGTGGAGACGGTGTCCGCGCTGCGCGGCACCGGCTACCACAACGTCCTCGCCGTCCGGCGGGATTCCGCGGTGCCGCAGCCGCCGCGGGGCACAGCCGTGACCCCCGCGGCGGGAGCCCCGGCGCTGGTGACGGTGGTGCCGCCCGGCCCCCACGACCGGCTGCGGCAGGCGCTGGACGACTTCCTCGGCGCCGACGACCCGCCCGTGGAGCTGGAGACCCGGCGCGGCACCCCGGCCACTCCCGCCACGGGGGCGGCTCCGGTGCCCTCCCGGCCCGCCGACCCGGAGGTGCTCGCCGTGATCGTGGCGGCCTGCTCCGACGTGCTGGGGACCCCGGTGGCCGCCGGGGACGACTTCTTCGCCGCCGGCGGCACCTCCCTGACCGCCGTACGGCTGCTCGCCCGGGTCCGCGAGCGGCTCGGCGGCGCGCTGGGCCTCGCGGACCTGATGGAGGACCCCACGCCCGCGGGCCTCGCCGCCCGCGCCACCACGACACCCCGACCCCGACCCTGAATCAGGAACCAGGAAGGACCACCCACGCCATGATCATCAACAGCCCCGCCGACTGCCGGGCCGCTCTGGAGCCGCTGCCGGAGAAGTACGCCAAGGTCTTCTCGGGGGAGGCCCTGCTGACGGACCTGTTCCCCTCGGACACCGCCCACACCTCCAGCGTGCTGCTGGTCCGCTTCGAGGCGGGGGCCCGCAACCACTGGCACTGGCACACCGGGGGACAGCTCCTCTACATCACCGAGGGCGAGGGATACGTCCAGGTGCGCGGCCAGGAGCCCACGGTGGTACGGGCCGGTGACATCGTCGCCTGCCCGCCCGGCGAACAGCACTGGCACGGTGCCACCGCGGGCAGCGCCATGACCCATCTCGCCGTCACCCTCGGCGACATCATCTGGCTGGAGCCGTCCGGCGACTGACCCCGCCCGAGGCGCCGGCCGGCTCCGACAGACCGGTCGGCCGGTCAGTCCGTCCCGTACGGACACAGCACGTCAAGGGCACAGCACAGCACGGCAAGGACACGGCACCGCAAGGACGCAGCACCCCCAGGACACAGACAGCATGGAGGGAACACAGATGCCGGACACCACCGTCGCCTTCATCGGCCTCGGAACCATGGGCCGCCCGATGGCCGGCCGGCTGCTCGCCGTCGGATACCGCCTCACCGTCCACGACCTGCTGCCCGAGGCGGTCGACGCGCTCGCCGCGGCCGGCGCCGGTACGGCCCGCTCCGCCCGGTCCGCCGCCACCGGCGCGGACGTCGTGATCACCATGCTGCCGAACGGCCCGCATGTCCGCGCGGCGCTCTCCGGCCCCGACGGGGCGCTCGCGGCCATGCGGCCGGGCGGCGTCCTGGTCGACATGAGCACCATCGACCCGCCGACCAGCAGAGAACTGGCCGAGCTGGCCGGGAGGCACGGCGTGCGCATGCTCGACGCGCCCGTCAGCGGCTCCAGCGCCGGAGCCGCCGACGGCTCCCTCACCGTGATGGTGGGCGGCGACGCCGCGACCCTCGCCGAACTCCGCCCGCTCCTCGGGGAACTGGGCCGCACGATCGTCCACTGCGGCGGCAACGGCGCGGGCGTCTCGGTGAAACTCGCCAACCAGATCATCGCCGGCACCTCGATGGCGGCGGTCGCCGAGAGCTACGCCCTCGCCCGGAGCCTCGGCGTCGACCCCCGGCTCCTCTTCGAGGTGGTCTCGGCCGGCTCCGGGGACTGCTGGGCCCTGCGCACCCGCCCGCCGGTGGCCGGAGTCCTCGCGACCAGTCCCGCCGAGAACGACTTCCGGCCCGGTTTCAAGGGCATCCTGATGTGCAAGGACCTGGATCTGGCCCTCGCCACGGCCGCCGCCCACGCGGTGGACCTGCCGGTGACCCACCGGGCACGCGAACTGTACGCCCGGATGAGCGAGGAAGGGCTCGGGGAGCGGGACTTCTCGGCGGTCTTCGCCCTGCTGACGAAGGAGGAGTGAGCCCGCGCCCCCCGCGCCCCCGCGCCCCTGGCGGGACCGTACGGCGCGGGTCAGGCGGCGTGGGTCAGGCGGCGCGGTTGAACCGGTTGCGGCGGGGTCGTGCGGCGAGCGGGAGGAGTTCGTGCAGGGCGGCGCCGGTCTCGGCCCACCGCCGCAGTCTCTCCCGGTCGACCCAGTGGACGCCGTGCCGGTCGCCCCAGGCCATGGCGTCACGGGTCAGGGCCCCGTTGGTGACGACGACGGCGTGGTCGGCCCGGTGCACCGGGCCGGCCGTGCCCTTCACCGCGTACATCACCGGCGACCCCACCTTCCCGCCGACGCGGGTGTGCTTCGCCTGCACGACGATCCGACCCCGCCGCCGGTGGTCACCGATGACATCGGCGGCCTGGTCACCGCCGCCGCCCACCCTGCGGGCCGGCCAGCCGTCGCGGAGCAGCAGATCCCGCAGCGCGTACTCGAAGCACCGGTCGTCCATGGCGTCCAGCGCGGCCAGGTCGATACGGAGCGTGGCCAGCCGCTCGCGTGCGCGGCGCCGCCGTGAGACCGCCCGCCTGAGGCGCCACCCGGCGACGGCCCCCGCGACCAGGACGAGGGGCAGCAGCACCGCCCGTACCTCCCCCGGGGATCCGAGGGCCGCGGCGGCCGCCCGGACGGCCAGGACGAGCACGGCCACCGCCACCACGGCCGCCGATACCACCTCGGCCGCACCACGGGGGCGCCGCGGGCGCGGCCGCCCCATCAGCGGCCGGCCGGAGTGGAAGCGGCCGGCCCGTGATCGGCGGGCGGCGTCGAGGCCGTGGACTCACCGAACCCGAACACCTGACCCCACAGCCACACACCGGCCACCAGACCGGCGATCGTCCAGCCGCTCATCCGCTTCGCGCTCCTGCGCCTGGGATTGCGGCGGATGTGCGCGCGTACGGAGTGGAACCCGTCCGGAACCCTCGTCATGCCTTTCCCCTCCCGTCGGCGGGCCACCGGTGTGCGGCCCGCCCCCAGGAATACGGTGTATCAGCGGCCACTGACAGGAAATGACGGTTTGTCATCGCTCCGGGCGGGTCGGGGACTCCATCGAGCCAGGGGGAGCCGCTCTGCCGGGCCGGGCCCCAGGCACCGACCCTCGCGGGGGCTGACCTGGGGAGATCCAACGCGACGGCGCCCGTACCGCCATCGGCGCACCGCCCGGTGGCGAACAGCGCCACGCACCGGTTCCACCCGCCTGAACAGCCCCGACCCCGTCAGGAGACGCTCCGACCGTGAATGGCGAGAAGCAGCGGGGCGGCGGGGCGCATCCGGCGCTGTCGTGCGCCGGAGCCGCCCGCGCGCCGTCCGCCGGCCGCCCGCGAGGTGCCGGGCGACGGGTCCCGGGGAGAGCGGTGCCGGGACGCGGTCACGCCGTCCCGGCCGGCATCAGGAACCGGTGAGGACGACGAGTTGCCGGGTCGCCCGGGTCATCGCCACATAGCGGTCGACCGCTCCTTCGATCCCCTCGCCGAACTTCTCCGGGTCGACGAGGACGACCAGGTCGAATTCGAGCCCCTTCGACAGCTCCGGGGAGAGCGACCGCACACGGGGCGTCGCCCGGAACGCGGGATCACCGATGACACAGGCGACCCCGTCGGCGTTCGCCGCGAGCCAGGTGTCGAGGATCGCGTCCAGCTCCGTGACCGACCCGTGGACGACGGGGACGCCGCCGCTGCGGATGGACGTCGGCACATTGGCGTCCGGGAGCACGGCCCGGATGACCGGCTCGGCCTCCGTCATGATCTCCTCCGGCGTCCGGTAGTTGACGCTCAGCGAGGCCAGGGAGACCCGGTCGAGCCCGGCCCGCTCCAGCCGCTCCCGCCACGACTCGGTGAATCCGTGCCTGGCCTGGGCGCGGTCCCCGACGATGGTGAAGCTCCGGGACGGGCAGCGCAGCAGCAGCATCTGCCACTCCGCGTCGGTCAGCTCCTGGGCCTCGTCCACGACGATGTGCGCGAACGGCCCGGCGAGCGGTTCCGGGTCGGTGCGCAGCAGCGCGGCCTCGTCGGCCAGGGTGTCCCGCAGATCCTGCCCGTGCAGCATCGTGATCGCGCCCTCACCGTCGTCGTCGGCCGCGATGGCGCTGTCGATGACGAGGGACATGCGTTCGCGTTCGGCGGCGACCGCGGCCTGGTGCCGGCGCTTGCGCAGCGACGCCTTCGGGTCGCCGAGCCGCTGCCGGGCCGCGTCCAGGAGCGGCAGGTCGGACACCGTCCACGCCTGGGCGTCCGGGCGCTGGAGCCTGCGCACCTCGTCGGGGCCGAGCCAGGGGGCGCACAGCCGCAGATAGGCGGGGACCGACCACAGGTCAGAGACGACATCGGCCGCTTCGAGCAGCGGCCACGCGCGGTTCAGGGCCCCAGCCAGCTCCCGGTTCTGCCGCAGGGCCTTGCGGAGCAGGTCGGGCGAGGCGTCCCCGTCGTGCTTGTCCACCAGGATCGTGAGCAGCGCCTCCCGGATCAGATCGCGCGCGTCGTTGTGCGGAATGCCCGGTTCTGCCGCTTCGAACGCCTCGGCCCAGTCGCCGGCGCTCAGCGGGATGCCGGACCAGGGGGTCGTGACGATCATGCCCTCGGTGGGCGGCTCCTCGTAGAACCGCACGGCCGTCTCGATCGACCTGACCATGGCGGCGGACGACTTCAGCCGGGCCACGGCCGGGTCGGGCTCCACCGCGGCCGCCGCCCCCTCGGCGACGAGGTCCCGCAGGGTGCAGGTCCGTACGCCCTCCTCGCCGAGGCTGGGCAGGACATCGGCGACGTAGGCCAGGTAGGGCTGGTGCGGGCCGACGAACAGCACGCCGCCCCGACGGTGCCCGAGACGGGGGTCCGAGTAGAGGAGATAGGCGGAGCGGTGCAGGGCGACGACGGTCTTTCCCGTGCCCGGACCGCCGTCGACGACGAGGGCGCCACGGGATCCGGCCCTGATGATGGCGTCCTGATCGGCCTGGATCGTGCCGAGCACGTCCCGCATCCGGGCCGACCGGTTGGTGCCCAGGCTGGCGATGAACGCGGACTGGTCGTCGAGCGCGGCATGCCCGGCGAACCCGTCCCGGGTGAACACCTCGTCCCAGTAGTCGCTGATCCGGCCACGGGTCCAGCGGTATCTGCGGCGGCTCGCCAGCCCCATCGGGTTGGCGTGGGTGGCTCCGAAGAACGGCTCGGCCACGGGGGAGCGCCAGTCGAGCAGCAGCCGGCGCCCCGCGCTGTCGGTCAGGCCGAGGCGTCCGACGTACACGGGCTCCGCGTCGTCCGCGCCGACCATGCGCCCCAGGCACAGGTCCAGACCGAAGCGGCGCAGTGTGCGCAGACGAGCGGTCAGCCGGTGGATCTCGATGTCCCGGTCCATCGCCTGCTGGCCGAAGCCGCCGGGTGCCCTGCGAGTGGCGTCGAGACGGTCGGACAGATCGGCGATGGCCTGCTCCAGGCACTCCGCGATCGCCGCGAAATGCTGCTCGTCACTCGCGATCAGTGCCGGGTCGGCCTTGGGGGAGAGCCGCTCGGGAAGGTCGAACGCACTGGTGGTCAGGGGGTTCATGCCATCAGCTCCGATCCGGGGGCCGTACCCGCGAGGTCCTGCGGCGCGCACGTCCGCAGCCCGGTGCCGAGGGCCCGCGACCACGGCGCGATTCCTCCCGCCGGCTCGACGCCACCGCACGACCCATGAACCGACAACAACAAACGCACTTCGTGAATCTCCCAATTCCGCAGGTTCTGGCTGAGGCGTGCGATTCTGCGGCATGACCGGGGTCTTGCCGCAAGCCCCCCGGTGAGCTATAAGTTAAGAGTGGCAAGGAGTGAGTGTTCCTCCATGCCCTGACAGCCGCCGCAGAGGGACAGCCTTTCACAGGGTGACGAGGGCGTCGGCTCCTCCCTCTCTTCCTTCACGGTGTCGATCACCACGCCCGTTGCGACCGTACGGGCCTCCTTGGCGGCACGGGGGCAGCGGGCGGGAGCCTGCGGGGCAGCGCGCGGGATGCCCCTCCCGGGTGCCGGGGGATGGCTCCCGGGAGGGACGGCGCGGGGGCGGGACCGGGCGTCGCCGCAGCGACCGCCGGCCTTCGTCGCGGTCCCTCCTACCGGGTGTGCGCGACGTCCACGATCACGTGGTCGCCGTACCGGAACACCCGGAACGGCAGCTCGGCGCGTACCCCCATGGCCACCTGGGTCTGTCCTTCCACCGTCGTGCCGAACCTGGTGTCCCTGAACGTCCGGTATCCCGTGATGTCCACCCCCGGCAGGGGTTCGCCGGCCCTGCCCGGGTAGACGGGCCGGCCGGTGGCGGGGTCGTAGCCCGGAGCGTTGACCCGGATCTCCAGGACGGCGCCCCCGGCCACCGGGATCGGCTCCGCCGTGCCGTCCTGGTGGAAGGCGTCGACGTAACCGACGTGGTAGCCGGCCCTGCCGTCGGCACCCGGGATGTCGAGGACCACACGGTCGAAGCAGGCGTGCGGGCCGGTCCTGATGTTCTCCAGCCGGTCGGTGACCGCTTCGGTGGCCGACTCGGTGCCGCTGCCCCACACGGTGGAGCACCCGGCGGTCGCGGTGGGCTTCTCCACGATGCCGCACTTGGCCCACGCCGCTCCGGCCGTTCCCACGAGGGTGACGCCCGTCAGCGCGACGGCCGTGGCGGCCCTTCCCCAGCGTCCCATGGCATACCTCCAGAAGGTGACGTCGAAGGAGGCGAGGCCGACGGTGCGCGGTGACAGCGCCTCCCGGTCATGAGCGTCTACCCTCCCGCCCCGGGGATCCGACGGCATCCGCACAGGTACTCATCCGGTGGCATGGGTATCCAAGTGGCCCTGTTTCCGGTGGGGTTGAAGAGAGGGAGTGGTGTTCCCGGGAGGCCGTACGTCCCCGGACGGGCCGCCGGGCCGCCCGGCGGGCAGCCGGCCTGAGCACGCTGGAAGTTGGGCCCGGCGGCGGGGCGCACGGACCATGGGAACATCCCCCGCTTCCCCCCATTCCTCCGTTCCCTCGTTTCCCGTATTTCTCTCGTCTTCCTCGATCAGGAGTCCTCGTGGCCCATATCGCCCTCGACAACGACCTGCCCGGCATCAGCGGACTGATGGCGCACCGCAAGGACACCGGCGAGCCGCTGAACCACCTCGCCGAGATCCTGCTGCGCGGCCCGTCCCCGATCAGCCGGGGGGAGCGGGAACTGATCGCCGCGTACGTCTCGCAGCTGAACGCCACACCCTTCTGCGCGGGTTCGCACAGTGCCTTCGCGGCGGCCCAGCTCGCGGGCGGGGAGCGGCTGGTGGCCTCGGTCCTGGCGGACCCCGCCACCGCGCCGATCACGCCTCTGCTGCGGGCCCTGCTGCGGATCGCCGCCGAGGTGCAGTCGGCGGCGGCGCCGGTGTCCGACGAGGCCGTCGCGGCGGCCCGCGCGGAGGGCGCCGGGGACACCGAGATCCATGACACCGTACTGATCGCCGCCGCGTTCTGCCTGTACAACCGCTATGTCAGCGGCCTGGCGACCACCGTGCCGGACGCGGACTACTACCGGGGGTCGGCGGAGCGGATCGTGGCGCGCGGCTACCGGGGCTCGTACAGCGAGGCCTGACACGGGCCCCCAACCCCTGGGTGCGGCTCCGCACACCGGCTCCGCACGCCGGCGGCGGCCCCGACGGAGCCGCCGCCTCCGTGCCCCTGACGCCGCCGTTCCGCGCGGCGCGGCAGGCCGGCCCGGTGGTTCAGGACAGCGCGAGTTCCGCGACCTGGGCCAGCTCATGGGTCCATGCGGCGCTCAGGCCGCCCTCCTTGACGTAGGCGTCACCGTTCGCGACGACGACGCCGATCCGGGCTCCGGAGAGGGCGATCTGAAGCGTGTTCTGCTGTACCTGGGTCCACGCGGCGCTGAGCCCGCCCTCCTTCACCAGGGCGTTTCCGGCGGTGGTGAGGACACCGATCCGGTTCCCGGACAGTTCCAGCTGGGACACACCGGCCAGCTCGTGCACCCAGCCGGCGCTGAGCCCGCCTTCCTTGACGTAGGCGTCCCCACCGGTCGTGAGCACCCCGATCCGGTCGCCCGACAGATCGAGACCCGCGACCCCGGCCAGCTCATGGGTCCACGTGGCGCTCAGCCCGCCCTCCTTCACATAGGCGTCCCCGCCCTCCGTGACGACCCCGATCCGGTTCCCGGACAGCTCCAGCTCCTTGACCCCGGCCAGTTCGTGCGTCCAGGGGGCGCTGAGCCCGCCTTCCTTCACATAGGCGTCCCCGAACAGGGTGAGCACCCCGATCCGGTCACCCGCGAGGGCGATCTGTCTGACCCCGGCCAGCTCGTGCACCCAGCCGGCGCTGAGCCCGCCCTCCTTCACATAGGCGTCCCCGGTGTCGGTGAGGACCCCGATCCGGTCGCCGGACAGGACCAGCTGACTGACGGCCGCGCGCTCATGGGTCCAGGGGGCGCTGAGTCCGCCCTCCTTGACATAGGCCCCCGCGCCATAGGTGAGGACACCGATCCGGTTGCCTCCGTCGCCGGAGACGGTGGCGGCCGCCGGTGCGGCGGTCACCAGGCCGAGGGCGGCGGTGGCGGCGAGAGCGGTGACGGCGAGGCGCAGTTTCCTGACGATCACGGGGAACCTCCTGGGTACGTACGGATACGGGATCGGGGTCGGATACGGGACCGGGACGGGGACGGGACGGGGACGCCGGGCTCGACGGGCCTGCCGGAGCGTGCGCGTGCGCCGGAGCGGAGACCGGCCGGTCCGGTGCGTCGTCGGCGCGGGGAACGAGCCGGTGTACGGGTCCCCTCCGTGCCGGGCCCCGGGTCCCGGGGCGGGCACCGGGACAGTCTGGCCCCGGCGGCGCTCCCCGCTCTGCCCGAAATCCCGCCGAATTCGGCTGGTACCGCCCTTGAATAGCCGACTCGTACGACTCGTGCTCCTCGTGCGGTCGGCGCAGGAGCGGGGAACGCGGAGAGCGGCCCGCCGTACGGAGGCCGGCGGGCCGCTCCCGTCACCACGGTGTCAGCGGGTGAAGCCGGCCCCGAAGCCGTCGTCCCCGTTGGCGTGGAGGCCGAGGACGTCCTGCTCGAAGGTGAGCGCCCCCTTGCCGGTCACCCCGGCGGCGGTGGACCGGAACGCCGTCACCGCGCCGGCGCCGTAGTACTCGCCCGGCGCCCCGGCGATCAGTTCGCCCCGGCGGTCGCCGGTCACGTCGATGATCTTCACGGCGGAGCCGAACCGGTCGCGGTCCCCGGCCACCCCGGGCACGTCCCGGGTGTTCTGGCTCACGACCCGCGCGCCCTTGCCGGACGGGCCGCCCCCGGCGCCGCGGAGCACGACCACCGTGCCCGCGTCGTCGCGGCCGGCGAAGTTCTCCTCGGGGACCCCGACGGCGATGTCCCCGAAGCGGTCGCCGTCGACGTCGCCGATGGAGACGGACGCACCGAAGTCGTCGTTGCCGGTCGGGTGGGCGGAGCCCTCGGCGACCCCCGGGACCCCCGGGCTGTCCTGGTTGAGGGGGCGCGCCCGCTCCGTCGCCGCCCCCCGGGCGGAGCCGGGGATCCAGACGATCTTCCCGCCCCGGTCGATCGGCTCGGGGCTGTATCCGTCGAGGGGGCAGCCGAGGACGATGTCGTCGTACCCGTCGCCGTCGGTGTCGCCGATGGCCAGGGAGCGCACGCCCACGCCCTTGCCCGCCAGGGGCTTCGCGGGCCCGGGCCCCTTGGTGGTGCCCAGCCGCAGCACGGCGGAGGGGCCCTCGGCGGCGCCCCGGCCGAGGCGGTTGTACGCGAGGTCGGCCCGCCCGTCGCGGTTCACGTCGCCGACGGCCAGGTCCCGCACGTACACCTCGTCCCGCTCCCGCACGGCGACGGACGTGGACGCGGGGGATCCGTCGCGACGGAACGGGCCGGAGAGCAGGCGCAGTTCGGTGGCGCCCGCGTCGGTGGTGACCACATCGGTGTCGCCGTCGCCGTCGAAGTCCCCGGCCGCCGTGGCGGCGCCCGCGCGCGCCGCCTCCCGGGTGCCCTCCCACAGCTTCGCGCCGCCGGACAGCCCCTTGGGGCCGCCCCAGACCACGGCGAGCGCCCCGGCGTCCCGGTGCGGGCCGAGATCCTCCCCGCTCGCGCCGACGATCAGGTCGGTGTAGCCGTCCCGGTCGAGATCTCCGCTGGTGGGCGCGTATCCGAAGGCGTCCTCCTGCTCGGGCACGCCGGGCACGCCCGGGGTGTCCTGGTGGATGAGCCGATGCTTCGCGTACAGCGGGCTCCTCGGCGAACCGTGGAGGGCGGCGGCGTAGCCGGGCATGAGGACGTCCTCGACGTTCGCGCCGGCGGCGGAGACGACGACATCGCGGTGGCCGTCACCGTCGAAGTCCTCCGGCCGGGCCTTGGGCCGGGCCTTCGGCGCGGCGGCGACGGACGCCCGGGCGTCGGGCGCGGCCCGTACGGAGGTGTCCTGTGGCGCGGCGGACGTCGTCGTCGGTGCGGCCAGGGTGCCGACGGCCGCGATCGCGGCGGCCAGCCCCAGGCCGCGCGTCGCTCTGTGTGCCTTCACGAGGGTCCCTCCCGGGATCGGCGGTGCAGCCGGACGCGCGGTGGGCGGCCGGACACCGCCATCGCGCGGGGTGCTCTGCTGGACCCGTGAGCCCGTGCGAAAGTTGCACGGCGACGCCGTGATTCCCCGGCGGCGGACCCGTGCCGGGAGTCCGTGCCCGGAGCCCGTGCCGCGCTCCCGGTGCGGCAGGGCTCGTCCGGTCCGGTCCGGTCCTGTCCGGGCGTCGTTGTGCGCGGCGGGGCCGGGAACCACGGGATACCGAAGAAATGGCATATGTCCGGTCAAGTTCCGGCAGAATCCTTCCGTATCCCAAATTCTGCTTATGATTTCGAGCGTGTTCGACTCCCGGCAGATCAAGACCTTTCACGAAGTCGTCAGGTCCGGGTCCTACTCCGCGGCCGCCCGCGCCCTGGGATACACCCAGCCCGCGGTCAGTCAGCAGATGAAGGCGCTCGAACGGGACGTGGGCACCCCCTTGTTCATCCGCGTCGGCCGGGGGATCCGGCTCACCGAGGCCGGGCTGACCCTCGCCCGGCACTCCGGGACCATCCTGGAGTCCGTCGACGCCGCCCGGCGGCAGATCGACTCCCTCACCCGGCTGCGCTCCGGGCGGGTACGGCTGTGCGCCTTCCCCAGCGCCGCTGCCACCCTGATACCCGAGGCCATGGCCCGGCTCGGCACCGACCACCCCGGTGTCCGTCTGGAGCTGCTGGAGGGCGAGCCGCCCGAGTCGCTGCGGCTGCTGACCCGTGGCGAGTGCGACATCACGCTCGCCTTCAGCTATCCCGGTCTCGCCGTCGAGATCCCGGACGAGGTCGAGGAGATACGGCTGCTGGAGGACCGGGTCACGATCCTCCTGCCGACCGGTCACCCCCTCGCCCGCCGCCGCGCCGTGCAACTCGGCGACCTGGCCGGGGAGCGCTGGATCGCGGGCTGCCCCCGCTGCCGCGCCCACTTCCTGCACGTCTGCGCCGAGGCCGGGTTCACCCCCGACATCTCCTTCGCCACCGACGACAATCTGGTGGTCCAGTCCCTGGTCGCGGCCGGTGTCGGCATCGCCATGATGCCCACCCTTGTACTGTCGTTCCTCTGCCACCGCAAGATCACCGGGCGGCTGGTGGAGCCCCACGCCTTCCGGCGGATCTCCGCGTACGTCCTCCGGGACCACCAGCGCATCCCCGCCGTCGGACTCGTCCTGGACGAGCTGCGCCGGGTGGCGGCCAACCACGTCGGCTGCTGACCCACCGGCCCCCGGTACCCCGGAACGCCGGTCGCGCCGCCCCCGCGCCCGTGGCGGGCGGGCCGGCGTCCGGCGGCATCCATAAGCACGCGTGGGGGGAACGGCAACAAACCGTCGTTGGACGTGATGGATCCGCGGTCGCACGCTGCGGTCATGACGACCTCCGCCGCTCCTGGTCTCCTCACCCCCGAGGCCACGCCGGCACCTCGGCTGGCCCGCCTCATCGACGCCCTGCGCGCCGACGTCTCCCGTGGTCTCGCACCCGAGCCCACGGCCCGGCTCGTCGCCCGCACCCTCGGCCCCTGCCTCGGCGACCCCGGGCTCCTCACCCCCGCCCAGCGCCGGGCCGACCCCGCGTGCTACCGCCAGCACGTGCTGCACGCCGAACGCGACGGCAGCTTCTCGCTGGTCGCCCTCGTCTGGCTGCCCGGCCAGCACACCCCCGTCCACGACCATGTCTCCTGGTGCGTCACCGGCGTCCACGAGGGGGTGGAGAGCGAACGCCGCTACCGCCTGGTCCCCGAAGGGCGCTCCGCCCGGCTCGTCGCCACCGAGGACGTCGTCAACCCCCAGGGGACCGTGGCCGCGTTCGCCCCGCCCGGCGACATCCACCTCGTACGCAACGACGGGCCCGGACTCGCCGTCTCCCTCCATGTCTACGGCGCCGACATCTCCCGCCTCGGCAGCAGCATCCGCCGGATCTACGACCTCCCGGCCGACCGCTGATGGCCCTCACCGGCACCCGGACCGCCCCCGCCGGGCACCGGCGGGGGCGGCTGCTGCCCGTCCTGCCCCCGGCGGTCCCCGGACTCGCGCTCGCCGCCACCGGCACCGTCGCTGCCTGGCTGGTGCACCGGGCGGTGCCCGCCGTCCCCCTGCTCACCGCGGCCGTCCTGCTCGGCCTCGCCGCGGCACACGTGCCCCGGCTGCGGACCCGGATCACCGGGCGGTACCGCCCGGGTCTGGCGGTCGCCTCCCGCCGGCTGATGCGCGTGGGCATCGTGCTGCTCGGCCTCAAGGTCGGCGTGGGCGATCTCCTGGGGCTCGGCTGGGCCACCGTCGTCATGGTGGCCGGCGTGGTCGCCGCCACCCTCCTCGGCACCTGGTGGCTCGGCCGCCGCCTCGGCCTGCCCGGCGATCAGCCGCTGCTGATCGCCACCGGCTACGCCATCTGCGGGGCCTCCGCCATCGGGGCGGTCTCCGCCGTACGCGACAGCGACGAGGAGGACATCGCCCCCTCCATCGCCCTGGTCACCCTCTGCGGCACCCTCGCGATCGTCGTCCTGCCGCTGCTGCACCACCCCCTCGGCCTGAGCGCCGGGGAGTTCGGGCGCTGGGTCGGCGCCTCCGTCCACGACGTGGGCCAGGTCGTCGCCGCCGCCGGCACCGCGGGCGGGACGGCCCTCACCGACGCCGTCGTCGTCAAACTCCTGCGGGTCATGACGCTGGCCCCGCTGGTCGCCGTGCTCGCGCTGGCCGCCCGGCGCCGCATCGCGGCGGAAGCGGGCCCCGGGGACGGCTCCCGCGCCGCGCGCCCACCGCTGGTCCCCCTGTTCGTCGCCGGGTTCCTCGCCATGGTCGCGCTCCGCAGCACGGGAGCCGTGCCCGCCGAGGCCCTGGGCATGGCGGCCACCGCCCAGGAGATCCTGCTCGCCGCGGCCCTCTTCGCCCTAGGCACCGCCGTCCATCTGCCCTCCCTCAGCCGTACGGGGATGAGGGTCGCGGGGCTGGGCCTGGCCGCCTGGGTGCTCATCGCCGCCGTGTCCTACGCCGGGGTGCTGCTGACCGCCTGACCACCCGCCTGACCGCCGCGCTGACCGCCTGAGCGGCGCCGCGCCCGCCGTCCGGGCGTGCGTGAGCAGGTACGGGAACGGGTGACGAGGGCCCCGGTCGCGGGCCCGCCGGCCGGCAAGGAGATGATCCTTTCCGATCGCCCGGGTCCGGCCGGGGCCGCACCGGGCACCGGACCCGCCCACGAGGGGAGCGCCCCGCCATGACCGACCACCGCCACCGCTGCGCCGTACTCGACGACTTCCAGTCCGTGGCGACAACCGCCGCCGACTGGTCACCCCTGGCCGACCGGGTCGAGGTCGTCTCCTTCCCGTCCCACGTCACCGGCGAGGACGAGCTGGCCGCCGCGCTCGACGGGTTCGACATCGTCGTCACCCTGCGCGAACGGGTGGCTTTCCCGGCGTCGCTGTTCGCCCGGCTGCCCCGGCTGAAGCTGCTGATCGCCTCGGGCATGCGCAACTCGGTGATCGACTTCGCGGCCGCCGAACGCCACGGGGTCACCGTGTGCGGCACCGCCAGCTCCTCCACCCCTCCGGTCGAGCTGACCTGGGCCCTGCTGCTCGGGCTCGCCCGGGGGATCGTCCCCGAGGCGACCGCGCTGCGCGAGGGCGGGCCCTGGCAGTCCACGGTCGGCGCCGACCTGCACGGCCGCCGGCTCGGACTGCTCGGCCTGGGGAAGATCGGCAGCCGGGTCGCCCGGGTCGGCCTGGCCTTCGGGATGGACGTGGTGGCCTGGAGCGCCAACCTCACCCGGGAACGGGCCGAAGAGGCCGGGGCGGCCCACGCCGGCTCCCTGGACGAACTGCTGCGCACCAGCGACTTCGTCTCGGTCCACCTCGCGCTCGGCGACCGGACCCGGGGCCTGATCGGGGCCCGGGAGCTGGCGCTGATGCGGCGGAGCGCCTATCTGGTCAACACCTCCCGGGCGGCGATCGTCGACCAGGACGCCCTGCTGACGGCCCTGAGGGAGGGCGCCATCGCGGGGGCGGGCGTCGATGTGTTCGACGTCGAACCCCTCCCGCCCGGCCATCCGATGCGGACCGTGCCGCGCCTCCTCGCCACGCCGCATCTCGGCTATGTGTCGCAGGCCAACTACACGACGTACTACGGGCAGGCGGTCGAGAACATCCAGGCGTTCCTGGCGGGCGCCCCGGTGCGGCGCCTGGGCTGACCGGACGGCCGCGCCCGCATCCCCGGCGGCGCGGCCGGCCCGTACCGTGAGCCGCAGGGCAGGGCAGGGCAGGGCCGGTGCCGTGTGCTCAGGTGGAGGCGGAGACGGGGACCGCGAAGTCGTAGCCGGCGGCCCCGCAGCGGTGGCAGAGCCGCCAGTTCCCCTGGGCGCTCGCGTTCTCGCCCTCGCCGCCGGGACCCAGGTTGTACGCCGGCCGGAAGGTCCAGCCCACGGCGTGGTGCGGGCCCCGGGTGCGCGGACAGAGGCTCTGCCGGCCGGTGCAGTAGGGGACGAAGAGCAGCTCGAAGCAGTTCACGCGGAACCGCCGGCCGTTCATCGCGGTCCGGGGCTGCGCGGCGGCCGTGGCGGTGGGAGCCGGCACGGCCGCGGCCGCGGTCGCGGCCGCCGCCACCGGCACCCCGGGCCCGGCGGCCAGGAGGGAACGGCGAGGTCATCGTCCGGTGCCGGGTGACTTCCGGATGGGTTCCCCATCGCCAAGCGTGCTCAGGCAGGATGCTGTGGATTGAAGCATCCGATCGGGATGACCGGAACGGGTCGGGTGATTCGGACGGCGAGCGGAGTCCGTCCGGGCGCCCGCAGGCGCGCGGGGCCGCGCTGTGCGGTGCTGTGCTGTGCTGTGCGGTGCGGTGCCGCGAGGTCAGGCGGCGGGCTTGCCGGGCTGGTCGTGGGTCGCGCAGTGGATGCCGCCCCCGCCCGAGGCGACCGTGTCGATCGCGACCGGCACGATGTCCCGGTCGGGGAAGTGCTCCTGGAGGATGCCCCGGGCCCGGTCGTCGGCCCTGCGGTCGCCGAACCGGGGCATGAAGACCGAGTCGTTGGCGATGTAGAAGTTGGCGTAGGTCGCCAGGAAGTCGTCGCCCTCGCCCGTGATCCGGTTCAGATCGGGCTGCGGCAGGTCGACGACCTCGAAGCGCCGGCCACGGGCGTCCGTCGCCTTCGACAGGACGGAGTGCGCCTGGTCGGCGGAGCGCGACCAGGAGTCCGGCGGGGTGCCGGGGTGCGCGCGGTCCAGCAGGACCACACCGGGCGCGGTGAAGCGGACGAGGCTGTCCACGTGGGCGTCGGTGATGTCCTCGCCGCGCACACCCTTCAGCCAGACCACCTTCTCGACGCCCAGGAGCTGCTGGAGTTCGGCCTCGATCGTGTCCCGGCTCTTGCCCCGGTTGCGGTTGTCGTTGACGATCGAACTCTCGGTGATCAGCAGGGTGCCCTCGCCGTCGGGCTCGAAGGAGCCGCCCTCCGAGACCAGCGGGGCCTGCACCCGGGGGATCCCGTACTCCCGCAGCAGGGTGCGGCCGACCCGGGCGTCGTTGGTGTGCTCCTGCTTCCCGCCCCAGCCGTTGAAGTTGAAATCGACGCCGACGACCTCGCCGCCCTCCTCCACGAAGACGGGGACGGTGTCCCGGGCCCAGAGATCGTCCACGGCCAGCGGGATGACCTCGACCTGCGAGCCGCAGGCCCGCTGGGCGGCGCGCACCTGGGAGGGCCGGGCCATCATGACGACCGCCTCGTACTCCCCGACGGCCCGCGCGATCCGGGCGATGTCCTCGCGGACGTAGCGCAGGTCCTCCTCCCAGACCGAGGAGAGGGCCGGCCAGGACATGAACGTACGGGTGTGGCTCTCCCACTCCGCGCCGAGGCGGCGCTTCGCGTCCGCCGAGGTCTGCCGGGGGGATCCGGTGGATCCGGTGGATCCGGTGGCGGCGGTGGAACGCACGGCGGTGCCGGAGCTGCCGCAGGCCACCGTGGAGAGGACGGCCGCGCCGAGCCCGGCGAGCGCGCGCAGGGCGGTCCGGCGGGCGGGCCGGCGGACGGGGGAGGGGTTCGACACGGGAGGCTCCGATCGTGGACTGGTGGGACGGGTGCGTCCGGCCGGGGCGGGCGCGCGGGAGGCGCGGCACGGACCGGCGGCCCCGGGCCCCTGGGACAAGGGTGCGCGCCCACTCCCGCGAACGGTCGGTACGCGGGGAGGTGGGGCGACCCGTGTCGCCACTCTGACACTGACTGGAAATTCAGTCAAACGGCGGAACGTGGCGGGGCGGGACCGTGCGGGCCCCGCGCCGCCGGCCCGCACGCCCGGTGACGGGCCGCGTACGCCCGCCCGGGAGCGCCCGGGTAGGGTGCGGGTCATGGCGTCTCGCAGCACTCAGATCCTCGAAGCGGCCGCCCGGGTGATCGCCCGGCGCGGGGTCCGCGGGCTGCGTGTGGAGGAACTCGCGGCCGAGGCCGGCGTCTCCACCGCCTTGATCTACTACCACTTCAAGGACCGCACGGGGATCCTGCGCCAGACCCTCGAATTCATCAGCGACCGCGCCGAGCGCTACACGTCCGGGCGCGGCCCGGACGAACCGCCGCTCGCCCCCCGGGAGGAGCTGGAGGAGACCCTGTTGCTGGAGCTCCAGGACACCGTGGAGGTCCGGGAGAACAGCTCCGCCTGGGGCGAGCTGCGGGCGAGCGCCGTCTTCGACGAGGTGCTGCGCGAGGATCTGGCCAGGGCCACCCTGGAGTGGGTCCAGGAGGTCGCCGCGCTGCTGGGCCGGGTCCAGCCGATGGCGCCCGCCTCCTCGCTCGCGGCCGCCGCGGAACGGCTCACCGCCCTGCTGGAGGGGCTCAGTGTGCGCTGGCTCAGCGGCGGCATCAGGATCGGCCACGCGCGCGAGCTGATGCGCGGCGCCGTCGACGCCGAACTGGCCGGCCTGCGGCAGGACTGACGCCCTCGGACACCACCCGCTGCGGAGGATGGAGGCCGTGCACTGCCCCCGATTCTGACTGAATTTTCAGTCAGAATCGGGGGTGCCGGGCTCACGGGATGACGGGCGCGTCCTGAGCCAGGAGCAGCGCGGTGCCGATCTCGGCCAGCCGGTCCGCGAGATCGGGGCGGCCGCCCACGGCTCCCGTGCGGGCCGCGTTGTCGATGACGGTGAGCACCGCGACGACGACGATCCTGGCCTCGGCCGTGTCGAGGCCGGGCCGCGCCTCGTCCAGCAGCCGCACCCACAGCGCGAGGTACTCCCGCTGTGTCTGCCGGGCCAGCTTGCGCTCCTTCTCGGGCAGCTGGTCCAGCTCGCCGATCAGCAGGCCGATCAGATGGCTCTCGCGGATGGCGAACCCGATGTACGAGCGCAGCAGCCGGTCGAGGGTCCCGCGCGGGGTGCCGGGTACGGCGAGGGCCTGGGCGGTCGCCGCGCGCCGCTGCTCGCCGCCCCGCAGGACACCGGCCACGAGCAGGTCGGTCTTGGTGGGGAAGTGCTTGTAGATGCTGGGGCCCGACGCTCCGGCGGCCTCGCCGATGTCGTCGGTGCTCACGGACTGGAAGCCCCGCTCGTCGAAGAGCCGGATCGCCTGGACGAGGATCTCCTCCCGGCGTGAGAGGGACGGGCCCGTACACCCACCGGGGGAGGATTCCTCCGAGGCGGCGGGCCGGATGCCCAGTGGGCAGCGGGCCGTGGCGCTCGCGAGCCGGTACAGCAGGTGTTCGAAGCGGCGGCGGGGCAGCGAGGTGCGGTGCCAGGAGATGGACCCGTACACCGACAGGACGGCCCAGGCGAGCAGTTGCCCGTCGGCCCGGTCCAGGTCCGGGCGCTCGGCGCGGATCAGGGCGCCGATCCGGTCGGCGACACCGCCCAGGGCGCGCCGCTGTTCCTCGCGGTGGTCCTTCGGCAGATGGCGTGCCTCGCGCTGCCACAGCACGGCCGCGCCCCGGCGGTCCATGGTCCCGGACGCCGAGGAGCGGAGGCAGGTGTCGAGGTCGGGCGCCGCCGCCGCGGCTGCCGCGACCGCGGCGACGGTGGTGTCCACGACCTGGCGCAGCAGATCGGGCTTGCCGCGGAAGTGCCGGTAGAGGGCGGGGGCGGTGATGCCGACCTCGGCGGCGACATCGGCGACCGAGACATTGTGGTAGCCGCGGGTGCGGAAGAGCCGGGACGCGGCGGCGAGGATCCGGGCCTTGCGGTCGGGGGGTCTGCGCGTGGTCGTGCGTCCCGGCGCTCCCGGTGCTTCCGTCTGCATGCCCGTTCGCCCCTCACGGTCGCTCACCTCGGGTGAAGGCAGAATATCCGCAGGCCGGTGCGTCGGTGGACGAAAGGCCGGTGCACCGGTGGACGGACGACGGCCGTCAGAGCAGTTCGAGGATGGTCGCGTTGGCCATGCCGCCGGCCTCGCACATGGCCTGGAGGCCGTAGCGGATGCCGTTGTCGCGCATGTGGTGGACCAGGGTGGTCATCAGGCGGGCGCCGGAGCCGCCCAGCGGATGGCCGAGTGCCATCGCGCCGCCGTTGGGGTTCATCAGGCGGTGGTCGGCGCCGGTCTCCTTCAGCCAGGCCAGGGTGACCGGGGCGAAGGCCTCGTTGATCTCGAACGCGCCGATGTCGCCGATCGACAGGCCCGAGCGGTCGAGGGCCTTGGCGGTCGCCGGGGCGGGGCCCAGGGCCATGGTCACCGGGTCGCAGCCGGCGAGGACGGCGGTGTGCACCCGGGCCAGCGGAGTCCACCCGTACCGGCGCGCGATCGCACCGGTGGTGATGAGCAGCGCGGCGGCCCCGTCGGAGATCTGCGACGAGTTGCCCGCGCTCACGACGCCGTTCTCCTTGAACGGGGTCCTCAGCGCGGCGAGTCGCTCCGGGGTCGAGCCGCGCCGTATCCCTTCGTCGGTGGCGAACACGGCGGTGGTGCCGTCCTCGCGGGCGACGGCGACCGGGGTGATCTGGGCGGTGAAGCGGCCCTCGTCGAGGGCGCGGGCGGCGCGCTCGTGCGAGTCCAGCGCGTGCCGGTCGAGTTCCGCGCGGCTCAGCCCGTACCGTTCGGCGATCATCTCCGCGCCGACGCCCTGGTCGAACTCGCCCCGGCCATCGGGGAAGTAGCGGCCGAGCACCAGCGGGCCGTACGCCCGGCCCGCGCCGGGGACGTCGCGGGCGGATCCCATCGGCACCCGGCTCATCGACTCCACGCCGCCCGCGACGGCGATGTCGTACTGGCCGGCGACGACCAGGCCGGCGGCGAAGTGCACCGCCTGCTGGGAGGAGCCGCAGGCACGGGAGACGGAGACACCGGGGACGGACTCGGGCCAGCCGGCCGCGAGCGCGGCGAACCTGCCGACGACACCGGACTGCTCCCCGACCTGCGAGACGCACCCCCAGACGACATCGTCCACCAGGGCCGGGTCGAGTCCGGTCCGTTCGGCGAGGGCGGTCAGGACATGGGCGGAGAGATCCACCGGATGGATGCCGGAGAGGGAACCGCCGCGCTTGCCGATGGGCGTCCGCACGGCGTCGACGATCACTGCGTCACGCATGGGCTGCTCCTGAACGAACGGAGAAGGGAAGCGTCAAGTTATTCCAAGCTAACCAGCATGTCCAGGTTGTGTTTCCGCAGTCGATCGCCTTGACAGCCGATCAGCGGGGCGGAAAAGTGAAAACCTGCTAACCCGAGATCACGGAAGAGGCGGGTATGCCGCGCACGATATTCAACGAGGAGCACGAGGCGTTCCGGCAGATGGTCCGGGACTTTCTCGCGAAGGAGGCGGTGCCGCACCTCCAGGAGTGGCTGGCGGCCAAGGCCGTGCCGCGCGACTTCTACCGCAGGCTCGGCGCGCTCGGCGTCCTCGGGGTCGAAGTGCCCGAGGAGTACGGCGGGGGAGGCGGGCACGGCCACCACTTCGGCGCCGTGCTCGCGGAGGAGGTCGCCCGCGCCGGGGTCACCGTCGGCACCGCGATGACGCACGCCCACATCATCCTGCCGTACCTGCTGCACTTCGGTACCGAGGAGCAGAAGCGGCGCTGGGTCCCGGGCTGCGCCTCCGGCGACCTCATGCTCTCCATCGCGATGACCGAGCCCGGCACCGGATCGGACCTGGCCGGCATCCGGACCTCGGCCAGGCTCTCCGGGGACGGCACCCACTATGTGCTCGACGGGGCCAAGACCTTCATCACCGGCGGCACCCAGTGCGATCTGGTCCTGGTGGTCTGCCGTACGTCGCCCGCCCCGGCCGCGAACCGGCGCGGCGGCCTGTCGATCCTGGTCGTGGACGCCACGAGCGAGGGCTTCACCGTCGGCCGGAGCCTGCACAAGATCGGCCTGCACGCCTCCGACACGGCGGAACTCTCCTTCGACGGGGTACGGGTCCCGGTGGAGAACCTGCTCGGCGCGGAAGGGGAGGCGTTCTCCTGCCTGGGGCGGAACCTGGCCCGCGAGCGTCTGGTGATCGCCGTCCAGGCCGCGGCGGCGGCCGCCGCCGCCATCCGGTTCACCCGCGCGTACGTCCGCGACCGCCAGGTCTTCGGCAGGCCGGTGGCGTCCTTCCAGAACACCAAGTTCGTGCTCGCCGAGTGCGCGACCGAGGCGGAGGCCGCCCGGCTGCTGGCGCACGAGGCACTGGAGCGCGACGCCGGGGGTGAACTGACCGCCGACTACGCGGCGATGGCGAAGCTGCACTGCACGGAGGTCGCCGGCCGCGTCATCGACAAGTGCCTCCAGTTGCACGGCGGTTACGGGTACATGCTGGAGTATCCGATCGCCCGTCTCTACGCCGACACGCGTGTCATGCGCATCTACGGCGGCACGAGCGAGGTCATGAAGACGATCATCGCCAAGTCCGCCGGTCTCTGACCGCACGGCACCGCACGGCACGGCACGGCACCGCACGGTCCGTATGGCACCGCCCGGTACCGCACGACCCGTTACCGCACCGCTCATGAACAGGAAGCCATCATGCAGATCAACGGAGTGTCCGCCGTCGTCACCGGTGGCGCATCGGGCCTCGGCCTCGCCACCGTCGAGCGCCTGCTCGGCGCGGGCGCCCACGTCGTCCTGCTGGACCTGCCCGGCTCCGACGGCGAGCGGCTCGCCCGGGAACTCGGCGAGCGCGCCCACTTCGTCGCCGGTGACGTCCGCAGCACCGACGACGCGGCCCGCGCCGTCGCCACCGCCGCGTCCCGGGCACCGCTGCGCATCACCGTCAACTGCGCGGGCCTCGGACGAGGCGGCCGCACGGTCGCCCGGGACGGCACGCCCTACCCGCTGGAGGACTTCGCGTACGTCGTCGGGGTCAATCTGATCGGCACCTTCAACGTGCTCCGCCTCGCCGCCGCCGAGATGGCCCGGACCGACGAGGTCGACGGCGAGCGCGGCGTCATCGTCAACACCGCGTCCGCCGCCGCCTTCGAAGGCCAGATCGGCCAATGCGCCTACTCCGCCTCCAAGGGCGGCATCGTCGGTATGACCCTGCCGGCCGCCCGCGACCTGGCCGCCGCCAGGATCCGCGTCATGACCATCGCCCCGGGCCTCTTCTCCACCCCCCTCCTGAACCGCAAGCCGCAGGAGGCCCTGGACGCTCTGGGCGCCCAGGTGCCGCACCCCTCACGCCTCGGCGACCCCTCCGAGTACGCGCACCTGGCGGTCTCGATCATCGAGAACCCCATGCTCAACGGCGAGACGATCCGCCTCGACGGCGCCATCCGCATGGCCCCGAAGTAGCCCGTCACCCTCGCGCAGCCCCCGCCCGTGCCGGGCACCCGCCGCTTCCTCTGCCGATGACGATGGAGGGCTCCCCATGGGCCTGTACCTGCCCGACGCCATACGCCTGCACGCCCGTGAGCGCGGCACCCGCGCCGCCCTCAGCTGCGCGGACCGCACCCTCGGCTACGCCGAACTGCACTCCCGTACCAACCGGCTCGCCCGTGCCCTGCTCACCGCCGCCCGCCCCGGGTCCCGGATCGGCTTCCTGGCCCGCACCCGCACCGAGGCGGGCGAGATCCTGATCGCCGCCGCCAAGGCGGGACTGGTGACCGTCCCGCTCAACTGGCGGCTCTCCGAGGCCGAGCTGACGGCACTCGCCCAGGACGCCGGGCTGCGCGTCCTCCTCACCGAACCGGAGTTCCGGTCCGCCGCCGACGCCGTCCACGCGGCCCTGCCCGGACTGCGGCTCGTGATCATCGACAGCCCGGCGGAGCAACAGGACCGGCAGGAGCAGCCGGACCCGCCGGACTCGCCGGACCCGTCAGGACCGGCGCAGGCGGCTGACCCGGCCGTACCCGGGTACGAGGCCTGGCTCGCCGCCCACCCCGACGACGACCCGGGACGCGGCGGCCGCGCCGACGCCGACGAGGTGTACCTCCAGATCTACACCTCCGGCACGACCGGCGTCCCCAAGGGCGTCCTGCTCACCCACACCAACTTCCACGCCGAGCGCGCCGAACTCGAAGAGTCCCGCTGGCAGCCCGGATCGGTCGCCCTCAACGCCCTGCCCCTGTTCCACATCGGCGGCCTCGGCCTGCTGCAGATGGCCCTCAGCGCCGGAGCCCACAGCCTGCTGCTCCCCGACTTCACCCCCGAAGCGGCGGCCCGGACCATCGAACGCGAAGGCGTCACCCACACCTTCCTCGTCCCCTCGGTGCTCCACCTGCTCACCGAACTCCCCGGGATCGAGCGACGCGACTTCTCCCGGCTGCACCTCGTCTCCTACGGCGCGGCCCCCATCACCCCGGCCCTGCTGCGCCGTTCCCTGTCCGTACTCGGCTGCCGTTTCCAGGGCAAGTACGGCCTGACCGAGGCCGGCGGCACCGTCACCCGGCTGGCGCCCGAGGACCACCGGCCCGGCGGCCCCCGGAGTCATCTGCTCGGGTCCGTCGGCAGACCGCGCCCCGGGGTCCGGGTCGTGATCTGCGACCCCGGCACCGGCGACCCCGTACCGCCCGGGACCGTCGGCGAGATCCGCATCGCCTCCGCCCACAACACCCCCGGCTACTGGAACCGCCCGCAGGAGACGACGGAGCTGTACGACGCGCGGGGCCTGCTGTGCACCGGCGACGGCGGCTACGTCGACGAGGACGGCTATCTGTTCCTCACCGACCGCGTGAAGGACATGATCGTCAGCGGCGGCGAGAACGTGTACCCCACCGAGGTCGAATCCGCGCTGGCGGAACACCCCGCCGTCTTCGAGGTCGCGGTCGTCGGCGTCCCGGACGACCTGTGGGGCGAGGCCGTCACCGCCGTGGTCGTCCCCCGCCGGGACCTGCCCCGCCCCGGGGAGCAGGAGCTGATCGACTTCGTCCGGCAGCGGATCGCCTCCTACAAGAAGCCCCGCCGGGTGCACTTCGTCGGCGAACTGCCCCGCAACCCGGCCGGCAAGGTCCTCAAGCGCGAGCTGCGGGCCCGCCTCCGGCAGAGCCACCAGTGAAAGGCACGACCATGGCCGACCTCGAATACACCGTCCGCGACGGGATCGCGACCATCCTGCTCAACCGCCCCGAGCGCAGGAACGCGTTCACCGTCGACATGGTGCACACCTGGGCCGACGCACTGACCGGGGCCCAGCACGACCCCGGGGTACGGGTGATCGTCGTCACCGGCGCCGGCGGCTCGTTCTGCTCCGGGGTCGACCTGACCGCCTTCAAGGGGGAACAGCGGGCGCCACTGGGGGAGAAGGAACTGCTCACCCACCACGTGCACCGGGTCGCGCTCGCCCTGGAGGACGTCGACAAGCCCGTCATCGCCGCCGTGTCCGGCCCCGCCGTGGGCGCCGGAATGGACATGGCGCTCCTGTGCGACCTGCGCTTCGCCGGCCGGAGCGCCCGCTTCTCCGAGGGATACATCACGATCGGCCTGGTGCCCGGTGACGGCGGCTGCTGGCTGCTGCCCCGCGCCGTCGGCACCTCCACCGCGCTGCGGATGCTGTGGACGGGCGACTTCGCCGACGCCGCCGAGGCGCTGCGGATCGGCCTGGTGGACGAGGTGCACGAGGACGAGGAGCTGATGGACGCGGTGTACGCGTACGCCGCCCGGCTCGCCGCCCGCCCGCCGGTCGCGATCCGCACCATCAAACGGGCCGTCCGCCAGGGTGCCCGCCACGACCTGCGGACCGCCCTCGACCTCATCTCGTCCCATCTGGCCGTGATCACCTCCACCGAGGACTCGCGGGAGGCGTACGCGGCGTTCCAGGAGCGGCGCCCCGGCGTCTTCACCGGCCGCTGACCCCCGCTGACCCCCGCCGACCCCCGCCGACCTCCGGCGCCGCCCGGACCCCGGCCCTGCCCGTACCTCCGGCCCTTCCCGGACCCTTCCTGCCCGAAAGGCGACCATGAACGACTCCCCAGGAGCGGCCTCCTGCGCCGGACTCCGGGAACAGGTCCGGCAGCTGACCGCCGAGTGGCGGCGGGCCGGACGCTATGTCCCCCGCAGCGACTCCTGGCTGCGCTCCTTCGACCTGGAGTTCAGCAAGGAACTCGCCGCGCGCGGCCTCATCGCCATGACCTACCCGAAGGAGTTCGGCGGTGCCGGCCGAACCCATGTCGAACGCCTCGCCGTCACCGAGGAACTGCTGCGCGCCGGAGCCCCGGTCGCCGCGCACTGGATCGGCGACCGCCAGATCGGCCCCGCGGTCCTGCGCCACGGCACACGCGCGCTCCAGGAGGAGATCGTGCCCCGGATCGCCTCCGGCGACGCGGTCTTCTGCCTCGGCATGAGCGAGCCGGAGGCCGGGTCGGATCTCGCCTCCGTCCGTACCTCGGCGGTGCCCGCCGACGGCGGCTGGCGGATCGACGGCCACAAGATCTGGACCACCCAGGCCCACCGGGCCACCCACGCCTACCTCCTGGCCCGTACCGCGCGCGGTGAACGCAAGCACGACGGGATCACCGAGTTCATCGTGGACATGGACAGCGAGGGTGTCACGGTCACCCCGATCGTGGACCTCGCCGGTGAACACCACTTCAACGAGGTGCGGTTCGAGAACGTCCTCGTCCCCGCGCACCGGGTGCTCGGCGAGGTGGGCGCCGGCTGGCGCCAGGTCGTGGAACAGCTCTCCTTCGAACGCGGCGGCGCCGAGCGGGTGCTCTCCAGCTACCCCGCCCTGGTCCAACTGATCGCCGAGACCGCCCGCCGCGCCGACGACCGGGAACTCCACGCACTCCTCGGCTCCCTGGTGGCCCGTCTGGCGGTCCTGCGCCGGCTGTGCTTCGAGGTGGCCCGCGCCATGGACGCGGGCGAGGCGCCCGTCCAGCGGGCCGCCGCCCTCAAATACCTCGGCAACGCCTTCGAACACGACGTCGTGGAGGCCCTGCGCCGCACCGACCTGTGCCGGGACCCCGCCCCCGACGGCGTGCTGGGGCAGGCCCTGCTCGCCTCGCCCGCGTTCGGCCTGCGCGGCGGCGCCGCCGAGGTCCTGCTCTCCCTCATCGCCCGACAGGAGGCCCGTTCATGAGCCGGTTCGCCGACGAACTCCGGAGCCTGGTGGACGACCTCGCGGCCGCCGGCGGGCCCGGCCTGTGGGAGCGCCTGTGCGAGCTGGGCCTGCACCGGATCGGCATCGAGGAGGAACGGGGCGGCTCCGGCGGCTCCCTCGACGACCTCCTCGTCGTGGTCGAGTCCCTGGCCCGGCACGGCATCGGCGTACCCCTCATCGAGGCGTCCACCGCCGACTGGGTCCTCGGCCACGGGCGGGCGGAGGGCCGGGCACCCGACGGGGCCCTGGCCACGATCCACCTGCTCGACCACGACGACGACCCCCACGACCCCCACGCCCCCCACGACGACGACCATGACGACCACGACAGCGCGGCGCCTGACACCGTCACCGCGGAACTGCCCGCCGTGCCCTGGGCCCGCGACGCCGCCCGGCTGGTGCTGTGCCCACCGCGCCGCGCGCCGTTCGTCATCGACCTCGGCCACCCCTCGGTCACCATCCGGCCCGGCGAGAACCTGGCCGGTGAACCCCGTGACACCGTCGTCCTGACGGACACGCCCGCCGGCACGGTCGACGGCGCCCCCTCCCCGCCGGCGGTACGGGAGCGGATCGCCCTCCTCTGGTCGGCGGCCGTCCTCGGCGCGGCCCATGGCGCCTACCGGCTCACCAGGTCGTACGTCGTCCAGCGCCATCAGTTCGGGGCGCCCCTGATCAAGATCCCGGCGGTCGCCGGAAACCTGGCCCGGATGCGGGTGCACCTCGTCCAGGCCGATGCCGCCCTGGCCCTGGCCCGCGAGGCCGGACCGTCCGGTGGCGCCGTCGACATCGCACGCGTCACCACGGCCGCCGCCGCGACCGAGATCGCCCGCATCGCCCACCAGCTGCACGGCGCCATGGGCATCACCGCCGAGTACCCCCTGCACCACCTCACCCGCCGCCTGTGGTCCTGGCGCGACGCGGTGGAGAGCGAACGCGGCTGGGCCGAGCGGCTCGGCCGCCTGGCCGCCGGCGCCGGCGAGACCGGTGTGTGGACCCGTATCACCGCCACCGGCCGCTAGGCCGTGCCCTGGGGCCGACGCCACGACCCCCCTGCCGCAGGCGCCGCCGCGGCCATGATCCGATCCGTGAGGAACGAGGAGCGATGCCCACCACTCCCGAACTCGACTGGGACGACACCACCGACCAGGTCAACGCCGTACGCGGCCTGATCGACCGGCTGGAGCCGTGCGTCGTCCGCAACGACGCCGGCCGTGTCGTCTGGGACAACGACCGCTGGTCCTTCCTGAACGAGGACGAGTGCCCCGACACCGTCCATCCGAGCCTGTGGCGGCAGAGCCGGCTCAACACCGCCCAGGGCCTCTTCGAGGTCGTCCCCGGGATCTACCAGGTCCGCGGTCTCGACGTCTCCAATATGACGATCATCGAGGGCGACAGCGGTGTGGTCGTCGTCGACCCGCTGACGTCCCGGGAGGTCGCCGCCGAGGGCCTCGCGCTGTACGCCCGCAACCGTGGCGAGCGACCCGTCAGGGCCGTCATCTACACCCACAGCCACGGCGACCACTTCGGCGGGGTCCTCGGGGTCACCACCCAGCGGGCGGTCGACGCCGGGGAGTGCGCCGTCGTCGCCCCCGACGCGTTCCTGCACCACGCCGTCAGCGAGAACATCTTCGCGGGACCGGCGATGTTCCGCCGCGCCGTCTACATGTACGGCCGCTCGCTGCCGGTCGGCGCCGACGCGTCCGTGGGCTTCGGCCTGGGGCAGGCCCTGTCCACCGGCACCGTGGGCCTGATCCCGCCGACGGTGTCCATCACCGAGACCGGGCAGGAACTCGTCCTGGACGGTGTGCGGCTGGTGTTCCAGCTGACGCCCGACACGGAGGCACCGGCGGAGCTGAACTTCGCCGTACCGGACCGCGCCGTCCTGCTCATCGCCGAGAACGTCAACCACTCCCTGCACAACGTCCTCACCCTGCGCGGGGCGCAGGTCCGCGACGCCCACGCCTGGGCGTCGTACATCACCGAGTCGATCCAGCTCTTCGGCGCCTCCGAGGTACTGATCGGCTCCCACAACTGGCCCACGTGGGGTCGGGACGAGGTGATACGGATGCTCACCCTCCAGCGCGACGCGTACGCGTACCTCCACGACCAGACCGTCCGGCTGATGAACCGGGGCCTCACGGGGCCGGAGATCGCCGAGGAGATCCGGTCCTTCCCGGGCGAGCTGGGGCGCTCCTGGAGCGTGCGCGGCTACTACGGATCCATCAGCCACAACGTCAAGGCGGTCTACCAGCGCTACATGGGCTGGTACGACGGCAACCCGGCCCACCTGTGGCAGCACCCGCCCGTCGAGCAGGCGCAGCGGTACGTCGCCGCCATCGGCGGGGCCGACGCCACCGTCGCCTCGGCCCGTGAGGCCTTCGAGGGCGGCGACCTGCGCTGGGCCGCCGAACTGCTCAACCATGTGCTGTTCGCCGAACCGGAGCACGAGGCCGCCCGCCTGCTCCAGATCGCCACGTACGAGAAGCTGGGCTTCGCGCAGGAGAACGGCACCTGGCGCAACATCTATCTCACCGGGGCCAAGGAGCTGCGCGAAGCCGGCCAGGAGCGGCGGCCCACCGGGGCCCCCGGCAAGGAGAGCGTCGACATGCTCGCGGCGCTCACCACGGGGCAGCTCTTCGAGTCGATGGCGGTCCGTCTCGACGGGCCCCGGGCGGCCGCCCACCGGCTGCTGCTGCGGTGGGAGTTCGGCGACACCGGCGAGGTGTGGACGCTCCTGGTCGGCAACGGTGTGCTCACCCCGCTGCGGGGCGGGGCGCCGGACGACGAGGCGCCGCAGCTGACCCTCCGTCTGGACCGCTCCACGCTCGACCGGATCCTGGCCCAGCACACCTCCTTCCCGGAGGCGATCGGCTCGGGCGCCGTCACTCTGGAGGGCGACACCGCCGTCCTCACCACCCTGACCGGCCTGCTGGAGAAGCCCGCCCGCAACTTCCCGGTCGTCCTGCCGTGACGACTGTCCCCCCTGCCACGTGAACGGACTCACATGGCAGGGGGGACGGGATATGCCTACGCGGCGGGCGGTGCGCGTACCGGCGTACCGGATCAGAGCCGGGAGCGGCTACCTGCCGAAGTACGCGTCGAACACGGTGATGCTCGCCTTGCCGCCCTTCTTGTCGGTGACCTCGCCGCGCAGCGCGAGCGACTTCCCCTTGGCCGGGTTCTTGAGGGTCACCCTGCCCTGGGTGACGGCCGGCTTCTTCCAGCTCTTGCCGCCGTCGTAGGAGACGGAGACCGCCAGGGACTTCAGCCCCCGGCCGGCCGCCGGGCCCTGCACCGTGACCGGGAAGGTGACCGTACGGCCCGCCGGGACCGTGCCGTCCATCGCGACCGGGGCCCCGAACCGCACCGCCGAGAGCGGGGTACGTGTCTCCTCGTCACCGGCCGGGCGGGCGCTGCGGAAGGTCCACGAGGCGTCGACGCGGGTCCCGACCCGGGAGACGGACGCGTTCCGCTTCACCGAGGTGGCCAGGGTGTACTCGGCGTCCTCCGGGTCGACGGCGAGGCCGTTCCTGCCGCTCAGCGGCTCGGCGCTCTCCCTGATCCGCTCGGCGCCCTTGTGGAGCGTCGTCCTCGCCGAGGCGTACAGGGACTCACCGGCGTTGTTCCCGGCGTCGGAGAAGAGCGGCACGTCGACGTGGATGCGGTCCTCGTGACGGAAGACGCCCGCGTACGAGTCCATCATCGGGGAGTGGACCGCGCGGCCGATGATCACCCGGTGGCTGTCCCCGGCCGCGTACTGCCGTGCCGGGGAGGAGAACTCGGTCTCGTTCCAGCCCTCGTCCCCGGCGGTGGCCTGGACCGCGTTCACGGACCAGGGGCTGCGCTTCCCGTCGGTGGCGACGTAGTGGGTCCGCGTGCCGGGCAGGGCGAAGGAGTCCCAGGGGCGGTGGCTGATGCGGTCCAGCCCGCTCACCACGGTGGTGGACCCGCTCTTGCCCTTGGCGGCGGCCCCCATGTGCACGGAGATCTTCGCGAAGTCGGCGGCCTTGAAGCGCTTGTTCACGCCCGTGGCGAGCCGCTTGACCGTACCGCCGACGACGGCGTTGTACTGGGTCGCACGGCGCTCCCACTGGCCGTGGAAGGTCTGCTTCACCGTGACGCCGGTGGGCTGCGCCGGGCCCAGCTGCGCCGTCCGGAAGTCGTCGCGGGACGGGTCGAAGGGGAACCTCCAGGCGACGGTCCGGTCGCCCTTCCCGATGAGGTACGTCATCGTGCCGCCGGTACTCCTGGCCTTCGGGTCGGGGATCTTGATCGAAACGGGCTTGGCGCGGCGGGCGTCGATGGTGACGGTGGTGTTCTTCGTCAGCGCCAGCCGTGGCTGGATCAGGCTGTCGAAGCCCGGTACATGGGAGAACCGCTCGGAGATCAGGGCGTAGTCGCCCTTGGGCAGCCGGAGCGTCGCCGAGGCCCTGCGTTCCGCGACCTTGACTGTCTCGCCGCCCAGGCCTGCGAGCTGGTGGGCGACGCTGGTGAAGTCCTTGCCGGGCTTTCCGTCGCGGCCGATGTGCTTGAGGGTCAGGGCGTACGACTCGACCTCGCGCTCCACGGCGGCGGTGGTACGGACGGTCTGTCCGCCGCCGGTCGCGACGACGGTGGCGGTGTGGGTTCCGTCGTTGGTGCCGCCGATGCGGGTGTCGGCCGTCAGGGGGACGGTGGCGGTGCCGCCGGCGGGGACGGTCACCTGGCCGGCGCCGAGGGCGAACAGCCCGGCGGGGGAGGGCCTGCCCTTCGGGTCGACAGCCTTGACGGCCAGGTCCAGGGTGATGTCCTGCGTGCCGAGGTTGCGGTAGGTGATCCGCCGGGTGACCGGCTTGTCGTCGGTGTGGGGCCACGAGTGGAAACCGAAGGAGAGGCCCGTCCCGTCGGAGACGACGGTCTGTTCCAGCGCGCGGTCGACGGCGATCTGCCCGGCGCCCTGCGCGAACAGGCTGTGGCCGCCGTCCTTCGCGGACGCGGTGAGCACGGCCTTGATCCGCTCGCCCGACCACGACGGGTGCCGCTGCTTGAGCAGGGCGGCGGCCCCGGCCACGTGCGGCGTGGCCATCGAGGTGCCGGAGATGCCGACATAGCCCGCCGGCCTCTCGCCCTCCTGGACGGCGGTGGCACTGCCGCGCGCGGAGGCCGCGGTGACGGCGACGCCGGGGGCGGTGACATCCGGTTTGACGGCGCCGTCACCGGCGCGTGGACCACGGCTGGAGAAGGAGGCCATCCGGCCGGTGTCGTCCACCGCGCCGACAGTGAGGGCCGCGTCCGCGGTGCCCGGGGAGCCGAGGGAGCCGGCGTCCGGTCCGTGGTTTCCGGCGGCGATGGCGAAGAGGACGTCCGTCTCCTTCGACAACTTGTTGACGTGGGCCTCCAGCGGGTCGATACCGGGTTGGTCCCGGCCGCCGAGGCTCATGTTGATGACATCGGCGCCCTGGGCCACCGCCCAGTCCATGCCGGCGATGATGCCGGAGTCCTCGCCCAGGCTCTCGTCGTCGAGCACCTTGGCGCTCAGGATCCTGGCCCCGGGGGCGACGCCCTTGTGCTTCCCGCCCGAGCGCGCTCCGGTGCCCGCGACCGTCGAGGCGACATGGGTGCCGTGGCCGTCGCGGTCCCTGGCGTCGGGGGAGTCGCTGAAGTTGCGCTCGCCGACGACCTGGCCCTTCAGGTCGGCATGGCTCTTGTCCACACCGGTGTCGAGGACCGCGACGGTCACGCCCCTGCCGTCGTATCCGGCCTGCCACACCTTCGGCGCACCGACCTGGGCCACGGACCTGTCGAGCTGCGTGGTGCGGACCGCGTCCAGCCAGACCTTGGCGACACCAAAGACGGTACGGGTGCTCCGCGCGCCCCCGGCGCCGGATCGGGTCAGGCTGTCCCACAGCGCGCCCGCGTCCCGCTCGGGGATCGTCAGGGCGTCGGCGTTGAGCGAGGGCAGGGTGCGGCGGACCTCCGCGTCACCGCGGGCGCTCCTGCGGGCGGCGGGGCCGTCGCCGCCCTCGTAGGTGACGATGACCTTCAGGCCCTTGCGGTACGCGCGGCGGCTCTCGGGCGTACTCAGCCCGGTGACGTCGAAGAGACGGCGGTCCAGCGTGCCCCGGGCGATCAGCTGTTCGGCGTCGGCGGGGACGACGAAGGCGCGGCCGTTCTCGGTGGAGGAGCGGACGGGTATCTTCTCGCGGCCCCTGGCCGGGTCGACGGAGACGACTCTGCCCCGGGCGTCGACGGCGACGCGGTCACCCGTGATCAGGGTGACCCAGTGCGGTCCGGCGGTGGCGGTGCCGCCCCGCGCGGTCGCGGCGGCGACGGTGGTCGGGCCGTCGCCGCCGGGTCCGGTGGTGTTCGCGAAGGTGGTCGTACCGGTCAGCCCGGCGACGAGGGCCGCCGCCGCGAGGGCCGTGGTGACGGTCACGGCCCCCCGGCCGTGACGTGTGGTGGTGAACAAGCTCTTTCCCCCATGTTCAGCGGGTCCGGTCGGCGTATCGCCGGGAAGAGGACCCCGCCTCCCCTCTTCCGGGGGGAAAGAGTGATCACTGCGGAGCTGCGTTGTCGCACGATCCAGAGATGTCCGAATAATGCTCATCCAGCGCCCGTTGAGCCTGCGTCTCCGGGTGTGCCGCGCGGCCCCGTCAGGAGCAGGACTCGGACACCCGCCTCCGCAGCTCGGTCTTGAGGATCTTCCCCGTCGCCGAGAGCGGCAGCTCGTCCACGAGGACCACCTCCCGCACCCGCTGGTACGGAGCGACCCGCCCGGCCACGTACGCCAGCAGCTCCTCGGCCATGACCGCCGGGTCCGTCTGGGCCGCCTCGGCCTTCACCGAGACGAACGCCACCGGTACCTCCCCGTGCTCGCCGTGCGGCCGGCCCACGACGGACGCCTGGGCGACGGCGGGGTGCTCCCGCAGCAGGTTCTCCAGCGGGCCGGGATACACGTTGTACCCCTTGTAGATCAGCATGTCCTTCGCCCGGCCCACGAGCGACAGCCAGCCCTCCCCGTCGAGCGTGCCGAGGTCGCCGGTGCGCAGCCAGCCGTCGGCGTACTGTGCCGCCGTGAGTTCGGGATGACCGTGGTAGCCGTCGGTGACCTGCGGGCCCCGGACCCAGACCTCGCCCCGCCCACCGGGGGCGACGGGGGTCGTGCCGTCCGGCTCCCGGATCTCCACCTCCGTGTCGAACAGCACCAGTCCGGTGGCCCCCTCCGGCCGGGGCGTCCCGCTGTCCAGCGGGCTGATGGAGACGCCCATGGTGGCCTCGGTCAGCCCGTAGCCGTCGCTGACGACGGCGCGGGGGAAGATCTCGGCGAGTTCCGCGCTCGCGGCCGGGCTGATGGGCGCGGCCCCGCTGCTGACCACCCGTACGCACGACAGGTCCCGCTCCCGCACCCCCGGCACGGCCAGCAGGGCGTGGCAGAGCGCGGGGGAGCCGGTGACGGCGTGGACGCCCAGCCGTTCGATGGCGTCCAGGTACGCGACCGCGTCGAAGCGGCCGAACACCAGCACGGTGCCCGCGGCGGCGACGAAGACGCTCTGGCTGACCATGCCCATGCCGTGGAAGAGCGGGGCGACGGATATCCCCGTCGCCCCGCCCAGCGGAATGTGGTGCGGGGTTCGGGCCTGCGGCACATGACGCAGCAGGATGCGACCCCCTTCGTCCGCGTACGGGACGGCCGCGCTGCGCCAGCACGCCACCTGGAGCACATTCGTGATCAGGTTGCGGTGCAGGACCCGGACGGCCTTCGGGACGCCCGTCGTACCGCCGGTGAAGGCGAGGTGGGCGACGGCGTCGCCGCCGACGGGCGTCGCGGGTGCCGCGTCGGCCTCCAGCAAGGTGTCGAACGCGACCACGGCGACCGGGAAGGCGCCGGTGACCGGGTCGCCTGCCGAAGCCTGAGCAGGAGCAGGAGCAGGAGCAGGAGCAGGAGCAGGAGCAGGAGCAGGAGCAGGAGCCGCCGCTGTCCCCGGGACGACGGAGACGAGGCGGACCGTCGTGTCGCCCTCGACGGCCCGTGCCAGCCGCTGTGCGAACAGCGGATGGGTGAAGACCGCGACCGCGCCCGCGTCGTGGAGCTGCCGCCGCAGGGCCGGCGGCGGCTGGGTGGGATTGACCGGCACCACGGCGGCCCCGGCGAGCAGGATCCCGTAGTAGGCGACCGTGAACCAGACGGAGTTGGGCAGATGGACGGCCACGGCCTCACCCGGGGCGATGCCCCGCCCGCGCAGCCCCTGGGCGACGCGCAGGGCCCGTTCGTACAGCTCGGCATAGGTGAGCCGCACCTCGCCGTCGATCAGCGCCGTACGGTCGGGATGGGCATGGGCGGAGCCCGCGAGCAGGTCGGCGACGGTGCCGGCGGGGTAGTCGAGGGAGCGTGGCAGTCCGTGGGGCCAGGTGGTGGTCATGGCGGAACTCCTTTGTCCTGTCATGCCCGAGCGTTGCCTCGGGACGTCAGCCGTGATGCGCCCGGGGTGCCGGGGGATCCTGGGGGCGTCGGCACCCCGGGCCTGAGCGGCGTGCGGCCGCTACCGCCCGCTCCAGCGGGGTGCGCGCTTCTCGGCGAAGGCACGCGCGCCCTCCTTGGCGTCCGCCGAGGCGAAGACCGGCTCGCAGGCCGCGCGATTGCGCGCCCACACCTCGCCGGCGGTCCAGTCGGCGGACTCGGCCACGATCCGCTTGCTGGCCCGGACGGCGAGCGGCCCGTTGGCCGCGATCTCCCGCGCCAGGGCCAGGGCCCCGGCCAGCGCTCCGCCCTCCGGGGTCAGCTCGTTGACCATGCCGAGTTCACGGGCCCGTCCGGCGGGCAGGAAGGCGCCGGTGAGCGCGTACTGCATCGCCACGGCGTAGGGGATCCGCCGGGGGAGCCGTACGAGGCCGCCGCCCGCGGCGATCAGCCCCCGCCTGGTCTCGGGAAGCCCGAACGACGCGTTCTCGGCGGCGACGATCAGGTCGCAGGCGAGGGCCAGTTCGGTGCCGCCGCCGAGGGCGTACCCCTCGACCGCGGCGATCAGCGGTTTGGCGGGCGGGGTCTCGGTGATCCCGCAGAAGCCCCGGCCGGGGATGCCGGAGCGTTCCCCGGCGGCCAGGGCCTTGAGATCGGCTCCGGCGCAGAAGGTGCCGCCGGCGCCCGTGATCACGCCGACGGCGAGGTCGTCGCGGGCGTCCAGCTCGTCGACGGCCTCGGCGACGGCGTCCGCCACCGCCCGGTTGACCGCGTTGCGGGCCTCGGGGCGGTTGATCGTCACGACGACGACCCCGCCCTCGTAGGAGGTGAGGACCAGATCGGGCATGAGGTTCCTCCGGGGGAACGGGAAAGACGCGGGAAGGGCGGGGGCGGGCAGGGGGTCAGCGGCGGCGCGTCCGCGCGGGGCGCGCCACGGTCTCCTGCACCACATGGGCGATCAGCCTGCCGTCGAGGCTCCAGACGTCCGCGAACGCCAGGCCCCGGCCGTCGACCGCGGTGGGGCTGCGCTGCGCGAACAGCATCCACTCGTCGGCGCGGAACGGCCGGTGGTACCAGATGCCGTGGTCCAGGGAGGTCAGGAAGACCGACGACGGCTCGTCGGCCTCCTCGCGCAGCATCCTGGGCAGCTGCTCGGAGAGCACCGTGGACGGGGCGAGGAAGAGATCGGAGGCGTACGCCAGGGCACAGGCGTGCAGCATCGGATCGTCGGGCAGCCGCTGTGCCGCGCGCATCCAGAGCTTCTGTTCCGTCAGACCGGGGGCGTTCGGTTCCGGGGGCCCGGGGACGTAGCGCATGTCGAGGACCCTGCGGAACTCCGCCTGGGCGAAGTCCTGCGGATTGTTCCTCGCCCAGGTCTCGTACAGGTCGGGCAGGCTGTCGGGGCCGGGTGTCGGCGGCATGGCCTGCTGGCGGTCATCCGTCCGCTCCGGTCTCTTGAAGGACGCGGAGAGGGTGAAGACGATCTCCCCGCCCTGGAGCGCGGACACCCGGCGCGACGTGTAGGACGCGCCGTCCCGTATCCGCTCCACCGTGTAGACGAGCGGACGGGACGAGTCGCCGGCGCGCAGGAAGTAGCCGTGCAGCGAGTGCACGGCCCGGTCGCCGGGGACCGTGCGGCCGGCGGCGGTCAGTGCCTGGGCGGCGACCTGGCCGCCGAAGGCGCGCGAGGGGATGCCGTCGTGGCACCAGCCGCGGAACAGGTCGCGGTCCAGCTGCTCCAGGCTCAGGAATCCGGGGAAGTCCGCGCCGGCGCCCCGCTCCCGCTCGCTCCGTTCCCGCCCGGCCCGCTCCTGCGTGCCCCGTTCCCGCGTGCCCCGCTCCCGCGCGCCGCCGGGCGGCACGGGCACCGGAACCGTCGTCACAGCAGTTCGAGGACGGTCGCGTTGGCCATGCCGCCGCCCTCGCACATGGACTGGAGCCCGTAGCGGATACCGCTGTCCCGCATATGGTGGACGAGGGTGGTCATGATGCGCGCGCCGGAGCCCCCGATGGGATGGCCGATGGCCATCGCGCCGCCGAGCGGGTTCATCCGCGCGTAGTCGGCGCCGGTCTCCTTCAGCCAGGCCAGGGTGACCGACGCGAACGCCTCGTTGATCTCGTACGCGCCGATGTCGTCGAGCCGGAGGCCGGACCTCTTCAGCGCCTTGGCGGTGGCGGGGATGGGGCCCTTGAGCATGGTGACCGGGTCGGTGCCGGTCACGACGGCGGTGTGCACCCGGGCCAGCGGGGTCCAGCCCCGCGCGCGGGCGAACTCGCCGGTGGTCACGAGCAGGGCGGCGGCCCCGTCCGATATCTGGGAGGCGTTTCCGGCGGTGATCGAGCCGCCCTCGCCGAACGCGGGCCGCAGCCCCGCCAGCGTCGTCAGGGTGGAGCCGCGGCGGATGCCCTCGTCGGTGTCGAAGACGCGGGTGATGCCGTCCTCGCCGGGGACCGTGACCGGTGCGATCTGGCCCCTGAAGCGGCCCTCGTCGACGGCGCGCGCGGCACGGGCGTGCGAGTCCAGCCCGTGCTGGTCCAGCTCGGTGCGGGTGAGACCGTACTCGTCGGCGATCAGCTGGGCACCCCGGCCCTGGTGGAAGCGGACGCCGTCGTAGCGGTCCCAGACATCGGGGCCGAACGGCTCGCCGCAGCGCCCGTCGAGACGGGTGGTGCCCAGCGGGACGGCGCTCATGATCTCCACGCCGCCGGCCACGGCGACGTCGTACTGGCCCGAGATCACACCGGCGGCGGCCTGGTGCACGGCCTGTTGCGACGATCCGCACTGGCGGTCGACGGTGAGGCCCGGCACGGACTCCGGCCAGCCGGCGGCCAGTACCGAGGCGCGGCCGACGCAGCCGGCCTGCATCCCGACACCGGAGGCGCACCCCCAGATCACGTCGTCGACGAGCGCCGGGTCGAGCCCGGTGCGCTCCGCCAGGGCCGTCAGCACCCGGGCGGAGAGCGAGGCGGAGTGCAGGGTGGAGAGCGAGCCGCCGCGCCTGCCGACGGCGGTGCGCACGGCGTCGACGATCACTGCGTCGCGCATGGGGTCCTCCTGGGGGAACGGGGGAGAACGGGCTCGGGGAGTGGAGCCGGCCCAGAGGGAAGGAACGGGCCCGGAAGAGGGACGGGCCCGCGGGGGAAGAACCGGCTCGCGGGGGAGGGAACGGGTTCGCGCGGGAGGAACGGGCTCAGAGCCCGAGGTCCTTGGCGATGATCGTCTTCATGACCTCGCTGGTCCCGGCGTAGATCCGGGTCACCCGGGTGTCGGCGTAGAGACGGGCGATCGGGTACTCCAGCATGTAGCCGTAGCCGCCGTGCAGCTGGAGGCACTTGTCGATGACGCGGCCCGCGACCTCGGTGCAGAAGAGCTTGGCCCTGGCGGCGTCGGCGGGGGTCAGTTCGCCCGCCGCGTGCGCCTCCAGGGCACGGTCCACGAACGCCTGCGCGGCGGCGACCTCGGCCGCGCACTCGGCGAGGACGAACTTGGTGTTCTGGAACGCGGCCACGGGCCTGCCGAAGACCTGGCGCTCCTTCACATAGGCGGTGGCGAAGCCGATCGCGCCGGCCGCCGACGCGTAGGAGCCGATCGCCGCGCCCAGGCGTTCCACCGCGAGGTTGTGGGTGAGGTAGGAGAAGGCCCGGCCCTCCTCGCCGAGGAGGTCGCGCACCGGGACCCGGACGTCGGTGAAGGACAGCTCGGCGGTGTCCTGCGCGCGCAGTCCGATCTTCTCCAGCCTGCGTCCCACGGTGAAGCCCTCGGACGTCGTGTCCACGCACAGGATGGACAGTCCGGCCCGGCGGTCGGCGGGGTCGGCGGGGGCCGTCCGGCAGACGACCAGGATCAGGTCCGCCTGCGCGCCGCCGGTGATGAAGGTCTTGGCGCCGTTGAGGATGTAGTGGGTGCCGTCGTCGGACAGGCGCGCGCGGGTCGCGATGCCGGCCAGGTCGGATCCGGTGCCGGGCTCCGTCATGGCGATGGCGGTCATGATCTCGCCGGTGAGGAACCCGGGGAGCCAGCGCCGCTTCTGCTCCTCGCTGCCGAAGGCGAGGAGATAGGGCAGGACGAGGCAGGTGTGCACCGGTTCGGCGCCGAACCCGACCCCTGCCCGTCCGCACTCCTCGCGGAGCACGGCCTGGTACGTGAAGTCGGTGACGCCGGCGCCGCCGTACTCCTCGGGCACCTGGATGCCGAAGACGCCCAGTTCGCCGAGTCTGCGGTACAGGTCGCGGGGGACATGGCCCTGCCGTTCCCAGTCCGGGTAGTGGGGGACGACCTCCTGGGCGATGAACTCCCGGAGGGTCGTCCGGAATGCCTCGTGGTCCTTGGTGAACACGCTGCGGCGCACGGTCACGGTTCCTTCCTGACCTGCTCGGCACTTTCGCCGAACGGCGCCTAAGTTAATCGGAGATAACCAAGGTGTCTAGATTTCTGCGGTAGTTCTCGCCTGAAAAACAGGGCCCTGGGGGTGCTTCGCGTGATGCACGGCTTGCCGGCAGGTTCGCCAGGAGGTTCGCCAGGGGGCCGACGGGTGGCCGTGCTCCCGGCGGTCAGGTCGAAGGGCGCCGACCTCTATGGACACATGCGTTAGCGTCAATTAACTTACTGAGCACTCACCCAGATGGACACGGCATCGCCGCATGCCGATGGAGAGCAATCATTCACTTCTGGCCTGCGCAGCGAAGCGAGGGACCCCGGACATGGCCGACAGCACCCCCATCCTGGAACACCGCACGCTCTTCATCGGCGGCCGCTGGACCGAACCCGCCGGCCGGGACACCATCGAGGTGATCTCACCGGTGACCGAGCGTCCCGTCGGCCGCGTCCCGCACGCGACACCGAAGGACGTGGACCGGGCGGTCGCCGCCGCCCGCGAGGCGTTCGACAACGGCCCATGGCCCCGGATGACGATCGGCGAGCGCATCGAGGTCGTCACCCGCGTCAGGGACGGACTGCTCGCCCGCCACCGGGAACTCGCCGAACTGGTCACGCTCCAGAACGGCTGCCCCATCACCGTCTCCGTCCGGGCCCAGGCGCTGAGCGCCGTCGCCGCCTTCGGCACCGCCCTGACCGTCGCCGCCGGACTCACGACCGAGGAGGAGCGGCCGGGGCTGACCGGCCCCCTGCTGGTCCGCCGCGAACCGGTCGGCGTGGTCGCCGCCGTCACCCCCTGGAACGTGCCCCAGCTGACCATCGCCGGCAAGCTCGCCCCCGCCCTGCTCGCGGGCTGCGCCGTCGTGCTCAAACCGTCCCCGGAGACACCGCTGGACGCCTATCTGCTGGCCGAGGTGTGCGAGAGCGCCGGGCTGCCGGAAGGCGTGCTCAGCGTCCTGCCGGCCGACCGGGAGACCAGCGCCTACCTGGTCGCCCACCCGGGCGTCGACAAGGTCGCCTTCACCGGCTCCGTCGGCGCGGGCAAACAGATCATGGCGGCCGCGGCCGGGAACCTCACCCGTGTCACCCTGGAACTCGGCGGCAAGTCCGCGGCGATCCTGCTGGAGGACGCGGACCTCGACGCCGCCCTGCCGAACCTCGTCCTGGGCGCCTTCGCCAACAGCGGCCAGGCCTGCGTGGCACTGACCCGCATCCTCGCCCCGGCGAGCCGGTACGACGAGATCGCCGCCAGGCTCACCGCCGCCGTCACCGCGCTCAAGGTCGGTGACCCCTTCGACCCCGCCACCGCGATCGGCCCCCTGGTCACCGAGAAGCAGCGGCAGCGCAGCCTCGACTACATCCGCATCGGCCGCCAGGAAGGCGCCGCACTCCTCGCCGGCGGGGGCGTCCCCGAGCACCTCACCACCGGCTGGTACGTCGAACCCACCCTGTTCGGGGACGTCGACAACGCGATGCGGATCGCCCAGGAGGAGATCTTCGGCCCCGTCGTCTGCCTCATCCGCTACCAGGACGAGGCGGACGCCGTCCGGATCGCCGACGACTCCCCGTACGGTCTGGCCGGCACCGTCTGGGCGGGCACCGACGAACACGGCACCGCGATCGCGCGCCGGATCCGCACCGGCACGTACTCCGTCAACTGCCAGCGGTTCGACGTCGCCGGCCCGTTCGGCGGCTACAAGAACTCCGGCATCGGCCGCGAGTTCGGCCCAGAAGGCCTCTCCGCGTACCTGGAGACCAAGACCATCCACCTGCCCGCCCCCGCCCGGGCCTGACAGCCCCACCACCGAACCACGAGGAGCGCCCGATGCACGCAGCAGTGCTGCACAAGACCGGTGACGACACCCTGGACGTCGTCGACGCCGAAACCGTCTCCTTCGGCCCCGGCCGGGTCCGGGTCCGGATGCACAAGGCCGGACTGTGCCACTCCGACCTGTCGGCCATGAGCGGGGTGCTCGCCCACCCCGCGCCGTTCGTCCCCGGCCACGAAGGCGCGGGCGAGGTCGTCGAGGTCGGCGAGGGCGTCACCCATGTCAGGCCCGGCGACCGCGTCATCGTCTGCTGGATGCCCCCGTGCGACGCCTGCCCCTCCTGCGCGGCGGGCGACGGACACCTGTGCCGCAGCGGCTACCGCAACCTCGCCCACCCCAACTTCCGCACCGGCGGCAGCGACGGCACCGTCGTCCCCGGCATGCTGGGCGCCGGGACCTTCGCCGAGGAGACCGTGATAGCGGCGTACGCGGCGATCCCCGTCCCCGACGACGTGCCGTACGAGATCGCCGCCCTGATCGGCTGCGGCGTGACCACCGGCATCGGCGCGGCCCTCAACACCGCGAAGGTGAAGCCCGGTTCGTCGGTCGTCGTGATCGGCCTCGGCGGCGTCGGCATCAGCGTCCTCCAGGGCGCCAGGGTCGCCGGCGCCGCACGGATCATCGCGGTCGACCCCACGCCCAACCGCCGGGAGTGGGCGCTGAAGTTCGGCGCGTCACAGGCCGTCGCCCCCGAGGACCTGAAGGCGACCGTCGAACACCTCACCGGCGGCTTCGGCGTCGACTACGCCTTCGAGGCCGTCGGCAGGCCGGGCACGCTGCGCGCCGCCTACGACGCCACCCGCCTCGGCGGCACGGTCTGCCTGGTGGGCGCGGGCTCGCGCACCGACATGACCGACATCAGCATGGCGGAGCTGGTCCTGAACGAGAAGGCGATCCTGCCCTCCTTCTACGGCGGCGCCGACATCCGCCGCACCTACGCCACGATCATCGACCTGTGGCGCGCGGGCCGCATCGACCTGGAATCGATGATCACGCACCATGTACCGCTCACGGGGATCAACGAGGCGATCCGTCAGATGCACACCGGCGAGGCCCTGCGCACCGTCATCGACATCGCCTGACCCCCGTCGTACGGACCCCGCCCGTTCCCTCCCCGGCACAGGGAACGGGGGAGCGGGCCGCGGCGGCTCTACGGAGCCACGGGGCCCGGCGTCCAGACCGTGCCCCGCGCCTCGTACTCCATCATGGTCTCGATCCCGGTCGCGGCGTCCGCGCCGAGTTCGCGACGGACGAGCCAGAGCGCGAGTTCCAGCCCCGAGGTGATGCCTCCGGCCGTCACCAGATCGCCGTCGTCCACGACCCGCGCGTTCTTCAGCACGCCGCCCTGCCGCTCCAGGTCCGCCCGGGCCCGGTGATGGGTGGTGCAGGGACGGCCCCGGGTCAGCCCGGCGGCCGAACAGAGCATCACCCCGGTGCACACGGCACCGATGGTGAGCCCCGGGCGCACCGCCCGCGCCAGGGCCCGCGGCAGCGTCCCGCGGTCGATCTCGGCCCAAACGCCGGGGCTGTCGCGCCGGGCGTAGCCCCCGCCCGGCACCACCAGCACATCGGCCTCCTCCGGCGCCCAGGAGCCGATGCCCCGCACCCGCGTCCCGTAGGCGGCGGTGACCCCACCGGGCCCGCCGACCGCGACATACCGGACCTCCACCGGACGCGGGGTGAAGAACCGCGCGGCGGAGAAGACCTCGTACGGCGCGGCGAAGTCGAGTTCCTCCACCCCGTCGAACATCACCACCTGGACCCGCAGCGGCCCGGTCCGCCGCTCCGCCGCGCCCGGCTGCCCCGCCCTGGCCGGGGCGGCGCCGGCCGCGCCCGCGAGGGCGCCCGTGGCACCCAGCGCGGTCGAGGCGCGGAGGACGTCCCGTCGGTTCATGCGCGTCATACGAATCTCCTGTCCGGCGTGGGAACGATCTCCTCAAGGAGTCGGACGCCGCGCCACGGGAGTTCCCGCCGGGGTACGAGGACCCCCGGCACCGGGTGCGGCGCGCGAGGGCGTGGCGTACGCATCAAGACGCGGTGATCGGGTAGGCAGCTGCTGACGCCCCGGGCAACCCCGTGCCCTGTGCCCCCGACCGAGGAGCGCCCCGTGTCCGACCCCGCCGCCCGCAAGCCCCCGTACCCGTACCCCGACGCCCTCGGCCCCGACGAGGCGCCCGAGCCGCACCCGCTGCTCGCGCCGGTGGCCGGGCTGCTGGGCACCTGGACGGGCCGGGGCCGGGGCGAGTACCCCACGATCGCCGAGCCGTTCACCTATGAACAGGAGGTCGTCTTCAGCCACGACGGGCGCCCCTTCCTGCGGTACGAGGCACGCGCCTGGCTGCTCGACGCGGACGGCGCTCCGCTGCGGCCTGCGGCCCGGGAGTCCGGCTGGTGGCGGCTCCAGCCCGATGGACGGGTGGAGGCGTTGATCACCCAGCCCACCGGCATCGCGGAGATCTCCGTCGGCCGGGCCGGCGGGGGCACCGTCGACCTCACCTCCCACGAGGTGGCCCTCGCCCCGACCGCCAAGAAGGTCGACGCCAGCCGCCGCCGCTATACGTTCACCGACGACGGCGCACTCGACTTCGCCCATGAACTGGCCGCGGTCGGCCTGCCGCTCCAGCACCATCTGTCGGCCCGGCTCCGACGCGCGGGCGGACATCCGCGGTGACCCGCGACCCTGCCGGGCCGGTCCGCACGGCGGCGGTGAGGACCGGCCCGGCAGGGTGATGTCGTCCGATTACCGTAGGGGCATGACGTCGTACGAACTCGCGCAGATCAACATAGCCCGGCTCAAGTACCCGCTCGACGCGGCCGAGATGAAGGACTTCACGGACAACCTCGCCCCGGTCAACGCGGTCGCGGAGGGCTTCGACGGCTTTGTCTGGCGCCTTCAGGACGACGACGGGGACGACGCCACCGACCAGCGGATCTTCGGCGATGACCAGCTCCTGGTGAACATGTCCGTCTGGCGCGACACCCATGCGCTGACGGCCTTCATGTACCAGGGGACCCACCGTGAACTGCTCCGCCGGCGCTACGAGTTCTTCGCCCGGGTCCAGGAGCCCATGACCGCCCTGTGGTGGGTCCCGGCGGGTCATCGGCCCACCATCCCCGAGGCCGAGGAGCGACTCACGCGCATCCGTACCCACGGCCCCACCCCGGAGGCGTTCGACCTGCGCACCTCCTTCCCGCCGCCGGGAGCGTGAACGCGCCCCGGCGGCCCGGGCGCCGGGAGCCCCTACCGGGACTCCCCTTCCGTGAGCCGGTACAGCTCGGGCAGCGGGACCTTGACCGGCTCCTGCGTGGTCCGTGCGATCACCACGACGACGGGCTCGTCCGGGTCGGGGTTCTCCTCGCGGTGCGGGACGAACGGGGGGACGAGCAGGAAGTCGCCGGGACCCGCGGTGATCCGCACCTCCCGCGTGCCGTCGTGGTAGACGAACACGGGGTGACCGCTGACGACATAGATCCCCGCCTCCGACGCACCGTGGTGGTGGTTGTCCGTCGCGCTCCCCGGCGGGTTCTCCACCAGCCCCATCCAGAGCCCCTTCGAGCCGACCGTGGCACCGCTGATGGCGGTCCAGCCGTCCAGCTCACCGGAGCGGATGTGGTGGACGCGGTCGCCGGGTGGCGTCGTGCCGCCGGTGCCCGATGCCGTTCCAGTGCCTTCACGGGTGGTCATGATGTGGCCCCCTTCGCCAGCGAAGTCGATGTCTGTGCCGGTGCTCTGCACCGGCGTTCTGTGACGAGACATCAGGCTGCGCCCACCGCGCGCACTGCGGCAACTGTTGTTGCTGTAGTGGCAACGCATGTACTCCCGGCGGAATCGGCCGTGGCCCCGGAGGTGTTCCGGGGCCACGGTGATGCAGGGGGAGGGTTACGGGGTGAACACGCGCATATGGCCGTAGTTCCAGCCGGTGGCCTTCCCGGCGCCGTGCAGGGGCTCGTGGAAGGTGCCCGTGGGCTTGGCCGGCCAGGTGATCATCTTGATCGAGCCATCGCTGTACCCGTACAGGCAGGCGAGGTCGTCGCGGCCGTCCCCGTTGAAGTCGCCGCTGGTCAGCGTCAGATTGTCGCGGGTGTAGTGGCCGGCGGCGGTCTGCCAGGCAACGGTGCGGCCGCCCAGTGCGCCCTGCGCGTCCGGGGAGAAGGTGATCACGGCGTCGGTGCCGTCGGCGTAGTCGTACCAGGCGGCGACCTCGTCGCGGCCGTCGCCGTCGAAGTCACCGGAGACCGTGCTGGTCCGCTCCTTCGAACCCCAGGTGGTGCTGGTGTAGCCCGTGATCTGGGCGTTGTCGAAGCCTCCGGTCGCCAGCGCGGGGAAGGTGAAGACCTTGACCTCGCCGGTGCTGTAGAAGTACATGGCCGCCAGGTCGTCCCGGCCGTCGCCGTTGTGGTCGCCGCTGGTCAGCTTCATGTTGGCGAAGGTCCAGCCCGTGTCGCGGTGCCAGGAGGAGAAGGGGTGGGCGAAGTCGCCGTCCGGGCGGGCGAGGAAGGTGAAGACCTTGTCGCTGCCGTCGGCGTAATCGTACCAGACGGCGATGTCACTGCGGCCGTCGCCGTTGAAGTCGCCGGTACGGGGGTTCATGTACGCGAAGGTCCAGTCGGTCGCGGTCCAGGACACGGACGCCGGGGCGAAGGTGCCGTCCCCCTTGCCCAGCTTGGTGAAGAGCTTGACCTCGCCGGAGGCGTAGCCGTAGAAGAGACCGATGTCGCCGCGGCGGTCGCCGTTGAAGTCGCCGGTGACCAGCTTGGTGCGGGACGCGTCCCAGGTGCCGGCGGCGGCCGTGTAGGCGGGGGCCGGCGCCTGGAGCCTGCCGTCCGCGCCACCGGACCACAGGTGCACGCCGTCCTGACCGTCGGCGTAGTCGTACCAGGTGGCGATGTCACTGCGGCCGTCGCCGTCGAAGTCGCCGGCCGGGGTCCTGCCGAGCGCCTTGCCGATGTCGATACGCGAGGTCTCCGCACCCGGGTAGGCGAGGGGCTTGCCGGTGGTCTTCAGCAGCGACTGGAGGTACGCGGTGCTCCTGCCGGGGTGGGCCTGCCGCAGTACCGCGAGGGCGCCGGCCACGTGCGGCGCCGCCATGGAGGTGCCGTCCTTCGCGGCGTAGCCGCCGCCGGGGACGGAGGAGACGATGCCGCTGCCGGGGGCGAGGACGTCCAGCAGCTGTCCCCGGTTGGAGAAGGAGGACAGCTCGTCGCCGATGGTGGTGGAGCCGACCGCGACGGCCGAGGAGATGCAGGCGGGGGCGTTGACGGCGGCACCGTAGCCGTTGTTCCCGGCCGCGACCACGGTGGCGACACCGGCGGTCAGCAGGTTGTCGATGGCCTGCTTGCGCGGGTCGCCGTCGCAGGCGGTGGTGTACTGGCCGCTGCCGAGGCTGAGGTTCGCGGCGACGACGGGCGTGCCCGACTGCCGGAGTTGGAGCACCTTCTCCAGCGCTGCCAGCTGTGAGCTGGTGAAGCTGAGCACACACGGTGCGGCGCCGAGCCCGCAGCGGGTTTCGGAGGTGAACCTGCTGAAGACCTGCATGGCGATGATGTCGGCGCCGGGGGCGACACCGGACGCGGGGGCCCCGGCGACGCCGGTGCCCTGGCCCGCGACGACACCGGCCACATGGGTTCCGTGGTCGCAGGCGGCGATCGCCGCGCAGGCCGCGGTGGACGGGTCGGCGGCGCCGGGGCCCTCCTGCCGCTCGGTGCCGTCGGGGCACAGGCTGGAAGCGGAGTAGTCGGGATCGTTCTGCGAGAAACACGCCTCGGCGACGACCCGGCCGGCCAGGAACGGATGGCCGGCGGCGACACCCGTGTCCAGGATCGCCACCGCGCTGCCCGTACCGGTCCTGCCCGCCGCGTGCGCCGTGCCGCCGCCGATGAGCGGGACGCTCTGGTCCAGCGCCGGCGGCACCGGGATGTCCTCGGTGACGCTGACCACGCCCGGCTGGGCGGCCAGTGTGTCCAGGCCGCTCCTGTCGACCTTCAGGGTGACGACCGGCAGGGTGTCGAAGGACTGGAGGGTCCGCCCGGCGGTCGCCGCGCCGGCCAGGTCCGTGCGGTTCCCGGTGACGACGTTGACGCGGACGGTGCCGCCGCCGGACGTCTTGTCGTACAGCGGCGGGTCGAACGGGGCCGGTGATGACGGTGCCGCCGATGACGGAGCCGGTGATGACGGGGCCTGCGCGGGGGCGGTCGGCGGCTCGGCGGCCTGGGCCGGCGCCGCGCCGAGGGTGACGGTCATCAGCGCCGTGACGACCGTGGTCCATATCGGTCTGTTCAAAGGGGCTCCCGGGAGAGACGGGCCCGGGCACGGACGCAGGAGGACACGCGGGCGGGCCCGGGCAGGGACGGGTCAGGGTCAGGGACAGGGACAGTCAGGGACGGTCAGGGTGACGAATCGTTTCCCCGCCCGGCCTTCACCTCAGGTGCGGAGCGTCAGGAGGTACGCGGTGATCGGGCCGTGGTCGTGCGTGCCGCCCCCGGCGGCCGGGCGCGCGGGGCCGCCCGGCGGGACGTCCGGGGCGGCCGGCTTCCCGGTGCAGGTGGGCCGGAGGTCGGCGGCGATGACCGGTAGCGCGGTTCTGCGCACGAAAAGCCCCTGGTGTGATGCGGGTTCCCTGATCGCGCCGGACTCTAGGTCACGGATGATCATCTTCACAAGAGGGCCGGAAGAGGAGTTGAAGCCTCCGCATGATTGCGGCGGTGAAGGTCGCATGGCTGTCCGCTCCAGCTCCCCGGGGACCTGTCCGGCAGGTGCCGCGGGAAGCCGGACCGGCCCGGACCGGACGCGAACGGGAGCGGCGTGGGCCGACTCCCACGTACCACCGATGCCTTCGGACCGTGACCGGCCCCTTTCCTTCTGTGAAGCGGGGAGGTCGCCGTCGGTGCGCCGTGATCTGGGTCACCGAGGTGCCGAATTCATCCGGCACTACGGCGAATCGGGCGGCCCGCCGATGGGTGGGGGCATCGCCACCGACACCGCGCTGGAACACCCCGGGCTGGTACGGGCCCTGGTGGTCAGTGGGGCGGGGACCGGCGAGCCCGACGTCCGGGACCCGTGGACCACCCGTGTGCCGGCCGGCTTCCAGCAGGCACTGGCCGCGGGCGACGCGGCGGGCGGGATCGAGCGGTTCCTCGACTTCGCCGCCGGCCCGCGCCGTACCCCCGCGTCGGACAGGTCCTACCGGCCGTCGATGGAGATGTCGCCCTGGAGGGACAGGGCGTCGCCGAAGCGGCCGAGGGAGAGATCCGTCGGTGTCACGGCGAGACGGACCGGGTCCACGTCGATGGTGACGGCCGGGAGGTCGCCCAGGGTGAACGCGATGCCCTGGAAGGCGTCGCCGACGAGCCCGCCGAGGGTGGACGAGAGGGCGTCGGCCACCCAGGAGGCGATGATGCTGACGAGGTCGTCGTGGGGATAGATCTCCAGGTCGAAGGAGCTGACCCGGTCCGTCGTGGCCGTGAGCGTGGTCCCGGACATCGACAGGGTGAGCGTGACGGTGGGATCGGGCTCCAGCCGCAGATCGTAGAACGCGTCGGTCGATCCGCCCCACAGCCACTTGATGCCCGCGCTTCCGCTGCCGGTGACGGAGGCCTGCACGCTCACCGTCGGGACCTCGGTGTCCAGGACCTCGCACCGCACCTCGTCGATGACGATCGTCGCCTGGTAGTAGCCGGTGCCGACCACGAAGTCCGCCGAGTCCCCGGCGGGGAAGGACTGCCCTTCGAGGTAGGCGGTGGCCGCCTCGGTGATCCGCTGGACCGTGTCCGTGCCGATCAGGGCGAAGAACGGGCCCGTCGGCCAGTCGTCCGGGAAGGGCGGCTGCGGAACGCCGTGCTCCACGAGGTTCATGGCGGCCACGGCCTGCTCCGGCTGGATGACGGGGACCGGCGCCGACAGATTCAGCAGCGGGATGTCCGGCGCGGGCACCTCGATGCCTGACAGGATCCCACGGGCCTGGTCGAGGACGGCGGGCAGTACGACATTGTCCAGAATCACCTTCTGGACCTCGGTCGAGTCACTGGCCACGGCCTTGACGGGGTTCAGGGTGAGCAGGCCCGACCGGGACGTACTGGCCTGGATGTCCACCGTCACGGTCACCTCTCCCTGCACCAGGTCCTCACCGTCACCGGTGTCGACGGTGACGTGGACCTGATGCAGGACGGCCTGGAAGGTCCTGCCGTCCAGCGACGCCCCCAGGGCGGCGGCGTGCTCCGCCACCTCGTCCTCGGTGAACCGCACGCTCCGGCCCGCCCCGGAGGGCCCGGCCGCGCCCTGGGTGAAGTGCGCCCGTAGCTCCTCGTCGGAGTACGCGGGCGACGTGAGGTCGAAGACGGGCGCGGTCCTGACGTCCCACGTCACCGTGGTGGGGGTGCCCCCGGCGTCGTACGGCAGGGAACCGGTGAAGTACTGCGGGTACAGCTGGCCGTAGACCTCCTCCGCCACCCTGTTCACGATGCTGACATCGGCTCCGACCGCAAGGTCGTACGTCATGTTCCCACTTCCTCTGTCCGAGGTGATGGTCATGGGGCCGTGCCCGGGCGCCGCCCGGTCCTTCGGCGGAGCGCACGGCCGGCGACACCGTTCCGCCGTCGGCGGCCTCACATCATCGACCGGTGCCGCCGATCCGGCAACGGCCCCGCGGATGCGGAGGCAGACATCCCGGAAAACGACATGTCCGATAACAAGCCTTTGTTTCCTGCCAAGGCGACCGAATTCGATGGTGAGGAACCAGTGGTGAACAGGGCGAAACGGAAGGATGTCACTCCTGGTCATGTCGTATTTCCACCCGTACGCTCCGGACCTTCGCGCCCCGGGTGCGCCGGAGTGCAAACTGGCGCGATCGAAACCGCCCGAGCGCCGTTTTGCGACAGCGCAGGGGAAGCTGTGGTGCGGCCGCCGGGGGTGCCTTTGGATGGCGGCGTGAGCGACTCAACGTACGATCTCGCGGTCGGAGTCGGTACCGACGCCATCAACTCCGGCCTCCTGACGGCCCACGACGGGCACCGCGACGCGTTCCGGGGCAGTGAGACCCCGGACCCCATCGAGGGGATCACCTACACCTTCGCCTGGGACTTCCTGGACGCCCCCGCCCTGACCCTGGCCCCGCCCGACCAGGAACTCTGGGACGAGATGATCAAGCCGGACGGCGTCACCACCCTCCCGGACTCCGGAGTGCTCCAGGTCGTCGCCCAGCAGCTCCAGGCGGACTGCACCATCGGCGGCACGGCCCTTCCCCGCGTCACGGGAAAGGTCACGGTGGCCCTGCAACTGACGGTGGACGGCGGCGGGATCACCGCCGTCCCCCTGGGCGTCTGGCTGGAGAACCTGCCGGCCGGCCCGACCAGCATCATCATCAAGAACGTCGTGGTCCCCGTCCTCCTCCAGCAGGGAACGAACCTGCTCACCGGGCTGAAGATCCCCGCCCAGAACCTCTTCGGGCAGACGGTCGCCCTGAACCTCGTCCTGGTGGACGTCGTCCCCACGCACCTGGTCCTCGCGTCGACGGTCACGGTCCAACAGGCCCGCGCGGCGCGTGCCGAGCCGGCCGAGCCGGCCGACTGGCCGACGGACAACGAGGTGTTCACGCTGATCAGCCCAGGCCTGCTGACCACACTCCTGACAGCCACCATCAAGCAGTTCGACGACAAGCAGCTGGCCAACGACAGCAAAACCATCCAGTTCGTCGCCTCGGCCAAGTGGGACGCCACCTTCCGGAAGGCCGTCGATGTGACCGTCGGCACCGACCCGACCACCGCGTCGGCCGGAGTCGACATCGACTGGCATGTCGAACTCGACCTGGTCCCCATGTCCCCGGACGGCAGCGGAGGCTGCGCCCTGACCAAGGCGGGCCACGAATCCTGACCCGACCGTCCACGGGTCACGCCGGCGCACCGACCAGTCAGGAGAGGCCCCAGCATGGCAGACGCCCCCATCGAATTCGACGTCTCCTACACCCCCGACCCGCCCGTGGTCACGGTGCAGGCCACCGCCATCACGGACACCGCGCTCACCGTGCAGGTGACGGACGTCAAGCTCGACCAGGTCACCTTCACCCCGAAGACGCCCCTCGCCGACGTGCTGTCGGGCCTCGTCAACGACCTCGCCAAAAAGGCCCCGGACCTCGTCAGGGAGAAGACCGAAGGGCTGACCCCCGACATCCCGCTCAACACGCCGATCGGCTGCTCCATCCCCGTCGGCGGCGCGACCGTCCAGATCCGGCTGGCAGCACCGCAGCTCGGCGACCACGACGGCATGCTCATGATCAGCGGGACGGCCGACGTCTCCTGACCCGCGCTCCCTGTCCACCGGTCCGACTCACCGCAGGAGACGTACGTGAGCACCCCGTACCCCGCAGCCGACGCCCTGTATCTCGCGGACACCCCCGGCTACCCCCTCGCCCGCACCGTGGAGATGCCCGGCACCGTCGGATACCCCACCGGCTCCCTCAGCATCCGCTTCGGCGCGCTCCGCATCCGGGCCGAGGGGCCGCCGCAGGCCGTCCCCGGGCAGGAGGGCACCTATCGCGTCCCGGCACTCGTCCTCACCGGCCGGTACGCGCTCGACGCCCGCCCCGACGACATCCGCGACCTCGACACCGCCGGCAACCTGCGTCCCCTCTCCGACGAGGCCCAGCAGCCCACCCTCCCCGCCATCAGCCGCCCCTCCGTCACGCCCGTCCCGCCGGACGACGCGACCCTCCAGAAGTGGCGCGACCGCGCCGACACCCACCGCGACCAGCTGATGCGGACCGAGAACGGACAGCAGCTGCTCATCACCTACGGCAAGAACAACGAGACCTTCTACGACATCTTCGACACCTCCAGCACCCTGAGGAAGAACTGGCGCAGGAACGGCGTCACCCGGCGCATGTCCGAGCAGACCTACGCCACCACCGATCTCCAGGCACCGGCCGACAGCACGGACCCCGTCAACGACTGGACCGACCCCGACCAGGGGACCACCTACAACGCGCACGCGTTCATCCAGTACGTCAATGTCACCAGCGCCCTGTCCTTCGAGTCGGACCAAGCCGCCCCCGAGGACCAGGACAGGTACGGCGAAGCCCTGGACGCCGCCCAGCAGTTCGCCACGGCCGTCAAGGACACCGGCAACGACGGCGAGCGGATCAGCCACATGACCCATCAGCAGGTCTACACCGCTGTCGAAGAACACTCCGGCGAGGTCCGCGCCGTCACACGCGAGGAACGGCAGCGCTACATCGGACTGGTCAACGGCACCTACACCACGGCCCCCGAGGACGAACCCGACGAGTGGTTCCCGCTCTCCACCGAACACCGGGAGCGCTACCGGCAGTTCGGCAAGGAGGCCTACGAGGACAGGGCGCGGGAACAGGCGGCGGCGACCGACACCCTCCACTGGGGCGACTGCCACGCCCGCCTGGACGACGCCCGGATCACCGTCGGCCCCGACCGGGGCGACGCCACCGTCACCCTGCCCGCCCTCGCCCTCCACATCGACGACGCCGACTGGCAGGGCCCGGCCGGCGACATCGCCAGGGAACGGCTGCGGACGATGCGGTTCGTCCAGGAACTGCTCCGCGACGCGATCGCCGAAACCCTGCGGCACGCGGCCCTCACCGGCATCGCCGGCTTCGGCCTCCCCGGGGACGGACGGTCCTGACCCGTGCTCATCCTCGACACGAGCGCCCCCGCCGAGGACGCCACCGCCAGGATCTGGGCCGGGCCGCTGGCCGGCGACCGGCCGCCCTTCGCCTCCGTACTCGACGAAGCGCTCGCCCCCCAGCAGGACTATCTGAGCGACACCGAACGCGCCCTCTACCAGCAGGGAAAACGCATCCGCCCGGCCGTCCTGCTGCTCGCCGCGCGCATGGTCCTCGGCTCCGCGCCCCTGCCGGGGAAGGTGCTGCAAGGAGCGGTCTCCCTGGAGATGCTGCATGTGGCGACCCTGATCCACGACGACGTCATCGACGGCTCGGCACTGCGCCGCGGGCTGCCGTCCGTCAACGCCGCACGCGGCATGGAGACCGCCGTCCTCGTCGGCGACCTCCAGTTCGTCCAGGCCATCCGGGGCTTCGTCAGGACCGTCGACCGGGACCGCGACATGGCCCTGATCGAGCTGGTCCTCGACACCGCGTTCCAGATCGGCTGCGGCGAACTGGACGAACTGCGCACCGACCTGAACCAGGAACCGGCCCGGCTGATCGAGCACTACTGGCGCACCGCCGACCGCAAGACCGCCGTCCTCTTCGGCCTGGCCGCCGAAGCCGGCGTCACCCTCGCCGGCGGGCGCACCGGCGACGCCCGCCGCGCGGGCTTCGCCGGCCGCCGCCTCGGCCGGGCGCTCCAGGTCATGGACGACCTCTTCGACCTGGCCCAGGACGAAGCCGACTCCGGCAAGCCGCGCGGCATGGACCTCCTGCGCCGCCGTGCCTCACTGCCCCTCGTCTACGCGATGGAGGAGCTGGGGCCCGACCACCGGGTGACCCGGGTGATGCGCGGGGAGCCCCTGGCCGCCGGGGAGCTGGAACGGTGCGTCGCCCAGGTCCGCGCGACCACCGGCTTCGCCCGCGCCTACGCCGACGCGCGCACCCAGGCCCTGGAAGCCATCGAGCTGCTGCGGCCCTTCCCCGCGAGCGCCTACCGGTACGCCCTGGAGGATCTGGCGCTGCACGTCGTCGACCGAAGGCCCTGACCCGTCCCGCCGGCCCTCTTCACCCGTACCCCCGAGAAGGAGCACCGCCATGACCGAGGCCCTGGTCGACTTCGTCTACGCCACCCTGCGCAAGCGGCTCAACGACCCGGACAGCCGCTACTGGCTGCCGAAAGTCCTGGAAGGGGTCCGCACCCCCGACGGGCGCGGCCTGTCACCGCTGACGGTGGACACCTGGGAGCTGGGCGAGCTGCCGGGCGACGCGGGCACGACGATCGCCGACTCCATCGCCGTCGGCTGGTGGAACTTCGTCGGCAGCGCCTACGACCGCGCCACCAGGGACGGGGCGGGCGGAATACCGGACAGCCTGGACGACTTCGACAGCCAGCGCGACCCCGGCGACCAGTACCCCGCGCTGACCCTGTCCTCCGTCACCGTCACCGGCCTGCCGAACGCGTCCGTGGGCGAACTGAGCGGCATCACCGCGACGGACAACGGCTACCGGGGCACCGTACGGGTCACGACCGGCGCCTACGACGGCCACGGCTACCAGCCGAAGATCACCGTCGAGGGTTCCTACCGGCTCGTCCAGCATGTCGTGGTCATCGACGACCCGGACTCGGCCGGCGCCGCGGAAGTCCTCGACGCCTCGCTGAAGCAGCCGACCACGGTCCGTGCCGACGGCCTGGAGCCGTACGGGGTGGAATGGCCGTCCCAGACGATCGCGGGCAGCGGGGAGTTCCTGTTCACCATCGAGGAGCTGGTGTTCGACGTTCTGCTGGGCATCGGGACCACCGGCTCCGGGTCCGGCCGCACGGCGACGGTGACGGTCGAGTCCGTCACCGTGGTCTCCACCCCGGTGTACACCCTCGATCAGGACCGGCTCACGATCGACGGCGACACGATCACCGACGGCAACCGCAAGGCGTGGATCGGGGCGGCCGTCCTGGCCTTCAACAGCCCCGACGCCGCCGAGGCCCTCACCACCAGGCTCGCCGCCACCCTCGACGCGGACGACTTCCGCACCCAGTTCTCCGGCTCCGTCACCGAACAGCTGGCGCAGGCCCTGGACGACGTCTTCGGCACGGGCGCGCTCCCGGCGGACAGCGGCCGGCCGCCGGCGGGCGACGGCCCCCTGGAGGTCTACCTCCTCGACCGGGTGCGGGCCTCGGTCAACGACACGGACTCCGGTTTCTACCCGCCGACCGTCGTCCGGTCGTCCAGCGATCCGCGGCTGGACCCCCTGTCGATCGACACGATCGACCTCGGCGACCAGCAGGTCATGGGCGTCCCGGTGAACTTCACCCTCAACGACGTCACGATCAGCGGCATCGCCGACGTGCTCGTCCCGGCCGAGGACGCCGCCCTCGTCGCGGAAGGCGTCGACGCGACCCTGAGGTTCGGCCGGATCTCCCGGACACCGATCACCATCGCCGCCTCGGTCGTGGCGACCTTCGTCAAGTCCGGCGACCACCTCGACGGCACCATGACCACCACCGCGCAACAGCCCTCCGTGGCCCTCGGACTGTCCTTCTCGGGGCCCGACGCCGACTCCCTCACCATCGGCCTGCGCTCGGTCGCCGCCGGCATCGACCGGGACCAGGTCGACATCGGCGTCCATGTCGAGGGCCTGCCCGACGACGCCGTGCACACCATCCTCAACACCAAGGACATCAAGGACGGCTTCATCCAGGGCGTCCAGGACGGCATCGACGGACGCAGGAACGACATCGCCAAGGCCCTGACGGACAACGCCCGCAAGGTGATCGCCCAGAAGCTGGCGGACTGACCGCCGCGCGGGGTGGGACCGGGCGCCGAGCGGCCCGCCCCCGCTCCCGTACGCCCCTTTTCCCGTACGCCGGCTCGCCCCCGCCCGGAAGGCCACCCGCATGCGGTTCACCGAACTCCAAGCACTGCTCGACCGGCACACCACCGGCGACACCCTCACCCTCGCGGCGGCCGACCTCGGCAGCGGCCCGGCCGCCGCCCTGATCGGCACCTGGCTCGACGCCGGCACCCTCACGGTCACAGCGCTCCACCGCGAGGACCACCCGGAGACGAACACCGTCGTCGTGGGCGGCGAACTCGATGCCCTGGGCCTCACCCGCGCCCGGATCACCGGCATCGAGTTCGGACTCGACCCCGTCGACGGGGACCCGACCCTCTTCCTCCCCCTGGCGACGCCCGCGGACTGGACGTTCGCGGTCTCCTTCCCCGACACCGGGGGCAGCGACCTGGCCGGCCTCGCCTTCGGCGACCCCCGGCCCGAACTGCTGCTCACCTCCGTGCCCCGCCCCGCCCGCGACGGCCGCCCCGCCCTCGGCCAGGGCCTCACCTTCCACGCGCCCTCTGTCCTGGACCCGCAGCCGCTCGGCACCCTCGTCGCCCTGGTACGCGGCCCGCGGGCCGCCCTCTCGCTGACCGGTCCCGTGCTGCGCCGTCCCGTCGGCGCCGGGGTCGTGACGGAGATCGCGCTCAGCTCCGTACCCGAGCCGTCGCAGGAGTTCGGCGGTGACTTCTCCCTGCGGGCGGGGTCGCATGGCGAGGGCGCCCCCCTGGCGTACGGGCTGCGCCTGGCCGCGGACCTCGTCCTGGGGGAGGGCGTCGGAGCGGCCCTCTCGGTGGCTCTGCCCGCGGACGGGAACGAGGTCGTGCTCGCCGTGGACGCGCTGCCGGCCGGGGATGTGGGCACGCCCGTCCTCGCAGGGTGGTACGGCACGGGCGTGGCCGTGCGGCAGCTGACCGACCAGGGGTTCACCCTCGGTGACACCGTCGTGCTCACCGATGTCGGCGTCACCCTGGACCGGACGAAGATCGGTGACGGCCTGTCCGCGGCCCTGGCCGCGATCACCGTCGGGGCCTCGGCGAAGCCCGGGATCTCCTGGCCCATCGCCGGGGACGACCTCGCCGTGACGGGCGTCGGCGCCCGGCTGACCGTCACCGCACCGCTCCGGCAGGCCCGCTCCGCCACCGTCACCGGATACGGCGACTTCACCGTGGCGGGCGCCGTCGCCCTGCACGCGTCGGCGGCGATCCCGCCCGGCAGCTTCGACCTGACCCTGGACGAGGGGACACCCGCGCGGCTCGCGGACGTGCTCCGGCACGTCCTCCCGGGCGCCGACCTCAGCGGCGTACCGGACCTGACGCTGAAGAAGTTCCACGGCACGGCCGTACCCACCCGCGGCGAGTACGGGCTGTCGGCCACCGTGGTCACCGAGTGGCACATCGACATCGGAGCCACCCGCCTCCAACTCGACCAGGTGACCCTGGAGGTGGAACGCAAGAAGGAGGAGACGGCCGCCCCCGGGGACGGCGGGACGACGGTGCGGCCCGCGGTCCTCGCCGATGCCGCCGCGAAGACCACCGGCACCCTCGCCGGGCAGGCGAGCCTCGGCCCGGCCGGCGGCGACGGCAGCATCGTCTTCGACGCCGCCTGGCACCTTCCCGGCACCTTCGAACTCGGCGGCACCTTCCCCGAGACCGACCTGACCGCCCTCCTCGAAGCGCTCGCCTGCCGTATCGACGTGCCCCTGCCCGACGGCCTGCCCCGGGTCGAGCTGCGTGACTCGACGGTGAGACTCCGCCTCGGCGGGGCCCAGGCGAGCGAGCCCGACGAGGGCACGGGCCACGAGCTGACGGTCGGCAGCACCGTCGACTTCTCCGGATCCACCGCGCTGACCCTGGCCGGGAAGGCCGCGAAGGGCGCATCCGGCACCCAGTTCGCCGCCGCCATCTGGCAGGACGGCTGGACATGGGCGCCGAACCAGGTCCCGGGCTGGTCCGAGGTCCTGGGCCTTCTCGGGGACATCACCTTCGCCAAGTCCGGCCTGGCCGTCTGCTCCGCCGACGGTGTCACCCTCGACGCGGGCTCCGCCCCGGACACGCTCCCGGCCACCCTGGACAAGGGCCTCACCTTCTTCACCGAGATCGGCTTCACCGGACCGCTGGAGCCCCTGAAGGCCCTCTTCGAGGGCGTCGCCACCGGGGTCCAGCTGGAGGCCGTCCTCACCTCACCGGTGCGGAACTCGGTGTTCAGGGCGTCCGTGGCCGAGCAGAGGCTGCGGGCGGGCTTCGGCGGGCTGGCGGTGGAGATCCAGCCGGCCCAGCTCAGGATCGCCCTCACGACCTCGTGGAACTTCACCGTGCCCGCGATGGGTTCGGCACCACAGACCCTGCTGCGGTTCGCGGCCGGGGGATCGGTGTCCGAGGAGGGCTTCTCCCTCTTCCTCACCCTCCAGCCCGCCGACGCCGCCCTCGGCACGGCCGCCGGGCAGCCCGCCCCGGGCCACCTGGCCTTCGCGCTGGAGGGACGGGGCCGTACGGTCCTCCCCGCCACCCTGGTGACCGGCGTCGGCGGGCGGCTCGTGCACGACGCGGCCCGCCGCCTCGTCGAGGCCGACACCCCGCCACCCGGGCCCGCCTGGAAGAACGCCTTCGGTATCGAGGGCTTCGACATCGAGGCGTTCTGGGCCCAGATCGGCGGCGGCACGAGCGGTCTCACCCTGGGCTTCGGCGGGTCCATCACCATCGGCCCGGCCGATCTGGAGCTGGATGTCGTCGGCGGACTGGAGCCGGAACCCTTTGTCACGGTGTTCCGGTTCTCCCTCACCACCGCCGACCAGGACAAGGGCGTCTCCCTGTGGGACATCCTGGCGATCGTCGTCTCCCCGCCGGACGCGCTCGCCTTCCTGAAGAAGATCGTGCTGCACGAGCTGAGCCTCTGCGCCGTGACCGTCCCCGGCGGCTGGACGAGCCCGCTGGACGAGCACTGGGACCAGGGCTACTACGGCAAGGGGAACATCGACTTCTTCGGCAACAACTGGCGCTTCGAGGTCGGCATCGGCAACGACGGCCTCTACGCCAGCAGTGCGATAGCGCAGCCCCTCACCATCGGGGAGTGGTTCACCCTCTCGGACAAGGACGGCACCAAGGGCCCCCAGTACCTCCTGGACACCCGGGGCATCAAGGAACACCACCTCCCGGAGAAGATCCTTTACCTCTCCGGGAAGGTCGCCCTCCTCGGGATCTCCGTCGCCGTCGAGGCCCTGCTGGGCGCCGACGGCTTCGCGTTCACCCTCGAAGCCGATGTCCTGGGCATCCTGCGATCGGAGGTCACCTGCACCCTCGACACCGGCAGCGGCCTGCACGCGGCCGCCGGCGTCGGCCTGGACTTCGGCGTCGAGCTGCCCCGGGGCGCCCTCCTCGGGGGCATCCCCATCGCCGGCGGCACCCTGGTCGGCATCGAGGCGAACGGCGGCTTCGACCTGAAGGTCGACTCCAGTGGTGCGAATCTGCACCTGACGGCCGGCTGCGACGCCTACCTCGCGGGCGTCCATCTGGTCGGGTTCGACCTGGACCTGACGTTCGGCATCGAGAAGTGGGACGACATCGTCGGCTACCTGGAGGACAACCCGGAGAAGCTCTTCGAGAGCCTCGGCGAGGGCATCTGGGACGCGATGAAGCAGTGCGCCACGACCAAGGCGGCGGAACTCACCTAGGTTCGCCCCCCGTCGGCAGGATCCTGGACAGGCCGAACTCGAACCGCTCGCCGAACGACTCCGGGCCGAGATGGGCGAGGGCGCGGTGGAGGGCGGGGTGGGCCTGTCCGCAGACCGCGTTCTCCAGGATGCCGTCCAGCGGCTGCCGGGCCGCGGCCTGTTCCTCCTGGGTGAGCCCGAGGGCGAAGTAGACGATCGTCCATGTGGTCCAGGCGGCCTCGCGCTCCTCCAGGCCGCCGTCCAGCAGGGCTTGGACCAGGGTGTCGGCGAAGCGCAGGGTCTGCGCTTCGGCGGCGAAGGTGCCGACGACGAGCGCGGCGCCGTCGCGGTGGGCGAGCAGGGCGCGGCGGTAGCGGCGGGCCAGTTCGCGGACGCGTGCGTCCCAGGGGTCCGGAAGGCCGTCGAGCGGGGCTTCGCCGATGACGGCGTCCGCCATCAGGTCCAGCATCCGGGCCTTGGTCTTCACATGCCACAGCACGGTGTTCATCCGAACGCCGAGCCGGTCGGCGACCGCCCGGGTGGACAGGGCGTCCAGGCCCTTCTCGTCCAGCAGTTCCAGCGCGGCACGGATCACCGTCGCGGGGTCGAGCCGTGGGCCGCGATCCCCGCTCCCTTGCGTATTGGTCATTGACCTAGTTTACTGCGAAACACGCTATTGGTCACTGACCTAGGGGTGTTGCATGGAACAGCAGACAGAGCAGACGCGGCAGGAGCAGCAGGTCGTCATCGTGGGAGGGGGCCCGGTCGGGCTCTGGCTCGCCGCCGAACTGCGGCTGGGTGGCGTCTCCGTCACCGTCGTCGAGGAGCGCACGGACATCGACCAGCGCTCCAAGGCCCTCACCATCCACCCGCGCACCATCGAGGTCCTGGCCTCACGCGGGGTGCACAGGCCCTTTCTCGCCGAGGGCCTGCCGATCCCGAGCGGACACTTCGCGATGCTCGACGACCGGCTCGACTTCCGCGCGCTGGACACCCCGTTCCCGTACACCCTCGCCCTGCCCCAGGCGCGGACCGAGGAACTGCTGGAGGAGCGCGCGAACGCGCTCGGCGCGCGGATCGTGCGCGGGCACCGCGTCACCGGATTCACCGAGCACCCGGAGTCGGTGACCGTCCGGGTCGAGGGGCCCGGCGGGCCCCTCGAACTCCGGGCCGCGTACATCGTCGGCTGCGACGGCACCCGCAGCACCGTCCGCACCGCCGCCGGGATCGACTTCCCCGGCACGCCCACCACCGTCCAGGGCTGGCTCGGCGACGTCACCCTGGACTCCCCGCCCCGGCTGGGGTTCAGCACCTTCGGGCCCCGGGGCGGAGTCATGGTCGCGCCCCTGCCCGACGGGCGCAACCGCCTCGTCGGGCTCAGCCCCGACAGCCTGGCGACGGAACGGCACGGCGAGCTGACCCTGGAGGAGCTGCGGGCCAAGACCATCGCCATCGCGGGCGAGGACTTCGGGATGCGGGACCCGGTGTGGCTCTCCTGGTTCGGCAACGCCACCCGGCTGGCGGACCGGTACCGGCGGGGCCGGGTCCTGCTCGCCGGTGACGCCGCCCACCAGCACTTCCCGACCGGTGGTGTCGGGATGAACGTCGGCATCCAGGACGCGCACAACCTCGGCTGGAAGCTCGCCGCCACCATCCGGGGCCACGCCGGTGACGCCCTGCTCGACACCTACCACGCCGAGCGCCACCCCGTCGGCGTCCAGCTGATGGAGCACAGCCGCGCCCAGACCGCCCTGGTGACCGGCTTCACGACCGAAGCCCTCGCCCTGCGCTCCCTGCTCAACAGGATGATCGCCACCCAGCCGGCCTTCAGCAGGGCCCTGGCCGAACGCCTCGGCGGGCTCGACATCCGCTACCCCGCGCCGGACCCCGCAGCCGCCCACCCGCTCACCGGGACGCGCGCGCCCGACCTGTCCTTCACCGGCTCGGGGAGCGGTCTGTTCTCCCGGCTCCGCCCGGACGGCTGCCTCCTGCTCGACCTGACCGGTGCCCGCGCGTTCGACACCCTCGCGGACCGGGCCGCGCCGGGCCTCGTCGTGCACGCCGAAACCCTCGACGGGCCCCCGGGCGCCTGGGCCGCGGTGCGCGCCGCCCTGATACGCCCCGACGGGCACGTCGCCTGGGCGGGCACCGACGGCGACGACACGGCCCTGGCCGCCGCCGCGGAACGGGCGTTCACCCTCACCCACCACCTGGCTGACCGCTGACCGCTGACCGCCGGCCGCTGACCGTCGGCCGTGCCCGCCGTGCCGGGGAGCGGCGGAAGCGGTCAGCGCAGAGTGGCGATCTCGGCCTCGAAAAGGGCCTCCGGGTCCAGGTCCATGCCGGCGAACTGGCCCGCGAGTTCGAGCGAGAGCACTCCGTGCAGCCGGGTCCAGAAGGCCAGGGCCGTGGCGAAGGGGGCGGGGGAGTCCGTGGCGCCGCAGACGCCCAGGAGGGTCGCCATGATCTCCGACGAGATCGTGGTGGTGTCGGCGGGCGCGTGATAACCGGGCACGGGGGTGCCGTAGATGAGGAAGTAGCGCTGGGGATCCGCGAGGGCCCAGCGGCGCAGGGCGCGCGCCAGGTCCGGCAGGTCCGCCCCGGCGGCGGCCGCGTCCCGGAAGGTGTCGGCGAGGCTGCGGTAGGCGTCCCGGATCAGCTCGGTGATCAGCTCGTCGCGGCCGGTGAAGTAGCGGTAGAGCGCGGGGCCGCTCATCCCCATCCTCTTGGCGACGGCGTTGAGGGAGAGCGCCGACGCGCCGTCCGCCGCGATCTGTTCCCAGGCCAGTTGCTTGGCCTCCGCCCGGACCTGGTTCCGGTATCGCTCGCGGGGGGTCGTCCCGGATTCCGCCATGCGCGCCATGCCCTCCCTCATCGTTCGTTACAAGCTATCACCATGGAGAGGGGGTGACGCGGTCCTGGTGGGCCGCGGCGCCGCCCTCCTGCCACCCTCACCGCACCTGGTCCCTCCGACCAGGTGCGGTGCCGAATGTGGACTCCGGGACCAAGCGCGGGCGGCCGGTCCAGCGGTTGACTGGGTGACACGCGACGGGATACCCCGTCCCGCCCGAGGAGGAGCTGCCATCGTGACAGTCGACCGAGCCGTCCAGCAGACACCCTCCCCCGAGGAGTTGCTCTCCCGGGCGAGGGACCTCATCCCGGTGTTCCGCTCCCATGCCGAGCGGACCGAGAGCGAACGCGACGTCGTAGCGCCGAACATGCGGGCCCTGCGCGAGTCGGGTCTGCTGCGCCTCACCCTCCCCGAGCGCTTCGGCGGACACCCCGTCGATGTGCGCGGCCAGGTCGAGGTGCTCTCCGAGATCGGGCGCGGCTGCGCGTCGACCGGGTGGATCGCCGCCAATCACGCGGCGTCCACCGACTTCGCCCTGCTGCTGCCCGAGGAAGGGCTCCGGGAGGTCTTCGGGGAGAACCCGGACGCGGTGCTCCTCTCGGCGGCCAGTCCGCACGGGTGCCGGGCCCAGCGCGTGGCGGACGGCCTCGTCATCAACGGGCGCTTCCCCTACGCGTCGGGCTGCCGGGTGTCGGACTGGGCGCTCCTCGCCGCCGTCCCGCTCATCGAGGACGGCGCGGAGGTCGGCGCGGTGGACGCGCTGGTCCGCCCGGAGGAGATGGAGATCGAGGACACCTGGCACATGGCCGGGCTCGCGGGCACCGGCACCCACGCCATGACCGCGGTCGACCTGTTCGTACCGGAGCGGCGGGCGCTGGTGCCCGCGCGCCGCGAGGACGGCCGCTACGACGAACTCCTCTCCCCGACCGTCCTGGTCAAGGGGAATCTGCACTCGCTGTCCGCGCTGGTGGGCGCGGCGCGCGGGGTGTGGGACGAGGTCCGCCGGGCGCTGGACAAGGGCCGGCAGATCGCCTACTCCACCTACGACAACGCGGCGGACTCACCGGCCGTACGGCTGTGGTTCGCCGAGGCCACCCATCTGCTGGAGACCGCCACGCTGCATCTGCGCGCCGCGGCCGACGGCCTGGACCGGGCCGGGGGCCAGGAGCTGGAGCGGGCCGAGCGGGCCCGGCTGCGGATGCACAGCGCCTCCGCCCTGGAATGCAGCCGCCGGGGCACACAGCGCCTCCTCGACATCGCCGGGACCAGCGCCTTCGCCAAGAGCAACCCGATCCAGCGCTACTGGCGGGACCTGGAGACGGGCAGTCGGCACGCCATGCTCAACCACCCCGTGATCGTGGAGGACTACAGCCGTTCCCTGTTCGGTCTCGACGGGGTCTCGCCCTGGCACTGACCCCGGCACCGAACCTGGCACGGACAGCGGCCGCGCCGGCGCCCCGGGTGCTCCGGCACCCGGGTGCGACGGCGGTCACACCGGCGGGGACGTGTGCCCGGAGTCCGGCGCGGCGAGCACGGCGGTGCCCAGGGTCTCCGCGAGATGCAGGGCGACCTGGAGCCGCAGCGGCCGCACCCGCAGCGAGCGGCCGAGGAGGTGTTCGGCCTTCTTCACCCGGTACGCCACGGTGTTCTTGGCGACGTGCAGCTGCCGGGCGGCGGTCGACAGACTGCGCTCGTGGTCGAGGTAGCACTTGACCGTGGTGCGCAGCGCGGAGGTCGCGGGCCCCCCGGCGGCGAGCGGACCGAGTTCCCTGGCGACGAAGCCGGCGGCGTTGCCGAGGTCGTCGCCGAGCAGCACCGCCAGTTCCACCGAGGGGTAGTCGTAGACCGCCGGAGCCGAACCGGCGGTACGCACCACCCGTTCCACCGCGCACGCCTGGGCGTGGGAGCTGCGAAAGCCCGGGACGCCCCGGCCGGGGAGACCCACGGCGGCGAGGACACCGCCGGTGTCGTCCGCCGTCACGGCCGGGACGGGCACGCCGCCGGACCTGGCGCCCCACGCCCACAGCCGGCACGGCCCGGCGGGTACGACGAGCACCGACGGGCACCCCGCCCGCGCCAGCAGGACCCGCGCCCACTCGGCCGGGTCCCGGGCGCAGCCCTTGCCCGGGTGGTCCCGGCACCACAGCACCAGCGCGAGGTGCCGCCTGGTCAGGTCGTAACCGAGGCGGGCCGTCAGCGATGCGGCGGGCGGCAGCCCCGTGCCGGACAGGATCTCCCGTACCAGCGCGGAACGCCGCGCGTCGGCGCCGCTCAGCCAGCGGTCGCGGGCCTCGCCCCACCGCTCGGCCACCGCGCACGCGACCGCCTCCACGGCGTCGAAGAGCCGGGCGGACAGCTCCCGCATCACGGCGGGCTGATCGGCGGCGCCCACCGAGCCCGTGCAGCGGCCGAAGAAGGCCGAGCTGAGCCCGGCATGGACCAGGCGCAGATATCTGAGCACCACATCGGAGCCCAGGCCGAGCTGGGCGCACTCCCCGGTGATCCGGTCCACCTCCGTGAGCAGCGCCCCCGGCGGCTGTGGGCCGTCGTGCAGGGCGATGACCGCCCACAGGGCCACAGCCTCCACGAACCGGGCACCGGAGGGGAGTTCCACGGGGCCCGCCGCACGGCTGTGGCGGGCCACCTCCTCGCGGAGGGCGGCCGAGGTCTCGACCGCCCATCCGGCGGGCGCGCGTCCGGCCCGCGACACGGCCTCCGCGAGGAGCAGGGGATGGACCACCGCCGCCGCGAGGGCCGCTGCGCCGTCCGGCCGCAGCGCCCCGAGCAGCGCCCGCGTCGCCTCCCCCAGGTCCCCGCCCCCGTCGATGAGTCGTCCCGTCATCGCCGGTCAGCCCGCGGGCCGGAAGCCGTGCTCGCCGGCCAGGTCGTGCAGGGCGGCACCGTCCGCCGCGTCCCGTGGTCCGAAGAGCGCGAGCAGCAGGGCCTCCGCCACCGCCCCGGGCAGGGCGCCGGCGGCCGGGGCGAAGCCCGGGGGCAGGGACGTGCCGTCCGGACTCGCCACGAGGTCCCGCCCCCCGAAGTGCTCGCCCCGGGTGAGGGGGACGCCGGGGACGGAGAAGTCGCCGGCGGCGGCCGTACGGGCGGTCAGGGCGATCACCGAGGCCCCGGCGGCGGCCGCCGCGCGCAGTGCGGCACGGACCGGCGCCGCCGGGACGGGCGCGGACCGGGGGGCCGGTACGGGGTGGACGACGAGGTCGGCCGCCCGGCCGGTACGGGAGCGGAACCGGACCGGCGGCAGCGGCGGCAGCGCCCCGGCGACGGCGGACCGGCGCACGAAGGCGTCCAGCGCGTCGTCGTCCAGGTCCGCGAGGGACGGGTCGAAGGCCCGCAGCGCGTCCGGGTCACCCAGCTCGGCGACGTAGGCGACCCTGGGCACGGGCCCCGCCCCGCCGGCCGGGAGGCCCCTCGGCACGGCGGGGGCGCGGAAGTCCTTCACCGTACGGCGCGCACGGGCCGCCGTGGGACCGGCGAGCGGCCGTACGAGGAAGAGGGCGTCCTGGTTGCGGAGGATCTCGCACAGGTCGCGCAGCCCCGCCGCGAGCCGCGCGATCTCGGCGTCGGTGATCCGGGCGGACGGCTCGACCCGCAGGGTGTGGGGCGCGCTCCCGGTCGGCATGAGCCGCAGCGCGTGCTCCCGCAGCAGATAGCCGGATACGGCGAACCCGAAGAACCCGCCGAGTGACAGCCCCCGCACATGGGCCGACACCGCGTCCGACTGGTCGTGGAACGCGAAGCCGAGGAGCAGTCCCCGCCCCCGCACGTCCGCGACGACGTCCGGATAATCCGCGCGGACCGCCTCCAGCGCCGCGCGGAGGGCTTCCCCGCGCTCGGCGGCCCGCCGGTACAGACGCCCGCCGTCCGCCTCCAGCAGATCGATCACGGTGAGCGCCACCGAGCAGGAGAGGCTGTCCTTGGCATAGGTGGAGCTGTGCGTCAGTTCGAACTCCGGGCGGTAGCGGTCGGAGCGCACCAGCAGGACGGACGACTTGGCGATGCCCCCGCCGATGCCCTTGGCGAGGGTGACATAGTCCCCGCGCAGCCCGATCAGGGACGACGCGAAGAACGCCCCGCAGCGCCCGGCGCCGGTCTGGATCTCGTCCACGACCAGGGGAATGCCGTGCGCCGTGCAGATCCGGCGCAGGGCGAGCGCGTCCTGCTGCCGCAGCGGCACCACCCCGCCCTCACCGAGGACCGGCTCCACGAACATCGCCGCGAAGACGGGGACGTCGCGCTCGACGAGCTCGACGACACCGTCCGCCGTCACGGCGTCGAGCGCGTACGCCCTCTCGTGGGCGATGGCCCGCTCCAGCTCGTACGGCCGGTCGGCGGGGACGAAGACCGCCCGGGGGCCGAGGCCGTCGAACGGGACGCGGAAGGCGGGGTTGTGGGTGATCTGGACACTGCCCGACAGCTTGCCGTGGAAGCCGCCGGTCAGCGCCAGAAGGAGCGGCGGCCGGTACAGGGCCCCGGCGTTGTGGGCGACGACGGCGTCGGTGAGGGCGCCCGCCACCGTGCCCGGGTCCGCGTCCGGACCGAGGGGGCCGACCAGATCGCGGGCGCGGTCGCCGAGGACGGCGGTCCGGGCGCGCACCGCGTCGGCGGCCTCGCGCAGCCGGGCCGCCAGCTCCTCCCGCAGGGCGGTGAGGCGGGTCACCCGTTCCAGCTCGGCGTGTTTGAGGGCGGCCTCGACGGCCTCGGCCCCGCTGTTGGCGAAGATCGCCGCGTACCCGCCGTCGGGCTCGTCCGCCACACCGGCGAACTCCCGGCGCAGGATGTCGTTGAGCCGGGTGGCCACCTGATGGGCCTGGGTGCGCAGGGAGAACTGGGCGTGGACGGGGGTGTGCGCCGCCAGCAGTTCACGGGTGCGGTCCACGACGGCGGGGTGGTGATGGCCCAGCAGGAGCGAGCCGAAGCCGCCGACGAAGTCGGTCACGGCCTGCTCGGTGCCGTCGGCGTCGAGATGGAACAGCGTGTCGCCCCGCGCCCGGACGTACTCCACGTCCAGACACCAGGCCGACAGCATGTCCTCAAGGAAGCGCTCCGCGTACCTCGTGGGTACGGATGGCGGGGTGTTCGTGGCGTCCATGGCGTCCTCCATGACGTAAGGGCAGGGAGACGAGCGGCGGCCGGAGGCGACCGGCACGGCCCGGCGCCGGGCGGCGGGGTCCGTGCGGACGGAAGGCTGCCGGCCCTGCGCGAGGCGTACGGCCCGCGGTGACCGGCGGGCGACCGCACAGCGGGGCCGATCGGGCGTCAAGCTACGCGAAGCCGTGACGGGGCGGTGTCACGCGGCGGTCTCCGTCCGGTCTCCGTGGCACGCGGAACGGCTCATGACAGTTGAAGACCGAAGTATTCCCTGCCGCAACCGTCGCCCTGCCTATGCTCGGCCCCATCCAGCGGCCTCTCCGTCCGCTGCCCCACCACGAACGGACCATGCGGCCCACGGGCCCCGTGAACCCCCGTCCCCGGGGCCGTTCACCCAACGCGGCACAGACATCCGGAGCCCGGCGGCGCATCCGTGCCGCGAGCGCCCCCGGGATCACCGACGACCATGGAGCGCATGCGATGAAGGACACCCCCACCCGTGCCGTCCCGGACGACGGGCGCGAGAACGCCACCGGCGCGCCCGGCGCCCCCGAGCCGATCGCCGTCGTGGGGCTGTCGTGCCGGCTGGCCGGCGCCCCGGACCCCCGAGCCCTGTGGCGGCTGTTACGCGAGGGGAGGAGCGCCCTCGCCGCCCCGCCCGAGGGCCACCCGGGCGCCCCCCGCGACGCGCGCCCCGGCGGCTATCTGGACCGGGTGGACACCTTCGACGCGGCGTTCTTCGGCATCTCCCCGCGCGAGGCCCGCGCGATGGACCCCCAGCAGCGCCTCATGCTGGAACTGGCCTGGGAGGCACTGGAGAACGCGGGAATCGACCCCACCGCCCTCCGGGAGAGCCGCACGGCCGTCGTCGCCGGGGCCATGGGCGACGACTGGGGGACCCGGCTCGCCCGCCGGGGCGCGGGCGGCACCGACCGGTTCGCCCTGACCGGCCGCAGCCGCGGCCTGATCGCCAACCGGGTCTCCTGGACCCTGGGGCTGCGCGGGCCCAGCCTCACCGTCGACACCGGGCAGTCGTCGTCCCTGACCGCCGTCCACCTCGCCTGCGAGAACCTGCGCTCGGGCGAGGCGGACCTCGCCCTGGCCGGCGGGGTGAATCTGCTCCTCGCACCGGAGGGCACCGACGACATCGCCGCGTTCGGCGCGCTGTCCCCCGACGGGCGCTGCCACACCTTCGACACCCGCGCCAACGGCTACGCGCGCGGCGAGGGCGGAGCCGTCGTGGTCCTCAAACCGCTGAGCCGTGCGCTCGCCGACGGCGACACGGTGCGCTGCCTCGTCCTCGGCAGCGCCGTCAACAACGACGGCGGCGGGGACTCGCTCACCACCCCCCGGGCCGAGACCCAGCGGGAGGTCGTCGAACGGGCCCTCACCCGCGCGCACGTACGGCCCGCCGACATCGACTACGTGGAACTCCACGGCACGGGAACCCCCGTCGGCGACCCCGTCGAGGCCGGCGCCCTCGGCGCGGCGCTGGGCCGCTCCCGGCCGCAGGACCGGCCCCTCCTCGTCGGATCGGTGAAGACCAACGTCGGCCACCTGGAAGGCGCGGCGGGCATCACCGGGCTCCTCAAGGTGGTGCTCTGCCTCCAGCACGGCGAACTCCCGCCCACCCTCAACCACCTCACCCCCCACCCGGCGCTCCGCCTGGACGAGGCGAACCTGCGGGTGCCCACCGCGCTCGTGCCCTGGCCGCGCGGCAGCCGCCCGCGGATCGCCGGAGTCAGCTCCTTCGGCATGGGCGGGACCAACAGCCATGTGGTGCTCGCCGAGGCCCCGCGGGACCGGCCGGGCGGACCCGGCGACGACCCGGACGGGCGGGCGGAGGCCGTGCGGTCCGCAGCGGGCGGGTCCCTGGACGGCGGGCTCGTTGACGGCGGATCCTTGGAGGCCGGGTCCCCGGACGGCGGTTCCGTGGACGGCGGTTCCCCGGACGGTCGGGAGACGGACGGTCGGGAGACGGACGGGCGGCCGCTCGGATTCGTCCTGTCGGCCCACGGCCCCGACGCCCTGCGCGCCCAGGCCGGCCGCCTCGGCACGCACCTGCGGGCCCACCCGGGCCTCGCACTCGCCCCGGTCGCGACCTCCCTGGTCACGACCCGCGCCCGCCTGTCGACACGCGCCGTGGTCATGGCGTCGGAACGGACCGAACTCCTCGACCATCTGGAACGGTTCGCCTCCTCCACCACGGACCCGGGCCACACGGTCACCGGCGAGGCGGGCGAGTCGGGCGAAGGCCGCCGGGTCGCCCTGCTCTTCACCGGCCAGGGCGCCCAGCGACCGGGAGCCGGCCGGGAACTCGCCGCCGTCGCACCGGTCTTCGCCTCCGCGCTGGACGAGGTGTGCGCGCACTTCGCGCCGCTGCTGGACCGCCCCCTGCGCGAGGTGCTGTGGCCCGCCGGGGACGGGAAGGAGGACGGCCGGGCGATCCACCGCACCGAATACACCCAGCCCGCGCTGTTCGCCCTGGAGGTCGCCCAGTACCGGCAGCTGTGGGAGTGGGGGCTGCGCCCCGACGTGCTGCTCGGCCACTCCATCGGCGAACTGGCCGCCGCCCATGTGGCCGGCGTCCTGTCGCTGCCCGACGCCGCCGCACTCGTCGCGGCGCGCGGAAGGCTGATGCAGGCCCTGCCCGGAGGCGGCGCCATGGCCGCCCTCGACGGCACCGAGGACGAGATCCTCGCCGAGCTGTCCGGGCACGAGCACACGGTCTCCATCGCCGCCGTCAACGGCCCCGCCTCCGTGGTCGTCTCGGGCGACGCCGAAGCCGTGGACGCGCTCGTGGCCCGCTGGCGCGAGCGCGGCCGCAGGACCGCCCGGCTGCGCGTGAGCCACGCCTTCCACTCCCACCGCATGGACCCCATGGCCGACGAGTTCGCCCGCTTCGCCCGCACCCTGACCTACCACCCGCCCACCGTGCCGATCGTGTCCGACGTGACCGGGCACCTCGCAGGACCGGAAGAGATGGCGAGCGCCGACTACTGGGTGCGGCAGCTGCGCGGGACGGTCCGCTTCCTCGACGGGGTGCGGCTGCTCGACGCGACGGGCGTGACCGAATACGTGGAAGTGGGCCCGGACACCGTCCTGAGCGCCGCCGCGCGCGAGGCCGTACCCTCCCCGCGGGGCAGGAGCTTCACCTCGCTCCTGCGTGCCGGGCGGCCCGAGGCACGAACGGCGCTCACCGCCGTGGCGACCCTGTACACCAGGGGAGTGGACCTGGACCCCCGGGCGCTCACCGGCCCGTACGGGCAGCGCGTCGACCTCCCCACCTACCCGTTCCAACGCGTACGGCACTGGCCGGACGAGACGTCCTCACCCGCTCCGGAGCAGGCACGCCCCGCCCCCGGAGAAGACCCTGACCCGGCCGCCGCCATGGAGAGCCCCGCCGAGGCGAACGCCGATCCGCGCACCCCGCTCGCGGCCATGACCGCCGACGACCGCGCGCACGCCGTCCTGGAAACCGTACGGGAGCACACGGCCGCGGTGCTCGGACACCCCTCCACCGCGTCCGTGCGGCAGCACGAATCCTTCCGCGGCCAGGGCCTGGACTCGCTCGGCGCTGTGGAACTGTGCGACCGCCTCGGCACCGCACTGGGCCTGAGCCTGCCCAAGGCCCTCGTCTTCGACCATCCGACGCCGTTGGCGATGGCGGGTCATCTGGCGTCGTTGGTGTCGGGTGGTCGGGAGCGGGCGCCGGCGCCGGTGTCGGGGGCCGGTGGGTCGGAGGATCCGGTCGTGGTGGTGGGGATGGCGTGCCGTTTCCCGGGTGGGGTGCGGTCGCCGGAGGATCTGTGGCGGCTGCTCGCCGAGGGCGGTGACGCGATCGGCGACTTCCCCGACGACCGGGGCTGGGACGTGGGGCGCATCCACGACCCCGAACTGAGCCGGCCCGGCACCAGCTATGTCCGCCACGGCGGATTCCTCGACGACGCCATGGACTTCGACGCCGCCTTCTTCGGCATCAGCCCCCGCGAGGCCCTGGCGATGGACCCGCAGCAGCGGCTGCTGCTGGAGACGGCGTGGGAGTGCCTGGAGCGGGCCGGGATACCGGCCGACCGGCTCCGGGGCAGCTCCACCGGCGTCTTCGTGGGCGCCACCCACCAGGAGTACGGACCCGCGTTCACCGCCGCCGACGAATCCGGTGGCTATCTCTTCACCGGCACCACCCCCAGCGTCGCGGCCGGCCGGATCGCCTACACCCTCGGCCTCCACGGCCCCGCCCTGACGGTCGACACGGCGTGCTCCGCGTCCCTGGTCGCCCTCCACCTGGCCAGTCGCGCACTGCTGGCGGGGGAGTGCGACACCGCCTTCGCCGGCGGGGTCACCGTCATGGCGACACCCGGCATCTTCTCCGAACTCAGCCGCCTGGGCGGCCTGTCGGCGGACGGCCGGTGCCGGGCGTTCGGGGCGGGTGCGGACGGGACGGGCTGGTCGGAAGGTGTGGGCTTGGTGCTGTTGGAGCGTCTGTCGGTGGCGCGGGCCAAGGGCCACCGGGTGTGGGCGGTGGTGCGGGGTTCCGCGATCAATTCGGATGGTGCGTCGAACGGGTTGACGGCGCCGAACGGTGAGGCGCAGCGGCGGGTGATCGAGGCGGCTCTCGCCGACGCCGGGGTGTCGGCCGCGGATGTGGATGCGGTGGAGGCGCACGGGACGGGGACGCGGCTGGGTGATCCGATCGAGGCGGGTGCGTTGCTGGCCACCTATGGGCGGGGGCGTGAGGGGTCGCCGTTGTGGCTGGGGTCGGTGAAGTCGAACATCGGTCATACGCAGGCGGCGGCGGGTGTCGCCGGGGTGATCAAGATGATCGGTGCGTTCGCGGGGGAGACGTTGCCGCGGACGTTGTACGCGGAGGAGCCGTCGGAGGTGGTGGACTGGTCGGCGGGAGGTGTGGAGCTGCTGTCGCGGGAACGGCCCTGGCCCCGGGGCGAACGCCCGCGCCGGGCCGGTGTCTCCTCGTTCGGCATCAGCGGCACCAACGCCCACCTCATCCTCGAAGAGCCGGAGCCGGACCCGTACACCGGACCGGGAGAACACACAGAAACAGCACCGGACGACCCTACGAAGAGCACTGCGGCCCCGGACACCACAGAGGCCCCGGAGCCCCCCGGCCCACTGCCGTTCCCCCTGTCCGCGCGCACCCCCGCGGCGCTGCGCGGCCAGGCCACCGCCCTCCTGGCCCACCTGGACCGGCGCGAGACACGGCCGCTCGACCTCGCCCACGCGCTCGCCACCACCCGTACCGTCTTCGAGCACCGCGCCACCGTCGTCGCCGCCGGCCCCGCCGAACTGCGCGCCGGCCTGGGCGCCGTCGCCGACGGCACACCCCACCCGCTCACGGTCGCCTCCGCCGCCGAGTCCGACGGGCGGACCGTCCTCGTCTTCCCCGGACACGGCTCGCAGTGGCCGGGAATGGCACGGCAGCTCCTGCGGGAGTCACCCGGGTTCGCCGGACGGCTGCGCGAGTGCGCCGCCGCGGTCGACGCCCTCACCGACTGGTCCCTGCTGGACGCCCTCCACGGCGGACCCGACGCCCCCTCCACCGAGCGGCTGGACGTCGCCCAACCCCTGCTCTTCGCCGTGATGGTCGCCCTGGCCCACGTCTGGACCACCACGGGCGGGGTCCGGCCCGACGCCGTCGTGGGCCACTCCCAGGGGGAGATCGCGGCGGCCTGCGTGGCGGGCGTCCTCACCCTGGAGGAGGCCGCGCGCGTCGTCGTCGTCCGCAGCCGGCTGTTCACCCGCGTCCCCCTTCCCGGCGCCATGGCCTCCGTGGCCCTCTCCGCCGACGCGACCCGGGAACGCCTCACCGCGCTCGGCAGCCCGCTGGAGATCTCCGGCAGCAACAGCCCCACCGCCACCACCGTCGCCGGAGCGGCCGACGACGTACACCGCTTCGTGGCCGCCTGCGGGACGGACGGCATCCGCGCCCGGGTCGTGGTCACCGGCGTGGCCTCGCACTGCGCCCTGATGGATCCGCTGCGCGCGCCCCTGCTGGAGGAACTCGGCCCCCTGCACCCCCGCGAGGGGACCATCCCGCTCTGCTCCGCCGTCACCGGAGAGATCATCGACGGCCGGTCCATGGACGCCGCCTACTGGTTCGGCAACGTGCGCCGCCCCGTCGACTTCCTCGGCGCGACCCGGACCCTCCTGCGCACCGGCCACCGGGCGTTCCTGGAGATGAGCCCGCACCCCCTGCTCACCACCAGCGTGCTGGCCACGGCCGAGGCCGAGGACATCCCCGTCGCCGCCGTGGGAACCCTGCGCCGCGACGACGGAGGCATGCGCCGGCTGCTGCTCTCCTTCGCCGAGGCCCACGTCCGGGGGGTCCGTACCGACCCCGCCGCACTCTTCCCCGGCCGGCGCCCTGCCACCGTCGACCTTCCGACCTACGCGTTCGAGCGCCGGCGCCACTGGCTGGGCGCGGGCGCCGCCGATGTCACCACCACGGGGGCCGACGCCGTCGACCACCCCCTGCTGGGCGCGGCCGTCACCCTCCCCGACGGCGGCGCGCTGCTCACCGGCCGGCTGGCACCGAACGGGCTGCCCTGGCTCAGCGACCACGCCGGCCCCCGGGGGCCGCTGCTGCCCGGCACCGCCTTCGCCGAACTCGCCCTGCGCGCCGGTGACGCCGTCGGCTGCGCCCACCTGCGGGAACTCGTCCTGGAGGAACCGCTCCTGTTCGCCGCGACGGACGCCGTCGCCCTCCAGGTTTCGGTCGGCCCGCCCGGCGACGACGGCACGCGGGAGCTGACCGTGCACGCCAGGCCCGGCACACCGGCCGGGAACGAGCACCCCTGGACCCGGCACGCGTCCGGCACCCTGGCACCGGACGCGGCACCCGAACCGGCCCACGACCCCCTCCCGCTGCCGAAGGACGCCGTCCCCGTCCCCCTGGACGGCTTCTACGCCCGGTGGGCCGGGCGCGGCCACCGGTACGGGCCCGCCTTCCGGGGACTGCGCGCGGCCTGGCGCCACGGCGACGAGTACCGCGCCGAGATCGCCCTGGACGACGAGCGGCGCACCGAGGCCGGCCGTTTCGTCCTCCACCCCGCACTGCTCGACGCGGCGCTGCACGCCGTCCTCCTGGCCCGGGACGACGCCGGTGCCACCGGCGACGGGATGCTCCTGCCCTTCGTCTGGAGCGGAGTGTCCGTCTTCGCGACGGGCGCCTCCACCGCCCGGGTCCAGGTCGTCCCCCGCGACGAGAGCACCGTCACCCTGCGGCTCACCGACGCCTCCGGCGCCCCGCTCGCCGTGGTCGAGTCCCTGACCTGGCGCCCGATGACCGCCTCCGCACTCGCCGGCACGACCCCGGTGGTCCGTGAAGCGCTCTTCCGCGTGGCGTGGCGGGCACCACGGGCGGACTCCCGGTACGAGGAGCCCGGCCACGGCACCACTCCCCTTCCGGAGGTCCTGGACGCGGCGGCCCTCGGATCGGGCGAAGCCGTCCTCGAACGCCTCCGGGCCCGGCTCGCCGACGCACACCAGGGCGCCGGAAAGCTCGTCGTGGTCACCCGGGGCGCGGTGGCGGCCCGCCCCGGGGACACCGTGCCCGGACTCGGCCACGCCGAGGTCTGGGGTCTGGTCCGCACCGCGCAGACCGAGTACCCCGACCGGTTCGCCCTCCTCGATCTCGACTGCGGCGACGGCGCCGACGAGCCCTCCGTGGCCAGTGCCGTCCGCGCGGCCCTGGCCACCGGCGAGGACCAACTCGCCCTCCGCGACGGCAGGATGTACGCGCCCCGGCTGACCCGCGCCCACGCCGTCGAGCCGTACCAGCTGTCCGGGAACGGAACGGTCCTCGTCACCGGGGGCACCGGCACCGTCGGCGGCCTGCTCGCCCGCCGCCTCGTCACCGGCCACGGCGCCCGGCACCTGCTGCTCGTGAGCCGCCGCGGACCGGACGCCCCCGGAGCCGGCGCGCTGCGCGACAGACTCCACGCGCTCGGCGCCCGGGTGACGATCCGCGCCTGCGACATCACCGACCGCGCCGCACTGCGCCGGCTGCTGGCGCACGTACCGCCGAAGTACCCCCTGACCGGGATCGTGCACACCGCGGCCGTCCTCGACGACGGCGTTCTCACCTCGCTCACCCCCGAACGGCTGACCCGGGTGATGCGCCCGAAGGCCGAGGCGGCACTCGCCCTGCACGAAGAGACCTCCGGCACCCCCCTGGAGATCTTCGTCCTGCTCTCCTCCGTGATCGGGCTGCTCGGCGGCGCCGGCCAGGCCAACTACGCCGCCGCGAACACCCTGCTGGACGCCCTGGCACAGCACCGCGCCGCCCGTGGCTTGCCCGCCCTCTCCCTGGCCTGGGGGCTGTGGGAACAGCGCAGCGACCTGACGGAACTGGACGTGGCCGACCTGGCGCGACTGCGCCGCTCCGGACTGCTGCCGATGACCACCGAGGACGCGCTCGACCTGTTCAGCGCCTCCCTCGGCAGCGACGAACCCCTGCTCGTGCCCGCCCGGCTCGACCTCGCCGGAGCCCGCCGCTCCCCGGGCGCCTCCGCCCTGCTGCGCACCACCGGCCGTACGGTGGCGCGCCGGGCCGCCGGAACGGACGCCGGGGACGGCAGCGGCTTCGCCGAACGTACGGCCGCCCTGCCGGCACCCGAGCGGAGCCGAACCCTGCTGGAACTCGTCCGCGCCCACACGGCGGCCGTCCTCGGACACGCCGACGGTGACGCCGTCACCGGCGAACGGGCCTTCCGGGAGATCGGCTTCGACTCCCTCATGGCGGTCGAGCTGCGCAACCGGGTCGCCGCCGCCACCGGGCTACGGCTGCCCACCACGCTGATGTTCGACCATCCGACGCCGTTGGCGATGGCGGGTCATCTGGCGTCGTTGGTGTCGGGTGGCCGGGAGCGGGCGCCGGTGCCGGTGTCGGGGGCCGGTGGGGCGGAGGATCCGGTCGTGGTGGTGGGGATGGCGTGCCGTTTCCCGGGTGGGGTGCGGTCGCCGGAGGATCTGTGGCGGCTGCTCGCCGAGGGCGGTGACGCGATCGGCGACTTCCCCGACGACCGGGGCTGGGATCTGGACACCCTCTTCGGCACCGCCGACAGGCCGGGGACCAGCGACACCCGGCACGGCGGCTTCCTCCACGACGCGGGCGACTTTGACGCCGAACTGTTCGGCATCGGACCGAACGAGGCGTTGGCGATGGATCCGCAGCAGCGGCTGCTGCTGGAGACGGCGTGGGAGTGCCTGGAGCGGGCCGGGATACCGGCCGACCGGCTCCGGGGCAGCTCCACCGGCGTCTTCACCGGCATCGTCAACCACGACTACGGCCGGGGCGCCACCGCCGTACCCGACGCGGTCGCGGACCACCGGCTCGCAGGCGACGCCCACAGCGTCGCCTCCGGCCGGATCGCCTACACCCTCGGCCTCCACGGCCCCGCCCTGTCCGTGGACACCGCCTGCTCGTCCGCGCTCGTCGCGATCCACCTGGCCTGCCGCGCGCTCCTGGCGGGGGAGTGCGACACCGCGTTCGCCGGTGGCGTCACCGTCATGGCGACACCCTCGGTGTTCGAGGACTTCACCCGTCAGCGGGGCCTGTCGGCGGACGGCCGGTGCCGGGCGTTCGGGGCGGGTGCGGACGGGACGGGCTGGTCGGAGGGCGTGGGGCTGGTGCTGTTGGAGCGTCTGTCGGTGGCGCGGGCCCGGGGTCATCGGGTGTGGGCGGTGGTGCGGGGCTCCGCGATCAATTCGGATGGTGCGTCGAACGGGTTGACGGCGCCGAACGGTGAGGCGCAGCGGCGGGTGATCGAGGCGGCTCTCGCCGACGCCGGTGTGTCCGCTTTCGAAGTGGACGCGGTGGAGGCGCACGGGACGGGGACGCGGTTGGGTGATCCGATCGAGGCGGGGGCGCTGCTGGCCACCTATGGGCGGGGCCGGGAAGGATCGCCGCTGTGGCTGGGGTCGGTGAAGTCGAACATCGGTCATACGCAGGCGGCGGCGGGTGTTGCCGGGGTGATCAAGATGATCGGCGCGTTCGCGGGGGAGACGTTGCCGCGGACGTTGTACGCGGAGGAGCCGTCGGAGGTGGTGGACTGGTCGACGGGTGGCGTCGAGTTGCTGTCGCGGGAACGGGCCTGGCCCCGGGGTGAACGTCCGCGCCGGGCCGGAGTCTCCTCGTTCGGCATCAGCGGCACCAACGCCCACCTCATCCTCGAAGAACCACCGGCGGACCACCCGGCCGAACAGCCCCGGCCCCTGCCGAAGGCCGTACCGCCCGCGCTGCCGCTGGTCCTGTCCGCCAGGAGCCCCCGCGCCCTGGCCGCGCAGGCCCGCCACCTGCTGGCCGCCACCGGGGACGCCGACGGCCCCCGGCTGCTCGACATCGCCTACGCGCTGGCCACCACCCGTACCCCGCTCGACCACCGGCGCACGGTGACAGGCGAGGACGCCGACGGCATCCGGGCGGCCCTCGCCTCCGTCGCCGAGGGGCGCACCGGCCACCGCACGGCCCGCGCGGGACGCGGGCTCGCCCTCCTCTTCTCCGGACAGGGCGCCCAGCGGCCCGGCGCGGGCGCCGCCCTGCACGCCGCGCACCCCGTGTTCGCCGCCGCCTTCGACGAGATCAGCGCCCTGTTCGAACCGCATCTGGGCCAGCCGCTGCACGAGGTCGCGTTCACCGCGCCCGACGGCCCCCACGCCCACCTGCTCGACCGGACCGACCACACCCAGCCCGTGCTGTTCGCCCTGGAGACCGCGCTCTGGCGGCTCCTGGAGTCCTGGGGGGTGCGCCCCCACGCCGTCGCCGGACACTCCATCGGCGAACTGGCCGCCGCGCACGCCGCCGGCGTACTCGACCTGCGCTCCGCCGTCACCCTGGTGGCGGCACGCGGCAGGCTGATGAACGAACTGCCCGCGGGCGGCGCCATGGTGGCCCTGCACGCGAGCGAGGAGGAGGTGCTGCCCCTGCTCGCCGCCCACCCGGGCCGGATCGCGCTCGCCGCCGTCAACGGTCCCCGCCGCGTCGTCGTCTCCGGTGCCGAGGACGCCGTACGGAAGGTGGCCGCCGCCTTCCCCCGCCACCGCACGCTGCGCACCAGTCACGCCTTCCACTCCCCCCTCATGGACGGGGCACTGGCGGAGTTCGGCCGCGTCGCCGCGACCCTTCCCTACCAGTCGCCCCGGCTGCCCCTCGTCTCCACCCTCACCGGACGGGCGGTGGAACCGGAAGAGCTGTGCGAGCCGTCGTACTGGGTACGCCACGCGCGGGAGACCGTACGGTTCGCCGACGCCGTACGCACCCTCGCCGCCCAGGGCATCGACACCTTCGCCGAGATCGGGCCCGACACCGTCCTCGGCGCCGCCGTGACCGAGATGTTCGCCGAGGGCGACCGGGCGGCCCGGCCGCAGGCGCGCTCCGCGCTGCACCGGAGCCGGCCCGACGCCACCCACCTCGCGGAACTGGTGGGATGGCTGCACGACCGGGGTGCCGAAGTGGACTGGGACGCCTACTTCGCGGGCACCGGCGCGGACCGGACATCCCTGCCCCTCTACCCCTTCCAGCGCAGCCGCTACTGGCTGGGAGCCGCCACCCCGCACTCCCCGGCGCCGGCCCCGGAATCGGAACAGCGCACCGACCCGGGTACCGAGGAGTTCCTGACCGGGCTCGCCGGCCGGACCGGGGCGGAGCGCCGGGCCCATGTGCTCGACACCGTGCGGGCCCTGGTCGCCGACCGGCTCGGCCACACCACCCCCTCCGGGATCGCCCCCGACCGGCGGTTCCTCGACATGGGCCTGGACTCGGTCGGCGCCGTCACTCTGCGGGACCGGCTCGGCGTGGTCACCGGTCTCCCCCTGCCGGTGACGCTGGTGTACGACCGCCCCACCCCCGGAGAGGTGGCCGACCTCGTACTCGACGCACTCGACGCACCCCGCGAGGAGCCGCACCGCACGACAGCGTCCGACGGGCCGGACACGGCGACCCCCTCCGGGCCGTTCACCGACGTACTCGCGGAACTGGACCGGATGGAGACCACCCTGCTCGCCGTCGCGGACGACGACCACGGCCTGCGCGAGGACATCGGGAAGCGGCTGCGCCGCCTGGCCTCCGACTGGTCCGGGCCGTCGGCGTCGCCGGATCTCGACGCCGTCTCCCGGGACGAACTCCTCACCTTCATCGACCGGGAACTCGGCCACGCCGACAACTGACGCTCCGGCGGACCACCACACCCCGCCGGACCACCAGGCCCCGGCGCACCGCCCGCCGCAGCGCGGGAACAGGAGAACGCAGACATGCAGAAGGACCGCACCTCCCCTCCCGCCGACGGGAACCCGGCACGGGACAGCGACGACCGGAAGGTCCTGGACTATCTCCGCCGGGTCACCGCCGACCTCGCCCGCGCCAACCGGCGCGTCGCCGACCTGGAGGCCGCCCCCCGCGAACCGATCGCCGTGGTCTCCGCCGCCTGCCGCTACCCCGGCGGCGCCGACACCCCCGAAGCCCTGTGGCGGCTCGTCGCGGACGGGGTGGACGCCACCACGGACTTCCCCACCGACCGGGGCTGGGACCTCACCCGGCTCTACGACCCCGAGCCCGGCCGGCCCGGCCGCACCTCCACCCGCCGGGGGGCCTTCCTGCACGACGCCCCCCTCTTCGACGCCGACTTCTTCGGCATCTCCCCGCGCGAGGCCCTGGCGATGGACCCCCAGCAGCGGCTGCTCCTCGAAGTGGCGTGGGAGGCATTGGAACGCGCGGCGATCCGCCCCGGCCTGCTGCGCGGCAGCGACACCGCCGTCTTCACCGGACTGGCCGGACAGACCTACATCGGCCTCGGCGACCAGGGCGAGGAGGCCGCCGGGTATGCGATGACCGGGAGCGGGGCGGGCCTCGCCTCCGGACGCATCGCCTACACCCTGGGACTGCACGGACCGGCCATCACCGTCGACACCGCGTGCTCCGCCTCCCTCACCGCCGTCCACCTCGCCTGCCGGGCACTGCGCCGGGGCGAGACGGCCCTCGCCCTCGCCGGCGGGGCGACGGTCCTCGCCACCCCGGGCGCCTTCGTGGACTTCTCCGTCCAGCGCGGTCTCGCCCCCGATGGCCGCTGCAAGTCGTACGCCGAAGCAGCCGACGGGACCGCCTGGTCCGAGGGCGCCGCCCTGGTACTGCTGGAACGGCTGTCGGACGCGCGCGCCAACGGCCACCCCGTGCTCGCCGTCATCAAGGGCACGGCCGTCAACTCCGACGGCGCCTCCAACGGGCTCACCGCCCCGAGCGGCCCCGCGCAGCAGCGCGTCATCCGGCAGGCCCTGGCCGACGCCGGGCTCGACGCGGCCGACATCGACGCCGTCGAGGGCCACGGCACCGGAACCCGGCTCGGAGACCCCATCGAGGTCAACGCCCTGATCGCCGCCTACGGCAGGGACCGGCCCGCGCATCGGCCGCTGCTGCTCGGGTCGCTGAAGTCGGTCATCGGACACTCCTCGGCCGCGGCCGGGGTCGGCGGACTGATCAAGATGGTGATGGCGCTCCGGCACGGCGTCCTGCCCGCGACCCTGCACGTGGACCGGCCCACGCCGGCCGTCGACTGGGAGGGGGGCGGTGTCGAACTGCTCACCCGGTCCCGTCCCTGGCCCCGGGGTGAACGCCCGCGCCGGGCGGGCGTCTCCTCGTTCGGCATCAGCGGCACCAACGCCCATCTGATCCTGGAGGAGGCGCCCGTGACCGCGGGGGAGCCACCGGCGCCCCGCCAGGACACCTCCGGCCCGACGGCCCTGCGGACCGTACCCCCGTCGCCCCCGGGCCCCCTCCGGGAGACGCCCGGGGCGGGACCGGACGACGTCGCCGCCCCCTGCCTGCCCTTCCTGGTCTTCGGCCGGGACGAGGAGGCACTGCGCGGTCAGGCCGCCGCACTCCACGACGCCGTACGCGCCACGGCCCCCGGGACCCCCGCCGCCGTGGACGCCGCCCGCGCCCCGCTGGGGTCGCTGGCCGCGTCCCTCGCCACGAGCCGTACGGCCATGGCACGGCGGGCCGTCGTCGTCGCCCGCGACCGCGCGGAGCTGCTGGACGGGCTCGGCTCCCTGGCCCGGGGCGAGCGCCACCCCGCCGTCTCAGGCGCCGCCGCGCACCCCGCGCCGACCACGGCGTTCCTCTTCACCGGCCAGGGGGCGCAACGCGCCGGCATGGGCGCGGGGCTGAGCGCGCGATTCCCCGTCTTCGCCGACCTGTACCGCGCGATGTGCGACCGGCTCTCCCGCGCGCTCGGGCACGACCTCGGGGCCGTCGTCCGCGAGGGCGGACCACGGCTGGACCGCACCGAGTTCGCCCAGCCCGCCCTGTTCGCCCTCGAAGTCGCCCTGGCCCGGCTGCTGGAGTCCTGGGGCCTGCGCCCCGCGTTCGTCGCCGGGCACTCGCTGGGGGAGATCACCGCCGCCCATGTCTGCGGCGCCATCGGAACGGACGACGCGGTCGCCCTCGTCACCGCCCGTGGACGGCTGATGGCGCGGCTGCCCGCCGACGGCAGCATGGTGGCGGTCACCGCCCCCGAGGACGAGATCACCGCCCTGCTCCCCGCGTACGGCGACACCGTCTCCGTCGCCGCCGTCAACGCCCCCGCGCACACCGTGCTCTCGGGCGACGGGCGGGCCGTCGCCGCCCTCACCGGGGAGCTGGAGCGGCGCGGGGCGCACATCCGGCGGCTGAGGACCACCGGTGCCTTCCACTCCGCGCACATGGACCCGCTGCTGGGGGAGCTGGGGGCCCTCGCAGACCGGATCACCCCCGGCGAGCAGCGCGTCCCGCTGGTGTCCGCGCTCACGGGGACCGTCGCAGGGAAGGGCTCGCTGAGCGGGGCGGACCACTGGGTGCGCCACGCCCGCCGCCCGGTCCGCTTCGCCGCCGCCCTGCGTACACTCGCGGACCGGGGTGTGGACACGTTCGTCGAGATCGGACCGCACGGGGTGCTCACCGCGTTCACCGAGGAGACCCTGACCACCGACGCTCCCCTCGCCGTCCCGACGCTCCACCGCACCCGGCCCGAACCGGACACCCTGCTGGGCGCCCTGGGCACCCTGCACACCCGGGGCGCCACGATCGACTGGGACGCCTTCTTCGCGGCGGAGACGACCGGGACCGGCCGTGCGCCCGTCCATGTCGACCTCCCCACCTACGCCTTCCGGCGCCGCCGCCACTGGCTGCCGGCCACCGCCCGCGCCGGGGGACGCGACGACACCAGTGGGGACGGCCCCGCCACCGACATCACCCCGACGGGCGAAACGGTGATCACGGCACCGCTGTCCGCGCCTTCCGGCGCCGCCGCCCTGATCGCCCTCCTGCTGCGGGCCGGGGACGAGACGGACCACCCCGTCGTCGACACGCTCACCCTCGACCCCCCGCCGGCCGGCGCCGGGGACGGACCGCTCCGACTGCGCCTGGTGGTCGCCGTACCCGACGGGACCGGGCACCGGGCCTTCACCGCGCACACCCGCTCCGGCGGACCGGACACCCCCTGGACGGCGTACGCCACCGGCACCCTCGCCCGGTCCGCCGCCCGGATGCCCGAACAGCCCGCCGACCCGCCGCCCGGCGCGACGGCAGCGGCACGGCTGACCGCCGGCGAGACCCCCACCGCGTTCGGCGTGCACCCCGCCCTCCTGCACCGGGTCGTCGGGGAACTGCTGCCGGCCGGGCCCACGCGCTGGCGCGGCCTGACGCTCCATCTCCACGGACCCGCCGAGGTGACGGCACAAGCGGCCCCGCTCGGGGGAGGGGAGCACTCCCTCGTCCTGCGTGACCGGTCCGGCCGTCCCGTGCTGAGCGCCGACGCGGTGGCCTGTTCCGCGCCCCGCCCGGACGGTACCGACGCTTCTGACGGTCCGGGCGGGCGCCCGCACCGCGCCGCCGATCTCCTCACTCCGGTGTGGGAGCCCATGGCCCCGGCCCGCCGCCCCGGGCGGCCCCTGTCGTGGGCGGCGCTCGGTACGAGGGTGACGGGGCTGCCCGGCCCCCGCCACCGTGATGCCGCAGCCGTACGGGAGGCCGTCCGCCGAGGGCACCGGCCCGACGCCGTGGTGCTCGAAGCAGGTCCGGGCGGCACATCGGCGCGGACCGCCCGGGCCCGGCTCCGGCGGGCCCTGACCCTCGTCGGGGACTGGCTGCGCGAGGACACCCTGGCCACGATCCCCCTGATCGTGCTGACCCGGGGGGCCGTCGCCGTCCCCGGGGACCCGGCCCCCGACCCCGCCGCGGCCTCCGTACGGGCCCTGCTCTCCTCGGCCCAGGCGGAACACCCCGGGCGTCTGATCCTGGCCGACCTCGCCCCCGACCGCCCACTGCCCGACCCGGCCGACCCGGCCGACCCGGCCGACCCGGCCGACCCGGCCGACCCGGCCGAACCCGCCACCGCCGGCCCGCCGGACACCCGCTCCGCCCTCGCCCCCGCCCGCGATCTGCGCCTCGCCCTCGGGGCGGGCGAGCCCCGGGTCGCCGTGCGCGACGGCCGGGTCCGGGTGCCCCGGCTCGCCGTCGCCGCGACGAACGACACCGCCCGCATCCGGCTCGGCGCCGCCCCCGGCGAGGAGGGCACGGTCCTGGTCACCGGCGGAACGGGAGCCATCGGCAGCCTCATCGCCCGCCATCTCGTCCACACCCACGGAGTCCGGCATCTGCTCCTGATCGGCCGGAGCGGACCCGCCGCACCCGGCGCCCCCGCCCTGCTGGCGGAGCTGCACCGGGCCGGAGCCCGGGCCGAGGCGGTGGCCTGCGACGCCGGCGACCGCGCGGAACTCGCCGCCGTCCTGGACCGCATCCCGCCGAGCCGCCCCCTCACCGCCGTCGTCCACGCCGCCGGCACCCTCCACGACGGCCTGTTCACCGATCTCACCCCCGACCGGCTGGACACCGTGTGGCGGCCCAAGGCCGAGGCGGCCTGGCATCTGCACGAACTGACCCGGGACCACACCCCCGGCCGCCCACCGGTCGCCCTGATCCTCTTCTCCTCCGTCGCCGGGCTCTTCGGCGGCGGCGGCCAGGCGAACTACGCGGCCGCCAACGCCTATCTGGACGCGCTCGCCGCCCACCGCACCGCCCTCGGACTGCCCGCGCTCTCCCTGGCCTGGGGCCTGTGGGACCTGCCGGAAGGACTGGGCGGACACCTCGCCGACACGGACCGGGCCCGGCTCGCCCGGCAGGGCTTCGCCACCGTGTCCCCGCGGTACGGGCCCGCCCTGTTCGACGCCGCGCTCCACACCGGACCCCCGGTGGTCGCCGCCGGCCCGCTGGACCTGCCCGCCGCACGCGATACGGGCGACATCCACCCCCTGCTGCGCGGGCTGGCCCGGACCGCCGGCCGCCCCGCCGCCGCGCCCGCCGGGGACACGCCCGCCCGCGATCTGGCGTCCCTGCCGCCGGAGCGCCGACGGAGCGTGGCCCTGGACCTGGTGACCACCCGGATCGGCACCGTCCTCGGACACACGGGACCGGTCGACCCCGAACTCCCGCTGCACACCGCCGGTCTCGACTCCCTGGCGGTCGCCCGGCTGCGCGGAGGGCTCACCGCCGACACGGGCACGGCCGTGCCGCACGCCCTTCTCTTCGAGCAGCCCACCCCCAGGGCCCTCACCGAAGCCCTGCTCGGGCTGATGGCCGAGGAACCCGCCCCGGACGAGGACACCCCCGGCAGCGAAGCCGCCGGTGCGGGTGCCGATGCCGGCGCAGACGCCGACTCCCGCCTTCCGCACGACATCGCACCGGCTCCCCGGACTTCGGCTCCCCGGACCCAGGCGCCGGCGACCCCGCTCCGGCAGGTCCTGCTCACCGGGGCCACCGGCTTCCTCGGCGCCTTCCTGCTGCGCGACCTGCTGCGCACGACCGACGCCACCGTGCACTGCCTCGTCCGGGCGGCTGACCCGGCGCAGGGCCGGGACCGGCTGCGCCGCAGCCTTCGGTGGTACCGGCTCGCCGACGACATCGACCTCGCGCGGGTGGTCGTGGAGACCGGGGACCTCGCCGCCCCCGGACTCGGACTCGACGCCGCCCGCCACGACCGTCTCGCCCGGCACACCGACGCCGTGTTCCACGCCGGGGCCCATGTCAACTGGGTCCGGCCCTACGCCGCCCTGCGCGACGCCAACGTCGTCGGCACCCGCGAGATCCTGCGGCTCGCCGCCCTCCACCGTGCCGTCCCCGTCCACCACATCTCCACCACAGGCGTCTTCGCGGGCCCCCGCCCGGACGGCGCGCGGCTGCGGCCCGAGGATCCCACCGGGCCCGCCGACCGGCTCCCCAGCGGCTACCGGCAGAGCAAATGGGCGGCGGAACGACTGGTCCGTGCCGCCGGGGCGCGAGGGCTGCCCGTCACGCTGTACCGGGTCGACGTCGTCTGCGGCGACCGGAAGACGGGCGCCTGCCAGGGCCAGGACTTCATCTGGCTCGCCCTGAGGGCCATGCTGCGCGCCGGGGCCGTACCGGCCGGGCTGCGGGGCGCGTTCCCCATGGTCCCCGTCGACGCCGTCAGCGCCGCCGTCGTCGCCCTCGCGACCCGGCCCGGCGCCGCGGGACAGGTCTTCCACCTGTCCAACGACCACCCGGTGCCCCTCACCGGGATGATCGACCGGCTGCGCGCCCGCGGGCACCGGCTGCCCGAGATCGACCGGGACCGCTGGACCGCGCGTGTCACGGCGGACACCGACAACCCCTTCATCCCCCTGCTCGGCGCGTTCGAGACCGTCACCACCGCACGGGAACCCGTCTACCCCCTCGTGGACAGCTCGGCCACGGTGGAGGCACTGCGCGGCACGGACGCCGCCTGGCCGTCCTCGCCCACGGATCCCACGGATCCCACAGGGCTCACGGATCTGACGGATCCGACGGACCTCTGCGCCGAGTTCTTCACCCGCACCGGGTTCTTTCCCGCGCCGGTGGAAGAAGGCGACGGGACCCGCCCCGCGCACCGGTGAACGCGGGGGCCGGCCCGCCCGGGCCGCACGGCCCGGGCCGCCGGTTCCCGTCACCCCCCGTCGTCGCCGTCGCCCCCGTCGGCGCCACCGGCCCGCACCCACGCCCGTACCACCCGGTCCAGCCCCACCAGCGGGACCGACGGAGTCTCCGCCAGGGCCAGGTACTCCGTCACGCACCCACCGCCGCGCGGGTCGAGCAGCGGCCCCGTCATCCCCTGGGCGGACAGGGCGCGCCGGGCCAGGTCCACGACCCCCCGGCCGGTGGCGGTCTCCAGACAGAGGGCCTGACGGTGCAGATGACGCACCACCTCCTCGTCCCCGTCGACCCGCCTCAGCCACTCCACGACCGTGGTGTGCACCCCGGCGCGGTCCCGGGCCGAGAACCCCGTCCGGGCCACATGACGCTCCAGGGAGTCCCGGAGGCCGTAGCGGTGACCGAGCGGGCCCCCGTCGCCGCTCCGCTCCAGGACCCGCCGGCCGACCAGCTCCTCCAGGAGCGCCGTCGCCTCCGCCCGCTCCAGACCGCAGGCCGCCGCCACCGCGCCGGACCACGCCGCGTCACCGACGACCGCCACCGTCTCCGCCACATGCCGCAGCAACCGGGGCAGCGCGGCCAGCCCCGCCCTCGCCTGCCGGCGGACCTCGACGGGGACGGCGATGCTCCCGTCGGTGCCGTGCGGCTCCCCACCGCCCTCCAGCAGCAGATCCGTGTACGCGGCCACCACCCGCGGGTTGCCGCCCGCCACCTCCGTCAGCAGCTCCGCGAGACGCCCGGTGAGCGGATGCTCCCCGACCGACTCCGTCACATACCGGGCCACCGTCGCCGCGTCCCACGGACGGAGCGCGAGGACCCGGCACACCCCCGGCCGCCGCCAGCGCGGTCTGCGGTCCAGCAGGGCGGGACGCGCGGCGGCGACCACCACGGCGGAACCACCGCTCCCGGTACGGCGCTCCAGCAGATCCAGCACCGCGTCCTCGGCGAGATCGAGGTCGTCGACGACCACGAGCACCCGCGGGGCGGGGGACGCGGCCGACGTCACCAGCCCCCACCAGGCGGTCAGGACCTCCTGCGGCGCGGCGAGAACCCCCATCGGGCCCACCCCGTCCAGCAGCGGACCCAACCGTGACAGGATCCGGTCGGGATCCCTCGGGCCGGTCCTGCGGACCGCCTCGGCGAGCTTGCCGAAGGCGGCCGTCCCGGAGTCCTCCTCCGTGATCCCGCAGCACACGCGCAGCCCGGCGGCCAGCAGCCGCAGGGTGCCGTCGTCCACCGCGGCCACCGGGGCGCGTACCACCGGCGGACCGCCCTCCACCCGCGCCTGCCCGCGCTCGAACTCGTCCAGCAGCCGGCTCTTGCCGAGTCCCGCCTCGCCGGTCACCAGCACGATCCCGCCCGCGGCCCCGCCGGTTCCGTCCGCCAGCAGCCCCCGGAGCAGTTCCCCCTGCCGCTGGGGAACACCGGGGAGGAGGAGCGGATCCGCGCCCGCCCGCCGGAAGCGGACCTCGCGGGCGGCCCAGACACCGGGCTTGTGCCCGACCGGCCGGTACTCCAGATGCTCCGCCGTCCTGCGCCGGGTCTCCGCCGTCACCCACACCTCCTGGTCCCCGACCTCGAACAGCAGCCTCTGGACGTCGTCGACCGCGACCCCCGTCACGGACAGCGGCGCCCCGGCACGCGTCGGATAGTGGATCAGCACCTCGCCGGTGGCCACCGCCGCCCCGACGCCCACCATGGGCGTGTCCCAGCGCTCCCCCGCGAAGTGATGGCGCACCGCGAGCACCGCCGAGATCGCGCGCCGCGCGTGGTCGCGGTCATGGGTGTGCGTATCGGCGAACACGAGCATCCACAGGGCCCCGACCCGGGCCGCCACCGTGCCGCCGAAGCGCGCGGTCTCCGCCTCCGCGCGCCGGCACACCTCCTCCGACCCGCTCTCCCCGGCCGGGCCGCCGCCGTCGGGACGCGGTCGCGCGACGGCCCGGAGCAGGACCACCGTCACCTCGCTGCGCACATGGGCCGGATGGACCGGACGCCCCGCGGCCGTGGACACGGCGCCGGGCGGGTGCCGCCGCGCGCCGGACGAGGTGAGCGCGGCGGTCTCGTGCGAGGGGCGCAACAGCCCCGGGTCGTGGGCGACGAGGGCCCGGTGCAGGTCCCGCAGCTCACGCCCGGGCTCCAGCCCCAGCTCGCCGTCGAGGAACGCGACGAAGTCCCGGTACTCGGCCAGGGCCTCGCTCTGTCGCCCGCAGCGGTACAGCGCCGTCATCAGATGGGCCAGGAGCCGTTCCCTGCGCCGCGCACCGGACACCGTCCGCCGGATCTGCGGCAGCATCTCGTGGTGGTGCCCGAGCCGCAGCTCGGCGTCGAAATAGTCCTCCAGGACATCGAGCCTGCTCTCCTCCAGCGCCCGCAGCTCCGGCCAGAGCACTCCCGTCTCCACCAGGTCGGACAGGGCGGGCCCGCGCCACAGCGCCAGCGCCTCGCGCCACAGCCCGGACGCCGCGGGCAGGAGCCCGTCCGCGCAGCGGGCGCGTCCCCGGGCGGCCAGCTCCTGGAAGCGCAGCAGATCGACCTCGTGCGGTTCGGCCAGCAGGACATACCCCGGTGCCCGGGTGAGCAGCCGGGGCCCGGGGTCCTCCTGCCCGTTCGACAGCGCCGTCCGCAGATGCCAGACCACGTTCTGCACGCCCTTGCGGGCCGACGCCGGGGCGGTGTCCCCCCACAGGGCGGTGATCAGCCTGCGGGCCGGGACGACCTGATTGCACCGGAGCAGCAGACACCCCAGGGCGGCCCGCCGCCGCGGGCCGCCCAGCGGGAGGACGTCGGGCCCGCGGGTGACCTCCAGGGGTCCCAGCAGATTCAGCCGGACAGGGGCGGGGACCCGCGTCTGCGGGTCCGTGTCGGTACGAGTCATGACACTCCGTTGTGCTCACACACGGGTGGGCTCGCCCGCGTGGTGGAAGAGCGGGTAGGGGGCGAGCAGGGACCGGTCGTGGGTGAGCACGGCCCGCTGGAGCCGGCGCAGTTCCTCGCAGGGCTCGCGGCCCGTGCTCAGGACGACCGCTTCCCGTGTACGCCGGTACACGGCCAGCGCGTCGACATGGCGGCCCACCCGGTACAGCGCGAGCATCAGCAGCGCGGTGAGCCGCACCCGGCCCGGCTGTTCCTCGGCCACGACCGTCAGTTCGCGCACCACCTCGTGGTGGCGGCCCAGGGCGAGATCGGCGGTGAGGCGCCCGAGCAGCGCGGCCCACCGCTCCTCGCGCACCGCCTCCCGCTCCGGCCACAGCGCGCACGCGGAGTCCAGGTCCGCCAGGACGTCCCCGCGCCACAGATCCAGCGCCCGCCGCAGGGTGGCCGCGGCCGAGGCCCAGTCCGCGGCGGCGAGTTCGCGCCGCCCACGGGCGGCCTCGTGCCGGAACCCGAGCAGGTCGAGGGAGCCGGGCGGCACCTCCAGCAGATATCCGCCGCCCTCGGCCGATGGCCCGGTGGCCGACACCGAGAGGCCCGCCCGCCCGGACGGCAGGACGGAACGCAGCGCCGACACCGCCCCGTACACCATCCTCCTGGCCGTGACCGGTTCCCCGACCGGCCAGAGGGCATGGGTCAGGGAGGTCAGGGGGACGGCCTCGTGGGGGTGGAGCAGCAGGAACCCGAGGACGGTTCGCACCCGCCGGCTGCCCAGCGGTGTGTGCCTGCCGTCGTCCAGGACCTCCAGCGGGCCCAGCACCCTCAGCTCCATACCCGTACCCATACCCGTATCCGGGGCCTGGCGGACACCTCCGGACACACCACGGCGCCCGTCGACGGCCCGCGCCCCCCGCAGGAGGGTCCCGGGACGGGGGATCACCCGGCTGAGGGGGGCCGTGTCCGTCGCGCTCACGCGGGCGCCGCCTCCTGCCGGGCCACCGCGGTGAGGCGGAGCATCGTGGCACAGCGGTGCAGTTCGGCGGCGAGCAGGAGGAGACGGCCGTGCAGCGCGGCGTCCGCCGTGTGTTCCCGGGGCCCTCCCGCGCGGGGACCGCCCCGCCCGGGTTCCTCCCCGGTGAAGTCCTGGGGGCACGACACGACATGCGTGGGCACCACCCAGCCGCCGAGCGACCGGGCGACGGTGCGGAGCTGTTCGCAGACCACGCTCCCGGTGCAGGGGCCGCCGCCGTGCGCGAGCAGTCCGACGGCCTTGTCGGTGAAGGCGCCCATCGGCAGGTCGTCCAGCGCGTACTTCAGGAGCCCGGAGTAGCCGCAGTGGTGGACCGGGCTCGCGAGAACGATCCCGTCCGCGTCCCTCACCGCGTCCGGGAGCCCAGCCCGGGACACGTCCTGCGCACGGTAGGGGGCGAGATCGAGCCGGTGGACCTCGGCGCCCAGGGAGCCGAGGGCGTTCGCGCAGGCGGAGGCGAGGGCGCCGGTGGAGGAGGGGAGACGGGGGCTTCCCACGATGACGAGCATGCGCACGGGAGGGCCTCCCTTCGGATACGGGGCGCCACGGGGCTGTCGTCCTGTGGCGCCCGGCGGACGGATGAGAGGTCACGGGAGCGGGCCCGTCCCCCCGGGGGCTTGTGGATCAGGGAAGGCGCAGGCCCGCGCCGCCGTCGCGCGGTCCGTCATGGCTCCACCACGATCTTGCGGCCCCGGCCGGCCCTGAAGTCCCCGATGGCCTGGGCGTACCGCTCCAGGGGAAGCCGGTCGCTGATGAAGACGTCCGGGTCGAGGAGGCCGCCCGCGAAGAGCGCGGCGGCCCGCTCGAAGCTGTGCAGCACGGCCATGGAGCCGGTGATGGTGATCTCCTGGTTGTAGATCCGGTACGGCTCGATCACCGCCGTCGTCGCGTAGTCGGCGACGCCGAACTGGAGGAAGGTCCCGCCCTTGGCGACGCGGCCCAGTCCGTCCTGGATGGCGGCCGCGCTCCCCGTCGCGTCGATGACGATGTCCCAGCCCCGTCCCCGGTCCAGTTCGTCGGCGTGCGCGGCGGCCCCCGAGACGCCCAGCTCCCGTGCGGTGGCGAGCCGCGCCGGGTTGATGTCGAGGACGTCGACGCGGGCGGCCCCCGTCCGCTTGGCCAGCTCCAGCATCATCAGTCCCATCGTGCCCGAGCCGTAGACCAGTACCTCCGCGCCGAGGGAGCCGCGCAGCACGTCGTATCCGCGGATCGCGCAGGACAGCGGCTCGATGAGCGGGGCGTCGCGGGGATCGACATGGTCGGGCAGCCGGACGCAGTTCGCCACGGGGGCGAGGGCGTACTCGGCGGCGCCCCCGGCCACGGTCACTCCGATGGCCGCCCACCGGTCGCACAGGTTGCCCCGCCCCGCCCGGCAGTAGCGGCACTCGTGACAGGCGAGGGAGGGATCGACCGCGACCCGGTCGCCCGGGGCCAGTTCGGTCACGTCCCTGCCGATCCCCACCACCTCGCCGGCGAACTCGTGTCCGGGTATGAGCGGCAGGGAGGGGGCGAACTCGCCCTGGAGGATGTGCAGGTCGGTTCCGCACAGACCGCAGGCGGCGACGGCCACGACCACCTCGCGCGGCCCGGGGGTGGGGTCCGGCGCGGTGGTCACCGAGATGGCGCCCGGTGCTTCGATGACGGCGGCCCTCATTTGACGGCTCCCAGGGAGAGGCCCTGGACCAGCCGGTCCTGGGCGGCGAAGCCGGCGGCGAGCACCGGCAGGGACACAACGACGGAGGCGGCGCACAGCTGGGCGAGGAAGAGGCCCTGACTGGTCACGAAGCCGGTCAGGTACACCGGGGCGGTCTGCGCGGTCACCGAGGTGAGCACCCGGGCGAAGAGCAGCTCGTTCCAGCTGAAGATGAAGCAGATCAGCGCGGTGGCCGCGATGCCGGGGGCGATGACCGGGGCCACGACGCGCACGAGGACGGCCGGCAGCCCGGCGCCGTCCATCCGGGCCGCCTCGATGATCGAGAGCGGTACGTCCGCCAGGAAGGACTGGAGCATCCAGACGGCGATCGGCAGGTTCATCGAGGTGTAGAGGACGACCAGGAGCCAGATGTTGTCCAGCAGCCCGGCGTTCCTGGCGAACAGGTACACCGGCAGCAGCCCCGCCACCATCGGCAGCATCTTGGTGGACAGGAAGAAGAACATGACGTCCGTCCACCGGCGGACGGGCCGCAGGGAGAGCGCGTACGCGGCCGGCAGCGCCAGCGCCAGGACGAGCAGCGTGGCGAAGGCGCTCGCCATGAACGAGTTGATCAGCGGCGGCCAGGGGGTGGCGCCGCCCGCGCCGTCGAAGAACGTGCGGTAGCCGTCCAGGGTCAGCGGGGCCCCCAGCGAGGGCGGGCTGGTCGCCGCGTCGGTCTCGGAGCGCAGCGAGGTGAGCACCATCCACAGGGCCGGCAGGCAGAACACCACCCCGACCACCCACGCCAGCAGGCCGAGCGCGGTGCCACGCCGCCGCCCGCGCCCACGGGCGGCGGCCGGCGGGCTCGCCTTCGTCACGGTCATGATCGCTTCACTCCTTCGCGGAGGTCTCGTGGAAGAGGGAGGAGACCGTCCGCAGGGCGAAGGTCGAGATCACGATCGTGCCGATGACGACCAGCACCCCGGCGGCCGAGGCCAGTCCGTACTCGTGCGCCTGGTAGAAGGTCTGGTAGATGGTGTACGGGAGATTGGCGGTGCCCAGCCCTCCGGAGGTGAGGGTGAAGACCGCGTCGAAGTTCTGCACGATGTGGATCGAGCCCAGCAGGACGCCGAGTTCGAGGTAGCGGCGCAGATGCGGCAGCGTCAGATGGCGGAAGATCTGCCAGGCGCCCGCCCCGTCGAGCCGGGCCGCCTCCAGCGTCTCGACCGGCCGGCTCTGCAACCCGGCGAGCAGGATCAGCATCATGAAGGGCGTCCACTGCCAGACGAGGGACACCTCCACGGCGATCAGCGGCATGGTGGAGATCCAGTCGGTCCGGGTGGGGGTGTCGTCGCCGAAGAGCCCGGTGACCCAGGTCCAGGCGCCGTTGAACAGCCCGTACTCCGGGTTGTAGAGGGCGTGCTTCCACAGCAGCGCGGCGGAGACGGGGACGAGCAGGAAGGGGGTGATGAGCAGGGTGCGCACCACGCCCCGGCCGGTGAAGGCGCGGTCGAGCAGCAGGGCGAACAGCAGCCCGAGGACCACGCTGGCGACCACCACCGTCGCGGTGAGCAGCGCGGTGGTGAGGACCGACTCCCGCAGTACGGGGTCGCGCGCGACGGTGGCGTAGTTGGCGAACCAGGAGAACCGCCGGTCGTCGGGGGCCAGGGAGTTCCAGTCGAAGAGCGAGATCACCAGGGTCGCCACGAAGGGCAGCTGGGTGACCGCGACCAGGAAGACCAGGGCGGGCAGCAGGGGCGCCCGGGTGACCCAGGGGCGGGGGCCGCCCTTCCCGGCCCGGCGGGCGCGGGGCGGCCGGGCGGCCGGGCGCGGGGGAGCGGTCGCGGAGGCGGTCACTTCCGGTACTCCTCGGCGACTCTCCCGGCCAGCTCCTGGGACTTCTCCAGGGCCTCGCGGACGGACTGACGGCCCGCGATGGCCGAGCTGATCTCCCGGGAGACCCGGGTGCCCAGGTCGGTGAATTCCGGGATGCCGACGAACTGGATGCCGGGGGCGGGCCGTGGCTGGGTGCCCGGATCGGCGGGATCCGCGCTCTCGATGGCGTCCCGGGTGACGGCCGCGAAGGGGGCCGCGTCCCGGAGGTAGGCGGGGTTGCGGTAGGTGGAGGCCCGCTTCCCGGCCGGTACGGAGGCCCAGCCCAGCTCCGCGCCGACCAGTTCCTCGTAGCGCTGGCCGGACGCCCAGGAGATGAACTTCCAGGCGTTGCCCGGGTTCCGTGACGCCTTCTGCATGCCCCAGGCCCAGGTGTAGAGCCAGCCGGACTCGCTCGTCCGGTCCACGGGCGCCCGGACGTAGCCGATCCTTCCCTTCACCGGGGAGTCCCCGGCCTCCAGGGAGCCCGCGGCGGCCGTGGCGTCGTACCACATGGCGGTTCTCCCCTGGGTGAGGTTGTTGAGGCACTCCGCGTAGCCGGACTGCGCCGCTCCCGCCTGCCCGTGCTCGCGCACCAGACCGACGTAGAACGCGGTCGCCCGCAGGAACTCCGGCGCGGTGAGCCGCGCCGTCCAGTCCGCGTCGAACCAGGTGCCGCCCATGGTGTTGACGACGGTGGTGAGCGGGGCGATCAGCTCGCCCCAGCCGGGCAGGCCGCGCAGACAGATGCCCTTCATGTCGCCGCGGGCGCCGTCCACCGCGGCCGCCAGGTCGGCCACCTGACGCCAGGTCGGCCGCGCGGGCATCGTCAGGCCCTCCTCGGCGAAGACGTCCTTGCGGTACATGAGGAACGAGGACTCGCCGTAGAAGGGTTCGGCGTAGAGCCTGCCGTCCTCGGCGGTGAGCGACGCGGTGAGCGGTTCCAGGACGTCCTTCTGGTCGAAGGGCGTGTCCTTGGCGACATAGTCGTCCAGGGGGCGCAGCCACTGGTTCTTCGCATAGATGGGGACTTCGTAGTTGCTGATGGTGGCGATGTCGTACTGGCCGGCCTGGTTGGCGAAATCCTGGCTGATCTTGTCCCGGACGTCGTTCTCCGGCAGGACCGTGAAGTTGACCTTGATGCCGGTCTCCCGGGTGAAGTGCTTCGCCGTGAGCCGCTGTAGATCGATCATCTGCGGGTTGTTCACCATCAGGACGTTCAGCGTGTTGGGGCCGGACCCACCGCCGCCCGCGCCGGCGCAGCCGGCGACCAGCGCCGCCACGACGGTCGCCGCCGCGATACGGGCCCTGGCCTGTCGCCAGGTCCGAGCGGGCATGACACCGGGCATGACACCTCCTGAACGGGGGCGGAGGACGGGCCCGGACCCGGTCACACGGACAGGACCCGGGGGCCGAGCAGGGAGTAGCGCTGTGCCTCGGCCGCCGGTACGCCGGCGCCCGTCACGATGGCCTCGACATCGCGGACATCGGCGAAGCGACAAGGGCCGACGCCGCCGAACGCGGTGGCCGCCGCGGCGAGGATCCGGCGCCTGGACCCCCGTACCGCCTGCGCCCTGACCTCGGCGACCGCCGGGTCGAAGACGGTCAGACCGTGCTCGCGGGAGACGCCGTCCGCGTCGAGATAGGCGAGGTCGACGACGAAGCCGCCGAGCATCCGGGCGGCCTGTCCGCCCGACGTCGCCAGCGTCGCACCGCGCACCCGGCCCCCGAGCAGCAGCACCGTGATCCGCTCGGTGTCGCCGAGCGCGTGCGCCGCCGTCAGGGACGCGGTGACGACGGTCAGGGGCCGGTCCCGGGGCAGCGCCCGCGCGATCAGCCGCGCGGTGAAGCCCTCGTCGACGAAGACCGTCTCCGCCGCTCCGAGCAGGGAGACGGCCGCCGCCGCGATCCGGGTCAGCGCCGGTGCGTCACGGAGGGCACGGGATGGGGGAGGCGTGCTGGATCCCGTGCTCTCCACGGGGCGCGCCCCGCCATGGGTGCGGCTGATCAGGCCCTCCTCCGCCAGGGCCCGCAGGTCCCGGCGGACCGTCTCCGGGGCGACGGTGAAGCGCGCCGCCAGCTCCGCGACGGCGACCGCGCCCGTGCTCCGGGTGACCTGGAGGATCCTCAGACGCCGCTCCTCCGCATCCACTCCGCGACCTCCCGGCCCCTAGGGCCTGTCTGACGGATCTTGCTGGGGCTCGCGTGCCCTGGCACCGCACCTCGCCGCGTTGTCGTCAATCGCCGATGCTCCGCATGGACTCATTCCTCCGCCTTGCGATGCACGGCACCAGACCCCGCTCCCTGACCCAGCCTGATCCGTCAGACAGGCCCTGGTGGGCGTGCCCGTTCGGGCCCGTGGACCGTTTATACCGTTGCCCGATCGGCCGTGACCAGGGCGTTCGTCGCGGCAATGCTGCCCGTTCGTGCCCGTTTCACCGGGCCGCCGCCGCTGGTCAGCCCGATGGTCATGGGCATGATCCCCCGATCGCTGCCCGGTGGCCGGTGGGCGGGAGCCCGATCGCCGCCCGTTTCACCCCGCACCCGGGCCGGCGACCCCGGGCCGGCGACCCCGGGCCGGCGACCCCGGGTCGGCGACCCCGGGCCGGATCCCGGCCATCACCCTGCATGGCCAGTGCACCGATCGTGGTCAACTCCGCTGCCGCGGACCGAAGATGAATCCCGTCGTGCGAGACACCGACCGGAGCGCCGCCCCGGAGGGAGGAAGAGGTGGGCCCGTGGACACGGAGGACCGCAGGCACAAGATCCTCGGCGTCGCCCGGCGCGAGGGCATCGTGAACGTCACCGCCGTCGCCCGCACGCTGGGGGTGTCCGCCGAGACCGTACGGCGGGACCTGCGGACCCTGGAAGGGCTCGGGCTGGTCCGTCGCGTACCGGGCGGCGCCCACCCCGTGGAGAGCGCGGGCTTCGAGACCACCCTCGCCACCCGCACCCGCCGCTACGTCCCGCAGAAGACACGGATCGCGGCGGCCGCCGCCGATCTCCTCGGAGCGGCCGAGACGGTCTTCATCGACGAGGGATTCACCCCGCAGCTGATTGCCGAGGCCCTTCCCCGGGACCGCCCGCTGACCGTCGTCACCGCGTCGCTCGCCACCGCGTGCGGCATGGCGGGCCGGGAGAGCACACAGGTGATCCTCCTCGGCGGACGCGTGCGCGGCGGCACGATGGCCACGGTCGACCACTGGGCGACGGCGATGCTCGCCGGACTGGTGATCGACCTCGCGTACATCGGAGCCAACGGCATTTCCCGCGAGTACGGGCTCACCACCCCCGATCCCGCGGTCGGCGAGGTGAAGGCGCAGGCCATCAGGTCGGCCAGACGCCGGGTCCTGTTCGGGATCCACACCAAGTTCGGCGCGGTGAGCTTCTGCCGCTTCGCCGAACCGTCGCAGTTCGAGGCCATCGTCACCGACACCGCGCTGCCCGCGGCGGAGGCCCAGCGCTATGCGCTGCTGGGACCCCAGGTCATCCGGGTGTGACGCCCCTGGCCCGTCCCCGCCACGGCCCCGACACGCCCCCGGCCCGGCCCGAAGCGGGCCCCGGCCGCCACCGCGCCACCCATGCACCCCTCCCCGGCGGGTGACGCCGCGCCATCACCGGGCCGTGGTTGACGAGAAGCGAGATGTACTGCTCAATGGGTTGCATGAGTGCCGATCAGCGCCTGGTCACCCGTGACCACATCGACTTCGGTCGCGTGTGGTCCGCCGCGTGTCGCGCCTGACGCGGCTACGGGCCCTCTGACCCGCCCTTCCCTCCCTCGGCCGCACCGCCGCGGGCCCGGGTCCGCCCTCGCCGGCCCCGCCACCCCACCTGATCGCCCGGTGATTCCCCACCCCCCGGCGCCCTCGTCCGGCGCCACCCGGGGTCGCCCCGCCGTGCCCGGCGCCGCCCACGGCACGGCCCCGGAGAACTTGAGAGAAGGCCATCCCCCATGCCAGTGGAGTTCCTCGGCATCGCCGCCACCAACGACGGATCCGAAACGACCCCGCGCTCCGGCGCCTCGTTCGACAAGGAGTACACGCTCCGGCTCGCCCGCGCCCACGAGGACTTCGGCTGGGATCGGGTGCTGTTCGCCTACGGCTCCGGATCGCCCGACCCCGCACCCGCCGCCGCCTACATCGCGAGCCGGCTGGACCGCCTGGAGATCCTGCTCGCCCACCGGCCCAACGTCTCCTACCCCACCTTCGCCGCGAAGACCTTCGCCACCCTGGACCGGATCAGCGACGGCCGGCTGACCGTGCACTTCATCACCGGCGGCAACGACCACGAACAGGGCCGCGAGGGCGACACCCTCACCAAGGACGAGCGCTACGCCCGCACCCGCGAGTACATCCGGATCGTCAAGAGGATCTGGACCACCCACGAGCCCTTCGACCACGAGGGCGAGCACTACCGCTTCCACGACTTCGTCAGCGACGTCTTCCCGGTCCAGCAGCCCCGGCCGGACGTCTCCTTCGGCGGCTCCTCACCCGCGGCGTACGCGGCAGGGGGCGCCGAAGCCGACATCTACTGCCTGTGGGGCGAGCCCCTGGCCAGGACCGCCGAGCAGATCGAAGCCGTGAAGGCCGCGGCGCGCGCCGCGGGCCGCACCGACACCCCCCGTATCCAGGTGGCGTTCCGCCCGATCATCGCCCCCACCGAGGAACTCGCCTGGGAGAAGGCCCACCGCACCGTGGGTGCGATCAAGGCCCGCAACGGGCGGGGCGCATCGGTCACCGAGCGCCACAACGGGCGCCCCCGGCCCCAGAACACCGGATCGCAGCGGCTGGTCGCCATCGCCGAGGCGGGGGAGCGCTACGACCGCGCCCTGTGGACCCCGACCGCCGCCGCCACCCAGGGCGCGGGCAACTCCAACGCCCTCGTCGGCACCCCGGAGACCGTCGCCCAGGCCCTGCTGGACTACTACGACCTCGGCGTCGACATCCTCTCCGCCCGCGGCTACGACCTGCTGGGCGACGCCATCGACTTTGGCCGGCACGTGATCCCGATCGTCCGCGAGGAGGTCGCCCGGCGCGACGCCGACCGGGCGGCACAGGGCGCACGGACCCCTGCGGCGGTGAACGGATGACCTCCCGCACCCGACCGCCGTCGACGCCGGCCGGCCCCGCGGTCCTCCAGGTGACCGTGTCCGACCCGCGGGCGAGACCCCTGCTGCGCGAACTCGGCGACGAGTACACCGCACGCTACGGCGGGGACGCCCACGCCGAACTCGCCCGCTACCCCGACGAGGAGTTCACCGCGCCCCACGGCGGCGTCCTGCTCCTGCTCCTCGAAGCCGGCGAGCCCGTCGCGGGCGGCGCCTTCCGCCGCTACGACGCGACCACGGCCGAGCTGAAACGGATCTGGACGCACTCCGCCCACCGGCGGCGCGGACTGGCCCGGCGCGTCGTTGCCGAACTGGAGGCCGAGGCGGGCGCCCGCGGCTACCGGCGGATCCGCCTGACCACAGGACCGCGCCAGCCCGAGGCCCGCGGACTCTACCTGAGCACTGGCTACACCCCACTGTTCGACACCGGGGCCGACCCGGAGACCGTCGGCCTCCTGCCCTTCGAGAAGCATCTGCCGGCCGCGGCACACCAGGGCAGGGGGAAGGCCGCCGGCCCGTGAGCGTCCGGGCCGTCGGCCGCGCCCGCATCGCCGCCCCCGCCGCCGCGCCGCTGCCCGTGCCGGTACCGGCCGCACCCGGCCCGGGACCCACCAGCGGCGGTCGCGGGGAACACGGCACCGCCGCGCCGCCGTCCGCCACGCCCTCCCGCCGCGACCCCACCCCCGAACCCCCGCTCCCGAAGGGTCCGCCATGGCCACCGTCCTGTCCGTCTCCGGAAGCCCCTCCGCCACCTCCCGCACCGCCCGCCTCCTGCGCCATCTGGACCGGCGGCTCGCGGCCCGGGGACACGAGGTGATCCCCCTGGATGTCCGCACCCTCCCCGCCGAGGCCCTGCTCGGCGCCGACCCCCGGCACCCGGCGATCGCCGGGGCGAGGGCGCTGTTCGACCGCGCCGACGGAGTCGTCATCGGCACACCCGTCTACAAGGCCGCCTACTCCGGGCTGCTCAAGTCCCTGCTGGACCTGCTGCCGCAGCACGCCCTGGCCGGCAAGACGGTCCTGCCGCTGGCGACCGGCGGGACCACGGCGCACGTCCTGGCCATCGACTACGCCCTGCGCCCGGTCCTCAGCTCCATGGGCGCCACCCACATCGTCCAGGGCCGGTTCACCCTCGACCAGGACATCGCGGTGGACGGCGGCGGCGCCGTGACCCTCGCCCCGGCTGCGGCCGAGGCCCTGGCGCAGGTCGTCGACCAGTTCTCCGAAGCCCTCGGCGGCCGCACGGCCCGCCTGGCGGCCACCGGATGAGACCGAAAGCCGTGCCGCCTACCGCCCGCGTGAGCGGCCCGGACGCCCGCCGGTCCGGGCGCGGAAGACGGGGCTCCCTCTTGACGCGGCCCGCGAGCCGCCGGACACTCCAGAGCAGAATCCCCAGTGGACGGGTAGGACATGACGGAGCGTTGGGAGTTGCCCGCCGACCGTGCCGTGTGCGCGGTGCGGCCGCTTCTTCTCCTCACCTCGCGCCGCCACATCGACCTCCTGCGCGTCTGCAGCGCGGCGAGCCCTCTGCGCTGAGCCGGCGGTGCCCACCGGCACCCCGTCCCCGCCGCGCACGGGTACGCGCGCCCCTCACCCCGCATGCCTCGTCCATGACCTCGCGTGCGCTGCCGCCGTACCCCTGGGAACCAGAAAGCCGGATCCGGATCCAGGGAGACCCATGCCCGCCACACCCCTGACCACTGTGCCGTCCCTCCCCTTCCCGCCCTCGTTCCGGGGCAGGATCGGCGGTGACGCGAGCAGTGGCTACTACGCCGCCGCCCGCCGCTACCGCCTCCACCTCTCACTGTCCTGCCCCCACTGTCTGCGCATCGCCGTCACCCACAGCCTGCTCGGCCTGGGAGAGACCCTCCCGGTGATACTGCTGCCGACCGTGCCCGACAGCCCCGACGGCGGACACCGCGCGCTGCGCCCCCTGTACGAGGCCAGTTCGCACCGGCATCCCGGACCGGCCGCCGCGCCGGTCCTGAGCGACGAATGGACCGGGCGGATCGTCAGCACGCACACCCCGGACATCCTCCGCGACCTGGCCCGGCTCGTCGGGGGCCACGACCCCGACCGGCCCGCCCTCCACCCGCACGGGGCACAGGAGGAGATCGAGGCCGTCGAGCACCTCTGCGAGTACGGTGTCAACGAAGCCGCACAGCACGCCGGGCGGGCCGACGCCGACGCCACGGCGCGCTGGACCGCCCTCAACTCCCTGCTCCGTGCCCTGGGCGCACTGGAGTGGCGCCTGGCCGGGCAGGACTTCATCCTCGGCGACGACCTGACCGCCGCCGACGTGGAGCTGTGGGTGACGCTGGTGCAGCTCGACACCGTGCATCGCCTGCACCTGGACGCCACCGCGGTCCACCGCGTCGCCGACCACCCGCACCTGTGGTCCTACGCACGACGGCTGACCGCCCACCCCGCCTTCGGCCGCAACCTCGACCTGGACGGCATCGCCCGCCGGCACCACGGCCACTGCCGGGGGCTGGAGGCCGCGGGGGCGGCGGTACAGATCCTGGACTGGGCCGGCCAGATCCCCGCCGGGGCCACCGCCCCGCCCTCCCGGCAGCGTCCGGACGGTCCCCCCGAGCCGCCGTACGCCCGCCACCTCCATCCGTCCGCCTCCGCCCGGTCCGCGCGGACATGAGGTCCACCGCGCCGGACCACCGGGCCCCTTCCGGGCAGGGCGGGCCGCCTGGCGTCTGTCCGACGGCGGCGCCCCCCGAGTCCCGTGTGCGGGTCCCGGCCGCCGGGGCCCGCACCGGGCCCGGCCACCTCGCCGCCCGCCACCTCGCCAGGGCCGCGGCCGAGCCGTGGGCCACGGCGCCGGACGAGCACACCGACCAGGCAAGGGGCCGGCCCGACGCGGTTCCCACCGACCATTGAGGAGCTACACCCGATCATGTCCGGCATCCCCCTCGGAGTCCTCGACCTCGTCCCGGTCCCGTCCGGTTCCACCGCCGCGCAGGCACTGCGCAACACCGTCGACCTCGCCCGACAGGCGGAACGATTCGGCTATGCGCGCTACTGGTTCGCCGAGCACCACCTCAACCCCGGCGTGGCCGGGGCCTCACCCGCCGTCGTCCTGGCCCTCACCGCCTCGGCGACCTCCACGATCAGGATCGGATCCGGTGCCGTCCAGCTCGGCCACCGCACCGCCCTGTCCACCGTCGAGGAGTTCGGCCTGATCGACGCCCTGCACCCCGGGCGGCTCGACCTCGGCCTCGGGCGCTCGGGCGGGCGCCCCGCCGGGCCGGGGGCGGGGCCCCGGCCGACCACCACCCCCGTCGTGGACGGGCTGACCCCGGGCGGGCTGAGGATCCCGCCGCGGTTCTCCTTCGAGGGCCTGCTCGGATCGCCCCGCTTCCAGCTCCAGCGGCAGCTGCTGCACCAGCCCGGGGCCCGCCCCCAGGACTACGGCGAGCAGGTCGACGACATCCTCGCGCTCCTGCGCGGCGACTACCGCTCGGCGGACGGGGTCGAAGCCCACGCCGTCCCCGGCGAAGGCGCCGAGGTGCAGGTGTGGATCCTCGGCAGCAGCGGCGGGCAGAGCGCCGGGGTCGCGGGCCGCAACGGCCTGCGCTTCACGGCCAATTACCATGTCAGCCCGGCCACCGTCCTGGAGGCGGCCGAGGGCTACCGCGCCGCGTTCCAGCCGTCCGACCACCTCGACAAGCCCTATGTCAGCGTCTCCGCCGACGTCGTCGTCGCCGAGGACGACGCGACCGCCCGCGAACTGGCCACCGGCTACGGCCCCTGGGTCCGCAGTATCCGCACCGCCGAGGGCGCCATCCCGTTCCCGACCCCCGAGCAGGCCCGCGCCCAGGCATGGACCGACGCGGACCGGGCGCTGGTCGCCGACCGCGTCGACACCCAGTTCGTCGGCTCCCCGGGCCGCGTCGCCGACCGGCTCGAACAGCTGCGGGAGGCCACCGCGGCCGACGAGCTGATCGTCACCACCATCACCCATGACCACGCCGACCGGGTGCGTTCCTACCGGCTCCTCGCCGAGGAGTGGCAGCGCCGGTGACCCGTTCCGCGTGACACCGCCCCGGCCCCGCACCGGGAGCGGTGACCATGCGTCAGATTCCGCTGCGTCAGATTCCGCCGCGTCAGGTCCCGCTGCCTCAGGTCTCGCTGGTCGAGGCCCGCACGACGAGCTGCGGAGGGAAGCGTTCGACCCGCTCGGCCCGTTCGCGCCCCGGCGCCTGAAGCAGCGTCAGCCCGCGTTCGGCCATGGCGGACAGCGGATGGCGGACGGAGGTGATGGGCGGGTCGAGGAGCTTGAGCATCTCCGTGTCGTCGAACCCGGTGACGGCGATCTGCCCGGGTACGGCCACCCGTGAACGGTGCAGCGTGCTCACGAGCCCCACGGCGAGGACATCCGCCCCGCAGACGACCGCGTCGACCCGGTCGCGCTGTTCGATGATGCGGCGCGCCGCCGTCCGTCCCGCGTCGGTGGTGAAATCGGGCAGGAGGATGGTGGTGGCGTCGGGGCCCTGCGCCTCGGTGAAGGCCGCCAGCCGTTCGGCGCCCGAGGAGGACGCCTGATCGGCGACGAGAGCGATCCGGTGCCTGCCGATGCCCTCCAGATGGTCCACGAGAAGGCCGACCGCGGAAGCGTTGTCGAGCGTGACGGCGACGGTGCCGGACCCCTTGGCCCACCGGTCGAAGAGGACGATGGGACGACGCCTGGCGGCATCGCGTATCGCCGGCCCGGACGCGTCCGCCGACACGGGGACGACGAACAGGCCGTCCACCCGGCCGCTGAGCAGGGTGTCGATCTGCTCGGCCTCGATCGCGGTGTCGTTGGCCGCGTCGGAGACCACGAGCGTGCCGCCCGCCGCGCGCACCTGCTGGGCGATGGCGTCGGCGAGTTGGACGAAATAGGGGTTGGCGAGCGTGGGCACGATGACGCCGATGGTGCCGGTCGCGCCGGTGCGCAGGGCCCGCGCCGAGTGGTTGGGCTGGTAGCCGAGCCGCTGCGCGGCCTCTTCGACGCGGCGCGCGAGGTCGGGATCGACATTGCGCTGCGTGCCGGCGAGCACCCGTGATGCCGTCGCGCGGGAGACGCCGGCGGCCTCGGCCACATCGATGAGTCGGGGCGCTGTCACGTAGGTGTCCTTGTCGGTCGGTGGGCGGGTGCGCCACGGCGCCGGGGCGATCGGGCACGACGAGGCTACTTGACGGGGAGGGTGCGCTGGTACAGCATGTCGGAAATCGATCTCCCAGGGGGTTCGCATGGCGCTCGTCACCGTCGTCGGTTCCGTGAACCGCGACCTCGTCCTGACCGTCCCGGCCCTGCCGGGCCGCGGTGAGACCGTGCTCGCGCGGCACTTCACGGAGGGGATCGGCGGCAAGGGCGCCAACCAGGCCGTCGCGGCGGCCCGCCTCGGATCGCGGGTGCGGCTCGTCGCCAGGGTCGGCGCCGACGCGGCCGCCATCCTGGACGCGCTCGCGGTCGAAGGCGTGGACATCGGGGCGGTTTCTCCGGACGAGCGGGCCACGACCGGAATCGCCGCGGTAGTGGTCGACGAGCGGGGTGAGAACACCATCGTCGTGAACCTGGGGGCCAATGCCGGCCTCGCCGTCCAGGACCTGCCGTCCCGGCTGGTCCGGTCCCCCGGGGAGGTCGTCCTCGTCCAGAACGAGATCCCGCCCGACGTGGTCGAACAGGCCGTCCTGCGCGCCCGTGAACAGGGCGGGGTCGTCGTCCTCAACCCCGCCCCCGCCCGCCCGGCCGACACCCGGGCACTGGCCGCCGTCGACGTCCTCGTCCCCAACCTCGGCGAACTCGCCGCACTCCTCGGCACCGACCGGCCCGCCACCGTCGAGGACGCGAGAGCGCTGCTGGGACGGGTCGCGCTCCCGTGCCGGGCCGTCGTGGTGACGCTCGGGGCGGACGGCGCCGTCCTGAAGGAGGCGGACAGCGCCACCACCACGCACATCCCCGCGCCGGTGGTGGACGCCGTCGACACCGTGGGCGCCGGCGACACCTTCTGCGGCGCCCTCGCGGACGCGCTCGGGCGCGGCACCGGCCTCCGGTCCGCGGTCCGGCGTGCCGTGCGCGCGGCGTCGCTCGCCACCACCGGCTTCGGCGCGCAGACCGCCATGCCGTACGCGGCCCAGCTCGACGTACCCGCGCTCCCCTCCGCTCCCTGACCTCCCTCGGGTCAACCACCAGCACTACGGAGAACCACCCATGAAGAACCTCAAGATCGGCGTGTTCGAGAACGCGCAGACCAACGCGAGCGGCACGGCCACCTGGCGGCACCCCGACAGCCGGCGGCATCTCTTCGACACCCTGGAGTACTGGCGCGATCTCGCCGCTGTCTGCGAGGACGCCAAGCTGGACTTCCTGTTCCTCGCCGACGCCTGGGGCTGGTCCGAGATCGACGGCACCCGCCCGCCCATAGCCACGGAGGAGACCCTCGACCTCCCGCGGCTCGATCCGGTGGTCGTGGCGTCCGCCCTGCTGTCCACGACGACCGACCTGGGCCTGGTCATGACGGGCTCGGCCCTCGTGGAACCCCCGTACGCGTTCGCGCGCCGCATGGCCACGCTCGACCAGCTCTCCGGTGGCCGCATCGGCTGGAACATCGTGACGACCGGCACGGCCGACACCGCGGTCAAGGCGTTCGGCATGGAGATGGTGGCCCACGACGAGCGCTACCGGATGGCCGAGGACTTCCTCGAAGTCGTCTACAAGTACTGGGAAGGGGCCTGGGAGCCGGACGCGCTGGAGAAGGACAAGGACGGCAGGTTCGCCGACCCCGCCAAGGTGCACCTGGTGACGCACAAGGGCCCGTTCTTCCGCTCGGAGGGGTACGGCAACACCGCGCGTTCCCCGCAGGGCACTCCCGTCCTGTTCCAGGCGGGGGCCTCACCCGCCGGCCGCCGGGTCGGCGGCCGGCACGGCGAGTGCATGTTCATCGGGAGCGGTTCGGCCGAGCAGCTCGCCGGGCACACCGCCGCCATCCGCGCGGAGGCGGTCACCGCGGGGCGCCGGGCCGACGACGTGAAGGTGATGTCGGCGTTCTCCTGTGTCATCGGCGCGACGACCTCCGACGCGGAGCGGCGCTATCAGCGGATCCTCGACGCCCAGCGGTCCGAGGTGACCGTCGCCAGCTATGCCATGTTCACCGGGCTCGACCTTTCGTCCTACGCGCCCGAGACGCCCATGACGGCCCTGTCCACCGAGCTGTCGCAGACCCAGGTGGCCCGCTTCGCCGGCCGGACGGTCGGCGACGTCCTCGCCGACTGGCACACCCACGGCGTCGGAGCGCGGCCCGTCGTCGGCACGGCCGAGGAGATCGCCGATGAGATCTGCGCGCTCGCGGAGGGCGCCGACCTCGATGGATTCCTGCTGTCCCCGACGGTCCAGCCCGTCTCCACGACGGAGTTCGTGGAGTCGGTCCTGCCGATCCTGCGGGCGCGCGGCGTCTTCCGCGGGGAGTACGCCGAGGGCGAGAGCCTGCGCGAGCGGCTCACCGGGGCGTCCGACCCCGCGCTGCCCGCCAGCCACCCCGCGGCACGCTTCCGGCACTGAGCACAGAACGCGCGACGAGAGGATGTCGAAGACCATGGCCACGTCTGCCCACCACCTGTCCGGGGCGTCCGTGCCGGCGGAACTGGACGCGGCGACGCTGCGACGGGCGTTCGGGGCCTACCCGACCGGTGTCGTCGCGATCGGCGCGCTGCGCGGTGACGAGCCGGTCGGGTTCGCGGCGAGTTCGTTCGTCTCGATCTCGCTCCAACCGCCCATGGCCGCCGTCAGCGTGGCCCGGACCTCGACCACCTGGCCGCGCCTGGCCGGGGCACCCGTTCTGGGGCTGAGCGTGCTCAGCCATGGTCAGGGCGCGCTCTGCCGGCGTCTGGCGTCCCGGGAGGTGAATCGTTTCGACGGCGTCGGGTGGCGGTCGACGCCCGAGGGCGCCGTCCTCATCGAGGACGCCGCGCTCTGGCTCACGGCCCGGGTGAGCGCGACGTACGACGGCGGCGATCACGAGATCGTGCTGATGGAACTGCTGACGGCCCAGCTGTTCTCCGGGGTCGAGCCGCTCGTCTTCCACACCAGCCAGTTCCGCGAGCTCATCCCCCATGGATGACACCCCGGCGGTCCACGCGCACCTCACGGGCACGGTGGTGCACGGCGCCGGCCGGGGCCGTGCGCTCGGGTTCCCCACCGCGAACCTCGCGGCCGACCCCGGTTCGCGGATTCCGCCGTCCGCCATCTACAGCGGCTGGGTCGTACGCCACTCGACTGGCGTCGTCCACCGCGGAACGATCAGTATCGGCTCGAACCCGACCTTCTGCGACACGGCGGACGTCCATGTCGAGGTCTACTGCCACGACACGTCGGACGAGTTCTACGGCGAGCGCGTCGGTGTGTGGTTCGTGGCCCGGATCCGGGCCACGGTGAAGTTCGCGTCACCAAAGGACCTGGTACGCGCCGCCCGGCAGGACGTCCTGCGGTCGGAGGCACTGCTGGCCTCCGACCACGGACGCCGGGTCCTCACCGGCGCCCTCGGCACCCCCGGGAAGACCCTCTCCCGGTAGGTATCACTCCGCACGGACTCGGCCCGCACTGCCGAACTCCCCGTGTCACGACCGGCCCGGTCCGGACCGGCAACCCCCCACTCCCAGCCTTGCTCCGAACGAACAAAGGTGTGAGTCATGAGTGCATTCGCCTGGCTGAATGAGCAGTTCAGCTTCTTCGGCTTCCCCGTCTACTGGTCCGACTTCCTCGGCAACATCCTGGCACTCGCCACCGTGTGGCTGGCACTGAGACGCTCGCTCGTGGCCTGGCCGGTGCAGATCCTCGGCTCGGTGCTCCTGCTGATCGCGAGCCTGAACGTCGACCTCGGAGGCAACGCCGCCCGGCAGATTGTGATCATAGCATCGGCCTCGTGGGGCTGGGCGACCTGGCGGCGCAGCCGGGAGAAGGAAGGCGCGATCAACGTCCGCTGGGCATCGTGGCGGGAGCGCACCGTCCTGCTCGTCGCCATGGTCGCCGGGACCTTCGCCTTCGGCGCCCTGCTCAAGACGACCGAGGCGTCGTTCTACCCGGGTGCTCCCTGGTGGATGGTCCTCGCGGACGCCTGGATCTTCGTCGGCTCGATCCTGGCGATGTACTCCCAGGCCCGGCGGTACGTGGAGTTCTGGTTCGCCTGGCTGGCCGTCGACCTCGTCGGGGTGCCCCTCGCCATCCACTCCGAGCTGTACTTCTCCGGGATCGTCTACGCGATCTTCTTCGTCATGGTGATCATCGGGATCCGCGACTGGTCGTCCCACAGCAAGGGCCAGGAGATCGCCTCGCCGCTGGAACCGGCTGTCGTCCTGGAGAGCAGGAACGATTCTTCACCGGTCACGGAGGCGTACGCCCCCCGGCCGGGCACGGAGAAGGCGGGCGGGTCCGGAGCCGTCGACTGACCGGTGGGCCCGGAGCCGTCGACTGGCCGGTGGGTTTGGACGGCCCTGCCCAAAGGTGTCGCCCCTGGGGTGCGACGCCGATGGGGAGGGCGCCGCCCGGTCCCCGGCGGCCCACCCCCTACCCGTAGTACTTCGGAGCCAGGCCGAAAGCTCACTCCCGGGCGGGATGCCGACGACGACATGTGGTCCATAGCTTCGGTGCCGCAAGTACAACCGGCCTCCGGCAGCAAAGGACCCGTCCGTCATGGAGCCCCGCCGCCCCCGCCCGAGCCCCCTGCGGCACGCCCTGCCGTCCGCACCCGTCGGCGCCAGGGTGTTCCGGGTGGTGCCGTCCGCCGGCCGTCACCGGGAGAGGCGTCATGCGTGAACTGATCAGAAGGATCGAATCCGCCACCCCTCCCGATCGCGACCGCGCCGCCGACGCGCTGCGCGCCCTGGCCGTCCTGGGCGTGGTGCTCGGCCACTGGCTGGTGACCGCGCTCGTCCTGGACAGCGGTGTCCTGCGCGGCGGCAGCCCGCTCCAGCACCTGCCCGCGTTCACGCCGGTCTCCTGGGCGTTCCAGACACTCGCGGTCTTCTTCCTGGTGAGCGGGCGGATGGGCGCGAGGAGTCATTCCGCCGCCCGCGCCCGGGGCGCGACGTACCGGCAGTGGCTCGGCACCCGCCTGATGCGGCTGTTCCGGCCGGTCGCCGTGCTCCTGGCGGTGTGGACGGTGGCGGTGGTCGTGATGCTCGCCCAGGGCGTGGACGGGACGACCCTGTACACCCTGGGCAAACGGGTGCTGTCCCCGCTCTGGTTCCTGCTCGTCCTCGCGGGCCTGACGGCGGCGACGCCGCTGGTCGCGAAGGTGCACCCGCTGTGGCCTTTCGCCGTCGTGCTGAACGTCGACCTGATCCGATTCGGCCTGCACGGGCCCGACTGGCTCAACTCGGTGAACATAGCGGCCGGTTGGCTGGTTCCGTACTGCCTCGGCGCGGCCTGGGCCCGAGGCGGCCTGCAAAGCCGTGCGACCGGCTGGACGCTGCTGTCCGGCGGTACCGCCCTCACCGCCGGACTCGTCCTCCTGGCCGGCTACCCCGCGTCGATGGTCGGGGTGCCCGGCCAGGAGATATCCAACCTGGACCCGCCCACCCTCGCCGTTGTCTCCTTCGGTCTCGCCCAGTGCGGCGCGGCCCTGCTGCTGCTCGGCCCCCTGCGGCGGGTCCTCGCGCGGCCCGCCGTCTGGGCCGTGGTGGCGCTGGTCGGGCTCGCCTCGATGACCGTATTCCTCTGGCACCAGACGGCGATGATGACGGTCACCGCGCTCGGCCTGCTCGCCGGCGAGCCCCTGCCCGGCCTGCACACCGCGCCCGACAGCGCGGCCTGGGTACTCGCCAGGCTGGCCTGGCTGCCCGCGTTCGCCGTCGCGCTCCTCGTCTGCTGGGCCGCGTTCCACACGTACGAACACGGGCGGCGGCAGGGCCTGGCGGGCCCTGCGTACGTTCGAGTGGTCTCTGGGAAGCCGGGCCCCTGAGAGGTGGCGGCACGGCGGGCACGTCACTACGTTGACCGCCATATCCCATATCGACCTGAATGGTGATAAGTGCGAAGAATGTGGACAGGAGTCGGAGCAGCGCTCGCGCTCGCCGCCGGAGCGGTCGTCTGGGGCGCCATGACGTACGCGGACCCGGCCTCGGACGACGCCGCGCCCGGCCGCGTAAAGAACGACCGGCTCAGGACCGACGCCTTGTTGCACTCCGGCCTGTTGCAGGTCCGCCACCAGGACATCCCCAATGCCAAGGCCACCTTCAGACGCGTCCTGGCCCTGGACCCGGAGAACAAGTTCGCCTGGTACAACCTCGGTGTCCTCGCCCAGAACGAGGGCCACCGGGCCGACGCCCACCACGCCTATGACGCGGCCCTGAAGAGCGACGCGTCGTACACCTCGGCACTCTTCAACAAGGCGCTGCTGCTGGAGACGAGCGACCCCGACGCGGCGCTCACGCTCCTGCGGCGGGCCGTCGCCGCCGATCCGAAGGCGTCCACCGCCCACTTCCACATCGGCGCGACGCTGGCCCGGAAGGGCCGGGACGAGCAGGCGCGGGACGCCTACCGCCGGGCCGTCGGGCTCGACCCCTCCCTGCGCCCCCGGGTGCCGGAGGCCTACCGGGACTCCGTCGCCCCCAGCCCCTCGTCCGACGAGAGCACCGAAGCCGCCGTGAACTCCGAGACCCCCGGCAGGTAACCGCAGATGACGTCGACCGCGACACCCACGTTCTCCGTCTTCACCCCCAGCCACCGGCCGCGCTTCCTGGACGAGTGCCTGGCGACGCTCCAGGCGCAGTCCTGCCGGGACTGGGAGTGGATCGTCCTCCTCAACAACGGCGCCCGGTGGCGGCCCGAGCAGCCCGACGAGCGGGTCCGCGTGGAGATCGCCGACGAGATCCGGGGCGTCGGCGCGGCCAAGCGCAGGGCCTGCGAACTCGCCCGGGGCGAGATCCTGGTGGAACTCGACCACGACGACCTGCTCGCCCGCGACTGCCTGGCCGAGCTGGGCCGGGCGTTCGACGCGCACCCGGACGCCGTCTTCGTCTACAGCAACACCGCCCAGATCACCGAGGACGGCGGACGCGACGACTCCCGGTTCAACGAGACGCACGGCTGGCAGTACGAGGAGGTGACCGTCGACGGCCGGCAACTCCTGGCCGCCAGGACGATGGCACCGACACCGCACAACGTCTCCTACATCTGGTACGCGCCCAACCACGTGCGCGCGTTCCGCGCGGACGCCTACACCAAGGTCGGCGGCTACGACGCCACCCGCTCGGTCCTGGACGACCAGGACCTGATGTGCCGGCTCTTCCAGGTGGGCGACTTCCACCACATCGAACGCTGCCTCTACCTCCAGCGCATGCACGCGGGGAACACCCAGCGCGACGCCGAGGTCAACGCGCACATCCAGCGCGAGACGGTCGCGCTCTACGACAAGTACGTCGAGGCCAACGCCCTGGCCTGGAGCCGGCGCCAGGGGCTGCTCGCGCTGGACCTCGGCGCGGCCCACCGCAAGCCTCCGGGCTACCTGGGCGTGGACCAGTACCCGGGGGACGGCGTGGACATCGTCGCGACGCTGCCCGACCGGCTGGACCTGCCCGACGACTCGGTCGGCCTGATCCGCGCGGTGGACTTCCTGGAGCACGTGCCCGAGAAGGTGCCCCTGATCAACGAGTTGTACCGGCTGCTGGCGCCCGGCGGCATGCTGCTGACCACGACGCCCAGCTCGGACGGGCGCGGGGCCTACCAGGACCCCACGCACGTCGCGTTCTACAACGAGAACTCCTTCTGGTACTACACGGACGACCAGTACCGGGCGTTCGTCCCCGAGATCGAGGCGCGCTTCCAGAGTTCCCGTCTGGTGACGTACTTCCCGACGGAGTGGCACTCCTCGAAGAACATCTCCTACGTGGTCGCCAACCTCATCGCCATGAAGGACGGCGCCACCCGCTGCGGCGGACCACTGCTGGTCTGAAGCGGCACCCCGGCCCGCGGAGCGGCCCTCACCCCGGGAGTTCGCCGGCCAGGGTGGGGGCCGCCCCGCGAGCGGCCGCGGCCGGCTCCGCGAACCGGGGGGTCCGCAGGGCCGCCGCCAGCTGCTCCCGCCAGCCCGGCTGGCAAGGGAGCCCCGCGCGCGCCCAGCTCTCATGTCCCAGCACCCCGTACGCCGGCCGGACGGCGGGTCTCGGGAACGCGGCCGAGCCGACGGGACGCAGGCGCCCGGGATCGAGCCCGCTCAGCCGGTACACCTCCCGGGCCAGCCCGTACCAGGTCGTGCGCCCCGCCGCCGTACCGTGATAGACGCCCGCAGGGGCCCGTCCGGCCAGCGCGGCACGGCCGAGCGCGGCCACCTGCCGGGCGAGCGCCGCCGACCAGGTGGGCTGGCCGTACTGGTCCGCGACCACCTCCACGGTCGCCCTCCTGCGGGCGAGTTCCAGCATCGTGGCCACGAAGTTGCGCCCGTGCGCGCCGTAGAGCCAGGCGGTGCGCACGGTGTAGCCGGTACGGGGGAGCAGTTCGGCCACCATCCGTTCCCCCAGCAACTTGCCCCGGCCGTACGCGTTGAGCGGCCCGGTCGGCGCGTCCTCGGCATAGGGCCGGCCCGCGTCGCCGGGGAGGACGTAGTCGGTGGAGACGTGCAGCAGGACCGCCCCGGTCTCCGCGCAGGCCCGGGCGAGATGCCGTACGCCCGTGCCGTTGACGGCACTCGCCGCGGCCTCGTCCGCCTCGGCGCCGTCCACATCCGTCCAGGCGGCGCAGTTGACGACCACCCGGTGCCCGGCGACGGCGGCGCGCACCGCCTGCGGGTCGGTGATGTCCAGCTCGCCGCGGGTCCGCCCGGTCACCTCGGTGCCCGGGGCGGCGGCGAGTTCCGCCAGGACGTCCCGGCCGAGTATCCCGCCCGCGCCGGTCACCAGCCACGCCGGGCCCGCGGCCGACTCCCTCATACCCGCTCCGCCCCGGCCTTGAGCGGCTCCCACCAGCGGCGGTTCTCCCGGTACCAGTCGACGGTGGCCGCGAGACCCACCGCGAACGGGACCTGCGGCGCATAGCCGAGCTGTTCCCGGATCTTGCTGTCGTCCAGCGAGTAACGCAGGTCGTGGCCCTTGCGGTCGGCCACCCGGGTCACCCGGTCCCAGCCGGCGCCGACGGCGTCGAGGAGCAGCCCGGTCAACTCGTGGTTGCTGACCTCGGTCCCGCCGCCGATGTGATAGACCTCCCCGGGCCTGCCGCCGCGCAGGGCGAGTTCGATGCCGCGGCAGTGGTCGGAGACGTACAGCCAGTCCCGGATGTGGCGGCCGTCGCCGTAGAGGGGGACGGCCCTCCCGTCGATCAGGTGCGTGATGAACAGCGGGATGACCTTCTCGGGGAACTGGTGGGGCCCGTAGTTGTTGGTGCACCGGGTGATCACGACGTCCAGACCGTGGGTGCGGTGGTAGGCGAGGGCGAGGAGATCGGCCGCGCTCTTGGTGGCGGAGTACGGGGAGCTGGGCGCGAGCGGCCACTCCTCGGTCCACGAGCCCTCGCCGATCGATCCGTACACCTCGTCCGTCGACACCTGCACGAACCGGCCCACGCGGTGGCGCACCGCGGCGTCCAGAAGGACCTGGGTGCCGACGACATTGGTCCGCACGAAAGGCCCGGCCCCCTCGATCGACCGGTCCACGTGCGACTCGGCCGCGAAGTGCACGACGGCGTCCTGCCCTGCCGTCACCTGGTCGACCACATCGGGATCGCAGACGTCGCCGCGCACGAACCGGAACCCGGGACGGTGTGCGACGGACGCGAGGTTGTGCTCGACCCCTGAGTAGGTGAGCGCGTCGAGGACCGTGACATGGGCCGCCGGATCGGATCGCAGCCAGCCGCGGACGAACTCCGAACCGATGAACCCGGCCCCGCCGGTCACCAGGAGACGCATGTCCCTCCCGTCCCTCCCTCAGCTCCGGACCGCAGCCGTCGCCGATGGGCGACGCACTCCTCGTGGACGGGCAACAGGCCCCGCGACCCCGCCTCCGCCAGCGTGGGCGCCGACGCGTCCTTGTCGGACAGTTCCGGGGTGAGACCGTCGGGCCAGGCGATCGCCAGCTCCGGATCGAGCGGGTGGATCCCGAACTCCCGCTGCGGCGCGTAGCCTTCGGAACAGAGGTAGACCACGACGGAGCCCTCCTCCAGCGCCATGAAGGCATGGCCGAGACCCTCCGAGAGGTACACGGCCCGGTGCTCCCGGTCGTCGAGGCGCACCGCCTCCCACGTGCCGAAGGTCGGGGAACCGAGGCGGATGTCCACCACCACGTCGAGCACTGCCCCGCTGACGCACGTCACGTACTTGGCCTGCCCCGGCGGGACCGCGGCGCAGTGGATCCCCCGCAGGGTGCCCCGCCCGGACCGGGAGCAGTTCGCCTGCTCCAGCCGGAGCGGGTGACCGGTCAGCTCACGGAACCGGTCGGCCTTGAACCACTCATGGAAGCGTCCCCTCCGGTCAGTGAACACGTGTGGTCTGTCCACCCAGGCGCCTTCGATCCCCAGCGGTCTCACCTGTAGCGTTCCTTCCCTCTCCGCCGGCTTTCCGTCAGGCGGTCGCCACCGGGGGCCGCGCCTGCGCTCCGCCACCCCGCGGCGATACGACGGCGCACGGGCCCTCCTGGTCCAGCAGGTCCAGCAGGTACTGCCCGTAACCACTGGTGAGGAGCGGACGGGCCAGGGCGCGGAGCTGGTCGTCGTCGATCAGGCCGACCCGCCAGACCGCTTCCTCCACACAGCCGATCTTGAGGCCCTGGCGCTCCTCGACGACCCGGACAAACTCCGACGCCTGGACCATGGACGCGAAGGTCCCCGTGTCCAGCCAGGCGGTGCCCCGGTCGAGCCGGGTGACGCGGAGTTCGCCGGCCTCCAGGTAGGCGCGGTTGAGATCGGTGATCTCCAGCTCGCCCCGTGCGCTGGGCCGCAGCCCGCGGGCGATCTCCACGACGCGGTTGTCGTAGAAATACAGTCCGGGCACGGCGTACCGGGATCTCGGGCGGGCGGGCTTCTCCTCGATGGACAGCGCCCGGCCGTCGTCGTCGAACTCGACCACGCCGTAGGCCGAAGGATTCGCCACCTGGTACGCGAAGACATGACCGCCGTGCGTTCGGCCCTCCTGAGCCAGCCGGGCGCTCAGCCCCGAGCCATGGAAGATATTGTCGCCGAGGATCAGTGCGACGGATTCGTCCCCGATGAAATCGCAGCCCAGCAGAAACGACTGGGCGATTCCTTCCGGACGCTCCTGCGTCGCGTAGTCGATGCGCAGACCGAGCTGACCGCCGTCGCCGAGCAGTGAGCGGAACTGACCCTGATGTTCCGGCGTGGTGATGACGAGAACGTCGCTCACCCCTGCCAGCACCAGCGTGGAGAGCGGGTAATAGACCATCGGCTTGTCGAACACCGGCAGCAGCTGTTTGGAGACGGAACGGGTCAGCGGCCAGAGCCGCGATCCGGTGCCGCCGGCCAGCAGGATTCCACGCATCGGCAGTCGGGGCGCGGCGCCCGTCCGGCCCCGCTTCCACCCCTCCTCCTCTCGCTCTGTACCTGTGCTTTCCCGTATACGGTCAAACGGCCGTACGACTTATCGACGATCTTCACCCGCAGGACGGGACGGATTCTCAGAACACGCCGTGAGGGCCACCGTAGAGGAATCGTTACGCCCTTCACATGCGACACGCGACGGACGCGACGGAGTGCGCGGTCGGCCGATCCTCCGTGAACACGGCCCATTCACCGCTCGGTGTCCCCATTCGGGTGATGTTTTCCCACTGCCGTGGGCCATGTGCGTGCCCGGCTCTGATGGCTGTCGAAGATGACCCGGTTCATCATCTCTTATGAACGACATATACATGCGTCGTTCGGGTCGACGGTTGCCCTCCGCGGTAATCGCGCGGGGTCCTCCGGCCGCCCCTCACCTGGCAGCCGCGGCCCCTCTCCCTCCATTCTTCGCGAAAGGAATTCTGGTGAACCGTAAAACCATCGGCCGCAACCGGGTGAGAGCTGTCACCACGGTTTCGGCAGGTACGTTGGCCGCCGTGCTCAACGTCGCGCCGAGCGCGGTGGCCGTCGCCGATGCCGTGGAGCGCTCAGGGGCCCGGCACAGCCTGGGCCTGCCGGGGCCGAACGGGGCCATGACGGCGAGCGGACCGGAAGAGCACGCCGCCCGGGGAGGCGGCGACGGGAGCAAGGGCCCGCGGGGGCCGCAGGGACCGCAGGGCCCCCAGGGTGCCACCGGCCCCCAGGGCTCGCAGGGCGCCACCGGGGCCACCGGTCCGCAGGGCGCCGACGGCACGCAGGGCCCGAGGGGTCCGCAGGGCGCGAACGGCGTACAGGGGCCCCAGGGCACACAGGGGGCCAATGGCGTGAACGGAACGAACGGCACGCAGGGCCCCCAGGGCTCGCAGGGTGCCAACGGGGTGAACGGCGTACAGGGCCCCCAGGGCACGCAAGGCGCCAATGGAGTAAACGGAACGAATGGAACGAACGGCACCAACGGTTCGGATGGCCCACAGGGCTCCACCGGACCTCAGGGGCCGCAGGGCACGAACGGCACCCAAGGTCCTCAGGGCTCGCAGGGCTCCAATGGTACGAATGGCACGCAGGGTCCCCAGGGCACGCAGGGTACGCAGGGGACGCAAGGTACGAACGGCACGCAAGGGCCTCAGGGTACGCAGGGCACGCAGGGAACCCAGGGCACCAACGGTACGAATGGCACGCAGGGTCCCCAGGGCACGCAGGGGACGCAGGGCGCGAACGGCACCCAAGGGCCTCAGGGCACACAGGGCACCAACGGCACACAGGGAACGCAAGGCACGCAGGGCACGCAGGGAACCCAGGGCTCCACCGGCGCGCAGGGTCCGCAGGGCCCGGCGGCGCTGAGCACCTATGTCATCAGGGGGCCCCAGGCCACCCCGGTGCTCATCGGCGTGGGCGTGACGTCAACGGCCAACTGCCTGGGCACCGACGTGGCCACCGGCGGCGGCTTCGACACCTTCGGGCTTCTCGGCACGATCAACGTCATCGAGAACGCGCCGATTCCCAAGGCCGCCGGCACGCAGGCCGGGCCGGCCACCGGATGGCAGACCCAGGCCTCCGTCACGGTCCTCGGCGGCGGGTTCCAGTCCTACGTGGTCTGCGTGGCCCAGTAGTCCCGGACGGTACGCGCCGCTCCGGGACTCCGGCTCGTCACCGGCGGGCGGACGCGTACAGATGTGCCGGCCGGTGCGGTGGAGCTGTCTTCGGCGGCTCCACCGCACCAGCCGTCCGGCGGGTGCGATGGTCGAGTACGAGCCAGAGCTTCCCCGCCCCATGGCCAATACCTGACCGCTCGAACCGCCGGCAGGGAATGTCATTAGTCTGACCGCCATGGAGCTTCGGACCCTGGAGTACTTCGTAGCCGTCGCGGAAGAGGGATCCTTCACCAGAGCGGCCTCCCGCTGCCACGTCGTCCGGTCCGCGATCAGCCACCGGATCCGGGACCTGGAGAAGCAACTCGGCGAAGCGCTGTTCGAGCGGCTCCCGAGACAGGTCGTCCTCACCTCCGGCGGTGCCGCCCTGCTGCCCCATGCCCGTACCTGTCTGGCCGCCGTGACGGCCGCCGCCGCCGCATTCGACGACCACCCGCGGGACGTGAGCGGAGCGCTCTCGCTGGGAACCGTCGGAGGACTGGCCGGAACGGTCCTTCCCGGCCTGCTGGGCGCGTACCACCGCCGCCACCCCGGTGTGACGGTGAACCTTTCCGGAGCGTCGAGTCCATCGCTGACGAAGGCGGTCCGCGACGGCACCCTCGACGCCGCGGTGGTCGCGGAGCCGCGGGGCCACCCGTCCCGGTCCCTCGGTTCGCGGGTACTGCTCCACGACCGGATCATGGCGGTTCTCCCCGCCGGGAGCCGGGAGCCGGGCCGGCCACTGAGCCTCGAAGAGGTCTCCCGGAACGCGGTCATCACCTACGGGCCCGACAGCGGGGCCCACGGATTCATCCGTGACGCGTTCGCCGCGCGAGGGCTGGAGTTAGGTGTCAGCCATGCGACGAGTGACGTGGCGGTGCAGCTCGCGCTGGTCAAGGAGAGGATCGGCATCGCCCTGGCCCCCCGCTCCAGTCCGCTGCTGACCGCCGACCGCCGCACCGTAGCGGTACCGCTGGAACCGGCCATCTCCTTCCGGAAGATGTTCGTCTGGAGGCTCGACAACCAACTCGCCGCACCGCTGCGGGCCCTGCTCGGCCTGTGGACGGAACGGGCCGGCCGGCCCTCCGCCGGGGGGCCGGGGCCGCTCTTCGGCCCTCGCGCCTGACCCGGGCGGGCACAGCGGCAGATACCGGCAGTCCCTTCACACCGGCGCCCGGCCGACCCTCGGGTCCTCGGGTCCTCGGGCCGTCGGCACGGAAGACGGGGCGGCCCGTCTCGATCTCCCACTGGTCCGGGTCCGGGGAGGCATCCGGGTCGGGGGGTTGATTCCACGGCGCCGTGGGAGTACGCCCCGTGCCGCCGGCTTCCCGCGCCGCCACGGTGGGAAGGAAGTCTCTGGCACGGCCCACCGCACCACCCCGTGACCGGCGGAAGGGTGGCGTCGGCCCGGGCTGCGGGGCCGGGTGCGCGGATGCCCGGCAGGGGTGCCGGGGGAGAGGGAGGTGGCGCTCATGGGCGACGAGTCCGGTGAGTTCCGTGACGGAGCGGGAGCGGGAGCCGGTGACGGAACCGGGTCGGACAGGGGATTCGGATTCCGCAGGATCGAGCGCGGCGGGACGGCGGCCACGTGTCCCGTCGTACCGGGCGGCGACGGCGTGTGGGAGGTACGCGGATACGAGGAGGCGCGTGCCGTGCTGCGCACCACGGCGACGGTGCAGGCAGGGCTCGGGGTCGAGATGGTGTCGAAGATCCCCAAGCGCATCCGGCGGCCGGTCCTCTACCGGGACGGCCCCGAGCATCGCGAACACCGCCGCCAGACCGCGCGGTTCTTCACCCCGCGCCGCGTCGACGAGCACTACCGCGATGTCATGGTCCGCGTCGCGCAGGCCCGGATCGACCGGCTCCGGGCCGACGGCCGGGCGCCGCTGTCCGACCTCAGCTTCGATCTCGCGATCGAGGTGGCCTGCGCGGTCATCGGTCTGACGGACAGCAGGCCCGGTATCAAGGAACGGCTGGAGCGCTTCTTCCCGCAGCGGTTCGGTACACCGGGGCTGACGAGCCCGCAGGGCATCTACTGGATGCTGCGGCAGAACACCAACTGGCTGCGGGTGTACCTCGGCGACGTACGTCCCGCCGTACGGGCCCGCCGCCGCGTCCGGCGGGACGATCTCATCTCCCACCTCATCGACGACGGCTGCTCGGACGCGGAGATCCTCGGCGAGTGCCTCACCTTCGCGGCGGCGGGCATGGTCACCACCCGTGAGTTCATCAGCGCGGCGGCCTGGCACCTGTTCTCCGACGCCGGCCTGCTGGCGCACTACCGGGCCGCGGACGAGCCGGGCAGGCTCGCGGTGCTCGCGGAGATCCTGCGGCTCGAACCGGTCGTGGGCTGCCTCAGCCGCCGTACCACCGAACCGCTGGACCTGCCCGGCGCCGACGGCGGGAGAGTCACCGTTCCGGCCGGTGACCGCATCGACATCCTGCTCGACCACATCAACGTCGACGAACGGACCGTCGGGGAGCAGCCGCGCTGTCTGCGCCCGGGGCGCACCATGAAGGACGCCGGGGCACCGGGGCTGGCCTTCGGCGACGGCCCGCACAAGTGCCCGGGGCTGCACATCGCGCTCCTGGAGACGGATGTCTTCCTCAGCCGGCTCTTCGCCCTGCCCGGGGTGCGGATGGCGAGCCCGCCGACGATCGGCTTCATCGAGGCCATCGGCAGTTACGAGCTGCGGCACTGCGTAGTGGAGGTGGACGAGGCACAAGCGCCCTCGTCCGAGCGGCCGCCGGGTCCTGCGCTGTAGGTGTTCCGGCCCACCGTGCGGGCCGGAACGGGCCTCGGGGGGCGGCTCCTTCCTGCGCCTACGGGATCCTCACGCGCATGGGATCCTCACGCCTACGGGATTTTCACGCGTACGGGATCCTCAGAACCGCCCCGTCGGTTCCGGTCTGCACCTGGGAGGTGGCCTGGCCGAGCGCGTTCCAGATCTCCAGTCGGACCGTGCCGCCCACCAGGTCGCCCATGCCGCCGGTCACCGCCTTGACGCCCACCGCCTGCGTGTACTCCTCCCAGCCCGGGACCGGGTCGGTCGCGAAGTAGCGGTAGGTCTCGATCCGGTCGAACGTGCCGTCGCCGGTCAGGTCGTAGCCGACCCGGACCTGCGGGGCGAGCCCGACCGCCTCACCCGCGTCCACGCGGAGACGGAAGGCGGTCGCGGCGCCCGGCGTGAGCCTCCCGTCGACGTTCCTGATCTCGTAGACCGTCTGCCGGTAGGGGGTTCCGTCCCGGTTGACGCCGTCGGCCGAGGCCAGCGTGTCGGCTCCCGCCGGGTCGGTCGTGGCAGGGGTGAGGATCCCGCCGGTCCTGAGCCGGAAGGTGTGGCCGGCCGGCGGGCCGGGCTCCTGCGGCCCGGTGCCGGTCGCCGTCGAGCGGGCGGGTACGGACAGGGTCCTGCCGTCGGAGAAGGTCACCGTGCGGGCGGCGGGGCCGTGGTTGTGGGCGGCGTAGGTGCGGATGCCGTTCCCGCTGAAGACGGCGGACGTCGGGATGTCCCCGCTCACCGTCGTATCGGGTGCGCCGAGTGTGGCCAGTGTGGAGATCCAGTGGTAGGTGTGCGCCCTGGACTCGCCCTGCTCGGGGGTGTAACCCGTGTGCCCCGCGTCCCACTTGGACTTCGCGGCCGCCGGGTCGGCCAGCGACTCGAACTCCCACAGCAGGTCGCGCCACTCCTGGGCGGGGCCGCCGTTCTCGCGCTCCATCTCCGCGATGTTCCGTTCGATGGCCGCCTTCTCCCGCGCCAGATGCAGCGAACCGCCGGTGACGGGCAGGACGTTGATGCCGTGGATCTCCTCCGGGTTCGCGGTCCACCAGGTGGCGTACGCGCCGCCGCTGCCCCAGACCATGCCGACGGTGTCGTGGCCGAAGGAGGCGGGGAAGACCTGCTGGTCCGCGTCGAACCAGTACTGGGTGATCGCGTCGGACTCGGTGGTCAGCAGATAGCTGCCGAGGTCGCGCAGCGCGGTGTCGCCGGTGGCCGAGCCCCACAGGACGAGTGCGGCGCTGAGGTTGACGGACTCCGACGAGGACTCCTGGTTGTTGCCCGCCGCGAAGCCCTGGTGGCCGGAGGCCCAGCTGTGGCCCGCGTACACGTCGAAGCCGCGCAGGAAGGGATAGGCTGAATCGGTGCGGCTGGGATTGGCGGTGTCGCGCACCAGATGCCCGACCATGGCGCCCCACGCTCCGTCGGCCGCCCAGGCCGGGTCGTACTGGGCGACGACCGCCGCCGCGTACACGTAGTAGCCGTAGTGGAAGTGGTGGTCGTTCAGCTCGGTGTCGCTGCCGTACGACGCCGGGTAGCCGGTGAGGGTCTTCCAGCCGGTGTCGTAGGCGAACTGGCCGGCGCCGCCCGCCGTGAACCACTCCTGGAGCCGGCCCTTCAGCAGGCCGATGAGCCTGTCGCGCACGGCGCTCTGCCCGATCTGGTCGGCGACCGGCACCAGCTGCGCGAGCCGGCCGAGCGCCTTGCCCGTCCAGTAGGTGTCCGTGGCCCCCGAGAAGGGGTCGGGGGCGTTCACCACCTCGTTGAGGTACCCGGTCAGCCGTGCCCGATCGACACCGCCGGACGCCGGCAGGGCGGGCAGGACGCCGCCGCCGCGCCGGCCGGTGGTGAAGGAGGCGGACTCCCGTACCTTCATCGTGCCGCGCGGGGAGACATAGGTGTACGGCGTCAGCGTGTCGGTGGTGTGCAGCCACTGGTGGCGGTAGAGGGCCTGGAGCGTGCCGCGCTCGGTGCCCTCCTTGGCCTCCGTGGTCAGGGTGTACGTGGCCCTGACCATGCCGCCGGTGGTCTGCCAGGCCACCCGGGAGCCGGTGACGAAGCTGAAGGCGTACGTGCGGTAGGTCGCGAGCGCGCCGGTGGTGGGCAGGACCGCGAGCGAGAAGTAGTCCCGGGAGCCGAGTCCGGCGGTGATCGTGGAACCGGAGAGGGTCCAGTCGCTGCCGGTGGGGGCGAAGAGGGCGTAGTGGTGTCCGGCGACGGTGATGCCGAGGACGTTGCCGTCGTCAGCGAAGACGGTGGGCGCGGCGGCGGTGGTGATCCGGGCGTCGCCGCCGGAGCCCCTGGCGTACACGAAGGGCATGCCGTGGCCGATGGTGGCCCGGAAGGTGCGGGTGCCGTCGGCCCAGTAGGGGGTGACCGTCCAGTCGGACCAGGCGTCGGCCCTGGTGTCGGGGGAGTGGAGGCCGCTGAGCCCGACGGTCAGGTCGGCCCGGTGGGGGTACTCGTACTGCCGGCCCTCGCCGACGATCACGGGCACGGTCGGGTAGCCGACCTCAAGGCCGGAGGCCTTCGCCTGGTAGGTGAGGGGGTGGCCGTACATCGGGGTGGAGTACGGGTTGTCGCCGTAGCGCTGGTAGGCGAGGGAGGACCACCAGTCGTTGGTCGGGACCGGCTTGTCCCGGGCGGCGGCGGTCAGCTTGGGCGTGACGGGAGCGCCGGTGCTGGTCGTCGGCCCCAAGGTGCCGGGCGGGCGGGTGTCGGTGTAGCTGCCGGAGCCGGCGGGGACGGTGGCGGCCGCCACCGGGGCCGCCGAGGGGCCCAGAGCGACGGCGGCCAGGACGAGAGCCGAGGTCAGCGCCGATGCGCATCGGGAGAGGGAGGCTTGCACGGGCAGCACCTCGGCAATCATGCGGAAGTCATGGGGGGAAGAGCGTTTTCGGGAGCGCTGTCACAGTGCTCGGCCGCGGGAGGGGTGAGCGGAAGGCGCCTGAAGGACACGGGTCCGGGTTCAGGCGCCTTCTCGCGGATTTCTAGAAGAATCCCAGCTTCTTCGGTGAGTACGACACCAGGAGATTCTTCGTCTGCTGGTAATGGTCCAGCATCATCCGGTGCGTCTCCCGGCCGATCCCCGACTGCTTGTAGCCGCCGAAGGCCGCGTGCGCCGGATAGGCGTGGTAGCAGTTGGTCCAGACCCGGCCGGCCTGGATCGCCCGGCCCGCGCGGTACGCCGTGGAGATGTCACGGGTCCAGACCCCCGCGCCCAGACCGTACAGGGTGTCGTTCGCGGTCTTGATGGCGTCGTCGAAGTCGGAGAACGAGGTCACCGCGACGACCGGGCCGAAGATCTCCTCCTGGAAGATCCGCATGCGGTTGTCACCCTCGAAGATCGTCGGCTGGACGTAGTAGCCGCCCGCCATGTCCCCGTCGTACTCGATCCGTTCGCCCCCCGTCAGCACCTTGGCCCCCTCCTGCCGGCCGATGTCCAGATAGGAGAGGATCTTCTGGAGCTGGTCGTTGGAGGCCTGCGCGCCGATCATCGTGTCCGTGTCCAGGGGATGGCCGGGCACGATCAGCTCGGTGCGGGCGGTGGCGGCTTCCAGGAACTCGCGGTAGTGGCCGCTCTGGATCAGCGCCCGCGACGGACAGGTGCAGACCTCGCCCTGGTTCAGGGCGAACATCGTGAAGCCTTCCAGGGCCTTGTCCCGCAGGTCGTCGTCGGCGGCCCAGATGTCGTCGAAGAAGAGGTTCGGCGACTTCCCGCCGAGTTCCAGGGTGACCGGTTTGATGTTCTCGGAGGCGTACTGCATGATCAGCCGGCCGGTCGTGGTCTCGCCGGTGAAGGCCACCTTCGCCACCCGGGGGCTGGACGCCAGCGGCTTGCCCGCCTCCACCCCGAAACCGTTGACGATGTTGAGGACCCCGTCGGGCAGCAGGTCGGCGACGAACCCCAGCCAGACATGGATGGACGCGGGGGTCTGCTCGGCCGGCTTGAGGACCACGGCGTTCCCCGCGGCCAGCGCCGGAGCGAGCTTCCATGTCGCCATCAGGATCGGGAAGTTCCACGGAATGATCTGGGCGACCACCCCCAGCGGCTCGTGGAAGTGGTACGCCACCGTGTCGTCGTCCAGCTCGCTGAGGGTGCCCTCCTGGGCGCGCAGCGCGCCCGCGAAGTAGCGGAAGTGGTCGATCGCCAGCGGAATGTCCGCCGCCAGGGTCTCCCGTACGGGCTTGCCGTTCTCCCAGCTCTCCGCGACCGCCAGCTCCTGGAGATGCTCCTCCATCCGGTCGGCGATCCGCAGCAGGACGCCCGCGCGCTCCCCGGGCGCCGTACGCCCCCATGCGGGGGCCGCCGCGTGCGCCGCGTCGAGGGCGCGTTCCACGTCCTCCGCGGTGCCCCGGGCGATCTCGGTGAACGGGCGGCCGTCCACCGGACTCGGGTTCTCGAAGTACCCCCCACGGGCCGGGGGGACGTACGCCCCGCCGATCCAGTGGTCGTAGCGCGACCGGTACGAGACGATCGCGCCGTCACTGCCCGGAGCTGCGAATCGCGTCATGAACTGAGCCTCCCGGTGACTCCCCGCGCCGTCCGCCGTCGGACGGCGCCCACGGCGAGGCTAGGATCCGCGACGTTGCAAGGGCGTTGCGGGGGCGCGTACCGGCCAGTGGCCGGGACACGCTGTCCGGGCACCGCCCACCCGGCCGTTCGCGGCGCGTGGCCGGGGCGGGCGGGGCCGGCCGCCCGGGCCGGGTCTCAGGACCAGCGCAGCCCGCCGTCCAGCTCCCGGACCCGGGCCAGCGCGGGTGGCCGCTGTGGTTTCGGCAGTACGGAGGCCAGCGCCCGCCACACCGGCAGATCGTCCTCGCCCCAGGGGCTGTACGCCCAGTCGCGCAGCAGCCCCGGGTCACCGCGGGCGATCAGCGCCGCCCGTAACTGGTCCGCGAGCCGCCGGCGCAGCCGCACCACCGCCGGCGCCCGGGAGGCGGGCAGCAGCGGACCCGCGTACGCGTGCAGCGCCCCCGTCACCGCGCCCGACGCGAGCCGCCGGTTCACCGTGCCGAAGTCGGAGTCGACCCGCTGGGTGAGCCGGTACGGCCGCGAGCGCAGCGCGTCGGACCCCAGCAGCCCGCGCAGCCGGTGCAGTTCGGCCCGGAGCGTGACCGGGGTGACCGACTCGTCCTCGTACAGCTCCACCAGGAGTTCGTCGCCGCCCGTCCCTTCCGGGCGGTGCGCCAGCAGCACCAGGATCTCGCTGTGCCGCCGGCTCAGCCGGACGGTGTGTCCACCGGTCGTCAGCAGGGCCTCGTCGCGGCCGAGTGCCCGCAGGTGGACACTGTCCGGGGCCGGCGCGGGCGCCAGCAGCGCGAGCTGCGACTCGGCCGCCCGCGCGACCGCCGTGACGAAGGCCAGGCTGTGGGGGTGCGCCAGCCGGTCCCCACCGGTGATGTCGACGGCGCCCAGCAGCCGCCCGCTCGCCGGGTCGTGGACGGGGGCCGCCGCACACGTCCACGCGTGCACCGGGCGGCGGAAGTGCTCGGCGGCGAAGACCTGCACCGGACGGTCGACGGCGAGCGCCGTCCCGGGCGCGTTGGTCCCGGCCGCCGACTCCGCCCAGCGGGCGCCGGGGACGAAGTTCATGAGGTCCGCCCGGCGCCGGGTCGCCGGTGGCCCGTCGACCCACAGCAGCCGCCCGTGCGCGTCGCACACCGCCACCAGATGGTCGCCGTCGCGGGCGTAGCCCCCGGTCAGCTCGCGGATCAGCGGCATCGCCCGGGCCAGCGGATGGTCCTCACGGCAGGCGCTGAGGGCGTCGTCGTCGAGTTCGACGCCCGCGATGCCCTCGGGGCTCACCCGGGCCCGTTCCGATCTGCGCCAGGATTCGGCCACGACGGCGCGTACCGGCTGTTCGACCCGGCCCACCGTCCGGTAGACGTCGTACGCCCGGCGCAGTTCCGCGTTCCGCCGGGCCGGATCGTCGCCGGAATCCAGCGCCACCCACGCCTCGCTCATAGCGGGAGCCCTTCCCTGTCGGTGCCCGGGGCACCCATGGTCGCGCGCGGCGGCACGGGCCCTTCCGTCAGGCGACGTTGACCAGCCGGACATAGCGGGTCCAGTCCCAGAAGGCGCCGGGGTCGCCATGGGTGGCGCCGGGGACCTCGTGGTGGCCGATGATGTGCGTACGGTCCTTGGGGATGCCGTACCGGTCGCAGACCGCCGCCGTGAGCGCGGCGGACCGCTCGTACAGCGCCGGGGTGAAGTACGCCGGCCGGTCCACCCAGCCCTCGTGCTCGATACCGACGCTGTGGGTGTTCCACCCCCAGTTGCCCGCGTGCCAGGCGATGTCCCGTTCCCGTACGCACTGGGCCACCACCCCGTCGGCGGAGCGCACCACGTAGTGCGCGGAGACCCTGCGGGCCGGGTCGCGGAAGATGGCGAGCGTGTCGTCGAAGGTCTCCTGGGTGACATGGACGACCACATGGGTGATCCGGTACGCGGAGGGGCGGTTCGACGCCGTCCGGTTGGACGCGGACGCCGGGACCCACAGCGCCCCCGGATCGTCGGCCCGCTCCGGCCGGGGGTACGCGGCGGCCGAGGGGGCACCGGCCAGCGGCGGCAGCGCGGCCCCGGCGGACACGGCCGCGGCGGCCCTCAGTACGTCTCTGCGTTCCATGGAGCCTCTCCAGACCGTCGCGGGCGGGGACGGGGACGACGGCCTTCCGCCGCGCGACACCGGGGAGGCCGCCAGCAGGATCTCCTGCCGGAGGCGGTTCGCCGGGGATGTCGGCGCCGCACCGTGTCGGCGGTGCCGCCGGGACGGTGATGGGGGTGTCGGCTTCAGTCGGCTTCACGGGATCACGCGGACGGGGAACGGACCGGTTCGGGCGGCACCACGGTACGGCGACGGAACGCCGTGGGGAAGGAGTTCCCCGCAACTCGGCGCGAATCAACCCCATCTGTGATAAAGGGGGGTGACGGGTGAGCGCTGTCCGGCCGACCGCCCGCCGCCCCGGTCCACAACGCCGGACGGGGCGCGGGCCGGACCGGCGGCACACGGAGCACCGCACCGGTACGCCCGACGGCCCACCGGTCCCTGACGCGGTATACCGGTACCGACGCCCGCCGTGCGGGTACGGGCCCCTCCCCGGCGGGTATCGGGAGGACCGACCCCGCGGCAGCGCCGGGGCAGCCGGCATCCCGGGGGCGGCGGCCGTCCCGCATCCGCCGCCCCCGGGGACGCTCAGCCCGTCTCGCCCAGGGCCTCCGCCAGCGCCGCCGCCGGATCCCCCGCGCAGGGCCCCGACGGCACCCAGCGCCCCGCCTCCCGGTGGAACGGCCACCAGCGGCCGTCGGCACCCACCCGCAGCTGCGCGTCCCGGCCCACGACCGTCCAGCGCCCCGCGCCGGCGGCCCGCAGCCGGGGCCGCTCCGTGCCCTCCCAGGCCGACTCCAGCGCCGCGGCAGCCCGGTCCAGCACCACCGGCCCCGGCGGGCCCACCCCGTCGAGCACCGCGAGCGCGTCCGCGCCCCCGGCACGCCAGGCCCGTACAGCCGTCTCCAGACCGGCCCGCTGCCGTCCCGTACCGGCCGCCAGCCGCGCCAGGACCGCAGGCCCCGGCGCCGCGGCGGCCAGCCGTACCGCGTCCTGGTCGTACGTCAGCCCACCGACCGGTGACGCCGGTCCCGGCCGGCGTCCGTGCTCCGGGGAGAGCGCCGCCAGGAGCATCCGCCGGGCCCGCGCGGCGGCATCACCGGCCAGGAACCCCAGCGCCCGCGGATCGATCCCCGCCGGATCGGCCTCGGCGTCCAGGACCGGCACCGGACCCGGAGCCCCGGGCACCGGCACCGGGGCGGGCAGCGGCGGCAGCGAACCGGCCGCCGCGTACACCCGGTCCGCCGGTACGCCCCGGGGCTCCTGCGGTACCCCGCCCCCGGCACCCCCCTCCACGGCCCCGGCCGCCCGCGCCGCGCTGCGCTCCTGCAACTCGCGCAGAAGACGCCGCTCACCACGCCCCCGCACCAGCAGCAGCACCCACGGGTCCCGGTCGAGCAGCCGGGCCAGCTGGTAGGCGAGCGCGGCGGTGTGCGGACACAGGTCCCAGGCGCCACAGCCGCACTCGGGCTCCAGATCGCCGATCCCCGGCAGCAGGTCCACCCCCGCCGTCGCCGCGTCCTCCACCAGATGCGGGGGCATCTCCCGGTCCAGCAGCGCCGCGATATGCCCGGCGCTGTCCACCGCCATGTCCAAAAACCGCTCCCAGGCGGGCTCCGTCAGCTCGGTCAGCAGAACGTCGGCGCGGTGCCCCGTGCCGTCCCGGTCCCGCACCACGGCGGTGATCCGGCCGGGCCGCACCGACACCGCCCCGACGGCGCCCGAGCGGGCGATCCGGCGGCCCCGGGTGAGCTGTTCGGAGTCGAGCGCCGTCCCCTCCAGAGCGGACAGCCACGCCTGCCCCCACCACGTGCCGGCGAAACCCCGCCCGCTGACGGGCGGCATTGCGGCGAACGTCCGCTCGCCGTCCGGACCGCCGCTCCCGCCGTTGGTGCCGTTGGTGTCCGCCGTGTCCTCCCCCTCGTCGTGGCCGCTGAAGCCGTCGTCGCCCTCGTCGTGCATGTCCTGCTCGTCGTAGCGGCCGTAGGCGCCGTATCCGTCGTTCATCGGCGTCCGCCGTCCTCTCGCAGCTCGACCAGTTCCGCCAGTTCCGCGTCGCTCAGCTCCGTCAGGGCGGCCTCCCCGGAGCCGAGGACCGCGTCCGCCAGCTCCTGCTTGCGTGCCAGCAGCGCCGCGATCCGGTCCTCCACGGTGCCCTCGGCGATCAGCCGGTGGACCTGGACCGGACGGGTCTGCCCGATGCGGTACGCGCGGTCCGTCGCCTGCGCCTCCACCGCCGGGTTCCACCAGCGGTCCAGATGGACGACATGCTCCGCCCGGGTCAGATTCAGACCCGTGCCCGCCGCCTTCAGGGAGAGCAGGAAGACGGGGACCTCACCGCGCTGGAAACGGGCCACCATCGCCTCGCGCCCCGCCACCGGCGTACCGCCGTGCAGCAGCTGCGTCCCGATGCCCCGCGCCGCCAGATGCCGCTCCACCAGCCGCGCCATCTGCACATACTGGGTGAACACCAGCACGCTCGCCCCCTCGGCGAGAATCGTGTCGAGGAGTTCGTCCAGCAGCTCCAGCTTGCCCGAACGCCCGCCCAGCACGGGGCTCTCCTCCTTGAGGTACTGGGCGGGATGGTTGCAGATCTGCTTCAGCGACGTCAGCAGCCGCACCACCAGACCGCGCCGCTCCATGCCGTGCGCTCCGGAGATCGCCTCCAGGGTCTCCCGGACCACCGCCTCGTACAGGCCCGCCTGTTCGGGCGTGAGGGCCACGGCACGGTCCGTCTCCGTCTTCGGCGGCAGCTCCGGCGCGATCCCGGGATCCGACTTCCGCCGGCGCAGCAGGAACGGCCGTACCAGCGCCGCCAACCGCCGGGCCGCCGCCGGATCGCCGCCCTCAGCCGCCTGCGCGACGTGCCGCCGGAACGTGCCGAGCCGGCCGAGCAGCCCCGGGGTGGTCCAGTCGAGGATCGCCCACAGCTCGGAGAGATTGTTCTCGACGGGGGTTCCGGTCAGGGCCACACGGGCCTTCGCCGGCAGGGTGCGCAGCTGTCGCGCGGTCGCCGAGTACGGATTCTTGACGTGCTGCGCCTCGTCGGCGACGACCAGTCCCCAGGTGGTACGGCCGAGCCGTTCGGCGTCGAGCCGCATGGTGCCGTACGTGGTGAGGACGAACGAGCCGTCGGCGGGCCGGTCCAGGTTCCGGGAGGAGCCGTGGAAGCGGACCACCGGGGTGCCGGGCGCGAACCGTTCGATCTCCCGCTGCCAGTTGCCCAGCAGGGACGTCGGGCAGACGACCAGGGTGGGGCCCGCGGTCGACTCCTCCTCCTGGCGGCGCAGATGGAGGGCGATGAGGGTGATGGTCTTGCCGAGTCCCATGTCGTCGGCGAGGCAGCCGCCGAGGCCCCATCCGGTCATCCGGTCCAGCCAGTTCAGGCCACGCAGCTGGTAATCGCGCAGGGTCGCCGCGAGCGCGGCGGGCTGCGCCGCTCCGCTGCCGTCCTCGGGGTCGGCGATCCTGTCCCGCAGCCGTGCGAGGGCGCCGGCCGCCTCGGCCTGAACCGGGCGGCCGTCCAGTTCGACGGTGCCGGTCAGCGCCGCGTGCAGGGCGTCGGCGGCGGAGATCCCGCCGTCGGCGGGGTCCTGGGCGAACCGGACCTCGTCGGGGTCGACGAGCACCCACTGGTCGCGCAGCCGGACCAGCGGCCGCTTCGTCTCGGCCAGCCGGTCGAGTTCCTGCCGGGTCAGCGGCCGGTCGCCGAGCGCGAGATGGCGCCGGAGCGCGAACGGGGCACCCGCCCCCAGCAGCGACGGCAGCGAGGAGAGCGATGAGGACCCACCGGAGCCGCTGCCGCCGACGCCGCTGTCCCCCGCCGCGGGCTCCGCGCCGGGCGCCGGGTGGTCGCCGGGCAGGCCGACGACGACGCGCGCGGTGAGCCGGTCGGACAGTTCCTTGGGCCAGTGGAGCGCGACTCCGCAGGCGGCGAGGGTTTCGGCCGCGCCGCCGAGGAGTTCGGCCACGTCCTCGTCGGCGAGATCGAGTGCGTCGGGCACGGCCTCCCGCAGCAGCGGGGTCAGCGCGGGCCAGGCCCGTACCGCCCGGCGGAGGGCGAGCAGCGCGTCCATCCGCGCGCGCGGACCGAACGCGCCGTGGTGGCCGTCCCCGTCCGCCCAGACGTCGGCGGCGTCCGCGACCGTGGTCGGGTCGTCGGCGCTGTGCATCTGGAGCACGGCCCGGAAACCGGGCTCCGCGGCCGTTTCGCCGCCGGCGGACGTGAACGGGTCTTCGGTGAGTTCGAGACGCAGGGAGATGCGGACAGCGGCGTCGTGGGCCGCCGCGATGTCGGCGGCCCACGCCCGCAGCTCCGGCCGGGGCCGCAGCTCGGTCGCGGCGAACGCCGGACCCCCGGCCGCGGTGGCCGCCGCCGGGGTACGCGGCAGTACGTCGGCGACCGCGTCGAGGAAGGAGCGCAGCAGCCGCTCCGGCTCCGGCAGCAGCGGCACACCGGGTACCGGGGCACCCGCCCCGGTCTCCAGCGGGACGGCGTGGGCGGCCGGAGGCATCGCCGCGGCGAGCGCGCGGATCCCCTCCAGGTCCTCGGCGGACAGGGGGCCCATCCGCCACGAGTCGTGGTCCTGGGCGGTCAGCCCCGGCAGCAGCAGGCCACGGGCGGTGAAATGGAGCGCCAGCACCGCGGCGGCGCCCCAGAACGCCAGGGAGGGGGAGGCGTCGGGGGCAATGCGGGCCCGGGTGAGCAGGGGCAGCGCCTCCGGGACGGCGAGGAGGAGCGCGGGCACGGTGCGCGGCCGCAGGTCCTCGCCGACGACGGTCAGCGTCCCGGCCGCCCCCGCCGTCGGTGCGGTGGTCGTGTCCGGGACGCCGGAGGCGTCCGGGGCCGCCGGGGTGCGCGGGGCCAGGGACGGGTGGGGGACCGGCGTGCCGGCGGGGTGCCAGAGGGCAACCCGGCCCTCGCGGGCAGGCTCACCCGGGAGGAAGACCGCGCAGGCGCCGGCGAGGGGGTCGGGGGAGTCGAGCGGGTCGGGGGAGGTCGTTGCCGCGGAGGGGCTGTGCACAGCGATGACGCATTCCTCAAACTTGACTAGTGGAGCCGAGAGTCGCCGATAGTACACAAGAGGGGCCGCTCGGGGGGATTCATGGGGTGTGATGCCCCTCACTTCATGGTGGACGCTGATGGTCGACTGTACGGACGGGAGGCGTTCCGGCGGACAGGTCGCGCGCCTGTGGTGCTGGTCGGGAACCGGACGGGACGCCCGCGCGTTCTCCGGACAGAGGGTCCGCGCGGGGGCGGGCCACCCTGCGAGGAGGCATCGGCATGACGGCACGTACGAAGATCATTGTTGGGGGAGTGGCCATCGGGCTGCTGCTGATGCCGCTGCTCGGGTTCTGGCTCTCGCTGCTGGTGGTGATCGGGGTCCCCACCGCGGCGTACTTCCTGCTCGACCCGGGCCAGCGCCGCAGGCTCCGCAAGGTCTCCCGCAAGGAACTGGGGCGCTGACGGCCCGGCGCGCGGGTCGCGCCCGGCCGGGCCGTGGGCCCGCGGGATGCGCGCACCGCCGGCGCGTTCACCCCGCCTCCTCCGTCCCGCGCCGCCATTCCTCCCTGGTCAGGGCGTACTCCACCTCGCCGTACTCGGATCCCTCGATACGGTCGGGCCAGTCACCGAAGAAGGTGCGGACATACCGGAGTCCCGTTTTCTCCATGACCCGCCGTGAACGGGTGTTGACGGCCATCGTCGTCGCGAAGACGCGCTCCGCTCCCGGTTCCGCGAATTCCCCGGCGATCAGGGCACGTGCGCCCTCGGTGGCGTAACCGCGGCCCCAGGCCGCCTTGTTGAGCCGGTATCCCAGCTCCACCACCGTCGCGTCGTCGTCGCGCACCGGCCGGAACTCGAACCAGCCCAGAAAGGCACCCGTCGCGCGTTCCCCGGCAGCCCAGAAGCCCGGCCTGCCGGTGCACGGGACAACGCGCGCCAGCCGGGGGAGCACGGTGTCGCGGACCGTCTCCCGGGTCGTCGGCCGGCCCCCGTTCAGATAGCGCATCACCTCGGGATCGCTGTCGAGAGCGAACACATGGTCGAGGTCGGCCCCGGTGACGGCGCGCAGGGTCAGGCGTTCGGTCTCCAGGAACACACTCATGATCACATCCTTGCCCGCGCTCCGGGGCGCACGCCAGCGGATATCCCCGCGACCGGGAATTCCCCCGCCCGATTCGGCGCCGCCGGTCGACCGTCTCCCGACCGACCTGCCCACCCGGGGAATTCCAGGAGAAATCGGCAGCCGTCACGGGGCGGCAACCGCCGATCCCCGTAAGGGAATATGCCGGTCGAATGTACGCTCCCCGTGTGCGCGATCCCGTGCTCCCGTTGCGCCTTGCCGTGCCGTCGCCGGTACGAAAGGCTTACCGCAACGCGGGGAACGTATGAGCGGGGAGGACCGACGATGCCGCTGAACAACGCACTTGACTGGCTGCTCGACGACCTGACCAAACGGATCGAGCACATCAAGCACGCACTGGTGCTGTCCAACGACGGCCTGGTGACAGGAGCGAGCACAGGACTCGCGCGCGAGGACGCCGAACACCTCGCCGCGGTCTCGTCCGGCCTCCACTCCCTCGCACGCGGCTCCGGACGCCACTTCCGCGCCGGCCGCGCGCGCCAGACCATGGTCGAATTCGACGAGGCCCTGCTCTTCGTCACCGCCGCCGGGGACGGCAGCTGCCTCTGCGTCCTCAGCGAGGCCGAAGCCGACGTCGGCCAGATCGCCTACGAGATGACCCTCATGGTCAACCGCGTCGGCGAACACCTGGGCGTCGCCGCCAGACAGCCCACTGTTGACAGCCGCTGACCTGCAAAAACAGCAACACAGACCAAGTTATCCACAGGCCCGCCCAAGACTCGCCCGACCCATCTATCGTCGTCCCCGAGAGCACACACCGCTCACGGGGGAGACACACATGACACACCAGGAAACACTCACACCCACAGGCGCGGCCCGCCTCCTCGACCTGCGGCGGGCCGAGACGGACCTGGCCATCAGGATGGGCCTGATCCGCACCGCGCCCCGCACACCCGGCGGACCGCTCCGCGTCACACGCGAGGAAACCGACCGGCTGCGCGCCATGGCCGGCTTCCCCGAAGCCCTGCGCGAGCGCGTCAGGACCGTGGGCACCCGGGACGGAGCCGCGCTCCTCGGCATCGGCCCCGCCCGCTTCACCCGGCTCGCCCGCCTCGGCCACATTGCCCCGATCACCTTCTACACCAACCGCTACCACGCCGTGGTCTGGCGCTACCTCGCCGACGACCTGCGCACCTTCGCCGCCACCCGGCCCCAGGCACTCACCGGCCGCACCCCCGCCCACCAGCGCACCCTCCTGGAGAGCGGCGAGGACCACCGCGCCCGCACCTGGCGGGCCCAGCGCACCGCACTGCTGCTGAGTTCGGCCCGCGACCCCTGGGAACGCGCGGCCGTCCTGGCCTGCGCACTCGGCCCGGACCTCCTCACCCTCCTCGTGCCGGATCCCGTCGAATACTCCTGCCTGCGCTTCCTCGCACCCCCGCCGGACGGCATCGGCTCACGCTCCGCCACCGCGCGGGACACGGCGGAGCGACTGGCACGCGCCGACCACCCCGACGAGACCCGCTGGTTCCGGGCCGGCCTCGCCGACGAACTGCGACAAGCACGAGCCACCGGGCCCGCGCCCCTGCCCGGACGGCACGTCACCACCCAGGCACCACCGCCCGCCCCCGCCGACCCACCCGGGACCGGGCAGCACCCGCACCCCCTCACGGAATGGGGCCCCCACCCCGAAGACGTACCGGACGAGGGACCCGGGACCACCGCACCCCATGCCACCGCACCGCCGGAAATCTCCGGCCCCCGGCACCCGGAGCCCGGCACCACACGGCCGCCGACCCGGTCACCGCGGCCCACCTGGCCCCCGATCCGAGCCACGACCCCCCGGGCACAGCGGGACCGGCCGCGCCACCGCCCCGGCCGCAGCCTCCTCGAACGGCTGCGCCTGCGGCGGCCCCGACCGGCCGGCGACCCCACCGGGGCGGGGCGATGACCACCACCGCCCCGGCCGGAGCACCGGAGGACCGGTCCCGCCCCTGCGGGACGGGACCGGTCCACGGCACGGCCGGCACCACCCCCGCCCGCGCCCGGCGACCCGGGCGCGGCACACCCTCCCCGGAGAGGAGAAGCCCCGCACGGCCCGCCGCACCCGGCGGATCAGCCGTTCATCTCCCGGCGCGCGTCCACGAACGCGTCGACGGCCCGCTCCACGTCCTGTGCCGAGTGCGCCGCGGACAACTGCACACGGATCCGCGCCTGACCCATCGGCACCACCGGATAGGAGAAACCGATGACATAGACCCCGCGCTCCAGGAGCAACTCCGCCATCCGGCCCGCCTCCGCCGCGTCACCGATCATGACGGGCGCGATCGGGTGGTCACCGGGCAGGATCTCGAAACCCTCCTCGGACATCCGACGCCGGAACAGAGCCGTGTTCGCGGCGAGCCGCTCCCGCAGCTCCCCGGCCGACTCCAGCAGATCGAGGACCGTGAGCGACGCGGCCGCGATCACCGGGGCGAGCGAGTTGGAGAAGAGATACGGACGGGACCGCTGACGCAGCAGGGCGACGATCTCGGCCCGCGCGGCGACATAGCCACCTGACGCCCCGCCGAGCGCCTTGCCGAGCGTGCCGGTGACGATGTCCACCCGGTCCATGACACCCGCCAGCTCGGGCGTGCCCCGGCCGCCCGGACCCACGAACCCGACCGCGTGCGAGTCGTCCACCATGACCATCGCGTCATACCGGTCGGCGAGATCGCAGATCTCCGCGAGCGGCGCCACATAGCCGTCCATGGAGAAGACCCCGTCGGTGACGATCAGCCGGCGGCGGGCGTCCTGGGTCTCCTTGAGGCGCTGCTCCAGATCGGCGAGGTCACGGTTGGCATAGCGGTGCCGCGCCGCCTTGGAGAGCCGGATGCCGTCGATGATCGAGGCATGGTTGAGAGCATCGGAGATCACCGCGTCCTCGGGGCCGAGCAGCGTCTCGAAGACACCGCCGTTGGCATCGAAACAGGAGGAGTACAGGATCGTGTCCTCCTGCCCCAGGAAGGCCGACAGCCGGGCCTCCAACTCCTTGTGGACATCCTGGGTGCCGCAGATGAACCGGACCGAGGCCATGCCGTAGCCCCAGCGGTCAAGCGCCCCCTTGGCGGCGGCGACCACCTGGGGATGGTCGGCGAGACCGAGGTAGTTGTTGGCGCAGAAATTGAGGACCTCGCCGGAGGCGACGGAGACGGTGGCGCTCTGCGGGGTGGTGATCACCCGCTCGGGCTTGTAAAGACCGGCCTCCCGGATCTCGTCGAGGGCGGTGCGCAGTTCGTCGCGGACGGATGCGTACATGGGCGGGTGCTCCCTGATGGGTGGCGGACGGGCGCCCGGCGCGCGGGCCGACGCCCGACCGGCGAAGACGGTCGGGTTTCCCGTGCCGGAGACGGCGGACGGGGGACGGGGGGGAACGGGGGTGGGGGAGGGGAGGGGGTGGGGGGAGGGGCCCCTCCCCCCACCCACCTGGGGAAGGCGGGGCGGGCGGGGTGGTCAGCGGGTCCAGTCGAGGATGATCTTGCCGCTCTGTGCCGTGGCCGCCTCGTCGAAGGCCGCCTCGAATTCCTCGTGGCCGTAGCTTCCCGTGATGACGGGGGTGAGGTCGAGTCCGCCTTCCAGCAGCACGGTCATGGCGTACCAGGTCTCGTACATCTCGCGCCCGTAGATGCCCTTGAGGGTGATCATCGAGGTGACGATCTTCGCCCAGTCGACGGCGAACTCCTCGGCGGGCAGTCCCAGCATGGCGATCCGGCCGCCGTGGGTCATGTTGTCGACCATGTCCCGCATGGCTTCGGGCCGGCCCGACATCTCCAGGCCGATGTCGAAGCCCTCCTTGAGGCCGAGCCGGCGCTGTGCCTCGGCGATGTCGTGGTCGGAGACGTTCAGGGCGAGGGTGGCGCCGGCCTTGCGGGCGAGGTCGAGGCGGGCGTCGCTGATGTCGGTGATCACGACATTGCGGGCTCCGGCGTGCCGGGCGACGGCGGCGGCCATGATGCCGATCGGCCCGGCGCCGGTGATCAGCACGTCCTCGCCGACCAGCGGGAAGGAGAGCGCGGTGTGCACGGCGTTGCCGAAGGGGTCGAAGATGGCCGCGATGTCCAGGTCCACCGGGGTGCGGTGCACCCACACGTTGGACGCGGGGAGGGCGACGTACTCGGCGAACGCGCCGTCGCGGCCGACGCCCAGTCCGACCGTGCTGCGGCACAGATGGCGCCGGCCGGCCAGACAGTTGCGGCACTTGCCGCAGACGAGATGGCCCTCGCCGCTCACGATGTCACCGACGGCGATGTCCTGGACATCGCCGCCGACGGCGGCCACCTCCCCGGCGAACTCGTGACCGAGTACGCGGGGGGTGTCCACGGCCTGCCGGGCCCAGGCGTCCCAGGAGCGGATGTGCAGGTCGGTGCCGCAGATGCCGGTGCGCAGCACCTTGATCAGCACATCGCCCGGTCCGATCTCCGGCTCGGGTACGTCCATGAGCCACAGGCCGGGCTCGGCGTACTGCTTGACAAGTGCCTTCATGGGGGCGGCTCCAGGCATGATCGCGAAAGAAATCATGACAAATGCGAATCAATGGGACTTAGTGCCCATGGCGAGAATGTACGACAGCGCTGACCATCGGGCTCGCACCAATCTGCCCAGCGTGGCCCCGGGAGTCCATCGAGGATTTCTTAAGCGGTCCCCAAGCACAGCTACATACCGTGGCCGCTGGGCAGCACCGGGAAGGCGGCGGCCCGGGGCGCACACCTGCGGGTGTGCTCCGGGCCGTACGGCCACAGCCGCCGGGGCGACGGCGGCGGGCCGCCGGTGCGGGGCCGGATCCGATGCGGGCGGATCCGGCCCCTTCCCTCACCTCCCCGGAATCTGCTCCCGTGCGGTCCCGGCTCCCGGCTCCCGGCGCCTGCCGGGACCGGCCCCGGCTCCCCGGCCCCTTCCGGGGCCGATCCCGGCAGGTCTCCCGCAGCCAGGCCGTTTCCTGCGGCCGCAGCGCCCCCCCTCGCCCCCGCCCCCTCGCGCCCGTGCGCCACCGCCGTCCTGCCCTGGCCCGCCCTGGTCCGCCCCGCACCCTCACGGGCCGTTTTCCCCCGTGCCCGGGGGCCGTCCACCAGGGGGCGAGAGGTGTGCGGACGGGCCCCGGGTACTTCGTTCGCACATCCGTCGCCACGGTGCGAGCCTGGGAGGATGAGCTGGGCATCGTGGACGACCACGGGTGTGTACTCCGGGCGCGGCGGAGTCCTCACCGACGAGGTCGGCGTACTGACCGGGGATCTCACCGTGCACACCACCTGGGCGGCGGACGAGGCGCGCGTCGCCGTCCAGTACAGCGGGGCGTCGGACTGGTTCACCATGTCGGGCAGCCCCACGCCCTGCGACACGGAGGAGGAGAGCCGGGCCCTGCACCAGGCCGTGGTCGATGCCGTCCAACTGGGCGGCGGCGCCACCGTCCCACCCGTCCCGCACCGCGCCGCCTGATGCGGCCCCCTCCGGCCCCGGGGGCGCCCGCCCCTGCCCACGATCCGCGGAGGATCCGCCTCCGGAAGGTCTGCCTCCGGTCTGCTGACAGAATGGTCCGGTGATCGACCCACGACGGCTGCGCATCCTGCGGGCCGTGGCGGACCACCGTACGGTGACCGCCGCGGCCGCCGCGCTCTACCTCACGCCCTCGGCCGTCTCCCAGCAGCTCAGCGCGTTGGAGCAGGAGACCGGGCACACCTTGCTGATCCGCGGTGGCAAGGGGGTCAGACCGACCCCCGCCGGCGAGATCCTGCTCGGGCACACCCACGCGGTCCTCGCCCAGCTGGAGCGGGCCGAGGCGGAGCTGGCGGCGTACGCGGGCGGAGCCGCCGGAGAGGTCACGGCCGCCGCCTTCGCCACCGGTATCGCCGAGGTCGTCGCCCCCGCGCTGGGGCTGCTCGCCGCCGGGCACCCCGGCATCCGGGTCCGGGTCCGCGACGCCGAGGGCGACGAGAGCCTGCCGCTGGTCCTCGACGGCGAGGCCGACCTCGCGGTCGCCGTCGAGTACCGGGGGGCGCCCGGCGCGGACGATCCACGGCTGGCGCGGGTGCCGCTCTACGCCGAACCCTTCGACGCGGTGCTCCGCGCCGATCACCCACTGGGGACCGCCGGGGCGCCGGTCGCCCTGGCCGAGCTGGCCGACAGCGACTGGATCGGCCCCTACCCCGGCAACCCCTGCCACGACGTGGTCCTCCTCGCCTGCGAGCTGGCCGGTTTCCAGCCCCGGCTGGTCCACTCCTCCGACGACTTCCGGGCCGTCGTCGCCCTCGCGGGCGCGGGCGCCGGCGTGGCGCTCGTCCCGCGCTCCGCGCTGCGCGGCATGGAGCTGACGGACGCGGTCGTCCGCCCGGTCTCGGGCCCGGCCGCGACCCGCCGGGTCTTCGCCGCCGTACGGCGCGGAGCCGAGGACCACCCCCTGATCAGCCCGGTGCTCGACGCGCTCGCCCGCGCCGCGACGGCCCTCCCCAGCACCTGACGACCGGCCCGGGGCCGGCCCCGGGCCGGGACCCGGCCACCATCCGAACCCCGCCACCCCGACCCACCCGAACCCGCCGTCGGAGCGACGGGCCGGGGTCAGCCCGGTGGCGGTACCAGGGCGGCCTTGAGCCCGGACTCCAGATCGGCCCCGGCCCCCTCCCGGAACGCCTGCTCGTACACGCGGTCACCGGCCACGGTCCGCGCCGCCCGCTCGCACTGTTCGCGTACGGCGGCCAGCTCCGGGGTGCCGCGCTGAGGATGGCCCACGGTGCTCCAGAACGCCTGCCCCGTGCCGTACACCAGCCCCGCCCGCTCGCCGTCCCCGCCCGCCGCGATCGCCGCCGCCAGCAGATCGAGCCCCAGCGCGATGCCGAAGCTGTCACCGATGCCGTGCTTGCAGGTCAGCATCGCCCGCGCGTGCTCGGCGGCCTGCTCCGCCGCACCGGTGAACAGCGCGATCAGGCTCAGCTGGTAGTCGAGGTACGCGCGCGTCCACGACTCCTCGCGCTCCACACAGCCCCGGCGCAGCCACAGCGCCCGCTCCCGCGCCTCCGCCAGCCGGCCGAGCCCGGTCAGCGCGAAGACCCGCACCAGATGGCAGCGGAGCCCGTCCGCGGAGTCGAAGGGCTCGTAACCGGTGGCCTCCAGCGCCTCGACGGAGATCCGTTCGGCGTCCAGCGGGCGGCCCGTCAGCAGGGCGAGCAGGCCCGCGAGATACGCGGCGGCCAGGATCCCCGCCGCCTGACCGGTGTCGCGGGCGGAACGGGTGCACGCCGTGCTGATCTCCTGTGCCGTCCCGTACTCGCCCTGGAGGGTGGCGCCGATCCCGAGCGCCCACAGCGCCCGGGTCCGGTCGGGACCGCTGCCGGGGTGCCCGGCGATGACCTGCTCCAGATAGCCGCGGGCCTCGTGCAGATGGCCGCAGCAGCTCCAGAAGAAGCCGACCAGCCCCGCCAGCCGCAGCGCGCGCCCGGGGTCGGCGGTCAGCAGATGGTCGAGCGCCGTGCACAGATCCGTATGGGTGTCGCCGACCCGCCGGTACCAGTGCGCCTGTTCCGGGCCCAGCCACGCGGCGTCGGCCTCCTCGGCGAAGCGGACGAAGTGGTCCGCGTGGCGGTCGGCGACCGCCCGCTCCTCCGCGAGTTCACGCAGCCAGATCCGCCCGTAGTCGCGGATGGTGTCCAGCATCCGGTAGCGGACGCCGCCCCCGCCGGGGGCCTTGACCGCGAAGATCACGGAGGCGGCGGTCAGCCGGTCGAGGAGCGGACTGATCCGTTCGGTGGCGAGTGGCCCGCCCGCGCACACCGCACGGGCGGCCCCTTCGTCGAAATCGCCCCGGAAGACCGTGAGCCGCGCCCACAGCAGCCGCTCCGGCGGGGAGCACAGCTCATGGCTCCACCCGATCGTGGTGACCATCGTCCGGTGCCGCTCCGGCCGTACCACGGCGGTGTCGTCGGCCCTCAGGACGTCGAAGCGGGACGCGAGCCGTTCGGCGATGTCCGCCGTGCCGGTGCGTGCCGCCTGGGCGGCGGCCAGTTCCAGCGCCAGGGGGATGCCTTCGAGCCGGTGGCAGATCCACCGGGCGGCCTCCGGGTCGTACCGTTCGGTCCACGCCGCCCGCCCGGCGCCGCCCACGCCACCGGGCACAGCGCCGCCGCCCGCCCCGTCACCCGTCTCGCCGCCCGCCTCGGCACCGTCGCCGCCCGCCGTCCCGTCGTCGCCTCCGGGGGCCCGGTGGTCCGCCTCCGCTCCGGGGCCGGGGCCGGTGCCGGAGCCGGGCCTGGAGCTGGGCCCGGAGCCCCATCGCCCCGGGCCCCGGAGCGCCGAGACCATCCGCTGCCGGAACAGTTCCCGCGCCTCCGGCCCGCTCTCCGGCAGCGGCTCCACATCCAGGACCCGTTCGGGGGCCATGCCCAGGGGCTCCCTCCCGGTGGTCAGTACGGTCAGCCCGGGGACCGCGGTCAGCAGATCACCCACCAGGGCCCGGCAGGGTGCGAGCAGATGCTCGCAGGAGTCGAGCACCAGCAGTACCTGCTTCATCGCCAGCCACTCGCACAACGCGTCCGCCGGCATCCGAGGCGTGTGGTCCGACAGATCGCAGGCGCTCGACACGGTGGCCACCAGCAGCCGATCGCCGTAGAGCGGCGCCAGGTCCGCCCAGGCCACCCCGTCGGGGAACGCCGTCCGCACCTGGCGCGCGGCCCGCAGCGCCAGCCGTGACTTGCCCACTCCGCCGCAGCCCGCGAGGGTGATCAGCCGGTGCTGCCGCAGTGCCCCGTCCAGCAGACCCAGCTCGCGCCGCCGTCCGACGAAACTGGTCGTGTCCTCGGGGAGATGTCCCAACACACCTGTAGTGTCCCGCAATTCGGATCCGCCGGATGCCACGGATGCATGGATGCATGGATGCATGGATGCATGGATGCCACGGAGGCCCGCCGGGAGGCGCCACGGACCCGCGCCCGCCACGGACCCGCGTCGGCGCGGGTCCTTCCGATCAGGACGGCCGGTGGTGGGGGCCCTCCATCGCGTCCTTCAGATTGCGCAGGGTCCGCCGGATGTTGCCCCGCTGGAAGTCGGCGAAGGTGTGCCCCCGGGTCATGAGCCGGTCGACCGTATGGGCCAGGACGTCCGGCCAGGCCCGCCGGTCGTCCCGCCATGTCTCCGTCACCCGGGTGCCGCCGTCGACCGGCTCGAAGCGGTACTCCCAGGTGGCGATGCGCCCCCGGAGCACCGGCCGCCGCCTGCCGATGGCGTGCACCCGGAAGGCGAAGCGCTGCCCGGGGACCGCGGCCGTCACCGTGCACCGGGTCGTCCAGCGCAGCGGCCCGCGCCGGTTGTGGCCGTCGAACACCATGCCCACATGGGCGTCCCGGTCCCCGCCGCGCACCGTGGCCCCCAGGTTCTCCGGGCTCCAGCGGCCCATCAGGGCGGGGTTGCTGACCTGTGCGTAGATGGCGGCCGGGGCGGCCTGGATGACGATGCAGTCCGAGACCGCGAGGGTGCGTGGCATGGAGAAGACTCCGATCCGTCGAGAACGAGGGCTGTGCGGGGCCCTTGCCCCCGGAGCGGATGCCGACGCCTCCTGGGGGACGTCTCCTGTCCGGGGCCGGCCGGCCGGGCGGCGCACGACCCGGGAGCACTCATATTACCCATCGGTAGGACGATCTTGCCGCCCCGCGGGCTGAACGGACGTTCAGTCGCGCCGTGTTGACACCCCGCCCGCGCCGCCGAACGGCGACGTCGGCGCGCGTGGAGCGTACGGACGCAAATGAGCGGCGCTTGCAAGTAAGTGCGTCTGCAATTAATGTGTACGCACGTTACTGGCTCAGGCAATGACCCCTGGAGGTCCTGGTGCCCCTCGCCCTGCCCGCCCTCGCTCTCGGTGCCTTCTGCATCGGCATGACAGAGTTCGTGATCATGGGGCTGCTGCCCGAGGTCGCCGCCGACTTCGGGGTCTCCCTGCCGACCGCCGGGTTCCTCGTGACGGGGTACGCGCTCGGAGTGGTCCTGGGCGCGCCGCTGATGGCCGCGCTCGGCACCCGGGTCCCCCGCCGCCGGATGCTCGTGCTGCTGATGGGGCTGTTCGTCGTCGGGAACACGCTCTCCGCGCTCGCGCCCGGTTACGAGGTCATGCTCGCGGGCCGGATCGTCGCCTCGCTCACCCACGGCGCGTTCTTCGGCATCGGCTCGCTCGTCGCCGCGGAACTCGTCGCGCCCGGGAAGCGGGCGGGGGTCATCGCGCTGATGTTCACCGGCCTGACCGTCGCCAACGTCGTCGGGGTCCCGCTCGGCACCTCCGTCGGCCAGAGCGCCGGCTGGCGCGTCACCTTCCTCGCGGTCGCCGCCCTCGGGGTCGTCGGGCTGCTGGGCGTGGCCCGGTTCGTGCCCGAGCTGCCCCGGCCCGCGGGAGTGCGCCTCCGCGACGAACTGGCGGCCCTGCGCGACGTCCAGGTGCTCCTGGCTATGGGCATGACCGTGTTCGGCTTCGGCGGGGTCTTCGCGTCCCTCACCTACGTCGCACCGATGATGACCGAGGTCGCGGGGTACGACGCCACGTCGGTCACCTGGCTGCTCGTGCTCTTCGGCATCGGCATGGTCGTCGGCAATCTGGCCGGCGGCCGGTACGCGGACCGGGCGCCGGTGCAGCTCCTGTACCTCTCGCTCGGCGGGCTCACCCTCGTCCTCGCCCTCTTCACCGTCACCGCCCACGACCGGTTCGCGGCGGCGGTGACGATCACCCTGGTCGGCGGGCTGGGATTCGCCACCGTGGCGCCGCTCCAGAAGCGGGTGCTCGACCGGTCCGCGGCCGCCCCCACCCTGGCGTCGGCCGTCAACATCGGCGCCTTCAACCTCGGGAACGCGCTGGCCGCCTGGCTGGGCGGACTGGTCATCGCGGCCGGCTTCGGATACACCGCGCCCAACGGGGTCGGCGCGCTGCTGACGGCGACGGCGCTGGTCCTCGCCGTCGTCTCCCGCCGTCTGGAGCGCCGTACGGCCGCGGCGACGGTCGGACCGGGTACGCCCGTACGGGCCCGGGGTGCCGTGTCCCGCCCGGCGGAGCCCGTGGCGCGGCGGGGCTGACCGGTCCGTCCGTACCGGCCGTACCGGGGGCGGCAGGGGGAGATCCGGCCCCGGTGCGCGTGCCGAGGGGGCGGACCCGGGTGGGCCCGCCCCCTCGGCGGCCGGTCAGGAACCGGCCGAGACGGCCTGCACGAGCTGGGTGATCTGCCCGAGCAGCGGCAGCGAGGGCAGTGCGGACGGGGACGCCTGGGTGCCGGAGCCCGGCGCGAGCTGCCCCAGCAGCGGCAGCGACGACAGGCCCGCCGGGGCACTCTGCGCCGCCGGCACCGACCCCGACTGCCCCAGCTGCCCCAGTTGACCCAACTGCCCGAGCTGGCCGAGTTGGCCGGACTGCCCGAGCTGCCCGGACTGGCCCGGCTGGGCGAGCTGGCCGAGCTGCCCGAGTCCGGGCAGCGACGGCAGGGAGGGCAGCGCCGCCGGCTGGTCCTGCGCCGGAGTCAGGGCCGTGGTGTTCCCCGCCGTCGCCGCGAGGGCGGCCGTGAGCAGGCCGTCCGAGGTGGGCAGGGTCTGGCTGGTCGGACGGGCCAGTCCGGACGTGGCGTCCGCGACGAGCCGCTCCAGCTCCGCGCGGAACGCGGCGAGCGCGTCGGCCCCGCCGTCCTCGGCGCCGTCACCCGTCGGAGCCGTCAGGAGCGCGCTCTGATCAGGCCCGGCCAGGCCCTCCTGGAGCCCCGGCAGATCCGTCGCGTACGGACCGGCCGCCGACTCTCCGGAGGTCGCCGCCTCGATCAGCGCGAGCAGTTCCCTGACATGGGCCGGTACGACATCGTCGTCGGCGAGGGCCGCGGCGCGCCCCGGTCCGGCTTCCGGCAAAAGGGCGGGGGTGGACGCGCAGGCGGTACCGGCCGCGCCGAGGACCACCGTGGCGCAGAGCACGGACGGCACCAGTGCCCGGGAGAGCGGGGCGAAACGCATGGAAGGGCTCCTTACGAGGGTGGGACGGACTCGTCCTCACCGTGTGGAGCGCCCCGGGCGCGCGGCAACCGCGCCGCAGGTCCGCGATTGCGCCGACTGCCCGCCGGATCCCCCTGTGACCAGCGACTTCCCGCCGAACTCCGGTACCCGGCCGGGGTGGTGCATCCGTGTGACGAACCGCCACCCGTCCGGGCCCGCGGCCCGCCCCATCCCGGACCCGGCATACCGCAGCCACGCAAAAGATGATATTCCGGATCAGCTACCAATAAAGAAGAGATAAGCGCACAATAGAAGGGCGCTGATCGCAGCGCTTCCCGGTCGCACATGCAACGCGTCGAAGGAGGCGAGTCGTATGGCCGGCGTCTCACACAGGGGGGATCTGGCGGGGCATCCCGACATCGGCGAGATGCGTGACCGCTATGCGAAGGTCCTCGGCGGGCGCGATGTGGCGCTGGTCGACGGGCCGGTGTTCCTGGTCGGCCTCGCGTGCGCCGTCTCCCCGTGGGTCGTCCACTTCGCGGGCGGCCAGCCCGCGCTGGCGACCCACAACCTGATCATGGGTGTCGCGATCGTGGTCCTCGCCCTCGGCTTCACCGTCACCCCGGAGCGGATGTACGGGCTGAGCTGGGCCATGTGCGCGATGGGCATCTGGCTGGTCATCGCGCCCTGGATCGTGGGCAGCAGCCCGGACGCGGGGGTCATCTGGACCAACGCCGTGCTCGGCGGGCTCACCTTCCTGCTGGGGGTCGTCTGCACCATGGTGGCGATACGGAGCGGCCGTACGCGGCACGGTGCCCGCTGAGAGAGGGGCAGGGGCCGCCACGGGCGCTTTCCGGCCGGCGGGTTCCGGTCGGGCCGTGGGCCTTCGGGACGGGTCGTGGCCGGCGCGGGGGACGTGCGGTGGACCGCCCCCGCCCGGAGCGGGAGCGGTCCACCGGGCTGGATCCCCACCGCGACGACATTCCGACCCGCGCGCCGGACGGGTCACGGCGTACCGTCAGGAGTCGCTCAGCAGCCAGTTCCTGGCGGACCGGGCACGGGCCTGGTTCAACAGCGCGTGGATCCGCTCGCCCGCCTCGTCGGCGTCCCGCACCGGCGAGGGGAAGGACAGCCGCGCGTCGCTGTGGCCGTTGTCGTACTCCAGCCGCATGGTGATGCCGTACCGGTCGATGGCCAGCGGCATGGCCCGCCGCACCTTCTGCGCGGCACGCGGCTTGACCAGGCGGAGCAGCAGCGAGACGACATCGCCGTGGTCGTCGGTGAGATGGGTGAGCATCCCCGCCTCGCAGGTCGCCAGCGGGTCGGTCTCGGCCTCCATCAGATCCGCGAGGTCCACGGTCGTCCGCCGGCCCGCCGTGTCCAGGACGGCGTGGGAGAACTCCAGGCACCGGCTGTCCTCGGACCGGTTGTGCTCCGCCGGGTCCAGCAGCCATCCGGCCAGCAGCACCCGGGCCCGGACGCGGTCGCGCACCGCCGTGGGGGCGATGTCGGTGAACTCCAGGGTGGCGCGTACCGCCGTGCCCTCGGCGGGATCGGGCGCGGCGTCCCACCCCCGCGACGACGCGGGGTGGAGGTGGACCCGCTCCGGGCCGCCCGTCCCGTCCAGCCGCGAGACCTCGGTGCGGCCCTCGTCGGTGACGACGGTCATGGAGTCGGCCGCCGCCAGGATCGACCGGACGCGCTCGGCGCCGGTCGGTTCCGCGGGCGGGGCGTTGAACAGACGGCGCATCCGGGGCTCCACATCTCCGCACATCGATATAGTTAGGTATGCCTAACCTAATCCGTCGGATGGTCGATCGCCAAGCCCGGTCCGTCATGTGGTCGGCCGGCCGCCTGTTCCGGCAGCCGCCGTGCAGACTTCCGTACGGCTTCGGCATGGTTCCTGACGTGACCCGGGCGCCCCGCGCACTGCCCGTCAGCCGCCGAGCGGCCGCACCGTCACCGGCAGGCCGGGCGCCTGGTGTCCGCCACTCGCCAGCATCCGGACCTCGCCGCGCTCGGTGATCTCCGCGCGGACGATCCCGGTCTCGTCCTCGTAGACCGGATGGCCGCCCGCGCCGGTCCGGTCGGTGCGCGTGACCACGACGGAGTCGTCCTCCGCGCCCGATGCCTGGAAGACCAGCTCATACCGTTCCGCGTACTCCATGTGTCCTCCTGCGACGGCTCCGCCGGGGCGGTCGCCGACCGCGCCTGTCCTGGCCCGCTGTGTACGGGTGTCTCTCCGCGTCCCATCGTGACCCGGCCGGAGGGCACGCGCCTGGGGAGCACCCCGAGCACCCCGAGCACCCGGAATGCACGGAATGCGCGGAGTACTCGAAGTGGCCCGCGCACCCGAAGCCCCCGCAGCGGCCGCCGCCCGGTCCCTCACCAGACCTCCTCCTCCACCCCGGCGGCGCTCCGCCCGGCCCGCAGCCGCAGCGCCGCCAGGGGAAAGAGCAGCACCGACACCATCGCCGCGCCCACCATCGCCGCCGCCTCGCCCGAACCCACCGAGCCGTCCTCCGTCCCGATCGTGGTGATCGCCACCACCAGGGGCAGACAGGTGGCGGCGTACAGCGTCAGCGCCCGGCGGTCCGGCCCGCTCAGCGCGCGCGGCGCGAGCAGATACACCGGCCCGCCGCGCACCACCAGGAAGAGCAGCAGGAACACGCCCAGCAGCACCGCCTCCCGGCCGCCGGAGAGCAGCGCGCGCAGATCGAACTCGATCCCCGTGACCACGAAGAAGAGGGGTACCAGGAACCCGAACCCCATCGCCTCGACCTTGCCCAGGATCTCCGCGCTGCTCTCCGGCGCCGCCCCGGTGAGGACCAGCCGGGTGAGCACCCCGGCGGCGAACGCCCCCAGCAGGGTGTCCAGCCCGAACACCGCCGCCAGCGCCAGCATCGACACCAGCACCAGCATCACCCACCGGACCGCGAACTGGGCACTGCTGTGCAGGGTCCCGGCGATGATCCGGGAGAACCACGGCGGCCGGGGCCGCAGCGCCCACACCACGGCCACCGCCGTCACCGCCGCGAACGCGGCCAGCAGCACGGCCGATTCGGCCGGGGCCCGCCCGCTGAGCAGCAGCGCCATGGCGATGATGGGGCCGAACTCGCCGACCGCTCCGAAGGCGAGCATCACCGTCCCGAACCGCCCCCGCAGATCGCCGCTGTCGCGCAGGATCGGCAGGACGGTTCCCAGCGCGGTACTGGTGAGGGCGGTCCCGACGACCAGGGCCGCCTCCCACGGCCCGAGCGCCGCCGCGATCCCGAGGCCCAGGGCCAGGGAGATCAGCCACGCCCCCAGCGCACGGCGCAGGACGCCGCCCCGGATCGCGGCGAAGTCGGTCTCGTACCCCGCGAGGAAGATCAGCATCGCCAGGCCCAGCCGGGACAGGGTGTCGACGACCGCGTCGGACCGGGCCCAGTCCAGGACGTCCGGGCCGATCACGATCCCCAGCCCGATCTCGAAGATGACGAGGGGTACGCGGAGCCGGCGGCCGACGCCGTGGGCGAGCACCGGGGCGAGTACGGCGACCGCCATGATCAGCAGGAGGGTGCCCGGGTGCGCCATGGGCCGTGTCTACCGCACGGCGGTCAGGACGCGGTCCCCTCCAGGCGGCGCAGCCGCTCGGTGTCATCCGTCCGGGGGCAGGTGGCGCACGCCTCGGCCGGGCGGATGGCGTAGAAGAGGCAGCATCCCATCCGGGTCCGGGTGGGGTACGAGCGTCCCTCACGGCCCGTCAGCCGGCGGAAGGCCGCCCCGCCGGGGTACGGGCCGACCGCCCCCGGCAACAGGGCCTCGGCCTCCCGTACCGCCCGGTCCTCCTCGCCCAGCACGCGTCCCACGTACCAGATCCCGGAGACCAGGTCGTCGGTGACCATGCCCCACAGGGCGCGCGGGCCGCGCCGCACGCGGGGGCCGATCGCGGCGAGCAGCGGCCGTACGTGGTCGGCGACCGCCGCCCGCAGCTCGTCCCGCAGCGACGCCTCGCCGGACATCACCCGCACTCCCGGCAGCCCGGCCGCCGGGTCGTCGGGCAGACAGGAGAAGCCGCCCGGCACCACCGCGTAACGGTCCCCGGTCCGGCTGACCCACAGCTGGTCGGGGCGCGGCCGGGGCACGCGGCGCTCCAGGTACCAGGGTCCGCTGATGACCAGGGCGGCCGCCCAGAGGAAGCCGTGCAGCGCCCGCGAGGCGACCACGTCGGGGCGCGCCCGGGTCCCGTACCGCTCCCGGATCCGCCGGTCCTCCCCGTCCAGGAAGGCGTCGAGCAGTTCGGGCCGCAGAGCCAGTTCGGCTCCGTCGATCCAGCCCTGGGCGGCGGGTGCGTGGGGATCCGCGATCTCCAGCTGGAGGGCTTCGCACAGCGCGGTGAGTCTGCGGTAGCCGGCGGAGAGCAGGGTGGAGCAGCTGAGCGCGGCTCCCGCGGACGTGAGCACCGGGGCCAGGGTCACGGGACTCCTCAGGGTGGGGCGTGCGGATGCCCCGGCGGTGGGGGAGGGCCGGGAGCACGGGAACGGGCAGGAGGTCACGGCGGGGCCGCGGCCGACGGAACGTCACGAGGACGGTAGCGCCGAGAAGGTAAGCCTCACCTTAACCATATGGTCGGACCAGATCGTTAACTGAACCCCGCGTGCGGCGAATTGGCCTTCTTAGGGATGCCTAACCTAAGCTCCGGTTTGGTGATCCGGAGTGACCGGCAGGCCGCGACCAGGGAGTTCGCCCCGGGCCGCGGTCGGAGCCGTCCTGTCCGGCCCTGTACCTTTCCTGCCTGTCCCCCTGCCCGGCGAATGTGCGCGCGGAAGTATTTCACCCATGCAGATGTATGTGCTCGCCCACAACCCCACCGACGCGGTCACCGAGGGCTTCCTCCCGGCCGCCGGCCGTCTCGGACTCGACGTCACCCTGTTGACCGATCAGCCCGGGGCGCACCGGGACCGCTACCGCGAGAGCCATCCCGGCGTCGAGGTCCTCGACTGCGACGTACGCGACTTCCACGCCGTCATCAGCCGGATCTCGGCCCACCGCCGCCCCGACGCCGTCTTCAGCAACAGCGACCACCTCCAGACGCAGACCGCGCTGGCCGCCGAGTGGTTCGGCCTGCCCGGCAAGCCCTGGCGGGCCGCGCTGGCCGCCAAGGACAAGGCGCAGACCCGCCGGCTGCTCACCGCCGACGCCGTGCGCTCCCTCGAACTGGCGGCCCATCAGGACCCCGCCGACCTCCTCGCGTCGGACCTGCCCTTCCCCTGGGTGCTCAAGCCGCGCGAGGGCGTCGCCAGCGAGGACGTCATCTGGGTGGCGGACCCCGGCGACTACCTCCACCACGCGGCGGCCATCCGCGCCCGCCGCCCCGGGGCCGCCCTGGTCGCCGAGGAGTACCTGCCCGGCGAGCTGTGCTCGCTGGAGACCCTGGGGGACGGCCGGCGGCTGCACGTCCTCGGCGGCTTCCGCACCGAACTCTCCCCCCTCCCGCACTTCATCGAGGAGCGGATGGCCTTCGTCCCCGCCCACCCCGGGCCCGTCGTGGCCCAGGTCCTCGACGCCCTCGGCACCCTCGGCGCGGGCTTCGGCGCCTGCCACACCGAGTTCGTCGTCCACGCGGGCCGCGCCCGGATCATCGAGGTCAACTACCGGGCCATCGGGGACCAGTGCGATCTGCTGCTCGCCGAACTCCTCGGCATCCCCTACTTCGAACACGTCCTGCGGATACACCTCGGCGAACCGCTCCCCGCCGACCTGCCGCTGCGCACCGGCCGCGCCGCCCGGCTCGCCTATCCGCTCGCCGACCGCGCGGGCACCCTCACCGCCGCCCCCGGCCCCGCGGATCTCACCGTCGACGGTGTCCGCCTGACCTACCGTCCGGCCCGCGGGGTCGGCGAGCGGCACGAGCTGTACCGCACCAACCGGGACTTCCTCGGCATCGTCCGCGCCATCGGCCCCGGCCAGGAGGCCGTCGACCGGGTCGTGGACGCCTTCACCGCCCGGCTGAGCTGGGAGATCACTCCGTGATCCACGACCCCGACCCCGCCCACCGGACCCTTGACCCCGCCCCGCCCCGCCCGGCCCCCGACTCCGCCCGAAAGGCCCCCGGGAAGGCCCCGTCCCCCGACACCACCGCCGCCGACGCCCTGCTCCTCGCCGTCCTCGACGCCCTCCTGCGCGAGGACGCCGCCGGACTGCGCACCCGCGCCACCCGCGAGACCCGCCCCGACGGCGACTGGCTGCGGCTCCCCGCCGGCGCCGACGCGTGGCTGCTGCCCGTACGCACCGCCACCCCCGGCTTCCAGAGCGACACCGAGACCCGGCTGCCCCTGCTGCGCCGCGCCGGTGACGGCCACGACCTCACCACCGCCGACACCGTCCTCGCCGCACTCGCCGACGCCGCGGACCCCCGCGACCGCGACGGCTTCACCGCCCTCGCCGAGGAACACCGCCGCGCCCTCGCCGCCCGGCGTCTGCACACGGCGACGCAGAAGCAGGTCACCGCCCGCCTCACCGCCCGCTACGGCCCCCGCCCCGCCGACTGGACCGGCCCGGCCGCCGCGCTCGCCTTCGACACCCTCGCCGCCCGCACCGACCACCCCGTGTACCCCACCGGACGCGGCCGCTCGGACCTCGGCGACGACGAGCTGCGGTCCTGCGCCCCCGAGTTCCACCCCCGCGTCACCCTGCGCCGGCTGCTGCTGCCCCGGGACGCCGTCACCGTCCACGGCACCCCGCCCCCGACCGCCCGGAGCGACGGAGAGCGCCTGCCCTGGACCGACGGCGACCGCTTCGTACTCCCGGTCCACCCCCTCACCGCCGGCGAACCCCTGCGCCGCGCCCTCGCCGCCACCGGACTCGACCACGTCGCCCACCTCGCCGACGAGCCCTACGCCGACGCCGTCCCCACCCTGTCGATGCGGACCCTCGCCCTCGCCGCCGACCCCGCGACCCACCTCAAACTGCCCCTCGCCACCTCGACCCTGGGCCGCCTCAACCGGCGCACCATCAAACCCGGCACCCTCGTCGACGGCACGGCGGGACAGCGCCTCGTGGAACGCGTCCTCGCCCACGAACCCCGCTTCCGCGACACCGTCCTGCACGCCGACGAGACCGTCTGGGCCCACGCCGGACACGAACTCCTCGCCGTCCTCGTCCGTCGGCTGCCCCCCGGACTCGACCACACCGCCGTCGTCCCCCTCGCGGCCCTCCTCGCCCCCGGACCCGGCGGCCGGCTCCTCGCCGACCACCTCGCCGACCACTACTACGGCGGCGACACCCTCGCCCTCCTCGACGCCGTCCTCACCCTCCTCTTCGACTGGCAGACCACCCTCTTCGGCCACGGCATCGCCCTGGAGTCCCACCAGCAGAACATCTCCCTGCTGCTGGACACCCCCGGCACCACCACCCGGCTGCGGCTGCTGCTCAAGGACAACGACGGCCCCCGCGTCCACACCGCCCGGCTGGCCGAGACCATCGGCCCCGATCCGGCCGTCTTCGCCGACCCCCGCGTCCCCGTCGACGGCGACGGCCCGATACTCGACCTGTTCACCACCATCACCGTCCACCTCTGCGCGGGCGCCTTCGCCTTCGGCCTCGCCCGCCACGGACACGCGCCCCTGGAACGGCTGCTCGCCCTGGTACGCGACCGCCTCACCGAAGCCGTCGAACGCCTGGAACCCGCGCGGGCGGACCTGCTGCGCACCCATGTCCTGAACGCACCGCACCTGCCCGTCAAGGCCATGGTCACCGCGGGCACCCTGCTCGCCAAGGAGAGATCAGGGGCAAGGGACGTCAACAAGCACTACACCACCGGCCCCAACTATCTGACCTGGGGAAGGCAGAGCCGATGACCAGCACCACCCCCGACCGCCCCGCGGCCCCCGCGGGACCGCCCACCCGGCTGCCCACCGCCGACGAGGCCGTCGCCCACACCCTCCTCAACTGCCTGCTGCGCGAGGTCTCCGCCCCCGAGCACCAGACCGCCGTCAGCGACGGCCATCTCCTGCTGCGGCTGCCCCGCCGCGGCGTCCTGCTCCGGGTCGGGCTCCGCCGCACCTCCCTCCTGGGCTCCCACCGCTTCACCGGACCCGTCACCGAACAGCGCGCCGGCGACTGGGCCGAGGTCGACTGGCGCCGGCTCGCCGCCCACACCCACGCCGAACTCTCCCTGCGCACCGGCGCCCGCAACGACGAGTTCCTGCCCCAGGTCGCCGCCAGCCACCGGGGCGTCACGGCCGCCCTCGCCGCCCACGCCCGCCCCGCACCCGCCCCCGCCGACCCCCTCGGCGCCTACCTCGCCTCCGAGCAGTCCCTCGTCCTCGGCCACCGCTTCCACCCCACCCCCAAGGCCCACGGCTCCGACCCCGACACCTGGTCCGCCTACGCCCCCGAGGCCCGCGCCGCCTTCCCCCTGCGCCACCTCGCCGTACGGGAACACCTGACCGCGGGGGAGTGCGCCGTGCCCGGCGCCGACGACCCCCTCGACCGGCTGCGGCCCGTCCCCGACGGCTACCGCCTGCTGCCCGCCCACCCCTGGCAGTACGAGCAGCTGCGCGCCGCGCCCGCCCTGCGGGCCGCCCTCGCCCGGGGCGACGTCCTCGACCTCGGCCCCGGGGACCGCGTCTTCACCCCCACCGCCTCCGTCCGCACCCTCTACGACGGCGACACCTTCCTCAAATTCAGCCTCAACGTCCGCATCACCAACTGCCTGCGGAAGAACGCCCACTACGAACTGAGCGGCGCCGTCGCCCTCACCCGGGCCCTCACCCCCGTCCTCGCCGACCTCGCCGCCCGCTTCCCGGACACCGGCGTCCTGCGCGAACCCGCCTACCGCAGCCTCGCCCTCCCCGGCCCCGACGGCCACCCCGACCGCTCCCTCCTCGAAGGCTTCGGAGTGATCGTGCGCGAAGGGCTCGGCCCCCGGCTCCGCCCCGGCGTCACCCCCCTCCTGGCGGCCGCCGTCGCCGACGAGTACCCCACAGGACCCGGCCACGTCTCCCGCCTCGCCGGCCGCGACCCCGGCCAGGTGCTGCGCTGGTGGCGCGCCTACCTGCGGCTCCTCGTCCCCCCGGTCCTCGCCGCCTACTTCGACCACGGGCTCGTCCTCGAACCCCACCTCCAGAACGTGATCGTCTGCGTCGGCCCCGACGGCATGCCCGTCCAGCTCCTCCTGCGCGACCTGGAAGGCACCAAACTCCTGCCCGACCACCACGAGCAGACCCTCGCCTCCCTCCCGCCCGACGTGGCGGGACCCATGACCTACGACGCCCGCCGCGGCTGGGACCGGGTCGTCTACTGCCTCCTCGTCAACCACGTCGCCGAACTGCTCGCCGCCCTCGCCGACCTCCACCCCCCGGCCGAACCCGCCCTCTGGTCCGCGGTACGCGGCGCCATCGCCGACTACGCCGACGGCGCCGGCGGCCCGCCCCGGCTGCGCGCCCTGCTCGCGGGAGTGCCCCTGCCCGCCAAGGCCAACCTCCTCGCCCGCTGGGAACGCGCCGCCGACCGCAACGCCGGATACGTCCGGCTGCCCTCCCCGCTCGCCGAGGACGTCCTCGGCCAGGCCCTTTGCGCCCAGACCCACCGGAGCCCCCGATGACGACCACCCCCGCCGTCCGGGAGCACGCCCGCTCCCTCGGGCCGGAAGGGCTGCCCGCCTACCTCTACGACCTCGCGGCCCTGCGCGACCACGCCGCCGCCGTCCGCGCGGCCCTGCCCCGCCGGGTCGAGCTGTACTACGCCGCCAAGGCCAACCCCGAACCGGAGATCCTGGCCGCGCTCTCCCCCTGCGTCGACGGCTACGAAGTCGCCTCCGGCGGCGAACTCGCCCATGTGGCCCGGGCCGTGCCGGGCCGGCCCCTCGCCTTCGGCGGCCCCGGCAAGACACCCGGCGAACTCGCCGGCGCCCTCGCCCTCGGCGTCGACCGCTTCCACGTCGAGAGCGCCCACGAACTCGCCGTCCTCGCGGACCTCGCCGCCCGCGTCGGCGTCCGCGCCCGGATCCTGCTCCGCTTCAACCTCGCCGTCCCCGGCGGACACCTCGACGGCAGCGCCCTCGCCATGGGCGGCCGCCCCGCCCCCTTCGGCATCGACCCCGCCGACGCCGACACCGTCCTGCGCTCCCTCACCGACGGCACCCACCCCCACCTGGAACCGCTCGGCGTCCACGCCCATCTCGCCAGCGGACTCGACGCACCCGGCCTGCTCGCCGTCGCCGCGTCGGTCACCGCCTGGTCGGCCGGACTCTTCGCCCGCCACGGCCTGCCCCTGCGCGAGGTCAACACCGGCGGCGGCATGGCCGTCGACTACACCCGCCCCGGGCAGCGGTTCGACTGGACCGCGTACGGCGAGGGCCTGGCCGCCCTCGCCGACCGCCACCCCGAAACCGTGCTGCGGATCGAACCCGGCCGCGCCCTGACCGCGTACTGCGGCTGGTACGCCACCGACGTCCTCGACACGAAACACAGCCACGGCGAGGACTTCGCGGTCCTGCGGGGCGGCACCCACCATCTGCGCACCCCCGCCACCAAGGGCCACGACCAGCCCTGCGCCGTCCTCCCCGTCGACGCCTGGCCGCACCCCTGGCCCCGGCCGGCGACCACAGGCGCCGGCCCCGTCACCCTCGTGGGACAGCTGTGCACCCCCAAGGACGTCCTCGCCCGCGCCGTCGCCCTCCCCGCCCCGCTGCGGGCCGGCGACCGGGTCCTGTTCGCCCTGGCCGGCGCCTACGCCTGGAACATCTCGCACCACGACTTCCTGATGCACCCCCGGCCCGGCTTCCACTTCCTGCCCGGCCCACCCGCGACACGGGAGCCGCACGACGGCTGACCGGCGGGCCGCGCCCCTATCGTGGGGGGCGCGGCCCCCGGGGCCGGACAAGGAGCCACGCGATGAAGCCCACCCCGGGGCCCGCCCTGACCGCCGCCCTGGTCACCCTCACCCTCACCACCGGCATGGTCGAAGCCGTCAGCTTCCTCGCCCTCGGCCCTGTCTTCACCGCCGTGCAGACCGGCAATCTGCTGCTCCTCGGCTTCGCCGTGGCGGGCGGGGGCGGACTCTCACCCGCAGCCTCCGCCGCCTCGCTCGGCGGCTTCACCGCCGGCGCACTCCTCGGCGCCCGGGCAACGGCCCGCGCCGACCGCGCGGGCCGCCCCTGGTTCACCCGTGCCCTGCTCGCCGAAGGCCTCGTCCTCGGCTGCGCCGGGCTCGCCCTCGGACACCTGGAACCCTCCGCCGGGCACCCGACCGCCGCACACCTCGCCGTCACCGCGGCCGTCGGCCTCGCGATGGGCCTGCGCAACGTCACCACCTTCCGCGTCCGGGTCCCCGACCTCTCCACCACCGTCGCCACCCGCTCCCTCACCGGGCTGCTCGCCGGTCCCGCCTCCGGTGACCTGCGTCCCCCGGAACCGGAGCGCACCCGTCACCGGTGCTACGCCGTCGGCGCGATGTTCGCGGGCGCCCTGCTGGGTGCCGCCCTGCTGCACGCGTCCCTGCCCGCGTACGCGGTCCTGCTCACCGTCGCCGCCGCCGTCCTCGCGACCGCCGCCGGACACGCCCTGGCCCGTCGCCGCACCCGCCCGGGCACCCCTTCCCCGGGCGGATAACCGGATGCGGCCCCCGCCCGGACCTCGTTAGCGTTCCGTTCCATGAGAGAACGCCCCCGGGGCGACGGCGCCCCCGGTGACACGACGGTCCTGCGGGCCCTGCGCGCCTGGGACGTCGACGCCGCCCGGGTCGAGTACGCCCCCGTCGGCTTCGGCGACCACCACTGGACCGCGACCGCCCCCGACGGGGAGCGCTGGTTCGTCACCGTCTCCGATCTGTCGGACAAGCCGCACTGCGGCCCCGGCACCGCGAGCGCCCGGGACGGCCTGAGCCGGGCCATGGACACCGCGCGGGCCCTGCGGGAGCGCGCCGGCCTCGGCTTCGTGGTCGCGCCGCTGCCCACCCGGGACGGCCGGACCCTGCTCCCGCTGGGCGAGCGGTACGCCGTCGCCCTCTTCCCCCATCTGCCCGGCGCCACAGGGGAGTTCGGGCGGGAGACGGACCCCGCGCGGCGGATGCGGACCGTGGAGATCCTCGCCGCCCTGCACCGGGCGCCGGTGCCCGGGCGGGCCCCCGTCCTGCCGTCGGACCCGGCGGGCCGCGCCGGTCTGGAGCGGTCCCTCGGGGACCTGGGGGTCCCGTGGACCGGCGGCCCCCTCGCCGAGCCCGCGCGCGAACTCCTCGCCGGCACGCCCGTCGCCCGGCGGCTCGCCGAGTACGACCTGCGTGCGCGGGACATGCGCCGGCGGGGCGTGGCACCGGTGCTCACCCACGGCGAGCCGCACCCCGGCAATGTGCTGTGGCAGGGGACGCGTCCGCTGCTGCTGGACTGGGACACCACCGCCGTCGCCCCGCCCGAGCGGGACCTGTGGCAGGTCGCCCTGGAACCCGGGGAGCTGGACCGCTGGACGGAGCTGACCGGCCGGGCCCCCGACGCCGGGGCGCTCGCCCTGTACGAGCTGCGCTGGGACCTGGAGGACATCGCCTCCTGCGTCGCCTTCTTCCGCTCGCCCCACGCTCCGGGCGCCGACGCGGACCTCGCCCGGGAGGGCTTCGCCCGCGCCGCCGGGCGGCTGGCCACCGGCTGAGCGACCGGCCCCGGCAGGGCTCGGGTCGTCGTAGGAAAGGCCGAACGGGGGCGCCCCGCCCGGTGGTTGTATCCCACGACAGTGAAACTGGTCACGTATTGGACGAATTCACCGGATCCGGATTCCCCCGCGGCTCCGGCGCCTTCGCGCGGGCGCAATGGCGAATGCGGGTCCGCTCTTTCGGGTGACGATTGCCGTACGGTCCGTGCGCGCCCCGTTTCGGTGATCGGTAAACCGTTGCCCCGGCGGACGGGGATGACACCTCGGGTGACGGTGGTCACGTCAGGCACCGTCAACACGGGAATGCCGTGCGGCCCCCCGCTTACGGGTGACGGGCTTCCGGGCCCGTCCGGGCACCCGGTGTCCGGAAACGGGTGCACTCGATGCCGGGGATAGGGGGCCCGGCATGGGTAATCCGGCGCTTTCCTCGTACGATTGCGGATGAGTGCGCCGACCCTGCCGGATCGTTCCGGGGGCGGCTGCCAACGGGGTTTGCGCGTCCGTGCACCGGGCGTCGGCGGTGATCACCGAAAAGGGAACGCGGTATCACGCTGTGTTCATCACGCGAGGGGCAGTATGAGCGAACATTGGTAACCAATGTGACCAGTGGGACTCCTGGGGCTGATGGTGACCGACATCACTCCCCTGACGGGTGCACGAAATTGACGCTCCGAGCGTCTTGATAAGTGTTGGGAAAGCGTCAACCGCCTGTGCGTGTCGGTGCGTTCACGGAGTGAATGCACGACCGCCCGGATCGGAGGACTCCGGACCGGCAAGTAGTTTCTGCAATATGACGGTACGTGATGAATCGACTACATCAACTCGACGTATTGCCTCAGTGGCCACACCGTGGCCCCGGACAGTCCCGTGTGGGCAGGGAGAAAGCATGAAACCGTTCGCGTGGAACTACGCACGTCCGGCCGAACTGGCGCCTGTGGTCGACCAGTACTCGTACGACGCCACCCTCCAGTTGAACGTTCTGGCGGACGGCCGGCCGGCCATCCAGGACCGGGCGTTGCTGGCCGCGGTCGGCACCACCACGTCCACGGCGGGCTCCGCCACCCACTTCGACGACTGATCCTTCACCCACGATGACGGTACTGATCCTGACCTGCGAGGAGGACGTCACCGCCGACATGGTGGTGGCGCAGCTCCACAAGAGGGGCGTCCCGCTCGTCAGGTTCGACCCGGGCGACCTCCCGGGCGAGGGGGCGCTCTCCGCGGAATATGTCCGCGGAGAGTTCCGCGGGTATCTCTCGACCGGCGGGCGCGTGGTGAGCATGGACGGCCTGCGCTCCATCTGGGTGCGCAGGCCGGGCGAACCGGCGGCGCACGCCGCCGAGCCGTCCGCGTGGCTGTCCGCCGAGAGCGGCCAGGCGCTGTACGGGATGCTGGACTGCACGACGGCCCGCTGGATGAACGAGCGTGCCGCCGCCGCCAGGGCCCGGCTCAAACCCTGGCAGCTGCGCGTCGCGCACCGCAGTGGGTTCCCCGTTCCCGCGACGGTCATCACGACCTATCCGCGGGTGGCCCGGCAGTTCGCCGATCAGTACCGGCATGTGGTGGTGAAGGTGATCTCGGGCAAGCCGCCGGGCGACCCGCCGATGGCGCTGCCCACCACCCTCGTCCCGCCCGGCACCGACTTCGCGGAGGTCGCGGCCGGGCCCACCCTGCTCCAGCGGTACATCGCCAAGCGGGCCGACATCCGGCTCACCGCCGTCGGCGACGAGATCTTCGCCGCCCGCAAGGCCGCCGAACCGGGCCAGGTCGACGGGCGGTTCGGGGACACCGGTCACTCCTGGCAGCCGGTCGAGGCGCCGCCGACGGTCGCGCGGGCGGTCGCCCGGTACCTCCGGCTGGCCGGGCTGGCGTACGGGGCCTTCGACTTCGCCGAGGACGCGGAGGGCACCTGGTGGTTCCTGGAGTGCAACCAGGGTGGCCAGTTCGGATTTGTCGAGCTGGACACGGGTCAGCCGATCGCGGACGCGGTCGCCGGCTGGCTCGGCGCTCCGGGCGAACCGCTCTGAGGCGGCCCCGGGCCCATCCCCCAGGGGGCTCCCAGGCCTCCCTCGTCTCCCCGGCATCCCGGGGGAGAGGTCCAAAAGCGGCCCCAAGGCGGCCCGTGCAGCGGCCCCGGGTGACCACCGGGGTGGGGCCATGGCCCCTTCCGGCGGCTGTTTTCGGACAAAGCTGGGCAGCTCTCCCGGCCCGGGGAACCCGGTCGGATCCGCGAATCCCTTACATTCTTCGGGGTTCCTCCATCCTTGTGTGCAACGGGCATTAGGGTGAGCGTCCGCGCCGGGCCCTGATTGGGGGGTGCCCGGCCCTGGAAGCAAAGGATGCTCATGCGTCACCTCCGCTCCGTCACCGCCGCGGCTGTCGCGGCCTGTGTCGGCGGCCTCGTCCTGCTGCCCTCGCCCGCGCAGGCCGCCAAGGGGTCCGTCCACCTGTACAAGATCCACTACGACAGCCCCGGCACGGACAACCGGAGCAACAAGAGCCTGAACGGCGAGTACGTCCAGATCCGCAACACCACCCGCGCGGCGGTGAACCTCAAGGGCTGGACCCTCACCGACAAGTCGAACCACAAGTACACCTTCGGCGCGTACACCCTCGGCAAGGGCAAGACCGTCACGATACGCACCGGCAAGGGCGACAACACCGCGTCCAACCGCTACCAGGGCCGCCGGGCCTACGTGTGGAACAACGACAGGGACACGGCCACCCTGAAGCGGGCCTCGGGCTCCACGGCCGACACCTGCTCGTACAACTCCACCCGGGTCGACTCCAAGCTCTGCTGACCTCCTGCCGGCCGGGGCGGGGCCGCCGTCGCACGACGGCGGCCCCGCCCCGCGGGCATCCGCCTCAGCAGCAGCGGGAGGCGGCCGACCCCTCCTGCCGGCGGGTCCGCAGCCGCTGGAACTCCCGGCGGTTCGGCGGCTCGGTCCCCGGATGCGTACGCCGGTGCCGCTCGCAGTGGCGCTCGTACGCCGACTCGCCGGTCAGCTCGCGCAGATACCAGTGGGTGGCCCGTACGCCCCGGCGCAGCGCGGTCAGTACGGGGACGAGGGCGCTCACCGGCCCACCTCCACCGGGGGCTCGGCCTTCGCGGTGCCGATCGCCGAGGCCACGTACGGCGCCTCGGTGGTGGGCGGCAGCTGCGGGGCCCGCAGGGTCCGGACGCAGACCAGCGCCGCGTTGACGATGACGGCGGTCACCAGCACCACGAACACCACGATCAGCACCCCGTCCACGGTGGAGTTGGTGACGATGGTGTGCATGTCGTCCATGTTCTTCGCGGGGGCCAGCACCTTCCCGGCGTCGATGGCGTCCGCGAAGCGGTCCCGCTGGGCGAAGAAGCCCACCCGGGGGTCGGGCGAGAAGACCTTCTGCCAGCTCGCGGTGAACGTCACGGCCACCGTGAAGGCGAGCGGCACCCCCGTCACCCACGCCCACCGCAGCCGCCCCGTCTTGATCAGCAGGGTGGTCGCCACGGTCAGCGCGATCGCCGCGAGCAGCTGGTTGGCGATGCCGAAGAGCGGGAAGAGCTGGTTGATACCGCCCAGCGGATCGGTGGCCCCGGCGTACAGGAAGTAGCCCCAGCCGGCCACGACCACCGCGCTCGCCAGCCAGATGCCCGGCTTCCAGTGCACCCGGCCGAGCGGCTTCCACACGTTCCCGAGCATGTCCTGGAGCATGAATCGGCCCACCCGGGTCCCCGCGTCCACCGTGGTCAGGATGAACAGCGCCTCGAACATGATGGCGAAGTGGTACCAGAACGCCTTCATGCCCGCGCCGCCGATGACATCGGAGAAGATCTGCGACATGCCGACCGCCAGCGTCGGCGCACCGCCGGTCCTGGCCACGAGGGTGGACTCCTCCACCGCCTTGGCCGCCGCCGCCAGCTCCTGGGGCGAGATGGTGAAGCCCAGGTTCGCCACGGCCTGCGACGCGGACTCCACGGAGTCGCCGAGGAGTCCGGCGGGCGCGTTCATCGCGTAGTACAGCCCCGGGTCCAGCACGGAGGCCGCGATCAGCGCCATCACCGCGACGAACGACTCCATGAGCATGGCCCCGTAGCCGATCATCCGGACCTGCGACTCCTTCTCGATCAGCTTCGGCGTGGTGCCGGACGCGACGAGGGAGTGGAAGCCGGAGAGCGCGCCGCAGGCGATCGTGATGAAGAGGAAGGGGAAGAGCGACCCCGCGAAGACCGGGCCCGCCCCCGAGGAGGCGAAGTCCGTGACCGCGTCGGCCTGGAGCGTGGGCGCGGCGATCAGCACCCCCAGGGCGAGCAGCACGATGGTGCCGACCTTCATGAAGGTCGACAGATAGTCGCGCGGCGCCAGCAGCAGCCACACCGGCAGCACGGAGGCGACGAATCCGTACCCCACCAGACAGAACACCAGGGTGGTGGGGGAGAGCGTGAAGGTGTCCGCCAGCGACGAGTTCTCGATCCAGCCGCCGCCCACGATCGCGAGCAGCAGCAGGACCACGCCGATCAGGCTGGTCTCCAGGACCCGCCCCGGCCGCAGCACCTGCATGTAGATGCCCATGAACAGCGCGATCGGGATGGTCATGGCCACCGAGAAGGTGCCCCAGGGCGAATGGGCCAGGGCGTTGACCACGACCAGCGCCAGCACCGCGAGCAGGATGATCATGATGATGAAGACGGCGATCAGGGCCGCCGCCCCGCCCACCTTGCCGATCTCCTCCCGGGCCATCTGCCCGAGGCTCTTGCCGTCCCGGCGCATGGAGAGGAAGAGGACCACCATGTCCTGGACCGCGCCCGCGAAGATCACGCCGAAGACGATCCAGATGGTGCCCGGGAGATACCCCATCTGCACCGCGAGCACCGGACCCACCAGCGGGCCCGCGCCCGCGATGGCGGCGAAGTGATGCCCCAGCAGCACCCGGCGGTCGGTGGGCTGGTAGTCCACCCCGTCGTCCAGCCGCTCCGCCGGGGTCGCCCGGGTGTCGTCGGGCCGGAGCACCCGGGTCACGATGAAGCGCGAGTAGAAGCGGTAGGCGATGGCGTACGTGCCGAGAGCGGCGCCGACCAGCCAGACGGCGGAGATCTCCTCACCCCGCGCGAGCGCCAGCACCCCCCAGCAGAGCGCGCCGACGACCGAGACCGAGGCCCAGATCAGAACGGTCTTCGGAGAGAAACGGGTCGGGGGTGCGGATGAACCGGACACACATACTCCTCAAGGACATCGGGGACGGACCGGCCGGACGGCCGGGACCGGTGAACGGGACCGGTGAACGGGGACCACAGGGAGGGGACACGGGACGGCCCGTGGGTGGGAGCCCCACGATCCGCCGGTACGGGCCGCCCGCGCGGGGTACGCGGGCGCGCGGTCAGGGATCGGGGCGGCGCCGGGTCAGCAGATACGCCGCGAGCAGCCCGAGAGCACACCCCGGCACCCAGGCCAGCTGGTACCAGTAGAAGAACGGCACACCCGCCAGGGCGGGCCCCTCCCGCGCGTACCAGGGCACCCAGAGCAGCGCGACCACCGGCGCCAGCAGACAGCAGGCCGCCGCGAACCGGCGCACGGCCGCCACCGTCCGGTCCCCGGAGGGCTCCGGCGGCAGCTCGTCGTCCACGGTCACGGAGCCTCCCCGGTCGTCGCGTCGCCGGCGCCCTTCCGCGCCGGTCCGTGGAAGAGTTGCCGATCACCCCGGTTCGGTTGACAGCGGAAGTCCGGCGGATTTCCATGAGCGCCTGTCCCCGGAAACGACCGGCTCCCCCGGCGCGGTACGACCGGCGACCGGTCCGGGCGCACCGTGCGCCCCGGAACTCAGCACGGACGGTGGACGATGACCGAAGGAGCCGTGGCGGCCGCGGCCTTTGCCGCCGTCGTCGCCACCGCCTCCGTGCTGGCGGCGCGCGCCCGGCACCTGCGCCCCACCGGGGCGCTCCCCGCCCTCGACGGCTGGGCCCTCGCCGACCGCTCCCTGGGCGCCGGCTGGACCTGGCTGCTGCTGGGCGGAACCGTCTTCACCGCGTACACCTTCACCGCCGTGCCCGGACTCGTCTACGGCAGCGGCGCCCCCGCCTTCTTCGCCGTCCCCTACACCGTCGTCGTCTGCCCGCTCGCCTTCGTGCTGCTGCCCCGGCTCTGGTCGGAGGCCCGCGCCCACGGCCATCTCACCGCCGCCGACCTCGTCCGCGGCCGCCACGGCTCACCGGCCCTCGCCCTCGCCGTCGCCCTCACCGGCATCCTCGCCACCATGCCGTACCTGGCGCTGCAACTCCTCGGCATCCGGGCCGTCCTCGCCGCCGGCCCCCTCGGCCCTCCGGCCGGGCCCACCGCCGACCTCGTGATGATCGTCCTCTTCGGCGGACTCGCCGTCGCCACCTACCGGCACGGGCTGCGCGCCCCGGCCGTCATCTCCGCCCTCAAGGCCGCCGCCGTCCTCGGCGCCGTCATCGCCGTGGTCTGGCTGGTCCTCAGGCGCTTCGGCGGACCCGGCGGGATCTTCACCGCCGCCGCGCACCGGCTGGCCGCCGACGGCCCCTCCACCGCCTCCCTCACCCTCACCGAGGGCCAGCACCCCGCCTTCGCCTCGCTCGCCCTCGGCTCCGCGCTCGCCCTCCTGATGTACCCGCACGTCCTCACCGTCGCCTTCGCCGCCCGCGGCCCCGGCAGCCTGCGCCGGGCCTGTATCGGACTGCCCGCCTGGACCGCCGTACTGGCCCTCTTCGGCCTCCTCGGGATCGCCGCCGTCGCCGCCGGGATCCGTGCCCCCGACGGCGTGGCCGAGACCGCGGTCCCCCTCCTGGTGGACCGGCTCCTGCCGGGCCCCCTCGCCGGGCTGGTCCTCGGCGCCATCACCGTCGGCGCGCTCGTCCCGGCCGCCGTGATGTCGGTCGCGGCGGCGACCTCGTTCGTCCGTGACGTCTACGTCCGGCATGTGCACCCCACCGCCACCCCCAAGCGCCAGGTCCGCGTCGCCCGCGCGGTCTCGCTCACCACCAAGGCGGGCGCGGTCGTCTTTGTCTACGGTCTGCGGGACCAGGCCGCCGTCAACCTCCAGCTCCTCGGCGGGGTGTGGATCCTCCAGATTTTTCCCGCCGTCGTCATCGGCCTCCACAGCCGCCGGCCGCACCCCCGGGCCCTGCTCGCGGGCTGGGCGGCGGGCATGGTCTGCGGCACCGCCGCCGTCGTCAGGGAGGGCTTCTCGCCCGTCGTCCCGCTCGGCCCCCAAGGCACCGTGGCCGTCTACGCCGGACTCGCCGCCCTCCTGCTCAACCTGGCCGTCACCGCCCTGGGCACCCTGCTGCTGCGCGCGCTGCCCCACCGGGCGCCCGGTACGGGTACGGAGGTGCGCACCCCGTGAGAAGGACCCCGCCCGCCACACCGCGGCTGCTCCCGCCCGCCGCCCCGCGGACCGCCCCGCCCGCCACGCCCCAGCCGGTGCCGGCCGTCACACCGCAGCCGGTCCCGCCCACCGCCCCGCGGACCGTCTCGTCCGCCACGCCCCAGCCGGTGCCGGCCGTCACACCGCAGCCGGTCCCGCCCACCGCCCCGGCCGACCCAGGCGACCGGGACCGGGACACCGAGCTGGCGTTCCTCTTCGAACGCCACTACGCCTCGATGCTCCGGCTCGCCGCGCTGCTCGGCGCGGACGACCCGGAGAACATCGTCGCCGAGGCGTACTACGAGATCTACCGCAAGTGGCGGCGGCTGCGGGACGCCGACCGCGCCGAGTCGTATCTGCGCTCCGTGGTCTGCAACCTGACCCGGATGCGGATACGCCACCTCCAGATCGTCCGCAAGCACAGCCGGACGCCCGCCGCCGAACCCGCCGTCGTCTCCGCCGAGTACACGGCACTGCTCCACGACGACCAGCGGGCCCTGGTCACCGCGCTCCAGCGGCTGCCGGCCCGCCAGCGCGAGGCACTGGTGCTGCGGCACTGGATGGGACTCAAGGAAAGCGAGATAGCGCAGGCCATGGGGATCTCCGCCGGTTCGGTCAAGACACACACCGCGCGCGGGATCGCCGCCCTCACCCAGGTGTTGGAGAACCGCCGGTGAGCCGCCCCGGGAGCCCGCCCAGGAACGACGACGGCACGGAACGCCGGCTCCGCGAGACCCTGGAGGCCCTCGCGGACCAGGTCCACCCGGCGCCCGGCGCCTACCGTGCGGCCCACCGCTCCTGGCGCCGCCGCGAACGCCGCCGCCGGCTCGCCCTCGTCACGGCCGTGGCCGCCGTCTTCGCCCTCGCCGTCCTCGCGGGCCTGTGGGTCCTCAACTCGGCCCCGTCCGCCTCCCGGGACGTCTTCCCCCACGGCACGACCCCGCCGACCCCGCCCACCCCGGCGACCCCGGCGGCCCCGCCGACTCCGGTGCCCCCGGGCCCACCGCGCTGACCGGGGCACGCGGACCGGCCGGCCCCGGCGGTGCGTCAGCGGTCCGCCGGGACCGTGGTGTCCTGGGGCTCCGGCCCCACCACCAGGACCCCGGGAGCCTCCCCCTCGGTCAGCGAGGCCCGGCGCACCCGGGACTCCCAGTCCGGCGGCCAGAGGGTGTCCGCGTCCCAGCGGATGCCCTCCAGCGGTACGCCGTCCAGCGCCGCCGTCCGCAGATCCGCGCCCCGGAAGTCGTTGCCCGCCTCCTCCGCCTCCGACACCGCGCGCAGCAGTGCCGCCGCCGCCCGGTGCACGAGATCCAGCTCGTCGGCGAGGTCCAGCGCCACCTCCAGCACCCCGGGCCAGGAGATCTCCGGGTCCTCCAACCGGGGCAGCAGCTCCGACTCCAGCAGGGCCAGGGCGCTGCCGGCCCGCCCGGTGAGCCGGGCGGCCCGCTCCGCCAGCCGGGCCCGTGCCGTCTCCAGATAGGCGTACCCCGTCAGCGCGGGCGGCGGCCGGCGCCCCGGGGGCAGGGCGAGCACCCGCCCCAGCTCCTCCGCGGCCCGCGCCAGAGAGGCCCGTACCCCGTCCGGAAGCCGTTCCTCCTCCAGCTCCCCGACGAGCCGGTGGACCGCCGCCCGGGCCCGCCCGGTCGACCCCAGCAGATCGTGCGGCCGGTGCGCCCGCGCGATGCCCAGCGCCTGCGCCCGGTATTTGAGCCGGACCGCCGGCGGACGGTCCATCAGGATCCCGCCACCGGGCCCCGTGTCCGGATCGCGCCGGCCGCCGGGTTCCTCCCGCCGCTGCCGGTCCGTACGCGCGGTCACCGCCGCCAGCGTCCCCCGGTGCGCCGCCGCCAGCAGCAGCCCCAGCGCCCGGTCCGGGTCCCGGGGCTCCGGCGGTCCGCCGCGCGCCATGAGGGTGTCGTACACCGCGATCCCCAGCGCCCCGTGCGCCCGCGCCAGCAGGTCGTCCAGCGGCCCGTCGCACGTCCCGACCGGGAGTCCCTCGGGCAGTTCGGCACGGAGTGCGTCCGGCGCTCCCCCGGGCACTCCCGCGCGGAGCGCGTCCGGTGGGCCGCCCGCCCGCTGCGGCCTCATCCGCCGGCCTCCCCCGCTCCGCCGCCGTCCGGGCCCCCCGGTCCCTCCAGGCCCAGCCACTCCTTGAGCGCCGCCCTGGCCCGGGAGAGGTTCTGCCGCACCGCCTCCGGTGTGATCCCCATCGCCCGCGCGCTCTCCTGGGTCGTGAAACCGTCCAGGTTCCACGCCAGCGCCGACCGCTGCTTGGCCGGCAGCCGCAGCAGCAACTCCACGACCCGGCGCTCCTCGACCCCCAGCTCCGCCGCGTGCGCCGGGTTCTCCCAGTGCGCCGTACGGACCTCCGGCACCTGCTCGTACGGCTCCTCCGGCCGTACCCGCTGGCGCAGCCACGAACGCCAGGCCACCGTCCGCAGCCACGCCTTGGGGCGGGCGATCCGCACCCCCGGCCGGCACATCTGGGTGAAGGCGTCCTGCGCCGCGTCCTGGGCCTCGCTCCACGACGCCCCGCTCAGCAGCAGAAAGCGCACCAGGCCCGGATACTCCGCCTGATGCAGCTCCTGCGCCAGCTCCCGCCCCGGCTGCGCGCGTTCGGACGTACCGGACGCACTCCGCGCGTCGTGCGCCTCCGGTGCGCCGGGTACGCGTACCCCGGTACCCGCCGTCTCCTCCGCCACGCCTACCCCCGGTCCGCCGGAGGGACCGATCGCGCCGGACGCGACGGCCCCCGCCGTGCGTCTGCCACCCGTTCCATGAAGCCTCCCGATGCCCGGCCGGCGCCGTTCCCGCACGGCGCCCGGTCCACCTGGTGCACCGGAGGGCCGCCGCTGTGACATCGCCCCGGTCAGCCGCTCCGTTCCGCCCGCCGCGCCGCCCGCCGTTCCGCCCGGCGGGCCGGGGCTCGCAGCACGACGGCACGGAACCGCGCGTACGGGCCCTTCGCGCCGCGCCCCGGAACCCCCCTGCGGACCGGTGCGCCTGACGGCTTGTCCGGCCGGATCCGAACAGGGATATGCTGCCTCCGGTTCGGATCTTGTACGACCGCGGCGGGCCGCCGGCCGTGCCGTCCCGTGCCGCAGCGTTGTTTCCTGAGCGCCCCACCGGGAGTCTCGTGGCCTGGTCCGCCCGCCCGGCGCTCCCCACCCCGGCTTCGGAGGCCCCGTGACCACCCCGCGCCCAGACCTCACCCGCGACGGATCCGCACCCGTGCCACCGCCCGGCTGCCCCGCGCACGACCTGGGCCCGGAGGGACTGCACCGGCTCTACGGCGCGGCGGCCGAATCCGACCCGCCCGCCCTGTACGAGCTGCTGCGCCGCGAGTACGGGCCGGTGGCCCCGGTACTGATGCACGGTGACCTTCCGGCCTGGCTGGTTCTCGGCCACCGGGAGAACCTCGAAGTCATGCGCACCCCGTCGCTGTTCTCCCGGGACTCACGCCGCTGGTCGATGTTCCGGGAGGGCCGGGTGCCGCCGGAGTCCCCGCTGAACCCGATGATCGGCTGGCAGCCGCTCTGCGTCTTCGCCGACGGCGACGAGCACGCCCGGCTGCGCGGCGCGGTCACCGACGGGCTGGCGCAGTTCAACCGGCACGGCATCCGCCGCCATGTCACCCGCCGCACCCGCCAGCTGGTCGCCGCGTTCGCCGAGAAGGGCGAGGCCGACCTCATACGCGACTACGCCGAACAGCTCCCCATGCTGGTCATGACCCAGCTCCTGGGCCTGCCCGAGGAGAACGGGCCCCGCCTCGTCGCGGCCTGTCTCGACCTGATGAAGGGCGGCGAGACCGCCTACGCCAGCAATGAGGCCGTGGTGGGGATCCTGCGGTCGCTGGTGCGCCGCAAGCGCGAGCGGCCCGGCCGCGACCTCGCCAGCTCGCTGATGGCCCACGCGTCCGGGCTGACCGAGGACGAGGTCGTGGAGCATCTGCGCCTGGTGCTCGTCGCCTCCAACGAGACCACGGTCAACCTGGTCGCCAACACCCTGCGCCTCGTGCTCACCGACCGCCGCTTCCGGGCGAGCCTGTCCGGCGGCCAGATGACCCTGCCCGACGCGCTGGAGCAGGTCCTCTGGGACGCGCCGCCGATCTCCGTCGTCCCGGGCCGGTGGGCCACCGGGGACACCGTCCTCGGCGGCCACCACATCAGGGAGGGGGACATGCTGCTGCTGGGCCTGACGGCGGGGAACACCGACCCCCGGATCCGGCCCGACCTCACCGCCCCCGTCCACGGCAACCGCTCCCACCTCGCCTTCAGCAGTGGTCCGCACGAGTGTCCGGGCCGGGACATCGGCAGGGGCATCGCCGAGACCGGCATCGACACCCTGCTCAGCCTGCTGCCCGGACTGGAACTCGACGCCTCCGTCACCGAACTGTCCACCAGCGCCGCCTGGCTGACGGAGCGGGTGGACTCGCTGCCCGTACGGTTCGCCCCGCGCCCGGAGCTGCGGCTCCCGACCGCGTCCCTGGAGGGCGCCCGGCCGAGACCGCCGGCCCCCGAGGCCGCCGGGCCGGACTCCGACGGCTCCGGCGACGCGCGGCGTCCCTGGTGGAAGTCGCTGCTGGGCTGAAGCCCAGCCCCTCGCGCCATCGAGTCCGTCCGGGCTCCGCGGCCGCACAGGTCCCCGTCCGCCCCCGGGCACGAAGGGGCCCCGCGGCCGCGGCGCCACCGGGGCTTCCCCGCGCCGGCGGCGCCCCATCAGCAGATACGTTTCAGCGAGGAGTTCACGCGTGGCGTCCGTCGGACTGGACCGGATACCCGTGGCCCCCGGGGCCCTGCCCCTGATCGGCCACACCCTGCGGCTCGGCCGCGACCCCCTCGGCTTCCTCCGCTCCCTGCGGCAGACCGGCGAACTGGTCCAGGTCCGGGTCGGCACCCTGCCCGTCTGCTTCGCGACCAGCGCGGCCCTGATCCACGAGATCACCGTCGAACGGGCCCGCTCCTTCGAGAAGGGGCGCCTCTACGACCGGGTCCGCCCCCTCGTCGGCAACGGCCTGGCCAACGCGAGCGGCGAGCTGCACCGTACCCACCGCCGGCTGATCCAGCCGGTGTTCCACCACACCCGGATCGCGGGATACGCACAGATCATGAGCCGCCGCGCGGTCGAACTGGCCGACTCCTGGGCCCACGGGGAGCGGCTCGCGGTCGACAAGGTCATGGGGGAGTACGCCGTCGAGACCCTGGCGGAGACGATGTTCTCCACCGACATCGGCCGGCCCGCCGTGGAAGCAGTCCGCCGCGACCTCCCCGTCATCCTGAAGAACATGCTGCTGCGCGCCGCCTCCCCGCGGCTCTTCGACCGGCTCCCCATCCGCCCCAACCGGGACTTCGACCGTGCCACCGCGCGCATGCGGTCCGTCATCGACACGGTGGTGGCCTCCACCCGCCGCGCGGGGCGCACCGGGCAGCCCGATCTGCTCTCCCTGCTGCTCGACGCGCGGGACGAGGAGACCGGCGCCGGACTCACCGACGAGGAGGTGCGGGACGAGCTGGTCACCATCCTCTTCGCCGGGACCGAGACCACCGCCTCCACCCTCGCCTGGGCGTTCCACGAACTCGCCCGCCACCCGGAGATCGAGCGGCAGGTGGTGGCCGAGGTGGACGAGGTGGTGGGCCGCCGGCCCGTCACCGCCGCCGACATCCCCCGGCTCACCACCGTCCGGCGGGTCCTCGACGAGACGATCCGGCTCCACGGCGTCACCCTGCTGATGCGCCGTACCACCGAGCCCGTCGAGATCGGCGGCCACCTGCTCCCGGCGGGCGTGGAGACGGCCTTCAGCCTGTACGCGGTCCACCGCGACCCCGCCGTCTACGAGAACCCGGACCGATTCGACCCGGACCGCTGGCTCCCCGGCCGCCGCGAGGCCGTCCCGCGCACGGCGTTCGTCCCGTTCGGCGCGGGGACCCGCAAGTGCATCGGGGACGCCTTCTCCTGGACCGAGGCCACCATCGTGCTGGCGACCGTCCTGGCCCGCTGGCGGCTGCGGCCCACCGGGGACCACGTCACCCGGGAGGCGGCGTCCGCGATGGCCCACCCCGACCATGTGCCCATGACGGTCCGGGCGCGCACCGACTGAGCCGGGCCCTGCCCGGCCGCTCCCGGCCGCCCCGCCCCGGCTCCGGGCACCGCCTAGGCTGGTCTTCGTGAAGGGCCAATTAGGAGAGCTGGAGGACGCGGTCATGACCGTCGTGTGGCGGTGGAACCGCCCGGTGACGGTCCGTGAGGTCCTGGTGGACCTCCAGCGGGACCGCTCCATCGCCTACACCACCGTCATGACCGTGATGGACAAGGTGCACCAGAAGGGCTGGCTCCGGCGGGAGCTGGACGGACGGGCGTACCGCTACACCCCGGTCTCCACCCGGGCCGCCTACACGGCCGCCCTGATGCACCGGGCGTGGGCCCTCGGGGACGACCCCGGGGCCGCGCTGACCGCCTTCGTCGGCACCATGACCGACACCCAGCGGGCCGTGCTCGCGGCCGCCCTCGGCGCGGCGGCCGGCGGCGGCCCCTGACCCGCCTCCTCGGCACCCCGTCCTCCTCGGCACCCCGTCCTCCTCGGCACCCCGTCCTCCTCGGCGGGCCGTCCTTCTCGGCACCCCGGCCTCCCCGGCGGGCCGCGCCTCAGACCCGTACCACCAGCTTCCCCACCCGGTGCCCCTGCTCCATGTCGGTGTGGGCGGCCCGGATCTGGTCCATCGAGTAGACATGGACGGGGCCCAGCGAGATCGTCCCGTCGGCGATCCGGTCCACGTACCGCTGGAACACCTCCGGCGGCAGATCGGCCGACCCGCCGCCGTACGCGCTCAGCCGCACCCCGCGCGGCAGGTACTCGATCGGATAGAAGTCCTTGACGATCCACTGGTTGGAGAGCATCCCGGTGAAACACACCGTCCCGTGCACCCGGGCCGCCGCCAGCGTGTCCGGCAGCGTCGGCGTGCCGACCAGCTCCAGCCCGGCGTGGACGCCCTCCGGCACGATCTCCCGGACCTTCGGTGCCACCGCCCCGTCGTCCACCAGCGGATGGTCCACCCCGTGCAGGGCGAGCGCCTTGGCCCGGTCCGGGTTCCGTGTGGTCGCCAGCACCGTCGCCCCCCTGTCCTTGGCGAGCGAGGCGGCGGCCAGCCCGAGCGCCGAGGTCCCGCCCCGGATCAGCAGCGTCTGACCCTCCCGCAGATCCAGCCCGGTGGTCAGCGAGCCGTACGCGGTCTGCAAGGTCTCCGGGAGCGCCCCCAGCGTCTCCCACGGCAGCGCGGAGGAGAAGGGGATCACCTGTTCGCGGGGGACGACCGTGTACTCGGCGTACCCGCCGTCGAAGGTCCGGCCCATCCCGCCCACCACCGTGACCACCTGCCGGCCCGGCTCCAGCACCCCGTCCGGGTCGGCGTCGACGACTCCCGCCGCCTCGATCCCCAGCACCCGGGGGAAGGTCACCCCTTCCGCGAGCCCCAGCCGGGTGTGCAGCTCCGAACGGTTGAGTCCGAACGCCTCCACCTTGATCCGCACCCAGCCGGGCGGGGGCTCCGGCACCGGCAGCTCCCGCAGCGCGAGCTTCTCCACCGGCCCCGGCTCGTCCAGCACGACGGCTCTCATGGTCTTTCCCACCGGTGGCCTCCCAGGATCGGCTTCGCCCGGGGCCATTGTGATCCGGTACCGCCCGGACAGGGCGCAGGGCCGCGCCGGACGCCCTCGTTCGGCCGAGGCACCCGCCCGGCGGTGTGCGGCGCACGGGTGCGTTCTTGCCCAGCCGGACACCCGGCCGCATCCTGGGATCGGGGGGCAGGACAGGGGATGCGATGAGCGACAACCGTACCGACGACCGGCACGCCCCCGTGCCACAGCCCCCCGGCCACCCCGTGGACCCCCTGGACGGCCCCGGCCGCTTCGCCCGGATACGCGAGGCCGAGTACGGGTATCTCGACGAGCGGCGCCATGTCTACCTCGACCACACCGGCGCGGCCCTGCCGGCCCGCCGCCAGCTCCACGCCCAGACCGAACGCCTCACCCGGGACGTCTTCGGGAACCCGCACAGCGACAGCCCGGCCTCCGCCCCCAGCACCGCCCTGCTGGAGCGGGCCCGGGAGCGGGTGCTCGCCTTCGCCGGGGCCGACCCCGCCGAGTACACCGTGGTGTTCACCGCCAACGCCACCGCCGCCTGCCGGCTCGTCGGCGAGAGCTACCCCTTCCGCCGGCGACGGGCCGAACTGCTGCTCACCCTCGACAACCACAACTCCGTCAACGGGCTGCGCGAGTTCGCCCGCGCCCGCCGCGCCGCGACCACCTACATCCCCCTCGACGGACCGGACCTGCGGGTGGCCGACGCGGATCTGCGGCGCGCGCTGCGCGGCCGCCGGGGCGGGCGCGGACTCTTCGCCTTCCCGGCGCAGAGCAACTTCAGCGGGGTGCGGCACCCCCTGGACTGGATCCCCCGCGCCCGCGAGGAGGGCTGGCACGTCCTGCTCGACGCCGCCGCGTACGCCGGGTCCAACCGGCTGCGGCTCGACCGCTGGCCCGCCGACTTCACCGTACTGAGCTGGTACAAGGTCTTCGGCTACCCGACCGGGGTCGGCTGTCTCATAGCCCGTGACAGCGCCCTCGGGCTGCTGCGGCGGCCCTGGTTCTCCGGCGGCACCATCCGGGTCGCCAGCGCCGAGGGCCGCTGGCACCGCCTCGCCCCCGGCCCGGCCGCCTTCGAGGACGGCACCGTCGACTTCCACGCCATACCCGAGATCTGTACCGGCCTGGACTGGGTCGAATCCATCGGTATCGACGCCGTCCACGACCACGTCACCCGGCTCACCGCCCGGCTGCTGTCGGGGCTGACCCGGCTGCGCCACGGCGACGGCCGGCCGCTGATCCGGCTGTACGGGCCCCGTACCGTCCACCGCCGGGGCGGCACCGTCGCGTTCAACGTCCTCGACGCGCGCGGCGCGGTCGTCGACGAGCGCGTCGTCGCCCGGGACAGCGGCCGGGCCCGGATCTCGCTGCGCACGGGCTGCTTCTGCAACCCCGGCGCGGGCGAGGCCGCCTTCGGGATCGGCAGGGACGCCCTGCGCGCGGCCGTGCACTCCGGGACGACGGCGGGTCTGGAGGAGTATCTGCGCCGCCTCGGCCTGCCGTCGGCGGGTGCGATCCGGGTCTCCGTCGGCATCCCCACCAGCGCGGACGACGTGGACGCCCTGCTGCGTTTCCTGGGGGCCGCCTACCGGGACCGGGTCCCCGTGGCCGACGGGCTGTCGCCGCGCACCAGCTGCTGACCGGGCGGCCGACCGTGCTCCTCGGGTGCGTCGGGTGCGTCGGGTGCGTCGGGTCGGCGGGGGCCGCGGGGTCGGCGGGGCCTTGCGCGTCGCGCGCCGAGCGGCCGGGCGGGCGTGGGACAGCGGCGGTGCACCACCCACCCCGCCATGAGCAGCAGCACGGCCGTGAAACCCGCGAGAATCAGCCAGCGGGTCCAGGGGGCGTGCGCGAAACTGTCCCCGTACGAGGCGAGCAGCGGCGGGCCCAGCGGGGAGGCGCCCCGCGCCCAGAGCGTTTCCAGATCCACCCCGGCCCCCAGGGCCTCGAAGGCCCAGCGGTTGCTCATCGCCGTGCTGAGCGCCCGCCCGGCCTCCGCCATCAGCGGCACCGGGACGAACGCCCCCGAGAACAGCACCTGCGGGAAGCAGAGCAGCGGCAGCGCCAGCGCGGCCCGCGCCGGGTCCGCGGCGGCCGCCGAGGCGAGCAGACCGAGGGCGAGCCCGGCGGCGGAGGCGAGGGCGGTGGTGACGAAGAGCGACCCGTACACACCCGCCCCGGCGGCGGGCAGCCGGTCCCCCGCCCGCAACACGACGAGCAGCAGCGCGTCCGCCAGCGCCAGCACCGGCAGCAACAGCGTCACCTTCGACGCGAGATAGGGGCCGAGCCGCAGGGTGGTGAGCCGTTCGCGGCGGACCACGCCGAGTTCGGCGCAGATCTGGAGCAGCCCGTAGGCGAGACCGAAGAAGAAGGCGCCGAACGCGATCCAGAAGAGCACCATCGCCGACGCCGACGGGCTGGGCGCCGCCGGGTCGAAGGCACCGGGCCGGAAGAGCAGGGCGAACATCGCCACGATCATCAGCGGTGAGCCCACGACGATCGCGGCGGCCGGCCGGTCCCGCAGCAGCAGTTCACCGGCGCGCTGGGTGAGCAGCAGCCACTGGGCGAGCGGTCCGGGGCGCCGGGCCCGCACGGCACCGGGGATCCGCCGGCGCCGGTGAGGGGTGCGCGCCGCACCGTGCCCGCCGCGGACGTCCCGGAACCCTTCCGCCCCCTCTGGTCCCTGTGGTGCGTCTGGTTCCTCCGTCTCCTCCGTCTCCTCCGGTTCCTGTGCCTGCCGTGCCTTCTCCGTCCCCTGCCGCGCTCCGGACGTCCCCCGGTCGCCCGGGGCGTCGGCCACGGCCGCGTACACCGCGGCGAAGTCCCGTACGCCGTAGCGGCGCAGCACCTGGCCCGGGGTGCCCGTGGCGGCGGGGGAGCCGTCGGGGCCGAGGAGGACGACCTGGTCGCAGCGGTCCAGATCGGCGGGGGAGTGGGTGGTGAGGACCACGGTGACGCCCCGGGCCGCGAGGTCGGTGAGGGTGTCCAGCAACCGGGCCCCCGTCGCCGGGTCCAGGCCCGACGTGGGCTCGTCCAGGAAGAGCAGCCGGGGCCGGGTCAGCAACTCGACCGCGATGGAGGCGCGTTTGCGCTCACCGCCGCTGAGGGTGCCCATCCGCTGCCCGGCGCGCGCGGACAGCCCCAGCTCGGCGAGGACCCGGTCGGCCTCGGCCGGATCGGCGCCCCGCAGCCGGGCGGCGTACGCGAGGCCGCGCCGCAGGGTGAGGCCCCGGTGCAGGATGTCGTCCTGCGGGACGAAGCCGAAGGGCACGGCGGCGGCGGCCGGTTCGAGCCCGTCGTGCAGCACCGCGCCGTCGGTGGGCCGCCGCAGCCCCGCGAGCGTCTCCAGCAGCAGGCTCTTCCCCGCGCCGCTGCCGCCCGCCACCCCCGTGATCCGGCCCGGTGGCGGGGCGAGGGTCACCCCGCGCAGGGCGTCCCGTCCGCCGCGCAGCCGCAGCCCGACTCCGGTGGCCCGGATCCGCGCCCCCTGGTCCACCGTGCCCTCGGTCCCTGTCACCGCTCACCGTCCCGGTCGCCGCCCGCCCCGGCACCGTACGCGGGGCCCGGCCGACTCCCCAGCCCTGCCCCGCCGCGGGACCCGGCACACGTCGGGTCACCCCGGCACGCCCGAAGTCACCCACGCGTGTCGCCGACCGGGCCCACCGGGCCGCTCCGGCACTGGTCATGGACGGCGGCCGCCGGGTCCCGGCGCGGATACGGCCCCCCGCCCCTCCCAGTGCGCGGCGGGGGCGGGGACAGGGCGCCGCGGAGGGCCGGTTGGCCGGATGCTTCCCTCCGCGGGGAGAAGCCGGCTCCGGACGATCGGGCGGCAGAGGCGGTGACGGGCACGATGTGCGTACGGGGCCCTGGGCCCTCGCTTCCGGATCTTGCTGGGCTCGCGTTGGCATGGCACCGCTCCTCTGGGCCTGGCGGCCTCCGTCCCCTCGGCCCTGGGGGCCTGGGGAGACCCCATGCACCAGATTCCGCTCCCTGATCCAGCCTGATCCGGAAGAAAGGCCCTGGGCGGCGGGACGTGCGTCCCGGCCGGCGGGCGGGCTCCTGGACGGTCCGGAGGGCAGCGGCGGGGCAGGAGCCCGCGACAGGGGGCGGCTTGACGGGTGTGGTGGCTGCGGCGGGCCGGACCCGGGAGGTCGCGGGCGCGGTCCCGGGCCGGGTCCGGGTCCCCGGCGGCGGCGTCGGCCGTACGCGGCAGGGTCGTCGGCCGGTGAGGGGGGTGGGTGTGGACGGGGTCGCGCGGCGCGGTACCCCGTCGGCCGGTGGTCCGGGGTGTCCCGCACCGCGGACCACCGGCCGGGCGGGAGCCTTGGGCGGTGGGCGGCCGCCGGAGGGAAGCGGGGGCCCGGACCCTCCCCGATATTGGTACGGACCAATAGGGTGGGCGCTGTTCAGGGCGCACCCCGCGCCCCCGGACCGGGAGGTGTCGGTGCTCGCTCGTCGTTCGCTGCTGCTGGGAGCCGGAGGGGCGGCCGCGCTGGCCGCGCTGCCCGCCGCCGAGGCCGTCGCCACCACCGGGGCCGGCCCGCTGCCGCTGCCCCGGCCGACCGGCGGCCACCCGGTCGGCACACTCTCCTTCCCCGTGGTCGACCACACCCGTACCGACCCGTTCGCCGGCCGCCCCGGGCCCCGTGAGCTGATGACGCAGCTCTGGTTCCCGCTGACCGGGGACGACCGGGACCGGGGCGCGGCGGCCCCGTACACCGAACCACCCACCGCGACCGTGCTGGAACGCTCCTGGGGCGCCCCGCCCGGCTCCCTCGCCCGGATCCGCACCGGCGTACGCACGGCCCGGCGGGCGCCCCGGCGGCCCACCCTGGTCATGATCAGCCACGGCCGGGGCGCCACCCGCGCGCTCACCACGGCCCTCGCGGCCGAACTCGCCTCCCACGGCCACCTGGTGGCGGCCGTCGACCACACCCACGACGCCGCGGCCGTCCACTTCCCCGACGGCCGCCTCGTCCTCGGCAACCTGCCCGCCGAGCCCGCCGACTGGGACGCCCAGGACCGGCTGGAGACCGCGGTGCGCGCCGCCGACCTGCGGACCGTCGCCGACGAACTGACCGCCCGGCGGCTCGCGCCCGCCCGGATCGGACTCCTCGGCCACTCCATGGGCGGCGCGGCCGCCGCCGAGGCCATGCGCCAGGACCGGCGCTTCGCCGCCGGACTCGACCTGGACGGCGGACTGTTCGGCACCACCGTCCCCGACACCGGCCTGGACCGCCCCTTCCTGCTGCTCACCTCCTCGCCGGAGCACGAGACCTGGGTCCGCTGGCGGGCCGCCCACCGCGGCTGGGGACGCCATCTCCACCTCCTGGGCGGCGGCCATCTCAGCGCCACCGACCTCGCGGGGTACGCCGGACCCCTCGGCCTGCGCGGCAGCTGGCCCGACCCCGTGTGGCGGGAGCTGTTCGGCACCCTCCACCCCGACCGGGCGACGGCCGCGATCCGCGCCTGCGCGGTCGCCTTCTTCGGCCGCTTCCTCGCCGGCCGCCCCGCCCCGCTGCTGCGCGGCCCCTCGGCCCGCTTCCCCGAGGTCGCCTTCCACTGGAGCCGGGGCCGCTGACCGGGGGAGCGGGCCTCGCCCACACCCCGGAGATATGGGGGTGCCCCCGTACCGCGCTGTTGTCGGGACGCCGATGCTCCCCTGGACTCCGTGGACAGGCCCCCGCCAGGTCGCGTCGTCGAAATCCCGCCCGCCCGACGAGCCCTGATACGGATCCCTCCCGGGCCCGCCGACCCGGGCGCTACCCCGCACCGCGCTGTCGCCGGCCGCCGCAGACCCCGATGCCCCGCGGGGTACGAGGGAAGGCCGTCCCCGACGAAGGCCCGCTGAGCCCCCCTCGGCCCTGCCGGTGGCCGAACCCGTCCGCCGGGACAGGTCCCGGGAACCCCGGACGGCGGACCCCGCCAGGCCCGCCCGCCGGGCGGACGGCCCTCCCTTAGGGCCTGTCTGACGGATCTTGCTGGGGCTCGCGTGCCCTGGCACCGCACTCCTCCTGGGCCTGGCGGCCCGGGTGGGGGTGCCACCGGCGGAGCCAGGGGGAGTACCCCCACCGCAGTGGCTCATTCCTCCGCCTTGCGATGCGTCCCCACGGCCCTGGGGGCCTGGGGAGACCCCATCCCTCGTCCACTGCGGGCCTGGGGAGACCCCATCCCTCGTCCGCCGGCGGGCCTGGGGAGACCCCCTGCACCAGACCCCGCTCCCTCACCCAGTCTGATCCGCCAGACAGGCCCTAGGGGGCACCCCCACCCTCCTCAGGGCTGTCTGAAAAGCGACGTGCCGTCAGCAGGCGGGCCTTGTCCCGACAGCCCCGACCCCACCCTCCCCGGGCCCGCCAACGGCGCGAAATCGCCGGGCCGGGCCCGGCGGCCCGTCCTCCCGGGGCCCGGTCCGCTCCGCCCGGACCGTCCCGGGTACGCCCAGCGGCGTACGAGGGTGTCCGTCAGGGGATGACGCGCCGGCCCGTACCCCGTCCCCATGCTGAGGATCCGTGGACGGCGGGCCCGGCGGACGGGCCGCCCGTCCGCCGTGACCCTTGGGACGGAAGGTACGACGGGTGCGCAGACACGGAAGGACAGCGGCCGGATGCTCCGCCGCGCTGGCGGTGGCCCTGGTGGCGGGGAGCGGGGCGGTGGTCGCCCATGCCGGTCCCCGGGCGGTCTCCCGCGCCGCGCCCCAGGGGCCCGGGGCCGTCGAACGGACCGGCGCGGGCGGGACCCCGCGCGAGGTCACCCTCCTCACCGGCGACCGGGTCGCCGTCGACGGCCGGGGCCTGGTCGTGACCGTGACCCCGGGGAAGGGGCGCGAGCGGATACCCGTCCGGATCCTGCGGACCGGCGGCCGCAGCCTGGTGATACCCGCCGACGCCGGCCCCCTGCTCGCCCAGGGGGTGCTGGACCGGCGGCTGTTCGACATCACCACCCTGCTGAAGGACCGGTACGACGACGCCCGTACGGACTCGGTCCCGCTGATCGTCGGCTACCGGGGTGCCGGGGCCGCGCGCGCCCGCACCGCGCTGCGCGCGGCAAACGCCCGCCCCGGCCGTGCGCTGCCCGCCATCGACGGCGAGGCCGTCACCGTGCCCAAGTCCCGTGCCGCGCAGACATGGAAGAAGCTCACCTCTGGCTCCGGCTCCGGCTCCGGTGACCGGGCCCGCTCGGCCGCGCCCGGAATCCACCGGATCTGGCTGAACGGCCGGGTACGCCTCGCCATGGACCACAGCGTCCCCGCGATCGGCGCCCCGGTGGCCTGGCGCGCCGGATACGACGGCACGGGCGTCAAGGTCGCCGTCCTCGACAGCGGCGTCGACCAGACCCACCCCGACCTCGCGGGCCGGGAGATCGCCGAGGCCAACTTCTCCGCCAGCCCCGACGCCGTCGACCGCAACGGCCACGGCACCCATGTGGCCTCGACCGTCGCGGGCAGCGGCACCCTCTCCGCCGGCCGGTACCGGGGCGTCGCCCCCGGTGCGCGCATCCTGGACGGCAAGGTCGCGAATGACGACGGAGAGGGCGACGAATCCCAGGTCATCGCCGGCATGCAGTGGGCCGTCGAGCAGGGTGCCGACATCGTCAGCATGAGCCTGGGCCTGCCCGACCGGCCCGGCACCGACGCCATGGAGGAGACCGTCGAACGGCTCTCGCGCCGCAGCGGCGCCCTCTTCGTCGCGGCCGCCGGCAACCTGGGCGGACTCGGCGCCCGTACCGTCGAGTCCCCGGGCACCGCCCCCGCCGCGCTCTCCGTCGGCGTGGTGGACCGCGCCGGAGCCCTCGCGGACTTCTCCGCCCACGGCCCCACCGCCGACGGCGCGCTCAAGCCCGACCTCACCGCGCCCGGCGTGGAGATCACGGCCGCCCGCACCGGCGCGGGCGGCGCACCGCACGGGTACGCCGCCGGCCGTGGCACCTCCATGTCCACGCCCCATGTCTCCGGTGCCGCCGCCCTGCTGGCCCAGCGCCACCCCACCTGGTCCGGACAGCGGATCAAACAGGCGCTGACCGCGTCCGCCGCCGACCGCGCCGGCACCACCGCCCTGCGGCAGGGCACCGGTCGGGTCGACGCCGCCCGCGCCGTCACCCAGACCGTGGTCACCGACGAGACCTCGCTCTCCCTGGGCGTCCGCCGCTGGCCCCACCACGACGACACCCCGCTCACCGGGCGGCTCGTCTACCGCAACCACGGCACCGCGCCCGTCACCCTCACCACCGCCGTCCGGGGCCACGGACCGGACGGCACCCCCGCTCCCGAGGGGATGTTCACCCTCGGCCGATCCGTGATCACCGTGCCCGCGCGCGGCACCGCCTCGCTCAAGGTCACCGCCGACACCCGCCGGGGCGGCACGGACGGCGTCCTCACCGCCGTCGTGGTGGCGAGCGGAGGCGGCCAGCGCGTCCGTACCGCCGTCTCCGCCGAACGCGAGCCCGAGTCGTACGACGTGACCTTCCGCCACCTCGACACCGGCGGCCGCCCCGCGCCCGCCGCGCGTACCGCCGTCAGCGCCGTGCCCTCCCTCGCCATGTGGCCGGAACTGGCCGACCGGGACGGCGACGGCCGGGTCACCGTACGGCTGCGCAAGGGCATGTACAGCGTCGAATCGGCGATCGACACCCGCTCCGGTCCGCGCCGGGGCACCGCCCTGCTGCTCGCGCCCCGGTTCGAGGTCAACCGCGCCACCACCGTCGTCCTCGACGCCCGCCGGGCCCGCCCGGTCCGGATCACCGCGCCCGGCGGCGCCCGCCCGGCCGGTGCCCACGTCAGCCACTACCTCGACACCGGCGGCCCCTTCCCGCACGGCTCCACCTGGCTGACCGGTACCACCGACGGCCTGCGCACCGCCCACCTCGGCCCCCGGCCCGCGCCGGGCTCCTTCACCGCCGTCATCGGCGGCCTGTGGACCCGGGGCGCCGACCACTACCACCTCGCCCACCCCCGTACCGGCACCTTCTTCACCGGACTCGACGCCACCGTCGACCGGGCGGACCTGGCCAGGACCGACCTCGCCGTCGGAGCCCCCGCCCCCGGGCGGACGGCCGCCGTCGCGGCCCTCGCCTCGTACCGCGACGGACCCGCCCTCGGGATCACCAGCCGGCCGGTGACCCTGCCCCACGCCCTGCGCCAGTACGTCTCCACCGCGCCCGGGCTCCGCTGGAGCCGCTGGATCCAGCAGTACGGCACCACCGGCGGCCCGCGCGGGACCCAGCTGCTCGGACCCGTGGAGCGGTACGAGGCGGGCACGGCACGCCGGGCGACCGCGAACCGGGGGATCTTCGCCCCGGCCGTCGCCTCCGCCGCCCGCGACGGCGACACCCTGCGCTGGTGCGCCCCGATGCTCACCGACAGCGGCGGTCACGCCTCCTACCCCGACGGCGCCCGCAGCCGGACCACCCTCTCCACCGCCGGCACGACCCTGCGCGAGACCGGCGCGGGCGGCTGCGAGCTGGGGGAGGAGCACCGGGTGGGCCGGCTGCCCGCCGGGCCCGCCCGCTACCTCCTGCGCCAGGAGGTGGAGCAGCCGCCCACGGTGTCCCGGGTCAGTACCGCGGTGGTCGCCGAGTGGTCCTTCGTGTCCGGGGCGGACGAGCGCGAACTGCCGCTCTCCACGGTCCGGATCACCCCGCGGCTGACCGCCGCGAGCACCGCGCGCGCCGGGACCCGGCTGACGGTGCCGCTCCGGATCGACGGACCCGCCACCCGCGGGGGCGCCGCCTCGCTGACCGCAGAGGTCTCCTACGACCGGGGCGCCCGCTGGCACCCCGTCCCGGTCGCCGGGCAGGGCTCCGCGCGCCGCGTGGCGCTGGACCACCCGGCGGCGGCAGCGTCGGTCTCCCTGCGGACCGTCCTCACCGACGGCCGGGGCAGCACCCAGACACTGACCGTCCTGGACGCCTACCGGCTCACCCGCTGAACCGCCCCTCCCCGGCGGCGGCCCCGCCGCCGGGGACGGACCCGGTGACCACAGCGGCACCAGGGGCACTTGGTGCTAGAGTGACGCCCGTACCGCATCGCATGGCGGCCTCTCCCGTACCGTTCAACCACGGAGGCAGCGTCATGCCCGTTTCCCTCACCGTGCGCCCCTTCCACCGCGAGGACCGCGACCAGCTCACCACCCTGGTCAACGCGCACGCGTCGGCCGTCGTACCCGGCGCCACGGCCTCGGTCAACACCGTCCTCAGCAGCCTGGAGCGCTGCCCCGAGGAGTACATCACCGACCCCTGGGTCGCCGAGCGCGTCACGCTCGTCGCCGAGCGGAACCGGCGCATCGTCGCCGCCGCCCATCTGCTGCGCTACCGCAACGACCCGGACGTCGGCGCCGACTACCGCGACACCGGCCACATCGCCTGGCTCGTCCACTACCCCGACGACTCCGACCCGGAGCAGGACCCCGCGGGCGGCGACGAGGGCCGGGCGCAGGACGCGGGCGAACTGCTGGCGTCCGCGTGCCTCGCCCAGCTCACCCGCTGGCACGTCCGCGCCCGCCACACCGACGGCGCCCTGCCCGTACCCGGTGTCTACGGCGTGCCCGCGCAGTGGCCGCATGTACGGGCCACCCTGGAGCGCGCCGGGTTCGTGCACACCGGCGGCACCGAGATCCTGCTGATCGCCCCGCTGACCGCACTGCCCCTGCCCGCCGGGTCCCCGCCGCCCGGCCATACCCTGCACCGGGGGCTCGGCGAACTCGGCACCACCCGCCTGACCGTCCGGGCCGGCGGCACGGACATCGCCCATGTCGAACTCGACACCAACCTCGACCGGCCCGAGCGCCACGCCCGCCCCGGCGGCACGGCGGACATCTCCGGCCTGGAACTCCCCACCGACCCCGCACCCCACCTGCTGCCCTGGCTGCTGGGGGAGGCCCGGCGCTGGCTCGCCCTCTGCGGTGTCGACCGGGTCCTGGCCTACGGCGACGAGGACGAGCCCGAGGAGAGTGCCGCGCTGCTCGCGCACGGCTTCACCGAGCTGACCCGGACGGCACGCGGCTGGGAACACCGCCCCGCCTGACCGCACACGGCCCCTGCCCGTGCCCTGCCCCGGACGGGACAGGGCACGGGCCCCGGGACCCGTTCCGCCGACCCCGGCGCGAAGGGCCGCAGGAAACGGGAGACGGGATGACGACGGGTCGCAGCGGAAAGCCGTCCACAGGTCCCCGGCGCTCGGACTGCCCCGCTCGCCAAAGAGCCGCGAACCGGCCGGAGAACGGCTGAAATTATTCGCCATGCGCTGTCCGCTTTTCTCTTTCGACCCCGGGGGAGAACGACCCGGAAACCACTCGGTAGACGCAGGAATCTCCTCCCGGGTTCCCTTCTTGACAAAGGGAATTCACAGCTGATGAGTTGTCTCCGGCACCGCCACTCCGGCGGTGCGCAGAAGAACCGTCGCCCCCTTGTTCCGGGAGTTCCCTTGTTCTTCCGCACGACATTTCCGAAGCCCGGCCGAATACCCCGGCCGCGCCGTTCCCTTCGTGTTCTCGTCATCGCCGCGACGGCCCTCGCGACCGCAGCCGTCACCGTCCCGCCGACCGCCGCCGACGGCCCCGCGCCGCCGCGGACGGAGATCCGGGCCGGATCGGGCGCCCTCTCCGCCACCATCCGCTACACCGAGTACGGCCTGCCGCACATCACCGCCCGCGACTACGCGGGACTCGGCTTCGGCACCGGCTACGCCCAGGCCGCCGACCAGGTGTGCGTCCTCGCCGACGGATTCGCCACCGTCCGCGCCGAACGCTCCCGCCACTTCGGCGCGGACGCACGGCCCGACGGCTCGCTCGCCGACACCCGGACCAACCTCACCAGCGACCTCCTCTTCCAGGGGCTGCGCGACAGCGGCACGGCGTCCAAGCTCCTCGACCGGCCCGCGCCCGCCGGCCCCGGCCCCCAGGTCCGGGAGCTGATGCGCGGCTGGGTCCGCGGCTACAACACCTGGCTGGCCCGGAACACCGTCACCGACCCCGCCTGCCGGGGCAGGGCCTGGGTGCGCCCGGTCTCCGTCCACGACCTCGCCCTGGTCGCTCACGCGCTGCACGCGACCGCCGGGCAGCAGATGCTCGCCGAGGGCATCGTCGGCGCCGCACCGCCCCCGCCCGGGGCGGCGGCCGGGGCCACCGCCGGACCCGCGCCCCACCCGGAGCGGACCGCCCGCGCCGCCCGCGACCTCGTGGAACGGGCCCGGGGCACCATGGGTTCCAACGCGGTCGCCTTCCACGGCTCCACCACCGCGAACGGCAGGGGCCTGCTCATCGGCAACCCGCACTACCCCTGGCAGGGCGGCCGCCGCTTCTGGCAGGCCCACCAGACGATCCCCGGCGAACTCGACGTGGCCGGCGCCACGCTCGTCGCCTCACCGATCGTCAACATCGGCTACAACCGCCACGTCGCCTGGAGCCACACCGTCTCCACCGGCACCCCCCTGACCCTGCACCGGCTGACACTCGACCCCGGCGACCCGACGGTCCATCTCGTCGACGGCCGGCCCGAGCGCATGAAGAAGCGGACCGTCACCGTCCGAGTCCGGGGCGGCGCCCCCGTCACCCGTACCCAGTGGTGGACCCGGTACGGGCCGGTCGTCACCGAGGCCGACGGTCTGCCGGTCCCCTGGACGCGGACCCACGCCTACGCGCTCGGCGACCCCAACGCCGCCCAACTGCGCTTCTACGCCACCTCGCTCGCGTTCGGCAAGGCCCGCGACACCGACGGCGTGCTGGCGGCGCTCCGCCGCACCCAGGGCCTGCCCTGGGTGAACACCGTCGCGGCCGACTCGCGCGGCGGCAGCCTCTTCACCCAGTCGCAGATCCTCCCCAGGATCACCGACGACCTGGCCGCGCGCTGCCTCACCCCGCTGGGCCAGGCCACCTACCCGTCCGCCGGCCTCGCCGTGCTCGACGGCTCCCGCGCCGCCTGCACACCCGGCCGGGACCCGGGCGCCCTCCAGCCCGGTGTCTTCGGACCGGGACGGATGCCCACCCTGAAGAACGCCCCGTACGCGGCCAATTCCAACGACAGCGCCTGGCTCGCCCACCCGGACCGGCCGCTGCGGGGGTACCCGAGGGTCTTCGGCGACATCGACGCCCCGCGCTCGCTGCGCACCCGGGGCGGCATCGAGGACCTGACCGCGCTGGCCGGACGCGGCGGACTGCGGATCGCGGACGCCCAGCGGCACCAGTTCGCCAACCGCGCCCCGGCGGGCGGCCTGGCCGCCGCCGACCTCGCACGGGCCTGCGCCGCGCTGCCCGGCGGCCACGCCACGGCCACCGACGGCACCCGCGTGGACATCTCCGCCGCCTGCCCCGCCCTGCGCGCGTGGGACCGCACGACGGACACCGGCAGCCGGGGCGCCCTGCTCTTCGACCGGCTCTGGCGGCGGCTGACCGACCGCGTCCCCGAGGAACGGCTCTGGAAGGTCCCCTTCTCACCGGCCGACCCCGTACGCACCCCGCACACCCTGGACACGGACCTGCCGGAGGTGGCCCGGGCCCTCGCCGACACCGTCCGGGAACTGCGGTCGATGGGCGCGAAGCCGGACGCGCGCTGGGGCGAGCACCACTTCAGCGAGCGCGGCGGCACCCGGATACCGGTCCACGGCGGCGCGCACCGGCTCGGTGTCTGGAACATGATGGAGGGCCGCTGGGACCCGGCCGCCGGCGGATACGCGGAGATCCGCCACGGCACCAGCCATCTCCAGGCGGTGACCTGGAACGGAACGGGCTGCCCGGTCGCCCGCACGCTGCTGGCCTACGGGCAGTCGTCCGATCCGACGTCGCCGCACTCCCATGACCAGACCCGGCTGCTCTCCGCGAAGAAGTGGGTCACGCCGCGATTCTGCGAGAAGGACATCCTGGCCTCACCCGCGCTGCGGACACTCACGGTACGCGAAGACCGCTGACCCGTAGCGGCCGTCGAAAGCAGAGGGAGCCGCCCGGAATTGCGGGCCGGATCGAGCCGGGAATGCGGAAGGAGAACGGAATACCTCCGGAAACTTTCCGGAGAGCGCCGGAGGAATTCCCCCGGCGCCCCGGCAACCCGGCAACCGGCGGCCCGGGGCAGAGAAGTGGCGGGCGGCACCGGAACGCGATTCCGGTGCCGCCCGCCGGCGTGCTCAGTGATGGTGGAAGACCACCTCGGGATGGCTCGCGGACGGCCCCGCGAGCAGCGGCTGCGGCCGGCCCCGCAGATGCCGGTCGAAGAAGGCCGTCACATACCGCCGGGTGAGGAGAACGGCCCGCTCGTCGGGCAGCGGGTCCCCGGGCAACCCGAACTGCCCCGCTATCACGGGGTGATCGGAGAACGTCATGTGCGTCGACCCGGCCACGGTCAGCCAGCGCTTCCAGCCGTCCAGCCGGGGCCAGGTCCGGTCCCAGCTGGTGTCCCGGCCGCCGGGCCGGTGCACGTCGTCGTCGGTGCCGAGCAGCATGAACGGCCGCCCGCGCAGCCCCTCGGGCGGCAGTTCGTCCCAGAACGCGCCGTCCATGTTGACCCCGGCGCGCACCCGGACGTCACCGGCCATCGCCGACAGGGCGCTCGCCCCGCCGATGGAGTGACCTGCCATGCCGATCCGCTTGCGGTCGATCACGGCGGCGTGCCGCCACACCGGCCGGGGTCCCAGCAGCCGGTCCAGGGCGAAGGAGACGTCCCCGGACCGGGTCGCGGTCACCACGCCCGGGTGCACGGTGCCGTTGAAGACGGGCGGACAGGCGGCGCAGTCCAGCAGCCGCCCGCCGGGCACGGCGATGCCGAAGGACTCGTACGCGTGGTCCAGCGAGGCGACGACGTAGCCGCGGCTCGCCAGCTCCTCCGCGAGATGGGTGAGGGTGAAGCGGGAGACGCTGAAGCCGGGGGAGAGCACCACCAGCGGGTGCGGTCCGGGTGCCGGGCGGGCCCCGGGCCTGCTGTGGGTGCGCATCGCGCCGAGCCGGTCCGCGGGCACGGCGGCTGCGATGTCCAGCCCCCGGGCCAGGGCCGCGGCCTCCTCGGTGGTGGCGTACGGCGCGGTGGGGCCGTGCCCCGGGGCACGGGCCGGGTAGTGGAGGGTGAGCATCAGCTCACGTCCGTCGGCGGCGGGCTTCCAGGGGTCGCTGCGGGAGCGGTCGACGAGATGGCGGATGTCGCTGCCGACGGGGTGCCCGCCGGTGGGCCTCGGCAGCCGGGCCCGCTCGGCGGTCACGGAAGGAGGGGCGGGAACGGAGGAAGCGGCGGAGACTAACGGAACGCGAACGGGAACGGGCGCGGGCGCGGCGGCGGCCGGGAGGACGGCCGCCGCCGACGACAGGGCGAGTGCCAGGGCGAGAGCGGCGGCCGTGGCCGGGCGGGTGGGACTGATCATGCGCCGACCCTAGGGCGTAGGGCCGCCCGGCGCGTCAGCCCTCGGGACCATGGCCCGCCCCCCGGTGTCCGCCTCAGGTGGCGCGCTTTCGGCCGAAGGCCCCGGCGGACAGGCGAAGGCCCCCGGCGGCGGTTGGGCCAGGGACTCCACCGCCGGGGGCCTTCGGGTTCTCGGGGGCCGGGACCGCCAGGATCAGCGGACCGGGCCGGTGATCCGGGTCAGGGACCCGGATCGGTGTCGGGCGTCAGCAGGCTCCCAGGTCCGTCCACACGCCCCACTGGCCGGTGGTGCCGGGCTCGTCGCCCTTCGTCCACCACTTGGCCTTGTAGTTGCGTCCCTTGTGCGAGACCGGGGCGTTGGTGCCGTACTCGCCCGTCGCGGTCCACGCCGGGGCGGTGCAGGTGCCGTTGCCCGGTCCGCCGGGGCCGCCCGAGCCGTCGGTGGGCTCGACCACGGTCACACCGCGCGCCAGGTCGGAGGCGATGCCGTAGGTCTTGCCACCGAAGGTGACGGTCCAGTTGGAGGGGGTGGACACCGGGGAGTAGTAGACGAAGTCCAGCTCCACCGAGGCGCCCGCCGCGAGCGTCTGCCAGGCCGGCAGCTTCAGCGAGACCCGGTGGAAGTCGCCCTTCAGGCCGCCCACGTTGTTGCCGGTGTGGTCGCTGCGCACGATCGTGGTGCCGAAACCGGACTGGTCCTTGGCGTTGTTCGGGGCGGAGGTCGCGTAGTCGAACTGGAACTCCGTGCCGCCGGGCAGCGCCACCTTGGTGTTGTTGGTGATCTTCAGCTTGGGGCTGATCGGGTAGTTGGAGTCACCCAGGGCGAACTGGCCGAAGTCCACGTCCACGTTGATCACGTCGGTGGGCATGGCGGGCGCCGGGGCGGACTTCTTGTTGCCGTACGGGGCGGCGGCCTTGAACTTGTCGTACATGGCGGAGGTCAGGGCGCTGCCCTGCTCGAACTGGCCCTTGGCGGCGTTCCAGTCGAAGTCGCCGGCCAGCTCCCACATCATGGTGCCGCCGATGCCCTTGTTCACCACGTAGTCGGCCTTGGCGGCGATGGACTGCTCGTCCTCGGTGGTGAGGAAGACCTTCTTCTGCGCGTTCCACAGCCACGGAGCGACCAGCGTCGAGTCGTACTTCCGGGTGTAGGTGCCGGTCAGGCTGGTGTTGGCGGGCAGGCCGAACTTCGGCAGGTAGTCGGGGACGATGCCCCGCTCCAGGTTCTTGGCGTGCCACATCGGGTTGAAGCCCGCGGGCGCCTCGACACCGTTGTTGTCGGTCTCGTGCCAGATGTTGTCGATGCCGACCGCGCCGTCACCGCACTTGGTCAGACCGGAGCCGGCCGGGCAGTTGGTCGCCGCCGACTTGCCCCACAGTCCGTCGGTGCCGCCCTGGACGTTCTTCCAGCCGCGGGAGTACGACGGCAGGCCGATGTTGATACGGCCGGCCGGCATCGAGCCGCGGAAGTAGTGGTAGGCCCAGTCGGTGTTGAGGTAGCCGATGCCGCCGTACTGGGAGGTGGTGTAGACACCCGCCCCGGCCAGCTCGGAGTCCTTGCCGTCGTCGAACAGCGCGGCCTGCGGGCCGACGTGCTCGTTCCAGGTGCCGTGCAGGTCGTACGACATGATGTTGAGGTAGTCCAGGTACTTCTGCACCTGGAAGGTCTCCATGCCGCGCAGCAGATAGCCGGAGGAGGGGGCGGCCACGGTCAGCAGGTAGTGCTTGCCGTCGGCGGCGCCCGCGCGGTCCAGCTTCTCCCGCAGGGTCTTCATCAGCGCGGCGTAGCTCTTGACCAGGCCGGCCCGGCGGCCGTTGGCGAGCGTCCAGTCGGCCGGGTGGCCCGCGTCCTTCATCGTGGTCGGGTACTCGTAGTCGATGTCGACGCCGTTGAACCCGTACTTCTTGATGAAGGCGACGGCCGAGTCGGCGAAGGTGTTGATGCCCGCCTGGTTCACCGAGCCGTCGGCGTTGGTCGTCATCGAGTAGAAGCCGCCGGAGTTGACGCGCTTGCCGGTGGCGTCGTCCGTGTAGCCGCCGGTGTCCGTCCAGCCGCCGACCGAGATCAGCGTCTTCACGTCGGGGTGCAGCTTCTTGAACTTGGTCAGCTGGTTGAAGTGGCCCTTGTACGGGACCGCCGGGTCCATCTCGGCACCCGCGACACCCGGCCAGGTCATCCCGGTGTTGGGGTTGTTCGGGCCGTCGGCGCCGACCGTGATCTTGTTGGCCGAGTCGATAGCCGCGAACGCGTAGTTGATGTGCGTGATCTTGTTCCACGGGATGTTGTTCGCGAGGTACGCCGGGCGGCCGTCCTTGCCGGTACGCCAGTTGGTGAAGTACCCGATGATGCGGCGCTGGTGGTCGGCGCCCATCTTCTCGCGGCCCTGGTTGTCGTAGACCGTGCAGTACGGGACGTCGACGCCCGGTGTGGAGTACAGGCCCTCGGGACGACAGGACTCGTGGGGGGAGGCGGCGGTGGTGCCCGCCTCGGGAGCGGGCGCCGCCTGGGCGGTGCCCGCGGAGAGGGACCCGGACAGCAGCGCGGCGACGGCCGCGCCGGCCGCGAGCAGCGAGGCCCGGGTACGAGTGGGGGACAGCAAGGGTCTGATCCTCCTGGTGGGGGGACCCGCACCCCCGGAAAGGGGCGCGGGGTCGATCGTTACCGCTCGACTGATGTGGGGGTGGAGCGTGTTGGACCCGGACGTGCGCACGCCCGGAACCGGATCCGCGGAGGTGACGCAGAGATTAAAAGGACTAGACCAGCACGTCAATAGGTCTGGACCAATAAGCAAGCTGGATGCGTATATGTTCGCGATGATGTGCTGCCGTGCGCGGGCCCTTCTGACCGGCCGCGCCGGCGGCCCGGCGAGCCCGGCGATCGACTCCGGACCGCCCCCGAAGCAGCACGTGATCAGCGCCGACCAGCAGCCGACCGGCTGCCGAACAGCATGGACGAGGACATCAGCATGACCGCCGACAACGGCCCCGCTCCCACCGCGCCCGCCGACTCCCACACCGTGATCCAGGTACGCGGAGCCCGTGCGAACAACCTCCGCGGCATAGATGTCGACCTGCCCAAACGCCGGCTCACCGTCTTCACCGGGGTCTCCGGCTCCGGCAAGTCGAGCCTGGTCTTCGGCACCATCGCCGCCGAGTCCCAGCGGCTCATCAACGAGACGTACACCGCGTTCGTCCAGTCCTTCCTGCCGAACGTGGGCCGCCCCGACGTCGACGGGCTGCACAACCTCAGCGCCGCCATCGTGGTCGACCAGGAGCGGATGGGGGCCAACTCCCGCTCGACGGTCGGCACCGCCACCGACGCCTACACCATGCTGCGTACCGTCTTCAGCAGGCTGGGGACCCCGCACGTCGGCACCCCGGGCGCGTTCAGCTTCAACGCGCCCGAGGGGATGTGCCCCCGCTGCGAGGGGCTCGGCCAGATCTCCGACATCGACGTCGACCAGCTCGTCGACCGGGACAAGTCCCTCAACGAGGGCGCCATCACCGTCCCCGGGTACGCGGTCGACTCCTGGCCCTGGTCGATCGTCGTCGGCGCCGGCTTCTGCGACCCGGACCGCAAGCTGGCGGACCTCACCGAGCGCGAGTGGGCGGACCTGCTGGACAAGGAGCCGGTCAAGGTCAGGATCGGCAGCAGCAACTTCACCTACGAAGGGCTCGCCGCCCGGATGCGGCGCACCTGGCTCGCCAAGGACCGGGAGGCGCTCCAGCCCCATATCCGCGCCTTCGTCGACCGGGCCGTGGTCTTCACCCGCTGTCCCGCGTGCGAGGGCAGCCGGCTCGGCCGGGCCGCGCTCTCCTCCCGGATCGGCGGGGTCAACATCGCCGAGTGCTCCGCGATGCAGATCAGCGATCTCGCCGCGTTCGTACGGAACCTCCAAGAGCCCTCCGTCGCCCCCCTGCTGGAAGGGCTCGGCCGGCTGCTGGACTCGCTGGTCGAGATCGGACTCGGCTATCTGAGCCTGGACCGCTCCGCGTCCACCCTCTCCGGCGGCGAGGCCCAGCGGGTGAAGATGGTCCGCCACCTCGGCTCCAGCCTCACCGACGTCACCTACGTCTTCGACGAGCCCACCACCGGACTGCACCCGCACGACGTGCAGCGGATGAACGACCTGCTGTTGCGGCTGCGCGACAAGGGCAACACCGTGCTCGTCGTCGAGCACAAGCCCGAGGTGATAGCCATAGCCGACCACGTCGTCGACATCGGCCCCGGCGCCGGCGAGGCGGGCGGCACGGTCTGCTACACCGGCGACGTCGCCGGACTGCGCGCGTCCGGCACCCTCACCGGCCGTCACATCGGCCACCGCGCCGCCCTGCGCGAGCGGGTGCGCACCCCGCGCGGGCAGCTCTCCATCCACCACGCGGACCTCCACAATCTCCAGGACGTCAGCGTCGACATCCCCCTCGGCGTGCTCACCGTGGTCACCGGCGTGGCCGGCTCCGGGAAGAGCTCGCTGATCCACGGCCATCTCGCGGGCCGTGCCGGGGTGGTCGTCGCCGACCAGTCGCCGATCCGGGGCTCGCGCCGGTCCAACCCCGCCACCTACACCGGGCTGCTCGGCCCCATCCGTACCGCCTTCGCCAAGGCGAACGGCGTGAAACCGGCCCTGTTCAGCGCCAACTCCGCGGGCGCCTGCCCGAACTGCAACGGCCTGGGGCTCGTCTACACCGACCTCGGGATGATGGCCCAGGTCGCCGCCGCCTGCGAGAAGTGCGACGGCAAACGGTTCATGCCCGAGGTGCTGTCCTACCGCCTCCGGGGCAAGGACATCAGCGAGGTCCTGGCCCTGTCGGTGGCGGAGGCGTACGACTTCTTCCCCGGCGGCCAGGCGCACACCGTCCTCGGCCGGCTCAGCGATGTCGGACTCGGCTACCTCCGCCTGGGGCAGCCGCTCAACACCCTCTCCGGCGGGGAGCGGCAGCGCCTGAAGCTCGCCATCCACATGGCGGAGAAGTCCTCCACGTACATCCTCGACGAGCCGACGACCGGTCTGCACCTGGCCGACGTCGACAAGCTGCTGGCGCTGCTCGACCGTCTCGTGGACGAGGGGAACACGGTCGTCGTCATCGAGCACCACCAGGCGGTGATGGCCCACGCGGACTGGCTGATCGACCTCGGCCCCGGCGGCGGTCACGACGGCGGGCGCGTGGTGTTCACCGGCACCCCCGCCGACCTGGTCGCGACGGGCGACACCCGCACCGCCCGCCATCTGCGCCGCTACATCGCCGGCCCGGCGTAGCGCCGGCCTGCCGCGGGCCCTTCGGGGGCGCTGACCGAACCGGCCACCGCTCGCCGTGAGGTGAGCGGTGGCCGGTGCCCCGGGCCGCCGTCCCGGGGCCGGGCGGTGGCCTACAGGGCGGGCCGTACGGCGTCGGCGATGACCTGATGGCCCGCCGGCGTCGGATGGATGTCCGCGAGCGGGCCGCACACGAACGTCAGCTGGCAGAGCCGGGCCACGTTCGTCGGCACCTTGCCCAGACCCGGCACGTCGACCTCCGGGATGAAGGCGAAGGAGGAGAACGCGGTGGCGACGTCCGCGACGGTGAAGTGGTTGGCCTTGAAGTGCCGCGCCTGGATCTCGTTGAACGCCTGCTGCCCGCCGGAACTCTGGAGCGCGGTCTGCTGCCCCGAGGCCCCGCTGACGAAGGTCACCAGGAAGGGGTTGAACGAGTTCGCGGCCGCCAGGTGCGTCTGCGCGCTCGACGCGCCGTTCACCGCGGCGGCGATCCTGGCCGTGTTGGTGTCGACGGTCCGCAGCGCCCGCAGGGTGCACGGGATGTCGATGGCGTTGTTGACGAAGCAGGCCCCGAGGTCGTTGCCGCCGATGTTCAGCGACACGAACTTCACCTGGGTGCCGTTGGTCTTCAGGAAGTCGACGGCCTTCCCCAGTTGGGAGACCGCCTTCCCGGCAGTGTCGCGGTAGGTGCAGAAGCCGCCGTTGATCAGGGTGGTGGTGGTCTCCCGTGCGCAGCCCAGCTTGATGTGGCGCAGATCCGGATCGGTCTGCTTCAGCTGGGCGAAGAGCTTGTCGGCGTACCCGAGGTCGGTGTCGCGCCCCACGTCCGGCTGGAAGCCGCTGGCGAGCGAGTCGCCGAGGGAGACGTAGTACGTCGGTGCCGCCGCGGCACCTTCCGCGGCGGCACCGGACGGGCCGCCGATCATCAGTCCGGTCACGGCGGCTGCCGTGGCAAGGAGCGCGAGGGGTCTGCGACTGCGCATCTGCTGGTCTCTCCTCATGTACGCGGGTCGGTGGGGCATCCGGGCGCCGACCAGTGGAACGGGCCCGGGAGGGTGCGGCGTTCAACCCTCCGGCAACCCTGACCGGATCCTGTTGCTCCGCTGTGCGTGCCGCCGGCCGGGGGGTGAAGGGGCCCGACCCGTGCGCCGCCTGTGCATCGGTACGGACCCCGATCGCCGCGGGGTGGCGCGTCGTCCTCGGGGCCCTGGCCGGTTCTCTTCCAGGGGCGGCGGGAAGAACAGGAGGAGTGCACGAGGGGATGTCCGGTGCGGGGTGTCCGGTGCGGGGGCGGCCCGCCTCCCACTTCCCGCGCAGGTCGGCGGCGTGACATGGTGTCGGCCATCACGGCGGGTATTGGTCCAGACCTTTACTTGAGCGGGCGGGAACTTATAACGTGTTCCTCCATTGACCACGTCTTTCCGCCGTTCCGGCATCCTCCGGCGCGTCCGTCGCGCCGCGCGGAACGGCGGCCGGGCGACCAGCGCGCGGTGTCCCTCCCCGTACGCCCCGTCATGACGGGCCGGGGCCATGACCGGGCACCGGGCACCTGACGGAGGGGAGGGAACAGTCACCCGCCGACGGCCCCGCCGTCACCGGCGGGCAAGGGGAGACCACCGCGCCCACCGAGGGCCGGGTGCCGCCCCGGGCACACACCGTATCCGCGACGCCCTTTCCGTACCGCACTGCTCCGTACCTCACGGAGGGCCAACCTTGTCCGGCCCTGGACATCGGACAAGCCGCCCCGGCGCACCGGCCATGGGCACCCGGTCCCTCCACACCCCCCACGGCCGCCCGGTGAGGCGGCTTCCACCCCCCACCACTCCAGGTGCGTTCCACCCGGCACGCCGCCACGGCGGCACCCGTCCGCCCCCCACGGCGGTCGGCAGAGCCCTGCCGTGGACCGGCCGCGCCCCCGTCGGGCGCGGCGCACGACGGCACCGCCCTGTCCGGGGTCCGGGCACCGGCCGCTCCGGCCGGCACCCACCCGTGGACCGGTACCGCACCTGGGCAGGAAGGACTGACGATGACCGGACACCGCGGCGCCACCGCACCGGGCACGGCCACCCGGCGGCCCCTTGCCCCCCGGCCCGTACCGCCCCCTCGTACCAGGCACGTCCTCACCAGCGCCCTCGGCCGCTACCGGCCGCACAGCACCACCGTCCTGCGGGTCTCCGTCGGGCTGGTCTTCATCGCCTTCGGCCTGATGAAGTTCATCCCCGGGGCCAGCCCCGCCGAGGACGTCGCCACCCGCACCATGAAAGCGCTCACCTTCGGCCTCGTGCCGGCCGAGGTCTCCCGTCCGATGCTCGCCCTGTTCGAGGCCGGGATCGGCATCGGACTGGTCACCGGCATCCTGCTCCGCCCGGTCCTGATCCTCTTCTTCCTCCACATGATCGGGGTGTTCTCCGCGCTCCTCGTGCTGCCGGGGGAGATGTGGGACGCCCGGACCGGCACCCCCACCCTGGAAGGGCAGTACATCCTGAAGAACGTCGTCCTCATCGCCGCCTGCCTGTCCGTGGCGGTGGACCTTTCGAGCACCGCCGGCGGCCGTCCCCGTACCGGCGGCCGCCGCCGCAGGGGCCCCGCCGCCGGCTGAGGCCGGGCGCGGGCTCTCCCGCGAACCGGCTGACCTCCCCCGGCGCGCACCGCACGGCGCGCGCCGGGGGAGGGCGTTGACACGTAACACCTCCCCGTACCCGTCGTTGGACCGGATGGCAGCCGCGGAGCGCGCCATGGGTCCGCTCCGCTGGGAGCGGCGCGAAGGGGGGAGCGTGACAGTGAACCGGCGGCGCTGGTGGTGGACCGGGGCGGTGGTGGTCACCGGAGGGGTCTTCGCCGCTCTGGTGACCGCCCGCAGTCTGGAGTTCGGCAATCAAGTGGCCTCCATCCTGGCCCTGTTGGTCTCCCTGGCCGGGCTGGGCCTCGAAGTGGTACGCAGCGCCCGCGCGGCCCAGGCCCTGCGGGACAACCCCGTGGACCTGAGGCCCGTCGCCGCCGGGCTGGCCGCGGCGGTGACCGAACAGTGGCAGGAGGAGGCCCGCTCCCGCCGGCTCCAGGACCCCGAACCGCTCCCCCTGACCTGGGCCCCCTCCGAACCCCACCTCTCCGACCACTGGGTCAACATCGCCGCGGGCAGCGGCCAGGTCCGCCCGATGCCCGACCGCGCGGAGATCCTGACGGGGCATCTGGGCGAGGTCGCCGGGATGTACGCCCGGGTGCCCTCCGGCCGGCTGGTGGTGCTGGGCGAACCGGGCGCGGGCAAGACCGTGCTGCTGCTCCAGCTCGCCCTCGACCTGCTCGCCGTGCGCGGACCCGACGACCCGGTCCCGGTCATCTTCGGCCTCGCCTCCTGGAACCCCGCCGACCAGGGCTTCACCGACTGGCTGGAGGAGCGGCTCATGGCCGGCTATCCGGCCACCGCCACCCGCGACCCGTCGGGCGTCACCCGGGCCCGCAGACTCCTGGAACGGGATCTGGTGCTGCCGCTCCTCGACGGGCTCGACGAACTCCCCGACCCCCTCTGCCACCAGGCCGTCCACACCCTCAACCGCCGGCTCGACCACCGCCATCCGGTGGTCTTGACCTGCCGGATCCGGGACTGGGCCGCCGTCGTGGAGGCCGCCGACGTCCTGACCTCGGCCGCCGTCGTCGAACTGCGCCCCCTGTCCTGGGAGACGGTCGGCGACTACCTCGGCCGCACCGCGCGGCTGCGGCCCGGCTCCGCCCACGAGACCCGCTGGACCCCGGTGCTGCGGCAGATCGGGAACACCCCGGACGACCCCGTCTGCCGCACCCTGCGCACCGTCCTCGGCAGTCCGCTGATGGTCGGTCTCGCGCGCGCGGTCTACAGCGACACCGCCGACGACCCCCGGGCCCTGCTCGCCCCGCGCTTCGCCGACCGGGCCGAGCTGGAGGAACATCTGCTCGACGCCTTCGTGCCCGCCGCCTACAGCGCCCCCGGCGACCCGCCCGGCGCCGTCGGCGGGCTCGCGTTCGTCGCCCGCCACCTCCAGCGCCGCGGCACCCGCGACCTCGCCTGGTGGGACCTGCCGTCGGGCTCCCGCTGGGGGCTGGACCGGGCGGCCCGCGCCATGCCGGCGCTGCTGGTCGCGCTGCTGATGTCGTGGATGGTCAGCCCCGACGCCGACGGACGGGTGGTCTGGCTGGAGGCGGTGGCCTTCCTCGGCGGCATGGGGCTGGTCCACCGGGTGCTCGTGTACGTGGTGGCCCCCGGGGCGGCGGGCAGCGTGCGCGGGCTCGCCCCCCGGGCGCTGCTGTGCTGCGCCGCCGTCGCCGCGCTCGGGGCGTTCAGCGGGACGCTGCGGCCGTTCACGTACGACCCGGGGCAGTCGGGATACTGGAACGCCCAGACGCACCCCGTCAACCTGGTGCTCCAGCTGACCCTGCTCGGCGCCTCCAGCGGCATCCTCGCGCGGGCGATGGGCATCTCCCGCAGCCCGGCCTCGCTCTCCCCGCCCTTCCGCGCCCCCCGCCGCACCGTCTCCGTCCAGCTGAGGCGGCTGCTGCGGATCGGTCCGATGGCGCTCGCCGTCGGGCTGGCCGCCGGTCTCGCCTCCGGCACCGTCTTCGGCACGGTCCAGGCGGCGGTCACGGTGGCGCGGGCCTCCGCCCACCACGGGCTGCCCGCCGGCGGCACCCAGCACCAGGAGCCCGACGGCTCCCGCTACACGGAGCACGCGGACGGCTGGCGGTACGGGCGCCGGCCGGACGGCACCCGCTACGTCGAGTTCCCCAGGCCCGTCGCCGGAGCCCTGCTCCGGGACGCCCGGGGCCGCCCGCGGCTGTGGGACGGGACCGTGCTCCAGGGAAGTACGGCCGCGTGGGAACGGCGGCTGGACACCCGGGCCGTGCCCTGCCCCGAGGTCCCCTCACCCCCCTGCACCCGCTACCTGGCCCACGTCCGGCTGCTGCTCTCGCCGGAGTACCGCTCCGAGCGGACGGCCCGGCCCCCCGGCACCCGGGGCACCGAGTCACCCGCGGTCGAGTGGTACCTGGCCCTGCCCGCGGTCACGGGGGAGGGCGACCCCGGGCGGGCGGGCCCCGCCTCCGCGCCGGTCCCGGTGCGCTTCGCCCCCGGCACACCGGTGCGCCAGTGGCAGGAGCGGGCGCCGCGCCGGGTCCTCGCGGCCGACGCCCTGCGCAACGCGATCCTCGGGAACCTCACCGTCGGACTGGTCGTCGGGCTCGCGGCGGGCATCCGCCGCTGGCTGTCCGCCCCGCTGGACGTCACCCGCGCCGCCGGCCCCCTGGGCAGTCTGCACAACGACCGCAGGGCCGCCGTCATCCGCAGTCTCGTCGTCGCCATACTCGCGGTCGTGTTCCTCGTGTGGCACCTGTGGAACGAGGGCCGGCGGCAGGCCGGTTACGTCCCCCTGGTCTTCGGCTTCTTCGACCCGGGCGTCGCCTTCGCCGTCGCCCTCCCGGCCGGCCCCATCTGCCTCTACGTCACCGCGTGGGGGCGGTTCACCACGATGCGGGCGTGGCTGGCCCTCACCGGCCGGCTGCCGTGGCGGCTGATGGCCTTCCTGGCCGACGCCCATGGGCGCGGGGTGCTGCGCCAGGCCGGTGCCGTCTACCAGTTCCGCCACGCCCGGCTCCAGGAGCGGCTGGCCGAGACGCCGGCGGGTGCCCTGCCGGCACCGGACGGGGTGCGCCGGCTGCCGCCGTCCCGCGACGGGCGGACGGCGGCGGACCGGCGCAGGAACGCCGTCGGCGGAGGCTGAGCGGACGCGCGGCGGCCCGCCGCGGACCGGGGCTCAGCGGCGCAGCGCCCAGCGCTGCACCGACTCCAGCGGCCCGGTCCTGAAGTGCCGCAGCCACCACGCCGATCCGGCCATCAGCACCGCGCACACCGCCGCCCACAGCCCGATCACCCACCAGGGGTGCCACTCCTCGCCGAGACGGTCGGCGAGGCCCAGGCCGATGCCGTACGCCACGAGCATGCACAGCACGTTCTGGAGGACGTAGCCGGAGAGCGCGGTCCTGCCGACGGCGGTGAGGCCGTTCAGCAGCGGGCCGGGCCGGCGCACCCGGTCCACCAGGACGCCGATCAGCCCGATGTAGCCGAGCGCCGTCAGCGGACCGCCGATATACCGGTCCACCAGGAAGAGTTCGGGGCCCACCAGCGATGCGACGACGCTCAGGGGCAGGCCGAGGCCGAGTCCCCAGGTCAGCAGCCGGGCCCGGATGCGCCGCCCGGTCGCGTCCGCGCCGAAGGCGCCGGCCCTGAAGAGCCGTACACCCAGCAGGAAGAGGCAGACCAGCAGCGGGAAGGTGAGCACCGGCTCCAGCCGCAGCGCGAGCGCGTTCTCCAGCCGGAAGGCGATCTGCTCGCCGTAGCCGCCGTGCGCGTAGAGGTCGCGCACCCCTGGGTCGAGGGTGCTGTCCTGGTCGCCCTCCGCGGCCAGGGCGGCGGTCAGCAGCCCCATCAGGACCAGGTGCACCCCGCCGGTCCACCACATCACCCGGTGCTGGGCCCGCACGGACCGGGTCAGCAGCCAGGCCACCAGCAGTGCGGTGACCGCGTACCCCATCAGGACGTCCCAGGCGAAGACGAGGACGAAGTGCACCGTTCCCTCGGCGAACAGGAACAGCGCCCGCCACCGGTAGCGGCCCGGCCAGGGCTCGCCGCGCCGGGCGGCGGAGGCGTACTGGATGGCGAGGCCCACGCCGAACAGGACCGTCAGCAGGGCCAGGAACTTGCCGTTCGCGAGCAGCCGCAGCACGCCGGCGACCGCGTCCGGGACGGAGTCGAAGGAGGGCCCGGCGGCGGCGCCGACCAGGACGCCCCATTCCGCACCCGGCGCGGTGAAGATCCAGACGTTGGTCATCAGGGTGCCGAGGATCGCCGCGCCGCGTAGCACGTCGAGCAGCGGCAGCCGGGCGGAGGCGGGGTGCTCGGCCGTCGGCGGAGTCGGGGAAGGGAGAGTACGCGTCACACCTCCATGGTCGGCGCGGGCCGCGCCCGTTCCCTCATGACCAGGGGCGAAAGCGCGCTACACCGAAAGATGTATCGGTGCCCCGCGCGACCCGTGCCATCTGCGCCTTCCGCATCACGTGCACGACGTGCATCGCGTGCGCCACCTGCGTCCCGGCCGGTGCGCGCCACCTGCCCCGGGCGGGCGGTCACCGGACATCCGTTCCCCTGTGGGCCCTCTGTTCCTCCCCGGGAGGGCGGACAGGAGTACGGCCCCGGCTCGCGGCCCGGCCGGGCGCTCCCGCAGTGCCACCGATGCCGCTCCCCGGTGGCGTCCACGCCCTTCCGCGCCGTCCTCGGGGGTGTCGAGAATGCCGGTGAACGTCCCTTCCGTCCGGTGAGTGAGCACCCCGGTGCGGAGGTGTCCGCTGTCGGAACGTCAGTCGTCGGCCCGGTCCCCGACCGGGCCGCCCTCGGAAGGAATGTCATGTTCAAGGCAAGAACTGCGCTGGTCGCCCTGGCGGCCGTGGCCCTCACCCTCACCACGCTCGGATCCGCCCAGGCCCAGGGGCCCGGCGGGGAAAAGGACCGCGAGGCCGGGGTGAGCGCCCCGAGAAACGCCGGCCCGGCCCCCGACGGGACCGCCCCCCAGACCCTCGCCGCGCCCGGCGCCCCGGGCGCCCTGGAGACGATCCAGTCCAGGATCGCCGCGTACGTCGAGGGCCACGGCACCGACTACGGCTTCGCCAGCTATGTCGACGGCACCACCGGGAAGCTGGTCCTCCAGACCGACGCGCCCGACGCCCTCGTCGCCGAGCTGACCGACCTCTCCGGCGCGTCCGCCGCCGAGAACGCGGCCGCCGACGCGATCGAACTGCGCCGCTCCGCCCCCGTCGACACCTTCGACCGCCGCGACGACTCGCCGCCGTTCTACGGCGGCGGCGGACTGCGCTCGGGCAACTCCCTCTGTTCCTCCGGCTACGCCGTGACCAACTCCGCCGGCACCCGGTTCATGGTCACCGCCGGCCACTGCTACGCCAACGGCGCCGCGGTCACCACCGAGTCCGGCGCCAACGCCTACGGCACCGTCTCCAACCGGCGGCTCCCCACCGTCACCAACGAGCCCGTGGACATGGAGCTGATCGGCGGCCAGTCCTACGCGCCCCGCGTCTTCACCGGCGGCGTCACCAGCAACACCAGCATCCCGATCGTCTCGGCGGGCGGCGCGGTCGTCGGCTACGACGACTACTGCCACAGCGGCCGGACCACCGGTGAGAACTGCGGCCACACGGCCACCTCCATCGACGGCCAGGTCTGCACCCAGACCGGCTGCAAGTCCCCCGTCATCGTCTACAACGGCGGCACCATCTCCCAGGGCGGTGACTCCGGCGGCACCTTCTACGCCAAGAACAGCTCCGGCGCCTGGGTCCGCGGCCACGTCATCGCGGGCGGCGGCGGCAACGGATACGTCCAGCCGTGGACGGTGGTCTCCTCCACCCTCGGGGTGAACATCGTCACCGGCTGACCCCGCACCGGCCGCCCCCGGGCGGCAGCCCCGCACCGGCGGGCCGGTTCCCCGGGGGAGCCGGCCCGTCCGGCGCTGTCACACGAACTGAACGTAGCCAATCGTCGTTTTCACTCGTGCCGGTGACCCTCGGTGTGTGCGGCGGGGGCCCGCCGCCCGGGCGGGGCACGGTGGTCGAATGCGCCAGCGGAACACTCTCCTCGCCCTGCTCGCCACCGCCGCCGTCGGCCTGACCGGCTGTGTGTCGGTGTCCCCGCCGCCCGGGGCGGGCCCCAGGGCTCCGCGCCCCGTACCCGTCGGCCACGGGTCCGACCTTCCGATGGAGCCACCCGGACGTACCACCCCGGCGCCGGCACCGCCCCGTACCACCGACCCCGGCGTCGCACCCGACCGCACCGCGGCCGCCGCCGGGACGGTCCACCACCAGCCGCCCCCGCGTGAACCCGGGCGGCCCACGGTGGACGTCCCCCACATCGCCGACGATCTGCCGGCCCGTGTGACACCGGAGGCGCCCAGGCCGCGGCCGCAGCCCCGGCCCGAGCCGACGACGTCCCCGTCCACGACCTACGACATGCGCTTCCTCTGCGACGCCTCCGCCGGTATCGCGGCTCCCGCCGTCACCAGCGCCTGCCGGGGCGCCTACCGCTGAGCCGCCGTCAGCGGGCGCGGTGCCGGCGGGCAGGGGCGTACGGGTGGGCGGCGGGCGGGGCTGTCAGCGCCCCGGCGGCAGCGACCCCGCCGCGTAGGGGCGGACCACGGGCGCCTGCGGCCCTCCCGGACGGATCACCCGGTCGAGGTCGCGCAGCGTGCGCTCCGCCTCCTGGCGGACCTCCGTGGGGACATCGCCGAGTTCCGCGATGAGCCGGTCGTAGATCGGCGCTTCCTGCACGGCCAACCCATCCTCTCCCTGCTGTGACGCGTCCCCGACGGCCGGAGACGGCTGCCGAGTCTACGGTCGTGGACACCGCCCGCCGCAACCGGTCCGCCATACGGACGAGCGCGAACCCCGCGCGCCCGCCCCCCGATCGCTGAATCGCAGCCTCCGGAAACCCTCCCGCCCCTGTCCTTGTGCGGACAGCGCTTTCCTCACCATCCTGTACTTCTCGGGAGAGATCGGGGAAAGTCATGGCTGGGCGTATATTTTCCGGCGGTAGTGGGGGACGCGTGCTCCTGCTCGCGACCCTGCTGCCGTCGGCGGGAGCCGTACCGGTCGCCCTGTTCGCGGGCTGGGAGGCCGGACTGACGGTCTGCGGGGTCCTGCTCGCCTTCCTGGCGGTGCCCGGCTTATTACCCCTGGGGCGCCGCCCGCCCGCCCCGGAGGAGGACCGGGCGGGCCGGCTGCGACAGGCCCTGGGCGCCGCCCTGGCCGCCGAGCGCACCGACACCGCCGCACTCGTCTGGGGCGAGGAGGCCAAACTCCGCCGCCTGGACTCCGCGACGCTGCTGGGGCTCCGGCTCACCAGCGGCCGCGCCCAGGTCGACCCGCTGCGCCGCGGACCGGCCCACGACCCCCTCCCGCCCGCCGGGCTGAGCGCCGGGGCCCTGAGCGACTTCTACTACGGCGAGGCCAGGGGAGCGCCCCGGCGGCTGCGCGCGGCCGTCGTCGGCGGCCCCGGCTCGGGCAAGTCCACGCTCGCCCTGCTGCTGACCCTCGGCGCGCTGCGGAGCGAACACGACCGCACCTTCCCCGTCCTGTTGCCGGCGGCCGCGTGGAACCCGGCGGACGGATTCGCCGCCTGGGTGGCCGAGCAGACCCTGCGGCTCTTCCCCAGCCTGCGGCCCGTCGCCGCCGAAGCCGGCGCCGCCTTCCCCGCGCTGCTCGCCGAGCACCCCGATGTCTGGATCGTCCTCGACGGCCTCGACGAACTGCCCGAGCCCCAGTGGGAGGAGGCGTGGCGGCGGCTGGACGAGGTCTCCGCCGGCCATCCCCTGCTGGTGCTGGCCCGCCCGGAGTTCCTGGCGGCGGTGGGGGAGGCCGCGCCCGCCGACTGCCCGGTGTACGAGCTGCGGCCCTGCGCTCCCGGGCGGGCGGCCCGCTATCTGCGCCAGCTGACCGCAGCCCCGCCGCCCGCCGACCCGGTCGGCCTCGTGCGCCCGGGGCCCGCGGCGGACTGGCGGCCCGTGATCGAGCGGCTGGAGAGCGCCGACCCCGGCGGGATCGGGGAGGTGTTCGCCGCCCCGCTCCATCTCGACCTCGCACGGCGGCTGTACGGCACCCGGGCGCCCCGGCGGATCCGCCCCGGGCTGCCCGGGACCCCGGCCGCGCTGATGGCCGCAGCCGACGCCGACCCCGCCGCCGCGCGGGTGGCCCTGATGGACGGGTTCCTCGACGCCGCCTTCGACCCCCGCCACCTCCCCGGCGGCGCCGCCGCGCGCTCCGGGCCGCTGCCGGGCGGCCGGGCCGCCCCCTTCCACACCGCCTGGCTGGTCACGCGGACCGCCCGGCAGGAGGTCTCCCCGGGGGAGGTCGCCTGGTGGCGGCTGCCCGAACTGGTCCACCGGGGCGTCCTGGTGGCGTTCTGCGCCGTGCTGCTCGTCCTCACCTACGCCGTGGCACTGGTGATGCCGGTCGGCTTCACCCGGGGGCTCGCCATCGGCTGCACCACCGCCGTCACCCTCTGCGTGCTGCGGCACACCGGTGTGTGCCGCCGGGCCGAGTGGATCGCCGGCGCCCTGGCCGCGGCGGCCGTCGCGGGCATCGGGATGGCGCGCTACGGCCCCGCCGGCGCCCTGGACGGGCTCCAGCTCGGCACCGCCTTCCTGCTGGTGTTCCGCTGCCGCCGCCGGCTGGCCGGCGGCCGGGGCGAGGCCGCCGCCACCGCCGTGCTGCTGTGCGCTGCCACCGCGGCCCTGGTCCAACTGCCGCTGCTGCTCGGCGCGGAGCTGCCGGAGGGCGGCAGCGGGATCAACGTCTTCCTCTCCCTGCTCACCGGTGTCGGCCTGGCCACCCTCGCCTGCCGGGTGCTGGCGGCGCCCTTCCCCGGCCTCTCCGGGCCGACCCGGGTCAACTTCGCCCAGCGCCCGAAGGCCGCCGCGCTGCCCGGGGCCCTGGCGCGCGGAGTCCTGCCCTCCTTCGGCATCGGGGCGGCGGCGGGCGCCACCCTGGTGCTCCAGTTCTCGCCGCAGTACGGCACCGCCCTGCTCTGGGGCTTCGGCCTGGTCCTCGGCGTTCCCGTCGGGGTCGTCGCCGGGCTGCTGTTCTGGTACCGCCAGGAGAAGCCCCTCGGCCGCGCCGGATATGCCCGGGGCTCGCTGCGCAACGACCGGCTGGTCCTCCTCGGCTGCGTCCTCGGCGTGACACTGCTCTGCACCGCCGTCATGGCCGTGCTGGACCTGGGGTACGGGGTCGAACTGGCCCGCAGGGGCGGCGAGGGGCCGGTGGAACTCCGCGTGCACCACGGCACGCTCTTCGGGCTCTGCGTCGGACTGATCCTGGGCGCCTGCTACACGGCGGGCCTGCCGACCGCCGTCGCCCATGCCTGGCTCGCGCTGCGCGGGCGGCTGCCCTGGCGTCTGGGAGCCTTCCTCGACGCGCTGCACCGGCGCGAGATCCTGCGTCAGACGGGGCCCGGCTACCGCGTGCGCCACGACGCCCTGGCCCGGCGGCTCGCCGAACGGGAGGACGAGTACGCGCGCCGACGCTGACCACCGGGGCGCCGCACGCCCGCGGCGCGGGCACCGGTGGCGCTCAGCGGATCCACACGGCGGAGCGAGGCACCGTTGACGGACCCGTTACGTCATGTCAGCGTCAACTCGCGCACCGTACGCCGCAGCTCGCGTACCGCGTCACCGTCGTACCGTCACCCCCGCCCGCCCGGCGGGGCACAGGGACGGGAAGCCAGCCATGACCACTCGCAGCAGGAGACTCGTCTCGTCGGTCGCGCTCGTCGCCGCCGGCGCGATGCTCACGGTCGGCACCGTGAGCACGGCCCAGGCCGCGGAGCCCCGTGGCGCGGCCGCCGCCGTCGCTCCGCTCCAGGCCGACCCGACCCCCGAGGAGCAGGAGCAGCTGCGCGAGATAGCCGGGGCGATATGGACCCCGCAGCTGGCCGCGGGGTGGAACATGAACGCCGAGGTCGCGGGCGTCCTCTCGGAGGCGACCGAGCGCATCCTGACGTGTTCCGAGGCGTTCGCCCTGGTGCCGCGGCCGGCGCCGTGGATGCCAGGGCTGAGCTATCTGGTGAAGTACTGGAAGAACCTCAAGGACTACTTCCTGGTGGTCAAGGACAACCGCACCTACCGGGCGTGCGTCGTCTCCACCGCGGCCTACTACCGCTCCATCATCGAGATGGCGTCCGCCGGTATCTGAGCCCCCGGGGCGGTGGCCGGCCCGGCCACCGCCCGCGCGGCGGTTACGGCTTGACGCCGACGAAGCCCCACTGGTCGACCGGCTCGCCGCCGGCCGGCCCCTCGGGCCGCCACAGGCTGATCGAGCCGAAGCCCGGCTCGATCAGCTCCAGGCCCTCGGAGAACGAGCGCACGGTCGCGGCGGGCCGGGAGACGTAGGGCAGGGCGCCGCCCTCCGCGTAGTCGTCCGACGCGGCACGGCTCTCCGGGGTCTCGATCGTGTCGCACAGGATCAGGGCGCTGCCCGCGGGGAAGGCGTCGAGGTAGGAGCGGAGCAGGTCGGCGGCCGCGGCGTCGTCCACGACATGGCCGAGGGTGGAGAGCAGCATCAGGGCGACGGGCCGGGACAGGTCGAGGGTCCCGGCGGCCTCCTTCAGCACGGTCGGCGCGTTCGTGAGGTCCGCGTGCACATAGTTGGTCGCGCCCTCGGGCCGGCTGACCATCAGCGCGCGGGCGTGGGCCAGGACGATCGGGTCGTTGTCGACGTACACGATCCGCGCGTCCGGGGCGGTGTCCTGCGCGACCTCGTGGGTGGAGTTCGCGGTCGGCAGCCCGGTGCCGAGGTCGAGGAACTGGCGTATGCCCCGCTCCTGCGCCAGATACCGCACGGCCCGCGCCTGGAACCGCCGGGAGGCACGGGCGATGTCGATGATCTGGGGGTAGGTCTCCGCCAGTTGCGCGCCCAGCTCGCGGTCCACGGGGTAGTTGTCCTTGCCGCCCAGCCAGTAGTTCCACACCCGTGCCGAGTGCGGGGTGCTGGTGTCGATCTGGATAGCGGGTTCCTGCCCTGCGTTCATCACGTTCTCCTCGCGTCGGCCCCCTGTGGTTCGTCAGGGGCACGCCCATTTTCACCCTGCGTTCCCGGTGGGCCGACGGCACCCCCCTCACAACTCGGCCGCCGCACGGGCGGGGTGGTCCGCATCCCGTTCCGGACCGCGCGGCGCGGCGGGGACCACCCGCGCGGAAAGCCGCCCATGAAAGGCTTGTTCATGACAAGCATCGGGCCGAAGGGTGACTTCTGCTTCCCTGTGACTGCTTGTAGTTTCCCGTGCGATGCGCGAGCCCCCGGTTACCGCCGGTGTTCCGGGGACGAGACGACCCTCCTGGGATGGGCACCTGTGACACGCCTGCGACGACGGCGCGGAGCACGGGCTCCACCCGCCCCACCCGGTGCCGCCGTACCCCGCCGGCGGCCCGGCCCTCACTGCACCCCGGGAGCCCGGCCCCGGCCCGGCTCCGCACGGCACGACCCCCCGCCACCGTCCGCACCGGTGGGCCACCGGACGTGCCCCGGGCCCGTCCGCCCCACTCACCCGCCCCCGAGGAGTGAGATGACATCGATGGCCGACTCCGTACCCCTGACACGTCCCGACGGCCCGGAACCGGATCTGACGGGTCTGCGGCAGGCCGTCGACCGGGTCCTCGACGACTTCCTGGCCGACAAGGCCCGGGCCGCCGCCGACGCCCACATGCCCCCCGAGGCCATCGGCACCCTGCGCGCGTTCGTCCTCGGCGGCGGCAAGAGACTCCGCCCCCTGTTCTGCTGCTGCGGCTGGTACGCCGGCGGCGGCACCGGCGACACGACCGCCGTCGTCCGGGTCGCGGCGGCGCTGGAACTGTTCCACGCCTTCGCCCTCGTCCACGACGACCTCATGGACGGCAGCGACACCCGCCGCGGCCGCCCCACCGTCCACCGCGCCCTCGCCGACCACCACCGGGGGGACCGCGACCCCGCGGCCGCCGAGCGGCTGGGCGCCGGCGCCGCCGTCCTCGTCGGCGACCTCGCCTTCGTCTGGTCCGCCGAACTCCTGCACACCACCGGCCTGCCCGCGCCGGTGCTCACGGCCCTGCTCCCCGTCGTCGACGCCATGCGCACCGAGGTCATGTACGGGCAGTACCTCGACCTCCTCGCCACCGGCGACCCGACGGACGACATCGAGACCCCGCTGCGGATCGTCCGGTACAAGACCGCCACCTACACCTGCCAGCGCCCCCTGCACGCCGGCGCCGTCCTCGCCGGGGCCTCCGCGCCCGTCCTCGACGCCTGCACCGCCTTCGCCCTCCCCCTGGGCGAGGCGTTCCAGCTCCGCGACGACCTCCTCGGCGTCTTCGGCGACCCCGGATCCACCGGCAAGTCCCGGCTCGACGACCTCCGCGAGGGCAAGCACACCGTCCTGCTCGCCCTCGCCCTGCGCTCCGCCCGCCCCGCCGACCGCGCCGAACTGCGCCGCCTCGTCGGCGACCCCGCCCTGGACGAGAGCGGCGCCGACCGGATCCGCGCCCTGCTCACCGAGGGCGGCGCCCGCGCCGGGGTCGAGCACATGATCCGCACCCGCCGGGCCCGCGCCCTGCGCGCCCTGGACGACGCCCCCTTCCCGCCCGCCGCCACCGCCGCCCTGCGGGACCTGGCCGACGCCCTCACCGAGAGGTCCGCATGACGACCCGCGCCCTCGCGCACTTCGGCCCCGGCGCCCGGTGCGTGCTCCCCGAACTGCCCGCACTGCTCACGCACGCCGCCCACCCCCGTACGGCGGAGCTGGAGGCCCGCCACGACGCCTGGTTCCTCGCCCACCACCCCTTCGCCGACGAACGGGAGCGCGACCGCTTCCTCGCCCACCGCAGCGTCCTGTGGACCTCGGTGGTCTTCCCCACCACCGACGACGGCCGCTTCCACGACCTGGCCCGGCTCACCTCGTACCTCTTCGCCCTCGACGATCTGCTGCTCGACCACGGCCCCGACGGCGGACGCCGGGCGCGCGCCGTGTTCGCCGACAGCCTGACCGTCATCCGCGACGGCACACCCACCACCGACCACGGCCGCGCCCTCGCCGGCATCTGGGCCGACATGCGGCCCCGGATGCCCGTACGCCAGCGCGACCGGCTGGTGGCCGCCGTCCAGGACTTCGCCCGGGGCTGCTTCACCGAGACCGCCTCCCGCGCCACCGGCACCACCCTGGACTTCGCCACCTACGTCGAGATGCGGATCGGCCGGACACTGGCCGCCGGGGTGTACTACGTCCTCACCGAGTACGCGGCGGGCGTCGACCTCGCCGACGGGGAACTGGCCGCCCTCCGCCCCCTGCACCGCAGCTGCGGCGAGCACCTGCTCTACGCCAACGACCTCTTCTCCTTCCGCGCCGAGCACTTCGCGGATGACCACGTCAACGCCATCTGCGTCCTCATCGAGGAGGGCGCCTGCCTCCAGGGGGCCGTCGACCGGGTCGCCGGCCTCCTCGCCACCGCGGAACGCGATGTCGCCGCCGCCCTCGACGCCGTCCTCGCCTCCCCGCCGGGCGCGAGCCGACCGGTCCGCCGCTACCTCGCGGCACTGGAGCACGTGATCTCCGGCAACCTCGCCCAGTCCCGCTTCGCACCCCGCTACCACGGCACCGGGGACCACATCGGCCGCCCCATCGGCGCCGGGGAGATCGTCCTGTGGCCCGACCGGACCACCGTCGCGGAACCCGCGCCCACCGGCCGTCCCGCCAAGGCCACGCCCGCACTCCCCACCGGGCTGCGCTACCCCTGGCCCGAACGCGCCGGCGCCCTGGAGCGCGACCCCGTCCTCGCCGCGGAGGAACAGTCCTGGTACGCCGACCACTACGCGGACCTGCCCCCGGCCGACCTGGCACGCTACCGGCGCCAGGGCCTCACCCGCGCCACGGCGTCGCTGTTCCCGGACGTCACCGACCGGGCCGTGCTCCGCCCCCTCGCCCGCTTCATGATCTGGCTGACGGTCTGGGACGACCAGCACGAGAGCGTCCCCGTCCCCGTCCTCCGCTCCGCACGCGACCGGGCCGCGGAGATCATGACAGGCGCGCGCCCCACCGCTGCCGACCCCGCGCACCTGCGGCTGCTCGCCCTCGCCCACCGGGAGCTGCGGGAGGTGCTCCCGGCCCCCTGGGCGGAGCGCTGGGCCTCGTCCTTCCACGACTACGCGACCCACGGCGTCCTCGCGGAGGCACCCTTCCGGCACGGGGAGCGATCCGCTCCGCCCTCCCTGGCCTGTCTGGAGCTGATCCGGGAGCACTCCATCGGGATGTACCCCTACCAGGACCTGATCGACGCCTCCCTCGGCAGGCCCCTGCCGGACGACCTTCTGCGCCACCCCGCCGTCCGCCGGGCCCGTGCCCTGACCTGCCGGATCGCCACCCTCCAGAACGACGTCCACTCCCTGGACAAGGAGCTGGACAGCCATACCTCCGAGATCTTCAACGCGGTGCTCCTGCTCCGGCGCGAGCAGGGCTGCTCCCTGCCCGAGGCCCTGACCGAGGTCGTCGCCCTGCACGACCGGTACGTCACCGAGCTGGACGGACTGCTGCGGCATCTGACCGACCTCGACCCGCGGCTCGCGGACGCGGTGCCCTGGGTCGAGCGGGCGACCTGGATGATCACCGGTCTCGACCGCTTCTACCGCTGGACGGGGGGCCGCCGCTACCGGCCCGGGGGCTTCGTCCGGGAGGTGCCCCGGGGCGCCGCGCTGCCCCGCTGAGGAGGGGGCGGCCGGGAACCGGCGGAAAAAATCTTCCGGGAGCGTGCAACCATCTACCGGTCACGACGGTCTACCCAGTGATCACAGTCGTGATCGTGTTCATGAGGAGACCGTCATTTCCGCCATACGCAAGACCCTGACCGCAACCGCCGTCGTCACCATGGTCGTGACGGCATCCGCCGCCTGTGGCACGGTGGAGAACCTTTCGGCGGGCCAGAAGATCGACCGTGCTTTCGACAAGCTGGGCGAGGAACGCTCCCTCTCGCTCGAACTCGGGCTGGACACCGACGCCGCCACCCTCAAGGCGATGGACGCCGATGCCAAGCCGGGCGAGGAGATGCCGAAGGAGATCGCCGAGCTGTTCAGCAAGGGGCGGATCTCCCTCTCCATGGAGTCCGGCAAGCCGCTGAAGGACTCCGGTGAGAAGGACTTCACCAGCATGTCCATGAAGTTCACCGGCCCGGGCGGCGAGCTGTTCGAGTACCGGATGATCGACGACACCACCTACCTCCGCGCCGATGTGGAGGCGTTCGCGCAGCTCTCGGGCTCCCCGCTGCCCGCGCCCGAGGACCTGCCCAAGAGCGCCGGCGCCTTCAAGAAGGCGCTGGAGGGCGCGTGGGTGAAGATCCCCGCGCAGGAGCTGAAGGACTTCCGCAACGAGATGGGCGCGCTGCCGGGCGAGAAGCCCGCCCCGGCCCCCACCCTGGACGCGGCGACCCAGAAGAAGTACTCCAAGATCGTCCGGGACATCATCACCCGTGAGGTCGAGTTCAAGACCGCCGACGGCAAGGACGGCGGGGAGCGCGTCACCGCGTCGGCCTCCGCCCGCACCCTGCTGAGCGAGTTCTTCAAGGGCTTCCAGCCGCTGGCCAAGGAGCTGAAGTGGGCCTCCGAGATGCCCACGGCCAAGGAACTGAACAAGATCCCCAACAAGAAGCTGGCCGCTGACTTCCATCTGAAGGACGGGTCGCTGAAGGAGGTCTCCTTCGACCTCGCCACGGTGATCGACAAGCCCGGCGTCAAGAAGTTCGGCGTCTCCCTGAAGGTGGACAAGGCCGAGAAGATCACGGCCCCGGCGGACGCCACCGCGCTCTCCATGGACGAGGTCTTCGAGGGCATGTTCTCCGGTATGGGCGCCTCCGGCCTCGACGAGGGCGGGTTCACCGCCGAGGAGCTGGCCACGGACGAGGCGATGTCGGGTCTCTCCGCCGACGCCGCGGCCTGACACCGCCGGCGGGCGGCCCCTCCGAGTGAGGCCGGCCGGTCGCCGCACCGCCATCGCACCAGCACCGCCGCCGGCCCGGCCACGCGACACCGCGTGGCCGGGCCGGCGGCATGCTGCCCGCCTGCGGACCCCCGGACCCCGTGCCCCGGTCCGGCCCGCGCGTCAGACCTGTACGGAACGCCGGTCCGCCTCCGTCCCGGTATCGCCCCGCGGGTCCGCGAACTGGGTCCGGTACAGCTCCGCGTACCGCCCGTCCGCCGCGAGCAGTCCCTCGTGCGTCCCGCGCTCCACCACCCGGCCCCGCTCCACCACCAGGATCAGATCGGCCGCGCGCACCGTCGACAGCCGGTGGGCGATCACCACCGCCGTCCGCCCCGCCAGCGCCTCCGCGAGCGCCGCCTGCACCGCCGCCTCCGAGGTGTTGTCCAGATGCGCGGTCGCCTCGTCCAGGATCACCACCCGCTGCCGGGCCAGCAGCAGCCGGGCGATCGTCATCCGCTGCCGCTCACCGCCGGACAGCCGGTACCCCCGCTCCCCGACGACCGTGTCGAGCCCGTCCGGCAGGGACCGCACCAGCGTCTCCAGCCGGGCCCGGCGCAGCGCGTCCCACAGCTCCTCCTCCGTCGCCTCCGGGCGGGCGAGCAGCAGATTCTCCCGTACCGACTCATGGAACAGATGCCCGTCCTGGGTCACCATCCCCAGCGTCCGGCGCAGCGAGGCGGCCGACAGGTCCCGTACGTCGACCCCGCCGATCCGCACCGCGCCGCCGTCCGCGTCGTACAGCCGGGGCAGCAGCGAGGCGATGGTCGACTTGCCCGCGCCGGACGAACCGACGAGGGCGACCGTCTGCCCCGGCTCCGCCCGGAAGGACACCCCGTGCAGCACCTGCTCCCCGCCCCGGGTGTCGAGCACGGCCACCTCCTCCAAGGACGCCAGGGAGACCCGGTCGGCGGCCGGGTAGCCGAAGCTGACCTCGTCGAACTCCACCGCCACCGGTCCGTCCGGCACCGCCCGGGCACCGGGCTTCTCCGTCACCAGCGGCTCCAGATCCAGCACCTCGAAGACCCGGTCGAAACTCACCAGCGCGCTCATCACATCGAGCCGGGCCCCCGCGAGCGAGGTCAGCGGCGCGTACAGCCGGGTCAGCAGCAGGGCCAGCGCGACCACCGCGCCCGGCTCCAGAGTGCCCCGCAGGGCGTGGTGCCCGCCCAGCCCGTAGACCAGGGCCAGCGCCAGCGCGGAGACCAGGGTGAGCGACGTCATGAACACCGTCTGCAACGTCGCCGTACGGACACCGATGTCCCGGACCCGGGCGGCCCGCGCGGCGAACTCCGCCGACTCCTCGTCCGGCCGGCCGAACAGCTTCACCAGCGTGGCGCCCGGCGCGGAGAACCGCTCCGTCATCCGGGTGCCCATCGCCGCGTCCAGTGTCGCGGCCTCCCGCTGGAGCTGCGCCATCCGCTTGCCCATCCGCCGCGCCGGCACCACGAACACCGGCAGCAGCACCAGCGCCAGCAGCGTGATCTGCCAGGAGAGGGTGAGCATCACCGCCAGCGTCAGTACCAGGGTCACCACATCGCGCACCATCGACGACAGCGTGGTGCTGAACGCCCGCTGCGCCCCGATCACATCGTTGTTGAGCCGGCTGACCAGCGCCCCGGTCCGGGTCCGGGTGAAGAAGGCGACCGGCATCCGCTGCACATGGTCGAAGACGGCCCGGCGCAGATCCAGGATCAGATTCTCCCCCAGCAGCGCGGACAGCCGGCGCTCCAGCAGCCCCAGACCGGCCTCCGCCACCGCGATCGCGGCGATCAGCAGCGCGAGCCGGACCACGGCCCCCGCCTCGCCCCCTGACACGATCGTGTCCACGACCCGGCCCGCGAGCACCGGAGTGGCCACCGCCAGCACCGCCGTCACCATGCTGAGCAGGACGAACCAGACAATGAGCCGGCGATGCGGCCGGGCGAACGACGCGACACGGCGAACCGTCGCACGGGTGAGGGCCCGTTGGTTCTCCTGTGCGCGGATGACGGAATGAAGCTGTATCCAGGCTGTGGTCTCCATGCTCATGAGGAAGACCGTAGAAACTCAAGCGGACTTCAGGTCAAGCCGCCTCCCCGGTCGGTCGTGTCGCGGGGCGCCCTCCTTGCCAAGCCCCCGCCCCGGCGGGACAGTACGGCGACCGCCGTCCCCCGATCCCCGCGAGGAGCTGGATGTGACGCACTCCCAGGAACTGCCGCTGTTCCCCTTCACGGGCCCGGCCGACAGACCGCGTGACCGGGAGGGCGAACGGCTGCGGGAGACCGCTCCCGTGGTCCGCGCCCGGCTGGCCGATGGCACCCCCGTCTGGGTGGCGCTCAGCCACAGCGCCACCCGGCAGGTGCTGACCACGCCCGTCTTCAGCCGTGGCGCCGCGATGCTGCCGGGCGCCCCGGTCCTCGGCGAGGGCATGGCCCTGCCCTCCATGATCAGCAGCATGGAGGGGCCGGAGCACAGCCGGATCCGGCGCCTGATCACCCGGGCGTTCAGCCCGCGGATGGTGGACACCATGACCCCGTGGATCACGGAGCTGGTGGTCGAACTCCTCGACGGCCTGGCCGCGGGGCCGCAGCCGGCGGACCTGGTCGCGGGGCTCACCGAACCGCTGCCGATCCGGGTGATCTGCCGGCTCCTGGGAGTGCCCCGCGCCGACGCCGGACGCTTCAGCGCCTGGACCGGGCTGCTGGCGACCGCCGGGAGCCCCGACGGGGTCGAGGCGGCGTTCGGCGCGTTACGCGCGTACATCGACCGGCTGGTCGGCGAGAAGCGACGCAGCCCCGGCGACGACCTCACCAGCGAGCTGACCCTGCTCGCGGACGAGACGGGCGCGGTGGACCAGGAACAGCTGGTCAACAATCTGGTGCTGCTGCTCGGAGCGGGCTACGAGACCACGGTCGAACAGCTCGGCCACTCGCTGTTCGCCCTGCTCGCCGAGCGCGAGCACTACGCACGCCTGTGCCGGGAACCGGAGCTGGTCGGCAACGCCGTGGAGGAACTGCTGCGCCATGCGCTGCTGATGCCCACCGGGACCCTGGTACGGGTGGCCACCGAGGACATCGAACTCGGCGGCCGCCCGGTCCGGGCCGGTGACGGCGTGGTGGCGCTCCCGCATGTCGCCAACCACGACCCGGAGGCGTTCGCGGACGATCCCGGCACGCTGGACCTCGCCCGCGCCGACGCCTCCCGCCATCTCTCCTTCGGCGCGGGCGCGCACTTCTGCGTCGGGGCACAGCTCGCCCGCGCCGAGATGCGGATCACCGTGGCCGAGCTGGTGCGCCGTCACCCGGGGGCCGTGCTCGCCGTCGACCCCGGGGCGGTGGAGTGGAAGACCGGTGCGCTGACCCGGGGACCGGTACGCCTTCCGGTCGCCCTGGCCTGAACCGCACGCCGGCAGCATCCCCGTACAACCGACGAGGACCGGCGCAGGACCGGGCACAGAGCCCCCTGAAGCACCCGGCGCAGGACCGATGACGTACCAGGCGCAGCACCTGATGCAGGACCCGATGAAGGAGGCAGCATGAACACACCCGCCCCGTACCCCGTCTGGCGGAAGAGTTCCCGTTCCCTCGTCCAGTGCGTCGAGGTCGCCCCGTTCCCCGACGGATCCGTGGGCGTACGGGACTCCAAGGCCCCCGCCGCCACGGTGCGCCTGGGGCCCGGTGCCTGGGCGGCGTTCCGCGACGCCCTCGCCCGCGACGGCGGCTGAGCCCCGACCGTCCGCGACATGCGACCGCCCGCCGGGAGACTTCCGGCGGGCAGCCGACAGGCGGGCGGGACAGGGACGGCGGCGCGGACCTCAGACCGGGTCGGGATCGTACAGACCGGCCTTGTAGTCCGCGAAGAGGGTGTACTCGACGAGGGTCGGATGTTCGCCGGCGGGAGCGTCCTTCTCCACCTCGTCGAGGCTCACCAGCGCGTACTCGCTGTACCCGGCGAAGTCGCCGGGGCCGTCCGCGACCGCGACATGGAGCGGGGTGTCGTCGGGCAGCCCGGTGAGCGCGTGCCGGAGCTGCCCCGCGGTCCACACCTGTGGGGCGTGGTCAATAGTTTCAGCCATGAGCCGAGGCTACTCGGGCCCGCCCCGCCCGCCCGGTCACCGCGCCGCACCGGGGGGTCGCGTCGTCCCCCGGGTGGATCACTCCCGGCCGCCGGCCCGGTCAGCCGCCCCGCCGGATCAGCCGCCCTCGCCCAGCAGATCCGCGTACTGCGCCAGCTCCGACGGCCGCAGCAGCCGCGCCTCCCGCTGGAACTGACGCGCCACCCCGCGCACCACGTGCCGCATCCCGATCGCCGCCGAGCCGCTGTCGGCCGCCCCCAGCGCGGCCGTCCGGGCGGCCGCCCCGATACCCGCCCCCGTCATGTCCAACCGCGCCAGGGCGTCCAGATCCACATCGGGGGCGAGCGGGGCCTCGTGCGGGAACGCCAGCCGCCACAGCCGCCGCCGCTCCGGGCCCGCCGGCCGGGGGAAGTGCACCACGAAGTGGAACCGCCGGGTGAAGGCCGGGTCGATGTTCTCCTTCAGATTGCTGGTGAGGATCACCAGACCGTCGCTGGCCTCCAGCCGCTGGAGCAGATAGCCGACCTCCAGATTGGCGTACCGGTCCGTGCCCTGCCGCACCTCCCCCCGCTTGCCGAAGACCGCGTCCGCCTCGTCGAACAGCAGCACCGCGTGGCTCTCCTCCGCCTGCCGGAACGCGGCCTCCATGTTCTTCTCGGTCTCGCCCACCCACTTGGAGACCATCCGCGCCAGATCCACCCTCAGCAACTCCAGCCCGAGCAGCCCCGTCACGATCTCCGCGGAGAGCGTCTTGCCCGTCCCCGGCTCCCCGGTGAACAGGGCCTTCACCCCACCGTGCGCCGAGTGCCGGGCGAAACCCCAGCTCTCGGCGACCCGGGGCCACGCCCGGAAGGCCGAGGCGATCTCCCGGATCTGCCGCGACTGGGCCTCGGGCAGCACCAGGTCGTCCAGGGTGCGCCGGGGCGTGATCGCCTGGACGGCGCTCCCGCCCCGGCCCCGCGTCACCGTCGCCACCGCCGGAGCGACATGCCCCGCCACCGGCTCCGGCCGCCCGTTGCCCGCGAGCCGCGCCCCCGCGTTCGCGACCGACGCCACCGCCCGCAGCTCCCCGCCGCTCATCCGGTAACGGACCGCCAGATCCTCCAGCAGCGGCCCGTCCAGCCCCGGCAGCGCCGCCGACCACATCGCCCGCCGGTCCCGCAGGTCCGGCGGCTCCAGGGTCACCTCCGCGTACGCCCGCGCCGCCAGCAGCCCGGCGGGCCGCCAGGGCCCCGGGCCGGTCAGGCACACCGGGGTCCGGGACCGCAGCAGCACGGCGGCCACCACGTCGGCCACCGCGCCGGCGGCACCCGACGACCCCGCGTCCCCGCCCGGCCCGTCCCGCAGCCCGTCGGTGGGGATCCACAGCAGCGCACCGAGCGCCGCCGCCGTCCGCACATCGCCGTCCGGGTCGGCGGTGAGCCGCCGCACCGGCCGCCCCGCCGCGTGGGCCACCGCCTGCACCGCGTCCGGCCCACCGCCCGGCGGGCACCCCCACACCCCGGCCAGGTCGATCCGGCCCTCGCCCAGCGCCCGGCCCAGCCGCCTCAGCCCGGCGGACGACGGGTACGCGGGCACCGCGCCGGACCCGGCCGCCGCCACCTCGCCCGGATCGTGGCCGAGCAGCCCCACGTCCCCGCCCCAGCCCAGCAGGAACGCGAACACCCCCGGCCCGCAGACGAGTTCCTGCGCCAGCTCCACCGGCGCCCGGCCCTGCTCGCGCAGCAGACCGTACCGCCGCAGCGGCGCCTGCGGCAGCAGCGCCCGGCGCCGCGCCAGCCGCTCCCCGGGGCTTCCCGCGCCGACCGTGCACAGCAGCTCCACACAGGGCAGCCGCCGGCCGAGACTGTCCACGACATAGGCGTAGATCCGCTCGTATCCCTGGTCGAGTTCGGGAGCGGCCGCAAGCAGCAGGACATCCTGCTCCGCGCGGCCCAGACCGTACCGGGCGGCCAGCGCGTCCAGCGGCAGGGCCACCCCCTCGGCGGCCGCGAGCCGCTGCAGCTCCCGCTCGTCCGCGCACGGGCCGGGCGGCGGGCCCACGGGCCCCTCAAGCGCCCCGGCGGCGGCCTCCACCTCCTCCAGCAGCACATCGACCTGGTCGTCCGTCACGCAGTACGGCACCAGATCCGGCCGGGCCAGCCGCGCCGACAGCGCCGCACGCCGCTCCACCGCCTCCCGCAGCGCCTCGTGCAGCACGGTCAGCCGGATCCGCAGATGCTCCACCGCCCGGTCGTTCATCGCACTCACCCTCCGCCGAAGGTCAGGGTCCTGCCGCCCAGCCACACCACGTCGCGGACGTCCGCCAGCAGCCCGTGCCGCAGCAGATCCGTATGGCGCGCGCCCAGCGGGATCCGCACCCGCACGGTGTCGGGGCCGAACCGCACCGCCGCGTCCAGATCGGCGAACCGGCGCAGCGCCGACACCGGGTCCGGGACCTCCCTCTCCCGCCACAGCGTCCACGCGATCGTGCCGAGGCCGAGCAGCGCCGCCAGTGTCACGGCCCGCTCCAGCCGCCCGCAGGGGTCGAGCGGCACCGCCCTGCGCCCCTCGGCCACCTCGCCGACCAGCTCCGCCAGCCGGTCCCCGTGACCGGGCAGCGCCCGCGCGAGCCGGGGGTCCGGCGGGGCGCCGGGGGACGCCCACAGCGGGGTCCGCCACCCCACCCGCAGCAGCGGCTCACCGCGCAGCGGCGGCACCGCGGTCAGCAACGGCACCCCCGCCGCGACGAGGACGCCCAGCTCCCCGGTGGCCGGCGCACCACCGCAGACCAGCACCGGCGGCGTTCCGCAGGCCCGCCAGTGCGGCAGCAGCCCGGCGGCCCCCCGCGTCCAGGCGATGGGGAACAGGCCCTGGGCGTCGACCAGCAGCAGCCCGCCGCCGACGGCGGTCAGCAGCAGCGGCTCGGCCCGGTCGTGCCCCCGGCAGACCGCGAGGGCCAGCACCGCGTCCAGCGCCGGCAGCGCCGGGCCCGCCCGGCGGGCGAACCCCGTCAGCGACTCGTCCGACGGCGGACCGCCCAGCCCCGCGAAGGCGGCGGCTGCGGTCCGGTCACGCTCCTCGCGCCGCCAGCCGCGCGCGGTCCTCCCCAGCACCTTGTACGCCAGCGCCGCCGCGAACAGGGGCGCCTCGTCGGCCGCTTCGGCGGCGGCCAGCGTCGGGCCGATCGCGTCCAGATAGCCGATCCGCGCCAGCGGCCCGGCGAGCAGGAACGGCAGCGCCGACCACACCCGTACCTCGCCCGCCGTACGGGAGACCCGGGGAGCGTCCGGCACCTGTGCCTTTGTCGGCGGGGGAGCGGCATCCCCGGTGGTACGGGAGTCCGCCGCCGCATCGCCGGGCCGCGGGCCGGCGGGGGCGCCCTGCTCGCCGGGGGAGCCGGGCAGGGCGTCGGCCAGCCGCAGCACGTCCTGACCGCCGACGGCGGCCGTCAGCGCGGAACACAGCCGCACGAGCGGCCCGTCGGCGAACCGCGCGGCGGCCCGTCCGAGGAGCCGGGCGGCCGCTTGCGGACCGTCCGCCGCGACCACGGCGGCCAGCGCGGCCGCCACGCCGTCGACATCGCCGCTGCCTTGTCGGGTCAGCGCCCGTACGCACCGCGCCACCGGTCCGTCCTCGTCACCCGCCCCACCGGACGGCACCACTCCGCCGCCCGCCGCCGCCCCGCCGGTGCCGGACCGCCGGGCCAGCTCGGCGAGGAGCCGGCCGGCCGCGTCGCCGTCGCCGCCCGGCGCCAGCAGCGCGCCCAGCCACACCCGGACCGAGTCCCGGGGCAGCAGCGCCGGCAGCGCGTCCAGCTCGTCCCGTTCGGCGAGTTCCGCGAAGAGCGCGGCGGGCCCCGGGGGCGACCACGGCACCGCCGTGGACGGCGACCCGGCGGACCACACCTCCGGGTCGTCCGGGACGACGGCCGGCACCGGAGCCAAAGGCAGCGACCCGAAGTCCGCGTCGAAGGCCGCCGGCGCCCCGGGGACAGTGCCGCCCCCGGCGGCCCGCACCGTCACCGTCACCGGCTCGGTGATCTCCACATCCGGCCCGTCACCGGCCAGTTCCGCCGCGAAGCGCTCCGCGAGGAGTTCCGGCAGGGCCTCGACGACCCGGTCCACCAGCCCCCGGGGGGCGGGCCCCCAGCTCCAGCCGCCGCACCGCACCACCGTCACCACGCACCGACCCACGCTGATCACCGCGCCGTCCGCGGCCGTGCCGGGCGGGCTCACGCCACCTCCGACCGCTGGAGCCGGCCCGCCCAGCCGGCGGCCAGCACCAGCACCCCGTAGGTGCCCGCCGGCACCGCCAGGGCGAGCGTCGCCCGTGTCTGCCCGGCCCCGATCACCCCCCGGACCGCGAACGTCTCCTGGTCGTCGCAGACCAGGGCCGCCACGGCGGTGGCCCCTGCGGCGGGCTGGGGCAGCTCCACCGTCAGACCGGTCCGGGTCAGCACGGCCTCCCGGCCCGAGGGCGTCAGCCGCACCAGCGTCGGCCGGGGCCGCCCGTCCGCCGTCTCCACACCGAAGGCCAGCGGATCGCCGAGCACGCCCGGTTCGTCGTCCGCCGCCACCGCGGCGAGCCGGGCGGCCGGCAGCGTCAGCGTCAGCGGCCGGCCCCCGGCCACGCCGGCCCGCAGCGGCAGCGCCCGGCCCACCAGCGCGGCCACATCCGTCACCGCGGCCGTCCCGGTCAGGGACAGCGCGCCCACCACATGACCGGTCTCCTCCCAGTACACGGCCGACAGGGTCGTGGGGGACAGGCTCATGCTCCGTCACCTCCGGGAGTCGCGGCGACCGTCGCCAGAACGAGGAAGTCCACGGCCCCCGGCCGCTCGGTCACCACGGCCGGGACCACTCCGGGGTCGTACAGCCGGATCCGGCAGCGCACCCTGCGGTCGGTGTCCACCGCCGCCTCCACCGGGGAGAACAGCACGCGGTCCGACGACAGCGCCGGCACCCGGGGCGTCAGCCGCACATGCACCACCACCCGGCCGTCCGCGACCTGCTCGGGGGTGACCCCCGACGGCAGCGGCAGCAGCATCCCGTCCGTCGCCGCCCCCGACGCGACCAGGGTGCTGCCCACCGACATCCGGCCGCTGAAACTGCCCTCGATCGACAGATTCCCGTTCGCCGCGACCGTCATCAGCGGGGCGACGGCGCCCCCGCCCCCGTACAGCCCGAACACCAGGCTCGGCGGGTCCTCCCCGGACAGCACCAGCACCGGCTTGCCCTCCTGGGGCTCCCGGCCCGTCCGCAGCGCCAGCGAACCCGAACGGGCCGCCACGGTGTCCGCGCGCACCCCGGCGCCGCGCGGCGCCACCCCGCGCGCCTTCGTCTCGACCCCGGTGAAGTGCCCCCGGGTCCAGCGGACGTAGCCGAGCAGCACCAGCCAGCGGGCCGGCGGCGCCTCCGGGGCCGCGCCGACCGCCGGTGGCTGCTGCTCCGCCACCAGCCGCTCGTCACCGAGCCGCCCGAAGAGGATCTGGTACGACTCCTCCACCCGGGTCCGCCCGGCCGTGACCCCGCAGACATCGGGCCGGGGATCCCCCGGCGGCTCCCGGTCGGCGGCCGTCAGGAACACCGGATACGGCTCGTCCGTCGGCCGGTCCGCCCCGTTGACCTCCTCGAAATCGCTCTCCCGCAGCACCACCGGCTCCCCGACGACCACCTCGCGGCCGGTGCCGTCCACGGCGATCCCCGCCGCCACACCCACCTCGACATAGCGGTCGTTGGTCAGCGGGTCGGTGCGCGGCCGGGTCACCAGCTCCAGACCCTCGGCGATGCCCCAGTCGTGCAGATGCCGGGCGTGCCGGGCGGCCGCCCCGCGCGCGTGCTCCACCGTCGCCGACAGATCCGCGGCGGCCAGGATCTGCCCCTCGTGGAACGCCGGTCGCAGCGGCCCCGTCACGGCGTTTCACCCTGCTCGGGAGCGGCCGGGGAGCCCTGGGCGCCCTGGCCGGTGCGGGCGGCCCGGGTGGTCCCCCCGGCCTGCCCGGTCGCGCTCCGCGGAGCCGCCGGCTGCCGGGACGCCGCCTTTTTCGCCACCGCCTTTTTCGCCACAGTCTTCTTGGTCACCGCCTTCTTCGCGGTCGTCTTCTTCGCGGCCGTCGTCCTCGCCGCGGCCTGCTCGGCCGCGCGGGGCGTGCGCGTCCGCTGCGCGGGCGTCCCCGCGGGACCCTGCCCCTTCGGCGCCTTCTCCAGCGCCTCCAGCCGCGAGCCGAGCCGCTGCGGCAGATCCTCGCGCACCCGGTCCAACTCCTCCCGGGCCTCGCCCAGCCGCCGCCGCGCCTCGCCCAGTTCGTCCCGCACCAGCCCCAGGGCACCGGTCAGCTCGCCCACCCGCGCCCCGAGCGCGTCCAGCTCGGACACCGCCTCGCCCGGCGGCGCCCCGAACTGCCCCCGCAGCGCCTTCGGCGGCGTCTCCCCGGGGCCCGGCGTCAACAGCAGCGCCAGCATCTCCTCCAGCTCCCCGGTCCGCGGCCACGGGGCGAGCAGCCCCTCCGCGTACGGCCGGGGCACCGGCTCCTGCGAGGGGATCTCCGGCGGCCTGTACGGCCCCGCCGGCACACAGCACAGCCGCCCGGCCAGCTCCCGCAGCCGGGGCAGCTTCGACAGCCACTCCCCGTACGCCGCACCACCCGGCAGCACCTGCTCCCGCCCGGCGGCACAGATCTCCACCACGTCGCAGCCGTCCAGCCGGACATCGGCCAGCAGCACATCCGTGTCCGAGCAGTCGTCGCACGGCGGGCTCAGCGTCGCACAGGCCGCACCGGTGACGAACCGGCGCACCGCCCCCGTCAACCCGGCCGCCGCCTCCGCGAGCAGCCGCAGCTCCGTGAGGGTCGCCGGCTCGGTACTGCCCGCCGGGGGCGGCGGCAGCGGCAGAGGCACCTCGACGGCCAGCACATCCGGCCGCAGCGCGCAGTCGGTGACCCGCGCCGTCCGCTCCAGCCGCCCCAGCAGCCACTCCCGGATCAGCGTGAGGTCTCCCCGGAACTCCACCCGCAGGGCGTGGTCCAGCGGCGTGCCCTGCGCCAGCATCCGCACCTCCAGCGGCGCGGTCCGCTCGCCCTGCCCCGACACCAGCCGGGCCCGGCTCTCCGTGACGACGGCCCGCGCGAGGGACCGGCGCAGCGGATTCGGCCACACGGCGTCCGTCGCGGTCCCGGTGAGCCGGTCGCACACCGCCGCCAGCACCGAGCGGGCCTCCCCGACGGAGCCGAGGTCCGGATGGTCGCGCACGAGCTGCTCCTGCCCGACGCGGTCGTACGTGTCGAACCGGGCCACCGACGCCGCCAGCGCGCGGACCCGTTCCGTCAGCTCCCGGGCCAGGTCCGGCGGCGGCGTGCCGCCCGTCGTCCGCTCCCGCAGCCACGCCAGCGCGTCCCGGTGGCGCTGGGCGTCCGCGCCGTCGAACCGGAAGGGTCTTCCCGGCGCGAGCACGGCGGCGAACAGGGCGTCCAGGTAGCGCACCAGCCTGCGGTCCTGATCCCGCGCCCCGTCGGCCCGGGCCCGGTCGCCGAGGATCTCCAGCAGCCGCGTCCCCGGATTGTGCCGGTGGTCGTCGGCCGCGTCGCAGCCGACGACGAAGCGATACCCCTCCCGGATCCGGGACGGCACGCACCCGGGGGAGGGGCACGGTTCCTCCGTCGCGTACGGGGCCACCGGCTCCACCGGCTGCTCCTCGTACCGCACGTACAGGCCGTAGCGGCGGGCGCCCTCCTCCTCGCAGGGGTCGCCGCAGTCCACCCCCAGCGCCGCGATCCGCCGCTCCCGCACCAGGGCCCGCACGTCGACCCGTTCGGCGCAGGCGACGACGATGTCCTGGCCGGCGCAGTCCAGCGCGTGCCCCGGCGTCACCACCACGGTGCCGCCGCCGCACGGGTCGCAGGAGACGTCGAGCCCCCGGATCACCCCCGGCCCGTGCAGCGACCGGTGGTACAGCCGGTTCTTCGCCGTCAGATAGTCGACCAGCAGCCCCAGGTCGTCCTCGGTCAGCAGCTGACCGGCGAAGAAGCGGGGCCGGACGAAGACGGACGGTCCCGTCCCGGTGCCGCCGTCGCAGCCGCAGCCGCATCCTGTTCCCATGATCAGCGCTCCCTCACGAAGAACCAGCTCTCGAACGTGTCCCCGCCCGCGCCGGAGCCCGAGGTCCAGGGACCGACACCGGACGGCGGCACCCGGCATCCGCCGCGCGCGGCGCCCGTGTCGCCCGTACCACCCGTATCGTCCGTATGGCCCGTACCGCCTGTGTCCGTGCCGCCGCCGTCGTCGTCGATCAGTGGCACCTTCCCGCCGACATGGGTGCCGTCGACGGGGTGGCAGCAGCGGTCGAGCAGGAAGGCGGTGCGTACGGTGACGAGGACCCGGTCGCCGTCCTGGAGCGACTCCCGGGTCGTCTGCCGGTAGCGGAACGAGTCCGTGAACTCACCGCCGCCGCCCCCGCGCCCGCCGCCGTCCCCGGAGTCGCCCGGGTCGTCCCCGCCGCCGGCCCCGCACGGCTCGGCGAACTCGCCCCCCATGTACCAGGTGGAGGCGTTGCGGCCGGCCCCGCCCTCGATCACCTGGATGTCCACCACCCCGCGCCGCAGGCCGTCGACCCGCACCCCGTCCGAGAACCGCACCACCAGGCCGCCGTTCTCGTCCTGCGTGCCCAGCAGCGCCTTGGCCTCGTCGATCGTGTACGTATGGCCGTGGATCCAGTTCACCCCGGTGATCACGGTGGGCACCCGGCGGCCGAACGCCCGCCGCACGTCCATCCGGATCCGGTCCCGGCGCACCGGCGCGTACCAGTCCACGTGGTCGATCCGGGCCAGCCACAGCACCCGGTGCCGGCAGCGCGCACAGCAGCTCTCGCACCGCTCGTCCCGGGGCGGCTCGCAGCCGGTCACCCGGATCGCGTAGCACTCCTCCGTCCACCCGAACTCGCAGTCCGGGGACTCCGCGCAACTGTCGTTGTAGACGGCGCGGGTGGGCTCCACGGGCCGTTCGGCGTACTCGATCCCGATCCAGACGGTGTCCGTGTCCCGTTCCTCCGGCGGCAGCGCCTTCCACAGGTCGACCACGCAGCCGCCCCGGACCACCACCTCGTTGCCGTCGCAGTCCACCGCGAGACCGGGCGTGATCCGCACCCGGGCCCGGCGGGTGCGCTCCGGGCCCTCCCGCCCCGTCTCCGCGGCCGCGTCCTCGGACACATCCGCACCGTCGGCCATCGCGCTCTGCGGCGGCCCGGGCTCCTGCGCACCGGGGTCGCAGTCGCCGCCCTGCGGCCGCACCGGCTCCACGAACAGCCCGCACACCACGCCGTAGCCCAGCAGACACCGCAGCCGCAGCTTCAGCTTCTCGCGGAGATAGTCCTGCTCCCGCTGGAAGTCCCTGGCCCCCAGCAACTGTCCGTGGAAGTACCGCAGTCTGCGCAGCGGCGGGGCCTCGAACCCCGCCGCCGATCCGCTCTCGTTCCCGGTCATCGCCCCGTCCTCTCAAGACATCCGTGTGTGCACACCGACGGCGGCCACGACACCCACTCCGACACCGCGCCGCGCCCCTCGTGGCCCCGGCCGCAGGACCGCGTCCCGGTTGAGCCGCAGCGGCCGCGCGCCGCCCAGCACCGGCGGCGGCAGCGGGACGAACGCGGTGTCCACCCCGACCGTGGAGCGCGAGCCGACCACGAACCCCGAGCCCCCGGTACGCACCGAACCGACGGTGTGCGCCGGGGCCTGGCGGCGCACCAGCCGGGCCAGCGCCCCTTCGTCCGCGGCCCCGGCGGGCAGCAGCAGCCGGAACCGGTACGCGTGCGCGGCCACCGCGTCCGCGTCCGGGTCGCCGAACGCCCGCAGCGGCGCCGCCCCCAGGGCCGAACCGCCCACCCGGAACCGGCCGGCCGACCGGCCGAACAGCCGTACCGTGCCCAGCCCCTCGCCGCGCCGCTCCGGCGGCTCGGGACCCGCCCCGGCGGCCCGGACCCGCGCCCAGCGCCGGTCCGCCGCCGCCTCGTCGATGACCGGTGCCACCCCGAACACGATGCGCACCGCCTCCCGCAGCGCCCAGGGGGTGCCCCGGTACCGGTACAGCCGGGGCGCCGCCGCCAGCAGGGCCCGCCGCGTCGGCACGTCCCAGCCGGACTCGTACGCGAGCCCCAGCAGCCCCGCCAGCCACGGCAGCGCCCGGTCCGGGACCCCGTCCGGGTCCAGCAGCGCGGGCACCCGCTCGATGGTCCGGTCCAGCTGCGCCAGCGTCGCGTCGAACAGCGACAGGAACCGCTCGGTGAAGTCGTCCGCCGCCGGGTCCTCCCGGAACGCGGGCGGCAGCAGGTCCGCACTGGTCACCCGGGGGAAGTCCAGCCGGACCCGGCGGACCACCGGCGTCGCCGAGTCGTCGCCCGTCAGCCGCAGCCGCAGCCGCAGGAAACGGCCCGGCGGCTGGTCGGCCAGGAAGTCGGCGGTCCCCGGGGCCGTCCGCTGCCAGTCGGCGTCCTCGTACCGGCCGTCCTCCGACACCACGATCTCGGCGGTGACGGCGGTGCCCCGCGGCACATCGGCGTCGAGCCGGATCCGGTGCCAGCGACAGCGCGCGATCCCGCTGTCGATGAGCCGGGTCAGCAGCACCCCGGACGTCTCGTACGGGGCCGGCACCGGCGGCGGGGTGTCCCGGGGCTCGCCGTCCCAGGTCCAGCAGGACGTGACCGGGGCCTCGGGACCGGGCTCCCGCAGACAGAAGCCGTCCGCGCCGGCCGCGACCAGGGTGCCCGGCGGCAGACCGGCGGCCAGTTCGGCCACGGTGACCTGGCGGAAGGGGCCGCCCCGGCCGCCCCGGTGGATCCGCAGCCGGCCGTGGTCGTCGGTGAGCACCCAGACGCTGCCGCCGGGCCCGGACCGCAGCCCCGCCACCGCGCCGGCCGCCCCGGTGCGCACCACCGCCCGCAGCCGGCCGTCCGGACCGTAGCGCCGCAGATCCGTGGTGCCCCGGCGGGCCACCAGCACCTCACCGCCGGGCGCGGGCGCCGCCCACCGCGCGCCCCGGACCGTGACGACGGTGACGAGCCGTTCGCCCTCCCGGTCCCACACCCGTACCCGGCCGGGCTCGACCACGGCGACACGGTTGCCGCGCGCGGCGACGGACACCGGCCCCTCCAGCGGCGGCGGCCCGCACGCGGGCGACCACACGGGCGGCCACCCGCCCGCGCACACGTCCCGCCGCAGCAGCCGCGGCCGCCGCCCCGGCACCAGCAGATACCACAGACCCGGCCGGCACCCGGGAGCCAGCCGCCGGTCGGGGAACCACGGCAGCAACGCGTCCCGGCCGGGCCCCTCCGGCGCACCCCGGTGGGCGAGCCGGATCCCGTCGGGGTCGTCGAGGCCGACGATGCCGTGCGTCGCGGGTTCACCGCCGTCGGTGTCGGGGTCCCATCCGATGTACGCGTCGAGCAGCCGGAACGTGGCGGGTCCGGGAGTACAGGTCATGCCGGATCACCCACCGGGATCAGCAGCGGGCGCTCGGGCCACACCAGGCGGTCCGGCCCGATCGGATGGTCGGCGCAGGCCGCCAGGCGGACACCGTCGACCGTGAAGGAGAGCCGGGAGACGGCGAGGACCCCCTCGACCTCCAGCAGCCGCCGCACCAGCGGCGTGTGCCGCAGCGCGCCGCCGAACGGCCAGCCCGCGCCGTCGTCGCCACCGCGCAGCGGGTCCAGATGGGTCGTCACCATGTCGCCGGCCCGCGCCAGCACCCCCGAGCGGTCCAGGTCCGGATCGAGCGTCACCCACGCCTCCACCGCGACCCGCCGGTACGCGGCCGGCGCGGCGACCACCGTCACCCCGGCGGGCGCGGCGGTCCGGGTCAGGAAGTCGGCCACCGCCCGCAGGGCGGCGGCGGTCGGCACCCCGGGACCCGCCGCCGGGTCCGCGTCCGGCGCGGGCTCCGGGACCACCAGCACCCCCACCACGCCCGGGATCCGCACCCCCGGGAAACCGGGGTGCAGCCCCGGCACCCCCCGGGCGCGGGCCACCGCCGCACCGGGCGTCCGCGTGGCCAGCAGACCGTAGTCGGCGGGGGCCACGGCCCGCCCCCGGGCCCGCAGCTCGCCCACGCCCCGGCGGATCGCCGCCGCGTCCGGCTCCGCGTCCGTGCCCCCGGAGGCCGGGAACGGATTGGTGACCCCGATGACGAACGGCAGCGCCGTCACCACCGCGTTGACGGCGCCCGCCGCCACCGCCCCGGCGCTGCCCCCGCCCACCCGGTAGCGCACCGCGCGGACATTGCGGAACCCCTGCGGCACCGCCGCGCCGTGCACCCCGTCCCCGAAGGCGACCTCGCCCGTGGCGTGGTCCACCGTGAACACCCGGTCGTCCGCGCCGCAGGCGGCCAGGCTCTCCACCTCCCGCCACCGGGACGCCGGCCCGGCGGACGTGCCGAACACGTCCCCGCCGGTGTCGTCGTCGACCTCGATCACCACCGAACCGGCGAGGATCGGGACCTGGCTCAGCGTCATCACCCGGCGGTCCGCGCCCGAGGTGTCCCGCACCGGCTGGAGGGGCTCGTCCCGGACGGTCCGGGCGGCGGTGGCACCGACCGTGTTCAGCCGCAGCCCCGACAGCACCGGCGACGAACCGGTGAACGAGCCGTGCGCGACCCGCAGCCGCAGCCAGCGCAGCGGCGGCCCCTGGCGCAGCCCCGGCGGCCCGCCCGGCGCCCACGAGCGCGGCACCCGCAGCTCCACCGTGCCGTCGGTCCGCAGCCCGTCCGTGCCGTCCCGCACCACGTCGGCGGGGACGAACCGGGTGCCGTCCAGCACGTCCCAGCGCAGCAGCGGCCCCGCCGCCGCCGGGGCGGCCGGGCCGCCGGAGCGCGCGGCCGACGGCGCCGGCGGCACGGCCACCACCACCAGTCCCAGCGACAGCCGCGGATACGGCGCGGCGGCCCCGGCCAGCGCGATCCACAGACCGTCACCGGGCCCGGGATCCCGGCCGAACGGCGCGAACGGCCGGCCGGGACCCGCCGGACCCAGCGGCAGCGGCTCCAGCGTCCCCGCCTGCTGCACCACCAGCGCGGCGACCGTCGCCGCGGTCGCGTACAGATCCTGGTCCGTCTCGTACACCACCTGCCCGTCCGGGCCCGGCGCGGCGGCCTGGAACCCGGCGGGCACCAGCACGGAGGCGCCGTCCGGCGGGTTCACGGTGAACTCCAGCAGCGCCGCGGCGGGTCCGGCGGGCCGCCGCCGCACCCCCGCCGTCGCCAGATGCTCCGCGAGGATCTTCTCCGGGAGCCGGTTCACCCGGGCGAGCACCGGCTCGGCCTGGGTGCCGAAGAGCCGCACCAGGGCCACCCCCGCGTCCTGCCGGTCGGGGTCGGTCCAGTCGGGGGTGTAGCCGGCGATCCGGCCGCGCACGGCCGCGCGCACCGCCTCCCGGCTCGCGTCCACCAGCTCCGGCCGGACCCCGCCCGGCCCCGGGCCCGGGACCATCCGGCCCTCGTCCCGCGCCCCGCGCTCCCACCACACGCCGTCGCTCATTCCAGCCCCTCCCCGCCGCCCGGGGCGGCCACCGCGCGGATGCGGACCGACCGCAGCGCCGGCAGCTCGGCCGCACCGATGCGTACGTCCCGGCAGTCCTCGCCGGGCACGGCCCCGTCGAGACCGATTCGGACCCCCGCGACCTCGGCGAGGTCCCCGAGCGCGCGCTGCGCGGCCCGCAGCAGCGACGAGGGCCGCAGCGGCTGCCCGAACGGCCAGCCGTCGCCCGTGTCGCCGCCGGTGAGCGGATCGAGGAAGCGGCGCAGCGCCGCCGCCGCGACCGAGGCCACCCGGGCGCGGTCGGCGGGCACGTCCGTGAGGTCGACCCGCAGCGCCACCGCCCGGTAGTCGGGCGGGCGGACGAAGACCTCCGACGTGAGCAGCCGGGCCGCGGCCAGCCGCTCGGCGACCGCGCGCAGCGCCCCCGGGTCGGGCCGGGGCTCCGCCACCGTGTCCGGGGCGTCGTCGCGGGGCACGAGGGGCACGATCCGCACCGTCACCGCGCCCGGCACCGGGGAACAGGGGAAGCCCGGGTGCTCCCCGACCGAGGCGTGCGCCCGCGCGACGGCGACACCGGGTGTGGTCCGGGCGAGGGTGACGTAGTCGTCGGCGGTCACCGCGCGCGTCACCTCGCCGAGGACCCCGGCGGCGCGGGCCCGCGCCGCCGCCACCGTCTCCGGGTCCGTGCCGCCCTGGGCCTGGACCAGATTGGTCCCGGTCACCGCCCCGTACCGGGTGAGCGCGTCCTCGGCGGGCAGCCAGTTCTCCGTCAGCCCGCCGTTGCCGTCCCGGCCGCCGCCGACGGTGTAGCGGACCCGGACCGTGCCCTCGGGGCCCGGGATGTGCCCGGTGAGCCCGTCGCCGAAGACCAGCGCCCCGGCCGTCCGGTCCAGGGTGAAGATCCGTTCGCCGGGGGCGCCGAAGGTGAAGTCCGGCACCGGCCGCCACCGCTCGCCCGAAAGCTCCAGTTCCGCCGAGAGCAGCCGGCCCGCCGCGCCCGGCAGCTCCAGCCGCTGCCCCGGCAGCCGCAGCCAGCCGCGCAGCTGTCCCGCCAGCTCCTCACCGGTGACGGTCCGTTCCTCGCGGTGGCGCGCCGCGGACACGTTGACCGCGAGCCGCAGCAGCCGCGGCGGCGCGGCAAAGGTCGCCGCGCCGGTCGCGAGGAGCAGCCCCCGGTCCGCCGTGGTCCAGCCGGCCGGCGGATGAAGCCGCACCACACCGGAGCGGCGCAGCCCCGCCGTACCGTCCTCGACCCGGGTGAAGGGCCCCGCACGGTCCGTCCCGGGCCGGAACCAGGACCAGGTCAGCTCCGCCGGCGGGGGCACGCCGACGACCGCGCCGGGCAGCCAGGCGGCCGGGCACGCGGCCGGCGCGGCGACCTCCACCAGCAGCGACAGCGGCCCCGGCGCGGGCAGTTCCCCGGCCAGCGGCAGCGTGAACCGGGCCGTCGCCGGGGCGCCGTCGGCGGCCAGCAGCGGCACGGCCCGCCCGGACCGCAGGTCGGCGCTCCGGTCGCGGTCGGTGACCACGGTGACCTCCCCGCCCGCCTCCAGCGGAAGGACACTCACCCCGTCGTCGAGGGTGAACGTGGTCCGCCCCAGGGGATCCCGCGACAGCGCCGTCCCGGCGGGCACCACGGGTGTCTCGGTGTCCGGCCACCGGGCCGCCAGCCGCAGCACCGTCGCCGCCGGGCGGGCGGGGCGCGGCGGATCGACGCCCAGCAGCCGCAGGATCGCCACCACCAGCGCGTCGGGCACCTGGTCCAGCCAGTACAGCCGCTGCTCCAGCAGATAGGCGAACAGCTCCAGGAGCGTGATGCCGGGGTCGACGGGCGCGTGCAGCGTCCAGCGGCCGTCCGACTCGGCCGGGATCCGGCGGCGCACCGCCGCCATCATGTCGGCCCAGGTCAGATCGTCCAGCTTCGGCGGCGGCAGGGTCATGACGCGCCCCCCAGCAGGCCGGCGTAGTACGGGAAGACCAGATTGGCCTTGGTGTTGCTGCGCCGGATCCGGTACTCCACCGCCACGGTCACCCGTGCCGGGTCGTCGGCGTCGGCCTCCGCGCGCACCGACTCCAGCTCCACCCGCGGCTCGTGGTCGCGGACCGCGTCCGCGATCGAACCCTCCAGGTCGCGCAGGCTCTGCACACTGCCCGGCGCGAACACCGACTCCTGCGCCCGGGTGCCGAGATCGGGCCGCATCACCCGCTCGCCCACCCCGGTCAGCAGCAGCGCCCGCAGACAGTGCTCGATGCTCTCCTCGCCGACGGCGTAGCCGAGCCGCCCGGCCGTATCGGGCAGGATCGGAAAGCGCCACCCGGCGCCGAGGAAGTCCTCGCTCATGCGGTCCTCGCCTTCCGCGCCAGGACGGCGGGGGTGAGCGGCACGACCGGCGGCCCGGTCGGCCCGGCGGCGGACGGATGGGTGTGCGTGTTGAACGCGGTGAGCAGCGCGTTGCCGAGGACCAGCGGCTCGGTCGCACCGCCGCCGAGGTCGATGGAGGGGGAGTCGACACTCACCCGGGGCGCCGTGAGGGTGATGTCGCCCTGCGCGGTGACGGTCACGCTGCCGCCGGCGGCGGCCGTGATGCTGATCGCCTTGCCCTCGTCGTCGAGTTCGACGACGTGCCCGGCGGCCGAGGTGATCCGCACGGCCGCCTTCGACGGGGTGTCGTCGAGGACCACCTCGTGGCCGTGCCGGGTCCGGATCGTCTTCTCGTCGCGGCCCCCGGCCCGGGCCGTGGGCGGCTTGTCCCGGCCGTTGTAGAGCCCGCCCACCACGATCGGGTAGCGCATGTCCCCGTGGACGAAGGCGACCAGCACCTCGTCGCCCTTCTCGGGCACGAACACGGTGCCGTACCCGCCGCCCGCGTACGGCTGCGCCACCCGGCACCAGTCGGTGACCGTGCTGCCGTCGAACCAGGGGAAGGTCAGCTTCACCCGGGCCTCGTCGTCGCCGTCGTTCTCCACGACGAGCGCCTCGACGACCCCGTAGTACCGCTTGTCGGCGCTGCGGGCGCGCGGCGTGGTCCTGCTCGTCACTGGTCCCCCTGATGGATCCGCCGGCCGGTGAACGTGGTGAAGAAGCCACTGGTGTTGAGGGTGTGCTCGACCCGTTTGACGAAGTACGTGCCGGAGAACCGCCGGCCGAGGCCGAAAATCTCCAGGTTGTCGCCCGGCCGCAGCTCCGGCAGCCCCGCCACCCGGCCGGTCCCCGTGATGAACTCGTACGCCCGCTCCCGCAGCAGGCTGATCGCCAGCTCCCGGGCCTCCTGGTCGCTGGAGACCGGCGCGTCGACCACCACGTCCTGCCGGTTCCCCAGCGTGCTCGCGGCCATCTGCGGCCCGCTCTGCCCATCGGCGGCGTTCTGCCCCGCCGGCAGGTTCTCGGCGGTCGCGGTGAAGGCGATCGGCGCCTTGGTACGGGGGTCCCAGCCGCGCACCGTGACCTTGCTGACCTGCTGGGACACCGTCAGCGTCGGGGTGAAGTCCAGCAGGTTGGGGATCAGCCCCGGCGGCTGCGCGGCCGGCCCCGTGGTCAGCCCCGGGGCGTATGCCAACCGGTACAGCCGGATCGGCCGCCCGTCCCGCCCGTCCGTGGGCCTGATGAAGTAGAGGGTGTCCTCCCCGGACGCCGGGTCCGGCAGGATGTAGCAGTCGAAATCCAGCCGCTTGGCGCGTTCCATGAGGAACGTCGCGTCGTCCTGGTTCTTCTGCACCACCCTCTCGTGCGTCGGCCCCTCCCGGGTCACCTCCACCCGCAGCTGGTTGCGCCGGGCGATCTGCTCCGCGATCCGCCAGTCCGGCAGATCACGGTAGATCTTGGGCTCGTTCTCGGCGGGCTTGCGGTCCTTCAGCCGCAGCAGCCCGTCCACCCCGCTGACCGCGACCGTCGGCGACGCCCCGTCGCTGAACTTCGGGCTGAGGGTGCTGATGGTCCCGGTGGCGACGGTCAGCAGCCGGTCCGCGTACCCCAGCCGCACCGACACCCGCCCGCCGAGGCGGAACTCCCGCGAGTCGCTGTGCTTGAAACGCAGCTCCCGGTCGTCCCAGTTGTTCAGCGTCAGATCGAACCCCGACATCTCCTCGATGTCCCGGTTCACCTTGATGTCGATGACGTCGTTCTTCGTGGTCGGGTCCAGCTCCAGGCCCTCGATCCGGACCTCGAACTCGGGCGCGTACCGGTCCGGCGACGCCACCTGCGGCGTGGGGGAGGCCATCACCGGCCCCTCACGGCAGCCGGGGCACGGTCAGGACCCGCCCCGGCCGCAGCTCGCGCGGATCGCTGATGCCGTTGGCCCGCGCCAGCTCCCGCCAGGCGTCCGGCCGCCGGTACACCGCGGCCGAGATGCTGCTGAGGGTGTCGCCCCGGCGCACCACGTAACTCTTGTCCACCGTCGGCGACGACCGCGGGGTCTGCGCCACCTGCACCGCCGCCGGCCGGTACTCCTTCAGCGTCAGATCGAGCGCCGCCCGCAACGGCACCCCGTCCGGGCGGAACATCTGGTAGTGGACGTCCATCTTCTCCACCACACCCGTGAACACCGCCTGGTCCCACACGAACCGCACCACCGGCGGCGCGTGCTCCCGCGCGTCGGGCCGCAACAGCCCCCGCAGGGCGTCCACATACGTACTGCGGACGTTCTCCAGCGTGTCCGAGGTGTCCACCAGCGCCTGCACGGTCAGGGTCTCCGTACCGCCGCGCACGAACTGGAGCGGCGGCGTCTCCAGACCCGGGATCGTGATCTCCGCGAACGTGTTGCTCTTGCTCAGCTTGTAGTCCGTCGGGTTGAACCGCAGCGGGATCCGCCGCCGCCGCTCGTCCGCGATCACCGGCCGGACGATCTCCAGCCGGGCCTGCGCGGCCCGCTGACGGGTGAACGACACGGGCGTCACGCTCACGACCGGTCCTCCCCGTCCCCGAAGCGGCGCTCGGCCCGGGTCTGCCGGGACCGGGCGCAGGCGTCCTCGTACAGCCGCGACCACGCCTGGATGTGCTGGTTGAACAGGCGCGTGAACACCGCGCCGTCGTCGCCCTCGACCTGGAACCGGACCTCCAGATGGTGAATGGTCACCTTCGGCACCCCGGTCACCTCCCTCGGCTCAGCTGTGAGATCGTGGCCGCCACCGTGTCCTGGAGCACCTTGGTCAGCCCCTCGTGCGCGATCTCCAGACTCTCGACGGCGACCGCGTTCTGTTCGGCGTGCAGATCGGGCCCCGACCACTTGGCGGCGAGCCCGCCGTGGAACGCCCACGCCGCCGCGGGCACCCCGTCCGGGCCCAGCACGATCACCGCCCCGTCGCGGCGGGCCCCCAGCGCGTCCGAGAGACCGGCCTGGTACCAGGCCCACAACCCCGGGTCGCGGACCACCCCGCGCTTGAGGACGATCCGGCTCCAGGTGTGCCGCAGCGGCAGCTGGTGCACCGAGTCGTTGCGGCCGCCCTCCGCGTAACTCGTCACCTCCAGCTGCGCACCCAACCCGGTGACCTCCTGGAACGCCCCGGACGCCACCAGCGGCAGCAACAGCGCCTGCGCCGCCGGCAGATAGGCGTCACCGGGGTCCAGCGTCACCAGGAAACGGAACTTGGTCAGCGGGTCCGACGTCATGCCTCGATCACCTCCAGACCCCGGTCCGCGCCGAGCACCAGACGCAGCCGGATGAACTCCATCGGAACGGCGGGAGCGACCTCCACCTCGCACACCGTCGTCGCCGGGTCCTGCCCCGGCGGGTTGTTGCCCTCGTCGCACACCACCCGGAACGCCTGCTCCGGCCGGGCCCCGGCGAGCGCCCCGGCACGGAACGCCGCGAGCAGTACGGACGTCAGCGCCCGCACCAGCGTCAGCCGCAGCTCGGGCGAGTTGACGTCGAACACCAAAGGCGCCGCCACCCGCCGGATCGCCCGCACCAGCAGATGCAGCAGCCTGCGATGGGCGATGTACCGGAGGTCCGGGGCGGTGGACAGCGTGCGCCCGCCCCACACCACGAGCCCCCGGCCCCGGGTGCACCGCAGCAGATCGATCCCCGCATCCACCAGCCGCACCTGCTGCGCCACGGGGAACGCCACCGCCAGGTCCACCGCCTCCAGCAGCACCGCGTTGGCGGGAGTGTGGTGCGCCCCCCGCTCGGCGTCCAGCCGGGCGATGACCCCCAGGACATGACCCGACGCCGGCACCGTCCGCGCCCCCGTGCCCTCGGGCACCAGCAGCGGCGGATGGTAGACCGCGGCGGTCGCCGCGGCCAGGTCCTCGCCCGGCGCGTCCAGCTCCCGGGCAAACGCCACCGCCTCGTCCACGGACACCAGCCCCGGCGGCACGTCCAGCACCACCAGCCGGTCCAGCAGCGGCCGCACGGTCACCAGCAGCTCCCGCACCAGCTCCCGGTGGTCCGCGCCGCTCAGATCCGCCCCCAGGTCCGGCAGGGCCACCAGCGCCGGCTCCGGCAGCGTCGCCTGCCGGGCAACGGCAGCCGCGTAGGCACCCCGGTCCGGCGGGCGGTCGACGCCCCCGGTGAGCGTCAGCTCCCAGGTCAGCGTGATCGGCACCCGCGCCCGGGGCGCCGGCGGCGGCCCGCCCGGAACCAGCCGCACCAGCCGGGACGCGGCCACCCCGGCCTCCAGGGCGCCCGGCGCGAGCCCGGGGAACGACTCCGGCGGCTCCCCGGGCACCGTCACCCGCACATCCACCGTCGGCGGCCCGGCCACCGTGCTGGACCGGAACCGGATGCCGACCCGCGCGCCGTTGGCCCAGGCCCCCGGACTGGTCGCCACCACCGTGTACCGCCGCGCGGCGAAACCGCCCACGTCCCCGACCGCCCACTCGGCCCGCGCCACCGCGCCCGGACCGGTCACCCGCAGCAGCCACGCCGTCCGCCCGCCGTTCTCGAAGAAGCCGCGCACGGCGTACGGGGCCGCCGAGGCACCGTCCGGCGCCCCGAACGCGCCCAGCACATCGCGCCAGCTCTCCACCCGTACCGGAACACCGGCCGGACCCCGGCGGAACCGGCCGAGGAACGCCGCCACATCCGTGCGCAGCGGCTCCTCGTCCGAGCCGCGCGGCACGAACGTCAGGGAGACTCCGGGGAGCGCTTCGGTCGTCATGTCAGACGTCGATCTCCAGCTTCTCGACCGCCAGCACCAGCGTCTCCATGGCGATCTCGTTCTTGGTCGCGCTCAGGGTCGGGCCGGTGTACTTGGTCGGCCAGCCGCGGTCGAAGTTCCACCGCATGGCCTCCTGGCGGTTCTCGTCCAGCAGCACGATCGAACCGGAGGTGCGCCGCACCTTCCCGTTCAGCGCCTCGACGACCCAGTTCCAGAAGCCGACATGGCCGGTGACCCCGCGTTTGAAGGTCAGATTGGTGAACTTCTTCAGCCCCGGGATCTTGCGGACGGTGATGTCCTCGCTCCCATTGCGGTACTCGATCACCGGGATCTCCAGTTCGAGCCCGCTGGCCTCCGTGAAGGAACCGCTGACCGCGACCCCGTCGTCGCTGACATTGGTCACGATGATCTGGAAGTTGTAGGACGCGTACGGGTCGTCCCTGGTCACAGGGGGCATGGTGGCTCTCCTCGGCTACTCTCAGGCGATCTGGGTCTCGCGGGTCCTCTGCTGGATCCGGAAGATCACGAACTCGGCCGGGAAGACCGGCGCGACACCGATGACACAGATGAGCCGGCCGTTGGCCAGATCGTCCTCGGTCATGGTGGTGCGGTCGCAGGCGACGAAGAACGCCTCGTCGGCGGTGGTCCCGGCGAGCGCCCCGCCGCGCCAGACCGTGGTGAGGAAGTTCGCCACCGTCTGCCGCACCAGCGCCCACAGCGCTTCGTCGTTGGGCTCGAACACCACCCACTGGGTGCCCTCGTCGATCGACTCCTCCAGGAAGAGGAAGAGCCGCCGGACGTTGATGTACTTCCAGGAACTGTCCGACGACAGGGTCCGCGCCCCCCACACCCGGTGACCGAGACCGGGGAAGAACCGCAGCGCGTTGATCCCCCTCGGGTTCAGCAGGTCCTGATGGCGCCGGGTCACGTCCTGGGCGATCCCGTCGACCGCCCGGATGCCCCGGATCACCGTGTTGGCCGGGGCCTTGTGCACCCCCCGCTCCACGTCCACCCGGGCGTAGATCCCGGCGAGATGCCCCGACGGCGGCACCTCGACGTCCCGGTTCACCGACGGATCCCGGGCCACCAGCCACGGGTAGTACAGCGCCGCGTACTTGGTGTCGAACCGCTCCCGGAACGCCTGGACGCCCTCCAGGTCCAGACCGTCCTGCGGGTCGAGCACCGCGAACCGGTCCCGCAGCAGCTCGCAGTGGGTCACCAGGGCCGACTCGACCGTCCCCGACCACACCCCGGGCACCGCGCAGACCGACACTTCGTCGATGTCCTCCAGCGCCACGATGCCGGTGCGCCGGCCGCTGCCGCCGTCCGTGCCGGTGAAGTCGCCCACGCTCAGCCGGTCATGGGCGTCGTCGCCGTTCTCCAGCGTCAGCCAGGACCCGGTACGGGGCAGCGGGAAGGCCGCCGGGTCGGTGGAGAGACCCGGCAGCGCCGTCGCCCGCACCAGCTGGGAGCGGGCCGCCAGCACCACGGGCAGCCCCGTGTCGCCGTCCCCGGCCAGCCGCAGCCCGTCGAAGGTCTCCGTCACCGACGCGCCGGCCGGATCGGTGTACCGGGTGTCCACCCGGGCCTCGATCAGATGGAGCCGGTCCGTCTCGAAGAAGGTCCCCGGAACGGGGGCGGTGAAGGTGACCACGTCGGCGGCGACCGCGCCGACCGTGCGCACGCTCAGCGCCGTCCCGTCGTCGAGCTGGACGACGGCACCCCGGTAGAGCCGGCTCGCGCCGCCGACCCGCAGCGTCTGCCCGGCGGCCACATTGCCCCGCCGCACCCGGCGCACCGCGAGACCCGACTGCCACGCCGGATGGTCCGTCCCCGTGGGGAACGTCAGCCGCACCCGGCCGTCCGCGGGCTGGCTCACCTGGACCCGGAACCGGGTGCCGCCGATGTCCGCCCACACCGCGGACGGCAGCTCGTCGGGGTCGAGCCCGGGCACCGCCGCCACGTCCACGGTGTCGCTGTCCTGCGCCGCGTCCGCGACGAGCCGGCTGACGAAGAGGACCCCCTCCTGCGGATCCGGCAGCACCGGCAGCGCCGCCGACACCACCGGCACCACCCGCACCTGGACCGCGTCGCCCCAGGAACCGGGGCTGACCGCCGCGAACCGCAGCGTCGGGCCCGCGCCGCGCGTCCCGACCTGGACGTAGTCCCCGCGCGCCGTCCTGACCTCCGCCGGCAGCGGAGTGTCCAGCACGATCCGCCGCGCGGCCCGGTCGTACGAGGCGACGACCGCGGTGTGCACCTCCTGGCCGTCGTCCCCGCGCAGGATCCGCACCTGCTGCCCGACGCCGCCGAACCCGATCAGATGCGCCAGCTCCAGCGTGGTCGCGCCCCGCGCGGCCTGCGCGGCGACCGGGCTCACCAGACCCTCGCCCAGCGTCCCCGACGAGGGCAGGGCCTGCGCGCTGACGACCCGCTTCACGTACAGCCGCTGGCCGCCGTTGTCGAAGAAGCCCTTGACCGCCAGCGGGAAGAGCCACCAGCGGCCGCCCTCGGCCGCGTCACCGGCCCAGGCGTCACGGACGGTGGCGTCCGGCTCCGGCAGAAAGCCGCCGAAGGTGTTCTGGTACTCCAGGAACGTGGTCACCAGCTTCGGTTTGCCCACCGACGGCCCCCGGGCGGTGACCCCGACCATCCCGGCCGTGCTGGTGCTCACCCCCGCGATCGGCCGTGGTCCCGCGTCGATCTCCTCGATGTAGACCCCGGGGCTCAGATACTCCGGCATGGCTGGCTCCTCAACTCTCACGGATCTCGATGACGTGCCCGTTCGCGGGGTCCGCGGGCAGCCGCACGCTCAGCGACCCGGTGCGGCCCGGCCGCTCGGTGGCCACCAGCCGGAAGACCTCCCCCTCCGGGCCGGCGCTCCGCTCGCCCTCCCAGCGCAGGGACAGCCGGAAGGCACCCAGGGCGTCGGTCAGGGCACGCTCGTGCCAGGCGACCAGATCCCCGGTCCGCCCCCGGGCCTCCACCAGCGCGTTGCCCACCGGCGCACGCGCCACCGGGTCGACCACCCTGCCGGAGACCGTGCGGACACCCGGCCCGTACGGATACGACACCGCCGGCAGCAGCCGCACCAGCCGGGGCGCCGCCTCCACAGCCGGCGGCCGGTCGTCGCCGTACGCGTGCACCAGGAACTCCACACCGGCCAGCGAGGCCTGGAAGGGCTGCCCGTCCGCCGGGTACAGCGGCAGACAGCCCGGAGCCGTGAACCGGGCGCGATGCCGCTCCGGCGGCACCCCCCGGGGCTCCGCCCGCCGGCCCAGCCCCGGATAGACGAGCGCCGCGCTCGGCGTCCGTACCGCCCGCTCGTCCAGCGGCTGCCAGCCGCCGTCGGCGAACCGCTCCAGCCGGACACCCACCCCCGCCGTGCGCACCCGGCGCGCGTGCTCGTCGTACGGCACGAACCAGGCCGGGCTGTACAGCGCGGGCCGCTCCAGCGGCAGGAACCGGCTCACGACGGCCGCCCGTCCACCACGCGGCTGCGCACCGGCCGGACCTCCGTGACCGCCGCCGAGTCCAGGTCGACCACCCGGACCTCGTAGTTCAGCGACAGCCGGTAGGGCTTCTGGATCGCGTACCAGACCCAGGACTTCTGGTCGAGGGTCAGCGGCGTGAGCGTGACATGGAGCGCCTCGGTGCTCCCCGACAGGCCCCCCGACAGCCGGGTGCCGTCCAGGATCGCGTCGTCGTAGAAGGTCTGGAGCGCGCGGCCCAGCATCCGGTGCTGGGTGGGCGGGTCACCGCCCCAGGGGGTGACGAGATAGCGCAGCAGCAGCGCCATCGGCGGCTTGCGCGTGGTCGGCGCCGCCGGCGGCTGCGAACGGACCGGGGGGCGGTTGCGGGCGGACGGATCCTCGGCGATCTCGTACAGGAACACCGTCAGCTTGGGCGGCGGGGTCTGCACCGTCCCGGAGAGGTCGTTCAACTCCGCGACCGGCGGCTCCACCTGACTGAGCGTGCTCAGGGACTCGGTCAGAGTCTCCACGATGATGTTCGAGACATCGGCGATGACGCCGAAGTCGCCCATGCGGATCCACCCCCGTCGTGCTGGTGAGGACGTGCCGGCTCAGCATGGGGAGGTACGCGTGGCCCCGCCGCGACCCGCGCGTCACCCCGGCGTCACCGCCCCGTCCCCCTCCTGTGGGGCGACGCCGGCGGACACGCGACGACAACGCCCGGGTGACAGCCGTACGGCATCCTTGACCGCTTATGGAGACCCCCTCGGAACGCGGCGGCATCCTGATCGTGCGGGTGTGGGTGGAACAGGACAGACCCGATGGCTTCCGGGCACGCATCATCCGTTCGGTCGACGGACGCGACGGGCCCGCGTCCGCGGCGTGTGAGGCGGAGGACGTGCTCACGGCGGTGCGCGCCTGGCTCAGGGACGTGCTGGGCGCGGGCGGGTGACGTTTCCGCGACGGTCCGGTGATGTCTCGGAAACGCCCTTTATGCGAACACTTCACCACACGATCTATGGGTTGTCCGTAAAATGGGTACCCAGTGTCCCGGAAGCCGCAAAAGAGATCGCTGGAGCCGACATCGCCCGGGGGAAATCATATGAACAGACCGGCTCATGTCATGACGCTGAGACTGCTCAAGGGCTTTGCTCTGTCGGTCGATCACATACGGGTTCCGATGTGCTCCAGCGCGCAGCGGCTGATCGCCTTTCTGGCGCTCCAGGGCATGCCGCGCACCCGCGCCTTCGTCGCCGGGACACTCTGGCCGGACGTCACCAGCTCCCGTGCCCACGCCAACCTCCGGTCCTCCCTGTGGCGTGCCACCCGGACCGGACACCCCGTCATCGACACCTCCACCCAGGAACTGGCGGTCTCCCGGCACATCACCGTCGACCTGCACGAAGCCGTGGCCCGCGCGCACCGGCTCCTCGACATCTCCCGCCCCTGCGACGACATCCTCACCACCGAGACCCGGGTCGACCTCTCCGCCGACCTGCTGCCGGAATGGCCGGAGAGCGAGTGGGTGCTGATGGAACGGGAGCAATACCACCAACTCCGGCTGTACGCCCTGGAGGCGATGGCGGAAAGACTGACGGCGGTCCGCCGGCACGGAGAGGCCGTCGCCGCCGGACTCGCCGCCGTCCGCGCGGAACCCCTGCGGGAAAGCGCGCACCGGGTCCTGGTGAAAGCGCATCTCGCGGCGGGAAACAGAGGCGCCGCGCTCCGGCAATATGAACAATGCCGGTGCATTCTCTCCGACGAACTGGGACTGGAACCCTCCCAGACCCTCAGAAACCTGCTCCCCGCCCCCACCCGCCCCACCGAACGGGCCCGGTCGCATCAGCCACCCCGCAGGGTCCCCGTGCGCTGACACCCCCCGCACACCGGCACGGCCGGCTCCCGGGCGCGCGAGGCGCGCACCGGACCGGCGAAAGTGCGCCCTGCCGGGCCTCCCAGGGCTGTGCCACGCTGGTGAATCGCTCGATGGACGGGGAGGTCGTCGTGCTCACCACGGTGGTGCAGGGCCGGAGGGTGGAGCTGCCGAACACACTGGGCGAGATCCGCTCCGCCCTGCCCGAAGCGAGACGGGAGGAGTTCGACCGGGTGATCGCCTCCACCCCGCTGGAACAGGTCCGGCTGGTCGCCGTCATGCGGTTCGCGCTCCCCGACGAGGCCCAGCAGGAGGACGCCGAACTGGCCGCGCGGATCGAGGCCGGCGACTGGAGCGGCGTCAGGAACGAGGACGGGACTTCCTACCAGCCGTGAGCCGCTACCGCATCACCTACAGCCACCGCGCCGAGACCGGACTCGCCTCCCTCAACCCCGGAGTACGCACCCAGGTCGAGCACCAGATCGCGCGCAGTGTGGGCAATGACCCCTACGGACACGGGTCCGCGCAGGTCGGCCGGGACAAGGACCTCCGCGACGCGACCATCGGACGCTTCGTCATCATCCGCTACAAGATCACGACCAACGCACTGGTGGTGACGGTGTTGAGGGCGGTGGCGCCGTGGTGACTGGGCGGTGTGGGGTGCGGGTCGGTTGTTTCGGTCACCCCGGGTGGGGTGCGGGGCCCTGGCGGGCGGCGGTGCGGATGCGGTGCGGGCCGGTTGTGTCGGTCGCCCCGGGGCGGGGTGGGGGTCCGTCCTCAATCTCCCCCAGACTTCGTCCGGGGGGACTCCCAGGGGCTGGTTTTGTGCGGGTTGTCGTCGGGGACCAGTCCCCGAGCCCCTGCGCCTCAATCGCCGGCGAGGCTGAATTTGCTCGGGTTGCCGGTGCCCCTGGGTGTGGGGTGCGGGTGGTTGTCCGGTGGCGGGTTGGCGGTGGCCTCCGGGCTCACCTCCTCGGGGTCGGCGGACTACGGGTCATCCGTCCAGCGCAAGCCGGACTTCCCGCCGATCCCCTGCGGGGGCGACCCTGCACCCCCCACCCACACACCCCAGGAACACCCACCAGCTCACCGCACACAGGGTCATCGGCCCGAACGGGGGAAAGAACACGGGCCAGGCCCACCGCCCCGGCCCAGCCACGACACCCCCCGCTCCGACGACGACCTTCGTCCGAAGCCCACCCGGGACGACCCGGGACGAAACGCGAGCCCGCACCCCTTTTCCCCCGCCTGGGGTACCGGCCACCTTCGCGTGGTCCGTGGGTGGGGGTGCAGGGTCGCCCCCGCAGGGGATCGGCGGAGGCCGACCCGAACGGGACCTGGTGAGTACGCTCGCCGACCCCGAGGAGGTGAGCCCGGAGGCCCCGCCAACCCGCACCACACCCGGTCCCGGGCCGACCCGAGCAAAGTCCAGCCTCGCCGGCGTTTGAGGCGCGGGGGCCTCGGGGGCTGGCCCCCGACGACAACCCGAGCAATTCAGCCCGTCCGGCGTTTGAGGACGGACCCGCACCCCACCCCAGGGCGACCGACCGGAAACAGCCGCACCGCCACCCCTGGGGCACCGGCAACCCGAGCAAATTCAGCCTCGCCGGCGTTTGAGGCGCGGGGGCCTCGGGGGCAGGCCCCCGACGATAACCCGCACAAATTCAGCCCCGCCGGCGATTGAGGCGCAGGGGCTCGGGGACTGGTCCCCGACAACGGACCCGCACGGTGCGGGAGAACCCGCGCACCCACCCGCCCCGCGGCAACCCGCACAAACGTGACTGCGGGACCACCCCGACACGCACCGCTTCGTCACCCCGCCCCCGCCGAGGGCACCGCCCCGGGTGCCCGGGACCGGGGCCCGTGGTTCCCGGGGTGTCCCTGGTGGGTGAAGCCGGCCCAGGCCGCGATCCGTTCGAGGCCCGGCCGTGTCATCTCCCGCAGCAGCTCGCCCCGGAACGAGGGCGGCGGTCTGCGGGCCGGGTTCAGCATCCACAGCTGGGCCCGGCACAGGGCGTCCGGCGGGGACAGCCCGTCGACGGCCACCAGATGGTGGAAGACGGCCATCAGTACGGCCGACGCGTTGTCGGGGACGGTCCAGCGCGAGCCCACCACGTCCCGGGCGCCCCGGGCGACGAACGCGGTGGCGAGGGTGAGTGCCTCGTCGTGGTCGCGTCGGCTGAGGTCGGTCTCACAGGCGCTCAGCACCACCAGGGGCCCGGCCTGGGGCCCGTCGGCGGTGTCTTCGGCGGCCCCCGTGCCGGCGGCTCCGTCCAGCACCGCGCTGACGGTCAGCAGACCCCGGTCCGCGGCGGCGCCGTCGGGGGGCGGCTCCGTGCCGTCCGGGGGCGCGAGTTCGAGCGCGGACACGGTGGGCTCGGTCCCGGCGGAGGCGTGCGAGGCCACGTGCAGCAGGGACAGCGGCTTCCCGGCTCCGTCCGGCGGTGGCGCGAACAGGGCCAGCACCTCCGCCGGGGTGCCCGCGCCCGCCACGGGTACGGGGGCGTCGTCGTACTCCCCGTACAGCCGTGCCCCCGGGTAGTACGACTTGTACAGCCCGATGACCTCGTCCGTGGCCCCGACCAGGTCCATGGTGGGGTCGGCGATCAGTACGGGTGCCGAATCCACGGGCAGTTCGGCGCGTGCCAGGGACCGCAGGAACTGGGCGCCGGACGCGGCGTAGCTGACGGTCGCCATCGAACAGAAGTGGCGCGTGGTGCCGGGCTCAGGTGAGAACCGGGCCGCGTGCCAGGGCACCACCCCGAGCCGGCCGCAGGCCACCAGGACCAGCCGGAGCCCGCCGGGCCGTCCGGTGCGGCGGTGCGGGTTGGCCCCGAGCTGTTCCGCGAATCCCCGGACCAGCGGCCCCATCGCGGCTTCCCAGGCCCAGTCGCAGAGCTTTTCGAGCGCGTCCTCCCAGGTGCGTTCCGCGTCGTCGGGGTCGATCCGCGCCCCGTCGTCGTCCGCCGCCGGGCCCCGGGCCGCCGCGGCGTCGAGATAGCGTTCCAGCGGTCGGCTGTGCGCGAGGTGCGGCAGGATCATCACCCCCGGCTTGACATCGGGTCCGAGGACGAGGGCGTAGCCCGGCTGTCCCCGGTGCGAGGGGATCAGATGGACCAGGGCGTCCGCGTCGGCGGCCGCGATGCCGGCCCGCAGTTCGTCGACGGTGGGTACGGGGAACGGGTTCGCGTCCGCGCTCCGGAACCCCAGCGTCTCCAGGGCCTGCCGGCGCAGGGTGCTCGGCAGCCCCGACAGGGTCCCGGGGCCGTTCTTCGGCACGGCGCGGGCCCGCCAGGCGTCGGCGAGGTCGGGGCGCCCCCGTGCGGTGAGGAGTCCGGGGACGTCGGTGGAGACCGACGCGGCGTGCAGCACCATGGCCCGGCCGAACTCCAGGATGTCGACGGCCTGCTCGACCCAGCCGTTCGAGGCCGCCCAGCCGGCCGCCTCCGTGGCCCGTTGGGTGCCTTCCCGGGCGACCCGCAGCCCGTGTTCGGCTCCGCTTTGGAGCAGGACGTTCGCCGCGACGGCGCGCAGGGACTCCCGGGCCGCGCCGGTCGCCGCGTGCAGATCGGAGGCGAGGGCCCAGCGGGACTGGTAGGCGCTCGCGAGCCGCCAGAGCGCGTCGGGGTCCCCGGGGCCGGACCGCTCGCCGTCCGTCGGCGTCGCGCGGGCCCGTTCCAGCTCCTCGATCGCGCGGTCGAGGTCGCCGGGGTCGCCGGTCTGACCGTAGAGGAAGACATGGCCCGTCCCGGCGGCCCAGTGGCGCTCGGCAGCCCGGTGCGGTGCCACGGCCGGTGCGTCCTCCGGCGACGACGACGACGGCGGCGGCGACGGCGACACGTCGGGGTCCGGCTGCGCGCCACCGTCGGCGGCCGTGGCGCTGCCGCTGTCCTGCGATGCGGTCGGCGCGGCATCGGCGTCCCGCAGTGTCCGCCGCAGGATCTCCGGGTCGTCCGTCAACCGGGCCCGCAGGGCGCTCAGCCCGATCCGGGCACCCTCCTGCCAGGGCAGCAGGGCGTCGAAGGGCAGGGCGGCGGACAGTTCCTCCTCCATCCGCCCCACACCGGCGAGCGTGCGTTCCGGGTCGCCGGATATCCGCCCCTGCTCCATCAGCGCCTCGCCGAGCACCATCCGCACCCCCGGACCCAACCAGGGCTGTTCCGCGCACTCCGTCGACAGGGCTTCCAGCTCGTGGACGAGATCCGCCAGCGCGTCCGCGTCCGCCGCCCCGGCGGCCCGCTGCACGGCGGCATGCAGCGACATCAGCCGGACCGGGGCGTCCGCTTCCGCCCTACCGATCGGGAGGATGTCCCCGGACAACTGCTCGGCGGCCGCCTGGTCGTCCTCGCTGCCTCCGAGCCGTGCCGCCATCCGGAGCAGCATCGACTGCTGATGGCGGAGCAGCGCCACCATCGGATCGTCCGGGGGAAGCGTGTCGATGGTGCCGCGCAGGATGCCCAGGGCGTCGTCGAGGGCGGCCGGATCCCGCTCGGACATCGCGGTCGTCAGCCGGGACAGCGCCGAGGCGTGCGCCGCGAACGCCATCTGGGCCGATCCGGGCTCCGTGCCGCTGCGCAACCGGTCGTCCACCACCGCCCGCAGCCGCCGGGCCTCGGGGGAGTCCACCATGTCCGGCGCGAAGCCCGCGAACAGGTTCAGCACGGAGGCGAGCATCGCCTCCTGCTCCTCCGGGGACGGGACTCCGGGGCCCTCGGCCGCACCGCAATCCGTGGCCCCACCCGAACCGGTCGCCGCCGGAGCGTCCGTGGCGCCCCCGTCACCGGAGGCCTCCGCCAGAAGCGCCGCGAGGAAGGGCGGCAGCCCCTCGCGCAGCGGATGCCCCTCCGGCAGCTCCCGGAACACGTCCGGCAGCGCGGCATCGGCCTCCGGCCCGCCCGCCCGCACCGTCCGCAGCAGATCGGCGTACCGGAGCAGCTGCTCCCGCTCCTCCCCGCCGATCATGTCCGGCAGTTCCGTCAGGGCCGGCGCGCTCTCGACCAGCAGGTCCACCAGTTCCCCGGCCCGCTCCGTGAAGTGCTCCGCGCCGCGTGCCAGCTGCCAGTCCAGGAGCGTGGCCGAATCCACGGGCCGGCCGTCGGCACCCGGCCGGTCCCGCATCGCCAGGAACTGGTACAGGGCGGCCCGCGCCGCGTCGGTCCCCGGACGGCCCCGCAGCACGGGCCGCGCGGCGCGCAACAGCCCCTCCGCCTCCGCCAGATCACCGTCCACGGCGGCGGGCCCGATGCCCCGCAGCGCCAGCAGCGCACCACGCCGGTACGCCAGCGCGGCCCGCAGCGGCTCGTCCGCCTCCCCGTCCCCCAGGAACCGTGCCACCTCCAGGAGTTCGCGGAGCGCCGCCTCGACCTGTTCGATCGTGGGCCGCCCCGCCGCGCTCCCGGGCAGCAGCTCGTCGGCCCGCGCCGCGGCATCCCCCGCCCAGGCGCGCACCCCCCGCACTCCGCCGCTCTCCGTACCCCCGTCGCCGCTCATCCCGCCCCCGTCGCCCCGTTCGCCGCCGTGCTCCGCCCGGTGTACGACGCTAGGGCCCCGCCCCGCCGCGGTGGAAGCCCCGGGACCCGTCCGCCCGGGAGTCGGCCGCGAAGCGCCCGGGAGTCGCCCAACAGGGTCGCCGCCCGCGCACCCAGGGGCCGGTCGGCACCGGAGGAGGGCCGTCCACCCCGTACCGCCGGCTGCCGTCGGGCCGACGGCGTGCCACTTCCGCGGTGGCCGGACCACGGAGTCCCGGCCTGTGCCGCCCGTGACGGTGGCGACCGGCGACAGCGGCGCCGGATCCCCGGCCCGGCGTCAGCGGCCGTTCGCGCAGAACGCCGCCGGCCGCACCGAGCCGCCCTGGTTCTCGTCATCGCTCCCGAGGACCGTGTCCGGGACGCCACCCCGGCACGCCAGCGCCTCGATCTTGTGACCGGTGAACACCTCCAGCAGCACCGGCCCCGGATACGGCGCGAACCCGGGCCCCAGGAACAGACCGCCCGTGACACGCCCCACGGCGTACACGGCGCTGTCGAACGGCCCGTCGTCACCGGGGTCGGACGCGGCCGAGGTGAGCACCTCCCCGGCCGGTGACACCTCCAGATCGCTGATGTGCCGGACGTCCGCCCCGGGATACGGCACCCGTACGGTGTGGGACGTCCGGGGCCCGAAGGAGAGGGTGGCCCAGTCCAGCCGGGCCAGATGCACGACGGCGGGCTCCTGGTCACGCCCCCGGTGCGCCCACAGGGCCGCCAGCGCCCCCGCCCGGCGCACCAGCGCGAACCCCTCGTAGTTCTCGGCGTGGGCGCCGTCGGCGACACCGGGGACGGTGAACTCCCGCAGCGCCCGCACCGAGGCGCCCTCCAGCCGGATGTGGAAGCCCCGGCCCGAACTCTCGAACGCGACGAACTCGCCGGGCCGCCCCGGCACCTCGGCCAGCGCCTCCAGGTCCACCGGCAGCCGTTCGCCGACCCACTGCCGCTCCTCGGCCCGCGCGGGCCCGCCCGGCGCGAAGCGGATCCGGGAGACCCGCGCCTCCCCGGTCCGCTTGTTGTCGTGGACCGCCAGGACATCCGCCTCGTCCCCGGTGGCGCCGGCGACCGCCAGCCCGCTCAGCCCGTGGGTGATGCCCTCCCCGGTCGGCAGCCAGCCGTCCTCCGCCGTGGCGCTGGGAGCGGGGGCGGCGCAGGTCAGCGCGGCGACGAGGACGGCGGCGGCCCGCACGCCGGTACGGAGGGTCTTCATGGGCCGCACGCTAGGGCGCCCGCCTGCCCGCCCCGCGACGGCACGCCGGATCCGGTGGCACGGCCGCCCTCATGGCCCCCTCGACGGTCGCGGCCTCGCCCGGGTCGGGCCGCGTACCGTCCTCAGCGCGCTGCTCGGCCGCTTCCTCCGGCGCCCCGGCCGCACCGCTGGAGGAGCTGCGCGTACGGATGACGCACGCCGGAGGTTTCCAGGAGCTGCCCGTCACCCGGTGCCCCGCCGCTCCGCCCCGCCCTCCGCGGCCGACGGGACCCGTACCCCCGGCCGCTGCGGACCGGCGGTGACCAGCAGACCGCCGACACTGTTGATGATCAGTGAGGTGGCCGGCGGCCCCGGCGGACCGGCCGGACGCAGCCCGGGGAAGCGCAGGAACAGCGCTTCGAGGGCGGTGCGCAGTTGCAGCCGGGCGAGCGGGGCGCCGAGGCAGAAATGCGGGCCGTGCCCGAAGGCGAGATGGGGTTCTCGGCCGTCGGGCACACGGAACCGGTCGGCGTCCGGGCGCCGCCGCGGATCGCGGTTGGCGGCGGTGTAGCAGAGCAGCAGCGCGTCGCCCTGCCGCACCTGCCGGCCGCCGAGCACGACGTCCTCCCGGGAGAAGGCGAAGGGCAGCGAGAAGACGCTGGAGTCGTACCGCAGCGCCTCTTCGACGACGTCGTCCCAGGAGATGTCCGCGGCCAGGACCCGCCGCAGCTGCTCCGGGTGGTCGAAGAGCGCGCGCACGGTGTTGACCAGGGCGCCGACGGTGGTGTCGAAGCCCGCTCCGAGGAGGAGCCAGAGCGTGTCCCGTGCTTCCCGGCGGGTCAGGCCGCCGGTGCGGGTGGCCCGTTCGAGGTCGGCCACCAGGGAGGCGTCGGTGCCGGTGGTGGCGTCGGGCTCCGCGGCGCCGCCTCGCGCGCCCGTGACCCCGTCCGCGGCGCCGTCCAGCAGGCGGTCGAGGAGGGCATGGATCTCACCGCTCAGCCGCGCCGACTCCCCGGGCGTCAGCGCGGCCCGCGACAGCGCCCGCAGGACGAGGGAGGTCGCCTCCGGCCGCTCCTCCCCGGGGACGCCGAGCAGGGAGCACAGAACATCGAGGGCGAGCGGCAGCGCGTACCCGGTCCGCAGATCGACGGGGTCCCGCAACGGTTCCAGCGCGTCCAGCAGGGTGTCGGCGGTCCGCTGGACGGCGGGGCGCAGCGCGGCCACCCGGCGGGCGGTGAAGGCTCCGGAGGCGACCCGCCGCAGCCGGGTGTGGTCGGCGCCGTCGGACGTCAGCATCCACTGCCGGCTCAGATGGTCGATCATCGGCCAGTCCGGGGGAATCTCGCCGTTGCGCAGCGCTCGCCAGTGCGCGGGGGAGCGGGAGAAACCGGGCTGGGTCAGCACGGTTTCGAGTTCGGTGTGGCCGACGACGGCCCAGCAGGGCACGCCTCCCGGCCACACGGCGGGCACGACGGTTCCGTGCGCGCGCAGGGCACGGGCCAGCTCCTGTGCGTCCTGATGGGGGTCGAGTGCGATACGGACCGGCACGGCGGGCCCTTTCGGTGGAGACGGAGACGGCGACGGAGGGAAGCGCCGGGAGCGGATCCGGTCGCGGCGCTTCCCTGTGTCAACGGTGTCAACGGCGCACCGGGTACGGCCGGTACGGACCGCCGGCCGGCTGACGGAGCGCATCCGGCCAGGCGGTGTCCCGGCCTACGACTGCCCACCGCGCGACCCGCTCAATCCGGCGGCGGCACGCCCCCGGCCTCCCGCCGGCCGTGTCGTGCCGGGCCCCGTCCACGGCCCGGACACTGCGGCCCTCCGGACCGGGCCGTGGACGGCGCCGATGGTGGGGAGTTCCCGGTGCGCGCGGCCCCGGGGCCCCGGCGCCGGCCTCCGGCACACCTCCGCCGGGTCTGCCCGCTCGACGGGCACGGACCCGCGGTTTCGGCCCGCCCGGTGACGCGGCCGCGGACAGGGCCGCCCCGCCCCCGGCGGCATGTGGCACCCGGCCCCGTACCGGGTCTCAGACCAGCTCCAGCGCCCCGACGGTCTGCCCACCGCTGGTCTCCCCGGTCGGCCGGAATCCGAGCCCCAGATAGAAGCCCTCCGGGCCGTCCGCCCCCGGATGCCAGGTGACCACCAGACGCGTCCCCCCGCGCCGCCGGATCTCGGCCGCGACCGCCTCGACCGCGAACCTCCCGTACCCCCGGCCCTGTTCGTCCGCCGCGATATTGAGACGCCACAGCCCGGAGCGGAGGTCACCGCTCCCGTCGCCGCCCCAGTCGATATCGAGGAAGGCCATCAGGAAGCCGACCGTCCGGCCCTCGTGCCGGATCAGGCGCGGCCAGGCCGTGCCCGGGTGGACGTACGCCTCCGCCAGGGACCGCACCACCGGCTCGACCAGGTGTTCCTGGTCCGGGCGGATCCGTACGGCGAGGGCGTCGTCCAGGTTGGCGGGGGTGATCTCGACCAGGTGCGGTGTGCTCATGGCGGCACCCTAATGCGGCCGTGATCCCCACTCTCCGCCACCCCTCACCGCCCCGGCGGCCGGAAATCGCGGTGATGGGCGATCCGGTGCAACCCTTCGGCGGCCAGGGAGGTCATGCAGGCGCATGCCGGAACGTCGAACCGGCGTCAAACCGGCCCGGCCGACGAGCAGTTCACTGGGGAGGACCACGATGAAGGCACGCGAGACCGTACGGGCCACGGCACTGGCCGCCGCGATCGCCGCCGGGGCCGGCGCGCTGACCTCACCGCCGGCGGTCGCCGCTTTGACCGACGCACGGGCCCGGCCGGTGGCGAAGCCGTCGGACTTCGACGGGGACGGCCTGCGCGACGTGGTGGTCTCCGCGGCCAACGCGACGGTGAACGGCCGGGCCGGGGCCGGATACGTCGCCGTCCTGTACGGATCCCGCACGGGCGGCCCCCTGGCACGGAAGCAGATCATCCATCAGGACTCGGCGGGCGTACCCGACCGGGCCGAGGACGGCGACCGCTTCGGCGGCGGGCCCGTGACGGGCGACTTCGACCGGGACGGCTACACCGACCTCGCCGTGTCGGCCCCGGGCGAGGACATCGGCGAAGGCGCCGACGCCGTCCGGGACGCCGGAAGCGTCGTCGTGGTCTGGGGCGGACGGAAGGGCCTTTCGGGCGCCACCACCGTCCATGAGGGCGGCGCGCCGGACCTCCTTGTGGGCACGTCGCTCGCCGCCGGTGACTTCGACGGCGACGGGAAGCAGGACCTGGTCGCCGTGGAGCGGCGCGACGGGCTGCGGCAGATCTCCGGACCGTTCCGCCGCGACGGTTCGCACGGCGGCACGACCCTGGAGGGCAACCCGCACGAGTTCCACCGGTTCAGCTTCCTGGACCTCGCGGCCGGTGACCTGAACCGCGACGGCAGGACCGATCTCGTCCGGACCACCGAGAGCTATGGACAGCTCTCTGGCTACGGCACCCTCTTCCGGATGGGCACCCCCACGGGGCTCGGCCCGTGGCAGAGCTTCGGCGCGGCGCGGTTCAGCGGCGACAACGCCGATATCGGCGACGTGAACCGGGACGGCTACGCGGACATCGTCATCGGCCGCACCCAGGACGGCGACGACGAGGACGTGTACATTCCCACCGCCAAGGGCGGCATGATCACCTGGATCCCCGGCTCCGCGAAGGGGCCGCTGCCCGCCCGGGCGCGGGCCTTCAACCAGGACAGCCCCGGGGTGCCGGGTATCGCCGAGGGATACGGCGGCGGGTGGAGCCGCGACGAGTTCGGCACGGGCGTCTCGGTCGGCGACGTGAACGGCGACGGCTACGGCGACATCGCGGCGGGCGTCCCCGGAGAGAGCTTCGACAACATCGAGGAGGCCGGTTCCGTCGTCCTGCTGCCCGGCACCAAGGACGGCCCGACGGGCCGGGGTTCGCGGGTGTTCAGCCAGGACACCGCCGGGGTCCCCGGCGCCGCCGAACACCGCGACAGGTTCGCCGGCACCACCACCGTCACCGATCTCGACGGCGACGGGAAGGGCGAGCTGATCGCCGGTGCCCCGCTGGAGAACCGGGCGGCCGGGGCGGTGTGGGTCTTCCGGGGCAGTGCCGCCGGGGCCACCGCGAAGGGATCCCTCGCCTTCGGGGCCGGGTCCCTGGGCACCTGGGGCGCCCGAGGGGGCCTGGGCGGCTCCTTCAACGACCGCTGACCGGCGCCGCTCCCGGTGCGGGGAGAGCGCCGCTGTCCCTGCCGCCGCTCCCTCCCCGAGCCGCTCCCCTCACAGGAGGAACGACCATGAACGCACGTGGAGCGCGCCACGTCCTGGGTTCCGCCGCCGTCCTCGCGGTCGCCGGTGCCCTGACCGTCCCGGCCGCCGCGCACTCCGCTCCTGGGGAGGTCCCGCCCGCCACCACCGCGGCCGCCGCGCCGCAGCGGGAGGCGACGGCACCCCCGGCGGACGTCGACGGCGACGGCTACGGGGACCTCGTCGTTTCGGCGGCCGGAGCCGGCACGGCGACCACGGCGACCACGGCGACCACCGAGGAGGCCCTGACGCCGGGCTGCACGGCCGTGCTCCACGGCTCCCGCACCGGCCCCCTCCACGCCCGCCGGCACATCGTCCACCAGGACAGCCCCGGCGTGCCGGGCACACCGGAGTCCGGTGACGCCTTCGGCTCCGTCACCACCACCGGCGACCTCGACCGGGACGGCTGCACGGACCTCGTCCGCCGCCGGGGTGGATACCAAGGGCGCCATCACTTTCGGACAGGGCACTCTCGGCCTCCACCCCGACGCGCAGGACGACTTCGGCGTCAGTTTCGGCCAGTAGCCCCCGCCCGGTGACCGAATCCCACGTACCCACAGACCCCTGGGAGAGCCAGACCATGAAGCCACACGGAGCAACCGCACACGGACCGGTCCGCGCACGGCGCCCCGGAGCCCGGCACACCCTGGCGCTGGCGGCCGCGATCGCGGTGGCCGGCACCCTGACCGCGCCGGTCGCCGCCGCCGCGCCCGGGGACGGGACACGGCAGGGGAGCACGGCCCGGCCGGCGGCGCAGCCGGAGGACTTCGACGGTGACGGTCTGCGCGATGTCGCCGTCACCGCGCCCCGGGCCTGGGCCGGCGGCAGTTACCGGGCCGGATACGTCGCCGTGCTCTACGGCTCCCGGTCCGGGCCGCTGACCGGACACCGGCAGATCCTCCACCAGGACATCGACGGGATCGCCGGGGCCGCCGAGCCGTACGACTGGTTCGGCACCTCCGTGACCAGCGCCGATCTCGACAGCGACGGCTACACCGACCTGCTGGTCGGGGCCGCCCGCGAGGACATCCGCCAGACCCGGGACGCGGGTGCCCTCTACGTCGTCTGGGGGAGCCCGCAGGGACTCGCGGGCTCCGCCGTGCTCCGCGACGGCACCACCGAGGGCGGGGAACTGGGCGACCAGGTCGTCGCCGGCGACTTCGACGGCGACGGCGACCAGGACGTCGCGAGCGTCGAGGCGGACGAAGTGCGGGTGCTCTCCGGGCCGTTCACCCGCACCGGGGCCGCGACCTCGGCCGCCACGGTCCCCGGCGTACCCGACACGGAGATCCGGGACCTGGCCGCGGGGGACGTCGACGGCGACGGCCGCACGGACATCGCGGCGACCTGGTACGGCAACGGCGACGTGGACGCGGCCGGGACGACGGGCCTCCTGCTGGGCACCGCCCAGGGGCCCGGCCCCATGACCGCCGTCGGCACCGAACGGCAGGGCGGCGACAACGTCGAGATCGGCGACATCGACCGGGACGGCTACGGCGACCTCGTCATCGGCCGCTCCCTCGACGGCAACGAGGGCGCCCCCACCATCCCGACGGCCAAGGGCGGCATGGTCACCTTCGTCCCCGGCTCCGCGCGGGGACCCGTTCTCGCGCGGACCCGCTCCCTCGACCAGGACAGCCCAGGTGTCCCCGGGACGGCCGAGTGGGGCGACGCCTTCGGCCGGGGCCTGTCGGTCGGCGACACCGACGGCGACCGGTACCCGGATGTCTCGGTCGGCGTCCCCGGGGAGGACATCGGCCCCGTCAAGGACGCCGGTTCGGTGGTCGTCCTGCGCGGCACCCGGAACGGGCCGACCGGAGCGGGCGCGATGTCCGTCGGACAGGACACCCGGGGCGTGCCCGGCACGGCCGAGCGCGGCGACGGCTTCGGCTCGGCGACCGACCTGACCGACACCGACGGCGACGGCAGGGCGGGACTGATCGCGTCCGCCGTGTACGAGAACGCGGGCAACGGATCGGTGTGGGTCCTGCGCTCCACCGCCGCCGGGATCACCCCGTCCGGGGCGTACACCTTCGGGGCCGGCACCCTCGGCATGCGCGCCGCCGGCGCCTGGCTGGGCAGGACCGTCAACGACTGACGCCCCCTTGCCCGTTCGACCGGATCGCGCCGGACGCACCGCTCGCCCGTCCGACCGGATCGCGCCGGACGCACCGCTCGCCCGTCCGGCCGGATCGCGCCGGGCGCACCGCTCCGTACGGCACCCGGCCGACGCCCCGGCAGCCCTGCGCACGGTGGCCGGATCAGTCCGGCAGCACCCCGGCGACCAGGTCGTCGACGCACTTCTTGATCTGCTCCGCACTCTGCCCGCGCTCGCGCGTGAGGTGGGTGATGAGGCTGGGCGCGAAGGGCGCGAGCAGCAGATGCGCGAGGAGCGGGGCGTCGGCCGCCGGACGCACCCCCCGCACCAGCAGGGTCAGATGGGTGTGCCTGGCCAGATAGGAGTCGTGGTGGTAGCGGCCGATGGGGGAGGCGTTCTCCCCGGCGAGGAGGAGCGCGCGCTGATCGATGACGCGGTCCGCCAGCGCGTACAGAAAGGCACGCAGCCGCTCTCCCGGCGGTGCGCCGGGGCCGAGGGGCGGCGGTCCGGCCATGAACGCCTCCTGGAACTGCTGCTCCCGCTCGTCCAGGAGGGCCGAGAAGAGCTGGGAGACATCGCCGAAGCGCCGGTAGACCGTGCCCACCCCGGTCCCGGCCGCGCGGGCGACCGCGTTCATGGTGAGGGCGTCGGGGCCCTGGTCGGCCACGAGCCGGGCGGCGGCGTCGAGGATCTTGCGCCGGTTGTGCGCGGCGTCCGCGCGCGGGCCGGGGGGCGCCGGGGCGGGCGCGGCGGGGAAGGGGACGAGGGGGAGGTCGACGGGCCGGGAGTCGGGGGAGTGCACGCGCGAACTCCGTTCTGTCCCGCCCTGCCGGCCGGACGTCTTGCGCGGGGTGGCCGCCGTGGCTCCCGTACCCCGTCTCTCTGCCCCCGAGTCTAGCGGATAGCTATCCGGTTAGGGCTTGCCAAGGGTTCGTTGAATCACATACCTTCCTGGAAGCGGATAGCTATCCGCTTCTGTCGCCGCTGCCGAAAGGGCCGTCATGACCACCCCTGTCACCCCCAGGATCGCCGTCGTCTACTACTCGTCGACCGGGAGCGTGCACCACCTCGCCGAGGCTGTCGCGGAAGGCGCGCGGCAGGCCGGAGCCGAGGTGCGGCTCCGCCGGGTGGCCGAGCTGGCCCCGGACGCGGCCATCGACTCCAACGCGGCCTGGCGTGCCCACGTCGACGCCACCCGGGGCGTCGAGATCGCCACCCACGACGACCTCGAATGGGCCGACGCCTACGCGTTCGGCACGCCGACCCGCTTCGGCAACGTCGCCTCCCAGCTCAAGCAGTTCATCGACGGCACCGGCGGCCTCTGGCAGCGCGGCGTCTTCGCCGACAAGCCCAGCACCGCGTTCGTCAGCGCCTCCAACCTCCACGGCGGCAACGAGTCGACCCTGCTGGCCCTGTACAACACGCTGTACCACTGGGGCTCGCTGATCGTCCCGCCCGGCTACACCGACCAGACCGTGTACGCCGCCAACGGCAACCCCTACGGCACCGCCCACGCCTCGGGCGCCGGCGAGCTGCCCGGCGCCAACGTCCTCGACGCCGCCCGCTACCAGGGCAAGCGCCTCGCGGACATCACCTCCCGGCTGCTGACCGGCACGGCCGGCACCGGCGCCTGACGCGCCGTGCGAACCCGGCAGGGCCCGGCTTGACCTCAGGTGCACCTGAGGTTCGAGGATCGGGGGCAGCTCCCCGATCCTCCCTGCCGGGTCCCCCGGGAGGGGGCCCGCACCCACCACGCGCAAGGACCACCGTGAACTTCGGCACCCCTCTCACCGCCCTCTTCCCCGGAGCCTCCGGCCGTACGGTGACGGCTCTCGCCGCCCACCGGGAGACGGCGGGCGGCGACGCCCTCGGTGTCGAACGGCTCGCCCGCGAAGCCTCGGTGGCCGCCACCCAGCTGGAGACCGTGCTCTTCCGGCTCGGGCTGCTGGGCATGCTGATGCCGCGCCGGCGCGGCGAGGAGGTGCGCGTGGTCGAGGGACACCTCGTGTGGGACGCGCTGACCCGGCTCACCGATCTGCGCGGTCACCTCGTGGACGAGGTCCGGCGCCGGGTCGCCGAGTCCCTCGACCCGGCCCCCGCGCGGCTCGCGCTCTTCGGGAAGGTCGCCGAGGGTACGGCGGCCCACCCCGCCGATCTCCTGGAGATCGTGGCCGTGGCACCGGAGCACGCCCCCGGTGACTGGCCCACCCGGCTCGACACGCTGGCGCGGGAACTCTCCCGGGACCTCGGCAACCTCGTCCGGGTCCATCTGGTGGCGGACCCGGACGAGGCCCGCCACCGGGCCGGCCCGGACGCCGTGGTGATCGTCGCCCCGCAGGCGTGACGCCCCGGACGGTCCGCCCGCCGGTCAGCCCGGGCCCGGGCGCGGCCCGCGTCACCGCCCCGCCAGTTCCGCCAGCCACGGATGCCCGGGGTGCACGCGCTCCAGCCACCCGCTCAGGGCGTCCCGCCGGGCCCGGCCCAGCAGCGGCAGCACGCCGTCGAAGTCGGCCCGGTCCTTGGGCCGTGTCGCCTTCGCCTTGAACAGCAGGACCAGTTCGGGCGCCAGGTAGGGGATCCCGTCCGCCGTCCGCTCGATGATCCTGTCGTACGGAAGCCGCAGCCCCGCGTCCCGCCGGCAGATCCACGTCCCGCCCTCGTGCGGCTCGCGGAAGACATCGAGCAGGAACCGGCCGCTCGCCGGATCCCGCAGCCAGGTCTGGTGCGTGGCCGCCAGTTCCCCGGCTCCCGCCCCCGCCCAGACCCGCCCCGAGCCCACCGCGTCGAACACGTACGCGGGGAAGCGGTCCCGGATCTCCGGGAACCCCGCTGCGGGCACCGCGATCTCCAGATCGCCGTGCGGCCGCGACGGGGCGCCGCGGAACAGATCGAGCGCCCACCCCGCCGCGACGCACCACGGCGCGCCGACCCCGTCTAACCGCTCCGCCACGTCCTCCGGCCGCCACGAGTCCGCCCACCGGGCGTCCAGTTCGTCCGGGTCGAGTACGACGCCGCCGGGCGGCAGGGATTCGGTCATCGGCCCAACGTACCGCCGCAGCCCTTCCGTATACCCCCTATGGGTATTTGACGCGGTCGCGGCCGCCGGGTTAACCTCCCGTCAGATGCATACCCCGCCGGGGTATTTGCGAGAAGGGAACGGCGATGAGTGAGACGAACTGGCACCTCAAGGGCGAGTGGTTCGACGTGTGCAGCTGCTCGATGCCCTGTCCTTGCACCTTCGCGCAGGCGCCGACGGACGGCGCCTGCCTGTTCACGCTCGTATGGCAGATCCATGAAGGGCACTTCGCAGACGTGCGCCTGGACGGCCTGGGCGTCGTGGCGCTCGGCGAGTTCGCCGGGAACATGTGGGTGGACGACCCCGACGCCACGATGAAGGCGATGTTCTACATCGACGCGAAGGGGACGCAGGAGCAGCGGGACGCCCTGGAGGAGATCTTCCGGGGTAACGTCGGCGGATGGCCGGGCAAGTTCGGTTCACTGATCAGCGAAGTGCGCGAGGTGCAGTACGCCCCGATCCGCTTCGACGCGGCGGCTGACCTCGCGTACTGGCGCGCGACCGTGTCCGACAAGGTGAGCGTGGGGGCCACCGCGCTGACCGGGCCCACGTCCGACCCCGGACGCCGGGTGCAGCTGATCAACGCCCCCGGGGCGGAGGTGGGGCCCGGCCAGGTGGCGACGTGGGGTGTGGTGAGCGCGGACCGCGCCGAAGGCTTCGACTTCTCCCGCGAGTACCGCGGCGGGTCCAGCAAGCACTTCCCGTTCGACTGGCGGCCGGACGCGTAACCGACAGCCGCGCGGAAGCTCCTGGCGGGACGGCGCGGAGGTGACACCGCCCGCCCGTCAGGGGCTGCACGGTATCCGGACTCCGGGCGGCACTCACCTCACCGACGCGACTGCTGCCGTCCCGCACGGACAGGACACCGGACAGGACATCGGACACGGCGTCGGACAGAACGGCGCACGGGTTGGCGCGCGGGGCCGCGTTCGAGACCCCGTGCGCCGACCCGCGCGAGTCGGAAGAGACTCACCGGCGAAGGCGGGCGTCCAGCACACGGATCAACTCGCCGACCCGTCCGCCGCCGGCCGGTGCCACCGGAAACCGTTCGAGGACATCGACGACCACAGGTGTCGCACGCTGCGCCATGCGCTCGACGTGTCCGGCTCCCACACTCCGATCGTCGCCGGCGGCGAGTTCGGCCGCCCTGGCCGCATGGGCGCCCGCGCCGAGAATGTGCTTGACCTGCGTGGCTTTGGCCAAGGGATGCAGATACGCGGCGCCCGCCGAGGCCATCGCCGCCCGCGCCGCCTCGCACGCGGCCGGGCTCTTTGCGTCCTTGGCCGCCCGGAGCGCCGCCCAGGCCATGTCGCGCAGGGCCTTTCCCCGCTCGCCGCCCCGGGCGAACTCCCACGCGGCACCGATCGCATCCCGGGGCCGCGAGTCGTCCGGCCGGTCGGCCTCGAAGAGCGTGAGCACCGCCTCCGCGCACACCGCCGCGAACGCGGTGACCTCACGAAGGTCCTGCTTGCTCAGAACGATTCCGCTCACGTCCTCCTCCATGGTTCCATCGTCCCCCACCGCGGGGGACGGCGGGGAACTGTCAGTGGGCGACCGTAGGCTCCGCGCATGAGCGATCAGTTGTGGGCAGGGATACGGGAACGCGTCGCGGCGCTGGGCGCCCTGGAGCCGGCCGGAAAGGTCTTCGGGGCCGCCGGGCACGGCTGGACCCTGGCGGACCCACTGTCGAAGGACGAGGTCACCGGGTTGGAGGAGCAGCTCGGGGTGGTGCTCCCCGAGGAGTACCGGACCTTCCTCACCCGGGTCGGCGCGGGCGGGGCGGGACCCGCCTACGGCCTCTTCCCCGTACGGCACACGGAAGGCCGCTGGAGCTGGGACGGCGACAGCGCGGACCTGACCGATCTCTCCCTGCTGGCGCGGCCGTTCCCCGGGGCGCACCCCGCCGCGGACGCCGTCGACGCCCTGCGCGCCCAGTGCCCCGACGAGGACGACTTCGCCGGCGTCGAGGACTTCGAGACCGCGTACGAGGCGTGGGAGGAGCGGTGGGCCGACGTCTTCCTCGACCCCGCGCGCACCGCCGGGGCCGTCGTGATCTGCGACCTCGGCTGCGCGCTGCGCGAGTGGCTGGTCGTCAGCGGCCCCCACCGCGGCACCGTCTGGTCCGACCCGCGGGCCGACGACGCCGACCTCGAACCCCTCCTCGACCGCGAGGGGCACCCCCTCACCTTCCACCGCTGGTACACCCGCTGGCTGGAGGAGGCCGAGAGCACCACGCGCGGTACGGCCCCCGATCCCGCGGCCTGACCGCCCGGCGCACGCCCCGACAGGCCGCCCGGGCCACGGGGGAGGGGGAGCCGGTCAGCATCGGAATTCTCGATGCTGACCCCCGGAAGAATCCGCTTTGGTCTCCTTGGCCGAGGACGGAGGATGGCTGTGAGTCCGGCCACGGGGAGGAACCATGACCACCGCCATCTCCCCGGACCTGCTTCCCCTCACCGCCGAGGACGGCCCGTCGGGCCTGTCCGTCGGCGGTGTTCCGCTCGCCGAGCTGGGGCGCAGGTTCGGGACACCACTGTTCGTGTACGACGAGGAACACCTGCGGCAGCGGTGCCGGGAGGCCATCACCGCCTTCGGGCCGGGGAACGTCGCGTACGCCTCCAAGGCGTTCCTGTGCACCGCCATGGCCCGGCTCGCCCACGAGGAGGGCCTGCTGCTGGACGTCGCCTCGGGCGGTGAGCTGCGGGTCGCCCTGCACGCGGGCGTGCCCGGCGACCGGATCGTGGTCCACGGCAACAACAAGGACGACGGCGAGCTTCTCGCGGCGGCCGCGGCCGGGGTGCGGCACATCGTGGTCGACAGCTTCGACGAGATGGACCGGATCGAACGCCTCCACGCGACGGCGGGGATCGCCCCGGTACCGGTGGTGCTGCGGGTGGCGCCCGGCGTGGCGGCCGGGGACCACGAGGCGATCCGTACCGGGGGCACCGACTCCAAGTTCGGGTTCGGACTGGCCACCGGGGACGCCGCGGCAGCCGTGCGCCGGGCCCGGAAATCGGCCGCGATGGTCCTCGCGGGCGTCCACGCCCACGTGGGCTCGCAGGTCCTCGACGCGACGCGGCTCGCGGACGGCGCCGCCGCCGTCGCCCGGTTCGCGGTCGGGGCCGGGGTCGACGGGCTCACCGTCGGCGGCGGGCTCGGAGTGGCCTACGAGGCCGGGCAGACCGTCCCGTCCTTCGCCGACTGGGCGACCCGGGTACGGGCCGCCGCCCGGGACGCGGGCTGGCGGGGCGAGATCACCGTCGAGCCCGGCCGGTCGGTCACCGCGCGGGCGGGACTGACCCTGTACCGGGTGGGCACCATCAAACGGATCAAGGGCATCCGGACATATGTCGGCGTCGACGGCGGGATGAGCGACAACCTCCGCCCCGCCCTGTACGCCGGCCGGTACGAGGCGTTCCTGCCCCGCGCTCCCCACGCGCCCCGCCCCCTGCGCGCCCGGGTGGTCGGCAAGCACTGCGAGAGCGGCGACGTGATCATCGACGACGCGGCGCTCCCCGCCGACCTGCGCGTGTCCGACCTGCTGGCGACACCGGTCACCGGGGCGTACGGCTACGCCATGGCCTCCAACTACAACAAGCTGCCCCGGCCCGCCGTGGTCTTCGTCCGGGACGGCGACGCCCGGCTGGTGGTACGGCGCGAGACCTGGGACGACCTGCTGCGCCTGGATGTGCCGGGGCCCGGGCCCGGGGCGGCGGGGGACCACCGGGCGGACCTGGCCACGGGCCGGCACCCGGCCACCGCCCAGTGACCTGAGTTAAAGAACCCCAGGTAGTTCCTGCCGGATGCCGGATGCCGGATGCCGGATGCCCGATGCCGGATGCCCGATGCCCGATGCCCGATGCCCGATGCGCCGACGGCGACCACGCGAGGCCGCCACCGGCGGCGTTCGCGAGCGCTGTTGGATGCCGCGCGTGAACCGGAGCCGACGATCTGCCGGAGAACTTCCGACTCAGGTCACTGGGGGTCTTTCGTGTGGATCAGGCTGGATCAAGGAGCGGGGTCTGGTGCGTGGGGTCTCCCCAGGCCCCCAGGGCCCGGGGGGACGGATCGCAAGGCGGAGGATGGGGGTACTCGCCCTGACTCCGCCGGGGGCACCCCCACCCGGGCCCCAGGCCCAGGGGGAGTGCGGTGCCGGGCCACCCGAGCCCAGCGAGATCCGTCAGACAGGCCCTAGTGACCTGAGTCGGAGATTCGTCGGCAGTAGTGGGCGACTTTGTCGAGGATCTCGTCGGCGGTCTTGGTCCAGATGAACGGTCTGGGGTGTTCGTTCCAGTCGGTGAGCCAGGTGCGGATGTCGTGTTCGAGGGCCTGGACGGAGCGGTGGACGCCGCGCTTGAGTTTCTTCTGCGTGAGCTCGGCGAACCACC